>NZ_DHNR01000018.1:18494-23716 GCF_002409645.1 Acetobacter sp. UBA5411
ACGGACGCCAGTTCCGGGTCCAGCGCGTTCGCAACGGATGCGCAGACCTCCAGAGCAACCTTCGCGGTTGCATTCGTGACACGGCCTTCAATGAAGGTGCAGATGGAACCGAGGATACCTTCGTTCATTTGTTCTCCTTTGTTGTTTTGGATTTCAGGTTTTCGCCGCCCGAAAAAAGCGGCGGACCGCCCATTCGACGGTAATCTCAAACAGCGTGGTGATGATGCCCAGCACCAGCAGCACCAGAACAGCCCAGAAAGAGGCTGCCACAGGTGCGGTCAGGGCCACCCAGATCGTGATGGGCGCACCCATATAGTGGAGCAGCGCCAGCAGCCCTGTGGCGACGCTGAGTATGCGGAAAAGGGGTGCGAAAAAATCGAGCATTACTTGCTTGTTCCTGCGAAGCGCCACTTGCCGTATCGACGGCCTGTAAGCGGGTCTTTGTGGGTTTCACGGACAACCGGAAGGCCGATGTCGCGCAGCTCCGTGATGCGGCGGGTCAGGGAGCCAGACGACACGCCCTTGGCACGCATAGCGTCCAGGGCGGTGATGGAACCCATCCCGTCGATCAGGGCATAGATGGACCGCGCCAGAGGGGTCAGCTTATGCCGACCCTTCCAGTAGATTTGCGCGACCGTCAGGGGGCGATCAGCCTGCTTCATGCCGCGAGCTGTTCACGCGCCTGAAGGACACTGATCACGTCCGCAATGCACTCCGGTCGGATGCCGACCGAACCCATTCCTGCGTCCAGAACAAAATCGCTGCCGCCCGTGGACTTCTCCAGAGTGACGCACCCGGCTGTGATGCGGGACACCTTCACCGGGCTTTCAGCGGCCTTCGCCGTGTCGCTGGAGACGGTGATCGGAGCCAGCTTTTCGCACTCGGCCTCACGCCCTTCATCAGTCGATCCATCATCGAAGCAGACATCCACGATACGACCACGCGAGCCTTCGCGACCGCGAATGATCTCCACAATGCCCGTCTTGCCCATCTGTCTGCCCATGAAGCGGAACTGTGTGGAGATCACGCGGATGCGATCCCCAACGCTCAGGCGCTCAAAAGCGGGCTTCTGCGCTTCCGGCAGGACTTCAAGATAGCGGGCCTCACCATAATCGGTGTTGCCGTTATCGAAGCGGACGTACACGTCGTCCCCGCAGCTCGAACTCACGGCACCCGCCATTCCCTCTAAACGCGGAACCCATACGCCGCCTGCTACCTTAAGACGGACACGGGTTCCTTTCGGCAGGCCGATAACCTCGACATCGTTGCGGAAGCCAAAGTCGGTACCGCCGTTTTCGAAACGGACATGCACATAGCCCCCCCTGAACCCGGTGACTTCCCCGACCTTGCCTTCAAATCCCGAATTGAACATGGCGTTGTCGTGCTTCACACGGACTTTCGCGCCGACGATCAGAGGGGATTTGTTGCTGTTGTTGCTGGTCATGATTGACTGCTTTCTCGCTGTGTGTGTTTGAGCGGCTATGCAGGCCGCTGCGGGTTGGCCGGAACTATTCCAGCCATTCAGGCGGGACGGTCGGACCTTTCGCGTAGGGAATGCCGTGCTTTTCGCACCATTCCCCATACGTGGTCTTTGCGCCCTTTCTGATCTTTGACCTCGGGTTGTTGAACAGGATGCGGATGTCTGCGTCAGGATATGCAGCCTTGACGCATTTCAATTTCATCCGGTCCTCATCATCCCAGAAGCCTTTTATTTCGAGACAGACGCCGTTACCCAGGACATAGTCGGGGTAATACTTCTGCGGCGGCCGTTGGTATGAAAAATGCTTCCCAGCATTACTGACAGGGTTCTTTGATACCTGCGCTCCGGCTTCCTCAAGGTGTGCCAGAACGTCCCTCTCAAAGCCGCTGTCGAACTCCCCTTTCGACTTGAGCTGTCCCTTCGCCCGCATCAGTCCATAGACGCTGCGCCGTGTTGCCACGGTTAGAAGGGCACCTCGTCGTCCAGATCATCACCGGACCCACCGGACGCGCCCTCATCGGACCCGGAGAACTCGTTGGCGTAATATGCCCCTTCCTCGTCGTCGGAATCATCGTCAGGTGTGAAGCCCGTGCTGGAGTATTCGACCAGCTTGATCAGCTTTACCGCGATCAGATCGACGCCAATGTAATTCTTGCCCTGAAACTCGGTTGGCTTCAGAGCAATTCGCAGACGAATGGTGGAGCCATTGCCAATGTCAGGGGGGTTCTTGATGGGATTGCTGCGGGCATCCACGACAGGGATCACCACCTTCTCGCCAGTCTTACGGGTTGCGTAAGCCTTGGCCGTGATGAATACCTTGCCGTCCTTTTCCTTGAACGGCCCGTTGATGGCCGCCTTGATCTGCTTGGGCGTGAACGTCTCGGCCTTGAAGTCCTCGACGATCTTGGTCAGTTCGGTCAGACCTTCCCCATCGAGGATGATGCTGGCTTCCTGTTTACCCGTGCCCTGGCCGTTAAAGGTGGTCTCACGCCCCAGCGTGATGAACCGGGCCAGACCCTTCGGGGTGGTGACTTTCAGCTTGTCGCTTGCCATTTGCTCCTTTCTTGTCCGGTTTGCGCCGTCCGTTTTTGTGCTTGTTGAAGTGTTTCATCGGTTTGCGTCTCCACGCTTTTGCAGGTTCACCCGTGATGCCGACCTCGGCCGCCAGTGCGTTTGACAGGGTGTGAATGTGTTCCTTCGGCATATCGCTCAGGTCCGAAACAGTCCCGTCAGCCGTTGTCACCGTGAGGCCAGAGGCCCCACGACGAACGATGATGTTATGCTTCGGCATTGTTGCCCTCACTGGCCGGAACCGTCTGAATGGCGGGCAGGCGGGTCAATGCGGCCGCGCACATATCCGCGATTTCGGCATCACCCGTGTGCAGGGCAAGCGCACGCATTGCCAGAACTGCACGAGCCAGCAGCGGCCCACACTTCACCAGATTGAGGGCCACAAGAGGGTCCATGGTGTTGTCGCAGGTGGTCGGCGCAGCCACGAAATGGCCGAACCGCGCCAGAGCGCCCAGCTCACTACCGCTCACGATCACCGCGAAGGTATCTGCCTCAAGGGCGCGAGCTGTGATAGCTGCGCTTCCGAGGCGCAGCACCAGCCGGTGGAATGTCTGAGCCAGCGCGGAACGGGCTGCCCAGAACACAAAACTGGGAACTGCAAGCACCTTCGTGAGTGCTTCGGCTTCCTCCAGGTGAACCCCGATCAGGAAACCATCATCGGTTTCGGCCACATCGCATTCGGCGGGAAAGTGGATGATGTCGGCGCGGCCTTCTGCCACGGTAAGCCCTGTCTCCACTTCCGGCTCCGGTTCGCCACCAGCCTCATCGGCCGGAGCATCGGTGTCGGCATCGTCGTGGTCCATGAGAATGTGCCCTTCACGGACGCTTGCTGCATTTCCTCCCTCGAACTCGAGGATGATGTCCTGAAGGCCGGGGTAGCGTGACTGCATTGCGGGAAGATTGGCGGCAATGTCGCGCTGGACCATTGCCATGTATTCGGGTGTCAGATCGTGTTCGGGCATTTCTAATGTCCTGCATTGTGTGTGGATTGCGGAAACACGCGCCGGACACCGGCAAGGAACAGTGCAGTTTCCTGCCAGCGTTCTGTCCAACGCATGTTATGCAAATATCAGCTCTAAATGCAGAAAACCCCCGATAACCTATTGGATTATCAGGGGTTTTTGTAATATCACGCGAAGGCGTATTTAGCTTTCAGCAGAACGCGAAGATCAAGGTCTCCTTGAGGGGGCGGTGGCTGCAATTTAGCCTTCCCTTCATCGCTCAGGACGGCCATTGCCCTCTCATATATGTCCGCCAGCGGGCTCCAGTTCTCATACAGGGCCACCATCTGCTCCCGTGTGATGTGGGACAGATCGTTGGCATTGCCTGCATGGCTGGCGAATGAGTCGTGGATCACCAGCATATCCAGATGGCCTGCGTCAGCCATGGCATTGACGGTCATGGTCAGATGGGCCGCATCGCAGGCATGGATCACGTTCGGACTGATTGCGGACTTCTGGGCGGACTTGTTCACGCGCTTGGGGTCTGGCGCGTAGGTAAGAAGTTGCAGCTGGGCCAAGAAGGTGCTGCCGACCATTTCCGAACGACCCATCCAGCCATCCCACTTGATGCCTGCCGGTGCCAGCATGGCCCGCACAGGCGTGGCCACTTCCTCGGTCGTACGCTGTATCATGGGAAAGCCCGTGGGCGTCACCATTTCAACGCCCTTGCTCTCGCCCGCCAGAACCGATGAGGCATGTTGAAGCCAGCTCATTGCCGCGCTGACGTTCGGCAGAACAGCCTTCGTCGCTTGGTATATAGCCTTGCCCAGATAGGTGGACGCCGCTGCCCCTTCATCTGCCCCGAATGCGTGCTGGTCGTCCTCTCCGGCCATGACGCGCAGGGACAGGCCGCTCATGTAATCGTCCCGTATCTGCTGGCTGAAGCCATAAGCCACGGCCGAATAGCCGAAGGTCATGACCGGGCGTTTTACGATGGAACGGGTGATGCCCACCCCCATCCACTGTGCGGCGGCTGCCTTCATTTTTTCGGCGCTGAGGCGGTCCAGTTCCGCTTTCTCGGCATCCGTCATGACAATCTTGCCGTCTCCGGCCCGCGTCCTGGCCGCTTCATTGATCGTGTCGATCTGGTGGCTGATCTGGTCCAGGTAGGCAGACGGGTCTGCTGCATGAAGCCCCTTGGCGTCCGCCTCGCAAATGCTCTGGCATTCCTTGGCGACCTCAGCGTAAAGATCGTGGGGCCGGTCAGGGTCAACCAGACACACATGGACACCTTCAGGTGCCCGCATCGCCGCGCTATAGTGCTGGACGCCCGAATTAGACCCGTCCAGCGCCACGGGTATGCGCGATTCATACTTGGCCGGATCAGGGGCGTCCAGCGCACGGATCAGGTCACAGCAGGCCGCATAGAAACTGAAAGGGGCGTCGGCTTCCTGCCACATGCGGGTGGCTGAAGGGGCCGCAACCATTCCACGGATCAGGTGCAGATTATCGTCCACCCACCGGACACGGACCCCGAACGGCTCCTTGCTGACCTTCTCAAAGTCCCCGGTGTTGGCCACATGAACTTTCAGCCAGAACAGCCCATGCTCGCCTAACGGTTTAGCGTCATAAAACTGGATCAAAGCCTTCGTGGCATCGCCCCGATGATGGGAAAAGGCCGGTGCAGGATACACACGGCCTCGAAAGTCCAGCATATGCGGCTGGTAAAA
>NZ_DHNR01000018.1:24002-24895 GCF_002409645.1 Acetobacter sp. UBA5411
GTGCAGCGGCGTGCGCAAGGGGGTAACGTCCGGTATGTGAATGCCCGCATCCCATACGTGCTTGCGCAACGCGAGCGCATCAGGATTAACGGACAGGCGTACAGACTGGAGGCTGTTCACGGCCCGAAGCACGGGCTTCATGGTGCCCGCACGAATGGCCTTATTGATGGCTGTGCGCGATTCAGGGCACTGCTTACGGACCAGCGGCAGAAACTGCTGCATCTGGCTGGTCAGATAGGCCCCGCTGCGTCGGTTCTTCCACGGAAGCGGCCGGACAAGCATGGGCCGGAACGGTGGCGAAAACATCAGGTTACTGCCCTCGACATCGTCCAGCAGCTCATTCGCTTCCTTGGAAAACCCGGCGCGGTATTTCTTCAGCTTTCCTTCCGTCTCTGTCAGGCGGAACAGGCAGGTGACGCTGGCCGCATTCCACAAAGGTGCGCCCATCAGCACGCGCGTGCTGTCGTCCCACGCAGATTCTCCTATGTCGGATTTCTTGGCCCGCAAACCGCTGCGGCCCCGCTTCAGGGGTGCATTCGCCTGAATGGCATCCAGTATCCCGCCCAGCTGGAGCAAGGTGTAGGTCAGCGTGGCGCGAGAATAAGCTGCATTCCACACGCATTGCAGGGCTGCGGACGCAACGGTAGGCAGATCAACCCGTTTCAGGACAGAATACCACGCAGGACGCTTACCGACCTTGCCCGTATCATAGTGATCCAGCTGGGCCTGCAAAAAGCCTGCCACCAGCGCGACCATTACCGGCATGGTCAGCTTTTCTGCCCGCGTGGCCAGCCCATTAATGGCTGCCCGTGCATCGCGTATGGACGCCCGTTCGCGCCCCACAAGAAGCGCGTTATGCTCGCGCTCTATCTGCGCGGCCTCAAGAGTAGTTG
>NZ_DHNR01000038.1 GCF_002409645.1 Acetobacter sp. UBA5411
TACGATCCCGGTTATGTCCATATCGATGTGAAGCATCTGCCCAAATTGCAGACAGCAGACGGAGATCGGCGGAAACGTTTCCTGTATGTCGCCATCGACCGGTGTTCCTGTTCAGTGCATCTGGCGGTCTATGACGCGGAAAATTCAGACAGTGCCATCGACTTCCTCAAGACTGTCAAAGCCGCCTTTCCTTTCCGGATCACCCATATCCTGACCGATCGTGGTTCCTGTTTTACGGCGGATGCCTTCGAAAAGGCCTGCCGTGACATGAGCATCGACCGACGCCAGACAAAAGCGTATTCGCCACAGACCAATGGAATGGTGGAACGCTTCAATGGCCGGGTGGCGACAGAGGTGCTGCAGATCTGTCTGTCATGCCATGAGGATCTGGAAATTCTGCTCAGGGGCTTCTGTTTCGCTTACAATCATCGCCCACAGCGTGTTCTGGCCGGCATGACGCCCGCCCAACGCATCACGTCGTGGCTGGAAAAACATCCCGCCTCCCGTAATCCTGACTATATCAAATCAGACAGTCGTGACATCATGAAGCAGATCGATGAAATCCTCTATTATGCCAACGACGTCTCACAACCTGACAGTTACATGCAGAAGAAGTGAAGAATGCTGTCATACCGGCAGGGCAGGGGCATTGCGCGTTCTGTCCTCCTGAAGGTGGTTGAAGGGGCAGTACCGGGAGTAACCGACTGCCCTTTTCGTTTTTATTGATGATGGAATAACGGCTTGCGTAGAAGGCCGGAAGAAGAACGCTCCAGTCGCATAGTTCTCACTGATGGTTTTACGCGCTGGACCAACTCTCATCATATCTGATGTCGGTTTCCCTGATCCTCAAGCGACACCATCCTCAGGAAAACAGAAGCTACACCTCGGAAAGTCCTTGTTACGGTGTCAGAACAAGGATGATAGCCTCTCTACATAGTCAGAATTCATCTTCTGGCTGACAGGATTTTCCTGCGGAGAGACATCGAAGCCATGACCTTTTCCCTCGTCGCGCGTTGTTCCCGTACCGGCCAGTTCGCGGTCGCCGTATCCTCATCCTCTCCCGCCGTGGCGGCCCGCTGCGCCTTTGCGAGAGCCGGTGTGGGAGCCGTCACCACGCAGAACGTAACCGATCCGCGCCTTGGTCCGTGGGCGCTTGACCTGATGCAGGCTGGCGCGTCCGCTGGCGAAGCCCGCGACATCATCGCCCGCACGTGTACTTTCCCCGCCTTTCGCCAGATGACCCTGATCGACCGGGAAGGCCGGACGGCCCTGTGGTCCGGGGAGAAGTCCCTCGGGATCAACGCAAGCGCCGAAGGGCTCAATGTGGTGTCCGCAGGCAATCTTCTGGCTTCACTGGACGTGCCGGCAACCATCGTGCGCAGCTTTGAGGAAGCGGGGCCGGAGATGGAACTCGGAGAACGAGTCATGCTGGCCATGCAGGCGGGCCTCCATGCCGGCGGAGAGGCTGGTCCGGTTCGGTCCGCGGGCATGCTGGTGGTTGACCGGGAGGCGTGGCCTCTGGCCGACCTCCGGGTGGACTGGGAGGACGATCCCATCGGACGTCTGGCGTCGCTGTGGAGCGTCTGGAAGCCGGAGATGCACGATTACGTCACCCGCTGCCTCAACCCTGAAGCGGCTCCGTCTTATGGCGTGCCCGGCGACGAATAACCGTTTCGTCTTCTGAAAGCCCTTGGGCGGGCGCGTCATCTTTTACGTCTATTTGTTTCGATATCGTATTGTTGTGTCATGCCCGGTTATGGCCGGGGAGGAAGGAGGCAGCCATGTCTGTCGAAAAAACCGAAGTTGTCGTGGTCGGAGCCGGGCAGGCCGGTATCGCCATGAGTGAACACCTGCGCTCCTACGGCATCCCGCATATCGTTCTGGAACGGAACCGCGTGGCCGAGCGTTGGCGGAGCTGCCGCTGGGATTCCCTCGTCGCCAATGGACCGGCATGGCATGACCGTTTCCCGGGAATGCTGTTTCCCAAGGACGGTCCGGACGATTTCGCACCCAAGGAAAGGGTCGCCGATTACCTCGCAGCCTATGCCGACATGATCGAAGCGCCGGTCCGTTGTGGCGTGGAGGTAAAGGAAGTGCGTCGCAGGCAGGGGCAGACTGGTTTTCACATCGACACATCCGAAGGCGCAATTGAGGCCGAATGTGTCGTTGCTGCGACCGGTCCTTTCCAGATTCCGGTTATTCCGTCCGTGGTGCCGGAGACGGCCGGTCTCAGCCAGATTCACTCGTCGGCATATCGCAACCCCGACCAGCTTTCTGACGGCGCGGTTCTGGTCGTCGGTGCCGGATCGTCCGGCGCGCAGATTGCCGAAGAACTGATGCGAAAGGGCCGTAAGGTCTATCTCTCGGTGGGTCCGCATGACCGTCCGCCCCGCAGCTATCGCGGACGCGATTTTGTGTGGTGGCTTGGCGTGCTGAACAAGTGGGATGCCGAGTCGACGCCGGGCGTGGAACACACGACCATCGCCGTCAGCGGTGCGAATGGTGGTCATACCGTCGATTTCCGCCGTTTCGCCGCGGAAGGCATGACCCTGCTAGGGCGCACCGAAAATTTCGTGGACGGCAGATTGACCTTTGCGCCTGATCTCGCCGAAAACATTGCGAAAGGCGACGCTAACTACCTCTCCCTGCTCGGAGAGGCGGACGCCTATGTCACCCGCAACGGTCTGGACCTGCCTGAAGAACCCTCCGTCCGTGACTTCCTCCCGGAGCCGGAATGCGTGACGCATCCCCTGCTCGAACTGGATCTGAAGGAAGCGGGGATCACCACCATCATCTGGGCGACGGGTTTCGGTGTGGATTATAGCTGGCTGAAGATGGAAGCGCTGGATGAGAACGGTCGTCCTCACCATCAGCGCGGGGTTTCTTCCGAGCCGGGCGTGTATTTTCTCGGTCTGCCCTGGCAGACGCGCCGGGGCTCCTCCTTCATCTGGGGCGTCTGGCATGACGCGAAATACGTCGCCGACCATATCGCCAAGCAGCGCAGCTACATGACATACCGGCCCGGACACGGAGCGGCGTGATGCGGAGCCTCGCTCATTATGCCGGGCGCGCCTCCAGCCTGTTCTTCCGCAACCAGTGCTGGATTGGCGGACGATTCGTTCCTGCGGCTTCCGGTCGATGCTTCGGCAGCGTCAACCCCGCCAGTGGCGAGGTTCTGACGGACGTGGCGCGCGGAGGAGTGGAGGACATCGACCGGGCCGTGCAGGCCGCCCGCAAGGCGTTCGACGACGGTCGCTGGTCCCGTCTGACGCCCGCTGTCCGCAAGGACGTCCTGCTGCGGATGGTCGCTCTCATCCGCGACAATGCCGAGGAGTTCGCGCTGCTCGACACGCTCGACATGGGAAAGCCCATTTCCGAGACCGTGAATGTGGACGTGCCGGGCTCGATCCATTTTCTCCAATGGCACGCGGAAGCCATCGACAAGCTGTATGACGAGGTTGCGCCCACCGGTGGACGCGATGTGGCGATGATCCGCCGCATGCCGCTGGGGGTGGTCGGAGCGGTCGTGCCGTGGAACTTCCCGCTGGATATGGCGATCTGGAAGCTCGCACCCGCCTTGGCTGCCGGAAACTCGATGGTTCTGAAGCCTGCCGAGCAGTCGCCTCTGTCAGCGCTCCGTCTGGCGGAACTGGCGAGCGAGGCCGGACTCCCGGATGGCGTGCTGAACGTGGTGCCGGGATTCGGCGAGGAAGTGGGGCAGGCTCTCGGACGTCACCCGGATGTGGATTGCCTCGTCTTCACCGGCTCGACCGATGTGGGCAAGCTGTTCATGCGCTATGCCGGTGAGAGCAACATGAAGCAGGTCTGGCTGGAGACAGGCGGGAAAAGTCCAAACCTGATCTTCCCGGACGCCGATCTGGACGCTGGCGCCGACAAGGCCGCCTTCGGCATCTTCTTCAATCAGGGCGAGGTCTGCTCCGCCAACTCCCGTATGCTGGTGCATGAGAGTGTGGCGGACGACATGATCGAACGCATGCGCGTGCGCGCGGAGGCGATCGTGCCCGGCAATCCTCTCGATCCCCAGACCAGAATGGGTGCGATGGTGGATGTCCGGCACACTGCGCGGGTCGCGGAGTTTCTGGCCTCGGGACGCGAGACGGCCCGCCTTGTCGCGGGCGGCAGTCGCGTGACGGTCGGCGCGTCGGATGCCTTCATCCAGCCTACGGTCTTTGCGGACGTGCCTTCTGACGCGCCGATTGTGCGGGAAGAGATTTTCGGTCCGGTTCTCGCCATCCAGACCTTCCGTGACGAGGAGGAGGCGCTCCGTCTGGCGCACGATACGCCCTACGGGCTGGCGGCTTCCGTCTGGACCCGCGATATCAGCCGGGCGCTCGATCTGTCGGAGCGGCTGAATGTGGGGACGGTGTCCGTCAACACGGTGGATGCGCTGTCCGCCATGACGCCCTTCGGAGGCGTGAAGCAGTCCGGCTTCGGTCGTGACCTCTCTCTGCATAGCTTCGATAAATACACAGCGTTGAAGACCGTATGGATTCATTACTGAGGTCAGATTTCCTGAAGCAGAACGTCAGAAATAATTTCTTTTTCTGAAAGCCCAATTCGTTTCACACTTGCAACAGGATTATCCGGGCAGGAACCTCTCGCGGTTCTACAGCCACCGACCCATCCCCGTTGCGCAGGATCATCAATTCCGGTGCAGACCGACCGGACAGCACTAGCCCTTACTGGGAGAAACAGACCATGGCCCACACCCGCCTCCGTCCCTTCAACACGAAGGACACTTACCCCGAACAGGCGCTCGACAACGATCTCTGTCAGGCCGTCATCACGCGCAACACGATTTATCTGCGGGGGCAGGTGCCGCAGGATCTCGACACACGCGAGAATATCGGCGTGGGCGACCCGATCGCACAGGCCGAGAAGGTGATGGACAACATCGAACTGCTGATGACCGAAGCAGGTGGCAAGCTGACCGATATCTGCAAGGTCACTGTCTATCTCACGGACATCCGCTACCGCGAGGCGACCTATCGTGTGCTGGGCCGTCGTCTCAAGGGCGTCTTCCCGGTTTTCACCGGCCTTGTGGTTGTAGCCCTTGCCCGCCCGGAATGGCTGATCGAAGTCGATGTGATCGCCGAACGCGAATGACCTGATGACACGCCCCGCCGACCATAGGTGCCGGCGGGGTTTTTCTGGCTCTCAATATTACGATTCCGACACAAAAATTGCGACGGGCATGCTCGCCGACGCCAGAGGAAGGAACCGACCCATGACAGACGCCGCGACGGCACGAGGCCCGGAGTCACGAGGTCCTGAAGCCCATACCATCTACCAGATCCCACTCGACCAGCGGCACGGACGCCCGCGCGATCTGTTCACCGTGTGGTTCGGCTCCAACATCATGATGCTGACCATCATCACCGGCGCGCTGGCGACCACCGTATTCGGTCTGCCATTCTGGCCAGCCCTGCTCTCGGCGGTGCTGGGTAACATGATCGGCGGCCTGTTCATGGCGCTTCATGCAGCGCAGGGGCCGCAGTTGGGCGTGCCGCAAATGGTGCAGACACGCGGCCAGTTCGGCTCCATGGGGGCGATGGCGGTCATCTGCCTTGTGGTCGTGATGTATGTCGGCTTCTTCGCCTCCAACCTCGTGCTGGGAGGTGAGTCCCTGCATACGGTGGTGACGTTCCTGCCAGAAAAGGCCTGCGTCGTTCTGCTTGGCCTCGTCAGTCTGGTGGCCACGATCTACGGCCATGATCTGATCCATGCCTACACCCGACTGATGACGGTGGTATCCGGCATCGCTCTGGCGCTGTGTTTCGTGTGGATCCTCTGCGTGAACGGCGTTTCATCCGCAACGCTGTCGCACGGCACGTTCACCATGTCGGGCTTCCTTGGCGGCCTGTCCACGGCGGCGCTCTGGCAGATCGCCTACGCGCCCTATGTCTCGGACTATTCGCGTTATCTGCCACCCGGCACAGGCAGCCGTCAGGCCTTCATGGCGAGCTACTGGGGTTGCGTGCTCGGTTCGGTCTTCCCCATGATTCTTGGTGGTCTGCTCGGCGTGATCGCAGGAGGCGGCGATGTGGTGGCCACGCTCACCACACAGGTTGGTCCGCTGGCGCTGTTCATCGTTCCCGTGCTGTCTCTGGGTATCGCGTCCACGAACGCGATGAATCTCTATTGCGGCGCGCTCTCGGCTATCACGGTCGTGCAGACCATCATTCCGTCATGGAAGGCGACGCATGTCGGACGCGCGGGTACGGCCATAGTTCTGGCAAGCCTGTCACTGCTGATCGCTCTGGGTGCGGAAGCAAATTTTATGGAAGAATACACCAACTTCATTCTTCTGCTGCTTTACGTCATGGTGCCGTGGACCGCCATCAACCTGGCCGACTTCTATCTGATCCGGCATGGCGAGTATGACGTTCCATCCTTCTTCCGCGCCGATGGCGGCATCTATGGCCGCTACTGCTGGCCCGCGCTGATTGCCTACGTCTTCGGCATTCTGATCCAGATCCCCTTTGTCTCGAACGGTCTCTACACCGGTCCTGTCGCAAACATGCTGGGTGGTGCGGACATTTCGTGGATCGTGGGACTGATTGTCGTGACGGTGTTCTATGTCTGGATGATGCGCAACGAACGTCACGCCCAACCTGTCATGAGTGGAGCTGACTGATGACCGCACAGAACGATTTCCCGACTGATTATGACTTCATCGTTGTGGGTGGCGGCGCAGCAGGCTGTGTGCTCGCCAACCGGCTGAGCGCGCGCAGCAATCTGCGTGTGGCGCTACTGGAAGCGGGCGGCCCTGACAACACGCCGCGCATCCATGTGCCTGCAGGCACCATCTCACTCTACAAAAGCCGAAAATATACCTACCAGTATTACTCCACACCGCAGACGCATCTCGACAATCGCCGCGTGCATGTGCCGCGTGGCCGGATGCTGGGCGGCTCTTCCTCCATGAACAGCATGATCTACATCCGTGGCGCTCGCTCGGATTATGATGGCTGGGAAGCGATGGGCTGCACCGGCTGGGGCTATGACTCCGTGCTGAAATACTTCATGCGCGAGGAAGACAATCGCCTGCATCAGGACCCGCATTTTCATGGCACGGGCGGTGAACTGGTGGTGGATCAGCCGCGTGATCCGCTGGGTGTGTCGCGTCTGTTCATCAAGGCGGCCGAAGAGATTGGGCTGGAAGAAAACACCGATTTCAACGGAGCCCGGCTTGAGGGTGTTGGCGTCTATGACGTCACGCAGAAGGGTGGCAAGCGTCTCAGCGCCTATCGCGCCTTTGTCGCTCCCGTCCTATCACGTCCGAACCTGCATGTGCTGACAGGGTGTCGTGTGGCTTCGCTTGTGACAGACGGGCGGGAGGTGCAGGGCGTCACCATAGAACGCAACGGAAAGTTCCACGTCCTGCGGGCGCACAAGGAAACCATCCTTTCGGCGGGGGCCATCGGTTCGCCGCACCTGCTGATGTCGTCAGGCATCGGTAATGCGAAAGAACTGCTGCAATCCGGTGTCCCTGTGGTGAGCGATCTGCCGGAAGTAGGCCGCAATCTTCAGGATCATATCGATGGGCTGGTAACCATCCGCTCGGATTCAGCCAGCACTCTGGGGTTCTCGCGATCCTCGCTCGGCTCCGTGCTGCCTGCACCCTTACAGTTTCTGCTGCGCGGCAAGGGGTGGCTGACCACGAATTATGTGGAAGCCGGAGGTTTCGCCTCCACCCGTTATGCTGAAGGCGTGCCGGACGTGCAGTTCCACTTCGTGCCGGGCTATCGCAGCCATCGGGGGCGGCTGTTCGAGTGGGGACACGGTTTTGCGCTGCACACCTGCGTACTGCGTCCAAAAAGCCGGGGCAGCATCCGCTTGACACAGGACGGCAGCCGCAATCCCGAGATCGACTTCAATTTCCTGTCCGACGAACGCGATGCGCTCGTGTTGCTGGAAGGGGTGAAACTTGCGCGCCGTATCCTGCGGGCGTCGCCGTTCGACGCCATCCGTGGAAAAGAGATGGCTCCAACAGCAGACCTTGAGACCGATGCACAACTCATGGACTATCTGCATGCCTCCGCCAGCACTGTGTTTCATCCTTCCGGCACCTGTCGCATGGGATCGGATGCGGACAGCGTGGTCACGCCAGAACTGAAGGTGCGTGGACTGAAAGGGCTGCGTGTGGCCGATACGTCTATCATGCCGACGCTCGTCAGCGGCAACACCAATGCGCCGACGATGATGATTGGAGACAAGGCCTCCGACATGATCATTTCGGAGCTTTGACATGACCGATCCGCACGCTCTTTCCGTCCGTGATATCCTTAAGAAGCTGATTGCATTTCCCACAATCTGCCGCACGGAAAATGCGGAACTGATCGACTGGGTGGAAGCCTTTCTGTGTGACCTTGGAGCACGCTGTCACCGCGTGCCGGGCAAGGAAGACGGGCGCTTCAATCTCTTCGCCAGCATCGGACCAGACACGCCGGATGGCATCGTGCTGTCGGCCCATAGCGATGTGGTGCCGGTGGAGGGGCAGCCATGGACGACAGATCCCTTTGTCCTGACTGAACGGGATGGAAAGCTTTACGGACGTGGCAGCAGCGACATGAAGGGCTTCCTTGCCTGCATGCTTGTGGCGGCGCGGTACGCCGCCAGTCAATCCGGGCTGCGCGCACCCTTGCATCTGGCCATTTCCCATGACGAGGAAATCGGTTGTGTGGGCGTGCATTCGATGCTCCGAGATCTGGCTGCCCGTGGTTTTCAGGCGCGCGGCTGTGTCATTGGAGAACCAACCGGTCTGTGTGCTGTATCCGGCCATAAGGGCAAGCTTGCGGCGCGTATTGTGTGTCACGGACTGGCAGCACACTCGGCCAATCCTGATCGCGGTTGCAATGCCATCGGTCTGGCGACAGACATGGTGAAAGTCATTGAAGCCGTGCAGGAAGAACTGAAAGAGACCGGCGCTCGGGACGAGCATTATGAGGTGCCTTACAGCACCATGCAGGTCGGGCTGATCCGGGGTGGAGTGGCGCTCAACATCGTGCCTGATATGTGCGAGGTCCAGTTTGAGATGCGTCTGCTGCCCGGTGTTGATCCGCAGCCTCTGCTTGACCGGTTGTGTGTGGAGGCGGACCGTCTGTGCTCGGAACGACCACATGCCCGCATCGAGATTGAGACCCTCAACACCTATCCCGGTTTGCATACATCCGACGACTCTTCCTTCCTGTACGAGATCATGCGGATAACTGGCGACAATGCGCCGTCACGGATTGGTTTTGGAACGGAGGGCGGCCTGTTCAGCGAATATCTGGATATGCCGGTTGTTGTCTGTGGTCCCGGTTCCATTGATCGCGCTCATAAGGCGGATGAGTTCATTCTGCCGGAAGAGTTGCAGGATGGTGTGCAGTTTGTGGAGCAGGTTGTGGATATGTTGTTTCAAGGCTGAAAACCGGAACATGACAGAATGGGAGACCCAAATACGGACCCGCAAGAACGACTGATCCCGTCGGCAGAATTTTCGTTCCGTCATGTAGTTTGATAATACACTCCCTCAGGACAGTGACTTCACTGCCATCATTGAGGAATTGTCTACAGTGAAATTCTCCCTGCGACAGATCGAATATTTCGTCGCTACGGCTGAAACAGGGTCCATCGTGCAGGCCTCGCGCCAGATACCCATCTCGCAGCCCGCCATCTCGGCCGCCATCGCGCATCTGGAAAGCGTATTCGGCGTGTCGCTTTTCATCCGTCATCACGCGCAGGGGCTGTCTCTCACGCCAGAAGGCCGCATGGTGTTGCAGGAGGCTCGTGAGCTGCTTTCTCAGGCGCAGGAACTGGGCAGTTCGCTGAATGGCATGTTGGGACGGGTACAGGGCGAAGTCACCGTTGGTTGCATGACGACACTGTTTCCTCTCCTGGCCCCTGATCTCATTCAGAACTTTTCTGCAATTTATCCAGAAGCGAGCCTGCGGGTCATTGCCGGTCACCATGAAGAACTGACGGAGAAACTGCGGGACGGCGAGGTCTCGGTCATGATCGGCTACAATATGCCCATGCCGCAGACGATCACCTTTCAGCCGCTTTCTGCGCTTCCGCCCTATGTGTTCACCTCGGTCGAGCATCCTCTTGCAAGGATGGGTCATGTCCGACTGGAAGATCTTGTAAACGAACCATTTCTTCTGCTCGATTTGCCCTTTTCGCGGGACTATTTCCTTCAGCTCTTTTCCTCGGCAGGCGTGGCCCCACGCATTGCGGGGCATTACCCAAGCATGGATGTCATTCGTAGCCTGGCAGCAAGAGGTGTGGGGTTCGGGCTGGGAAATGCTCGCCCGCGCAACCAGAATGCGCTCGATGACAAGCCGCTGGCTTATCTGGGGCTGGAAGATGAATGCGCCCCCTTGATCTACGGACTTTTTACCGTGACAGGTCAGCGCATTCCATTAAGGGTTTCGGCCTTTCTTGATATGTGCGTTGAAACGCTTTCCAACAGGAATTTGCCCGGAACAATCTGATTTTTTCTAATAAAAGCAAAATTATCAGGGATGATTATAAATCTGGTGGTCATCGCTGAGAACCGTCAGTTGGCTGATTGCTCATTTAGGGCCTGTTACGGCGTGTCGTCAGTTAA
>NZ_DHNR01000040.1:0-10530 GCF_002409645.1 Acetobacter sp. UBA5411
AGCGACTTTTTCAACAGAATTAGGGCGTAAGCGGACAGCCCGACCACGTCAGCCTAAGGTTGGCAAACACGCTTCAGCCTGTTTTTCTTCCTTCTGCTTTCGACCCAACCCTCAGCAGGAGTCAGAACGTGACCAAAGAGACCGCCGCCACCGTATTTCTTGCGAAACAGGATGTACCGTACAGCCTGCATGAATACACCTACGCACCGGAAGGTGGTCCCATCGGGATGCAGGCGGCAGAAGCGCTCGGTTCCAGCCCCGACAGCGTGCTAAAGACGCTAGTGGTCGAGATCGACAAGAAACAGCCCGCCTGCGTGGTGGCGCCTGCACATCAGAAGCTCAATCTCAAGAAGGTCGCCGCTCTCTTCGGTGGACGCAATGCCCGCATGATGAGCCCGGAAAAGGCGCATGATCTGACCGGCTATCAGTCGGGCGGCACATCTCCATTCGGGCAGACCACGCAGATTCCCGTTGTCATCTCGCAGGACGCGATGGAGCAGGATCACGTCTATATCAACGCCGGCGATCAGGGTTTTGTTGTCCGTATCGCGCCAGCTGATGCGGTAAGACTATCCGATGCCAAGGTCGCAGACGTGGCGGCGTAGTAAAAAGCCGCGTCAAACAAACCCAGGAAAGTTTTTGGTGAAGTTTTTTTCCAAAAAGCTTCAGAAGACGTCGCCTTTAAAAAAAGGCGACACCCAAAAACTTCTGCTTTCATGACCTACTCCGGCACCCTAAACATCGCTCGCGCCGTATTCACCTTCTCTCGCGTCACGCAGCCCGGCGCGTGATCGTTGACCAGTCCCATGGCCTGCATGAAGGCATACATCGTCGTCGGGCCGACAAATTTCCAGCCGCGCTTTTTCAGATCCTTTGACAGGGCGCGGGAAGCTGCCGTCTCCGTCACTACTTCCGGAGCCGCCAACCGCTCAGGTTCGAAGCGCCACACATAGGCCGCTAGCGACCCTTCCTGCTTCACAAGTTCCAGCATCCGTTGGGCGTTGTTGATCGCGGCCTCGATTTTCCCGCGATGCCGCACAATCCCGGCATCGGACAGAAGTCGCTGCACATCGGCTTCATCAAATCGCGCGACACGTTCTGGATCGAAACCGGCAAAAGCGGCCCGGAACGCCTCCCGTTTGGCCAGAATGGTCCGCCAGCTCAGACCGGCCTGAAAGCCTTCCAGACAGAGTTTTTCAAACAGACGCCGGTCATCGGAAACGGGAAACCCCCATTCATGATCGTGGTAGGCTTCATACTGTTCCGTCGCCGCGCACCAAGCGCAGCGCGGCTGTCCGTCCCGTCCTGCAACGGTCTGCATCCACTTCTCCTGCCCTGTTCGGTTCGGCTTACATTGAAACAGGACCGTCCCACTGATAAGCACGCCTGACATAACAGGACACCGGAGATTGTCATGAGTGCCAGGAAACTGCTGATCCTCCCGGGCGACGGCATCGGCCCCGAAGTCATGCGCGAAGTGGCGCGCGTCACCGCATGGCTCAGCCGCAAGCGCGGCATCACGTTCGACGTCTCCGAAGACCTTGTCGGCGGCGCATCGCTGGCCGAATACGGCACGCCGATCCGCGAGGAAGTCATCCAGAAGGCCCACGAGGCTGACGCCGTGCTGTTCGGCTCCGTGGGCGACCCGAAGTGGAATAATGTCGGCTTCGACAAGCGCCCCGAGCTGGCCATTCTCAAGCTGCGTCAGGAACTCGGCCTGTTCGCCAACCTGCGCCCGGCCAAGGTGTTCGACGCGCTTGTGGACGCCTCCACGCTCAAGCCGGAGGTCGTGAAGGGCCTCGACATCATGATCGTCCGTGAGAGCACGGGCGGCATCTATTTCGGTGACCCTCGCGGCATCGAGACGCTGCCGAACGGCGAGAAGCGCGGCATCAACACCGAAGTCTACACAACGCACGAGATCGAGCGCGTCGGTCGCATCGCCTTCGAGATGGCCCGCAAGCGCCAGAACAGCGTCTGCTCTGTCGAGAAGCACAATGTCATGGAAAGCGGCCTGCTGTGGAAAGAGGTCATCACCGATCTCCACGCCCGCGAATATTCCGACGTGACGCTGTCGCACATGCTGGCCGACAACTGCGCCATGCAGCTGGTTCGTAACCCGCGCCAGTTTGATGTGATCGTCACCGGCAACCTGTTCGGCGACGTTCTGTCCGATCTGGCGTCCATGCTGACCGGCAGCCTCGGCATGCTGCCGTCCGCTACGCTGGGTGCGAAGCACTCCGATGGTCGCATGCCTGCGCTCTATGAGCCAATCCATGGCAGCGCGCCAGACATCGCTGGCAAGGGCATCGCCAATCCTATCGCGCAGATCCTCTCGCTGGCGATGCTGCTGCGTTACTCCTTCGATCTCGAAACAGAAGCCACGATGATCGAGAACGCGGTCTCGGCCGTGCTGGCGACAGGTCTGCGGACTGCCGACATCATGAGCGAAGGCAAGGCTCGCGTCGGCACCGACGTCATGGGCGAGGCGATTGTCCGCGAGCTGGACAAGCTGGCTGACTGAGGTCTGGAAACAGGAAAGTTTCAGCGGCACTGTGCTGAAACTTTCCTGAAGTCTCGGCGGTTCTGCGGTCCACGGACAGGATGACAGGCGACCACCCACTGCGCTTCTGAATGGCAGTCATGCTTTAGAGGTGTTCTGCCTCACGTTGGTCCTCGCTAGAAAACATTCCCATCAGACAGACGCTGTGAGGAATGGACGATGACAACGACATGGGGTGATTTTCAGGCAATCATCCAGCTTTCAGCCGGATTGAATGTCGCCATCCTCAGCTTTGTCGATATCAGTATTCCTGCCATCAAGGAGCGCCGTCACGTCTTCACCAAGGCGCGGCAGGAACTCGATATCTATCGCAAGAACCCTCACAAGATCACCGCCGAGGACAAGGCGGCGCATGCCGACAAGGTGGGAGAGATCGACCGCCAGCTATTCGATCTCTGGCACGAAACCTCTGACTTCGAGCAGGTTGAGGATTCAATGCTCAAGACCACAGGGGTATTCGGTCTGCTCGGAGCAATCCTGAGCATCAGTCTGCTCTGGTATTCAGGCGTCCGTTACGACACCACCCTGTCTCCGTTTGGCATGGTGCTGACGCTGGCGTCCTTTCTGTCCCTGTTCGCCGCCTTCTGCGTGAATTTCTTCACGGCCTTTCGCGCCACGCACTACACGAAACGCTGCAATACCCTGCGGCAAAAGATGCGCGAGACGCTGAAGTAAGGGACATTTTTCACTAATCTGCTCGTTGAAGATACCTCGATATGCAGGAGAATTTTCGGCTGGTTTCAGTGTAACGACATCCTGAAACCAGCCAGAACAACCTCACCCTTCCCCACTCAACGCGCCACTACCGGACAAGCAGGACTCAATGTCACGTCCTGCTCTGCGTGTAGGATGTGATCAGGTTCCGATAATCAGGGATATGATTGGACAGAAGAGTTCCAAGTCCTTCCACGTCATTTCGCCAATCCCGATGCAACTCACATGCCACGCCAAACCACGTCATCAGCTGCGCGCCTGCCGCTTCCATGCGGCTCCAGGCAGCATCACGGGTCATGGAATTGAAAGTGCCGGAAGCATCCGTCACGACGAAAACCTCGTAGTCTTCAGCAAGAGCAGACAGAACCGGGAAAGCCACACAGACTTCGGTCACCACTCCGGCAATGAGAAGCTGCTTTTTGCCTGTAGCCTTTATCGCATCGACAAAATCGGAGTTGTCCCAGGCATTGATCTGCCCCGGGCGGGCGATGAACGGCGCATCCGGGAATATTTCCTTGAGTTCAGGCACGATCGGACCATTGGGTCCATCTTCAAAACTCGTCGTCAGAATGGTCGGCAATTTGAAATAGTGCGCCAGATCTGCCAGCGCCAGAACATTGTTCTTGAACTTGTCAGGGTCGATATCGCGAACAAGCGAGAGCAATCCTGTCTGGTGATCGACGAGCAGGACGGCAGCATTGTCTTTATCAAGACGCACATAAGGTTTGTTCATGTCAGATCCTCCATTTGTTCAGGAAAGGCAGGTCCTCGCCATGTCTCAAACGAGGACCTGCCCGAGAGTATATTTCAGGCAATGACACCGAACCGACCGGCCCGCACATCGCTGACTGCCTGATGAATTTCTTCCTCCGTATTCATGACGAAGGGCCCATATCCGACGATCGGTTCATTCAACGGTTCGCCGGTCAGGATCAGGAAGCTCGATTCAACCGACGCCTGCACGGATATCTGCGTTCCCGTCGTCCCCAGCAGAAGAAACTGGGCGCTGCCCAACTCTTCCGTACCGTTCACGATCAGCTTTCCTTCCAGCGAGACGATGGCGCTGTTGTGCCCCTCCGGGACATCGAGCGTGACGTGTCCGCCCTGATGCAGAACACCGTCCCACACGTTCAGGGGGGAAAAGATCCGGGCCGGTCCATGAGTGGCGTCATACTCTCCAGCGATGATGCGCAGAAACCCGGCGTCATCAGGCAGCTTCACAACCGGAATGTCGGTAGAAAGCAGTGTCTGATAGGCAGCAGGCGTTCCCTTGTCCTTTGCCGGGAGGTTGACCCAGAGCTGAACCATGCGGAACGGGCCGCCAGATTTTGCATAGGCCGGAGAGTGATACTCCTCATGCTGGATACCGCGACCGGCGGTCATCCACTGCACATCCCCCGGCCCGATCACACCCCCTGCGCCGGAAGAGTCGCGATGCTCGACTTCTCCGTCATAAACGATTGTGACCGTTTCAAAGCCCTTGTGCGGATGCTCCCCTACTCCACGGCGAGACTCTGTTGGCTGAAACTGATGGGGGCCAGCATAGTCCAGCAACAGAAACGGACTCAGATGCTTACCGAACTCACTGTAGGAAAACAGGGAACGAACGGGAAAACCGTCCCCAACCCAGTGGCCGCGATCATTGCCGTAGCGGCCAAGAATCTGTTTCTGCATGGCTCTGCTCCTCATTCTCTTGAGAGCGAATATGTGACGATCTGATCGTCTTCTGAAGATTGTCGGATCGAACGATCCGTTCTACTGACAGGACGATGCGGGATCTCAACGATTTCTATTATTTCGTGCAGGTGGTACGACACGGCGGTTTTTCTGCCGCGGCAAGAGCGACCGGCCTACAAAAATCGCTTCTGAGTCGCCGGATTCAGCTTATGGAAGAACGCCTGAACACGCGGCTCATCCAACGGTCTTCACGCCATTTCAAAATTACGGAAATCGGCAGTCGGTTTTATGAGCATTGCGTCGCCCTGCTTGAGGAAGCCGATCTGGCGGAGCGCTCCGTCGCAGAACTGCAAAGCGAACCGTGCGGCGTGATTCGTCTGAGCTGTCCTGTGGCCCTGCTCAATTTCCAGTTCGGGGCGCTGCTGGCACGCTTCATGCAGAAATACCCGGCTGTCACGGTGCATCTTGAAAGCACCAACCGACGCGTTGATGTGCTGAAGGAAGGGTTTGACCTTGCCATTCGCGTGCGCTTTCCGCCGCTTGAGACGTCTGACCTCGTCATGCGCGTTTTCGATACAAGCACCCAATGTCTCGTCGCCGCCCCGGAACTCCTGACAAGTCCCTTGACGTCTCCCGCCGATCTCGGCGCGTTCCCCAGCATGGACTTCCATACCGGTCCCGGCGCTCACTCCTGGATTCTGGAAAGTCAGGACGGGCAGACAGCCACCGTTTTTCATGAGCCGAGGTTTGTCACGGATGACATGGCGGTTCTGCGTGAGGCCGCGCTTGTGGGCAACGGCATCGTGCAACTCCCCACAATGATGGTCTGGAAGGACATCAAGGCAGGAAAACTGGTCTCTCTCCTGCCCAACTGGCACCCTCGCGCCGGCATCATTCATGCCGTTTTTCCCTCAAAACGAGGTGTCATCCCTGCTCTCAGGGCGCTCCTCGATTTTCTGGCTCATGAATGCGCGGTGCAGCGGCAGCAGATCAGCAAGGCGATCCTGTAGTTTTCTGCCTGAAAGAGAGAACTAGTGATCTGAAAAACAGGCAATGAGCCTTGAGCAGATCAGGAAAACACCGGGTCCAGATAAGGGCTCGACGCATCGAAGAACAGCCGGTTCTCTTTCAGCTCAGCCGCTATGACACGCAGATCGGCCAGCGCACGCAGGATTTCGACACGCTGGGACAGGTTGGTCTCACCCTGCTCCAGCCGCACCAGCGCTGCGACCGCCGCATCAGTCGCATGCTCCGTGCGGCCATAATGCCCGCCATAACGTCCGGTAAACTGGGCCATCCTCGCCAGCATGTCCTGCACATTGCGCGATGCCTGAGCCGGTAAAGCCCCACGGGCCATGACTTCCCGCAGACTCAGGATCGCAAGCCCCACAGTCATGCCGGACAGGACGCCCTGCAGATAGGCGTCCACCACAGGACCGCGTCGTCCGCCAACCGTGTTGAGCAACCGGACCATGCGCTCAATGCTGACGCCGATCACGTCATGCGGGCGCAGAGGATAGGCGCGTCGGGCCAGTCCCCGCAGCATCTGAAGGATCTGCAGGCGCATGTTCCAGCGCACCCCGTCTGGATCAAGCGGCAGGAAAACGCGATACATCCACATGCAGAACGCCATGGTCAGGAAGAGCGGCATGGCTGTGTTGAAGAAGGAGATCTCGTCCAGCATCCGCTCATCGTTGAACGGACTGACCAGAATGGTCAGGAACAGGTTGTAGGCCACAGCGCCCAGAATGGTGGCCGGGTTTGAGAAGGCCAGTCCGCCTATCATCATGACGGGAATGAAGCACATCGCCATCATCTCGTAAGTGGAGATGGCGGGCATGACGAGTATCACCATGAACGCGGCGACCGCCGTGACCATCACCGTGCCGTGCAGGAAGGCGCGGGTGGCGACAGCAGGCGTTTCAAGCGTCGAGAAGAGCGAGTTGACGATACCGACGAACATCAGGAAGAACAGTCCCTGCGGCCATGCCGTGGTGATCCAGATTACGCCTGCCACGAACATGGAGACACCGGCGCGCAGACTGTTGCCGGTCGCCTGATGCCAGTCACGCCATGTCTCGATCGGGTAATGGAAATGATCATGGGCGATTGGATTACGGCTCGCCTCGAACTGCTGCAACGAGGTCGCCAGTTCATCCAGCATATCGCCCAGAACGTGAACCGCCTGCCCTTCCCGCGTCACGATGGTCTCCGCCACCACATCGACGGGAGGATGCGTGACCATGTCCATCTCACGCGCCAGACAGTTGGCGGCTTCCACCCGGCTTGTGGAACGCAGGGCGTCCAGTTCAGCCATGACGGCGCTGAATTCGGCAGGATCGGTCAGACGATCAGGCAGAGACAGCAGAAAGGAGCGACTGTCTGAAGCCAGCTTGTCCCAGCTTGCACCGCAGGACGCCGGATCGGCCATCAGCGCCGCAAGTTCCAGCCCGCGAGAAAACAGGGCGGCGACGCCTGCCAGAGCCGCACGCGCATGGTCACCTTCACGACCGTGCCGCCCCATCTCGATCTCGGCGAATTCGATCTGGTCGCCAAGCCCGGCCAGCGTGGCCATCATTTCGGCTGACGTGCGGAGCGCATTGCGGTCACCACCAAGTAGCGCGCCGAGTGTCTTTGTGGTTGGTCTGATCGCCGCCACATAATTGTCGACCAGCCGGTTTCGGGCGCGCTGGGTCAGTCTGAACTGGAAAAGCGAGGAGATGACGGTTTCACAAACGATGCCCAGCGTGATGTAGGTCGCGCGGGCCATCGTGATTTCAAAGATGTGGTCGGGGTCCGTGATGCCGTCGAGAGAGATGATCGAGAGGGTAAAGCCGCTCGCCCTCATACCGTGCATTCGATAGTTGGCCATGGAGGCCGGCCCAGGAAGCAGGGTGCCGATAAAGCACAGCATCCCGATGGAACCAGACAGAAGCAGGATAAAAAGCAGTGGCTGCTGAGGGGCGGTCGCGACCAGCGTGATGGCGATCAGTGTCCCGACCACCATGCCGAACATATGCCAGCGGGCCTTGGCCAGCGATTTGCCGCGTGACCCCTGTGCAATCATCCAGACAGTGAGCGGCGCCCATTGCGGACTGCCCAGTTCCCACCACAGGGCGATGCCGAGCGCAATCAGGGAAGCAATGGTGGTGCGAAGCGCATAGCCGAAATTGAGCAGGCTGGGCGCATATAGCCATTTCTGCCGAACGACCCATGAGCCGAACCAGCTGGACTCGAAACTGTTCAGGAGAGAATGAAGCCGGGCCATGAGGGGATGCTGTCCGGGAATCGTCCCATCATTCATGCCCATACCTCACGTTACCACCCGAACCGACAGTCATTGTGTCCGCTTACACCAGCACCCTTACAAGCACGTATCAGCGGAATGAATAACTCAATTTCCCGCAAACTGGAGATGCGACGCACACATGGCCGCATGAAAGCGGCGAATACTGAAGAACCATTCGGCTCTAGGAGAAAAGACAGGCTTCTGTTGACGGTCAAAATAATCTTTTACCGGTTTCGACCAATGACGGCGGCGGGAGAGTTGTCTCCTGCCGCCAGAGATCATCAGTCGTCGTAGGACAGCAGGGCATGAACCGGCACGTCGATCTTTTCACGACCGCGCAGCGCCGTCAGTTCCATCATGACCGAAGCACCGACCACATTCGCACCAGCCTTGCGCAGCAGGGCGATAGAGGCGGCGAGCGTACCACCTGTCGCCAGCATGTCATCGGTCACGACCACGCGCTGGCCCGGCTTGATGGCGCCTGCCTGAATATGCAGCGTGTCCGAGCCATATTCGAGATCATAACTGTGAGAAATGGTCTCACCCGGCAGTTTGCCCGGTTTGCGGAGCATGACGATGCCCGTGCCCAGACGGGTGGCGAGCGGCGCTGCCGTCAGAAAGCCGCGGGATTCGATAGCGGCCAGTTGCTCGGGCTGCCACGGACCAACGGCGTGCGCCATACGGGCCGTCGCCAGCTGCCAGGCGTCCGCGTTCCGCATCAGGGAACCGATGTCGTAGAAGAGAATGCCCGGTTTCGGGAAATCAGGAATGCTTGAGATATACTGCTTGAGGTCGATGTCGTTCATGAACCGGGCCGATGCGAGTTGACGGGAGAACGTCTTCAGACAGGGGAACGCCAGAAGCATGACGCGTCTTCGGACAAAGCGGGGCGCACACTACTCTGTGAGGAAAAGGGTCGCAAGGTGACGCGGGCTGTTTGCAACCCAGCGTTTTTACCGAATTACCCGGAGCCGTTTGACGAAGGGCGTTACGCCGAAATGCGTTCCTGCATTGCAGCCGCCACGGTCCTGAGGAATCCCTCCCGCCGGAAAGGCTTCGGCAAAAGCTGAATGATGGGAAGCGCCGCAGCTGGACGGGGACCATCCAGCGTGAAGTCACCAGACATGCAGACAATCCCCAGCTCCGGGAGGCGCTCGCGCAGCAACCGCGCCAGCCGGAACCCGTCGAGCGGGCCGGGAAGCTGGATGTCCGTCACCAGAAGATCGTAAGTATTGCCTGCCTCCACCACCAGATCGAACGCGGCCTCTCCATCCGCAGCCTCTGTGACACGGTATCCGTCGAGACCAAGAATGGTCGCAACAATGTCACGAATGGCTGGATCATCCTCCACAACAAGGGCGCGGAGGTTGGTTTTGGAGGGCGCAGGTGCGTAATCGGGTGCTGTCCGGGCTGTCTCGGTCAGGGCGCGCGGCAGCCAGAGAGATACGCAGGTTCCGTGATCAGGCGCCGAGGCCACGACGACCCGTCCCCCGGCCTGCCGACAGAAATCGACCACCATGGCCATACCCAGCCCGGTGCCCGCTCCGTCATCTTTCGTCGTGAAGAACGGTTCGAAAAGCTGCTGGAGCACTTCCGGACCCATACCGCAGCCATTGTCGGTGACATCCACCCGCACCCATGCGCCCGCAGGCAGCGGCGTAGGCTCTGATGACACACGCAGACCACGATTGCCTTCGACTGGCAGCGTCAGTAGATCGACGGCTGTGGGATAGGACGCGTTGCTGGCGCAGATGTTGATCTGACCGCCGCCCGGCATGGCATCGCGGGCATTGATGGCGAGATTGAGAAGCGCGCTTTCAAGCTGGGCCGGATTGACCTGCACATGCCATATATCCTTGGCGCTTCCACACTCGACGGTGATGCGAGGACCGATGACCCGGGCGAGAAGACCGTTGGTCAGAGCGAAGATGTCAGCCAGTGCGACAGTATCCGGAGCCGGTCTGTCCCGGCGGGTAAAGGACAGCAACTGACCCGTCAGAGCCTCCGAGCGTCGGGCCGCATGAGCCGCGGCATCCAAACAGTGCTGCCGTCGTTCGCTGTCGGAAACTTCACTGGCTTCCGTGGCCAGTTCGATATTGCCCAGAATGACGGTCAGGAGATTCTTGAAATCATGGGCGATCCCGGCTGTCAGCTGCCCCACGGCGCGCAGTTTCTGCGATTCACCCAGAGCGCGCTCACTGCGCAGACGAAGGGTGATGTCGTTGGCGGTCAGAACGAACCCGCGACGGTCTTCCGCATGCAGACCATCGTCAGAGGCGAAGAACAG
>NZ_DHNR01000040.1:10725-18536 GCF_002409645.1 Acetobacter sp. UBA5411
GTAAAGGGCTCGAGAAGAGGCTGACCATCAACAACAAGGGCTGCGCTGAGATTTCCATACGGCAGTCCCTGACGGAGAAAGCCTTCGTCGAGGCCAAGGATGGAGCCGAGCCGGTCGTTCCAGTGACGCAGCTGCCCGTCAGTGCCGAAGACGGCAACGCCGATGGCCAGACTGTCCAGCACGGCCCGAAGCTGAAGGGCGAGGTTACGACTCCGCGCCTCGGCACGTGCGGCCGCAAGGGATGTCCGATCCAGAATCCATCCGGCTGTCACCATGATCAGCACACCGATGATGATCCCGATTGCATCCAGCCGTTTCTGCCAGCTGGTGTTGCGGAGCATGTCGGCAAGACGCCCTTCACGACGGGCCGTGTCGACGCTGCTCAGGCTGATGAGCGCTTCGTCGATGCCGGAGAGAGCAGTGTCGGTTTCCGGACGGTTGAGAGTGGCGTCATCCGACGTCTTCCAACTCGCTATCGTGTCCAGAGAGGTCTTCAACTGGTCGAGACTGGCGGGACGAATGCGGTTCAGACGTTCCTGAACCTGCTCCACCGAGGGGAAATCGCCTCTGATGACATTGATCTGAGCGAGCGCGTCATTGAAGCACTGCCGCTGTGTCTCATCGTGAGAAGCGAGCCAGGCGAAACGGCAGATGCGGGCCTGTTCTACTTCCCTGTCCAGTGAGCGAAGAATTTGGTCAGCGCTGGCGCTCTGACGGTCCATCTGGCCATGCCGCGCCATTTCATTGCCCAGCTGCATGGCCAGGGTTCCGAACGTCACAATCAGCAGCGCGGCACCCAGAAGCGCAAGAACATGGGCCCGTTTGGCAGGATGGCGAGCCATCTTTTATCCCGTCAGATGTTGGCGCATATGGCATGGCACTGCCACACCGCGCCGTGCGTCAAGCCTCACTTTATACAGACGATGCAGACGACAGACAGCTTTTTCGCGCCATTATTCCGCCTTCAGCATGATCTGCAACCCCGCAAGGGGACCTGCCACTTCGAAATCGAAGACTACTTCGCTCTATACGCACAGGAACAGAGACCCTGCGTCAGGCCTTATCGGACAGGAGGACGCATGGGGAGGCAGAACAGCATGGCGATCGCCCCCGTCACCATCCCGATGGCCATCGGCAGAGGCGTGTCGGAACCGGAAAACGGCAGTGCCGAAAGCAGCCCGATAAGAACGCCCGCTATAGCGCCGAACACATACTGCATCGTGCCCGCCAGCGCGGACGCCGTACCGGCGACACGGGCCTGATCAGCCAGCGCTCCCATTGTAGCGTTCGGATAGATCACACCCGTAGGGCTGAGTGTCAGCAGCATTGCCAGAATGACGAGGATCACTGTCAGCGACAGGCCATGGTGAGGTGTGGGATGGGTATTAAGCCACAACGCAATCGCCGCCAGCAGCAGACTGCCGACAAGAGACATGCATATGGCGACCGAAAGGATCTTGTGCGGATCGAAACGGCTGACCAAAGCGCCGTTGACCTGAGACGCACCGATCATGAACACGGCGAACAGGCCAAACAGCATCGAGAACTGGAACGGCGTGAAATGGAACCCGTTGATGAAGACGGGTGAAGCCGCCGTCAGATAGCTGAATGACAGAAAGGTCGAAAACCCGGCGATCAGCGCATGCGAAAGAAAGGCGCGATGGCGCAGGAGCATGACGTAACGCGTCATGAGCGTGATAGGCGGCAGGCGCAGGCGGAACTCAGGCGCCAGCGTTTCCGGCAGCATGCGCAGAACCAGCAGCACGCACAGGAGACCATAGGCTGCGGACGCCCAGAAGATCACGCGCCACGACACGAAGGTCACAACAATGCCGCCAAGCATCGGGGCCAGAATCGGCACCACGCCCATGACCATCACAAGCTTGGACATCATGCGCGCGCCTTCCCGCTGATCCGGCACCAGATCACGGACGCAGGCGGTCGGAATAACCAGACTGGCGGACGCCCCGATCGAGGCGATGAAACGGGCGACGCTGAATGTCAGAATATCCGGCGCAGCAGCGCAGATGGCGGAGCTGACAGCAAAGACGACATTCCCGACGATCAGCGGCATCCGCCGTCCAAAGCGGTCGGACAGAGGGCCGACGGTGAGCTGTCCAATGGCCAGTCCGATGAACCAGATGGACAACGTCATCTGCACCGAAGACAGGCTCGTATGCAGCGAGTGCACCATCGACGGGAAGGCGGGCAGATAGATGTCCGTCGAGATGGGGCCGACAGCCGTCAGAAAGCCCAGCAGAACCGGCAGCCACCAGGGCGTCGTCGGTCGGGCTTCATAAGTGTGTCGCGCTGAAGGCTGCTGAGGCTGGGCGTTAGCGGCCATGCCATTTCCCGGATGTTGTGATCTGGTGATGTAAGGACAAAAAAGATGAGGATTTCATGACGGCAGCCTTCACGAAGAACATGACGGCGACCTTGATCCTGCAAACCACGTCAAAATATTTTTTAGACGTTCTGGTGCTCCTAGCGTCCGGCTTTGCTTCTCCGCAAGAGGGCAATGTGAGTTTTTCTGGCGTCGCCTGCTCATTATGAATCCTGAGCACAACACCCTTGCTGCTGACTGGCTGGGAAACAGTAACGGATTGATCCGGATTTCACGTCCATCATCATCTCATGGCTGATGTGTCGTCAGGAAAGTTCAGTCTGCTGGTTTCTGGTGATGCGTTTGAGCAGCCGATATCCCATAACGCCTGACACAACGAAAAGTACGACGGCGACAAGAGTTCGTCCCCAACCACCGAACTGTGCGCCTGACCCCAGCAGCACAAAGATGATGCTCTGCGGAAGACTGCCGACCAGCGTCGCAGCCGTGAAAGGTAGCAGGGCGACAGCAGAGAGTCCGGCAAACAAGTTGAGCAGCAGGGACGAGCCAACAGGCAGAAGACGCAGCGTGACAATGGTCTCGAACGGATGGCGGTCAAGCATTCCGGCGACTCGTTCGCCATAGCGCATAAGGACACCTCCTTTTCCCTGACGCTTTCGGCGAGCCATGGTTTCTCTGGCCCAGTGATGCGCCCCCCACCGTGCCCATGCCCAGCACAGCACTGCGCCCGCGACAGTGCTCAATGTGGCGAGCGCCGTTCCTTCAATCAGACCGTAGGCCACACCGGCTGCGAAACACAGGATTTGACGGGGCAGACCGAAGAGGCACCAGAGCGTCCCGACAAGACAGAACCAGAAACGACCGGCAGCGCCCTGACGAAGATGCGCTGTATCGTTGAGAAGATCATGGAGTGCGGGGACTTCCCGCAGGGCAATCGCACCACCCAGAAGGACGATGAGCATGATAGCGGGACGCAGGAGCGAAAGCGCGGATGGGGTGGCTTGATCCCCGGAAACATGCGTCTGTCCCGGCAGGATCTGTCCCTCGTGCGGCTCTGTCGGATCGGACATGGGACTTTCGCTCATGGCGCGCGGTAACACCTCCTTGCTCACGGTTGCAAGAGCGGGGTAAACCGACGCCATGTCCAATACGCCCTCTCCCGCCTCAGCCTCCTCCTCCATCGACGCCACACAGGCTGTTGACGGCATGAGGCTGCGTGATCGCCGCCATGTTTCCAACTGGCTGTTGAGCATCTGCGTCATGCTGCTTGGCATGATCGCCCTCGGTGGCGCGACCCGTCTGACCGGCTCAGGTCTTTCGATCATGGAGTGGCGTCCCCTGACAGGCATCATCCCGCCCCTCACCCACGCGCAGTGGGAACATGAGTTCGCTCTTTATCAAGGCATCCCGCAGTACAAGATCCTGCATGACGGGTTTGGACTGGCCGGATTCCAGCAGATCTTCTGGCTCGAATGGATTCACCGGTTCTGGGGGCGGCTCATGGGCATTAACCTGCTCGGCGGGCTGGCGTTCTTCGCTTTCCGGAAAGCTCTGACCCGCGGGCTGGTCATCCGTCTTCTGGTTTTCTTCGTGCTGGGTGGACTTCAGGGCGCGATCGGCTGGTTCATGGTGGCGTCCGGTTTCCGTCCCGACAGCACGGCAGTCGAGCCGGTGAGACTTGTGCTGCATCTTGGCATGGCGCTTCTTCTCTATGTCGCCATTCTGTGGACGGCGCTCTCCGTGCGTTTCCCGGAACCGGAAGTCCTGCCGGATATGGCGGGCGCACGCCGCACCCGTACATTCCTGCACGCAGCTCTCGGTCTGGTTGGCCTGACGATCGTGGCGGGTGGTTTTACTGCCGGCACACATGCGGGATTTGTTTTCAACACGTTCCCGCTGATGGACGGCCATCTGATCCCGGAAGGCTACGCGAAGTTAAGCCCGTTCTGGTATAACTGGATCGCCAATATTCCGGCCGTGCAGTTTGATCACCGTCTTCTGGCGACCGTCACGGCGCTGACCATCGGCCTGACGGTTCTGACGGGCATGAAAACGAAGCTGACCGCCCGCGCTCATGCTGCTGTGGCGTTACTTGGGTGGACCGTGCTGATCCAGTACGCTCTGGGGGTTACAACACTGCTGCTTGTCGTTCCGGTCTGGGCGGGCACTATTCACCAGACGTTCGCCGCCATTCTTCTGGGTGTTGGCGTTTTCGCGATGCACACACTGCGTGGCGCCAGAAGAGGGCGCTCCTGAGATATGAGGGAGAAAGTGTTTCTCCATAGTGTGATGCTGGTTTTGTCCGTGCACTGAACTCTGTAATATCGTTTCGAAATATTTAAACGCAAAGGCCGCAAGAATGAGTGTGAATACTGAGTTAAAAGAGGAAGAAAAGCCCGCCGTTTTCAACAAGGCCATGTCGTTCATGGAGGATGGCGATTACGAAGAGGCGTGCGAGGTCTTTGCCATACTGGTCAAGAATTTCCCTGATGACGCCGGATTGTGGTGGCAATATTATTCGGCCCTGAGAAGAGCGCGTATGGATGCCGAAGCAGACCAGTGCGCCGATGAATTTGTAAGGCTGTTTCCAAACGATGTCGGCTTCATCCTGCAATGGACACGCTGCACCGACGCCCGCGCTGACTGGAATGAGTCATTAAGACGCCGTGAGTTGATGCTGAAGAAGCACAACCCTTTCAGCAACGTCCACTTTCTGCCTCTTGTCACCGAATGCTTTCTGCCGCTGGTGGAAACCAAGAACTTCTCTTACCTGAACAAGATCATTACCCAATACTGGGAACTGTTCTTTGTTGACGGCAAATGCGGCGCGGCTGTTTATTACGCGCTGGAGGCATTGGGGGATTACAAGCGTCAGATAGAACTCTGTAACCGTCTTCTTTCAACGATTGAGGATGGCTCCTCTGTCATCGAAGGGGTGGATTACAGAAATCTGCGTGCGCTGGCCATGTCAGCATTGAATTACCACACGCTTCTGAGCGCCCAGAAAGAGAAGGTGAGCGTTCTTTCTCTTGGTCAGAGCTGCCTGCCCTACACAATCGCCAATCGCTGGGGACTCATCGATTACGCAGGCGATGCTGACATAACGATCTTTGATCTAGGCGCTTTTAGCCGCAACTCAGCGGTTGACGCCATCAGAAGCGATTTTTCCAGCTATCTGCAGCCCGAAAATTACTATCAGGGTGTTGATCCGGCCGGTGCGCCGCAGATGTTCCACAAACCTTCCGGCGTCCATTTCGGTCATGAGCGTGGACGGACGATCATCGGCGATGATCAGTCGGCGTTTCACAGTCTTATAAGGCGCAAAGTCGATTCATTTACCAGACGCTTCAACAAGGGACATTCTCTCCTTGTCTTTGGCATGGTTGGAGAATGCGATCTTCCGAAGTTCATGGAAGACATGAATCCGGTTCTGGTTGAAAAATCATCCAGACTTCTTGTGCTCAATCTCACCAGAGATTCTGTTGCTCACCCCGAGCACTCAAACATAACCTACATTCATGTTCCATTCCCGGTTGATTATAACTGGAACGGAATCAATGACTATACATCGGATCGTGGCCTGGCATTTGATTCACGCGTTACATCGGCAATACTTCGCGAAATAGAACGCACAGCCAACGAGAATTAGTTTTCAGCCCCCTCTCTTTTTGTAAGGAGAGGGGATCTTCATCCAATCCTCGTTTTATGATTTTCAAAACAAGGGAATTAATATGAAAATTGCCTGTGCACTATTCGTGAAAAATGAAATACATGACATCACGGGATGGATTGCCTGGCATTTTGCTATTGGTATCAACCATTTGTATATATTTGATGATCATTCCGATGATGGCACATGGGAAGTCATCCAGTCGGCTGCGCAGATATATTCCATAGAAAGTTACAGGACAAACATAAAAGAAGAGAGCAATTTTTACATCCGGCAAGGCCAGAGCTTCAATAATGCTGTCAAAAAAGCCAAAGGGGTTTATGACTGGCTTGGTTTCCTGGATGGTGACGAATATCTGTACATAAAGAATTTCTCCAATGCCGCCGACTTCTTTGCTCAGAAAAAGTTCGAAAAAGCTGACGGAATAGCCATAAGCTGGTGTGTATATGGCAGCAATGATAAAGTCATCGCCAACAACAAACTTAACATTGATCAATTCACAAAGTACAACATCACTCCACCCGATGTAGATGGTTTTGGTCTGGTGAAGAGCTTTGTTCGTCCGGAAAAAGTAGACTTAAACTACTCGAACCCACACAAGTTAAACGTCGATGAGAAACATTATTTTCATGAAAACGGTGAACTCATTGAGTGGAGAGGCACAACAAAGAAAATAAACTGGGAACATGCGAAGGTAATGCATTTCATATGCAGAAGCATGGAGCACTATGTTTCGCGCATAAAAAGACGGGTTAATTCAGATCTTTCAGATTCCATTGGCTACTGGAATCACTTCAATGTTAATGACGCAGATGATTTTGCGCCACTTGCTTTTTCTCAAAGCGCACAAAGCATCATGTACAAGATCAACAGAGCACGATTTTTCAATGCTCTTAAATATGCATGCGTATTTCCCTACAAAAACTATAAGGTGATCTCTCTTTCTGATCATATAGTTTACAGGACTGAACGCACAAAGGATGTGGATGTTTTTGAAATCAGGAATACAAATGGTGATTTCCTGAATTTAAATCAGTCCGGCAGGATTTCGAGCGAACCCGGCGAGAGAGTTTATCTTTGCAAACTCAAAGGGAACAACAATTTCTATAGTTTCTTCCGAAAGTCATGTGAGAGCATAGCTCTTCCAAATGATACTGGCGGGTTGGCATCTTTCTGTGTCGTCGTTGACGATACGGGCGATGGCCATGTGGCCATACGCAATCCCTACGAATACAATTATCTGACATCTCCCCCCAGTCATTGTGACCACAAGGAAGCGAGCTTCTCTGCAAAAAAATACTGGATTGGGAAAAGTATACGCTGAACAAGATCGATTATGATGGAAAAGTTCCCTATTCATCTGTCAGCATAAACAACGAAATCAGTATTGATGATTTCATTCATATCCTGCGCAACAACATAGAAGCCATGTCAGTTTATGATTTTTGCGTATGTCTGGCTTCCGTCATGGATACTGACATGTCCACTTTAAAAAGCTGCATGCGTAACCTTATCCCTTATACCTGAAGCCATTCATGCTTCAGGCCTTCGGATAGGAGAACATTATCTTCTCTGAAGGTGTTCGGACCACGTTTCACTGCCGGATATTGGCATTATGGCGTCAGTTCAAATTACTTTAACTGATGCTATTTTCTTCCAAAATCGGCAATATTCGTATTGGGCGCTGTGCTTTTCGGTCTTGTGTATCCCATTTTTTAAAGCCAGATTTTTTCATATCCAGGCATAATAGTTTTTCTAGAGAGACATCCCTCCGCTCCACGCCACGCCACGCCACGC
>NZ_DHNR01000040.1:18663-139649 GCF_002409645.1 Acetobacter sp. UBA5411
CCACGCCACGCCACGCCACGCCATATTATTCCGTAATCCAGCACTCCATTGAAAGCCCCCGGATATTGGTTCTCAAAAAAACCAGAACACTGAAATGACAAATAAAATCATTTGACGGCAGCAATCTGGATTTTCATGTTCTTTACATAGGCGCCACACAATCAACTTATTTGACTGCCAGAAAAACTCCATGAACAACTATCTTCAGAAATGCTAAGGGTCTGAATATATGTTGTTGAAACGCAGGCTTTTCACGCTGAATGCGGCAGCCACGTTGACGGCTCCGTTGTTAAGCCGATGCGCTCCACCTTCCTATGATTTCCACACAGGCAAAACAGCATATCCAGAAGAAGCCCTGCCTGACGGTGATCTGCATATTCCCCTGTGGAACGGAGCCCCTCCAGATGGCGGTGGCCCACTGGGAGAGCCCAGACTCTCATCCCACGGAGCGCTGACCAACATCGCGACACCCACACTGAGTGTTCATCGTCCGAACTGTCCTAATGGAACAGCCGTTATCGTGGCTGGTGGCGGAGGTTACCGTTATATCCAGATCGGAAAAGAAGGTGTTCTGCCTGCCCGCTGGCTGACCTCTCTCGGCATTACCGCTTTTGTCCTTCTCTACAGACTTCCCCGAGAACACTGGAAAGATGGCCGGATGGCTCCTTTTCAGGACGCCCAGCGTGCAATCCGCCTTGTAAGAGGCCATGCAAAGACATTCGGAATTGATCCATCAAGGATTGGCACGCTCGGTTTTTCCGCCGGCGGTCACCTGATGGGCACCTGTGCGATCCGGCCGGAATGGCAAACCTATCGGCCGATGGACCTCTACGACAGTGTGCCCACCACACTCGCTTTCAGCCTGCTGGCCTATCCTGTTGTCACTCTGGAACCACCCTACCAGCGGACGAACACACGACGGATGCTGATCGGCGATCATCCCACCGAACAGGAGAGTATCGACTGGTCAATGCAGACATATGTCAGACCCGGCGATCCACCGTTTTTTCTCGTGCAGGCGGCGGACGACCGCATCGCCAACGCCGAGAACACGGCCATTCTTGAAAAAGCATGTCAGGACAACAATGTTGACGTGGTCAGATACCTCTTCAGGCATGGAGGACATGGCTTTGGTATGGGGCGTCCCGGCACGGACACCACTGTCTGGCCGGGACTGGCACATGAATGGATGCGGCAGAGAGGTTTCCTTTCCTGATATCAGGAAAGTTTCAGATGCCTGCCGCGTTCCGGCGGACTGAACAGACCGTCAGTCCGGCAACTCGACATTCTCAAGCATCTCGTAAACATGGCCGCTTGCGTTCCAGCGCCAGACCGAAAAAGTCGGAGCTGTTTCCTGAAAAGCAAGATCACTCACCTTGCCATTAGCAGAAGCCAGAACAGCAACACTTGTCGCATTATCCTGCCAGATCACCCGATCATTACCATCAAGGATCGTCAGACTGCTCTCACCAACCCCATAGCAGGCGCTGTCCTGAACAAAAACAGCCCGCACATCCGGCAATGGTTTTCCGAGATCCAGAGGAATACTGCGAGGTGTTACAGGATGATTGCAGTCATCGATGTACTTACCGTCCTGTAATTCCAGATTGGCCACACTCCGCAGCCTTTCGGAACTTGAGACCGGAACTGGTTTCGCATCCTTGAAGGTCAGAACTTTCGCTTTTTTGACCAGCCGGACGTAATCCTCGGCATGCGCCGGAACAGCGATGCTCATCACAAGAGCTCCCGCCAAAACGCCAAGCCACTTCATCGAATGCCCTTTCAATCCTCTTATCATGTCACCGCAGAACACATCTTCCCGCATAGCATGGCATAAACTGCGCGCAGCTTACAGACCAAGAAACATCCTGTCAGTATCCACTATGGAAACAGCCATGCCAAACACGGGAAAACGCTTAAAAAGCCCGATTACAGGCTCCGTTGTCAGGAACACTCCCGATGACGCACCGTTCTTGTCAACGCGCCCGAAGGACTGTGCCGTAAGATGTCGTGCCAAGGTCGTCGGCATACTTGCCTTCCATCCACGCCCGTCGTCCTGACACCATCACCTCTCGCACCACGCCAACCGGACGATTGACCATAGCCCGACAGCCAAGTTCCGACCGTTCCTGCAATTCACAGGTCTGTTCCGGGTCCCATACCCGGAGAGCCTCCGGATCAACGACACAGAGATCAGCCTTGGCCCCAACACGGATAACTCCCACATCCAGTCCGAAAAACTCAGCCGGAACGGACGTCAGACGCATGATGCTTTCGGCGACACGGGTTAATCCCTCTTCCTGCGAAATTTTCAAGGTACGCAGATTGCCATCGTAAAAGGCGATATTGGCCAGATGCGCTCCGCTGTCATTGAAACCCGGTAAGGTCATGGGATGGAACAGGAGATATCGAAGGATATCAGGGTCATTATTGGCAATGGCCGTTTCCCAGCGCAGCGCCGTATCCCATTCACGCAGCAGGAACAACAGAAACTGGGCATCGTTTTTTGCAGAGCCGGGGACTTTCCGAAACAGTGCTTCTTCAGCAGCGTTCTCTGCTCCATAGCGCCCACCGGAGGCCCGCCATAGTTTCAGACGGCGATAGGGTTCTTTCAATGTCTTGCCACACCAGTGCGGCAGAGGACATTCCACAACATTCATGTCGGCCAGAGAACGGCTCAGAACAATAGGATCAAGACGCAGCCATCGCTGTAGCCGGGCAAAGGAAAGGCCTTTTCTGCCCTTCATCCACATCCGGCAAAAAGCCTTTTCCCACTGCGGATCATTCAGAATCCGCAACCGTCCTTCCCGATCATCCAGTTCCAGTTCATTCAGCGCCCTGAGTTCATGCAGTTCGTCCGCGACCGGATTGATGGCGCCGTCACTCCATATCCGGAACGGCCCTGACAGAGCCTGAAAATGAAAATGCCCGCCAACAATTTTTTGAATTGAGGATACGGGCCAGCATCAGGCAAAGCCTGTAAGCGGACTGATTGGTGCGCAGATCAAGAGCCGCCAGCACGGACGCTTTCAGCTCACGCCCGTAAAGACGCCGACTGGTCAGCAGGAATGTCCTGACTGCGTCAACAATATCATCCTTAGGCGGCGTGGCCTGCCAGACTCTCCCAAAACGCCGGACCACAGACAGCAGACGCTTCAGTTCGGAAAATTCAGCATACTGAGTGGGGATTCTGTTTTTCTTGTGGGGAGCGTTGGCAAGAAAATGGAAGGGCAGCGCATCGGTGGACAGACCGACATAGCCCTCCTGCATGGCCGTTTCCACCAGCTTTTCCATCTGCCGCAATTCTGTAGCGGTTGGCTTGCGGGAAACCGAGCCATTCAGCCCCATCACCTCAATCCGCACCATGGAATGCGGCAGAAGCGGCGCGATATTCACGCCCAGAGGCATGGCCTTAAGATGATCCAGATACGCGCTGGAACTGTCCCACGTACAGTGTTCCGCCACCTTTTCCAGCACGACACGGGGGATGTTTTCCACCCGGGCGAAGCAATCCACGATAGGATCCTCACCATTGCGTCGCTGGTTGCCATAACTCACGCCGATCGAGCAGTTGCCGATCACAACCGTGGTCGTCCCATGCCGAACGACCTCCGGCAGGCCCGGCGTCAGTTCCACTTCCAGATCCAGATGAGTGTGAATATCCAGCATACCCGGCAGCAGCCAGAGACCGTGGCAATTGATTTCCACAGCCTTTTCCGACACGGGAAGGGTTTTTCCGATAGCGGCGATTATACCATCCCGTATGAGGACATCGGACTGGACAGGCGCACCCCCAAGGCCATCAAACAGGGTGGCGTTTCTATACACGGTCTCAGACAATCCGGCCTCCAGGAAATCGCTGCCGTGACTGCAATTGTCGGACTCTCACACGTCGAACCTGCACGCAGCGATGCCATTCTACTGAAATAGAACGCTAAATATGAGCAATGGTTTCGCTGATTCTGACCTGAGCGAACGGAGACAGCACCATGCCAATATCAGCATGTTCATATCTCGCGCCATCTGCCAAGCTGCGCTAAACGTGTGCACGCCGATCCACAACAGCCGGATGAACCCGTGAGTCTCACAGAAACAGCCCATGCAAAGATCAATCTCTATCTGCATGTTACGGGCAAGCGGCCGGATGGCTACCACCTCCTCGATAGTCTTGTGGTGTTTGCAGGTGCTGCGGACCGACTCACCTATGAAGCCTCCGACACCCCGCTGTCTCTGCAATTGACGGGGCCCTTTGGCCAAAAGCTCGCATCGGAAGCCTCTGACGACAATCTGGTTATACGGGCAGCCCGCCTGTTGACCGAAGGAGCGGCCACCCCACTCACCGGTCGCCTCATCCTTGAGAAAAATCTGCCTGTTGCGTCCGGTATCGGCGGTGGATCAGCCGATGCCGCAGCTACCCTTCGTCTTGTGGACAGGCTTCTGGCTCTCGGCACACCGGAGCCGTGTCTTCTGGCGATTGCAGAAAAGCTGGGCGCGGATGTACCTGTCTGTCTGCTCCAGAAGCCTACCCTGATGCGCGGCATCGGCGAGCAACTTGATCCCGCGCCCGCTCTCCCGCCCTGCGGAATACTGCTTGTAAACTGTGGTGAGGCCGTTTCCACCCCCGCCATTTTCAAGGCGCGCAACGCCGCCTTTTCTGAAGACGCGATTCTGCCTGGCGCGTGGCCGACCGTCGCCGCCATGACGGACGACCTTCAACGCCTCAGCAATGATCTCGAACCGCCAGCCTGCGCGCTCTGTCCATCCATCAGCGTTGTTCTGGACGCCATCGGGGGCCTGCCGGGTTGCCTGCTCAACCGGATGAGCGGTTCGGGCGCTACCTGCTTCGGTCTGTTCGAGACAGCCGAAAGTGCGGAAGCTGCTGCGGCCCAACTCCGGCAGGAGCAGCAGAATGACTGGTGGATCTGGGCTGGCCCTGTTCTGCCCTCCCCCGCTGCACCCTTCGCCTGAAAGAGCATTTCTCAGAAAAAGGGAATGGCTTTATAGTGCGGGGAGAGACCACCTGAGATATCGGTTTCAGGTTACCTCGATCAGCAGGAAAGCCTGACGGAATAATGAGCAAGAAAACGACTCCGACGGAAACATCGGCTCCTGCGGAACGTGTCAAGGATCCTCATGTTCATATCTCGGCGTCCGAGGATTTTAGCCAGGCGACCCTGACCATCACGTCAGGACGCAAGAAGATCGTGCTGGACCTGAATGTGGCGCAGGTTTCCGATCTGATCACAGGGCTTGGCGCTGTGCATCAGGCCATGATCGGCAAGGATATTCCCCCCATCGAAGGGGTTTCCTTCACACCTGTCCGTCGCACCAACTGGGCGCTCCAGCTTGATCCGGAATCACAGGGCTCCATTCTCGCCTTCCAGCACCCTGCCTACGGCCCTATCGGCCTTGCCATGACCCCCACCGATGCGGCCAAGGTTGCGCAGGGCCTGTCCTTACATCAGCAACTCAATGCCGCGACCCTGAAAGCATCCGGACCGGCCAACTGACGGGTCACCCCCTTCTTTTGTTCTGAAACATAGCCCGGGATCAAAGGGACTCTGTCCCTTTGTGAAGGTCGACCAAAACCCTGCAAAGCACCGCATCCAAAAGCGCCTTTTGACAGACGACTGATTTGAAGCTTTTTGCAAAAGCTTCATCAAAAACTTCTGATTACAGGCTCTCGCTCTTCATCCCTTTTTCGGCAAAAGCGGCAGACAAGGCCAGCGCCATTTCGGCTTCCACCGACTTTTCCGAAAAAGATGTTCTGAGCAGTTTCCGTCCCAGAGCAGACTGCTGTTTCAGCGCCTCTTCATCAGCCCATAATGCCGCAAGACCGGCAACAAACGCTGCCGTTTCCGCAGGGGCCACACAGGAACGCTGACCAGCCAGAAGCGGCAGACTTTCCGCTGCCATCGGTGTCATCAGAACCGGCACGCCATGCGACCAGCTTTCCAGAATCTTGCCCTTGATGCCCGCACCAAAACGGAGCGGTGCCACCATTAGGCGCGCCTGCGCAAAAACAGTGCCGATCTCGGGCGCATAGCCCGCAAATGTCAGACCATCACAGGCGAAAGACAGGGTCTCCGCCGTCATGCCCGAGCCGAAAACGGTGATCTCAAGCGCCGGATTCAGGCGTCGCAGGGCGGGCACAATCTCCGTCGCCAGCCAGCGCACGGCGTCGCGGTTGGGGGCATGGCCAAAGTGGCCGAGAAAAACGATCCTGTCCCGTTTCGCCGGTCGATACACGGTCCTTCCGACAGGGACCGCCCAGCGCACGGTGACGGCAGCACAGGACGGCACGCCTTCCCTGATCCGCGTCGTCTCCTCATCTGAATGGGTGATCACCACATTCGAGCGCCAGGTGACCATGCGTTCCCTCGCTTCACTCTGGGCGGCAAGAATGGTCAACTCGGGCCGCTGTTCGACCTGCGCCTGTCGCCGCAAACGGAGACTGTCGATGTCCGCCACGGACCAGATGATCCGCGCCATCGGGCAGAGACGCCGCGCCAGCTCCAGATACGCCGACGCATTGCCGAGCCGATGCAGATAAATCAGATCAAACGCCTCGCCCGCCTGCCTGAGAATGGCTTCGACTGACTCCCATAGGGGCGGTCTGAGGACTGTAATCCCCTGTTCTGCCAGCGAAGCGAGAACGTCCTCACGGCAGCCGGGAATAAGACTCGGCGTGAAAAACACTTTCAGACCCGCCACCTGCAGGGCTTTCATGTGCGACAGCAGCGCCACCGACGCCGCATCGCGCCGCACATCAGGGATCTGGTCGTCAATCACCAGCACCTGACGCTGCACCGTGACGGCACGATTACCCTCCTGACGGCGCAGGCGACGGATTTCACGTCGGGACGCCAGCCCCAGCGTGCCTTCCGCATCCTTCTTCCTGAGAGTCTCCAGACAGGACGCCAGAAAGTCGGCAGCCGTGCGAATCTTCTCCACATCGCGCAACCCGCCAATCTCGCGACTGGCAAGATTCATCATGGCCTGATCGAAAAACCCCTCCGCCGCTGGCAGGACTTTTGCACCTTCCGGAAAAGGTGCGCCTGTATCAGGGCGGATTTCGACAGTATGCGCCGTGAGCGGGTCCGGCGGAGACGCAAACAGAAACTCGAAACCGTATCGCCCGCTCCCCAGACCCAGATCACGAAGATCGCGGCGGAAACTGTTGGCTTTCAGAAAGGCGACTTCCTGACCGTCGAGCAGAATAGCCACTCCAACCGCACGCTCTGGCCGGTCTTCATCGCGTATCCATCCGGCGATACGCTCGTGATCGAAAATGTCGATCGCGCCCCGCACCCCAAGCACGGTCTGCTCGTCTGTCGGTGCAGGCACGAAAACAGGGGAGCCGTTGATCTGCTCCCCGTTGGGCAGCCTCACTTCGATACGTGAAAAATCGTTTTCCGGTAGCGGCGGCAGCCAGACATGGCGAAAAGCGCAGTAACCGTCGCTATGGCCGGGCTCCACAAGGTCTTCGCGCCAACTTTCGGCGGCCAGTTCCGCGACCTGCACGCCGTCACGGAAAACGGTGAGCGGGACGGGCGTGAAAGGGTCCGTCTCATTCCTCGCCCATCCCTCGCTCACATATCGGTCCGCACGGTCGAGGAAGGCGCGATAGAGCGGACCGGTCATGGGACGTGGCTCAGGCCGCTGCTTTTACGGACGCCACGGCCCGCAGCGAGAATGTGCCGCTGGCGGTCGTGACGCCACGCGGCAGACCGAACGTGAAACCATAGACCGCAGCGCCGTTGCTCACCACGTCGCTCGAACCATCGGCCAGCGTCATGCCAATCACACGTCCGTCCAGCAGCACTTCCAGCGCCACAGGCTCGGACGGTGTCAGCAGATCGACAGCCCAGCCGGTCAACTGACGCTCCCTGTCGGACGCCAGCAGGCCCATCCGCACAGAGTTCCCCGTGTGGGCCGACAGGCGGTCGCGGATATGCTCCAGAACCGTGCCGTCTTCCAGACGCGGGGCGCAATAGACCGCCTCGACCGTCTCGGCGTCCGGATACAGTTCCGCAAACGTGCCTGCGTTGTGGAACATGCCGCGTGAGCCGTCATCGACGAAGCTCTCGGACGGAGCCCCCTCGGCCAGCAGTAGATCGTGGCTTTCAAGCTCGATGTGGATGTATTCCACACGCTCGCCGATGCTGTCGAAATGGACGGAGCCGCCGTTCACCAGACAGTGGGCCGGGATCAGGTAGCCCTCCACGAACATGGCGTGCAGTGGCGAGACCGTCAGCGCCCGCTTCGGCAGGCTGGACCCCAGAGACCCTGCCTCGAAGGTCACAGGGATCAGGTCCGGATTGCCGCGGGCGAACACGCCGTCATAGGCGCGGCGGCCAATCCAGCGGATGGGACGCAGCGCGCCGGACGCCGTGCGGACCAGATCACCGATTACCAGCGCCTCGACCGGGGTTTCGCCCTGTGCCGTGGCGATCAGCGTGCCGGGGCAGTAGCAGGGCGCGGGCGTGCCGTAATCGATCAGCGTGCTGCCGTCGGTGTCGGTCGTAACCAGCAGTTTCGTGGGGTCATAGACGCCGTCGAACAGGATCGTCTCGCTGACTCCGCCTTGCGTGATGGTCAGGCGGTTGTCGCCGCTGAATGTGTAGTCCGGCGTGCCGGTGCCTGTCAGGTCGGTGATGTCGATCGTGCCGCCGTTGAACACGAGACGGTCCGTGAACAGCGTGTCTTTCGATACGTCCAGCTTTCCGCCGTTCTCAAGCGTGATGTCCGTCAGCGTCGCACCGCTACCTGCGCGCAGAACGCCGCCAGAGCCAATATCAGCGTCACTCACCGCTCCGCCAGAGGAAACGTTGATCGAAGCACCGTCGTTGACTTTCACATCAACAACAGCGGCTCCGTTATAAACCTCCACCAGCGCATCACGATTGACAGTCGTATTGTAGGCAACTGCTCCCGTACCAGAGAGCTGCTGGAAAGACAGACCATCCAGCGTCGTGTCACGCGCCACACCACCCGGCTCAACGAGCTGCAAGCCACCGCTGACCGTTGCGCCAATAGCAACGCCTCCACTGGAAATATTCTGCTCCGCCATGTAGCCCACCAGAGTGTTTCGGGCGAGACCACCAGAGTCAATTACCTGCTCGGCGGGTGCCACCACCTGCTTGGTGGGTGCTCCAGGAAGATACTGCGTTGTAAAGCTTGCTCCGTAGGCCTCGCCTCCGGCGTAAACATCCTGCTCCACAGAGCACGTAAAGTAATTGCCGTCACCAGCCGCACTGATGTAACCGGAAAATATGCCGTCTGTGCTCAGGCCGTAAACATTCTCCTGCGAACTCTGAAAAAGTGTGGGGGAAGCTCCACCCCACCCCGTCACGTCCACAGCCGATGTAAAATAGGAGGCTCCGCCAGCCTCCACGGTCACAACATCACCCGGCTTGAGAAGAGCCGACGTCAATACTCCACCGCTGCTGACCACTGTCTCGACAGCGGTTCCTGTGCCGTCGCCCGAATAGACGACCGGCCCGCTCGTTACATCACCGGAACTTGTGGTTGTGCCAGAAACGGAACTGCCATTTGTTACGTTCGCCATCAGGGTATTCCTCAAACCTGTCTGATGCGCCCACAGCCGAAACGTTAACAAAATAACAGGGACGCCAATATTTAGTTACATATTAACACAAAGGCGCCGCCTCAAAAAACAAACAAAACATATACCTGTTTGTGGCCGTGATTACTGCCTGTGCGGCAGTTTCCGCACAACGCCCGCCACGCCAGCCGCGAGCGAGCGATAGGCCTTCGCGGCCTCGCTCTCCGGTGCTCTCACCACAATCGGTGCGCCCTCGTCGGCGCTGAGGCGGATGTCGGCCAGCAGCGGAATCTCGCCGAGGAACGGCACATCGAGCCGTCGCGCCTCGTCCCGTGCGCCGCCGTGACCGAACAGTTCCGTGCGATGATTGCAGTTCGGGCAGCAGAAATAGGACATGTTCTCCACAAGTCCGAGAACCGGCACGCGGGTCTTCTCGAACATCGCCACGCCGCGCCGCGCATCCAGCAGGGCAATGTCCTGTGGTGTCGAAACGATGATCGCGCCGCTCAGGACGGCCTTCTGCGCCAGAGTGAGCTGCGCATCTCCCGTTCCGGGCGGCATGTCGATCACCAGAACATCCAGCTCGCCCCACGCGACATCGCCGAGAAGCTGGCCGATTGCGCCCATCACCATCGGGCCACGCCAGACCATCGCCTGCGTCTCATCCACCAGCATACCGATGGACATGGCACGCAGTCCCCATGCCTCAACGGGGATCAGCTTGCCGTCCCGGACTTCAGGTCTGCCGCTGATGCCGAGCATACGGGGGAGCGAGGGACCGTGGACATCGGCGTCCATCAGTCCGACCGACAATCCTTCCAGCGCCAGTCCGGCCGCCAGATTGACGGCGGTGGTCGATTTGCCGACGCCACCCTTGCCGGACGAGACGGCGATCACGGTGCGGACCTGCGGCAAAAGCGGTTCGGACGCGTCCTTGTTCCCGACGCCACCCAGAGGTCGGTGACCACCTCCGGCTTTCGGCTCTGGTCGCGGTGCTGTCTGGCGATGCGCCGTCAGCAGCACGCTGGCGCGCCATTCCGGAAAGGCCCTGTCCAGCGCCTGTTCGGCGGTCGAGGCGCTTTTCTCGAGATGCGCCGCCAGAGCCGGTGCCACGGCCAGTGTCAGACGAATACGTCCGGCCGCGATCTGACAGGCTTCAATCTGTCCGATGTCCAGCAGCGACCGACCACTGGTCGGTTCGACGACGCCCCTGATGACTGTCTCGATTTCCTCACGCGAGGGAACGTGCTGCTCGGTCATGACATCGCCTCTTTTCTCTGCTGTGAGGGTGTATATGGCGTTTATGAACAGGAACGGCCAGATGGAATGCGCACCAATCTTTCACCGGCCCATCTTTCTCCCGAACGCCTCGTAAAGCATTCCTTGTCATGTTGCGGCATGTGGCTGATTGCCCGGCCGACGTCATAACGACGGTCGTCCCCTGAAAGAATGTTGCATGGATACCAGTGTCTTCGAAAAATGCGCCAGACAGCCCGGTCGTGGCTCTCACCCTTCCGTGATTGATTGCTATAAGGCGCAAGTTTCCGGCGACCACTCCATTGCCGCAGCCATGCAGGACAGGCCATGACCGCCACGACCTCCTCTTTTCCGCTTTCCGGCCATTCTTCTGAAGGTCGGGCCGACAAGGCCTCGGTCACCCTGAACACGCCACCTGCCACCAAACGGGTCCGGGATCATCGCGTAGACGCCCTGCGCGGGATCGCCCTGCTGATGATGTTTGTGGACCACATGCCACAGAACCTCCTCAACCGGCTGACCATCCGGAACCTTGGCTTTGCCGATGCTGCGGAGATTTTCGTGCTGCTGGCCGGATATGCCTCCTGGCTGGCGTACGGGCGGGGCTTCCCGAAATACGGCGTGCCCGTGACGCTTCGCAAGATCGCCGTCCGCTGTGGAAAGCTCTACATCGCCCAGACGATGATGATGATCTCCTTTGTCGTTATCATCCGCACATGGCGCAATTTCACGCCCGTTCCCGTCGACTTTCTTGAACCCGAACTGGCTCACGGTCTTTCCAATTTCTGGCGTGTATTTCTGCTGGACGCCCTGCCGTCCAACCTGAACATCCTGCCGCTTTACATGGTGCTGCTGGGGGCCTTTCCCCTGATGTTCTGCGTGATCCGGTTCAACCGCTTCCTCGCGCTGGGACTGAGCTTCGCCCTATGGCTGCTGATCAACATCGACCCCAGTGTCAATTTCCCCAACTGGCTTGACCCGGATGGCTGGTATTTTGACCCGCTGGCATGGCAGTTCCTGTTTGTGCTTGGCGCTTGCGGGGCTATCGAGGCCGGTCGTCACAACGGAAATCTGCCCTCCTTTTCCTGGCTGAAGATCCTTTGCGCGGGCTATCTGATGTTCTCGCTGCTGGAGGCCTTTCCGTGGACGCAGTGGGGACTGCCGACCATCCGCCCCCTCGCCCTGCCATCTCCCGACAAGAGCACGCTGGCTCCCCTGCGGCTGCTGGATGTCCTGTCGATTTTCTACCTGGTGCAGTCTTCGCAACTGGCCCGGCAGTTCTCGGAAACACGGCTGGGGCAGGCGCTGGCGCTGTGCGGACGTCATTCGCTGGAAGTCTTTACGGTCGGCACTGTTCTCGACCTGATCGGGCGTCTGATCTTCACCACATTCGGGGAAGGCTGGCTGTTTCAGGTCGTGATCAACATTGCAGGCCTGTGGATTCTCTACTGCGTGACAGTTGTCTACGAGCGTAAACGTAACCGGGCGCGGGAGCTGATGAAGCCCTCACAGCCAAAGCAGCCTGCCGCCTCCTGAGCCGTCTCGTCCGCCTCTGGCGGGATGACGCCGCCCACAGACACAGGAACCGATAGAATGAGCCACTTTCCCCGTCTGACCCGGCTATTGCAGGCCGGTTCCTCCGTGAAGATCTGCCTGTTCGGCTCCTCCACCGTCGAAGGCGTCGGCGCCAGTTCGCCCGAGAATGGCCTGTGTCCGGTCGTGGAGCGGACATTGCAGCCTTTCATGCCGAACGGTGTGACCGTCATCAATCGCGGGATCGGCGGCAATGGAGCCGAGGAAATGCATGACCGGCTTCAGCAGGTGATTGATGATCGCGCCGATCTGGTCGTCTGGCAGGGCGGCACCAACGATGTCTGGAAAGAGAAGCCTGTCTCCAGCTTCATTGATCAGACCCGCGATGATCTCGAGCGTCTGCGCCGTGAGGACGGGTGCGATCTGGGCATGATCGGACCGCAATGGTGCAAGATGCTGGAAGAGCTGCCGAACTTCCCGGCATTCCGGGACGCTGTGCCCGCGCTCGCCATCGAGATGAATATCCCGTTCTTCAACCGCTACGCGCTGATGAAGTCATGGTGCGCCGAGTATGACATGACTCGCGAGCAGCTTTCTCCCGATGGCCTGCATCTGGGTGATTTCGGTTACAAGCTGCTGGGTGAGACCGTGGCGCGCTGGATTGTCGAAATGACGGGAATTTAGGTTCCCGCGTCTGACGTAAGTCGTCTTACGTTTATCGGGGCTTTGCCCCTGACCCCACAAAGGGACACGGTCCCTTTGAACCCATTTTATTAAAACAACAGGGGTGAAGGGGCTGCGACCCCTTCCGGGTGCAGGGCAGAGCCCTGCTTCATCGCTCGTTTATAAAAAGCTGTCGGCGTCTTTCAGACCAGATCTGTCAGCGACAGATCAGTGAATGGTCGGAGAGATATTCGCCGAGGCCAGATGCAGACGCGCCGGAGCTGCAAGCTTGAGTTCCGGCCCAAAACCCGGCCACTCACCGTCCGCCAGCGCTTCCAGAGAGGGCGTCGGCAGATCGAGACGATCGGCATAGGTCCAGAGGTAGGAGAAGGCCTGTGTCACATAGGCACGCGTCTGTGCGTTTGGCAGACGCTCCATGTAGAGCAGCGGATCTTCAGACACGCCCGCGCTCGTCTCCCAATGGGAAATCGAACCCGGCCCCGCATTGTAGCTCGCCAGCAGACGGATGAGATCACCCCCCTCCGGAGCCGCCTGCCCTGCCCAGCTCAGATGCGCCAGATACTTCACATAGCGCTGACCGATTTCAAGGTTCAGGCCAGGATCGTGCAGCACCTGAGGCGATGAGGCGAACCGGTCGGCCTGCCCTGTCACAAACCCTGCCGTGCCGGGCTGGATCTGCATGAGGCCATGCGCACCCGCACCGGAAACGGCTCCCGGATCAAAGTTGGATTCCAGACGGGTCAGGGCATAGACCAGCGCCGGATCAACGGTGAAACCGTGGCGGGGATGCAGTGCAGGCAGAGGCAGATGCTCGCCATGCTTGCCGGAAGACTGTTCCATCGCCTGAATGGAATCCGCCATTTCCAGCGCCAGATCGTTCAGTCCGGCCGCAGCGGCCACAAGCTGGAAGGACTGCGCCAGAGCCGTGTCACGCACGATCTGCGGCCAGTAGCGACGCAGCGCCTGCTCCGCCCGCTCCTGCTCGCCCACCTGCAACAGGGCAAACACGCGGCGACCGACTGGCGTTGCACCCACTGCTTCCACATCAATTTCTGTCAGGAGCGGTTCGGAAGGCGCAGTGTCCGCTGACACTTCGAGAGCGGCATCCTGCACAGCGTTGTCACGCATTACATGGTGCGGCACGCGCTCCATCATGCGGCGCGCCAGCAGACCGTAAAAGCTGGTCGGAGCCGCCTGAGCCCGCTGGAGCCAGGGACGGAAAGACGTCATCTCTCCAAGCTCCTGATGTCCACGAGCCGCCCAGAACGCCGCCGCCGAGATCAGTTCGGGCGTCACGAGCGGCGCACGGGAGGCTTTCTCGAACAGGGCCACGGCTTCCGCCTTGTGTCCCTGCGACCAGGCCGCCAGCCCGGCCATATAGGCGGGGAAACCAACCTTTTCGTTTCCACGACGGAAAGCCTCACGAGCGGTCTTTTCCGCAGCCGCAAAAGCTCCCTGACTCAGCAGGACCTGCGCCACCTCGCCACCCAGCTGGGCGGCGTAGGGAGGCGTCATACCCGGCGTGATCGCGATCAGATGCAGGGCGCTATCCGCCCCTTTTGCACCCAACGCGGTACGTTCCATGACCGTGCGGTCCAACAGCGCATTGCGTGTGAACGCCCGGTCCATCGATCCGTTGACGCTTCCAGCGCGCGCCCCGCCAAGCATGGCGAGAGACGGCGCAGGTGGAAGCGGCGCGCCCCGTTCGGAAAGCGACGCCAGACGGGTGTAGACCGCCGGAGCATCCGCCATGTCCGCGTGATCACGCAGCCAGCGCCTCATTTCGGCGGGGCTGGGATGATAGGACGGGTTGAGAAATCTTTCGGCCAGAATGTCGGCCAGCAGGGTGGTGTCGGTCAGACGCGTCGTGCTAGCCAGCGCCTCGCTGAAGGCGCTCTGGCGCTGAAGCCGGAAAATGGCCCGCACGAGGGTCGCCATGTCGGAAGACAACGGACGGGGCAACGAGACACCGGCGTCATCAGGCCCGCCATATGGCAGGCGTGACACGGCCATGGCCACTTCGTCACTGCCATGTCCATCCTGCGAGGAGCGCTCCGATGAACGGGACCCTCCCTCATCAGGGGAAACCGGCAGCGGCCGCGCACTGGCGAAGGATGCTCCCGTCAGCAAGGCAGCGCCGGCAAGCAGAAACCTGGCGGCGATCGAGTGGGAAATATGACCTATGGCTCGCATGGTGGCGGGGGTCTATAAGTTCCCACTGCAAAATGCAAGCTTGCTGACAATCATCGCACGGCAACAGGCAAGCTTCACTCAGGAATACTCCTTGCAAACGCTTGAATTCCTGTGATTGTCACAAGTGGTAGAGAGATGCCTCTACCTGATTCTATTCCTGCCGACCCGCCTTCATTATTCCACTATTACGTTACTTAATTCACGGTGCCATCGAGTGTTACCGCAAGTAACAACATATCATCCCATATCTGACGGCGAGCGGTCGCCCCTGCCCGCAACTGTGAGGGGTGTCTCATTGCCATGACGGGCCTCTGCGGTCCGCCCTCCGGACCCCATGCGGTCGTGCGCCAGCTGCCTCTCGCCCGGGTGGGATTGATGTCCGGCCCGAGGATCATGCGGGTCGCGAGACCACCGCACAGGAGCAGTCTTTCAGGCTGGTAGAGGGCTATACTCCTGAGAAGCATCGGCAGGCATTGCGCAACCTCGACGGGAGATGGAGGGCGTCCGCCCGGTGGTCGCCAGGGAATCGCCGGAGCCAGAATCATCTCCTCACGGGTCCGGCCGATCGAGGCGAGCATACGCCCCAGCAGACCGCCGGATTCTCCTGAAAAAACGACCCCGCTTCTGTCCTCATCGGCATCAGGCGCATCCCCGATCACCATCACCCGTGCGCCGACCGGACCACGGGGCAGAACGGTGTGAGTCGCCGTGCCGCGCAGATTGCAGGCCACGAACCCGTCAATGGCTTTTTCCAGCGCCTCAATGGTTGTGATCCCGTCCAGCGCCCGCAATGTGGCTTCAGGAGCCGCCGATAATGCAGCAGCGGGGGAATGCAGTTCTTTGCGGGCGGCTGGTGATCGCGGTTCATTACTCCTGACAACAGCACGCTCAATCGCCGGGGCCGTCGTCTGATGCGCCACACGCGCCGCCTGTTCGGCCTCCCACTCGGCAAACCGGTCATGGGGCTCCTCATCGAGAAGGACATCAACGCCCCACTCAATCTGCAACTCCAGCAGCGCCGCAACCGCACCAGCGTCCATGGTCACCAGACTCTCCACACTCTCTGCTGATTCCGTCTATAGAGGAAAGAGTGGTTGCCCGTCCCCCTGTCGACACAAGATCACTTACATTCGACTGGACGATCGAAGGAAACAGGACACCGTTTCCAGCAGGGGGCGTAACCATCGCCCTCAAGGCACCTTCTGGCCGGGTAAGCTTCCCGCCTTCGTTCCGATGACGACAACATCATGAAGGGACACCGCGGGAACCTTTTCCACCATCCATCTTTTTTCAAACTTCATCAGCCACATATGCTCGTGGTTGGCCGATCGCGCTTGCCGGGTTAAATCTTTCTCATGGCTGTTACAGCCACGGGATGCCACCATCCCATTCACACATCGTCAGGGGCTCATCGCCATCATGCCAATTCGTCCTGTCCTGTCCGCCCTGCTGCTGGCTTCTCTTCTGTCCAGTAGCGCGCTAGCTGCGGGACAGAAAACGCCGGTCACCCCAACGAAGACAGAATCCGCACCGTTTACGCCGATCGATACGCCAGATTTTCTGGTGGGACTCATCGCCGCCCGGGCCAATGATTACGCCACGGCCGCCCAAGCTTACAGCGCGGCGCTGGCGAAAGACCCGAATAACATGGACCTGCTGCGGCAGGCCTTCTCCGAAGCCGCTCTGGCCGGAGCGCCCAACGCCGTGGATCTGGCCCGCCAGACTCTGGCAAAGGCAGGTGGACGCAGCATTCTGACCGCCTTTGTTCTCGGCAACGACGCCGTGCTGCATGATCGCTGGAAAGAAGCGTCCGAAGCCTATCGGAGCATGCCCTCCGACGCGCTGACCAACATCCTCTCCCCTCTTCTACAGGCATGGTGTCTGGCGGGTGAGAAGAAATACACGGACGCCATTGCGCTTCTCACCTCCCCAAAACACAGCACATCTCCTGCCGCGCCTTTCTATGTCGGCCACGCCGCGCTGATTGCTCTGCTTGCCGGCGACACCGGACAGGCCAAAACGCTGTTCGACAAGGCGAACCAGCTCTTTCCCGCCAGCGACCTTCTGATCAACCGCGCACGCGCCAACCTTCTGTGGCAGACTGGCCATCAGAGCGAAGCCCGCGACTTGCTCCGTGCGGCGACGGGTAGCGACACTGTCCTGTCTCTGGCAGAGCCTGAGCTACAGGCTGCCATCGACTCACCTCCCGTACCGACTGCGCGTGACGGCGTGGCGCATGCTTATGTACTGGTCGCCTTCATTCTCCGCCAGCAGGCCCTGCATGCGCCGGAAGTGGACAGCATGCAGCAGATCAACATCGCCTCAGCCATGATGCTGCGCATGGCGCTGACCCTTGACCCGACGCTCGCCATCGCCCGCCTGATGCTGTCAGAGATTGAAGAAAGTCTGGGGCACAAGGATATCGCCATCGCGGTGTTGCAGGATCTGCCAGACACCAATCCCCTGATCCGTGTCGCACAGTATCGCGTGGCCATGCTGGAAGATCAGCTTGGCAACCATGCGGACGCCCGCGCCAAGCTGGAACGTCTGGCTCATGACGCGCCAAACCTCGTGCTGCCCATCCGCTCGCTCGGCACCATCCTCTCCGAAAGCAAGGACTGGCCCGCTGCGATCGACGCATTCAACAAGGCCATCACCAACGCCCGTGCCAGCCAGTCTCTTGACTGGACCCTGCTGTTCGAACGGGCGGCGGCCTACGAGCGCACCAACAACTGGCCGAAAGCCGAAGCGGATCTGCAGGAAGCCCGCAAGATGGTTCCCGATGAACCGCTCCTGCTGAACTTTCTCGGCTATGGCTGGGCGCAGCGTGGTCTCCATCTGACAGAGGCTACCGAACTTCTGAAACGGGCGCTCGCCCTCGACCCGGATGACGCGGCGATCCGTGATAGTCTGGGCTGGGTTCTTCTGCGCTCCGGTGATCTGCCACGCGGTGCGGAAATGATCGAAAAGGCCGCAGAGCAGACACCGCTTGATCCGGAGGTGAATTATCACCTTGGCGTGGCGTACTGGGATCTCGGACGCAAAAGCGAGGCGATTGATCAGTGGAATGTCGCGCTCGGCCTGAAGCCTGAGCCTGATGATGTGCAGCGTATTCAGTCGGCTCTGGATTTTGCCAGAACGGCGGATATCAAGACAAAATTCCCCATTCGGGACACTGCCGCCGCTCCGCAGCAGGGGGGAGCGGTCGTTCAGTAAAAGACCCGCATTACACCATTTATTATTAAGGTGAGCGTTTCCTGTCGAAGCAGGAGAAGTCTCACCTTTGTTGTATCAGACAATCAAATATTTACCGGATTATTTCACAATGTAAGAAATCTCTTACAGCACTGAAACATATCCTCCTTCATGACGCCATCTGCATCTCTCATTGAACGAAGCGAAAAGCTCCTGCTTCTTGGCGTTGGCTGTTACTTTCTCTTTGCGAATTTCACGCCTGTCTTTGTAACGCATAGCTTCGTGGCCTGCCTCTATCTGGCGGAAGCTTTGCTCGACATGATTTTTACGGTCACACGGCAACGCGGCCCTCTCAGCCACAACTGGCGTGACTGGCTTGTTGCTGTGCTGGGAACATATGCTGGTCTGCTAGTCGTTGCCACGCCGCATGTTTTGCCTCTTTTCCCCAGTCTGCTGTGCGGCAGTCTGGCCCTACTGGGCATCCTGCTCAGCCTTTCCGCCAAGCTGTCCCTACGCAGAAGCTTCGGAATCATCGCGGCATCGCGCCAGCTAAAAACAGGCGGGCCTTAAGGGTTATCCGGCATCCCATGTATGCCGGTTATCTTCTGATGCAGGTGGCTTTTCTGCTGCAATATCCAACAACTCATAACGCCGGGGTTCTTCTCTTCACCTGGTGGATGCAGATCATGAGGATCAACGCCGAGGAAAAGATGCTTGCGCCCCGCAGTGAATGGGCCAACTGGTCGAAAGAGGTCAGGTGGAAGCTCCTCCCCTTCATTTTTTGATGACACAGATGACTGATCTCGTTTCGGGGCTTTGCCCCGAACCCCACAAAGGAACACAGCCTCTTTGATCCCGGTTTGTTAAATTAAAGTCGGAGAGGACAAGGTCCTTCTTGATCTCGCGCCCTTCGCACCTCACGTTCCCTGCAAGATCGGAATAGGGAAGCCACTGTTTGCGTGCTATAATATAAGAGTAGATCTCACTGCTTCATCGCCCTGCGCGCACCATCATTGCGCAGGACCGAACTTGACGGTTCGCATGGACGGAAGGCAAAGGTCTGCTTCATTTCGGGATAATCAGGATTGGCCATGTCACCGCGTACTCTGTTCGACAAAATCTGGGACAACCACGTTGTCGATACCCTCGAGGACGGGACCGCCATCCTGTATATCGACCGTCACCTTGTGCATGAGGTGACCAGCCCACAGGCGTTCGAGGGACTTCGTCTGGCTGGACGCAAGCTGCGTCATCCGGAAAACACGATTGCCGTTGTGGACCACAACGTGCCGACCTCCGATCGCACCCAGCCGATCGAGGAACCGGAAAGCCGCAATCAGATCGAGACGCTGGAACGCAACGTCAAGGAATTCGGCGTTCCGTATTTCCCGCTGCTGTCGGCCAATCAGGGCATCGTGCATGTGGTCGGCCCCGAGCAGGGCATCTCGCTGCCGGGCATGACCATCGTCTGCGGCGATTCCCACACCTCCACGCACGGCGCGATGGGCGCTCTGGCGTTCGGCATCGGCACGTCCGAGGTCGAACATGTGATGGCGACCCAGACCATCCTGCAGAAGCCCGCCAAGAACATGAAGATCGCCGTCGAAGGTGAGCTTGCTCCCGGCGTGACGGCGAAGGACGTAGTGCTGGCGATCATCGGCAAGATCGGCACCGCTGGCGGCACGGGTCATGTCATCGAGTTCTGCGGCTCCGCCATTCGCGGGCTGGACATGGCTGGCCGCATGACGGTCTGTAATATGGCGATCGAAGCCGGTGCCCGCGCTGGTCTGATCGCACCGGATGAGACCACATTCGAATATGTGAAGGGACGTCGCTTCGCCCCCAAGGGTGAAGGCTACGATCAGGCCGTCGCCTACTGGAAGACACTCGCCTCCGATGAGGGTGCGGTCTACGACACGGAAGTCACGTTGCGGGCCGAAGAGATCGAACCGTGCCTGACATGGGGCACAAGCCCCGAGAATGTGCTACCGATCAATGGCACGGTGCCCGATCCGGCTGATGAACCCGATGAAGCAAAACGGGCACAGATGGTCCGCATGCTTGACTATATGGACCTGAAGGCTGGTCAGAAAATTGCCGGAACGCCCGTCGATGTGGTGTTCATCGGCTCCTGCACCAACAGCCGTATCGAGGATCTCCGGGCTGCGGCCTCCATCGCCGCAGGTCGCAAGGTCGCTGATGGCGTGCGCGCCATGATCGTGCCGGGCTCTGGTCTGGTGAAGGCGCAGGCCGAGGAAGAAGGTCTGGACCGCGTATTTCTTGATGCCGGTTTCGAATGGCGTGAAGCTGGCTGCTCCATGTGCCTCGGCATGAACCCGGACAAGCTGACGCCGGGACAACGTTGCGCTTCAACCTCGAACCGCAACTTCGAGGGACGTCAGGGGCCGGGTGGCCGCACGCATCTGCTGTCTCCCGCAATGGCGGCGGCGGCGGCGGTGACCGGCGTACTGACCGACGCCCGCGAGCTTACAAACTGATTTCGGCAGGGAAGGACGAAGACCGATGGAGAAATTCACCACTCTGACGGCCATCGCGGCACCTCTGCCCGAGGCCAATATCGACACGGACAAGATCATTCCGGCCCGCTTCCTCAAGACGACGAAGCGCACCGGCCTTGGCGTGCATGCGTTCGACGGCATGCGTTACCGCCCGGACGGTTCGGAAAATCCGGATTTCGTGCTGAACAAGGAGCCTTACCGCAAGGCTGAGATCCTTGTGACGCACGAGAATTTCGGCTGCGGTTCCTCGCGTGAGCATGCGCCTTGGGCGCTGCTCGACTTCGGCATCCGCTGCGTGATCGCGCCGTCCTTTGCCGACATCTTCTTCAACAACAGCTTCAAGAACGGCATCCTGCCGATCCGTCTGCCGCGTGAAGTCTGTGATGAACTGATGAACGACGCCTCGCAGGGCTCGAACAGCCGGATCACGGTCGATCTGGCGCGTCAGGTCGTCATTCGTCCGGACGGGCAGGAAATCAGTTTCGAGATCGATCCGCTGCGCAAGCATCTGCTGCTTGAAGGGCTGGATGATATTGGTCAGACGCTGAAGCGCGAAAACGCCATTGAAGCGTTCGAGACAAAGCGGAAGCAGGACGAGCCCTGGTTCCCTAAGATCGCCGTCTGACTGCATAAAAAAAGACGTTCCCCGCATGAAGGCGGGGAACGGTCCTGACGAGCGATTTAGCTAAGTTCGATATCGACTTCGCGGATTTCCGCCCGATGCTTCTCTGGCGGGTGGCCAACATGGAACGGCACACCGGGAGCAAGCTCCACGTCGGACAGATCGGAGACTGCAATGCAGCTCCATTCGCCCTGTGGCGGCACGCGCTTTTCGTGCGCATCTTCACCGCGATACATCAGGACCTTTTCCACATTGTCGCCCTTGCCGAGCGCATGGGGTGAACCGCTCTGGGCCTTGCCGCTCAGGGTGAAGTTGACCGCGCTTTTCTTTTCAATGGCTTCGCGCAGGGTTTTGTAGGCTGACATGTCTGACACTCCTTATGCCGGAGCGGACGCATTCTCCGCCCACGGCTTTTCGGAACAGAACGACCGGTGAGCAGGACCCGCTCACCGTGTTCACCGAAAATGCCTGCGGAGCATCCTGCTCCCACAGAGATATGTCAAAACATGTCAGGGTTACCGCAGGCGAAACCCCTGCTTTTCCAGCACATCCCGTAGCTGGTCCCGTCCATGCAGCACATTGGGTGAAGCAAGACGGGGCAATGTCGCGTCCGCCCAGCGTTTCTCAGGCAAACCTTCAGCCTTCTGGAAAGCCGCATAGACATCGTTGTAACGGGCGATGCCTTCCTGTTCTCCGCTTGCGTCATACTGCTCACGATGCAGCACAACTGACGGAGCAAGGCGTGGCTTGATGTGGGCCGGCCTGTCGGGGTCCGGAAAACCGACGCTCAGGCCGAACGCCACGGCTGTCAGGGGCGGTAGGTTGAGTTCCTTCGCCACGGCCTCGCTATTGTTACGCATCGCTCCGAGATAGACGATGCCAAGACCGGCGGCTTCAAAAGAAGCGACAGCATTCTGCGCGGCAATGCCCGCATCCACTGCGCCGACCATGAACGTATCGAGATACTCGAGGTTTTCCGTTGGCTTACCCTCGGCATCACCCAATCGTTTCAGGCGTCCGAAATCGATCAGCCAAACCAGAAGCAGGGGTGCCTGCCGGATATGAGCCTGATTGCCAGCGAGCGCCGCCAGCCGGTCCTTGCGGGCCTGATCCTCGATCGCCACCACGCTCCAGATCTGCATATTGCAGGAAGAAGATGCCGACTGCGCGGCAGCAATGGCTGCTTCCAGCGCCCCTTCCGGCAAAGGTGTGTCGAGATAGGCGCGCACGGTCCGGTGGGCCATCAGGCTTTCCGTGATCGCATCCGGTGTGACGGATGGCACAGGCACGTCAGGTCCGTAGCGTTCTTCCCACAGCGCGTTGAAACGATCTGTCATCGAGGCTCGTCTCCTTTTGTGGGAGCCGCATGATCACGCCGGAACAGGGCCCATTCGTCCATGCTGGTACCGTCCGGCAGATGGCAGATGCCGCGCACACCGTCCGGTCCCTGCTGCATTTCGAGCCGACCGCCGATTTTCTGGCAGTAAACCGAGGCTGGATTGGCCATACCGATCCGCCGTTCCCGAGGGTGATGGCTATCTGTGCAGGCAGCCAGTCCGCCGATCAGCAGAGCGGATGCGCCTGCCGTCATGATTTTTCTGGATGTCATGATCTGTCTGTTTTCTGTTGCGTTCATCATGCACCTTAAGGCGTGAGCGGGATAAGGGAAAATCACGGGACAGTCTGATCCCATATGAACAGAATCCCGGCTAAAAATAAGGCTCCGCAGGAAGGTGATGCAGGAGAAAAATACCGGTCAGGCGGGCTTTTCACATCGGTCGCAATAAAAATGTCATGAACCCGCATGTCATTCCACGGTTGCCCGGTTGATGACCGTTAAGTAATGGTCGGGCCGTATCAGAAAGCGGAGCGTCTGATTCATGAACGGTATAGCGCGGACGGCTGGAACAGTTCCCGGGAAGCCGCCGGAAAGCACAGAAGCGCGAGAGACGATGCTTGAAGCCGGATCCCGTCTGAATGGCGATTCCTTTTTTCGATGGTTGGTGACGGCGGCGGGTGTTGGTGTCCTGCTGCTGCTCGGCGGGATTATTCTCGTCATGATCGGTGGCGGGATGAAGGCTTTCGAGACCTTCGGCCCCTCCTTTTTCACGACCTCCGTCTGGAACCCTGTCACCCAGCACTTCGGTGCGCTGGCCCCCGTCTTCGGTACGATCGTCACAAGTCTGATCGGTCTTGTCGTCGCGGTGCCTCTGGCCTTTGGCGCGTCGTTCTGGCTGACGCAGATGGCTCCTGCCCGCATCTCGTTCGCTGTCGGCATGGCCGTGCAACTTCTCGCGGCGGTCCCCTCCATCATCTTCGGCATGTGGGGCTTCTTCGTCATCGTGCCGCTGATCGCCCGTTATGTGCAGCCCACCCTGCATCACTGGTTCGGTCATGTTCCCGTCATTGAGGCGCTGGTGGCAGGCGCACCATTCGGTACGGGCCTGATGACGGGTGGTCTGATCCTCGCCGTCATGATCATGCCGTTCGTCACGGCGGTCATGTGCGATGTGTTCACCTCCATCCCCGCCGTGCTCAAGGAAAGCGGTTTCGGGCTTGGGGCCACGCGCTGGGAAGTCATGCGCAACGTCATCCTGCCCTGGTCCAGAAGTGCTGTTGTCGGCAGTGTCGTGCTCGGCATGGGCCGTGCGATGGGCGAGACGATGGCTGTCACCTTCGTGATCGGTAACGCCAACAAGATCGGCTGGTCGCTGTTCGCGCCGGGCAACACCATCGCCTCCCTGATCGCGCTCGAATTTCCCGAGAGTCCGGCTGGCAGCGTCAAGCTGTCGGCACTGATGGCGCTGGGCGCAATCCTGATGGGACTGTCCTTCATCGCGCTGGCTATTTCCCGTGTTCTGCTGGGCGTGTCCGGCAAGAAGGAGGGACGCTGACATGACGCAGTTGAACGACACGACTCAGCCCGTCGTAACTGATGGCTGGAAGGTCAACAGTTCGCTGGCGATGCGTCGCCGTCTGATGGACCGTCTGGCGACCGTGCTCAGCCTCTGCGCGACGGCTGTAGCGCTGATTGCATTGGGCTCGATCCTGTTCACGCTGATCATACGCGGCGCAGGTGGTCTCTCGCTGATCACCTTCACCCATTCGACCGCCTCGCCGGGACTGAACGGCGGACTGGCGAATGCCATTGTCGGTAGCCTGATCCAGACTGCGGTTTCAATCCTGATCGGCGCACCGATCGGCATGATGTGTGGCATCTATCTGGCGGATTATGGACGCGGCTGGATGGCCAGCACCACGCGCTTTGTCTCGGACATGCTGCTGTCCGCACCATCGATCCTGATCGGTCTGTTCATCTATGAGCTGGTCGTCGTGCCGACAGGGCAGTTCTCCGGTTTCGCCGGCTCTCTGGCGCTGGCGATTCTGGCGCTGCCCATCGTGGTCCGCACGACGGAGGACATGCTGCGTCTGGTGCCTGTGTCCCTGCGGGAAGCGGGCATCGGTTTGGGCGCCTCTAAGTGGCGCGTCATTCTCTTTATCTGCCTGCGTGCGGCCCGCACCGGCGTCCTGACCGGTGTGCTGCTGGCCGTAGCCCGCGTAGCGGGTGAAACCGCGCCGCTGCTGTTCACCTCTCTGGGCAATCTGGACTGGTCCGTCAGTCTGGCGCGCCCGATGGCCAGCCTTCCGGTCACCATTTACCAGTATGCTGGTTCCGCCTTTGATGACTGGGTCCAGCTTGCATGGACCGGTGCCCTGCTGGTCACGGTAGGCGTCCTGATCATCAATATTCTTGTCCGTGTCGGCTTTGGCCGTAAGGGAGCGTAAACAAATGACCACCCAGACAGACAACGGACAGGCTGTCGCGGAAAAACCGGCGATCTCCGTGAAATCGCTCGACTTCTATTACGGCGAGCACAAGGCGCTTCGTAACATCTCCATGGATTTCGCCCGCCGCAAGGTGACCGGCATGATCGGTCCTTCCGGCTGCGGCAAATCCACGCTGCTCCGCGTGCTCAACCGCATGTATGATCTCTACCCCGGCCAGCGCGCCACCGGCGAGGTGGTGTTTGATGGACGCAACATCATCGGTCAGGGCATTGACCTTAACCGGTTGCGCGCCCGGGTGGGCATGGTCTTCCAGAAACCGACGCCATTCCCGATGTCGATCTATGACAACATCGCCTTCGGCGTGAAACTGCATGAGAAACTCTCCCGCTCCGAGATGGACGGGCGTGTCGAGGACGTGCTGCGTCGCGTCGCGCTCTGGACAGAAGTGAAGGACCGCCTGAAGGCTTCCGCGACAGCTCTGTCCGGTGGCCAGCAGCAGCGGCTCTGCATCGCCCGTACCATCGCCACCCGTCCGGAAGTCGTGCTGCTGGACGAACCGACAAGTGCTCTCGACCCCGTCTCCACGGCCCGTATCGAAGAACTGCTTGATGAACTCAAAAAAGAGTTCACCATCGCCATTGTGACGCACAACATGCAGCAGGCAGCACGGTGCGCGGACCAGGTCGCGTTCTTTTATCTTGGTGAACTTGTGGAAATGGACAGCACTGACCGGATGTTCACAGCGCCGAGAGAGACACGGACGCAGGATTACATCACCGGTCGATTTGGCTGAGGAGAGCAGGCGATGACTGAATCGACACACACCGTCAAAAGCTACGAACAGGAACTCGAGCATCTCGGCAGCCTCATGGCCCGGATGGGTGGACTGGTCGAGCGCCAGACAGCACAGGCCGTGAAAGCCGTGGTGGATGGGGACGAGGAAGCCGCTCTGGAACCACCCGAGCTTGACCCGGAAGTCGACGAACTGGAGCGGGAAGCCGAGGCTCTGGCGATCCGTATTCTCGCCCTGCGCTCGCCGATGGCTGTCGATCTCCGCACCATTGTCGCGGCCCTGAAGATTACCGGCGATCTGGAACGGATCGGCGACTATGCCTCCTCCATCGCCCGCCGGGCCATGAAGCTCGAGACGGAGGGCAACATCTCCCTCGTGGGTCTGCGAAACATGGGGCATCTGGTGCAGAACAACCTGCGCCGCGCCATCGACGCCCTGACCACCAAGGACCGGGACGGCGCTGTTGCGGTCTGGCAGTCCGACACGGCGGTCGATGAACTCTACACGGCCATGTTCCGTGAACTGATGACCTACATGATGGAAGACCCCCGTAATATTGGGACCTGCATCCATCTGCTGTTCGTGGCCAAGAACCTTGAACGGATCGGCGATCACACCACTAACATCGCCGAGCGTGTCTATTATGCCGTAACGGGCGAAATGCTGCCTGCCGTTCGCCCTCGCGGTGGTCGCGGCCACCACCCTGCATCCTGAGGAATATGATGTCGGAGACATCCGGTAACAGTGGATTGCGTATCCTTGTGGTGGAGGATGATCCTGCCCTGCAGGTCATGCTGCGCTACAATCTGGAAAAGCAGGGATACCGGGTCGAGGTCGCTGGCGACAGCGAGTCCGCTCAAGCTGCCTTTTCCAGCTTCCGCCCGGCTCTGGTCCTGCTGGACTGGATGCTGCCCGGCGGGGCAAGCGGGCTTGATCTCTGCCGTCGCTTTCGGGCGTCTCCCGGCGGCCACGAACTGCCAATCATCATGCTGACGGCCCGCGCCGAGGAAGCGGATTCGATCCGTGGTCTCGAAACAGGCGCGGATGACTATCTGACCAAGCCTGTCAGCATGGCGACGCTGGAAGCCCGCATCAAGGCGTTGCTGCGCCGGACTCAGGCTCCTGCGGAAACACTGGCGTTCGAGGACATCGTTCTGGATCTGGTCAAGCACCGCGTGGAACGTGGCGGACGCTCCGTGCAGCTTGGGCCGACGGAATTTCGTCTGCTTGAGTTTTTCATGCGTCGTCCGGGCCGGGTCTTTTCGCGGGAGGAAATCCTGCGGTCGATCTGGGGCGAGAACATCCATGTCGAAATCCGCACCGTGGATGTGCATATCCGGCGGCTACGCAAGGAGATCAACGGACCAGACGAGAAGGATCTGATCCGTACCGTGCGTTCGGCGGGTTACGCGCTGGACAGCGAGGGCGAATAACATCCCCGCGCTTCTCGGAAAGAGCGGGACATGACGGCGGCAGATATTGTGGCCTGCCTGCTTCCTGTCGGGCTGATGGGCGGACTGGCCGGATGGATTCTACGGGGACGCAGCCTGTCCCGCGTGCTGCCCGGCAGCGTGCGAGCCAGGCGGGAAGAAGTCGGCACATCCTCGGTCTCTCTGGAAGAAGTGCTCGATCTTCTTCCAGAAGCAGCCGTCCTTCTGGACGGTCATGGCGCGCTTCGTTTCGCCAACATCGAGGCACGCGAAGCCTTTGGCGACACTCTTGGCACGATCATGCGTTATCCGGACGTGTTTTCAGCCATGCGGTATCTCAATGGCGTCACGGTTCAGGCCAGCGCCGAGTTTGTGCTGACGGTCCCTGTACGCCGGGTCGTGCGGGTTGATCTCCGTCTGTTACCGGAAGTGCTGGCGACCGGACCGGCCCATATTCTGGCCATTCTGACGGACTGTTCTGAGCGGGACGCCGTTGAGAGGATGCGTTCCGACTTCGTAGCCTATGCCAGCCACGAGTTGCGCACACCACTGACGGCCCTGATCGGCTTCATCGAGACCCTGCGCGGTCCCGCCGCCGATGACCCGGCCGCCCAGCAGCAGTTTCTGGCGATCATGGCGGCTCAGGCGCACCGGATGCAGCGCCTGATCGAGCAGCTTCTGGAACTGTCCCGCGCCGAAATGCTGGAACACCGCAAGCCACGGGGCAGCATGAATGCAAAACAGGTCATCGAGCTTGTCCGTGATGAACTGAGCAGTCTGTGCGCGGCAAAGAATGTGCAGCTAGAGGCAAAAGCGACGGATATCCCCGTTCCCGGAGATCAGGAGCAGATTATTCGGGTCCTTGTAAATCTTGTCGAAAATGCTGTGAAATATGCAGGCACTGACGGCCGTCCCGTCAGGATTTCCGTGTCTGCGGAACAAAAGATCCTTCTGGGACGACCGGGAGTGGCGTTTGTCGTGCAGGACAACGGTGTCGGCATCGCCGAGGAGCACCTTCCACGTCTGACAGAGCGCTTCTACAGGGTGGAAGGGAGTCGCAGCAACGCGCCCGCCTCCGGCTATGGGCTTGGATTGGCGATTGTCCGGCATATCGTGGATCGACATGACGGATGTCTGGAAATCACCAGCCGGATCGGACAGGGCACCCGCTGCGAGGTCTGGCTACCCTGCGAACGCGAAATCCGCGGCTAGGTCCATCCACCATTTTCCCAATAGTCAGCCTTCTCGTCCCGGTCCTCTGGCAAAGACGCGGAATCAGTGTCAGTTTTCAGGGGATTGTCATGAAGACATCATTTTCCCTCACAGGTTCTGTGAGGTAGAGCGATGCATCGGCGGCCCGGTCCCATCGGCCGCTGCGCTATTTCAATGGAGTTGGGAATGCTCAACAAAACCCGTTTTCTCACCGCTCTTCTGCTGACGGCGGCACCGGTCATGGCCCACGGAGCGCATGCTGCCGATATCACTGGCGCCGGTTCGAGCTTTGCCGCACCGATCTATCAGGCCTGGGGTGACGGTGCGAAGTCGGCGATTGGCGTTTCCCTGAACTATCAGAGCGTTGGTTCCAGCGCTGGCCAGAATCTGGTGACGGCCCGCACAGTCGACTTCGGCGCTTCCGATGCGCCGATGGCTGACAGCAAGCTGGCGTCTTCCGCTCTTTATCAGTTTCCGACCGTCATCGGCGGCATCGTGCCGATCGTCAACATTCCGGGGGTTGCATCCAACCAGCTGAAGCTGAACGGCTCCGTGCTGGCCGATATCTATCTCGGCAAGATCTCCAACTGGAATGACCCGAAGATCGTAGCACTCAACCCGGGCGTCTCTCTGCCGGACACCGCCATTGCGCCCGTGCACCGCGCAGATGGCTCCGGCACGACCTTCGTGTTCACCTCCTACCTGACCAAGATGTCCGCTGACTGGAAAGATCAGGTCGGCGCTGCGACATCCGTTCAGTGGGCTGGTGGTGCAGGTGCGCGTGGCAATGACGGTGTCGGTTCCTCCGTGCGTGCGACCGAAGGTGGCATCGGCTACGTCGAATATGCCTATGCCCGTCGCAACAGCATCCCGACGGTCCAGTTGCAGGACAAGGATGGCGAGTTCGTATCGCCTGACCTCGGCAGCTTTTCCGCTGCTGCGGCTTCGGCTGACTGGGATCATGCTTCCCACTTCGCTGTCGATCTGCTGAACGGCGCTGGCAAGAACGTGTGGCCGATCGTGTCCGCGACATTCGTTCTGGTTCCGACCAATCCGAAGGACGCGGCTCGCGCCGATGCGGTTTACAAGTTCTTCGATCATTCTTTCCGCACGGGTGATGCAACGGCTCAGAAGCTCGATTACGTTGCTCTGCCTGAGAGCGTGAAGCAGAAAATCGAAGCTGGTTATCCGGGCAAGAAATAATATTTTGCCTTATCGCTCCGGGCTGAGACCCGGAGCACCTTTGAAAACTGTCAGGCTTTCGCCGACAGGATATGCCCTGCCCTACGGAGAAATGATCCGGTCATGAAGTTCGGCAGAGAACGGCATGCACTGTATCCCCTGTAAAAATCAGAATACTTTCTGTCAGTCCGTTCCATCAGGAATACAGACTGAACACATCCCACCTGTCGTTTCGGAAGCGTCCCATCACAGATGGAACCTCGGCTTCCGATACTGCGATACCAAGCATGACGAATAACTGATAAAACCATTTCCCAAGGCGAAAGCAGGGTGAGTGGACATGACGCGTCGATCCGGAAGTGCCGATATGCCGCTGCATGGCGGTCGCGTACCGCAATGGCTTGCCGACCGGATGAGCAGTCTGGGAGCCGTGATCACCCAGGCCATTGTCCATCATTACGGACGCGATGAATTTCTGCGACGTCTGGCCCATCCCTTCTGGTTCCAGTCCTTTGGTGCTGTCATGGGCATGGACTGGCATTCGTCAGGCATCACCACCAGTGTGATGGGAGCCCTCAAGCGCGGGCTGGCACCCTTGTCCGATGAACTGGGCCTGCATGTCTGTGGCGGTCGAGGCCGACATTCCCGCCATACACCGGATGAACTGACTGCTGTAGCGGATATGACCGGACTGGATGGTGCGGCGCTCGCACGTGCGAGCCGGCTGGTCGCCAAGGTCGACAGTGCTGCGGTTCAGGACGGGTTTAACCTGTATCTACACAGTTTCGTTCTGGCGGATGATGGCCGCTGGGTAGTCGTGCAACAGGGTATGAACGGGGAAAGCCGCTATGCCCGCCGCTATCACTGGCTGTCGGAAGGTCTGACGAGCTTCGTTGCCGATCCTCACAGCGCTATCGACGGAAAACCGCAGGGGAATATCGTCAATCTCGCCGATCGCCGTGCGGACAGGAGTCGTATCGCGCAACTGGACCTGTTGCGTGATCTGGGACCGGACAAGGTGGCGCGTGAAGTATCCGCACTGAGAGCTGCGAAACAGGCTGCGCCGGCACAGGGGATGTTGCCGCACCTCGTCATGCCGGAGCATCACGATGTGCGCTCTGATGACGTGATGATCCGACGACTGCATGGCGCTCTTGCCGCAGCGGCGGATCGGGGACCGGAGGATTTTCAGGATCTGCTGCTAACGCCGGGAGTTGGGGCGAGAACCGTGGAAACGCTGGCCATGGTGGCGGAGGTTGTGCATGGAACGCCGTGCCGTTTCGCCGATCCGGCACGATTCTCCATGGCGCATGGCGGAAAAGATCGTCACCCCTTCCCTGTGCCGACAGAGGTGTATGATCGCACGATTGCCATGCTGAAAGGCGCTGTTGAACAGGCGAGTCTCGGGAACGAGGAACGGCTTGAGGCTATCCGCAGGCTGGACGTTCAGGCGCGACATCTGGAGCAATGGGTCTCAGGTCCGTCACTGGACGAGCATATTGCGTCTGAAAGAACGCGCTCTCATGCGTATGGTGGACGGAGCGTGTTTGGCTGGGAGCCACCACCAAAAGTAAAAGCAGAACGACCGAAAACTGTGACAGCTCCGACTGGGAAAAAACGCAGGCCACCCCGGTTTGCTCTTACGTCTTGAGACAGTTCCGTTCCCTGAACCAATCTCGGCAGGTGACTATATGACGCTGTTTGTACTATGACGGAGCGATAGTTCATCACACAGGTTTTTTACTTACGGAAAACTGTCGCGAACCACGGAAAATCCGTGTCAGATTTTATGAAAAGTAAAAGAGAGTGGCTCAGACTGGCAGCATAGAGGCTGTTCTGAAGAATCGCAGGATACGTGGATCAGACTGATACGGCATTTATTTCAGCTCGTTCAGTGCATCACCACCATCGTCAGGCCTGACTGACGGCACGCTGTGAAACCAGTGTTGAAAAGCCTTTCTGCCCGGAAACCCTTTAAGTTTTCCGGGCAGAACACCTGAGTGATATCAGGCGCTGGCTTTTGCCTTGGCTGCCGGCGTCACGTCACGGGGACGCTCGGCGATACGAGCGGACTTACCGCTACGGCCACGCAGGTAATACAGCTTAGCGCGACGCACCTTACCGCGACGGACGACCTTGATCTCGGCAAGGGTCGGCGCATAGAGCGGGAACACACGCTCCACACCTTCACCATTGGAAATCTTGCGAACCGTGAAGTTGCTGTTCAGGCCCTTGTTGGACCGGGCGATGACAACGCCTTCGTAAGCCTGAACGCGCTCGCGCTCGCCTTCCTTGACGCGGACGGACACGCGGACGGTGTCGCCAGCCTGGAAAACAGGCACTTCACGGATGGCGGTGAGGCGAGCGATTTCGTCGGCCTCGTACTGCTGGATGATGTTCATAGGGACTGTCCTTCCTGAACGGATGGTCTGGAACTACTGTGCGACAGATGGGCTGCCCACAGGTCGGGCCGACGCTCGCGCGTGACCCGCTCGGATTGTTCGCGCCGCCAACGGGCAATCGCCGCGTGGTTTCCGGACAGAAGGACGTCCGGCACCGTGCGGCCCTGCCATTCGGCGGGGCGGGTATAGTGAGGATATTCAAGAAGACCGTCGGAAAAGCTTTCCTCGACACCGCTTTCCGCAGAGCCCATGACGCCGGGCAGCAGCCGCACGCAGGCATCCAGCAGCACCAGCGCCGCCGTCTCACCGCCTGAAAGCACGTAATCCCCGATCGAGATCTGCTCGATGGAGCGTGCTTCCAGAACGCGCTCGTCTACACCTTCGTAACGCCCGCAGAGCAGGGTCACACCCGGCCCCGCCACGTAACGACGGATATCAGCCTGGGCCAGCGGACGGCCACGCGGGGTCAGATAGACGCACGGAGCGCCATCCTGCCGCGAGACGGAGTCCAGCGCCGTGTCCACCACATCCGCGCGCATCACCATGCCCGCACCGCCACCAAAGGGCGTGTCGTCCACGGCGTTGTGACGTCCGAGCCCGAAGGCCCGCAGGTCGCGCACATCGCAGTTCCACGTTCCGTTCTCCAGCGCCCGACCGGCCAGAGACTGGCCAAGCGGTCCCGGAAACATCTCGGGGAACAGGGTGAGGATGGTCGCTGTCCAGCTCATGCCGAAGCGCCCTTTGCGACCTTCTCTTTCGGCGCGTGCTCTTCCTCACCGATCACCTCCACCGGGCGCACGACGATCATGCGACGGTTGGGAAAATCGATTTCGGGCACACAGGCCTTGGAGAAAGGCAGGATAAGGCCGGTATCGAGTTCAAGACTCGTGCCCGCGCCATAATCATGCACCGTGACGACCTTACCGATCGAAGCCCCGTCTTCCACAGCGTCCAGACCAAGCAGGTCACTGTGATAGAACTCGTCCTCGTCCGGCTCGGGCAGCACGTCGCGGCTGACATAGAGCTTGCGGTTGACCAGCGCCTGCGCCGCCGTCCGGTCGGCAAGCGGTTTTCCCTGCGCATCGCGCAGTTCCGCCACACCGCCCGAACGCCAGTTCAGCGTCCAGCGATCACCACGATCGTCCGTCAGCACACCATAGGAGACCAGGGAGTCCTCATCGGCGGCGTAGCTGTGCACATGCACAAGCCCGCGCACACCGTGCGGCCTCCCTATGACTCCAATCTGGATGCGTTCGTCGGTCATGGCGAGAAAGCGTCTTCCGGTCTCTCAGCCTCAGGCCGCGGCTTCAGCAGCGGCAGCAGCGGCTTTCGCACGCTCCTGCGCCTTCTTCTTCGGCGCGGACTGCTTCGGCTGCTCGTTCCAGGTCGGCTTCGCGATCAGGCCAGCGTTACCTAGGAAACGGGCGACACGGTCGGTCGGCTGAGCGCCCTGCGACAGCCAGTGCGTGATGCGCTCGTTTGTCAGCTTCACGCGATCAGCGTGATCGGACGGCAGCATCGGGTTGTACGCGCCAACTTTCTCGATGAAGCGGCCATCGCGCGGTGAACGGCTGTCTGCGATCACGATGTGATAGTAAGGACGCTTCTTCGCACCAGCGCGTGCAAGGCGGATTTTGAGGCTCATTCAACTACTCCGGTAAAGCCAGAAAAAGATAAAAAGGGGACAGGTCAGCCGAAGGGAGGCCGGCCACCGGGACCACCGGGGAAGCCGCCGGGGCCTCCCGGCATGCCGCCCCCGGACATGAGCGCGGAGGCCTGTCGCATCAGGCCTTTCAGCCCGAGCTTGTTGACCCGCTTCATCATGGTGGACATGTCATCGAACTGCTTGAGCAGCTTGTTGACTTCCTGAACTGTGGTTCCAGACCCGGCAGCGATACGCTTCTTACGCGACGCCTTGATGATGTCGGGCGTCTTGCGCTCCGCCTTGGTCATGGAGGAAATGATGGCCTGATGCTTCTTGAAGATCGTGGTGTCGAGTTTCTTCTCGTCCACCATGTCCTTCATCTTGCCCATGCCCGGCAGCATCCCGAGGATGCCCGAAATCGAGCCCATCTTCTGGATCTGCTTGATCTGCGACACATAGTCGTCGAGATCGAACTTGCCGGCCATCATCTTCTTGGCCAGCCGCTCTCCCTCTTCCTGATCGAGCGTATCAGCAGCTTTCTCGACCAGTCCGGCGATGTCACCGAGGCCGAGGATACGGCCCGCGACACGCTCCGGATGGAACTCTTCCAGCGCGTCCAGCTTTTCGCCCGAACCGGTCAGCTTGATCGGCGCGCCGGTGATCGCACGCATGGACAGCGCGGCACCGCCACGGGCGTCACCATCCATACGGGTCATGACAACGCCGGAAACGCCCACGGCTTCGTTGAACAGCTTGGCCGTGTTGACGGCGTCCTGACCCGTCATCGCATCGACAACGAGCAGCGTTTCAGCCGGGTGTGTGACGTCGCGGATCTGACGGACTTCATCCATCAGCGCTTCGTCGATGGACAGACGACCCGCCGTATCGAGAATGACGACGTCATAGCCTTCGCGGCGCGCCGTATCCATCGCACGATTGGCGATCTCGACCGGCGTCTGGCCAGCGATGATCGGCAGCGACGCGACTTTCGCACGCTCGGCCAACTGCTGGAGCTGGAGCTGGGCAGCGGGACGCTGCGTATCGAGCGAGGCCAGCAGCACCTTCTTGCGCTCACGGGTCGCGAGACGCAGGGCGATTTTGCCAGATGTGGTCGTTTTGCCCGAGCCCTGCAGACCGACCATCAGGATCGGCACAGGCGGGGCTGCGTTCAGGTTCAGGGGAACAGCGCCCGCGCCACCAAGGGCGTCGATCAGCGCATCATTGACGATCTTGGCGACAGCCTGACCCGGAGAGATGCTTTCCAGCACCTCCGCGCCGACCGAGCGCTCTTTGACCTTATTGACGAAGTCCTTGACGACCGGAAGCGCGACGTCGGCCTCCAGCATCGCCAGCCGAACCTCGCGCATGGCCTCCGCAACGTCGGCCTCGGTCAGCGTGCCGCGCTTGCCGAGATCGCCAATAACGCCGGAAAACTTGTCGGACAGAGATTCGAACAAGAACCGTTTCCCCAAAAGAATACGCGCCACTGCGCGAATACTCGCGGGGTGGCGTGACTTATGTGTGGATCATGCTCCTACGCTCCACAGCGGCAGGAGTCAAACGGAAAGACCCAATTCCCGGACGCCGGATCACATAAAAAAAAACACCGCTGCCCGTCAGTTGGGCAGCGGTGCTATGGAATACCACTTTAACACTGTTACGCAGCTTGAAGCTTACGCGCTCTGAACCTCGTTGGCTCCGGCCACATCGGCAAGCCGATAAGGACCGCCAGCAAGAACCTGCACGGCAAGCTGGGCAAACGCGCCGGTTTCATGCCCTTCGAAAGACAGCAGCGCATTGCCGTCCGTCCATCGCGCACCCTCCGCATCGCGGCACTGCCAACCAGACAGTTCCGTCTCCGTCAGATGCGACGTCAGGACATACGGCTTGCCGCTGTCAAACAGCTTGATCTCTCCGATGGCGACACCAAGCGAGCGGCGGTCATCCACAAACACTCCCATGACATCGCTGGGACGGCTGGTGCGGGACACGATCCTGACCGACCTGACGCCGGATGGAATCCGGAAGGCGGTGTAACCATCCACCTGACGCGATTCCCTGATGATCTGCCCGCTTTCCGTCACAAGATGCAGATCCGCATCCTGCGTCAGAATCGGCTCCACCGCATGCATCGGGACATCACCATCAATCGCCCGCGCTTCGATACGACGGTAAATGGGCTCAACAAAAGCGCGATCCGTTTTCAGCGGGGCCGCAGCATCCGTTTCCCACTGGAAACCACGACCACCAATCCGGGCCGCTCCGGCAATCTGCCTGAATGAGTGACGGTCACCCGTATCGAGATAGCTTTCCGTCAGTACACCGTCAGCCATGATGATGGCGTGGCTCTCGGTTTCTATGTGGTAATAATCGTAGGAGAGAATGGACCGGTCATAGAAGATGGATCTGCCGTTCACCAGCATCCGGACGGGCACAAATCCGCCATCCAGATACAGGCAGTGTTCGGCAGTCACCAGCATATCCTGGGCAGGCACGGCCGGGGCGATTGCATCCTTCAGCACGCGCACTGGATAACCCGCCTCATCTTCATGAGGCAGCGGACGGACCGCAGCATGGGATTTTCCAGCCCACACCACCTTGCGCGCGACAGGAGCACCGCTCGCATCCGACCATGTGTTCAGGAGATCACCTTCCCGAACATCTTCGACACGCACGTCACCCGAAGCTGTCGAGATCAGTGTCCCCGCAAGAAAGCAGGCGGTAATTTCATAGTAACTACCAGACTGAGGCACGACATCCGTGAGATTCTTCTGAACGTAGTGCGATCCTGACTCTATGGACGACCCAAGATTCAGAAAGTCACCCATTATACGGAAAGAGATACTTCTACCGTCTGTCGTATCATAATTTATGATCGTGATATTGCTTGCTTTATTATAAACAACCGTCGAATCAGAGGAAATACTTCCTGAACCGATCTCTATATTAAACTCAGCATTGTTTTACTGGTTTATATAGACCTGCGTTCCAGATGAAGATGCCTGTATTGAATCGAGGTATATTGAAGTTCCAGACGCATTGACGTTGATGTAGTTCGTTCCATTCTTGTTAAACGAACTACTACTTGTGTGCAGAGAGCTATTTTGTGAATTGAGATTATAGATGGTCATGACGAATGCCTCTCCGCGACGGAGTGAGTTTCGCCTATTTTATTAATGATAGATGAATCATGGAAGATCATTTTTTCAGTTTTAATTAAAAATTTACGAATTTGTATATTTTAAAAACCGATTCTCATAATAGAGATCAATTCTTCGGTATTACAATAATTTAAGTATAACAGTTACAACGCCATATCGCAGATAGAGTTCCCACTGCGGGCACTCAATACCATCATCAGAAGAAAAATTTTAATAAAACGCTATATTCTGCAAATAAAATGCAACAAAAAAATGGAAAACAGCAAAAATCCGCCCTGATGTTTCTGCTCTCATCTAATAGAGTCAGTAACAGGCTGAATAATCCAGCCAGACCTGTCGTCCGGCTGGATACATGCTTCCAGATTACAGCTTCAGACCGGCCATATGCAGCGCCTTGGTTTCAAGGAATTCCTCGATACCTTCAGCACCACCCTCACGGCCCAACCCGGACTGCTTCACACCACCAAATGGCGCGCACTCCATAGACACCATGCCGGTGTTGACGCCGACCATGCCATATTCCAGCGCCTCACCAACGCGCCATGCCCGGCTCATGTCCGTCGTGAAGAAATAGCTGGCCAGTCCGAACGGCGTATCGTTGGCCTTGCGGATCACCTCCGCTTCATCGCTGAACTTGAAGATCGGCATCAGCGGCCCGAATGTTTCTTCGCTGAACACGCGCATCTCGGTCGTCACGCCTTCCAGCACGACCGGTGTGGCGAAATTGCCGTTCGTCTCCAGCGGTGCGCTGACATAACTGGCCCCTTTAGACAGAGCGTCCTCGACATGCTCGCGGACTTTCTTCACGGCGTTTCCGTTGATGAGCGGCCCCATTGTGACGCCTTCTTCAAGCCCGTTGCCGACCTTGAATTTGGCGACCTCTTCCTTCATGCGGGCGACGAACCGGTCGTGGATACCGTCCTGAACAAAGATGCGGTTGGCGCAGACGCAGGTCTGTCCAGCATTGCGGAACTTGCTGGCCAGCGCTCCCGCGATAGCAGTTTCCAGATCGGCGTCATCAAAGATGATGAACGGCGCATTACCGCCAAGCTCAAGGCTCAGACGCTTGATGGTGTCGGCTGACTGCTTCATCAGCAGCGCGCCAACATGTGTCGAACCGGTAAAGGACAGCTTGCGCACGACCGGACTGGAGGTCAACTCAGGACCGATTTCCTTGGCATCGCCGGTCACGAGAGAGAACAGCCCTTTCGGCAGACCCGCACGCTCAGCCAGAACGGCCAGCGCCAGCGCGGAATAAGGCGTCAGTTCGGACGGCTTGAGCACCATGCTGCACCCGGCGGCAAAGGCCGGACCGCATTTACGGGTGATCATGGCGTTGGGAAAGTTCCACGGCGTGATGGCGGCGGTCGTGCCGACCGGCTGCTTCACGGTGAGAACGCGGCGATCCTTCTGCGGCGGCGTGATGACGGCCCCGTTGATACGGCGGGCCTCTTCCGCGAACCATTTGATGAAGGAAGCACCGTATTTCACTTCGCCCTTCGACTCGGATAGGGGCTTACCCTGTTCAACCGTCATGATGAGCGCCAGATCGTCCGCGTTTTTCAGGATCAGATCGTACCACGCCATCAGCAGATCGGCGCGCTCGTCTGGGTTGGTGGTTTTCCACTTGGCCTGCGCCCGATCAGCGGCTTCGATGGCCCGCTGGGTCTCCGCGGCTGTACAGGCCGGAATCGTTCCGATCACTTCACCCGTCGCCGGATTGGTGACGGACAGCGTCTTGCCTGAAGACGATGTCATCCATTCGCCCGCGATATAGGCCTGTTCACGGAAGAGAGACGGATCGGAAAGATTGGCAATGCCCATGATGGACCTCCGGATGAGCGGCGCTCTGTTGAGATGCCGGCTTTCTGCCACCCAGAGATAGAGTGACATTACGCCAGACAGATTAACCTTTCTGACGCTGGAGGGTTTTTCAGTCCAGCGTGATCATGACGGGAACATGGTCGGATGGCTGGGGCATCGCCCGCTCGGCCTTGTCCGGTTCCGCTTTGACAAGACGTTCGGCCACGGCGGGTGAAAGCAGAAGATGGTCGATGCGGAGTCCCATATCCCGATTGAAGGACCCGGCCTGATAGTCCCAGAATGTATAGATCGTCTCGTCCGGGTGAAGCGCCCGCACGGCGTCCGTCAGACCAAGCCAGAGCAACCGCCTGAAAGCGGCGCGGCTTTCAGGACGGACGAGCGCATCCGTAGCTGGCAATGAGCCGGGCGCAAGATCCCGGTCTGTCGGACAGACATTGTAGTCGCCAGCAAGAATGAAATCCGTGTCCGCCCGCAGCATGGTTTCCGCATGACGGGCAAGAGCATCCAAGAATTCGAGCTTGCCGAGATAACCGGCTTCACCGCCGGAATTACCGTTAGGAAGGTACAGGTTTCCCACTGTCAGGGAATCAAGCCTGACCTCAATATAACGTGCCGGTGGTTCCGGATCACTCAGACCCGGCAGCTTACGGGCCAGCACCTCGACAGGACGGCGGGAAAGAACCGCCACGCCATTGTAGGATTTCTGTCCGACACAATGAGAGATGTAACCGGCTTCCTCGAAGACCGAAGCGGGGAACAGATGATCCTCGCACTTGATTTCCTGCAACAGCAGCAGGTCCGGTTCATTACGCTTCAACCAGTCGAGGACAAGAGACTGACGCTGACGGATGGAATTGACATTCCAGGTCGCAATTTTCATGGCGTTGTGGCGGCCTTGTGAACCGGGTGTGCGGAGTGGCCTGCATCCGCAGACCCGAGGAAAGGCCGGGCTGTCATTCTGCTACGAAGAAAATCAGGCCACGACGGAAAAGACAGCAGCGTCAGGCGAGCGAAAAGCTCGTGCCGCATCCACAGCCTGAGGCCGCATTGGGATTGTTTACTGCAAAATGCGCACCCATCAGTTTGTCGACAAAATCGAGTTCACCGCCATTCATCAGGTCCAGACTAACAGGATCGACCACGACACGAATGCCATGACTGGTCACTACAAAGTCTTCCGGCGACGTTTCCGGGTCGAGTTTGAACTCGTACTGAAAGCCGTTGCAGCCTCCCGCCGAAACGGAAACGCGCAAGGCGAACGTCGATTCGACCGCTCCTTTACTCGCGATGATCTCAGCGATGCGTCTGGCGGCGGCGTCGGAAACGGTGAAGCTCTGGGTCATGAGGGGATAATGGGTTGTCGAAGCGTCAATGTGAAGAGGGACAATAGCGGGAGGACTTCACAACAGAAAAATTGATTAAAGCCCGTTCCTGAAGGAGCCGGACGGGTGATCGACCCGCCCCGCAGGCGCCCTTCATCAGATTCATGGGGCAGTTTGGGGGATGATTAAAGCGCCTCGTCACCACTCTCACGCGTACGGATACGCACGACACGGCTGAGATCGCTCACAAAAATCTTTCCGTCACCAATTTTTCCGGTGTGCGCGGACTGGAGAATGGCCTCAACCACCTGATCGACCAGCGCATCAGAGGTTGCAATTTCGATCCTGATCTTGGGCAGAAAGCTGACGTGGTACTCTGCCCCACGATAGATCTCGGTCTGTCCTTTCTGACGACCGAATCCTTTGACTTCAGACACGGTCAGCCCCTGGATCCCCAACGGCGAGAGCGCGTCGCGGACGTCGTCGAGCTTGAAGGGCTTGATAATTGCCGTGACGAGCTTCATCCCAGTTCCTCTTTAATCACCAGAAAATTCACAACGATGCCGTAATGGCTTTGCCAAGGAAGCATATTGTTTCCTTCCTGTCACGTCATATGGATGACATCGCTTGGGATGGTTCGAACGCGCAAAGCATGCCATGAGTTTCGCCACAGAAGCCGGGCTGTTTTCTACGCACGCAGGCTCGGCGTAAATTATTGAATTCATGGAGGCTCGGTATGTCCAGCACGACGGAACAGAGCACTGGTGAACAAGGTCGTGGCGAAACAGTCACGGACGTCGCGGTCTGCATCATCGGCGCGGGGCCTGTAGGGGCCACGCTGGCATGCCGCCTTGCCCGTGACGGCGTTCCCGTGGCCGTCGTGGACCGGGCAGCGCTTCCGCCGATGGAAAATCCGGAATTCGACGGACGGGCCTACGCCATTGCCGCCGGATCAAAAAACCTTCTGGAAGCCGCCGGAGTCTGGGAACATCTCCCGCAGATCCCCTGCCCCATCGAGGACATTCTTGTCACGGACGGCAGGCCGGGACAGCCCCCTTCCCCGCTGTCTCTTGAGTTCACCCGTGAGGACTCGACACAGCCGTTCGGATGGATGGCGGAAGCCCGCGCCCTCCGCGTGGCGCTGAACGCAACGCTGCACAATGCCCCTCTGGTGACGGTGCTTGCCCCTGCCGATGTCTCGATCGTGCGGAATGAAAACGGTGTGACCGTAAAAGCCACGGATGGCCGCACGATACGGGCGCAGCTTCTTGTCGCCGCAGACGGTCGCGGAAGCCGCACACGCTCGCAGGCCGGCATTCCCATCACGAAACTCGCCTACGGTCAGAGCGGCATCGTCTGTGCAATCGCCCACGAATACCCGCATGACAACGGCGCGCTTGAGCATTTCCTGCCGGGTGGTCCCTTCGCCCAGCTTCCGATGACCGGCACCGCCGAGCATCCCAATCTTTCAGCGATTGTCTGGAGTGAAAAGGACGCGATGGCCCGACGAATCGCGGCCCTTCCGGAAGAGCAGTTCAAGCGTGAACTGAAGCGTCGCATCGGTGATCGGCTGGGAGACGTCACGCCAGTTGGTCGCCGCTGGGTATATCCGCTCGCTGCGCAGTATGCTCAGCGCTACACGGCCACACGTCTTGTACTGGCAGGCGACGCGGCCCACGGCATCCATCCAATCGCCGGACAGGGCCTCAATCTCGGCTTTCGGGATGTGATCGCGCTTTCGGATATCCTGATTACGGCGCACGGCAAGGGAGAAGACCTCGGTAATCCAGCCCTGCTGGCCCGCTATCAGGCGCGGTGCCGTCCTGCAAACATGATGATGTTTGTGGCGACCGACGCGCTGGATCGTCTGTTCAGCAACGACAATCCGGTGCTGCGTCTGGCAAGAGATGTCGGGATTGCAACCGTTCAGCGCCTGCCCCGGCTGCGCAAGGCGTTCGTCAAACACGCGATGGGCGTCTGATCCCAACAGGGCTCTGCCCCATAACCCCGCCAAAGGCTCGCCTTTGGAAACCGTTTAATCGGGGTCAAAGGGACTGCGGTCCCTTGCGGGTGCGGGCAGTGCCCGCATACGGGTCATTCATTGGGATAATGACCCCAAACGCAATTTATCGCCTTGGAAACAGAAAAGGTCCGGGAGAACCGGACCTTTGAATACCTGCCGGTATATCCCCGGCAGGTAACGGCACCTGATGGTGCCGCTCTACTAAGGCAGTCGTTCAGCCAGTCAGGTCTGAACGGATACGGCTGCGTGGGCGACGGGATGCATCGCCTACACGCGTCGTGGGACGCTGTGTCCGGTTCTCGGACGTAGACTTCAGTGCCGGAGCAGCAGCCAGTTCGGCCTCAAGCTGGGCAATACGCTTGCGCACGCTGTCCCGCAGGGCGGGAGCCGTGTGCGACTTCATGGATGCCAGCGTTTCCTTGAGGTCACGAAGCTGCTTCTGCTTCTCAGCAAGAGTACGGCGGATCGGCTGATTATCCGAAAGCTGGCCGTGAAAAGCACGCATGTTTCAAAACCCATTCAGGCAGGACAAAAGGTTACCCCCATATCTGGAGGACAGATTCTAACAAAAAGTGAAAAAACAGACTCTCTCACCTGTCCTTTACGACTGACCAGTCCTGCCGACGGGCGAGAACGACAGACGTGAGAGGGCTGTCTGTTTTTCGGAGTGCGGGAAAGTGTTCAGAAAATGGAAGTCGGCGTTAATCCGGCGACTGATCATTTCTGTGCAGGATATCCTGCAACGCCTTCACCAGTGCTGCGCATTGCGCATCGGTTCCGACCGTGATCCTGAGCCAGGATGATGTTCGCGGGCCTTTAAGATGGCGCACGATTATCGCCCTTTCTCTCAACGCGGCCGCCAGCATGGCAGCCTCACGATCCTGATGCCGAGCGTAAACAAAGTTGGCGCTGGAAGGCAAGACCTCAAAACCGAGTTCCGCGAGGGAGCCCGACAGAGCCGTCCGGGTCGCCATGACCTTGTTGACGCATTCGGCAAGCCATTCTTCATCTTCATAGGCCGCCAGAGCGCCAGCCTGAGCCAGACGGTCGAGCGGATAGGAATTGAAACTGTCCTTCACGCGGACCAGCCCTTCAATCAGGGCAGGATCGCCGACAGCAAAACCGACACGCAGGCCAGCCAGTCCCCGTGATTTGGAGAATGTCTGGACCACCAGAAGATTCGGATAGCGACTGACGAGTGAAACAGCGGATTCAGCACCGAAATCCACATAGGCTTCATCAATCAGCACAACCCGATCCGGATGCGCAGCCAGCAGTTTCTCGATGTCTCCAAGCCCCAGCGCAATCCCTGTCGGCGCGTTGGGGTTGGCCAGCACGATACCGCTGTTCGGACGGTTGAAGTCCTCGATCCGCACACGCAGCCCGTCATCAAGCGGCACAGTCTCAAACGGCAGGCCATAAAGACCGCAATAGACCGGATAAAAACTGTAGGTCACATCGGCGAACAGCACAGGCTCGCCATGGTTGAAGAACGCCTGAAACGCATGCGCCAAAACTTCGTCCGAACCATTGCCAGTAAAGACATGCTCCGCCGTCAGACCCGACCGCCGCGCGATAGCCTCGCGCAGGGCCAAAGAGGCCGGGTCAGGATAAAGCCGAAGAGTCTCATCGGTTGCCGCCTGCATGGCCGCAATCGCCTTGGGCGACGGGCCATAAGGACTCTCGTTGGTGTTCAGCTTGATGAGATTGGTCAGACGCGGCTGCTCACCGGGAACATAAGGCGTGAGGCGGTGAACAAGCGGGCTCCAGAAACGACTCATGAAGAGATTCCAAAAAGAGTGAGCAGATCAGGATGGCCCTGCGCAACAGCCATTTCACGCGCGCTCTGGCCTTCGCCGTCCTTCTGGTCCGGATCAGCCCCTGCTTCAAGCAGATAACGCGCCATATCCGTGCGCCCGAACATGACGGCAAACATCAGCGGCGTACGGCCCACGCTGTTGACGGCATCCACCGCCGCGCCATGCGCGATGAGGATTTCGGCAATTGGGCGGTCACCCTTGAACGCGACACCAGCCAGCGCCGTCGCGCCCTTGGCGTCGGTTTTGTCAACCGACGCACCGGATTCGAGCAGTTGCTTCACCGTGTCCGCGCGTCCGTTATAGGCGGCCAGAATCAGCGGCGTGTATCCCTTGTCATTCGTGACATCCGGGCTCAGGCCTGCCGCGATAAATTCGCGGACAAGATCCGTCTGACCGTCACGCGCAGCTTCAAGGAACAGGGTTTCGATTTCCGCTTGATCGAATGTCTCGCCTTCATGTTCTGGCATCTGACTCTCCCTTCCCGGTTCCACTGCAACGCCCGCACGGAAGGCGCTGCTGATCTTCTACGTTATTCGGCCGTCTCTGCGAAGGACGCTACCGGCTCAACAGTCTCGTTTCACCAAAGCCGAGCGGCACAAAGGCATCCGGAGCAAGCCCGGCCCACTCCGCTGTCTCCCTGAGACAACGCTCCGGCTCCCCCAAAGGCTCCTGCGACAACGGAAAAGTTCCGAAATGCATGGCAATCCCGTGACGCGCCTGCAACTGCCGGAACGCCTCCACCGCTTCCACCGGGTCCGTATGAACCTTGCGCAGCATCGGACGCGGCGCGTACGCTCCAATCGGCAGTAACGCTATATCAGGCGCGTCAAGCCGGGTGCGAATCTCCTTCCAGTGAGCACCGTGTGCAGTGTCACCCGCGAAGAAGACCGAAGGAGTCTCGGGCGATTTTGGGAAACGCAGGAAGAACCCGCCCCACAGACGTTTCCCGGCGTCCGTCAGCCCACGCTGCGTGAAATGACGGGCCGGGGTGCAAACGACCTCAAGCCCCCCAATCCGCACACTCTGCCACCAGTCCAGTTCGGACACCCGCGACAGGCCAGCCTTGCGAATCAGGTCCCCCGTCTGCGCCGCTGTCACGACCACGGGATTGTCCCGTTGCGCCACCGCTTGCAGTGAAGGCAGATCGAGATGGTCGTAATGGCAATGTGAAACCAGCACGACGTCGATGGGGGGCAGATCGGCCAGTTGGTAAGCTGGTGGCCGGAAACGCTTCGGCCCGATAAACGGAATGGGAGAGCAGCGTTCCGAGAAAATCGGGTCTGTCAGCACAGACAGCGTGCCGCCCTCCGGCAATGGGAATCTGAGAAGGAAGGTGTCGTGACCGATAAAGGTGACAGCAACTTCCCCCTGTTCCGGGATATCGTGCGGATTGCCCGGCGTGTCCGGCCCTTGGCCCTGCGGCGGTTTTTCCAGAATATTCGATATGATCCAGCGCAGAAACGTCAGAGGTCTTATCCCCCGTCGTTTTTTACCTGCCTGAGCCGCTGACTGCACGGGAGCCGGTTGATCTGGCCATGCCGGGGGCCTTGGAGCCTCCTGCCAGTCTTCCGGAAGAGGTGGATTGATGAAAATCTCTCCGTTGCAATGATCGGAGAGAGGAAGCGCTGCCTTTTTCATAAAGGGAAAATAGCATCGGAAGAGGAAGACGCCATCAGAACTTCTGCACGCCGTCACCCGCAGGCAGTCAGGCGCTTTCTGCACTATGCTTGTTCCTTCTGCCCTCACAGGAAGAAGCAGAAAAGTTCATCGCAAGATGTCTATACGAAGTCGCAATGATCACGTAACACAGACGCGAATAGTCCCCGACAGGGGCAAAGCGGGAGCCAAGCATGCCTGAACTGAAAAACGAGTTCGATTGCGCCAAAAGTCTCAAGGAAGGGCGCTACTGGATGCCGTTCACGGCCAATCGCCGGGTGAAGGAACAGGGCATGGCCCGTGTTCTGGAGAGCGCCAGCGGACCGTATTACACGACCGCCGACGGCGTGAAGCTGTTTGATACGCTGTCCGGCCTGTGGTGCTCCCCACTGGGACACGCCGATCCGCGGATTTCGGAAACCCTGAAAAAACAGGCAGACACGCTCGACTATGCACCGGGCTTCCAGCTTGCCAATCCTGTCACGGTCCGTCTCGCCGAGCGCATCGCCAACATGGCGCCGGCAGGACTCGAGCATGTGTTTTTCGCCAACTCCGGCTCGGAAGCTGCCGACACGGCGCTGAAGGCCGCCATCGGTTACCACCGGCTGCGTGGAGAAGGCGGTCGCTTCCGTCTGATCGGGCGTGAGCGTGGCTATCACGGCGTCGGACTGGGCGGCATGTCGGTCGGCGGCATTGTCCCCAACCGCAAGATGTTCGCCACGATCATGGTGCCGGGCGTGGATCACATCCGCCACCCCTACGACCACGCCAAGGTCGCCTTCTCCAAGGGGCAGCCCGAATGGGGTGCAGAGATGGCCGAGGATCTGGAGCGCGTCATCGCCCTGCATGACGCCTCCACCATCGCCGCTGTCATGGTGGAGCCGGTGCAGGGTTCCACCGGCGTGCTGGTACCGCCGATCGGCTATCTCGAACGCCTGCGCGAGATCTGCACGAAGCACGGCATCCTGCTGATCTTTGACGAGGTCATCACCGGCTTCGGACGTATGGGCGAAAACTTCGCCTCGCAGCGTTTTGGCGTAAAGCCGGACATGATCACCTTCGCCAAGGCCATCACCAACGGTATAGTGCCGATGGGCGGCGTGATCGTGACTGACGAGATCTACAACACCTTCATGACCGGCCCGGAGAACGCCATCGAGTTCGCGCACGGCTATACCTATTCCGGCCATCCGCTGGCGGCCGCCGTGGCGCACACTGTTCTCGACATCATGGAAGAGGAAAGCCTGATCGCCCGCGCCCGCTCGCTTGAGCCGGTGCTGGAAGAGGCCATTCACAGCCTGCGCGATCTGCCCATCGTGCATGACATCCGCAATATCGGTCTTACGGCAGGTGTCGATCTGAAGCCGCGTAAAGACGCCCCCGGCGCACGATGTCTTGAACTGTTCGAAAAAGGGCTGAAGAACGGGCTTCTTCTGCGCTGCACGGGCGAGACGATCTCTTTCGGCCCTCCCTTCATTTCGACACCTGAGCAGTTGCGTGACATGGTGGCGACCGTCCGCAAACTGATTACCGAACTGGACTGACACCATTCCGCTTCGGCGGACAAAGGAGATTTTATATGCCGCTTCTGCATTTTCACCTCTATGAAGGCCGCAACGAAGCCGAGATCAAGAAGCTGCTGGACACGACGCACGAAGTCGTTCTGGAAGCCTTTCAGGTACCGCCGGGTGACCGCTATCAGATCGTCAGCGAGCACAAGCCGTCACACATGATCCTTGAGGACACCGATCTCGGTATCCCCCGCACGAAGAACATGGTGCTGCTGCAGATTTTCAGCCGTCCGCGCGGTGATGGCGGCTTTGCCCTGTTTTACCGACTGCTCACCGAGCGTCTGGAAGCAAAATGCGGCATCAAGCCCTCTGACGTCATGGTTTCCGTGGTGGAGAACAAGGATGCGCACTGGTCATTCGGTCTGGGCCGCGCCCAGTTCCTGACAGGCGAGCTTCCTCTCCCGAAGAAATGAAACTGCGGGCAGATCGGACAAACGTCCGATCTGCCCTGTTACGACACGCCATCCCGGAGGTCTTTCCAGATTCTCCATAATTCCATCGCGTCGGGTAAAGCCCTGTGCTTTCGGGATGTCCGTTTTTCTTCCCGTACGCGAACCTGAGCCAGCAACGTAGCATCTTCCGCCGCCGACGCTCCCCTGTGTGCTGACCGCAGCGCCTCCACCCACGCTTCCAGCACGGGATGGACGGCAGGCTCGCTTTTTCCGACAACGCCGCACAGTCTTTTCAGCCAGCCGCGATCAAAAGCGGGCGCATCCGTGACAATCCGGCAGTTTTCCGTGGCCGCCAGAAAGCGTTGAGCCACTAGAGCAGCAGGGCTGCCTTCGCGCATGAGCGTGTCCCGACTCACCCCATGCAGAGCCTCGGCTTCTTCCGACCAGTCTGTCCACTCAGGTTCCGGACGGATCAGGAAGCTTTCACTCTTCCCACTCTCCCAGACCCAAGCGATTTCGATGGGATAGCTATCGACGTTGAGAGAAGAGGCTTCATTATCCAGAAAAATGAACATGTTAGATCCAGCCCTGCCTTTCTGCGCCAGATATTCTGCCGGGCCTTGAGCACTGCACAAGCCAGAAATAAACGTCTTTCGAAAGAAACTTTACGTCATTTTATGTCCATTCAATAATCCAGAGCGTTCTTTTCCTTTTATTTTCAATTAATTGAAAATTACCTTCCTTTCTGATTCTGAATTTTTTGTGTCAAAACATTGCTAATTGTTCCTCTGTTTCATGATTACGTTTTTTCATTTGCTTCATACTCGATCCGAAAAACACCATGATTCAGAAAAACCCCTTTTTTTGACACAATCCATGAAAAGCCTGTTCACGCCCTGCAATCACGTTACGGATTGAACAGTCCTGCTTTGGCGTTTTGACGCATATCCGGTATGTTTCGGGTTCGCATCGTTCTGCGCGTCCGCGACCCATCACACAAGCCGGGCTTGGCCCGAAACTGGATGTCAGGAGCTTTCGGGATGAGCTTCCATCATACACTCGGCGGAGAACGCTATGGATTTGATGATCTCAAGGGGCTGCTCGCCGCAGCTTCCTCTCAGAGATCCGGAGATGAACTGGCAGGTCTTGCCGCCACATCGGACGGTCAGCGCATGGCCGCACGCTACGCACTGGCGGAATTGCCTCTCAGCACCTTCCTGAGCGCCGATCTCGTTCCTTATGAGGAAGACGAGGTCACGCGGTTGATCGTGGATACTCACGACAAGGCCGCCTTCGCGCCCATCGCCCATCTGACGGTGGGTGGTTTCCGTGACTGGCTGCTGTCACACGAGGCTGACACAGCCACCCTCGCCGCCGTAGCACCGGGCATCACACCTGAAATGGCCGCTGCCGTCAGCAAGATCATGCGCAATCAGGATCTGATGAGCGTTGCGCGCAAGATCAGGGTCATTACCCGGTTCCGCAACACCATCGGGCTTGAGGGATGCCTTGCCTCCCGCCTGCAACCCAACCATCCGACAGACGATCTCAAGGGGATCGCCGCCTCCACGCTGGACGGGCTGCTCTACGGCATGGGCGATGCGGTCATCGGCATCAATCCGGCGACGGACAGTGTCGCCAACGGGCTGGCGCTGCTCGACATGCTCGACCATGCCCGACAGCATTACGATATTCCCACCCAGACCTGCGTTCTGACGCATGTGACAAACACCATCGAGATCATCAATCGCGGTGGTGCTGTCGATCTGGTGTTCCAGTCCATCGCCGGCACCCAGAAGGCCAATGAAGGCTTTGGCGTCAACCTCGCTATTCTCAAGGAAGCGCATGATGCCGCGCAGGGACTGAAGCGTGGCACGGTTGGCGATAACCTGATGTATTTCGAGACCGGACAGGGCGCAGCGCTTTCCGCCGACGCGCATCACGGCATTGACCAGCAGACTGTGGAGGCCCGGGCCTATGCTGTTGCACGAGCTTATAGGCCGCTACTGGTCAACACGGTCGTGGGCTTTATCGGTCCGGAATATCTCTATGACGGCAAGCAGATCATCCGTGCCGGTCTTGAAGATCATTTCTGCGCCAAGCTAATGGGTGTCCCGATGGGCTGTGACGCCTGTTACACCAATCACGCCGAGGCCGATCAGGATGATATGGACAACCTGATGGTGCTGTTGGGCACGGCAGGCATTTCCTTCCTGATCGGTGTGCCGGGCGCGGATGACATCATGCTCAACTACCAGAGCCTGTCCTTCCACGACATTCTGACATTACGGACGCTGCTGAACCTGAAACCGGCACCGGAATTCGCGGCATGGCTTGAAAAAATGGGTCTGTATGACAGCCATTCTGACAAAATGCTGCCTCTGTCTCCCAGCCAGACACTTCTTGGCCAGATGATTGCCTGACATGACAGACAAGACACTCCCCACCGCATCGACCGGAGGCGGCAGCCCTGACCCGTGGCACGGACTGCGTTCCCTCACTCGCGCCCGCATCGGGCTGGGCCGCAGCGGAAATGCCCAGCGTAGCACGGATGTTCTCGCATTTCAGGCGGCCCACGCACAAGCGCGTGACGCCGTGCATGCACCGCTCGACATCGACACGATGCAGGCGCAGCTGAAGGACGAGCCCTGCCTGATCGTTCACAGCCGCGCACCGGATCGCCCGACCTATCTACGTCGGCCTGATCTGGGACGGCGTCTTGATGCCGAAAGTCTCGCCAGTCTAAAAAAAGGCAGTTGGGACGTTGTGTTTGTCGCTGCAGATGGCCTTTCCTCCGTCGCCACGACGGAAGGTGCGGTCGCTCTGTATCACGCGATGAAAGAGCGCCTCCAAGACTGGTCGATTGCGCCTCTTGTCATCGCAAAGGAAGGCCGTGTCGCCATTGGCGATGAGATCGCCGCCGCCATGGGAGCGAGCATGGTGGTCATGATGATTGGCGAACGTCCGGGGCTCAGCGTTGCAAACAGCATGGGCGTCTATCTCACATACGCACCCCGCGTTGGCTGCCCGGATTCGGCGCGCAACTGCCTTTCCAACATTCACCCTCACGGCCAGCAAACGGCTGTGGCGGCTGACAAACTCGCCTGGCTGATGCGCGAGGCCAGACAGCGAAAGCTGACCGGCGTCGATCTAAAAGATGACGCGCCAGAAAGCACCCTTCTCCAACAGACACCACCCGCTCTTGATAAGGACACACGCGCATGACCACGGGTGCGACAAAACTCAATAAGACACTGAGTGCTTTCCATTTATGGGGGATCGGTGTCGGTCTTGTGATTTCAGGCGAATATTTCGGCTGGAGTTATGGATGGGGCACGGCCGGAACGCTTGGCTTCATGGTCGCCACGATCTTCGTGGCGCTGATGTACACTTCCTTTATCTTCAGTTTTACGGAACTGACGACGGCTATTCCCCATGCAGGTGGCCCGTTCACCTACAGCTTCCGCGCACTGGGTCCACTGGGAGGTCTGATCGCAGGCCTTGCGACGCTCGTTGAATTCATTTTTGCACCTCCTGCGATCGCTCTTGCGATTGGCGCTTATCTGAACGTGCAGTTTCCGGCCTTATCACCCAAAGTTGCGGCCGTGGGCGCTTACATCATCTTCATGGCGCTCAATATAATCGGCGTTCACATTGCCGCATCCTTTGAACTGTTCGTGACAATAGCGGCTATTATCGAACTCCTTGTCTTCATGGGTGTGGTCGCACCCGCCTTCTCATGGAATAATTTCGTTCATGATGGATGGGGCGTTGCTCCTCACTTCGGTCTTGAAGCCATGGGAGGCATTTTTGCAGCCATTCCTTTCGCCATCTGGTTCTTTCTCGCCATTGAAGGCGTGGCGATGGCCGCAGAAGAAGCAAAAGACCCGAAACGCTCGATTCCCGTGGCCTATATTGCAAGTGTGCTGACGCTCGTTTCCCTTGCTTTCGGCGTCATGATCTTTGCCGGCGGTGTTGGCGACTGGAAAGCACTGGCGAATCTGAATGATCCGCTTCCCGAGGCCATGAAGCGCGTTGTCGGAACCAACAGCGGTTGGCTGCACATGCTGGTATGGCTTGGACTTTTCGGTCTTGTCGCCTCCCTGCACGGCATCATCATGGGCTACGCCCGTCAGATCTTCGCTCTGGCCCGCGCCGGATTTCTTCCTGCGGTCCTGGGAAAAATCCATCCACGTTTCCAGACCCCTTACGTCGCCACCATTGCAGGCGGAATCGTGGGAATCGCTGCTATTTTCTCCGATGATGTTGTGTCGATCGCCGGTCAGTCCCTGACGGCTACACTCGTCACAATGTCGGTTTTCGGCGCTCTGACCATGTATATTCTCAGCATGATCAGCCTGTTCGTGCTGCGTCGCAAGGAGCCGAACATGGAGCGCTCCTACCGTGCGCCGCTCTATCCGATCCTTCCAGGACTCGCCTTGAGTTGCGCAATTGTCGCACTGACTGCGGTTATTTTTTACAACACAACAATCTTCTTGATTTATATCACGTTCGTAATGATTTTATCTGTATTCTTTATGATGCGATCCACGAAGAAGCGTCTGCAGGCTTCCTGAGCCAGTCAGAGTCGATCACGAGAGAGGGAAGTTATATGATCGAAAAATACCGCAGAAAAGGCCTGCTTCTTTCATCAACGCTGGTGACAGCAAGCCTGATCCTGCCGTATGCGGCCCACGCACAGACTGTGTCATCGCCTGCTCCGGCCACGGCTCCTGTCGTCAACATCAATGCACCGAAGGAGACACCCGCTCCTGACGCGCTTGCTGACAACAACAAACTCGTCGATGATGATGTTGCGGAAACCGAAGAAAGCCTGAAAGTCGTACAGGGCAACATCTTCCACCCCAAGGCAGGAAAACCTCTCTCCTACTGGGATGGATTGGTGGGGCACCTCACCGTGGAAGCCGGTATCGCCGGCAACCCTTGGACACGCTCGGCACGCAACTTCGGACAGTTCTATGTTGACCGCGCCAACACCGTTACACTCAACCAGATCATGGGTTCCCTCTCCCATCCTGTAACGAGCATTGGTGATGGTTACGGCTTCGGCTTCAACTTTGAAGTCATGTATGGTTCGGACGCCCGTTTCGATCCGACCGCAGGTATGGGTGACGGGTCTCTGACCGGCCTGTATCAGTGGGTTCCGACACAGGCACATGTTGACTTCCACATGCCGTGGCTCTTCAAGCGCGGTATCGATGTCCAGCTTGGTCAGATGTATGGTCTGCTCGGTTCCGAAGGCACACCGGCTCTTGCCCGTCCCTTCTATACCTTCAACTATGCCTCGGATTACATCGTACCGTTCCAGGTCATCGGCATCTATACCACCCTGCACTTGAACAAGCATGTTGACTGGATTCTGGGCATTGACGCGGGCAACTCAACGTCCTTCGGCAATGCCGGAAACAACAGCCGTCCGAAGGGAACTTTCGGCTTCGCCTTCAACGATCTCATGGATGGCAAGCTGAGCTTCCATCTCCTTGGTCACTTCGGTCCGCAGGGCAACAATGGTGAATCGCGGGCCGCAGCCGGCTGGTACAGTGTGGGCGTCGGCAAGATCGCCAATGAAAAGATGCAGTATAACGGCGACATTCTTGCGACCTACAAGCTCAACAAAAAGATGACCATCACCATTGATGGGACCTATCTGCATGATGATCTGGCGCGTGATGATGTCTATGGTGTCACAAGCTATTTCGCCTACGACATTAATCCGAACCTGACCTTCAACGCCCGTGGTGAAATCCTGCGTGACAACACAGGCGGCACGATCGCTGAATATTCAAGCTTCACATCCTTCACCAAGGCCCTGACAAACCAGCCTTACCCCTACTATGTTGCCGCCCCCACGACCTTTGGTGCTCTGACAGTCGGCGTCACCTATCGTCCGGAATTCATCAACAAACATGTCAGTTTCGGACAGTTCACCTTCCGTCCGGAAGTCCGTCTCGACAAATCGCTCAACGGGACACGCCCCTTCAACCAGGCGGGCACAGCCGCCAATCCAGTCGTGAACAACGGCACCAGCAACATGCTGTGGTTCAACGCCGATGCCATCTGGGCCTTCTGATCCAGACCACGCATAAACAGACTGTCTACACAGGGGAGTGTCTGCACTCCCCTGTACGAAAAGAGATCGCCACCAGCGCCTCTCGCCATGATCCTGTGAACATGATCTTATAGGCCAACCAACCACCATGGATGGGCCTGATGGTCACAGCTCCTTTTGCAGTCAACGCACATGCCTCACGCGGCAGACTCTATGATGAGCCCGCGTCTCCCACACGCTCGCCCTGGCAGCGGGATCGTGACCGGGTCATCCATTCATCAGGCTTCCGGCGGCTCCAGTACAAAACTCAGGTTTTCATCAATCACGAGGGGGATTTCTTCCGCACCCGCCTGACCCATTCCCTCGAAGTCGCCCAGATCGCACGATCCATGGCCCGGTATTTCGGTGCGGATGAAGACATCACTGAAGCCATCGCCCTCGCCCATGATCTTGGTCACACTCCTTTTGGTCATGCGGGAGAGGACGCCCTTTCCCTCGCGATGGAGCCGTGGGGCGGGTTCGATCACAATACACAGGCCCTCCGGCAGGTGACTGTACTGGAGCAACGTTATCTCCAGTTTGATGGCCTCAATCTGACATGGGAAACGCTGGAAGGGCTGGTAAAACATAACGGCCCGGTCAACCATGTTTCCGGCTGGCTGCGAGATTATACAGCAGCTCAGGATCTGGAGTTGCACACCTTCGCTTCGCTTGAAGCGCAGCTGGCGGCCTTGGCCGACGATATTGCCTATCACGGCCATGATCTGGACGACGGGATCAAATCCGGTCTGCTCACGCTGGACGATCTGGTTGATGTGCCAGTGGTTAGCGATGCTTTGCGGGAAGCACGTCGGATTGCCGCAACCCTGCCGCCCCGTCCTGTTACATCATTCGGAGCCGGTAGCCGCACGGGGGATGCGCCCACGACCGCCAGCGCATCCATCGCTACACAGGATCAACGCCTCCGCCATGAGATGGTGAGGCGTATCGTCCATGCTCTCGTCTCGGATGTTCTCAAACAAACCGAAAAAAATCTCGTCGCGCTCGAACCGAAATCCGCCAGCGACATCCGTCATGCCGCCAAGCCGGTTGTGAGTTTCAGCCCAGCCATGGGCGAAGCCAACGCGCAGATCCGTTCTTTCCTGTTCGCCAATCTTTACCGGCACTGGAAAGTCAAGCGGATGACGCACAAGGCGAAGCACGTGGTCGCCGAGCTTTTCGATACGCTGGGCTCATCCCCGGGTCTTCTGCCCGACGGATGGCGTGAACAGGCCGATGCCGCCGCCGATGAAGCGGGACGCCGCCGTGTCGTAGCCGACTATCTAGCGTCCATGACCGACCGTTTCGCGATGGAAGAGCATCGGCGTCTGACCGATCTGTCCGTGCCGGGGTAATATCAGCGGCGTTACGGATTGACCCTTCTCTGCCTTTCCCCACAGGGAGACGCAGCCTTTCTTGACCTTGAGGTATTGATAACAGACCGGTTTCCAGAAGCGCCATCTTTGACGGGGTTTGAGGCTGCGGTCCGAAAAAAGCCAATCCCGGACACCACAATGACATACAGAAACACCGAAGTTTCCTACCGTCCTGCTTCAAACACATCCTGCAAAATACTGTTCAGTCGAACAGCATAAGCTTTGGCGCTGTTCTCCTGCTCAAGCATCCTTAAGGCGCCATCGCGTACTGTGTTCCACAGTTCCTCGTCCGTGTAGAGAGCCACCACACGCTCGGCGAAACGTTCGGCATCGTTGTCGCCGCCCGACACAATCTCCAGACCATCCCGCCAGCCAAGCTGACGGCAGAGGAGATCAGACGCCACCACCGGCAATCCGTAGGATGCCGCCTCATGCACCTTGAAGGGAATACCGCCCGCATAACGGGTCGGCGCGATAAAAACACGGTGCGTCGCATACAGTTCTGACGGGTCTTTGACCGGTCCAAGCAACTCGACACGCGGATCACGCCCCAGAACACTGAGATCAACTGCGGCCCCACGGAAACCGGCGACAGAGAACCGGACATCCTCAGGCAGACGATCCCGCAGCAGGGGCAGAACCTTCTCCACGAACCAGATCAGGCTGTCATGGTTAGGCGAGTTAGGCTCATGAATAGCTCCGAGAAAGAGCATGTCACGGCGCTCGTCCCATGCCCTCGGTATCGGTCTGACAGGACACATGTGCCCGAGCTCAGCGACGTTTTCAAAGCCAGCCTCATGCAGAGTGCGCACGTCCAGCGAATTGACTGCGACAATCTTCCGGCAGAACCAGGCCGCTGCAAATTCAGCACCCAGCGCTTCGTCCAGCGTTCGCGTCTGCGGCTCGTCAAACAGCTGCGCCTTCAACAGATCACGAGGAGACGTAACCGCCTCCGTGTCGAGCACAACCGCATTGAGCGGCAGCGCAGGAGCCTGCGCCATCAGAATCGGCAGCAATCTGCCTATGTTATGCGTCCGGCCAATCCACACACAGTCCCATACTCCGCTGCGTTCCTGCAGAAATGCGTCAAGCGTCTCATAACCACGGTCATGCAGAACCTCCACCTCCGGCGGAAAATCCGCATAGATCCGGGATAGGGGGTCAACCGACGCATAGATCGGAAAGACCGTGACCTGATGACCAAGCGCCGCCATGGTGCGCACAATGTCATTGGAGCGCACGAAGCCGGAGCCCAGACTGCGCAAGGGCACGCGATCCTCAATAAAGAGAATACGTTTGACCGACGCGCCAGCGTTACTGCGGGCACGCGCCGCAAGCCGGGGAGATGGCGGGAAAGCCTGTGCAAAAATGGCGGCGTGTCGCTGTTTCAGACGGTGACGATCCGCCGTATCAAAAGCAGACGCTTCCTTATCGCTGACATCCTGCGAAGTCAGAAATGCAGGCTCATAGCCAACATGCCGCCCTGCCTCCGCAGCGCGCAGACAAAGGTCAGCCAATTGCGCCGCCTCAGACTCCAGCCGCCCGTCAAATCCCTCCAGCTTTTCCAGCAAAGTACGGTCAATCAGGAGAGCAGGGACCGTCCCACATGCCACAGGTCGGCGGAAACAGGCGGCAGGCTCTTCCATCGTGGCGTTTTCAAGATAATGGATCAGCGATCCATCCCGCCCGATCAGAGCGCCCGCTTCGAGAATACGACCGTCAGCCCGCAGGGTCAGACCCGTCACAACGCCGATACACTCCTCCGCCGAAGGTACTTGCGTGTCGAGCGCATCAAGTGCGGCCTGCAAGCTGCCGTGAGCCAGACGCATCCCCTGCCCCAGCCATAGCACCGCCGTTCCGCGAGCATGAGGCAGCGCTGCTTTCAGCGCCTCGGCCCGTGTCACCGAACGATCCAGTCTCAGAATCTGCATGCCACGGGCAAAATGCTGCAGACGCGTCGTATCGTCACGTGACCCTGCATCCACGACGATAACATCCAGAGGCCCGGCATAGGTCATGTGCAGGGCCGACAGGGTAGAGAGGGTCAGGGACAGACGATTGCGGACAAGGAGAATAACACTGAGGCGCGGCTCATCCTGCGCGGTAAAATCCAGAGGACGCGCAGCCAGAAGCGGTAGAAGGTTTTCAGCTTTGCGCACCGCGAGCCCTTCGAACACTTTCAGATCCGGACGTTCCAACCCTGCATCGAGTGGCTGCTGGTGCCGACGGGACAGCCAGTGCTCGAACACATCGCGTACCAGACCGCGCTCGATATCAGCCCGGACCGTTCCCGAGAAAAAGTAGGCGTTGAGATCGACATCCGGATGGGGGCGACGACGTTCGAATGCGCCATAACGCAGGAAATGGTCGTAGGCGGAACGAAGCTGCCCCGTCGCTATCGCGTCCGCGATATCGGGATACTGCTCCAGATAATAGGCTTCACTGAACCACTCCAGACCGCAGAATTCGACCGGCGTTTTATTGGTCAGGAAATGATGCAGCGGGTTGCGTATCTGCCCCGCCTCCACCGCTTCTGATACTTCTGGATAGGTTTTCAGATACCATTCAGGATCGAAATACCAACTGACCCTGAGAGTGTTCTGTTCGGCTTCATCAGCCAGAAAGGCCGCAAACGGTCCGGTTTCCGGAATGGAAAGCGCACTAGTCTTTCCTGCCGCCTGTCCGGGGGAGCCGTCGCCCCTGACACGGGCATGAGCGTAATAGAGATGCGGATCAAACAGCAGGTGGCCGGAGCGGAATTCACGGTCGCCATATCGAAGATAATGATCGTATCCGTTGAACGCACCGAGCCGTTCCAGCGTGGCCCGAGTCATGTCCGGATAGCGTGCAAGGTAAACTGTTTCTGAGAATAGCCAGTGCGGAGACCGGTTGATGTAACCATCCGAACAGTAATGAGCGAAGCCGGACTCAAAAGAACCGGCATGCACTGCTGCTGCGACGTCAGGATTGACCTGCAGATACCATTCTTCATCAAAAAAACGATTGGGTGAGAGATGCAGCTCTCCGACAGTCTCTGCATAATGTGCGGCGAGCGCTTCCGGGTCCGCATCGACCAGATCGCCCAGCACATCCCGATAACGGGTACGATACCACTCGGCGTCAAAGCGCCCCCAGAGAGGAGCATTATCAGCAGGAAGCGCAGAAACGACAGACGACACCCATGGCCCTTTCAACACCTGGCGAGGACATCTCCCCGAGCATGGCAACGGTTATGCTGCTGGAGACAATGTGTGAAGGGCTTTTCTGCCTTCGACACCTGTCTCCCTTTGGCATGCATGACGCGACTGGCGTCAGCCTGCCGCCGGCTGGGAACGTCGGGACTGCCAGAGAGCCAGAAAATCAATCTGCTGGATGATGACGGGAATGAAGCCAGCCTCACGCGTCAGATCAGCCAGATAGTTCCGGGCAGCAGGGAAGAGCATTTTCGGAGCTTCAACCAGCAGCATCGGCTCAAACGACTCTGTCGTCACGTTGCGCAGGGTGAACATCCCCGAATAGGTGATCTGGGTTTCAAACAGCGTCGGCGCTTCGCTACCGTCCACAGGCGTGTCACCACGTCCCACGCAGTTCATCACTATGTCGACTTCGAAATCTGGCTGATTTTCCGCAATCTGCCGCGCCATGACGTCCAGCGTCATGGATGTATTGGGACGAACGGGCGGGCGGGTATGCAGCAGGGCTGAATCGAGCGCCCTGAACGATACGCTGCGGATATACTGTGCACCCATCAGAAGCGTCGGTGTTGCAGGTGCCTTTGATCCGGAACCGCCCACGCTATCCGTAGGATTTCCCGCACCTGTGACTGTTTCCATCGTATTCTGATCGGCCATACCTGAGGAGACTTTCTGTTACATATAAATCCTGTGCGCAGAAGGGCTTAGCAAACTCCCTGCAGCACTGCGAGTGTAATCCCAAAGCCATTGCCATTAAATGAAGCGACCATGTAAAATTCCAAGCGCAGGCATCGGCACCCAACCTTTCGGCAGTTCTCCCTTATAAATCAAAGTGATATGATAATCAGGCGCGGGATCACGTGCCTCGGCTAGGAATCGGGCGTACGCCGTAACCTGCTCCCTTCGCCACTGACAGTCGGCCAGAGCGGCATCACGCGATGTATGAATACTGGCGACCTTCCGTTTACGTCCGATCATCGCCACCACTGCCCAGATCTTGTCCTTCCCGGACTGTCTGCTTTCCTTTTTCCCCGGGAGTTCGAACGGCAGAACGGTCACCATCACACCGGCCCTTTTTCATCTCTGCCGCTTTGCCCTGCCTGATGATCAGCGTCACAGACAGGGAAACGATAGAAGGGAAGAGAACGTTCCCTCACGAAACCACGCGCCCCGAAGGATGGCAAGCTGTCTGAGGGTGTCCAGACATGCCTGACATCAGCAGCACCTCCATCCCGGAACAGCCATGCACGGACCCTTCCTCAACCTCAGCGCATCAGGATGCCACGGTTTCAAATAGAAACGCGCGTAAAGCCCTCTCCTGTTCCGCATCTTCTCCCAGTTCATGCGTCTCGACAGCAGCAATGGGTTGCAGGGACAGGGCCGATATCAGCCACGCTGCCTTCACTTCCTTTATACGGATAAGCGGCACGGACTGTTCGACACAGAGTCCTGCCTCCAGCAGTCTAGCCCGAGACGTCCCCGGCAGGGCACCGTCCTCAACCGGCGGTGTGACCAGCCGGTCTTCCAACATCAGCAGGATATTCGCAGCACTTGCCTCGGCCACGTTGCCCTGCGCGTCAAGCAGCAGGGCATCATCGTAACCTACGGCGACTGCTTCCATCCGCGCCATGACCATTGGCAGGTAATTGAGAGATTTGACCTGAGACAGAGGTGAACTTCCATCCCGCATATAACGGCTGACGCCCAGACGAACGGGGCCGGGTATGGCTTTCGTTGCCGCAGCACAGGTCAGCATGACCGTGAGCTGCACCTGCACGGGAGGGCGAAGTCCGCGCGGCCCACAGCCTCGTGTGACCGTAAGACGCATACTCCCATCGACGAGACCGGATGCGGTCAGAAGGTCGTCCACAGCCCTCCGGAGTATGATCCGGTCGGGCGGGGGCAGAAGCAGCGTCACACATCCGGTGGTCAGCCGGTCCAGATGCCGCTCCAGCAGGGGCACGCAGCCTGCCGCTACCCGCATGGTCTCGAACAGTCCGTCTCCCAGCAGGAGGCCGCGATCGGCCGGATCGATTCTGGCCTCACTCGCTGGAACAAGCACGCCGTTAAACCAGATCAACGAGGTCATGCTCCGAACACCTTCAGCAAAGCCTCGCCTTTCAGCCGCATCTCGTCATATTCGCGTGCGGGATCAGACAACCATGTGATCCCGCCGCCAACGCCGATCCTCAGCCTGTCATCGCAGCACTCCACGCTCCGGATCACAACCGAACTGTCCACCGCCCCATCCCTGCCAATCCGGAAGACGCTGCCACAATAAGCCCCACGCGCTGACAGTTCGACCTGATCGATGATCTCCATGGCGCGTTTCTTGGGCGCTCCTGTCACGGAGCCCGGAGGCAATGTAGCCCGCAGAAGGTCGAACGCATCGAGACCGGATTTCAAACGTCCATGCACGCAGGAAACGAGATGCTGCACATGGGCGAACGACTCTACTTCACACAGTTGCGGCACCGACACCGAACCGATGTCACAGACACGCCCGATATCATTGCGCATCAGGTCGGTAATCATGAGATTTTCGGCATTTTCCTTTTCGTCCCGCCGCAGTTGTTCAGCCAGACGCTGGGTTTCCATCGTATCGCGCCCTAAGGGAGCAGTTCCCTTGATGGGGCGAGTCTCAACAACACCTTCGCGCGAAAGCGATAGAAACCGCTCCACCGAGGCGCTCAGGAGGGAGAACGGGCGGTCTGCGTTCCGTCCGCAAAGTCCTCTGAGAAAAGCTCCGAAAGGTGCGGGTGATCCCTGACGCAACAGGCCATATACGGCTAGATCGTCAAAAGCGGAGGGCACATCGGCCTGCCATCGCAGTGTCAGATTGGCCTGAAAAATGTCGCCTTCGCCAATCAGACGGACAACCTCCCTGACCCCTGAAATCCACTGCTTCCGATCCATGTCGGGCTGAAAATGCACGGGAGCAAAGTTGGATGACGTCCGCACGCTTTCACCCGGCAGCAAAGGCAGAGTGGCCTTCCCTGCCCTGAAGCAGCGTCGCTCCAGCCGGTCAAAAGCAAAAACAGTTTCATAAGAGGCCGCAAGAATGTCCGGTGTCTCCGTCCGGTGACGCGACATCACCCCTTCCAGCGCCATGCCCGCAGCATAAGACGCCAGACCAACCAGCCCTCCTGCAAAAGGAAAATCTGTATGCTCCACAGGCTGCAACCGGGCGTGCATATCCTGTAGATGGTGCCATGCATTGCCGGCGACAGGGCGACCATTTCTGATCACGCCATCCCGCGACGATACAAGTGTTTCAGACGGTTCCACGCACAGAAACGACCAACGCGCGCGCTCGTCACCGGGGAGAGCGGCAGGCGTCCCGCCACTATCGAGGAGCGCAACCCATGGTGCGGCCTTCCAGACCTGCACAGCGGTCCATGGATCAACCCAAGGGAGTTCGGTGACAGAGAAAGGCGGCATGCCCGCTTTTTACACACAGATCAGACTTCTGAGAAACACTCCCTTTGGTCATCTCTATTTAATTGTATTTGTGGCGCGGTTCGCAAACATGCGGCAGGAATTCAGAACCTCCCAGATAGACAATCTGCTCCTACAAAAAAACGCATGGGAGAGACTTTGTCTTTCAGAATCAGAAAGATAGCGTTCACATGACACGAAAAATTTCAGTGTCCAACCCTGTCATATTACCCTAAAAGCACATTCATTATCATTCAGGAATAAAATATGAGCAACACACCTTCTCGTCGGGAAGTCGATAAAACAGCCATATTGCTCATGATTTTTCTCTGCATGATATGGGGTCTTCAGCAGACGGCTATTAAAGCAATTTCCGCCGATATGGCTCCTGTTCTGCAAGTGGGCATTCGGTCAGTGTTAGCCGCGCTGGTCGTTGGTCTGATCATTATATGGCAGAAAGACTATTCAGCATTTCGCAAAATCCCTGTATTCGCCACCCTTGCCGTCGGGATCTTTTTTGCGCTCGAATTCCTACTGACCAGTGAAGGCCTCTGTTTTACGAGCGCTGCTCATATGTCGATCTTTCTTTATACCGCACCAATCTTTGCGGCACTGGGACTTCATGTCGGATTGCCTGAAGAGCGCCTTTCTTCAATACAGTGGATCGGTATCGCATTGGCTTTTCTGGGCGTCGTCGCGTCCTTTGCGGGACCAGGAAGCGGTATGAACGATCCTGCGCTTCACTATGGCTGGGTGGGCGATATACTGGGACTTATGGCGGGAGCATCGTGGGGCATGACGACCCTTATCATCCGCTTTTCCAACCTTTCGGAAGCCCCGGCCACGGTGACTCTGTTCTGCCAGCTTACTGTTGCCAGTATCATACTCATACCGACAGCATTTCTTTCACATCAGACAGTCTTTCACCCGACCCCAATGGTTATCTTCGATTTTATTTTTCAGCTTGTTATTGTTTCCATCGTCAGTTTCCTGATCTGGTTTTCTCTTCTCAGAATCTATCTGGCTTCCCGTCTGGGAGCGCTATCGCTTATGACACCGATTTTCGGCATCCTGTTTGGAGCCGTGCTGCTTCATGAAACACTCAGGCCAGAATTTCTGTTCGGATCGGCCCTGATCCTCAGCGGCATCAGCCTTGTGAGCAAAAAGGCTGTTTTCAAAAGGAAAGAACGCCACACATGAATATTCTTTTGAGAATAAACAGAAAAATCCTTCGTGTACCTACGCACCATACAGAAGGACAGTCCGCACAAACCCAATTACGCAGATGATATTTGGCTCGATAAAACCATTAACTATTCAACCCCATATTTTTTGCAAATATTCAAAAGCAAAAAAGAAAATCAGGGCAAGAGGATTCGATCCAGAGCAGGATTCCGAATTTTGTCAGACAATGGAACGCCCGGAAATGGATCAATCCCTGTCACACGCTGTAGAGAAGCCTGACTGACGGCATTGCAACGGTATGGTGCGGTGTTCTTGCAGACAATCACTGAAACCGATTTCTTCGATGGCACATAGACCGCTTTCCAGAGCGATGAAGGCACACGAACATGATCCGGACCAATCGTCCCCAAGGGAGCACGGAAAGCGGGTCCTGTCACTACATAGGCTTCCCGATAGCGTTTCACACTTTTTCGGACATTGGCTTCAAGATGGTTCCATGATCCCGAATTCAGACGCGCCGCCTGAGGAACGATGTTGGATAACAGGAATGTTTCTGCCCGAGCGGTTTTCGTGGATACATCACCTGAAGGCGTCAGATGACCGCGCGACCATCCCGAACGTTTGTAATCCATCAGTTCCGATCGATCCTCAAGCGGCAGCCTGAGATCTTCCTGAAACTCCGCCCTACCCTCCAGCGCTTCCGCCTGAGCAATACTGTCGGCAGTCAGATGCTCCGCGCTCCATGCGGCTTCTTTATCCTGAGCTGAATACCCTATCGCAAAAGAGAGTGAACAGAGCGGCAGCAGCTCCCGAGAGGAAGCTGCTGGCTGGCTTTGCGCGGCAAAATGATCGGAACATGCTGCGCTGGCAGAAATGGGCATCAGAAATGCCAGCAGAGCAAAAAGCCATAATAAGAGATGATTCATGCAGCAAAGTGTGCCGCATAGTCTGCATGCAGATCAATGTCTGGAAAATATGGAATTTCCTGTGCCGAAGATCGGCTCTTCAGCACAGGAAACTTACGAAATCAGAAAAATGTGTAGGACTGGCTTCTTTTACTTTCCAGCGACGTCACGATGGAAGCCTGCACAACAGGTGCCACAAGTGCATGTCCCGGAGCCAGCGGATGCACATCATCCGTGTAGATGTACCATCCCGTATTTTTCTCAAGTGTATTTGAGAGATCGGAACCGATATCAATCGTCGCCACTTTTGAATCACCCGGGTAAGCAGAACGATAACTATTCATGGCGTTATTGAAAACTGCCAGCCATGATGCGGCATATTTCGGAGCATAATGGAAACCGAATGGAACAATCTGGAAAAGCCACGCATCCGGTGCTGCCTGACGATGAGCGGCCATCGCCTGCGTCATGGCTGCCTGCGAATCTGACGTATTGGATTTGCTCAGAGCCTCATTGGTCAGATAATTGACAGCAATGGCGACAGGCTCTGTCCCAACGTCTCCATAGGCAGAAAGATGGTTGTTACTGTCAAGCGCTGAGACATTTTCATCGATCTTGTTCCAACGACTTTTACTGTCATCATAGGTTCCACCACTGCCGGAACTGGATCCGGAGACATAGTAATAGGGCGGAACGTCCGCACCGCTATCTCCACTGATGAGATAACCGGAATAACCACAGGCGGAAACACAGACCTCATATCCCAGTGCTCTCAAACCCTGCAGAACCTGAAATGTGTAACCGTAAACAATATTATCCTTGTTGTTGTTCGCCTTGATACCTTCTGTGATACTGTCACCAATAATCTTGACCCAGCCTTTTGTGCCCGCGGTCGAAACCCCTGCACTCGAGCTGTCATCAAGCGTCACTCCTGATACGACCAGATTGTTCGCACCCTGATTCCAGCGGGCACTCTGCGGCGTATTACTCATAATGGCAAAAAGGACATTTTCTGAAGACGCCGTAATTCCGGACAGCGTGATATCTCCTGTCGCCGCGACTGTCGTGCCGACACCATTGAGATACAGGGTAACATTCGCTCCTGTTCCGCTGGGGCCCAAGTGAAGGGTTGCCGTCGGGTTGGCTGATGCGGTCCATGTAAAGACAAAATAGGCCCCTACGTTCCATGTACGACGCCATGCAGATCCTGCGCGCCCTTCGTCTCCGTACCAGTTGCCGGGAGAGAAGAGGAAAGCGGGCGAATCAACCGTGATAGTACCGCCCGTTACGGGAGCAACCGGCGTTGCCGTCTGTTCTGCCGCCTGTGTCGTGCCGACAGAATTGGTTGCACCAACCTTCACATAGATCGGTGCACCATTTGTCAGACCGGTAATCGTATAGGAACCGGGTGCAGCCAGCGTGGTGACCGGAGAGCTGCTTTCACCTCCAGCACTTGTGCCCACAAAAATCGGATAGCCTGTAATGGCAGCGCCACCCGTGGAAGTCGGCGCCACAACTGTCACCGTAACCTGCCCGGAACCAGCAGCAAGAGTAAAGGAAGGAGCCGATGGTGCTGTCGCCTGCGAAATGACAGTCAGTGACAACGCCGACGGGTTGGTAAGATTTCCGCTATTCGTCGTGGATAAGGAACCGGAACCGACCGCAGAAGGTGTGAAGGTGAACGTGGCCCCACTTGCGCTTCCCGCAGCAAGCACAACAGTCGCAGGAGAAAATGTACCCGCAAGTGTGCACTGGGGCGTGACAGTAACCGCAGACGACGGAGCAGCGTTCGGCGTAACCGTATAGGTTGCTGCGGTATTCACAGCCAGACTGGAAGATCCACTCAACGTATAGGCCGTGGCTGCAGGCGCAACCGGTGTTGAGGTCTGTTCGGCCGCTTTTGTGGTGCCTACTGAATTGGTTGCGCCAACGGTCACATAGACAGGTGTGCCGTTTGTCAGACCGGTGATCGTATAGGAACCGGCAGCTGTCAGCGTGGTGACAGGAGAGCTGCTTTCACCTCCGGCACTTGTACCCACAAAAATCGGATAACCCGAAATGGCAGCCCCCCCTGTAGAGGTCGACGCCACCACTTTCACAGTGACCTGACCTGAACCCGCTGTAAGAGTGAAGGAAGGAGCTGACGGCGCTGTCGCTGGCGCGCTGGCTGTCAGTGACAGGGCTGAAGGATTGGTCAGATTCCCATTATTGGTCGTGGACAAGGAGCCTGAACCGACTGCGGATGGCGTGAAAGTAAACGTAACACCACTGGAACTTCCCGCAGGAAGTGTGACAGTCGCAGGAGAAAACGTACCGGCAAGTGTGCACACGGGTGTGACAACCACCGCCGCAGCAGGCTCTCCGTTCGGTGTGACCGTATAGGTTGCGGCGGTATTCACTGTCAGACTGGAAGAGCCGGTGAGAGTATAGGCCGTTGCCGTAGTAGCGGCAGCATCACCGCTGTAAACAGAGATTTCCTTGATACCCGCAGCATTGCTACTACTAGCGGAATAGGCACAGAGACCGAATGATCCAGCGACATTCTGAAGTGCCGAAGCATTCAGTGTTGCGTTACCCGTAACCGTTGCGCTGCCAAGAGTAGCACCGGCAGAATTGGTCACGGTAATGACCATGGAAGATGTTGTGGATGTATCCTGTGTGAGCTGGACATCAACCGTAATCAGGTCGCCACTGGACGGCTGCGTCGAAAGCGCCTGACTTAGAAACTGCGTAAGTTTCCCCGACACTGCCGCAAAACCATGCAGGTAAAAACCGGATGTATTATGATCAACGCTGAGCAGATACCCTTGGAATGCTGTTGACCCTGTACCCCGGTTTGCCCGAAGCATAAAATAGATTGTCTGATTGGTATCAATATGAACCTGAGCCGTCATGCGACCAGACATCGCGTCTTCCGACTGCGGCCGGTATAGAGGTCCACCAGTCCAGGGAGCACTTTCCTTGATCGACGTCAGATAATCCTGCGTTGTATCGGACACGAGTGTCGTGCTCGACCAGGCATTGCCTACAAGATCAATCCATCCGTCCAGAAGCGTCTGGCCGGCAGCAACCGGGCCTGCTGCTGCCGTAACTGTAGTATCGGCAAGCTGCGTCCATGTGACCATATATAAAATTCCTTGAAATAAATTGGATAAAATCCATTGGTCGTAGAGGTCGCAACAGGAGTAGCTGTCCCTACCTCTTTTGTTGGTTTCAAAAAATAGTCAGATAAAAATTCATGATTTTATACATGAAATTTTCAGTCTATTTTCCAGGCATGACAAAGAAGGCTCTCTGAAAAACAGATACCTTCATCAGATCCAGCCAGATAATTACACTCTATTTATATAGTTCTTCTGTTTTCAGTCAGGATTACAAAGAAACATCTTTTAACGACAGAAATGTTTTGAGAAAAAATAAAACGGAGTTTTCAAAAATACAAAAACATGAAGGCACAACTCTGGCCAGCCAATCCGCAACCCAGCCCACCCTGATACCGTTTTATCCTGTCTCAAACCGAACGGATAAGAGACAGATCACTCACTACCCCTGAACAGAGTTTTCAGTCCGAGACGCTGACACATCTCACCCGCAACGATGGGCGTATCGTCAAGAGGCTGAACCGGCCAGTGTTCAAGCTCGCCTTCAAACATGCGTATCCTACCGCATTTCTCCAATGTTTCGAGAAACAGCCCAATTCTGCGCGACTTTCCCGGCAGACGCTGCACATACACTGGCGCTGCACTCGCCACCGCTTCCGAAACCATTGACACACTATCGGCCGTAACGATCAGCCAGTCCGCGCAAGCAATCAGCCCTCGATAAGGATTGTCATCGCCTCCGCTCCATAAGGTGCCACGCACACTCTCAACAGCATCGCGCAACACCGCCGTCGCTTCAGGCGCAGTACGACGGGACGTTGTGATGAAAAGATTCGCGCCGGTTCGTCTTGCAACGCTCGCCAGTCGATCGGCAAAACTTTCCGCCTCTTCTCGTCCAAACCGGAAACGTCCATTCGCGCCACCTACCAGAACAGCGAGTAGTGGACGCCCTGATACGTTCAACCTGTCCCGCCACCGTGCACGAGCTTCTGCCAGTTTCGCCGCTGTCAAACCATGCAATGCCGTACGGCTGAGCAGGACATTCGGTCCCTCAATCTCATCATGATAATTGGCGATCACCAGATCGAACCGGTCCGACCGGATCCGGGGATTCTGAATCTGCACGACGTGTCGTCCGCTACGACGCATTGCGGCACCAACAGCCCCTCCCTTTCCCGCTACGCTGAACACCAGATCATCGTGCAGTGGGTCCGGTTTTTGCGACAAGGCCCTTAATGGATGAGGCCAGAGAGAAGATGGCAGGCACCGATGCAGCAGTCCCGTAGCCTGCACCGAGTGAAACCGGGTGGGCAGGGCGACATATTCCGCCAGACCAAATGCCTGCGACCGCATGCCTGCGAGATCTTCGGCCACAACAGAAATTCCGGACGGGGCATAGGGCATTGCGGAAAGCACCTCATCACAGGGGCACATGAGGTGGAGCCTCACTGATGTCGAAAGGAACGCTGCTTCGTCCCTGCCCTTTTATGGGATTTTCTCCCGTTTACGAAACACTGGAAACGAATACCGTCTTCCATACTGGAATAAAAAGGAAGTCTCTTCCCCAACTCGGGGCACGGGATACGCTTCCTGATCTCAGCGGAGTCATCCCCTGTTACATACCGCCAAGACGACAAAAGTTCATATGGCAGTGATCCATTTGACAGTTGACAACTCTGTCTGAAGCGGTCCTCTAACAGTCCGGCGTCTGCCCCGGCAGCGGTCAGCGCCTGCAATAAGAACGCAAGAAGCAGAGGCTAGTCATGAGCGCCATTGTCGACATCATCGCCCGCGAAATTCTGGACAGTCGAGGCAATCCCACCGTTGAAGTTGAAGTCGAACTGGCTTCCGGCGTCACCGGTCGCGCAGCCGTTCCCTCCGGCGCATCAACGGGCGCGCACGAAGCCGTAGAACTCCGTGACGGCGACACGTCCCGTTATGGCGGCAAGGGCGTCCTGAAAGCCTGCGAGAATGTCGAAAGCGAGATTTTCCCGACGCTTCAGGGTGCAGAATCCCAGGACCAGATCGACATCGACAACGCGATGATCGAACTCGATGGCACACCGAACAAGAGCCGCATGGGTGCGAACGCCATTCTCGGCGTGTCCCTCGCCGTGGCCAAGGCTTCCGCCGCCGAACTGGAAATCCCGCTTTATCGTTATGTCGGCGGCCCGTTCGCTCACGTCCTGCCGGTCCCGATGATGAACATCATCAATGGCGGCGAGCACGCAGACAACCCGATCGACATTCAGGAATTCATGATCCAGCCTGTCGGTGCGCCAACAGTGGCCGACGCCATCCGCTGGGGCTCGGAAATCTTCCACCAACTGAAAAAGTCACTGTCCGCTGATGGTTTCGCCACCAACGTGGGCGACGAAGGTGGTTTTGCGCCCAACCTGAAGTCCGCTGACGAGGCGCTCACCTACATCACCCGCGCCGTTGAAGCCGCAGGCTACCGCCCGGGCGAGGATGTGACATTCGCGCTCGATTGCGCCGCCACCGAATATTACAAGGACGGCAAGTATGTCCTCGCTGGCGAAGGCAAGACGCTGGATGCCGGTGGCATCGTCGCTTACCTCGAAGATCTGACGAAGCGTTTCCCCATCGTCTCCATCGAGGACGGCGTGGCCGAGGATGACTGGGAAGGCTGGACCCTGCTGACACAGGCGCTTGGCAAGTCCGTGCAGTTGGTCGGTGACGATCTGTTCGTGACCAACCCCGTCCGTCTGGCGCGGGGTATCGAGGACGGCGTGGCGAACGCCCTGCTCGTGAAGGTGAACCAGATCGGCACGCTGACCGAAACGCTGGCCGCCATGGAAATGGCCCATCGCGCTGGCTACAAGTGCGTGATGAGCCATCGTTCCGGCGAGACGGAAGACACCACCATTTCCGATCTCGCAGTGGCCACGAACTGCGGTCAGATCAAGACCGGTTCGCTCTGCCGCTCGGATCGCACGGCGAAATACAACCAGCTGATGCGCATCGAGCAGGAGCTGGCGACAGCCGCAGCCTATGCAGGCCGCACGATCCTGAAGAAGTAGGATTGCACTCATCTGTCCCCGGCTATCTATGGTCGGGGACAGGTCTGTGATCTGGAAACGACTAAAACTTCCCGAAATGTAATTATTCAGCCATTTCGCCTTTTTTAAGCCACATCTTGCAATACGGTAGGGGACAGGCTTGAAACCCTTGGTTCGATTCTCCCGGAGGTCCCGATTCGTATGCAGCTTGGCCGGATAATCCGACGCGCCGTCAACGCGGTTCTCCCCCCCTCCGTCTTTCTCGCTCTTACCGGGTATTTCTGCTGGCAGGCCACGCAAGGCGCGCATGGCCTGAAATCCTATCACGAGCAGCTTCACCTGCTTGATGAGGCTCACGAGTCCCAGGCTAACGCTGTGACGGAACAGGCGGCCTGGCGTCGTCGTGTGGCGGGCCTGAGCGAAGGCGCGCTGAATGCGGACATTCTGGATGAGCGCGCCCGCGCGATGCTCAATCTGGCCAACCCCAACGATATTGTCGTGCCTTACGACAAGCACGCGCAGCTTTTCTGAGACTGCATCAAGGAAGGTCACCTTTTTGAAAAAGGTGACACCCGGAATCCTTTGATTTCAATAAGTTAATAGAAAACAAAACGGGTTCAAAGGGACTGCGTCCCTTTGTGGGGCGCGGGGCAAAGCCCCGTAAATCCCTCCCCATAGCCCAAAGAAAAAGCGCCGTTCCCGAAGGAATGGCGCTTTTCTTGTAGGCTGCGTTTTGAAGCGCAGGCCTTATTTGATTTTCGCTTCACGGAAGACGACGTGCTTGCGAGCAACCGGGTCGTACTTCTTCAGCTCGAGCTTGCCGGTCTGGGCGCGCGCGTTCTTTTTGGTGACGTAGAAATATCCGGTGTCTGCGGAGGAGACGAGCCGGATCTGGATGACGTTGGACTTTGCCATAAGATCCTCGGAATCGTGCCTGACCGCAGGTCCGGATTTGCACCCCTGATCGCGGCCGTGGTTCAAGTTCGGCGCAAATTGCGCATCCGAGGGCCTCAGGTCAAGCATTCATGCACCCCAAACGCCCCGGAAGCCCCAAAAAGTTTGGAAAAAGCCCATGATCGAGGTCTCTGAAGCCCTTCATCGCATCCTTTCCGTCCTCCCCCTCCTCGGCACGGAAACCGTGTCGCTGACCGAGGCCTGCGGCCGCATCACCGCTGCACCAGTGACGGCGCGCCTGTTCAATCCCCCCGCCGACGTCTCCTCCATGGATGGTTACGCTGTCAGAGCGACCGACACGGTGGAAGGCGCGAAACTCCATGTCATCGGTGATATCCCCGCCGGTCATCCGAGCGACAGGGCGGTCACACCCGGCACCTGTCTGCGGATTTTCACGGGCAGTCTTGTGCCCGAAGGCGCGGATGCGATCCTGATTCAGGAAAACACCACCCGCGACGGCGATCACATCACAGTGACAGAGCCTGTCACCAGCGGACGCTTCATTCGCCGGAAAGGTCTGGATTTTTCCGAAGGCCAGACGGTTGTGCCAACTGGCAAAAGATTGTCGGCCCGCGATATCGGCATCGCGGCAGCGGCTAACTGCCCGTGGATCACGGTTCGCAGGCGGCCTCGGGTCGCCATTCTCAGCACTGGCGATGAAATCGTTCTGCCCGGTGACACTGTACCGCCCGGCTCCATCGTCGGTTCAGCCGCTTTCATGCTCGCAGCTCTGCTGCGCAAGGCAGGAGCAGAGCCGATCATCCTGCCAGTCGCCCGCGACACGGTCGATTCGCTGACAGGCAGCACTCGGCAACTGGACACGGTCGATCTGCTGCTGACCATCGGAGGGGCCAGTGTCGGTGATTATGATCTCGTCAAGAAAGCCCTTGGTGAGACAGGTCTGGTCACTGATTTCTGGAAGATCGCCATGCGTCCCGGCAAACCGCTGATGTTTGGCCAGATGAACGGGACACCCGTCATCGGACTGCCCGGCAATCCGGTCGCGGCTTTCGTGTGCAGCTTTGTGTTCGTGCTCCCTGCCCTCCGCGCCATGTCCGGCGAGGTCACAAAAGACGACAGCACCGAGCCTGCCCGTCTGGCCACGGACCTATCCGCTAATGACCAGCGCTTCGATTACCTCCGCGCCACACTGAGCCGGGACGAGAACGGCGTTCTCTGGGCGAAACCTTTCTCACGGCAGGTCTCCTCCATGATGGCCCCGCTGGCCGACTGTGACGCGCTGCTACTGCGCGAACGCTTTGCGCCGGAAGCGAAGCAGGGGGAGGTTTGCCGGATTGTACGGCTACAAGGGCTGGTGGACTAAGGGTTCATTTCGGGGCTTTGCCCCGCCCCACCAAAGGCTCACCTTTGGAAACCGTTTGTGATCAATACATTGGGGTGAAGGGGCCTTTGGTCTCTTCCGGGTGCAGGCAAAGCCCATATCACTCCACGCAAGAGTCAGTCAGTTGTAATGGCACTCGTAACTTCAGAACGCGAGCGTCGTTCTTCACGTTCTCGAAGCTGCAAGCGAAGCATTGGAAGGATTTCTGGAAACGGGAATCCTTTTCACAAATTGCCTTGACAGAGACTCCACTGCCTCTCCAGTCTCGTCCTACACGCCCGCTCAACACAGGTTGATGACGATCCGGAGTTCGCGCCTCCCGGAACAGGGATCATAGCGAAACTGGCCCACGGCCGGTTCAACTGTGGAAACTGGAGAGCGCATGACAGCCGATCTTCTTGTTCATGATGCATACATCTACGTCGACCGCGACTGGGAAATTCCCTCTGGCTGGATCGCCATTAAGGATGGCCGCATTCAGGCCGTTGGCGACAGCAGCAACGAACCCGAGGCGAAGCGCCGCATCTCGGCCAATGGCAGATTGGTCACGCCGGGGCTGATCAACTGTCACCATCACATGTACCAGAACCTGACCCGCTCCTTCGGACCGGTGACGAACGGCACGCTGTTTGAATGGCTGACCGGACTTTATCCACTCTGGGCGGAACTGGACGCAGACTCCGTCTATCTTTCGACCTATGTCGCCATTGCCGAGCTTTTGCTGGGCGGCTGCACCACCTCGATGGATCACATGTATGTCCATCCCAAGCCCTTCCTGATCGACGCGCAGTTCAAGGCTGCGAACGAGATCGGCTATCGCTTCTATGCCACACGCGGTTCGATGACACGCTCGGTCGAGGATGGCGGACTGCCGCCTGCCTCTGTCGTCCAGAGCGAGGACGTGATTCTGGAAGACTCAGTTCGGTTGGTGGAAAAATTCCACGATGCCGCACCCGGCGCGATGAACCGTGTGGCTCTGGCACCCTGCTCACTGTTTTCCGTCACCGAACGGATCATGATGGAATCCGCCCGACTGGCCGAGAAACATAACCTGCGCCTGCACACCCACCTCGCCGAAGACCCGGAGGAAGATGCCTATTGTCAGGAGGTGTATGGCTGCACGCCGGTCGAGTATTTCGAACGCGTGGGATGGGCCACGCCGCGCTCATGGGTCGCGCATTTCATCTATCCCAAGCCCGAAGAAATCAGCCGCCTCGCCCATGCCGGCGTCTGCACGGCGCAATGTCCCTGCTCGAACATGATGATCGGCGGCGGTTCGGCGGACCTGATGGGCCTGCGGGCGCAGGGGATGCCGGTGGTGCTGGGCTGCGATGGCTCGGCCTCGACCGATAGCGCCTCACTCTGGCTCGAAGCCCGGACGGCGCTGCTTCTCGGTCGCTACAAGAACGGACCACATTCCATGTCGGCGCGCGATGCGCTGGACGCCGCGACGCGTGGGGGAGCCGCCTGTCTTGGGTGGGAAGAGATCGGTCATCTGCGGCCCGGAGCCTGTGCCGATCTGGTGATCTGGCAGATGTCCGAGGTTTCTCTGGCGGGAGCGCTGAGTGACCCGGTCGAGGCGCTGCTGCGGTGCGGTCCGGCAACGGCTGGCACCACCATCGTGAACGGCGTGCCGCTGGTCGAAAACGGTCTGCCCAACCTTCCCAACCTGACCGACGTGCTGAAAGAGCACATGAAACAGGCACGGCGAATCCAGCGCCTGAATCCGTAACCTGACAATGCCTTCGAGCTGTTCAGGGAAGGAACGATCAAAGCACCGTATCGTCATACCCGTCGCCGCCCGATCTCTTTATGGAGAGCCGCTCTCCCTACGGCACATTCTTCTCGAGTTCCTCCAACCAGACCCGCGCATTCCCGTCAGAGGGCGCACGCCAGTCGCCACGCGGAGACAAGGAGCCTCCCGCCACCACCTTGGGACCATTCGGCATGGCGGACCGCTTGAACTGACTGCTCGTAAAAAAGCGTTGGAGGAAGACGTGCAGCCAGTGCTTGATGGTCGGCAGGTCGTAGGCCTTGCGCTCATCCTCAGGAAAACCAGGCGGCCATGCGCCACTATCCACCTCGTTCCACGCATGCCACGCAAGGAAGGCAATCTTGGACGGTCGGAAACCGTAACGCAGGACGTGGAACAGTGAGAAATCGTGCAGCGCATAGGGACCAATGGTGGCCTCCGTGCTTTGCACCGCTCCATCCGCATCGGCGGGGATCAGTTCCGGTGAGATTTCCGTCGCAAGGATGGATTTCAGGATCTTCACAGTCTCCGGGCTGAACTGACCGGATGACATGAACCACCGGATCAGATGCTGGATCAGCGTCTTGGGCAGGCCCGCATTGACGTTGTAATGGGCCATCTGGTCGCCCACGCCATAGGTGCACCAGCCGAGCGCCAGCTCCGAGAGATCGCCCGTTCCCAGCACAATGCCGCCACGCTGGTTGGCCAGACGGAACAGGAAATCGGTCCGGAGACCGGCCTGCACGTTCTCGAACGTGATGTCATAGACCGGCTCGCCGCGCCCGTAGGGATGGTCGATCTGTTTCAGCATCAGTTCCGAAGCGGGACGGATGTCAATTTCATCGGCGGTCACGCCGAGCGCCTGCATCAGCGCATGGGCGTTGCTCTTCGTCGCGTCGCTGGTGCCGAAGCCCGGCATGGTGAAAGCGAGCACCGCGTTTCTTTTCAGCCCCAGCTCATCCGCAGCCCTGACGGCGATCAGCAGAGCCTGTGTGGAGTCCAGCCCTCCCGACACACCGATCACCATCTTCCGCGCCCCCATGGCGGCAAGGCGCGTCCGGAGAGCGGAGACCTGAATGGTGCAGGCTTCGTAACAGTCCTGCGCCAACCTCGCCGGGTCCGCGGGAACAAACGGGAAGCGTGGCACGTCGCGCATCAGTCCCAGATCAGACGCCGGAGGCCCAAATCTCCTGACGATCCGCCGCCACAGACCACCCTCCTCTTCAACCGATGCATTGGTCGCAAAGGACGTCATTCGCATCCGCTCCTGACGCAGCAGATCGAGATCGATGTCAGCCAGCACATGGCGTGCCCCGTTCGGGAAACGGTCACTCGCTTTCAGCAGGTGACCGTTCTCAAAGATGGACACCTGACCGTCCCATGCCACATCGGTTGTGGATTCCCCTTCCCCCGCAGCGGCATAGAGATAGGCGGCGTGGCAGCGATCGGACTGGGAGCGGCAGAGCATATCCCGCACCTCCGCCTTGCCGACCGTGATGTCGCTGGCAGACAGGTTGGCGATCACGCTGGCCCCAGCCAGTGCTGCGCGGGTGCTGGGTGGCAACGGCACCCACAGATCCTCACAGATTTCCACACCGACACAGAAGCCGGGAATGTCACGTGCCTCGAACAGAAGGTCCGTGCCGAACGGCAATTCTCTGCCCGCAACGTGAATCATGTCCCCCACGATGCCTGCGCCCGGTGTGAACTGCCGGGCTTCATAAAACTCGCGATAATTCGGCAGGTAGGATTTGGGGACGATACCGAGGATTTCGCCCCGATGGATGGCTATGGCGCAGTTATAGAGCGCGTCATGGTGACGCAGCGGCGCACCGATCAGGATAAGGGGGAGCAACGTGCTGGTGGCGCGGGCAATCTCCCCGACCGCCTCCTCTACTGCGTCCAGTAGCACATCCTGCTGACGCAGATCGTCAATGGCATATCCAGAAAGACCAAGTTCAGGGAACACGGTCAGCACCGCGCCCTGTTCGGAACAGGCCGAGACACATTCAATGATGCGCGCAGCGTTCAGGCGTGGATCGGCAAGCCCCACCGGCAGGGTGCAGGCCGCAACACGAGCGAAACCGTGCCGATAAAGGGAATGGAAGTCCCGCATGGGTGCCCTCACGCAATCCGTAATGTATCAGAAGACCATTCTATAGTCGGAGCAACCGGCGCAGGCCAAACAGCTTCTTGTGTAACCAGAATATGGTTTCTGCCGCTTTCCTGAATTTTTCCGACAGGAGACCGTCAGCCTCTCTATTCGGAGAAAACGTCTACATACTTGGCAGAGCGCCGCAGGAAAGCTATGCAGTGCCCCCTTGCGTCCATTCCTGCTGTCATGGGATGCGACTGACCGTTTTGTTTTTTGTGCGGAGTTGAGGCATGAGCTGGCTGACCAAATATGTCCGCCCCAAGATTCGGGGACTGCTCAAGCGCGACGTTCCGGACAATCTGTGGACCAACTGCACGTCCTGCCACCAGATGGTTCTGGTGAAGGAATTACAGCGCACCCTGAATGTCTGCCCGCACTGCGGATTCCACATGAAGGTTCCGGTCGCCGAACGCCTGGAATGGACGTTCGACGCAGGCAGCTATACGCGCATCGAACTGCCTAAGGTCGCCGTCGATCCGCTCGGATTCCGTGACCAGAAGCGTTACACCGACCGCCTGAAAGATGCTCGCGCCAAGACCGGACTCGATGAGTCGCTGGCTGTCGCGCATGGCAAGATCACCGGCTATCCGGCGGTCGTGGCAGTCATGGCGTATGAATTCATGGCGGGCACGATGGGTTCGGCGCTGGGTGAGGCTTTTGTCGCCGCCGCCCGTCTGGCCATTCTCCAGCGGTCTCCGCTCGTCATCTTCACCGCCTCGGGTGGCGCGCGCATGCAGGAAGGCCTGATCAGCCTGATGCAGATGCCGCGCACGACAGTCGCCGTACAGATGCTCAAGGATGCCGGACTGCCTTACATTGTCGTGCTGACCAACCCGACGACGGGTGGTGTCTCGGCCTCTTTCGCCATGCTGGGTGATGTGCAGATTGCCGAGCCGAAAGCCCTGATTGGCTTTGCCGGACCACGCGTGATCGAGGACACAGTCCGCGAGAAGCTTCCGGAAGGCTTCCAGCGTTCCGAATATCTGCTTGAACACGGCATGCTGGACATGGTCGTCGAGCGCAAGAATCTGCGTGAGACCCTTGGCCGCGTGATCGGTCTGCTGACCGCGGCCCCTCCGGGCGACGTATTCACGGAAACCCTGCCTGACCCCGAAGAGCCGGGCTCCGAGGACAATCCGCTCCCCGTCAACTAAGCGGCAACCGGCTTCTTCACGGGGTGAGATGCATGCATCTTGCCCCGACCTGCTCTGACATGGCGGCCCACGCCCCTCCCGGCGCATGCCCCGGAGTGAAACAGCATGACCGACACGTCCTCCCCCCGCAAACCAGCCCTCGGAGCGGAATTCACGGGCAGGACCGGCACCGTTCTCGAACGGCTGAACCGGCTTTACCCGGCCCTGATCGACCTGTCGCTGGGACGCCTTGAGGCCCTGCTGGCCAAGCTCGGTCACCCCGAACAGCATCTCCCTCCCGTCATTCATGTCGCCGGAACTAACGGCAAAGGCAGCACCTGCGCCAACCTCCGCGCCATTGGCGAAGCCGCAGGCTGGCGTGTGCATGTCATGTCATCGCCGCATCTGGTGGATGTGACGGAACGCTTCCGTGTTGCTGGCAAACTGGTCAGCGAAGAAGAACTGGTCGTCACACTGGAGGAAATCGAGCAGGTGAATGGGGGCGAACCGATTACCGTGTTCGAGGTACTGACAGCCGCCGGGTTCCTGCTGTTCTCACGTCATCCTGCCGAACTGACCATCATCGAGGTCGGGCTGGGTGGCCGTTTTGACGCAACAAATGTTCTGGCGCGGCCCGCAGCCTGCGCCATTACGGCCATCTCGATGGACCACGAGGCCTTTCTGGGCAGCACACTCGCCGCCATTGCTGGCGAAAAAGCGGGTATCATCAAGCCGGACGTGCCGGTTGTCACAGGACGTCAGCCTCAGGCGGTGCAGAACGTTCTGGCGATGGAGGCTGACGTCAAAGGCGCACCTCTTCTGCTGCGCGACCGTGACTGGGAACTGACACGTAGCGCGGATGGGCTCTCCCTGCTTTACAAGGACGCCAAGAGAGCTCTGACGCTCCCCCTTCCGGCCCTGACCGGTACCCATCAGGACGACAATGCCGGACTTGCCGTGGCCACCCTGCGTGCCAGCGGGCTTGCCGTGCCCGACTCAGCCTGGGCGGGAATCGCCCACACGCGCTGGCCCGCACGGCTTCAGAAACTCGAAGGCACACTCGCAGCCCAGCTTCCATCCGGGTGGGAGCTGTGGCTGGATGGTGGCCATAATCCCGGCGCTGGTGAGGCGCTGGTGCCTGTGCTGGAGCAATGGTCTGATCGGCCGCTGCATATTCTGGTGGGTATGAAGCAGACCAAGGACGCTTCAGGTTTTCTCGCGCCTCTTCTTGATCATGCAACTTCCGTCTACGCAGTCGCGGAACCGGACCAGCATCTGGCGCTGCCTGTGGAAGCCATCATTGAAGCTTCTCACGGACGAGTGCAGTCCGGGCCTGACATTGCCACGGCGCTGGCGAATCTGTCTGGCAAAGAGGGAAAGGCTGCTCGCGTTCTGATCTGCGGTAGTCTTTATCTGGCCGGAGTTGTGTTGAAAAAAGACGGATGGCGCGCTGAATAGACGCGTTTTGTAAGGGGTCGTTAACCGTCTCGCCTTAGGAGAAACACAGATACTGTTTCTCATCCGAGCGAGGCGCCCTTGCGCAAGATTCTCCTGTGTCTGGGCCTTTCCCTGGCGGCTCTGTCTTCTGCCCGGCAGGCCCATGCCCAGTTCGCTCCCGAACACAGCACGCCCTATCTGGACGCACGCCGGGATGCCGAACTGCGTCACCAGACGCTTGCCCGGATGCTGATGACCATGAACATGGATCCCGGCGAGGGAGGAGTCGTCGATACATCGCCTCTCACACAGTACCGTATGCCGACACATCGTTTCGAGCCGGAAGAAGACCAGCAGCGTCCGCGGCACCATCGCTCTCTGCCCGATGAGCCATCATCTTACCGTCCCGGTGGCTCTTATCAGGCGGCTTCCCATATTCCGGCCGTCGTTCAGGTCAATCGGGAAATCGGTCTCTCTGTGACGGGAGCATGGAGCAACTATAAGGAAAAGCCCCCCTGGCAGGGCGTCAGCACCGGATATGATCGGGAAACCGGCTGGGTGCCGGGCTTCCAGCTTGATGTCGCCGACATGTTCGATATGTACGAAATCGACCATGTCTTTCTCGCCGCGCACTTCGCGCTTGGCGACGGTAACGTGTCCTACAAGGGATCAGCATCTAATGGTCTGGGCGATGTCTGGCCCCTTAACAGCACCTCACACCGTATGACCACTGACAGCCGGATCGAACTCGGCAAGGGCCTGATGGTCAATGATCGCTTCATGATCACGCCCACGATCGTTGGTGGCTACTGGTCGTGGAACCGGGATATCCAGTCAGCTGGCGGCGTCCCGAAAAGTTCGGAAGCCTATGGCGGCTTCCTTGCCGGTATTCAGGTGAGGCTCGATTACGCCATTACGGATGCGTTCGTTCTCAGAGGAAGGCTTGCGTGGACCGAACTGCTGGGCTCACGCATGGACGCAGCAAACGCAACAGGCACTTTTCACCTACGTCCCCGACCGGAATGGACGGCAGGTCTCGATTTCGATTACCGCATTGCCCGGTCGCTTCATGTGATCGGAGGCGTGCAATACACATATTATTCGTTTGGCCGCAGTCAGCTCATTGATCAGCATAATGGTTTCTATGCGTTCGAACCCAGCAGCTGGACCAATGGTGTAACCCTTCATTCCGGGGTCGCTTACGGATTCTGAAATCAATTTCTTATTGGAACACTGTTTGTTTTTCGGAACAGGACAGACAGAGTACTGTCCTGCACTTTTTTCTGTTCAAAAATCCGGATCGTATAAACCACTGACAGCAAAACACCGCGTTCTAGATTGCCGTTTTGAAAATCACCAACTCCACCACAATTAGGATGGTGCATTTTCCCAAATTCTTTCAAATGACGACATCAGGATCAAGACCTGTATTTTTCCATTTTTCTGTAATTTTTCTTATCATTAGGGTGCGCCCGTTATCAGGGACGGTTAAGCAGCCATAAAGGGCATGCGTGACCAGGGAACACCGCTTCATGGATTGAGAACAGTCTGATCAGAAAATTATTCCCTACTCAATAGAACTATATTTCATACAAGATTTTATACAAATATAGGATTACTTATTGCCTATTCTGCAATTTTACCCAGAACGCATCAAAAAATAGAAAGCAATCTTGCTATTTGGCAGAAATTAATTTCCAAAAGACGCATTTTCAAAAAATAATTTTCTGCAAATACATGAATTACAATACTGACGACAATAAAGAGCACTGATATATGAGCGATACATCCACGGACATTCCCCTGATCTCCCCGGCCTATACGCTAACAGGACCCGCATCCCTGTCCGTGGGTTCCAAAGCCATCTTCAGCGTGACACCCACAGCAGGCACAACACTGTCGGCTCCCTTGGTCATCACCCCCACATGCACGTTGTCTGGTACTTTTATCCCGGCAACCATTACCCTGCCCGTCGGTTCCTCCAGCACTGTAACGTTTACATTCACACCAACGGAAGCAGGTTCAGGCACGCTAAGCACGACAAACTCTGCGGGCCTGACTGATCCCATTGCTCTTTCAGTATTCTCGATCGCTCTTTCCAATAGCTTCACAACCTACACACTGACGGGCGCCACCAGCCTGGTCGCTGGCGTTGCATCCACCTACACCATCACACCCGGTTCCGGATCAGCCTCGTCACAGGCGATTACAATCACGCCTCTCTGCACACTGACAGGCACTTTCTCACCAGAAGTCGTTTCTTTGCCCGCAGGTTCCACCAGCGCTGTCACCTTCACCTTCACCCCGACGGCCAGCGGCGTGGGAACACTCAGCACGAACAGCAATGGATCGCTGACTGATCCGGGAGACCTGTTTATAACAGTTGCTTCCACACAGACGCCTTTTACACAATTCTCCCTGACGGGACCACAGGCGCTGACTGTAGGTTCAGCCGCCACCTACACAATCACTCCAGGAAGCGGCACAGCCAATACAAAAGCAATTACAATCGTTCCCAGTTGCACACTGGCTGGAACATTTTCTCCACAAACCAGCACTATTCCCGCAGGATCGACAGCACCCTTAACGTTCACATTCACTCCTTCCGTTGCGGGAACAGGAAATTTTACCGTTACCAACTCAGCCGCGCTGAGTAACCCGGCCGCTTTCACCGTCACCGCCATGACGTTCAGTTCCGCCTATACGCTTACAGTCGACTCTTCAGCATTCCTCTTTTCTCCCGGAAACTGGACCGGTGATGAAGGACGTGACGGCTCCCTGTGGCGCAGCACCTGGAATCCGGGAGCATGGTTTCAGATTTCATGGCTGGCTTCAGCAACCCCTACAGCCACACTCCATCTCGGTCCTGAAAATACCGGTGCCTATATCACCTATTTTCTCAACGGAGTTGCAACCAGAGACATTGCAGCGAAAACCGACCTGACGCTTTCCAGTATTCTGCCGGGACAGGTCAACAGACTGGAAGTCTTTCTGACACGGACACCTGCTTCAGACCGCTGGAACAAGGGAAACAACTGCCTCACCATCAGCGGCCTGACGCTCGATCCAGCTTCCTCGGCTGCCTATATCGTTGCCGAACGCCCGTGGGGAAAGCTGGTGGGCGATGATACGACAGAGGGCACATCCGCTGATGCTGGCAGCGATAATGTGCTTTCATCCTATGCCTATTTCCTGTTGCGCGGCATGGAGACAGCAGGCTACCGGACCTGCATATCGGCCTGCACCGGTTCAGGCTACATCACTGCAGGTGACAGCACGAAAGATGTTCCAGCATTTTACTCGGTCACAGGATCAAGCAACGGTCTTGGCGGAGCGTATAGCGACACAAAAAGTCGTTGGAATCTCGTTGATTCTGGCATTTCGGCACTTGATAGCAATGGCCTCCTCAGTTCCTACGGGGATATCGGAACGCCTCCAAGCTGGATTGCCTTCAATCTTCTGTCCCGTGACGCGCTGGCTTATGCCAATCAGTCTGACGCACAAGCCGCAATGACACAGTGTCTCACCGCTCACAGGGCAGCAGCGCCTGATGCATGGCTGTTCGCCATCATGCCTTTTGGTTTTCGCTATGCCACGACGTACAGCGTCACCTGGCCCCAACTTTTTACAAATGCAGTCACCAACTACAGGCTATCCAATCCTGACGACGACAAGGTCGTCGTTGTGGACCCCGGAACCGATCTTGCCGTTCTTCTGGGGTCCAACCGGGACTGGTACACGACAACCGATGGCAGCCAACTGCTGGAAACCGGACAGGCAATTTTTGCCTCCGTTGTCTCAAGCACTATCCTCGGCAGTATGACGACTCACAATGACAGAACATACACTTATTACTGAGTAGGGTATTTTCATCTATTTTCAGAAATCAGATCATCGACCATCATAAAAAAGGGTGTTCCACTCACATGGAACACCCTTTTGAACTTCAGAGAACTGAATGCTGGCTTCAGCCAGCAAGGACCTTCTCAAGAAGATCCAGACCTTCATTCAATACTTCGTCACTGATGGTCAGAGGCGGCAGCAGACGAACCGTCTCGCCGAGAACGCCACAGGACAGCACAATCAGACCCATTTCCGCCGCACGCGCACAGATCTGCCCCGCACCGCCGGCTTTTACCTCGTCAGATCCGTGTACACTGAGCACATCGAAACCAACCATCGCGCCGAGACCATGAGCCTTGCCAACCGGCGTCAGATCGGTCCGCTCAGTCCAACCAGCAATGCGCTTGCTGATCGTCGCACCGATATGCTCTGCACGGGCACAGAGTTTTTCCTTTTCAATGACATCCAGAACCGCGAGACCCGCCGCACAGGCGAGCGGAGAGCCACCATAGGTGCCACCCAGACCGCCCGGACGGACAGCGTCCATGATCTCTGCACGACCAACGACACCGGACAGCGGGAATCCGCCACCAAGAGCCTTGGCGACCGAGATCAGGTCAGGCTTGACACCCGAATGCTGAATGCCAAACAGCTTGCCTGTACGGGCAAAACCGGTCTGGACTTCATCCGCAATCAGCAGAATACCATGCTTCGTGCAACGCTCGCGCAGACCTTCCAGTAGTTCCTTCGGGCTTACCCGGAAGCCGCCCTCACCCTGAATCGGCTCGATGATGATCGCAGCCACGCGGGACGGATCAATATCCGCAGCAAACATCAGATCAAGCGCATTGAGGCTGTCGGCAACAGACACGCCACGAGCCGGGAACGGCGCATGGAAAACGTCACCCGGCATGGTGCCAAACTGTGTCTTGTAGGGGTTCACCTTGCCGGTCATGGCAGATGCAAGCAGCGTGCGGCCATGGAAGCCACCAGTAAAAGCGATAACGCCTGAACGGCCTGTGGCAGCGCGAGCGATCTTCACAGCGTTCTCGGTCGCTTCCGCGCCGGTCGTGAAGAAAATGCTTTTCGCCGGACCATCGAATGGCGCTGCAGCATTCAGACGTTCTGCAAGGGCAATATAGTTTTCATACGGAGCGACCTGAAAGCCCGTATGGCTGAAATGCTCAAGCTGTTCCTGCACAGCCTGAATGACAGCTGGATGACGATGACCAACGTTGACCACAGCGATGCCTGCAGCAAAGTCAACGTAGCGACGTCCTTCGACATCCCACAGTTCAGCCCCCTGAGCGCGATCCGCATAAATAGCGGTCGCCGATCCCACACCAACAGGAACGGCGGCTGCACGACGAGCCGACAGATCCTTATTGCTCTTGCCTGTACTCACGTTTCTTTTCCTATCCAAAAACTGTCCGGCTGGTTCGGCCTGACATCAAAATCCAAAGCATCCGGACAAGCACAGCGACACAACCAAAGTGCACTGTACACACCGCACTCCACATAATCCCACTTCCGATACTCTTCTACCCATCAAAGAAGAAAAGTATTTGACTGCATACCTCCCATTTATCAGCCGGCGACACGATCCGTCCGCTGCAACGCCATATCCATGAAATACTGCGCTGGAGCAGCCAGAGGCAAACCGCGCCGCCACATCACCAGAAGATCCGCAGTCGGAAGCTCCTCCTGCACCGGTCGGGACTCAATCTTTTCCCCTTCAAGCGACCACGGCCGATAGATCAGTTGCGGCAGCATGGCGATACCATGTCCGGCAGCTACCAGACTTCGCACGGCTTCAATGGAGGTCGACCGAAAATAGGATATCGGCTGAAAAGAAAACTTCTCACACACCGCCGTCATTCTGCTTTCAAGAATATCGGCGGCAAGTGTGATGAAAGGCTCCTGATTCAGTTGCTTCAGGCTTACCTGCTTTTCCTGCGCAAGAGGATGTCCGTGCGACAACCAGACATGATGAGGCGAAACCCCCATCACATGCGCACCACACGCACTGGGAATCGAGTTACCCAGACGCAGTGTCACCGCAAGATCAAGCTCTCCGCCGACCAGCATGTGATCGAGATAATCAGGCTGCTCCTCTATAAGTCTCACATTGACTTTTGGAAAAGCTCTCCGGAATCGTGTCAGAAGATCAGGCAGGACATATCCCGCCACCACCTGCGTCACGCCAAGCGTGAGCGTGCCGACGAGCGCCTCTTCATCCTCGTCCTTCATGCTCTGCGCATCGGCAACGCTATCAAGAATACGCTGCACACGTTGGAAAAACTGCTGCCCACGACGGGTCAGAACGACACCGCGCGCATGACGGTCAAGGAGCCGGAATCCCATTTCGGCTTCAAGATCACGCAGCGCTTCCGTCACTGTTGACTGAGACACCAACAAAACCATGGCCGCACCGGAAATCGAACCGACCTCCGCAACGGACGCAAAATATCGAAGCTGGCGTAATGTCAGCGCCATAACGGACAGTTTTCCTCACGCAAGAAGAACAAGACCTGTGAGGATGCAGCACAAGGACTCATCAGCCCTCCATTGCGCTGTGAGTCCATCATCTTCAATACCGGCATACACTCCCTCATACGGACTACTCTCTGGATGCCGAAGCCGCCAGCTTCTGACCAAGGATGATCGGCAGCAATGTCACCGCCACAACAGCGAACACCACAACATTCACTTCCGGCATGTGCTGCCCCAGACGGATGGCGCCGAAGATCCAAAGCGGCAGGGTTGTTTCAGATCCTGACGTGAAGGTGGATACAATCACTTCATCGAAGGACAGAGCGAACGCCAGAAGCATCCCCGATACAATTGATCCGCTCAAAAGAGGCAGAGTGACACTGGTGAAACCCCGAAAAGGTGTCGCACCCATATCCTGCGCCGCCTCAAGCAGCGAACGGGAAAGCCTCCGAAGCCGCGCCATGACATTGCTGTAAATCACCACTGTGCAGAACGTGGTATGCGCAATCACCAGCGTCACCATCGTGAAGGGAATCTCCAGTGCGGTGAAAAAACTGTTCATCGCAATGCCGGTCAGTACTCCCGGCAACGCAATAGGAAGTGTGAGAAAAAATGATCCCACCTGAACAGCGCGGGAAGAAAGACCATTCATGCCTACTGCCGCCAGCGTTCCCAGCACGGACGCAAGCAGTGTCGCCAGACCCGCTACTTCCAGCGAGACAAGCAGCGCACTCCTCACTTCCTCATCCGCCCACGTGGCGTAAAACCATTTCAGTGAAAAGGAATGGATTGGCCAGACCTGCACCGACGAGGCATCGAACGCAAACACCAGCACAATCAGCAACGGCAGAAGCAGAAACGCCAGCACCGCTGATGCTGCACCCCAGAGAGCAAGATTACGCATCGAACCACTCATGCTCCATCAAACGCTCCGAACCGGCGGGCCAGCAGCATGTAAGCACCAACCACGACAAGAAGGATCATGGAATAGGCTGCTGCAAACGGAATGTTTCCCGATACACCGACATTGGAATAGACCACGTTGCCGATAAATTCGGATCCAGCCCCTCCAACCAGCATCGGCGTGACATATTCGCCCAGCGTGACAGCAAATGTGAACACCGACCCTGCCGCCATGCCGGGGATAGCGAGAGGAAAGATCACCGTCCGGAATGTCTGGAACGGCGTGGCGCCCATATCCCCAGCCGCATCAGGAAGAGAGGCCGGAATGCGTTCCAGAGCGGACACAAGTGGCATCAGCATGAAAGGCAGCCACAGATAGGTAAACACGATCCATAAAGCGACGTTGGTGAAAGCGAATGACTGCTCCGGCAATCCTGCCGTTCTCAGAAACCAGTTCAGCACGCCATCATGACCAAGGATCAGCCTCCAGGAATAAATCCGCGCCAGCATGCTCGACCAGAGCGGGAGCGCCACCAGCACAAGCAGCACCAGTTTCATACGCGGACCAACCTTGCGGGCAATGACGTAAGCCAGCGGCCACGCAAGGATGATATCCGTAATCGTGACCAGCACCGCAATGCCGATCGTCCGCTCCGCAATGACACGATAGGTGCTATCCGTGGCGAGGATACGGAAATTGTCCAGCGTCCACTCGTGAAGTATCTCGCCGGACATTGAATCGACCTGCCAGAAGGCCGAAAGCAACAGGGCAAACAGACTGCCCAGATAAAAAACTGTTAGCCACCCGAACGGGGGCAACAGCAGGGCCACATGCCCCAGAAGCTTCCGACCGCCCGTCATTACTGTTTGACCTGCTGCCATGCACGCTGCCAGGCAGCATAATCGAGACAGTTATTCTGGCCATTCCCACACTGTTTAACAGGTGTTTTCCAGAACTTGATGGTCGAGAAATAGGCTGCCGAGGCATCAGCATGGTACTGCTTGCATGAACCGGGCTGCATCGTATCCATCTCCGCACAGGCCTTGGTGTTCGCCGGTGTTTCTCCAAAAGACAGCGCCTGCTGGGCCTGCACCTTCGGCGTCATCACATGATTGATCCACAGATAGGCGCAGTTCGGATGCTCCGCGTGAGTGCTGATCATCCATGTGTCAGCCCAACCGGTGGCCCCTTCAGTCGGGATGGTATCCTGCACAGGCACATTAGCAGCCCGCAGCGTGTTCGCCTGATACGGCCACGCTGCACCAACCTGCGCATCTCCACTCTTGAACAGATCAACTTCGTCTGAAGCCAGCGCCCAGTATTTCTTGACCAGAGGCCGCTGTTCTTTCAGCAGCGCCACCACCGCATCCATCTGCGGCTGCGTCAGCTCATATGGATCCGTGATACCCAGTTCCGGCTTGGTGTGCGACAGATACAGCGCCGCATCTGCAATCTGGATCGGGTTGTCCGGCACCGTAATGACGCCCGTATGCGCCTTGTCATAAATGACAGACCAGCTTGTCGGAGCGGTTGTGATCGTTTTCGTATTCCACATGAGGACATTCGGTCCCCACTCATAGGATACACCGTAATGAACGCCCTTCACCGTGTTGAAGGAGGGCTCCTTGAGTTCCGGCATAAGATCAGCATAAGCCGGGATCAGACTCATGTTTACAGGCTGCACATTCTTGCCAAAAATCAACCGAAGCGCTGCATCACCGGACGCCGAAACAACATCAAACCCCTTGCCGCCACCCATGCGGGTCAGCGCCACCATCTCGTCGGACGAACCGACATATTTACGATGGACCTTGCATCCTGACTGCTGTTCAAACGGTTTGACCCAGGCGTCGTCTGCGTAACCTTCCCACGCAACGACATTCAGATCGCCTTCGCCTTTCCCTATGGAAGTCGGAAGATCCGCCGCGCGTGCCTGCGCCATTATCGCGGTGCAACAGGTAGCCAGAAGCAGTGCACTGAAACCCTTCATGGTCGTCATCCTTTCTTCCTGAAAACACAAGACATTCCGAAAACACCCTTACGATGAAAGAGGATAGGCAGACTCTTTCGACCATACAGCCCGGACGGCCATATTCTCGCTCAACCCACGTGCCTGACGTGATGGCACCATGGCGGTGACACCCGTGTCACCGTCGGCCCCTGTTACACGACAACGTGTGACCGGACCGAGATAGGAAATCTCCTGAACGAGGCCCGGCAAACCATCTTCATGGGATGCCAGCGCATAATCCTGCTGTTCCAGCCGGATATCTTCCGGTCGCAGCAGAATCTCCCGCCCATTTTCATGCAAGATATTGGATGATCCGATAAAACGAGCGACAAAACCGCTCGCCGGCCGTTCGTACAGCTCTTCCGGCGTCCCGATCTGTTCAATGACACCTTCCGAAAAAACGGCGATACGGTCACTCATGCTCAGCGCCTCTTCCTGATCATGCGTGACATAAACAAAGGTTATGCCAGTCTGTTTCTGAATATTCTTCAGCTCCACCTGCATCTCGCGACGCAGCTTCAGATCCAGAGCACCCAGCGGTTCGTCCAGCAGAATCAGGGAGGGTTCATTCACCAGCGCACGCGCCAGCGCCACACGCTGTCTCTGTCCACCCGAAAGCTGGGAAGGACGACGGTCTCCGACAGCCTCCAGATGCACCATGGCGAGAGCCTTCGTGGCGCGTTCGCTCCGCTCGGCTTTCCCCACGCCCCTGATCTTCATGCCATAAGCGACATTATCCTGAAGGCTCATATGCGGAAACAACGCATAGTCCTGAAACATCGTGTTGACATCACGTCTGTACGGAGGAAGGCTTGTAACCTTGTCGCCACCGAGAAAAACCTCTCCGGAATCCGGCAACTCAAATCCGCCGATCAGCCGCAGCGTGGTGGTCTTTCCGGAACCTGACGGACCCAGCATGGTAAAGAACTCGCCACGTCGGATGGTCAGATCAATGCCTTTCAGAACAGGCTTGCCGTGACCATAGGATTTGGTCAGAGCCGTCAGGCTGACCGCTGGCGCATGCAGGGAAGACTCATCCGTCATTATTGTCAGTTCCATTTTACCATGACATGCCGGGACACCGTGTAATCCTCGAGAGACCCGAGGCTCATATCCTTGCCGTAGCCGGAATTGCGGAATCCACCATGCGGCATTTCATTGACCAGCATGAAATGTGTATTGACCCACGTGCATCCGTACCGAAGACGTGATGCCGTCTCCATGCCGCGACCGATATTTCCGGTCCAGACGGAAGAAGCCAGTCCATAGGGGGAACTGTTCACATTCTGGATGACTGCATCCATATCCCGACAGCGCGTGACGGATACAACGGGACCGAAAACTTCCCGCTCCACAATTTCATCTCCGGGAAGCGCACCCGCGATCACAGTGGGTTTGTAGAAATACCCACCACCCGCCACCATATCGCCACCGGTTGTGATTTCGACGTGAGGGAGGTCCGCCGCACGCTCGACAAAGGCCGCCACGCGGGACCGCTGACGGGCGGAAATCAGAGGCGGTATCTCGTTCTTTTTATCATCCTTTTTGCCAAAAGAGATTTTTTTGACTGAAGCCGTCAGATCGGCAACCAGACGGTCATAAATCTTCTCGTCCGCATAGACCCGACACGCCGCCGTGCAGTCCTGTCCTGCGTTGTAATATCCGAAGGTCCGCACGCCCTGCACAACAGCCTCCAGATCAGCATCATCATAGACAATGACCGGCGCTTTCCCGCCCAGCTCCAGATGTGTCCGTTTTACGGAGCGGGCAGCGGCAGCGATGACCTTCCTTCCTGTCGCGATGTCTCCTGTAAGCGATACCATGTCGACGTTCGGATGCTCCAGAAGCAGTTGCCCGACAGAGTTCCCTCTGCCCAGAACGATATTGACCACGCCAGGCGGAAATATCTCCGCAAAAATTCTTCCAAGGTGCAGAATTGTGAAAGGCGTGTTCTCGGAAGGCTTGATGACACAACTGTTGCCCGCAGCCAGAGCCGGAGCCAGTTTCCATGTCGCCAACAACAGAGGGTAATTCCAAGGCGCAATACACGCCACCACGCCCACTGGTGCCCGTCGCAACATGGACGTGTGTCCTGCCAGATACTCTCCGGCGACAGGACCGCTCAGATTTCTGGCTGCGGAAGCGAAAAAACGAAAACAGTCAACTATGGCCGGAATTTCGTCACTCAATATCAGATGACGGGGCTTGCCTGTATTTCTGGCTTCCAGTTCGGCAAATGTTTCTGCGTCCCGCTCAATGGCATCGGCCACCTTCAACAGACACATGGAACGTTCGGCCGGTGTCGTCATGGACCAGACCGGAAAAGCCTCAGCCGCCGCCAGCACTGCTGCATCAACCTGTTCCGCTGAGGCGTTTGCCATCTCCATGATGACGTCGCCTGTCATCGGCGAAAAGAGTGTCTCGTTCTCTCCCTCGCCTTCGACAAAAGCTGAGCCAATCAACATTCTGGTCAGCACCATGCACACCCTTCAAGACAGCAGATCACTGGCAATCCGTCTGATATCTGAACCGTGGCATACGTTACGATACCAAACCAATATATAATGCCAATAAGAAGTATCGGATATACCGATACGTTATCAACGCATTGATATATAAAATTTATTTTTGTTATTTCTGTTTTTCATCGCGGTAATTTTATGTTTTTCCGATGAATCAACTCTTCAAAAGCCAGTTCATGAAAATGAGTCGCTTTCGGTACATACCGGTGTGTCTTTTCTTCAGGACATCTTTCTGATCCATCGATTATATCGATAATGCGGTATTGGCATTAGAGACTGGTGCATAATCAAAACAATTGTCTAAGCTCCAGAAACAATACCATGATCTTAGAATCCGGCACTCGTGTATCCACCTACAGCAGCGACTTCACCACACACGAACACTGGGAGATGCTTGCAGATGATCCCATCGTCCTCAGTAAAAAGTCGCCCTGTTTACTTGCCGTTCGGATTCAGCACGGATGTGTGGTGTTCATCAATACTGGCAGCCAATTCTCGTTTCGACAGACCCCGGTTGCTAAGCGTGGCGTTGCAGCGCCTTTATTCCCTGCCCCGCTCCCATATCATTCTGCTCAACATCCGGACCTGCTTCACCAGCTTCCGTGATCTGTGCTGGGTACCGAAATGGGGACGCCACCTCCATCGCATGCTTCGCGAAATCCCTCCGAAGCAGATTATCTACATAGAGACTGATCCGTTTCCTGCCGACAGCTGTGACTTCCCACGCCTCTTTCGATGACGCCTCCCGAACCGCGTCGGATATCCAGTCGCTTAGTCCAGTCACCTGTCCCGGCTTAACAGCACGCCTCCACGCAGCAAGGAATTTTTCATGGACCATCCCCACATCAGTTCACCGGAAGACGATGCCCGGCTTGAGGCGCTCGGCGTAAAATCCGATTTCGACCGTTCCATGTCCATGCTTGAGAATTTCGCTCTCGGCTTTACCTATCTTTCGCCTGTCGTCGGCGTCTACACGCTGTTCGACAGCAGCCTGCAGACAGGTGGAAGCCCGATGATCTGGTCCTATGTCATCGCCGGACTGGGGCAGTTTCTGGTGGCCCTCATTTTTGGCGAGGTAGTCTCGCAGTTTCCGATATCTGGCGGAATCTACCCATGGGCCCGGCGTCTCGTCGGACGCAAATGGTCATGGGTGACAGCGTGGGTATATGTCTGGGCGCTTTTCACCACCATCGCGGCTGTCGCCACTGGAGCTGCACCCTTCCTCGCCCTGCTGACCGGCGCGCCCAGCACGCCTTTTATCACAACAGCTATCGCTCTCGCGCTCATCATCTTTTCAACGGCATGCAATCTCGCGGGCACAAAACTGCTCGCCAGAGTGGCCATGTTCGGGTTTGTCTGCGAGCTGGTGGGAGCCCTGTTCGTCGGCGGGTATCTGCTGATGTTCCATCGGGTCAATTCACTGGGGTCACTGCTGGACCCTATGAATGCGGCCCCTGTGAACGGCAGCTATCTTCCGGCTTTTCTCGCCGCTTCCCTGCTTGGGCTATTTTCTTGTTACGGCTTCGAGGCCTGCGGGGATGTCGCTGAGGAAATTCCCAATCCCGGACGCCAGATTCCCAAGGCCATGCGTATGACGATCTATATCGGCGTCGGCGCTTCCATCTTTGCCTGCGCCGCTCTGCTGCTGGCTGTGCCCAATATTCCCGCCGTTATTTCCGGCGAAACTCCCAACGCCCTGAGCGATGTCCTGCTGAACGCCTTTGGTTCCACTGGCACAAAGGGCGTGGCGGCCATTGTCATGGTCTCGTTCATGTCCTGCGTGCTCAGCCTTCAGGCCGCCGTAAGCCGTCTGATCTACTCCTTCTCCCGTGATCGCATGATCCCCGGCGCAAAGGCGCTTTCCCGCATCTCCCCTCACAGCCATGTTCCAACAACAGCGCTGTTCGTGGCAGGACTGGTGCCGAGCGCCATCGCCGTGCTGGGTTTCTTTGCCGCCGACGCTCTGACCACCATCGTCAGCTTCGCGGTCGTCGGCATCTACGTGGCTTTCCAGATGGTCGTCGCCGGAGCGCTCTACGCACGGTTTCGCGGCTGGCAGCCAAGTGGCGACTTCACCCTTGGACGCTGGGGAACCGCCATCAATATCGCGGCTCTCATTTACGGCGTTCTGGCGATCATCAACATTCTCTGGCCCCGCACGCCGGATGCCCCGTGGTACATCAACTATTCAATGCTTATCGGACTTATCGTCGTCGTTGTCTCGGCATTGGTTTATCTCGCCGTCGGCCGTCCGCATCTCCGTGGCACAACGGGTTACGCCGATGCGTGGCTGATTTCGCCCCGCAAAAGCAGATAGTTTTAAAGGGTGTTCGTTCAATCTTTTTCAGATCATAAAATTATTTTGGGAAAGCTTCTTCACAAGGCTTTCCCAAAAATCTCTCTGAAGATGTGACGATACATCGCATCGCAGCTTCTACAATCAAGACCAACGCGACGCTATCACGTCTGGCTTCATCGCAGCCGCATTCACCCTTCCATTTCCCCGGATAAGTTCAGCACCTCTTCTGTGCGACAAAAGCCTGCGATAAATTTATCGCTCTCACGGCTTTTCCACCCTCCGACATTACTGCAATAGCTTCACACTTCATCACCACAGCAAGCTATTGATCATGCGCTCCCCGCTCTCCCGTCAGACACAGACCGAACTTCTCCCTCCCGGTGCGGTCGTGCTCGCCATGGTGTCCATCACAACCGGCGTCTCCTTTGCCCGAACCCTGTTTCCACTGATTGGGGCGTCCGCAACAACGGTCCTGCGACTTGGTCTCGCCTCAATCATTCTCGCCATCATCATGCGGATCTGGCGCATCAGGATACCCCTCCGCACATTACCGGCCATTCTCCCTTACGGGATGTCCCTCGGAATCATGAATCTGCTGTTTTATATGGCTATTTCACGAATTCCACTCGGCATCGCCCTTGCCGTGGAGTTCATGGGGCCACTGGTTCTTGCCGTTTCCTTTTCCCGTAACAAAAGCGATTTTCTGTGGACAGGTCTGGCTGTGGTCGGCCTGTTTCTCTTGCTGCCGTTAAGGCACGATCCGCATCCCGTCGATCCAACAGGCATGCTTTTTGCCCTCGGCGCAGGCGTCTGCTGGGCGATCTATATTCTGGCAGGCAAGAAGGCCGGCGCTGCTTTTGGGACCTATGCCCCCACGCTGGGGATGATTACAGCCACTCTGACAATTCTGCCTTTCGGCATCACCCAATTCGGGAGCCAGTTGCTGCATCCTCATATCATCTGGGATGCTCTGGCGCTGGCGGCTCTCTCAAGCGCCTTTCCCTACTCGCTGGAAATGTATGCGCTGCGTCGCCTGCCAACAAAAACCTTCAGCGTGCTGACCAGTGGCGAACCGGCTGTCGGCGCCATCATGGGCGTGCTGCTGCTCGGGGAGCATCTTCCGCTCCCCGACTGGCTTGGCATCGCCGCCATTGTGACGGCCTCTCTTGGCACAACGCTAATGAATCGGCGAAAAACCGTTTAACCAGTGGTTCTTTTCAGAAAGTGGAAAACTCCACTCTCTTCAACTCACTCATGAACATAAAAATCCACCGGAACCGTCAGCATGAGCGGTTCGCCCGGCACGCTGTCCGGTGGCGGCGGCAGAGGTTCCGCCCGTCTGACCAGCGCCAGTGTTTCCTGATCAAGCAGCTCATATCCAGAGCTTTTCCTGAGACGGGCTGACAGGACATGACCTTTTCGATCCATGGAAAAGAACAGAAGTGGCGTTCCTTCCTGTCGTTTGGATTGCGCTTCGGCTGGATAGCGCTTGAAGCGCTCCAGCTGGGCCAGTACCTGCCCCTGCCAGGTCACCTTTTCATGGGATGCACGCGAGGAAGAGGCGGCGGAAGTCGGTGCAGCCGCGGCCTCTGACGGCGGAGCTGCCGAAGACGGTGGAGCCGTATTTTCCAGCGCAGGTGGCAGTTTGACCGGTTGCAGCTTCTGGGGAACAACCGGCGTCTTGACCTTCTTCCTTACAGGATGTGGCTTTTCCATTTTCGGCAAGGGCACCGGCGGATTGGGCGCAGGAGACGGCGGTGCAGTCAGTTCCGGCAGCGGCTCGGGTTCAGGAACAGGTTGCGCCTGTGTCTGTTGCGGGCCGGGCGGCGTATCCGTCTGTGGCGTCGAAGTAGCCGCAGGCAGTGGCGCAAGATCAATCGCGATGGCAGCGGGAGGAGGTGCATCCACAGGCTTTTCCACACGCGGCATATGGGTGACGGCCCAGAGCACGCCCAATGACAGTCCCGTCACCGCCAGCAGTGATGCGCCCCAGCGGATGTTTTCGCGCCGCTTCTCAAGACGCAGTCGGTATTCTTCCTGCTCTATAAAGGAAAGCCCACCCGGACCAGCATGACGTGTGACAATAAAGGCGCTCATGGCGTGACTGGCGCGCTTGCTGCGGACGACGTCGCAGCCGGCTGCACTCCTTCTTCCTGTCCCTGAAGATTTACAAGAGCCACCTTGAGATATCCGGAAGACCGCAGCTTATCCATCACACCCATCAGGGTGCCATAATCAACAGTCTTGTCCGCTCTCAGGAAAATCCGCTGCTCCTTGTCTCCCTTGGTCGCGGTTTCCAGTGCCGCAGCCAGTCCCTCAGGAGAGATATCATCCTCTCCCAGCGCCAGACCGTGATCGGCCTTCACAGTAAGAAACACCGGATTTTCCGGTCGTGGCGCAGGCTTTTCCGTTGAGGACGGCAGATCGACCGGCACATTCACTGTTGTCAGCGGAGCCGTCACCATGAAGATCACCAGCAGCACCAGCATCACGTCGATAAACGGCGTGACGTTGATCTCGCTGGCCTCATGCGGCGTTTCATCGGCATGGCGGATGCGGATCATGGCCCTTTACTCCGCGACAGCATTGCGGGCGCTCAGGCGTACCACCTGACCCGTGCCAAGCAGTGACCGCATCCGCGAAAGATCGCGCGACACCAGACGCAGGACGAGAGCAGCCACGTCCGCTACCTGAGCGCGACACGTCACTGTCCGACGGGAAAGAGCATTGTAAATCACCACGGCGGGAATAGCCGTGACCAGACCAATAGCCGTCGCCAGCAGGGCTTCGGCAATGCCCGGCGCAACCACGGCCAGACTGGTCGCCTTTGTCGCAGCAATACCGGTAAATGACGTCATGATCCCCCACACGGTGCCGAACAGACCGACGAAAGGTGAGATTGCGCCGATGGTGGCGAGAAGACCGGTCCCTTTCATCAACCGCCGGGCCTCTTCGGCTTCGAGACGCTCAAGCGCGAGAACGACACGTTCCTTGATACCGTCAGCATCGTCTTCAATATCCGAGGATGCCTGCTCCTCTTCCCGTGCTGCACCGATCATGGCAAGCGCAACGCCCGGACAAGCAGCCTCATCACACTGGTCCAGCGTATTTGCCTGTCGCAGGGCACGTTTTGCGACAGCAAGACGTCGCTGGACATGCGTGAATTCGATTGTCTTGGCCAAGGCGACTGTCCAGGTCAGCACACAGCCCAGCGCCAGAAGCATCATGACGCTCTGGACCACGGGGCCGGCATTGAGGAACATGTCCCACGGGGAAAAGGAGAGAGCATTCATGAAAGACCTCCGATGAGTAAATGACAGCACATTTTCAAAGTCTGATATCAGAAGAGACAGTGTGATCTGCCTCTGACCTCCTCTTCCCGGAAACAGGCTGTGCCTGACAGGAAGAGGCGCGAAGAAGTCTTTCAGCTTCCAGCAGGACAGGACGAAGGTCCGGGTGAAGAGGGAAGCTTTCCAGAAGCTCCTTCACCGCCAGAAAAACATCACAGAAACCAAGAGAAAGTGCTTTCCTGAAAGCGAAAACAGCTTCCTTTATCTCGTTCCTTGCAAGGTGCAGGCGACCTGTATTGACGAACCCCCAGCAGTCGCCCGCCATCGCAGCGGCATGAAAGAAAGTTGCCGCTTCTTCCGGGGCCAATTGTCCCGACAGTCCATCCTCATGCAGAAGACCCAGCATGTTCAGTGCTTTGGCAACGCCTTTCCGGGCGGCTTCAACATAAAGCCAATAGGCCATGACTGGGTTTTTCTCGCCAACTTCTCCGGAGAAACAGAGATCGGCAAGATTGAATAGCGCCCAACCGTTTCCCTTTTCAGCAGCAGCCTGAAAATACGTTGCTGCCACAGCAGGATTGCGGCGAACGCCCCAGCCACGTTCATACGCCCGCCCCAGCATGTTCAGTGCGTCCGCCGAACCACTGCGGGCAGCGGCTTCAAACAGACTGAATGCCCTTTCTCCATCGCCATGATTCAGACAGATCTGCCCCAGCGCCAGAAGCGCTGAGGTGGATCGCTCATTGTCCATTCTGGACTTTTCTTCAGAATGTAAGGCCGACATTGCCGATAAAACTCCGTCCGGGTGCCGGAACGACACGGCTGGACGAGAAAGCCGAAGCATAGTTCAGATGATCGGTCAGGTTGTTCGCATTGAAGGAAACCCGATAGTGCTTGACCTCCCAGGAAACCATTCCGTTCAGTGAGAAGGTGTAGGGAATACGGGCCGTATTGGTGACATCCGGACCTGCCCAGTATCCCGAAGCATACTGTGCGCCTCCGGCAACTTTCAGCTGCCCCCAGCCCGGATTCAGCACGTAATCCTGCAGATCGAAAGAACTCCAGACCGAGAAATTGTTATGGGAAACCTGAGGCGCTTCATTTCCCTTGGCCGTGGCGCTGTGCGTGACCTTGCCATCCATGTAGGAATAAGTGCCGTAGATATTCCAGTTTTTCGTGATCTTTCCGGTCAGACTGACTTCGACACCACGCACGCGTCGTCCGCTTCCCTGATCGGCAAATCCGGTGACCATGTCGCCATTCGCATCATAATAGAACGAATTGTTTTCGCTGATCTGGAAGAATGCAAGGGTTGCACCCAGTCGTTTGTGGAAGAAGTCCGCCTTGCTACCGAATTCGAACAAGTCACTGCGCTGCGGTTTGAAATCCTTGGAATTGGATGGCGTTTCACCCGTATTTCCAGAAAGCGTGACCATTGAGGACACGTCCGTTCCCGTCGGCTTGTAAGAGCGCGAGAAGGTGAAATAGAACGACGCCATTTTCACTGGTGAGTAAACGATACTTCCTGACGGACTCCAGCGGTCGGCAGACTGCGACTGACGCTGCTGGCCATCGCCACCGACATACGTGCTGTTGAAATGATCCCAGCGCGCCGTTCCGAACAGGGTGAGCTGCTTGGTCAGCTGGATACGATCCGAGAAGAACAGTCCAACATCCGTCGCATCGGCATTTCTGTAACCGGACTTTGGGAAAGTCACATAACCACCACCACTGGAATGCGTCGGATTACGAATGGTCTGGTTGGCAACACGGTTATACCATGTGCCGTAATAACGGTCGTCATCTTCGTAATTGACGTCAACACCAGCCTTGATCTCGTGTTTTACGCTGCCTGTATGAAAGTGGAAGTTGCCCATCAGGACGTTCTGCGCACCCCAGCCCTTCTGGTTATACGCTGCACCGCCGCCCGCACCATAGCTGAGCGCCGGATTGCCTCCCGCCATGAACTGGGAAACACAGGCTGCCGTGGAGCATGCATTCGGCGTCGTCGCGGTGTATTCACGCTCATATTTGGTCAGACGCGTATCGTTTGTCAGCGTGAACCAGCGTGTGATTTCAGACTTCACCTGCGATGTCAGATTGTGAATATCCGAGTTGTCACGGTCGAAAGAACGAACGTAACTAGTATCCCGGCTCAGGCCATGACTGGTGATCGGACGGGAAATACCGTCCGCCATTTTCAGCATCGGCACGCCATAGTCAGGCACGTTGTCACTGTGCATCCACTGCCAGTTCAGGTGCCATGACGTCTTGCTGCGCAGACCAACGCCGAGATCAACTGCGGTGCCATAACGGTTGGACTCAACCAGTTCACGACCGGCTACACCCGCGCGGTTATACAGGCCGTTGACGCGAAGAGCGATGTCATCATTGATCTGATAATTGACGTCGGCATTGCCGCGATAGAGAGACGCGCTTCCGAAAGCCTGATCGTAGCTATATGAATCTCCAGCGTGGGCGTGCTTCAGGGACTGATTGATGATGCCACCGACATTTCCCGCGCCGAAATATTCGCCGGATGGTCCCTTGATGACCTGAACGCTGTCGATATTGAACATATCACGCGTGTAAGTGCCGAAATCCTTCAGACCATCCGTATACATATCGCCACGCGCCTGCAGGCCGCGGATACGGAACTGGTCACCGTTCAGACCGCCATTGCCCTCACCTGTGGAGAGCGTGATGCCCGGCACGTTCGCCAGCGCCTGATCCAGCGTATAGGCGCGCTGTTCCTTGATGATTTCCTGAGGGATGACGGTAATGCTTTGCGGCGTATCCCGCACGGACGTCGGCATGCGGGAAATTCCCAGAACCGTGCTGTTCGTATTGCCCGCTGTTGCACCTTCATCTTCCTGCCCTTTGACCTTGAGCGTCGGCAGGGCAATGGAAGGTTCGGACTCTGTCGTGTCTGTTGTCTGGGCCGTCTGCGCCTTTGCTTCCCCCACGCCAAACCCGGCCGACATACCCACCGCCACAGCCAGACCGACCTTGGGCGTTCGCCCAGCCACCCGCGCAGACTGATTCATTTCCATGCTCCTGGCGCAGGCCACAACCGGCTCGGCGCCTTCAGTAAATGTTACCTGATATTGCGATCCCAGTTACCTGCAATCGCGAATGATTCGCAATATCTAAAACAGTCTTTTTCATTTCGGAACGCAATCCTTCCATTGCAAAAGATTTCCACAAGACTTCGTAATTCTTCTACATATTCTAATGCACTGTTTTTAATGGACTTTAGAAACATACCCAAAAATCACTGCCATCAAACATGTCATGACCTATTTTCCATCTGTGACAAAAATGCCTCACATCCTGAGCGGCTCTAAAACAGAGATATTTTTAGGTCATGTCATGAAAATCTTATGGCACAGATAAAAGAGTTATGACTTCAAGCTCATAACTCCGCCCATTCCCGGACAAGATTATGGTAGGTCGCAGTCAGTCCAAGGACGGCTGGATGTTCGTCAGACAGATCCTTCCGCACCTCAATGATGGATTGATCAAAATTATAAAGCAGCGTTCGTTTTCCATCATCTTTCACCATCGACTGCGTCCAGAAAAATGAGGCCCAGCGACTGCCTCGCGTGACAGGAGCCACGGAATGCAGACTGGTCGCCGGATACAGCACCAGATCCCCCGCTGGGAATTTCACCTTGTGACTGCCATATGTATCTTCGATCACAAGCTCTCCGCCGTCATAGTCTTCCGGGTCACTGAGAAACAGCGTGGAAGAAACGTCTGTCCGGATCCGAAAACCTGTTCCAGGCAAAGGACGGATTGCATTATCGATATGCGCCCGGAACTGCATGCCTTCGTCGTAGCGATTGAACAGTGGTGGAAAAACACGCAGCGGCAGGGCAGCCGTCGTGAACAGCGCACTCCGTCCCAGCGCCCTGAGAATAAGGTCACCCAGCGCAAGAGAGACTTCTGAATCCTGTGGAATCTGCAGGTTATATTTTGCTTTTGCCGACTGTTCGCCCGCAGTCACCTTGCCATCGACCCATTCCGACTCTTCAAGAGATTTACGGCAATGGGCCACTTCATCCGGCGTCAGTATCCGGGGGATATGCACGAGCATCAGAACAACTTTCACAGCACAAAAAGGACATTCCCTCGCGCTATATATGAAAGTGATATTCATTCGCAATTTTATTCAGACACCTTCGATATCCTGCTTCCCTGCAAGACGGCGCAATCCATTCATAAAAAAAGCACGGTTCAAAACGAACCGTGCCTCTAGAAGGAACTATCCCGAAGGATTTCTACGTCTTAGAGAACAAACGCAGGCACACTCGCAACCGGAGCAAGGGCGGCCCCATCCGCTTCCTCCTGAGCCTGCGCAGGATCATCCGCCAACCCTTCACCGTGAATACCCGCAAGCACCCACAACGCATCGACGCCGACATTCGCAGCACCCCGAATATCGGTGGCCAGCGCATCACCTGCCGCCAGAATACGGTTCTTGGGAATATCGCCCAGCAGTTCGAACACAGGTTCATAAACCGGCGGAAAAGGCTTGCCGATCCACTGCACAACGCCGCCTTTCTGCTCATAGGCCCGGGCCAGAAGTCCGGCGCAGATCAGACGGACGCCATCGCGCATCACTTCCATGTCCGGATTGGCGCAGATCATCGGCAGATCCCTCACAGCGCAGGCCGACAGAATCTCCAGATACGGCTCCAGTTCCGTCTGGCCACGACGCTCATCCGGTCCCGTGTTCAGCACGAACGTCGCATCGGCAGGATTGCTGACAAGCTCCACACCCAGCCCTTCGAACATCGACAGGTCATGCTGGCCACCAATATGGAACACCCGCTTGCCGAGCGTTTTTACCCACGGCCATGCCTGAGCTACTGATGGATCCGTGCATCCGGCTAGAACGCGCCAGGTGACTTCGCCGCTGGTGATGATGCCATCATAAAGTGAACCATCCACACCCATTGTCGCCAGCTGATCACGAATGATCGCAGCCGGACGCGGGGCATTGGACAGCAGGACAATACGCTTGCCCCGTTCTTTCAGGGTCCGAAGGCAGTCGAGCACACCCGGAAACGGCCGGACCCCATTATGCACGGTTCCCCAGAGATCGACGATAAAGCCATCATAACGGTCCAGAAGCGGAGCAATCCCCTGAAGCACCTCAATCTTTCGCTCACTCACAAATCCGCTCCCTTCAGATCGCCGATGTATTCAACGCCCTGCTCACGCATGATGCCCAGCACTTCGTGTTTGAGACGCCCAACCAGAGCGGGCCCTTCATACGCAAAGGCGGAATATACCTGCACCAGATCCGCACCGGCACGAATACGGTCCACCACGTCCGCGCCAGTTTCAATCCCGCCACATCCAATCAGCGCCAGACGCCCATTCACAAGCCGGGCGACTTCCCGCAGCATGGTCAGCGCACGTTCCCGCAACGGACGACCTGACAGGCCACCAGCCTCAGCCGCGAAACGGCTTCGTAGCGTCGCTGGACGCGCCAATGTCGTGTTGCTGATGATCAGACCATCCGCGCCACCCGCAACAGCCGCCTCCACAATCGGTGCAATTTCTTCTTCGGCAAGGTCGGGGGCCAGCTTGATCAGCAAAGGCGGCCGTTCCTCATGCACAGCGGAAATTGCGGCCAGCAGACCCGTCAGACGTTCCGCTCCCTGAAGCGAGCGCAACCCCGGTGTGTTGGGTGAGGACAGGTTCAGCACAACATAGTCGACGTAATGCTTCACGCGTCGGATCAGGTCCGGGTAATCCTTTTCAGGGTCAGCGCCGACCTTGTTGATACCCAGATTAGCGCCGGCCGGCACACCGGGATGATACCCCTTGCCACGCTGCAACTTGGCCAGACGCACGGCGAACCGGTCGATCCCGTCATTGTTGAAGCCCATGCGATTGATGACCGCACGATCTTCATCCAACCGGAACAGACGGGGTTTCGGATTGCCGGCCTGCGGACGCGGCGTCACCGTTCCGGCTTCAACAAAACCGAAGCCGATCCGCGCCAGAGGGCGGATGACACGACCGTTCTTGTCGAAACCGGCCGCCATGCCAATAGGGTTTGGAAAACGCATGCCCAGCGTCCGGACGGCCAGAGCCGGGTCATCTTTCTTGCGCTTCGCCGGGACGCCAACACCAAGCGACAGAGCGTCAATAGCAAGCTTGTGGGCCTGCTCAGGATCGAGCTTCCTGACGAGCGGAAGCATGGGGGAAATCAGGATATCAGTCAGGTCTTTCATGAGGCGGATGCTGCCTGAACAGCGACCGTCTGAAAAGGGGAGTGAAACGGAGACGGCCTCCTTTGTGCGGTTTCAAGCAAAGCCTGACGAGCAAAAAAAAGCGGAAACACCTTTTGATGTTTCCGCTTCCTGTACGACTGCTTCCCCAGCCTTATCTGGAGGCTGCCCCCACCCCTATGAGCACCAGCGCAAAAAGTACAACGCAGATAATCACAGCAATAAAGAACAGAATTTTCGCCATACCTGCAGCAGCGCTGGAGATGCCTCCAAACCCGAACAGGCCCGCGATGATCGAAACAATCAGAAAAAACAGAGCCAGCCTGAGCACGTCTCTTCTCCTATGATGAGAATGTATTACTACCCATAAACAGTTAGTGGGCGGTCCGGTTGCATGAAAAACAGGTCCTGACAGGAAAATTCTTGCAAAAACGGACGATTAGCCCGCCCCGGCTTACCGGCGCGCCAACCACGCTCCAAAGACACTTCCCAGAAACAGCGCAACACCGACACTCAGACGGGGTGTATCCACGGTCACATCCCGCAACACGTCACACCCATCTTCAAAGACATCGCTCAACCGTGAGCCTGTAGCCTGCGTTCCACCAGAAATACTGCTCTGCAGAGACTCAATACCACTTTCCAGCGTGTAATCGTCCTCATCCACGCGACCGTTAGCCATTACCCTCTCCTCTTTCAGGCTTCAGGAGCCGTGCTCTGCTTCCCATTCACAACCCGGGCAAGCGCCGTTTCAGATCTCAGCCGCCTGCCAATACGGTGTATCACCCGGATCTTCCTCACCGGCGATCAGACTCCTCAGACGACCAGCCAAGGCTCGTAGCGCAGGGGAGGATGGGTCACGCGGACGCTTCCCCACCTTGAGATCGCCTCTCACGGATGCCGGCTTGCCTGCCAGCACAATGACACGGTCCGCCAGCAGCAGCGCCTCGTCAATGTCATGGGTCACAAACAACACGGTTTTGCGTGTCTTCTGCCAGATCGCCAGCAGTTCGGTCTGAAGATTTTTGCGCGTGATCGCATCCAGCGCACCGAAAGGTTCATCCATGAGCAGCAGGTCCGGATTCACCGTCAACGCCCGCGCGACGCCGACACGCTGCCGCTGTCCACCAGAAAGCTGTCGCGGCCAGCGGGACGCTTCGGCAGAAAGTTTCACCAACTCCAGAGAGCCCTCCGCACGCTGGTGCCGTTCACTGCGACTGAGCCCAAGCCCTTCCAGACCAAGCTCCACATTTCCCCGCACCGTCCGCCAAGGCATCAGGCGTGCGTCCTGAAACACCAGCGCGGAACGTCGGCTTCCGGTCTGCTGCTCACGGGCAGTCGATAATGTCGTTGTGCCTTCTGTCGGCGCGATCAGTCCCATGATCACACGCAGGAGGGTGGATTTTCCCACACCGGACGGACCGAGGACGGCAACAAACTGCCCCTCCTCAATCTCCAGATCGACATGACGAAAGATGAAGTTCTTCCCGCCATCATGAGAAAGACCGGCATCCTGCACACGCACCAGAGAGGTCATATCACTCATCCCTGCCACCTCAGCACCCGATCCCGCACGAGACCGAACAGAAAATCCGTCAATGCGTAGAGGCCCGCCATCGTAATCATGTAGACAACCACAATATCGGTCGCGAGAAGGCTGGAAGCCTGCATCATGCGGGCTCCCACGCCCGGCACACCGAACAGTTCCGCCGCCACCACCGACATCCAGCCCTGCCCAAGCCCCGTGCGAAGACCAGCCAGCAGACCCGGCATCGCGGCGGGCAACGTCACATAATGCAGACGCGCCAAAAACCCGCGATGTCCGAAAGCAGCCGCCACTTCATACAGTTCCTGATCGACCGATTTTACGGCCCCATAGGCGGCGTAGAAATTGATCCAGAAAACCGAAATGGCGATGACGAAAGTCGCGCCCACATTGTTCAGGCCAAACCAGAGAATGGCGAACGGCACCCAAGCCAGTCCGGGGATTGGTCGCAGCAGGCGAACAACGCCGCCTGTCAGAGCATCGACGATGGGAATGGAAGCACAGACAAGTCCTGCACCGGCTCCCAGAACGGAGCCAATGAGTAACCCGGCGATATAATGAACAAGGCTGTCCTTGATGGCCTGAACCCAGAAGCCACCCGATACTTCCGAAACAAAGGCCGTCCAGAGTTCGGTTGGCGCAGGGAGCAGACCGGGCGGGACGAGATGAAACTGCACTGACGCCTGCCAGATTGCCAGCAGCAGCAGCAAACCCACGGCGCCGAGACCGATCCGGCCTCCGGCGCCTATATGCAAACCATTCATCCCAAACCCTCTAATCCTGCACTTACGGCGCAGGCTGACGCCACATCTTCAGATCGAACAGATCCTCTACCGGTACTGCCGAACGCAGAACACCCTGCTGCACCTCAAAATCCTGAAGCGCTTTTACTCCGGGAATGATTTTCTCAGGGTCAGAGACAAACTGCGCCGCTGAATTCTTCAGAGCCTGCTCGATCACGGCGGGTTTCATCAGGCCGCCACCCAGAGCTTTCGCCACAAATGGAGCGGCCTCTTCCGGGTGCGCTGCAATCAGATCCGTTCCCTTGACAAACAGCGAAGTCAACTTGCCGGACCAGGGCGCATGCTCGGGTGAGTTCGGACTGACCACCGCCAGAACCGATCCGGGCTGTCCCGGCAACAGATCGTGTCCTGTCGCCAGAATACGGGCTTCCGGCACACGCATCTGGATAATGGTTAGAGCAGGCTCTCGCAGAATGGCGGCATCCACGGCCTGTGCCAGAAAGGCCTGCTGGGCCGCATCAATATCAATTCCGACAATATCAACGCTGGAGAGATCCTGTCCTTCCTGCGCCTTAAGCCAGTAACGCAGCACCGTATCCGGCACCGAACCCGTTGGCTGAGCCGCGATCTTGGGCTTACGTCCAGCTGTTTTTGTGAAATCCGCAATACGGGCCGTAAGCTGCTCTTTGGTCAGTCCACCGGGCTTGGCAGCATCCAGTCCTTCGGCGAGCTTGCCACGCGAAATCACCGACAGTTCTTCAATCGCTCCGCTGGCGACAACCTTGACGTCTACACCGCGTGATCTCACCTGCAGCAACGGCAGGACACCTGCGACATAGGCATCAATACGACCGGCAACGAGCGCCTGAATGGCATGAGGACCAGACGTAAATCTGACCAGCTCCAGATCCAGTCCGGCCGTCTTCGCCCATCCTTCTCCGTCCACAACAAACAGTGCTGAAGATCCAAGAACGGGGATATAACCAACGCGAACAGGGGCTGCGGTTGCTGCCTGTGCAACTGCCAATGTCATGCCAGCAGCAGCGATTGCGCCTGTCACCAGCTTTCTGAGTTTATTTCGGAACGCCATAAACGACCCCTGTTCGTGAGTGCATCACCTGAAGATGAAACAGATCTATCACTGACAACAGCGCACAACAACAATACAAACAAAATATAATCGTTATTTTTATATATTACTATTTTATTTTGTATTTATTGAAGTGATTTTGCAATTTCAAATTGGGAGAGATGACCAAGGGAAAACCTTGCCTGCCACTCATCCATTTTAGCCACCAGAATCAGAGAAGCCTTGCCATTTTAGATGAAGAATAGGGCTCTGAAAAATTGGCTACCTGACATTCAGGCAAAAAAAAACCGGCCCCCAAGGACCGGCTTTTTTTTCAGATGAAATGGCTTAGGCAGCCAGATCAGCCTCTTCGTGAGCAACCGGGCGCGGACCGCTGTCCTGACCCTTCGCATTCACGTCACGATCGATCAGCTCGATCACAGCCATGTCAGCCGCATCGCCATAACGAACGCCAGCCTTCAGAACGCGCGTGTAACCGCCCGTACGAGCCTTGTAGCGATCGGCGACAGCCGAGAACAGCTTGCTGACGATCGCATCATCACGCAGCTGGGCATAAGCCTGACGACGAGCATGCAGATCACCGCGCTTACCGAGCGTGATCAGCTTCTCAACAACCGGGCGAAGTTCTTTCGCCTTCGGCAGAGTCGTCGTGATCTGTTCGTGCTTGATAAGAGCGACCGCCATGTTGCGGAACATCGCTGCACGATGGGTGGAGGTAACGCCGAGCTTCCGACCGGCAACACCATGACGCATTGTTAAGTCTCCTGTTGTCGCGGATCAGAAGGGCTCGTCGAGCCGCTTCGCCAGATCCTCAATATTCTCCGGCGGCCACGCCGGAACATTCATACCAAGTGAAAGTCCCATGGTGGTGAGGACTTCCTTGATCTCGTTCAGTGATTTACGACCGAAGTTCGGCGTACGGAGCATTTCCTGCTCGGTCTTCTGAACCAGATCGCCAATATAGATGATGTTGTCGTTCTTCAGGCAGTTCGCCGAACGCACTGACAGCTCAAGCTCGTCAACCTTGCGCAGCAGGTTGCGGTTGAACGGCAGGTCATCCTGCGGCTCCGTCGTGACGACAGGACGCGGCTCATCGAAGTTGATGAACAGCTGCAGCTGATCCTGAAGAATACGCGCCGCCAGAGCGACAGCATCTTCAGGCGTCACGGCGCCATTCGTCTCAACAGTCAGCAGCAGACGGTCAAAGTCGGTCACCTGACCCACACGGGTCGGCTCAACCTTGTAAGACACGCGCTTCACCGGGGAGTAGATCGCATCGATGGGGATAAGCCCGATCGGTGCGTCTTCCGGACGGTTCGCCGCAGCCGGAACATAGCCTTTGCCGATGTTCACGGTGAATTCCATACCCAGCTTCTCACCCTCATCGAGGGTGCAGATGACCAGATCCGGATTCATGATCTCGATGCCGTGGCCCGTCTGGATCTGACCGGCCTTGACTTCGCCCGGTCCGGTCGCCGTGAGCACCATGCGCTTCGGGCCCTCGCCATGCATGCTGAGAGCGAGCTGCTTGATGTTCAGGACGATATCCGTAACGTCTTCACGCACACCCGGCACAGCCGAGAATTCATGCAGAACGCCGTCAATCTGGATCGCGGTGATCGCCGCGCCCTGAAGAGAAGAAAGAAGAACGCGACGCAGAGCATTCCCGAGCGTCATACCAAAGCCGCGTTCCAGCGGCTCGGCAACGATCGTCGCCACGCGAGACGGGACGGAGCCGGGTTCGACTTCCAGCTTCTCCGGCTTGATCAGTGATTGCCAGTTTTTCTGGAGCACCAAGGTCTCGGCCTTTCAATAAGGGGGCCGCAACAAGACGGCGGAAACCCCGACCGAAAGCCGGGGCAACTTCAATAAAGACCCCGCCCCGGAAAATGGCGAACCACTTTCCGGAACAGGAACCTCAATCAGACGCGACGACGCTTGCGCGGACGGCAGCCGTTGTGCGGCACAGGCGTCAGATCGCGAATCGAGGCGATCTGGAAGCCAACAGCCTGAAGAGCACGCAGAGCGCTCTCACGTCCCGAACCCGGACCCGACACTTCGATGTCCAGCGTTTCCATGCCGTGTTCGCGAGCCTTGCGGCCTGCATCTTCAGCAGCAACCTGTGCAGCATACGGTGTGGACTTACGCGAACCCTTGAAACCCTGCGCACCAGCGGAGGACCATGCGATGGCATTCCCCTGGGCGTCGGAAATCGTGATCATCGTGTTGTTGAACGTGGAGAGCACATGCGCCACGCCCGAGATAATGTTCTTGCGTTCTTTCTTGCGGATACGCGGTGCAGCGGCCTTCGCCATGTCTGTCGCCTTGCCTTTTCACTGTAAGGGCGGATTGAGCCCGCCCGGCAACTGCCGGCACAAAACCGGCAGATACCTGAATTTGTCTGATACGCCCGAAGGCGTATTGATTAACGCGCTACTTTCTTCTTACCAGCGATGGCAACAGCCTTACCCTTACGGGTACGCGCATTGGTATGCGTCCGCTGTCCATGCACAGGCAGGCCACGACGGTGGCGAAGGCCACGGTAGCAACCCAGATCCATGAGACGCTTGATGTTCATCGCAACTTCACGACGAAGGTCACCCTCGACACGATAGTCATTATCAATGGTCTCACGGATCTTCATGATCTCGTCGTCGCTCAGTTCGTTGACGCGCTTCGCGTCAGGCAAACCGAGGTTCTTGCAGATCTGCTGAGCTTTTGTCTGACCGATGCCGTAAATATACTGCAGTCCGATCACAACACGTTTGTTCGTTGGGATATTAACGCCGGCAATACGCGCCACGCTACACACTCCTAGTCCGCCCGACTGCGCGTCCGGCGTTGATTCGAATTAATTTGCCGCCCTTTTGATCGCCAGGCGACCATGCGGTCCAGAGCGCGCGCAATAGACCGGGCAGGCATGAAGAGTCAATCCAGATAGATCACTTTTGCGTGAGCTTCTCGACTTCAGCCATCGTTGAATCGATCTGCCCGCTCACTTCATCGATGGGCGCCATGCCATCAATGAACGCAACCATCACCTTGTCCTCATAATAAGGCAGGAGAGGAAGCGTCTCGTTTCTGTAGGCTGTCAGTCGGGATGCCACTGTCTCACGGTTGTCATCCGCCCGTCGCGTGAACTCATGCGAACCGCAGAGATCACATGTATCCGCCACCTGTGTCGGCTTGGACACGTCGTTATAGCTCGCGCCACATTTCGCACAGGAGAAACGACCGGCGATACGATCGGCCAGAGCGTCCTCATCCACTTCCAGCATCAGAACAACGTCAATCTTGCGGGAGAGGCGTGCGAGAACAACGTCCAGCGCCTCAGCCTGCGCCACCGTCCGCGGGAAACCATCAAGAATGAAGCCCTTGGCGCAGTCAGGCTGCTGAATACGGGATTCCAGCATGCTGACGATGATGGTGTCAGGAACAAGCTTTCCCTCATCCATCAGCGACTTTGCTTCACGGCCAACATCGGAGCCAGCCTTCACTTCAGCGCGCAGCATATCACCCGTTGAAATCTGGGCGATGCCGTAACGCGCCTCAAGCCGCTTGGACTGGGTTCCTTTACCCGCGCCCGGCGGACCAAGAAAAATAATATTCATTTGCGGACGATCCTCCGATTGGAACCGCTCTTTCGATTACGTTGGATCAGCCCCTGATACTGGTGCGCCACCAGATGAGACTGGATCTGGGTAACCGTATCGATTGTCACCGATACGATGATGATCAGGCTTGTACCACCAAAATAGAAAGGCACATTATAGCGACTGATCAGGATCTGAGGCAGCAGACAGACAGCAACAAGATACAGGGCGCCGATCGTCGTCAGACGGGTCAGAATTCCATCGAAATACGCCGCTGTTGATGCACCCGGGCGAATGCCAGGAATGAAGCCACTCTGCTTACGCAGGTTGTCGGCTGTTTCTTCCGGATTGAACGTGACCGCCGCATAAAAATAGGAAAAGAAAACGATCATCAGCGCATAGAACAGCATGTAGAGCGGCTGTCCCTGACCCAGTGATTGTCCGAGGAATGACAACCAGCCCGGCATCCCCTTTCCGTTCATGAAGCCCGCAATGGTGACGGGAATCAGCAGCACGGAAGAAGCAAAGATCGGAGGGATCACTCCAGCCGTATTGACCTTTAGCGGCATATGAGTCGATTCGCCGCCGAAAACGCGATTACCCATCTGGCGCTTGGGATACTGGATCACGACACGACGCTGCGCCTGCTCCATGAATACGATAAAGACGATCGTAAGTGCCGCCAGCACCAGAAACACCAGCACGAAGAACGGCGAGAGCGCGCCGGTATATCCAAGCTGAAACAATGTCGCCAAGGCATGCGGCAGATTTGCAACGATGCCGGCGAAGATAATCAGCGAGATACCGTTACCAACCCCACGGGACGTGATCTGTTCACCAAGCCACATCAGGAACATGGTCCCGCCAACCAGCGTGAAAACGCAGGAGACGAGAAAGAACAGTCCCGGATTAACGACTGCGGAGCCAGCTGACGAACTCATTCGCTCAAGCCCGACCGCAATGCCGTACGCCTGAAAGAACGCAATCGCGACCGTCAGGTAACGCGTATACTGGTTAAGTTTTTTCCGTCCATGCTCGCCCTCTTTCTTGAGAGCTTCCATCGAGGGAATGGCTGTCGACATCAACTGAATGATGATCGAAGCCGAGATGTAGGGCATGATGTTCAGGGCGAACACGGTCATGCGTCCAAGCGCGCCGCCCGTGAACATGTCGAACATGCCAAGAATGCCACCCTGATGCTGGGCCAGAAGCTGCCCCATCACCTTCGCGTCAATGCCCGGGACAGGGATATAGGTGCCCAGACGATAGACGATCAGGGCTCCCAGCGTGAACCAGATCCGCTTCTTGAGTTCCGTCGCCTTGGCGAAGGAACCCAGATTAAAATTGGCCGCGAGTTGCTCAGCCGCCGAGGCCATACGCCTGTCCTTTCACAAAAAACAGCGCCACCGCAAAGTGGGGCGCTGTCGTGGCAGACACCAACGCCTGCAAATCAAACTTACATAACCTAGAAGGCAGAATTGGTTCTGCCTTCAGAGTCATGTCAGGAAGCCGCGTTGGCTTCTTTCCGAGCTGCGGCGAGTGTCTTCACAGACCCGCCAGCTTTCTCGACTGCAGCAATAGCCGATGCGGACGCACCAGCAACTTCAACAGTCACCGCCCGGGAAATCTCACCGTCAGCAAGCAGACGGATACCGGCATATTTGCCCGTACCGACCAGACCAGCCTTACGAAGAGCTTCCTCATTGATCACTGATCCGGCTTCAAGCTTACCGTCAGCAATAGCCTTCTCAAGTGTACCAAGGTTCACCGGAGCATAGACCTTACGGAAGATATTCTTGAATCCCCGCTTCGGCATACGACGATACAGCGGAAGCTGACCACCTTCGAAGCCATTCAGGGAAACACCCTCACGAGCCTTCTGACCTTTTACACCCTTACCCGAGGTCTTGCCCTTACCAGAGCCGATACCACGTCCAAGGCGCTTCTTGCGATAACGAGAACCCTCGTTATCGCGGAGTTCATGAAGTTTCATTTCAATCCTCCACCTTCACCAGGTGGGCTACCTTGTTCAGCATACCCCGAATTGACGGTGTATCCTGCAGCTCGCGCGTGCGACCAATCTTGTTCAGACCCAGACCGACGAGCGTTGCCTGCTGACCTGGCTTGCGTCCGTTTCCGGACGCAATCTGTGTAACACGAACAGTTTTAGCCTCAGACATCTGCGCCCTCCGCTACCTGCTCGCGCTTGCCAAGAATATCAGAGACCTTCTTGCCACGACGGTTTGCAACCGCACGCGGGCTTGCACAACGCTCCAGCGCCGCGAACGTCGCCTTCACCATGTTATGCGGGTTACGCGTTCCAAGCGACTTGGCGACAACGTCGTTGATGCCAAGGCTTTCGAACACGGCGCGCATCGGGCCACCAGCGATGATCCCCGTTCCGGCTTCCGCCGAACGAAGAACCACCTTACCGGCACCGAAGTGACCGGCAACGTCATGATGCAGCGTACGACCTTCCTTCATGGGAACGCGGATCATGCCGCGTTTCGCCTTTTCAGTAGCCTTACGGATCGCCTCGGGAACTTCACGAGCCTTACCCGCTCCGTATCCAACGCGACCTTTCTGATCACCCACGACAACCAGTGCAGCAAAAGCAAAGCGACGACCGCCCTTAACCACTTTCGCAACACGATTGATCGTCACGAGCTTGTCGATCAGATCATCACCTTCACGGTCCTGACGCTGATCGCGGTCGCGACCACGACCACCTTCTCTCGGTTCACGTGCCATTACGCGCCCCTCCTCAGAACGAGAGACCGCCCTCGCGGGCAGCCTCCGCGAGCGCCTTGATGCGCCCATGATAGATATAGGAGCCGCGATCGAACACAACCTGCGTCACACCGGCGGCAACCGCACGCTGGGCAACAAGCTTGCCGATTGCCGCTGCGGCATCCCGGTTTGCTCCAGTCGCACCGCCCGTACGGAACTCTTTGTCCAGAGAGGATGCGGCGGCCACTGTAAGGCCGGCGGCATCGTCGATCACCTGGGCATAGATGTTCTTGCCTGAACGGAACACCGACAGGCGCGGACGCCCGCCGGCCTTGCGGCGGAGCTGGAAGCGAAGGCGCTTGCGCCGCCGTTCCCGCAATTCCTGCTGAGTGCTCATTACTTCTTCTTGCCTTCCTTGCGACGAATGGTCTCGGTCTCATAACGCACGCCCTTGCCCTTGTAGGGCTCCGGCTTACGGAAGTTGCGAATATCGAGCGCAACCTGACCAACACGCTGCTTGTCAATGCCTTCGACGACCACGGCTGTCGGACGCGGCGTCGTGATCTTGATTCCCTGAGGAATCGGATACACGACGTCATGAGAGTAGCCGAGGTTCATCACAAGATTGGATCCCTGCACAGCAGCACGGAAACCCGTTCCTGTAATTTCAAGTGTCTTCGAATAGCCTTCGGAAACACCCTTGACCATGGAAGCGACGAGAGCACGGGTCGTGCCCCACATCATCCGGGCCTGGGCCAGAGAACCGAGAGGCTTGACCGCAACCTTACCCTCGTCGACCGTCGTCTCAACCAGAGGAGACAATGGAAGCTTAAGCTCGCCGAGTTTACCTTTAGCCGTCAGAATGCCAGCGTTGATACTGACAGTCACTCCGGCAGGAACCTCAACGGGATATTTGCCTACGCGTGACATCTATCCCTCCTCAGAATACGCGGCAGAGAACTTCGCCGCCAACATTGGCGGCGCGAGCCTCTGCATCGGAGAGAACACCACGCGGCGTCGAAAGGATCGACACACCGAGGCCAGCATAGACACGCGGCAATTCCTTGATCTTGGAATAGACGCNNAACGCGGGGGGGGCCCCCCCCCCCCCTTTCCCCCCCCCCCCCCGGGCCGGGGGGGTCCCCCCCCCCCGTTTTCCCCCTTCCCCCCCGGGGGGGGGAAAGCCCCCCCCCCGGGGGGGGGGGGGGGGGAGCCTCTGCATCGGAGAGAACACCACGCGGCGTCGAAAGGATCGACACACCGAGGCCAGCATAGACACGCGGCAATTCCTTGATCTTGGAATAGACGCGACGTCCTGGACGCGACACACGGTGGATCTCTTTGATCACCGGCTCGCCTTCCGAATATTTCAGCTCGATACGGATCTGGGAAATACCCTTACGGATTTCCTCAACCGCGAAGCCACGAATGTAGCCTTCACGCTTCAGAGCCTCAAGCACGCTGGCGCGCAGCCGTGATGCCGGCGCAACACACGCGGCATGACGAGCGCGCTGTGCGTTACGGATACGGGTGAGCATATCACCCAAGGGATCAGAAAGTGACATTGCCGCCCCTTACCAGCTCGCCTTGACCACGCCCGGGATCTGGCCATTCGAAGCCAAGTCACGCAGCGCAATACGGCACAGCTCAAACTTACGGTAGTTACCGCGCGAACGGCCTGTCAGCTTGCAGCGCAGACGCACACGAACGCGGGAACCATTCCGGGGAAGCTCGGAAAGCTTAAGGGAAGCCTCAAAGCGATCTTCCATAGGAAGGGTGCGATCCATCACGATATTTTTAAGCGCCAGCCGCTTCGCCTTATCGCGCTGAGCCATATAGGCGCGCTTGGCGTTACGGTTGACGGCGGAAATCTTGGCCATGCCTGATTTACCCTCCGGAACCTGCCGGACCATTCCAGCGGTTTTCCAAAACCTTACATACTACCTGACGTCAACAGAGTTGCCGTCAGGCTAAAACACCCTGAGGCCCGCAAAGGCCACAGGGAACGATCAAGCCGTGTTGGCTCACCCCATAAAGGGAAGATCAAAAGCTTTCAAGAGCGCCTTTGCCTCGGCATCCGTCTTCGCCGTTGTCACGAAGATGATGTCCATGCCACGAACCTGGTCAACCTTGTCGTATTCGATCTCCGGGAAGATCAGCTGTTCTTTCAGCCCCAGAGCAAAGTTGCCACGTCCGTCAAAGCCCTTGTTCGCAGGCAGACCACGGAAGTCACGAATACGAGGCATCGCAATCGTCACCAGACGATCAAGAAACTCATACATCCGTGCGCGACGCAGGGTCACCTTGCAGCCGATGGGAAGACCTTCACGGATCTTGAAACCCGCGATTGCTTTTTTCGCCACTGTCTTGACCGGACGCTGACCAGCGATCAGCATCATTTCATTCAGGGCAGCGTCAAGCTTCTTCTGATCACCAGCAGCTTCGCCCACGCCCATGTTGAGAACGATCTTCTCAAGGCGGGGAACCTGCATGACATTCTTGTAGCCGAACTGCTCACGCAGCTTGCCGGCCAGCTCAGCTTCATATCGTGCCTTGAGGCGAGGGACGACGTGCGTATTTTCGGTAGCCATCAGTCCCTCCTCAGCCTTCGATCACTTCGCCGGTCGCCTTGGCGACTCGAACTTTGCGACCATCATCAAGAACACGGAAACCAACCTTGGTCGGCTTGCCGCTCTTCGGATCGATCAGAGCAAGGTTGGAGAGATTCACCGGCGCTTCGCGCTCGATGATACCACCTTCCTCACCCATGCGCGTTGCGCGCTTGTGGCGCTTTGCAACCGCAACGCCACGGACAACAGCCTTGTTCTCGACCGGCAGAACCGAGAGAACTTCACCGCGAACGCCCTTGGAAGACCCGGTCGTTACAACGACGGTGTCACCCTTTTTGATACGAGCAGCCATTACAGCACCTCCGGCGCCAGCGAGATGATCTTCATGAACTTGCGCGCACGCAGCTCACGGACAACCGGGCCAAAGATACGCGTACCGATCGGCTCCTGCTGCTTGTTGATCAGCACAGCCGCGTTGCGGTCGAAGCGAATCGCACTGCCGTCTGCACGACGCACCGGGTAGGACGTCCGAACGATAACGGCCTGATGGACGTCACCCTTCTTCACCTTGCCACGGGGAATCGCTTCCTTGACGGAAACGACGATCACGTCGCCGACCGAGGCAGACTTCCGTTTGGAACCGCCCAGCACCTTGATGCACTGCACCTGACGCGCGCCTGAATTATCGGCGACCTCGAGGTTGGTCTCGGGATGGATCATTTACCTTATACCCCTGTTACGCAGCGTTCCCGGACGCAGCACCACCAACGACTTCGCCGTTGCGTGAGATGACCGTCCAGGTCTTGCGCTTGGAAATCGGCGTGCATTCTTCGATGCGAACCGCGTCTCCAATCTTGCATACGTTAAGTTCATCATGCGCCGCATACTTCTTAGAGCGACGAATGAACTTCTTATAAAGCGGGTGCATGATACGACGATCGACAAGAACGGTAATCGTCTTGTCCATCTTGTCGCTGGTCACACGCCCGCTGAGAATGCGCTTAGGCATTAGCCGCTCCCTCAGGAATTGGCCGCAGCACCAGCCGCGGCAGTCTTCTTCGCAGCCTGAGCTACGATCGTCTTGATACGGGCAATGTCACGGCGAACAACACGCACGCGGCTTGCCCCTTCATTCTGACCGGTGGCCTGCTGGAACCGAAGATTGAACTGCTCGCGCTTCAGATCGAGAAGAAGCGCCTGCAACTCATCAACGGATTTCACACGCAGATCAGCCGGCTTGAGTGCCTTGCTCATCTTATGCCTCTCCGATTCGGGTCACGAACTTCGTCTTGATCGGAAGTTTCGCAGCACCAAGAGCGAGCGCCTCACGCGCCACTTCTGGTGGAACCCCCTCGATCTCGAACAGGATACGACCCGGTCTAACACGGGCCACCCAGTATTCCGGAGATCCCTTGCCGGAGCCCATACGCACTTCGGCAGGCTTTGTCGAGACCGGAAGATCCGGAAAGATACGAATCCACACGCGACCAGCACGTTTCATCGCACGGGTGATCGCACGACGGGACGCCTCGATCTGGCGTGCCGTGATACGCTCCGGCTCAAGAGCCTTGAGACCGAACGCGCCGAAATTCAGCTGCGTGCCGCTCTTGGCCAAGCCATGAATGCGGCCCTTGTGGGCCTTGCGGAATTTAGTCCGCTTTGGAGAAAGCATTGTTCTCTATCCCTCAGCGCTGCGGCGCCTGCTCAGCGGCGCGACGATCCTGGGCCATCGGGTCCTGGGCAAGGATCTCACCTTTGAAGATCCAAACCTTCACACCGCAGGTGCCGTAGGTCGTTTTCGCTGTTGCAGTTCCATAATCAATGTCGGCACGAAGTGTATGCAGCGGCACACGACCTTCACGATACCACTCGATACGAGCGATTTCAGCGCCACCAAGACGACCCGAGCAGTTGATTCGGATACCTTGGGCGCCGAGACGCATGGCCGACTGAACCGCACGTTTCATGGCGCGACGGAATGCCACGCGACGCTCGAGCTGCTGAGCAATGTTCTCGGCCACCAGTGTCGCATCGATTTCCGGCTTGCGGATTTCGACAATGTTCAGCGCGACTTCCGTGCCAGCCATCTTCGTCAGCTCCTTGCGGAGTGCGTCGATGTCCTGACCCTTCTTGCCGATGACAACGCCCGGACGCGCAGCATAGATCGTCACACGCGGCTTCTTTGCCGGACGCTCGATGACCACGCGGGAAACACCCGCACCAGCCAGCTTGCGACGCAGGAAAGCGCGCAGTTTCAGATCTGCATGCAGCAGCCGGGAATAGTCAGCATCTGCATACCAGCGGCTGTCCCAGGTGCGGTTGATACCGAGCCGAAGCCCGATCGGATTGACTTTATGTCCCATCGTCAGGCCGCCTTCTCTTCCGTCTTTGCCTCAGGCTCGGGCGCACGCTCGGCCACGACAATCTTCAGGTGACTGAAGAATTTCTCGACGCGAGCGGAACGACCACGACCACGTGCATGGAAGCGACGCATCACGATCGACTTGCCCACATCGGCTGTCTTCACAACCAGCTGGTCAACGTCCAGCTGATGATTGTTCTCGGCGTTCGCAATCGCGCTCTCAAGTGTCTTCTTCACGTCCTGAGCGATACGACGCTTGGAGAACGTGAGGGTCGCCACTGCCTGAGCAGCCGGCTTGTTGCGGATCAGACCGGCAACAAGACCAAGCTTGCGGGGGCTCACGCGGATATTCCGCGTGATTGCCTGTGCTTCGTTCTCAGCCAGAACGCGAGGATGCTTGGATTTGCTCATCTCAGCCTCGCTTCGACTTCTTGTCCGCACCGTGACCATGGAAGGTACGGGTCGGAGAGAATTCGCCAAACTTGTGGCCAACCATGTTTTCAGTCACCTGAACCGGGAGGAACTTGTGACCGTTATAAACACCAAACGTCAGACCAACGAACTGCGGAAGGATCGTGGAACGACGTGACCAGATCTTGATCACCTCGTTACGACCCGACGCGCGTGACGCCTCGGCCTTGTTCAGCAGATACCCGTCTACGAACGGGCCTTTCCAGACGGAACGTGCCATCTCTTATTGCCCCTTACTTGCCGGTCTTCCGGCGACGGATGATCAGACTGTCCGTACGCTTGTTGACCCGTGTCTTGTAACCCTTGGTCGGCTTGCCCCACGGCGTAACCGGATGACGGCCACCCGAGGTCCGGCCTTCACCACCACCATGCGGATGGTCGACCGGGTTCATGACAACGCCTCGGTTGTGCGGACGGCGACCGAGCCAGCGCATACGGCCAGCCTTGCCCATGTGCTGGTTCATGTTGTCCGGATTGGACACCGCACCAACCGTTGCGAAGCATTCACCACGCACAACGCGAAGTTCACCGGACTGCAGGCGGATCTGGGCGTAGCCAGAGTCCTTGCCGACCAGCTGGGCATAGGTGCCAGCCGAACGAGCCATCTTGCCGCCAGCGCCCTGCTTCAGCTCAATGTTATGCACGATCGTTCCGACGGGGATCGAAGCCAGCGGCATAGCATTGCCCGGCTTGATATCAACGCGGGTACCCGCGATGACCTGATCACCAACCTTCAGACGCTGCGGGGCCAGAATGTAGGCCAGTTCGCCGTCTTCGTACTTGATCAGCGCGATGAACGCCGTACGGTTCGGGTCATATTCCAGACGCTCAACGGTGCCCAGCACGTCCAGCTTGCGACGCTTGAAGTCGACATAGCGATAGGACTGCTTGTGACCGCCGCCACGAAAACGCGACGTCGTGCGACCATGATTGTTACGACCGCCGGACTTGTTCTTGCCCTCGGTCAGCTGCTTGACCGGCTTACCCTTCCACAGGTCAGCCCGGTCCACCAGTACCGTGCCACGAAGGCTCGGCGTGACGGGATTAAAGTGCTTCAATGCCATGTGTAGATACCCCGCGTCACGCCAGCTTGGCGGTCAGGTCAATCGACTGACCCTCCGCCAGCTGTACGAACGCCTTCTTGATATCGGAGCGCTGTCCGGGACGACCCTTGAAACGCTTCGTCTTGCCCTTCTGAACCAGCGTGCAAACGCTGACGACCTTGACGCCGAAAAGAGTCTCAACCGCGACCTTGATCTCAGGCTTGGTGGCCGAGGAGGCGACCTTGAAGGCCACCTGATTCTTCTCGGACATCGCCGTCGCCTTTTCGGTGATCAGCGGCGCACGAACGATGTCGTAGAGCGCTTCGCGCGACATCTTTTCCGCCTTCTTGCGGATCGCAAGCACGTTTGTCATGCCAGTCGCTCCTTGAGGGCTTCAACGCCAGCGCGGGTGACCGCAAGGACGTCGTGGTTGAGAATGTCATAGACGTTCGCGCCGATGGTCGGCAGGACGTCAATCTTCGGCAGATTGCGGGCGGCGCGAACGAAACCTTCGTTCACTGTGCCGTCCACGATCAGAGCGGATGTCAGACCCAGAGCCTTCAGCTTCACAGCCAGCTCAGCAGTCTTCGTCACGCCATCAGCTGCATCGAGAACGATCAGCTTGCCGTCTTTCGCCTTCTGGGAAAGAGCGGAGATCAGACCGAGACGACGCACCTTCTTGGGAAGATCATAGCCATGATCGCGAACAACCGGACCATGAACCGCACCACCGGTACGATACTGCGGCGCGCGCAGCGAGCCCTGACGGGCAGAGCCGGTGCCTTTCTGGCGGTACGGCTTCTTCGTCGTGCCGGAGACCTCGCCCATGCCCTTCACCTTGTGGGTGCCGGCGCGGCGCTTGGCCAGCTGCCAGTGAACCACACGCGCCATGATGTCGGCACGCGGCGCAACAGCGAAAATCTCGTCCGGAAGCGTGGCTGTGCCGGCGCTGCCGTTATCGAGGGTTTTGATATCGAGTTCCATCGTCCTCAGCCCTCCGCCGTCGCAACGGCTGCCGGATACGGCGCCTCTGCATGAAGGGCCTTCTTGATCGCGTCACGGACCATGACCAGTCCGTTCTTCGCGCCCGGGATGGAACCACGAATCATGACCAGATTCTTCTCCGGATCGACCGCAGCCACTTCCAGGTTCAATGTCGTCACGCGCTCATCACCAAGGTGACCAGCCATCTTCTTGTTCTTGAAGGTCTTGCCGGGATCCTGACGGTTACCGGTAGAACCATGTGAACGGTGAGAGATGGACACACCGTGAGAAGCTTCGAGACCGGCGAAGTTCCAGCGCTTCATGGCGCCAGCAAATCCCTTACCCTTGCTCGTGCCGGTGACATCCACCTTCTGACCAACCACGAAGTGGGAGGCGAGGATACGGGTGCCTGGCTCGAGAACGGCGTCGGCAGCAACGCGAAATTCGCGCACAGCCTTCTTCGGCTCGACCTTCACGCGGGCATAATGGCCGCGGTTCGGCTTCGTGACATTCTTCACCTTGGCCTTGCCAAGACCGAGCTGCACAGCGGTGTAACCGTCGCGCTCTTCGGTACGGGCATCAACCACCTGCAAATCATCGAGATGCAGAACAGTGACGGGCACATGAGTGCCATCTTCCTTAAACAGCCGGGTCATACCCAGCTTTCTTGCGATCAATCCGGTACGCATCGTCTGGACCTTAGAGTTTGATCTCGACATCAACGCCAGCGGCGAGGTCGAGCTTCATGAGGGCGTCCACGGTCTGCGGGGTCGGCTCGACAATGTCGAGCAGCCTGCGGTGAGTCCGAATTTCGAACTGTTCGCGGCTTTTCTTATCCACGTGGGGTGAGCGGTTCACAGTGAACCGTTCGATATGCGTCGGCAGCGGGATAGGACCCCGAACCCGCGCACCCGTACGCTTCGCCGTGTTGACGATCTCTTTCGTGCTGTTGTCGAGCACGCGATGATCGTACGCCTTTAGGCGAATGCGGATGTTCTGGTTGTCCATCGTCTTGTTTCAGTCCAACTTTCTAATCCGGTCAGGGTCTGCCCGGGATATCCCACCGCCAAGTAAGACCCCGGCCGGATCACTCCGACCGGGGACACTCAGTTCAGGGCCCACCCAATCAAGGGCTATGGGGCACCTGCCCCGTCTTACTCAGTGATCGAAGCGACCACGCCTGCACCAACCGTGCGGCCACCTTCGCGGATAGCGAAACGGAGACCTTCATCCATGGCGATCGGAGCAATCAGCTCGACATCCATAGCGATGTTGTCGCCCGGCATGACCATTTCCGTGCCTTCCGGCAGGTGAACAACGCCAGTGACGTCGGTCGTGCGGAAGTAGAA
>NZ_DHNR01000040.1:139795-140520 GCF_002409645.1 Acetobacter sp. UBA5411
CGGTAGTTCGTGAAGAACGGCGTGTGACGACCACCCTCTTCCTTGGTGAGGATATAAGCCTCAGCCTTGAACTTCTTGTGCGGCGTGATGGAGCCCGGCTTGGCCAGAACCTGACCACGCTCAACGTCCTCACGCTTCGTGCCACGCAGCAGAGCGCCGATGTTGTCACCAGCCTCACCACGATCAAGCAGCTTGCGGAACATTTCAACGCCGGTCACGGTCGTCTTGGTCGTCGGACGGATGCCAACGATCTCAACTTCGTCACCCGTGTTGACAACGCCACGCTCGACACGACCCGTGACAACCGTGCCACGACCAGAGATCGAGAACACGTCTTCGATCGGCATCAGGAACGGACGGTCAACCGGACGCTCCGGCTGCGGGATGTAGGAGTCAACAGCGTCCATCAGATCCTTGACGCGGTTTTCGCCAATTTCCGGATCGCCATCTTCCAGAGTGACAAGAGCGGAACCCTTGATCACCGGAATTTCGTCGCCCGGGAACTGGTAGGAAGAAAGAAGCTCACGCACTTCCATCTCGACCAGCTCAAGCAGCTCCGGATCGTCAACCTGGTCGACCTTGTTCAGGAACACGACCAGAGCAGGAACACCGACCTGACGAGCAAGCAGGATGTGCTCACGTGTCTGCGGCATCGGGCCGTCAGCAGCGGACACAACCAGAATAGCGCCATCCATCTGGGCAGCACCGGTGATCATGTTCTTCAC
>NZ_DHNR01000040.1:140655-189737 GCF_002409645.1 Acetobacter sp. UBA5411
TTCTTCACATAGTCAGCGTGACCCGGGCAGTCGACGTGAGCATAATGACGCTTAGCGGTCTCGTACTCAACGTGAGCCGTGGAGATGGTGATACCACGAGCGCGCTCTTCAGGAGCTGCGTCGATCATATCGTATGCCTTGAACTCAGCACCACCGGCCTTGGCCAGGGTCTTCGTGATCGCAGCGGTGAGCGATGTCTTGCCATGGTCAACGTGACCAATGGTGCCGATATTACAATGCGGCTTATTACGCTCGAATTTAGCCTTTGCCATCGTTTCTCTCCGTTACCCATCTACAGACGGGATGCGGTTGTTAGCAATTTCTGCTGCGGCACCCAACCCGGAACACCGCAACACACATAAAAAAGCGCTCGTTACCAGCGGTAGTGACTGAAAGCCTTGTTGGCCTCAGCCATACGGTGCGTATCTTCGCGTTTCTTGACCGCGGCGCCACGATTATTCACGGCATCCATCAGCTCATTGGAAAGACGATCCTGCATCGTGCTTTCACCACGCTTGCGCGACGCGTCGATCAGCCAGCGGATTGCCAGAGCCTGACGACGGTCAGCACGCACTTCCACAGGCACCTGATACGTTGCACCGCCAACACGACGGGAACGAACCTCAACGGCCGGCTTCACATTATCCAGCGCCGCATGGAACATGGCGACGGGATCAGCGGAAGCGCCACCGCGACGATGCAGAACATCGAGAGCACCGTAGACGATGCCTTCTGCAGTGGACTTCTTGCCATCATACATCAGCGCATTCATGAAGCGCGTAATGACGATGTCTCCAAATTTCGGATCCGGTAGGATCTCACGCTTTACAGCGCGGTGACGGCGACTCATGCCTCGATATTCCCTTACTTAGGACGCTTAGCGCCATAGAGCGAACGACGCTGACGGCGCTTTGCGATACCCTGGGTATCAAGCACACCGCGGAGGATGTGGTAACGGACACCCGGAAGATCCTTCACACGACCACCACGGATCAGGACGACGCTATGCTCCTGAAGGTTATGACCCTCACCCGGAATATAGCTCACCACCTCGTGACCGTTCGTCAGACGCACCTTCGCGACCTTACGGAGCGCGGAGTTCGGCTTCTTTGGAGTGGTTGTATAAACGCGAGTGCAAACGCCGCGCTTCTGCGGGCAGCCCTGAAGGGCAGGCACCTTGTTGCGCTTTGCCGCAGGCTCGCGCCCCTTGGCGATCAGCTGGTTGATGGTCGGCATGCGCCTTTCCCGATCCTTACACAGTTCGGCCGGCGAACCCTCACTTCGGTTGCCGACTGTCATCCAAAATCACCCCCCGGATACAGCATCCGGAAAGCCTATGTTTACATCCGGCCTTAACGCACTCTCCAAGGAGCACATGGAACCGCATGCTGTAATTGCTTTGACAACAACCTGCCCGGACAGTGAGCCGGAATGCATGAAGCTGAGGCGGCGGACCCTAAGCCCCGGAACCATGTGAGTCAAGAAAACTCACGCGATTCGGGTTGGTTTCCGCACCTTCTGACACTAACATTCCGTTGGAACCGGTCTTTTGGCGTCGTTATGCAACGAATTGCGCGCCTCTTAACCCGAAATTGGCCATTTGGCCAGTGAAAACGGGCATCACGATAGGGAAAAGAATCCATCGTGATATGCGTTATCCGCATCCAGTGCGTCTGATGCTTGTCCTAGAAAAAAAGAAAGGCCGGGACAAAACCCGGCCTCTCCATAACCACAGGATTTGAAGTCTGCTGATTACTCAGCAGCCTCATTTCCATGCTCAAGACGCTGACGATCCTGACGCGCAGCAACAGCACGCAGCTTGTTCATCACGCTACCTGTTCCCGCAGGGATCAGACGGCCAACGATGACGTTTTCCTTCAGGCCGTTGAGCGTATCCACCTTACCTGCTGTAGCAGCCTCGGTGAGCACACGTGTCGTTTCCTGGAAGGAGGCGGCCGAGATGAAGGACTGCGTCTGCAGCGAGGCCTTCGTGATGCCCTGAAGCACCGGCATGGCCACCGCCGGACGATCTCCAGCATTCATGCGCTTGGTGTTCTCGCCTTCGAACTCGATGCGATCCACCGTCTCGCCCACGAGATACGTCGTGTCACCCGGCTCCAGAACTTCAACCTTCTGCAGCATCTGGCGAACGATCACCTCGATGTGCTTGTCGTTGATCTTCACGCCCTGCAGTCGATACACGTCCTGAATCTCGTTCACGAGATAATCGGACAGAGCCTCGACACCCATGACCTTCAGGATGTCATGCGGCACGCGCGGACCGTCGACCAGCGGATCGCCCTTCTGGACAAAGTCACCTTCCTGAACGGAAACGTGCTTGCCCTTCGGCACCAGATATTCGGTCTCTTCACCTGTCTCGTCGTTCTTGACGATAACACGGCGCTTCGACTTGTAATCCTTACCGAACTCAACGCGGCCTTCATTCTCGGCGATGATCGCGTGATCCTTCGGACGACGCGCTTCGAACAGTTCGGCAACACGCGGCAGACCACCGGTAATGTCACGCGTCTTGGAACCTTCACGCGGAATACGCGCCAGCACGTCACCCGCATGGACCTGAGCACCGTTCTCCACTGAAAGGAGCGAGTCAGGCGACAGGAAGTAACGGGCGTCATTGCCGTTATCCAGCTTGATGACGTTGTTGTTGCTGTCCTTCAGCTGCAGACGCGGACGCAGGTCGACACCCTTGGAGGCCTGCTTGTAATCCACGACCACTTTCGAAGTCAGACCCGTCACTTCGTCCATACGCTCGACAAGCGTGATGGAGTCGATCAGGTCGAGATATTCGACCGTGCCTGCCTTCTCGGTGATGATCGGCAGGGTGTACGGGTCCCACTCGGCCATCTTCTGGTTACGGGTAACGGCCTGACCGTCTTCTACCAGAAGTCGTGCACCGTAAGGCACACGATAGCGCGCACGCTCCGTACCGTTCTCGTCAGCAAGGATGATTTCACAGTTACGGGCCATGACAATCGGCACGTTCTGCGAGTTCTGCACCACGTTACGGTTGCGGATGGTCACCTTGCCGTCACGGGATGCTTCAACCATCGACTGCTCGGCACCACGCTGGGCGGCACCACCGATATGGAAGGTACGCATCGTAAGCTGCGTTCCGGGCTCACCGATGGACTGTGCGGCGATAACACCAACAGCTTCACCGATGTTGACCGGCGTGCCGCGGGCAAGATCACGGCCGTAGCAGTGACCGCAAACGCCGACGCGGCTGTCACAGGTCAGCACAGAGCGGATCAGAACCGTCTCGACAGCGGCCTTCTCGATGATTTCGGCATCAGCCTCCTCAACAAGATGGTTACGCTTGAAGATGACTTCACCCGTGGTCGGGTTAACGACATCAGCTGCCAGCGTACGTCCCAGGATTCGCTCGGAAAGCGAGGAAACAACCTCACCACCATCCATCACCGCACGAATGGTCAGACCACGCTCGGTACCGCAATCGTTCTCGACGATGATGCAATCCTGCGCCACGTCAACCAGACGACGCGTCAGGTAACCCGAGTTGGCCGTCTTCAGCGCGGTATCGGCAAGTCCCTTACGGGCACCGTGGGTCGAGGTGAAGTAATCGAGAACCGACAGGCCTTCCTTAAAGTTGGCGATGATCGGCTGCTCGATGATCTCACCCGACGGCTTGGCCATCAGACCACGCATACCGGCAAGCTGCTTCATCTGTGCTGGCGACCCACGCGCACCGGAGTGGCTCATCATCCAGACCGAGTTGATCGGCTTGCCGATCTCGGCTTTCGACAGTTCCTTGGTCATCGCAGCCTGTACTTCGTCCGTGCAGCGCGACCAGGCGTCAACCACCTTGTTGTAGCGCTCGCCAGCAGTGATCAGACCGTCCTGATACTGCTGCTCGAACTCCTTGACCTCTGCGGACGTGCGGTCAACCAGCTCTTTCTTCTCGTGCGGGATGATCATGTCATCCTTTCCGAAGGAGATACCGGCTTTCGCAGCGTGGCGGAAACCAAGCGACATCATACGATCACAGAAGATCACCGCTTCTTTCTGACCACAGTGACGGTAGACCGCGTCGATCACGTCGGACACGTTCTTCTTGGTCAGCTGCTTGTTGATCAGGGAGAACGGCACCGAGCTGCTTTTCGGCAGGATCTGGGCGATCAGGACACGACCCGGTGTCGTGACAACATTCTCAGCGTAAGAACTGCCGTCTTCACGGGTCATCTCAAGACGCATACGAATCTTGTCGTGGAGCTTCAGAGCGCCTGTCGACAGGGCATATTCGACTTCGTTGATAGAACCGAAAGACGGCGCACCCTTCGTCAGAATTTCGCCGGTCTTGTCATCATATTCGTTACGATCCGGTGTCGCAGCGAACTCAGGCGTCTCAAGGCTGAGATAGTAGAGCCCAAGAACGATATCCTGTGACGGCACGATGATCGGCTTGCCGTTCGCGGGGCTGAGGATGTTGTTGGTCGACATCATCAGCACGCGGGCTTCAAGCTGAGCTTCAAGCGACAATGGCACGTGAACGGCCATCTGGTCACCGTCAAAGTCCGCGTTGAAGGCGGTGCAGACCAGCGGGTGAAGCTGGATCGCCTTACCTTCGACAAGGATCGGCTCGAACGCCTGAATGCCGAGACGATGCAACGTCGGGGCACGGTTCAGCATCACGGGATGCTCGCGGATCACCTCTTCGAGGATATCCCAGACTTCCGGACGCTCCTTTTCCACCATGCGCTTTGCAGCCTTGATGGTGGTGGCGTGACCATATTTCTCGAGCTTCGAGTAGATGAACGGCTTGAACAGCTCCAGCGCCATCTTCTTGGGAAGACCGCACTGATGCAGTTTCAGCTCAGGTCCGACCACGATGACCGAACGACCGGAGTAATCGACGCGCTTGCCGAGCAGGTTCTGACGGAAACGTCCCTGCTTGCCTTTCAGCATGTCGGACAGCGACTTCAGCGGACGCTTGTTGGCGCCTGTGATGGCGCGTCCACGACGACCGTTGTCGAACAGGGCGTCCACGGACTCCTGCAGCATGCGCTTTTCGTTACGGACGATGATGTCCGGCGCACGCAGCTCCATGAGCCGCTTCAGACGGTTGTTACGGTTGATGACGCGACGGTACAGATCGTTCAGATCCGACGTTGCGAAACGACCGCCATCGAGCGGAACCAGAGGACGCAGCTCGGGCGGGATCACCGGCACGATGTCCAGGATCATCCATTCCGGCTTGCAGCCACTCTCGGCGAACGCTTCGATCAGCTTCAGACGCTTGACCAGCTTCTTACGCTTGGCCTCGGACGTCGTCTCCTTCAGTTCCTGACGGAGATTGACCTTCTCGGCGTCGCAGTCGATGCGCTCGAGCAGCTTCTTGATGGCTTCAGCGCCGATACCGACTTCGATACCGTCTTCGGCATGCTCATCGAGCACGTCAAGATACTGCTCTTCCGTCAGAAGGCTGAACTGCTTCAGAGGAGATGTGCCCGGCTCCAGAACCAGATAGCTCTCGAAGTAGAGCACCTTTTCCAGATCTTTCAGCGTCATGTCGACCATCAGGCCGATACGACTTGGCAGGGACTTCAGGAACCAGATGTGCGCGACCGGGCTTGCGAGCTGGATGTGACCCATCCGCTCACGGCGGACCTTCGCCAGCGTGACTTCAACACCGCACTTCTCGCAGACGATGCCGCGGAATTTCATGCGCTTGTATTTGCCGCACAGGCACTCGTAGTCCTTGATCGGGCCAAAGATACGCGCGCAGAACAGACCATCACGTTCCGGCTTGAACGTACGATAGTTGATCGTCTCCGGCTTCTTGATCTCGCCAAACGACCAGGACCGGATCTGCTCGCTGGATGCGAGCTGGATCTTGATCTGATCGAAGGTGGCTGCCTGACCAGTCTGGCCAAGGATTTTCATGAGTTCATTCATGCGCCGAAAACCTCCAGGACGGGTGTCACGCGGCCGCGCTCCGCGTCACGCCGGGCGTTCTGCCCCGCGCTCCGTTTCATTGAAAACAGGTCGGCGTCGAGAGACCGAAGCCCCTCGACAAGATTAAAGGGAAAATCAGTCACCACTGTTTTCCAGATCCACATTCAGACCAAGCGACTTCAGTTCCTTGATGAGAACGTTGAAGCTCTCAGGGATACCGGCCTCGAAGTCGTCCTGCTCACGAACGATCGATTCGTAAACCTTGGTACGACCGGAGACGTCATCGGACTTGACCGTAAGCATTTCCTGCAGCGTATAGGCTGCGCCATACGCCTCAAGTGCCCAGACTTCCATCTCACCAAAGCGCTGGCCACCGAACTGCGCCTTACCACCCAGCGGCTGCTGCGTGACGAGCGAGTATGGACCGATCGAACGTGCATGGATCTTGTCGTCGACAAGGTGATGCAGCTTGAGCATGTAGATGTAACCGACCGTCGTCTTGCGCTCGAACGGCTCGCCTGTGCGACCGTCGATGAGCTGGGACTGACCGGAACGATCGACACCCGCCTTCTCAAGCATGTTCTCGATATCGGGGATCGAGGCGCCATCGAACACCGGCGTTGCAATCGGCACGCCCTTGCGCAGATTGTTCGACAGTTCAACGAGCTGATCGTGGGACATTTCAGCGATGTCGGCCTTGAAGACCTCATCCCCGTAAACATCCTTCAGTTCATCCAGAAGCACCTGCTTCTTTTCACCGTCCCGCTGATATTCATCGACCATGTTGCCAATGCGGCGGCCGATGTTGGCGCAGGCCCAGCCCAGATGGGTCTCAAGGATCTGTCCGACGTTCATTCGTGACGGCACACCGAGCGGGTTCAGCACGATGTCAACAGACGTGCCATCCTCCAGGAACGGCATGTCTTCGACCGGCACCACGCGGGAAACAACACCCTTGTTTCCGTGACGACCAGCCATCTTGTCACCTGGCTGAAGCTTACGCTTCACGGCAACGAAGACCTTGACCATCTTCATCACGCCCGGCGGCAGTTCGTCACCGCGCTGCAGCTTTTCGACCTTGCTGTCGAAGCGAGCCTGAATCTTCTGGATAGCCGCGTCGAATTCACGACGCAGGGTTTCCAGTTCGGCCGTAACGGAGTCGGACGCGACGCTCACGTTGCGCCATGCGCCACGCGGAATCTCGGTCAGAACCTCTTCCGTGATCGGCGTGCCGGACTTCAGACCTTTAAAGCCTGTTCCTGCTGTTTCACCGATAAGACGCTCACGCAGACGATTGTAGAAGGAACGCTCCTGAATGGCGCGCTCGTCATCACGGTCCTTCGCCAGACGCTCGATCTCGGCGCGCTCGATCGCCATCGCACGCTCGTCCTTGTCAACGCCGCGACGGGAGAAGACGCGGACGTCAACGATCGTACCAGTCGTGCCAGGCGGCAGACGCAGGGACGTATCACGAACGTCGGAAGCCTTTTCACCGAAGATGGCGCGGAGGAGCTTCTCTTCCGGCGTCATCGGGCTTTCGCCCTTCGGTGTGACCTTGCCGATCAGGATGTCGCCCGGGTTCACCTCGGCGCCGACATACACGATGCCTGCTTCGTCGAGGTTGCGAAGGGCTTCTTCACCGACATTCGGGATGTCGCGGGTGATTTCTTCCTGACCAAGTTTCGTGTCACGCGCCATGACTTCGAATTCCTCGATATGGATCGAGGTGAAGACGTCGTCACGCGCGATACGCTCGGAGATCAGGATGGAATCTTCGAAGTTGTAACCGTTCCAGGGCATAAACGCGACGAGCACGTTACGGCCCAGAGCCAGCTCACCCAGTTCCGTGGACGGACCGTCGGCGATGATGTCACCAGCAGCAACCTGATCGCCCACGCGAACCAGCGGACGCTGGTTGATGCAGGTGGACTGGTTGGAACGGGAGTATTTCCGCAGACGATAGGTATCAACACCCTGCGTCGCACCGGTTGAGTCCGTTACGCGCACCACGATGCGGGCACCGTCGATCTGATCGACAACACCGCTGCGGCGGGCAACGATGGTTGCACCCGAGTCATGAGCAACAGCGGCTTCCATGCCTGTTCCGACCAGCGGCGCATCGGAGCGCACCAGCGGAACAGCCTGACGCTGCATGTTCGATCCCATGAGCGCACGGTTGGCGTCATCGTTCTCAAGGAACGGAATCAGCGCCGCGGCGACGGAAACGAGCTGCTTCGGAGAAACGTCACAGGCCGTCACGTCAGTCGGGAGAACCTGACGGAAGTCACCGTTCCGGCGAACCGAAACGAGGTCACCGGTCAGGGTGCCATCCTTGTCCTGCTTGGCGTCGGCCTGAGCAACGACAAGACGCTCCTCCTCCATGGCGGAAAGATACTTCCAGCCGTCCTGAAGCTTGCCATCCTTCACGAGACGATAAGGCGTCTCGATGAAGCCGTACTTGTTCACCTTGGCGTAAGTCGCCAGTGAGTTGATCAGACCGATGTTCGGGCCTTCCGGCGTCTCAATCGGGCAGATACGGCCGTAATGGGTCGGGTGAACGTCACGGACTTCAAAGCCTGCGCGCTCACGGGTCAGACCGCCCGGGCCAAGCGCCGAAAGACGACGCTTGTGCGTGACTTCCGAAAGCGGGTTCGTCTGATCCATGAACTGTGAAAGCTGCGAGGAACCGAAGAACTCACGCACGGCAGCAGCGGCCGGCTTCGCGTTGATCAGGTCATGCGGCATGACCGTGTCGATATCAACGGAACCCATACGCTCGCGAATGGCACGCTCCATGCGGAGCAGGCCGATGCGATACTGGTTTTCCATCAGTTCGCCGACAGAGCGAACACGACGGTTACCGAGGTTATCAATGTCGTCGATCTGGCCGCGACCATCCTTCAGATCGCACATGACTTTCATGGTGCGCAGGATGTCTTCCTTGCGGAGAACACGCACCGTGTCAGGGCATTCAAGACCCAGACGCATGTTCATCTTCACACGACCGACAGACGACAGGTCATAGCGGTCAGGATCGAAGAACAGGCTGCGGAACATCGCTTCCGCCGTCTCAGCCGTCGGCGGCTCACCCGGACGCATGACGCGATAGATGTCGATCAGCGCCTCATCACGGGAGTTGTTCTTGTCCACCGTCATGGTGTTGCGGATCCACGGACCGTTGGCCTGATCAACCGCAAGGGTCGGCAGCTCAGTGATCCCGGCTTCTTCCAGCGCCAGCAGACGGGCTTCAGTCAGTTCTTCGCCGCCCTCACCATAGATCTCACCCGTGTTCGGGTTGACGATATCATGGGCGATGAAACGTCCGAGCAGGTCCGCTTCCGTGACCAGCACTTCCTTCGTGGTCTCGGCGATCTTGCGGACGGCACGAGCGGTCAGCTTTGTATCGGCTTCAGCAACGACCTCGCCGCTATCTGCGTCGATCAGGTCGGAGAGAAGCTTCTGGCCTTTGAAAGCTTCCGGATCGAAAGCGCGCGCCCAGCCCTTGGCGGTCTTCTGGAAGATGACCTTGCCATAGAAGTAGTCAAGGATCTCATCGGAATCCATGCCGCCGATGTCCATGGAAGCGACGTCGCCGCCCTCTTCCGCCTTCTTCTTGCGCGCAGCCTCGGAATTGGCGCCTTCGAGCGCATAAAGCAGCGTCGTGGCCGGCAGCTTGCGCTTCCGGTCGATACGGACATAGATCAGGTCCTTGGCGTCGAATTCGAAGTCGAGCCAGGAACCGCGATACGGGATGACGCGGGCCGAGAAGAGATACTTGCCCGAAGAGTGGGTCTTGCCCTTGTCATGATCGAAGAAGACGCCCGGTGAACGGTGCATCTGGCTGACGATCACGCGCTCGGTGCCGTTGACGATAAAGGTACCGTTATCGGTCATCAGGGGCATGTCGCCCATGTAAACCGGCTGTTCCTTGATATCGCGGATCGAGCGGGAACCCGTATCCTCATCAACGTCCCAGACGATCAGACGGAGAATGACCTTCAGCGGCGCGGCATAAGTCAGACCACGCTGGATGCATTCTTCAACGTCATATTTCGGGTCTTCGAATTCGTACTGAACGAACTCAAGACGACCACGTCCTGCGAAATCGTTGATCGGAAAAACGGAACGGAAAACTTCCTGAAGCCCCGTCTGCGTCCGCGCATCAGGCGATACGTTCGCCTGAAGGAATGCCTCATAGGAGGCGCGCTGAACATCGATGAGGTTAGGCATCGGCGCAACTTCGGGAATCCGCCCGAAACTTTTGCGGATCCTTTTACGCCCCGTGAACGATTTGGTGATTGCGTTCATGTCTATCTGCCTCGTCCCTGCCGTCGGACCATCCGGCCACCCCGTTTCCGAAAAGGAAAGGAGAGGGCCAGACGGTCCGGCCTGTAATGCACACTTCACACGACCCACGCCGTAATCCGGTGCAGTCGTCTGGTTCGTAAATCGCCTTAGCATCTACCCTTTACAGGGAGTCACTACAGACGAACAGGCGGAGACCGTAGACAGCCTCCGCCCAGAACCAACTCAAAACAGTGACGGCACGCGAAGGTGCCGCCAGAAGATCGAGATAATTATTTAATCTCAACCTTAGCGCCGTTGTCTTCGAGAGTCTTCTTGATCTTCTCGGCTTCTTCCTTGCTGGCACCTTCCTTGATGGTCTTCGGAGCGCCTTCGACAAGGTCCTTGGCTTCCTTCAGACCCAGACCGGTGATCGTGCGGATTTCCTTGATCACGTTGATCTTCTTGTCGCCTGCGCTGGCAAGGATCACGTCAAATTCGGTCTTCTCTTCAGCCGGAGCAGCAGCACCCGGAGCAGCAGCGGCTGCAACAGCAACCGGAGCAGCAGCGGAAACGCCCCACTTCTCTTCAAGGAGCTTGGACAGCTCAGCAGCTTCGAGAACTGTAAGAGCGGAAAGCTCGTCAACAAGCTTGTTCAGATCGGCCATGATATGGTCTTCCTAATATAGATACTAGTTCAGGATGCACAACCCGAAAGAAACGGGTCATGCGCATTTTCTCTCTCCCCGCAAGGGGAGACGCATCAGGCTGCGTCCGCCTCGCCCGTCTTGGCATAGGCACCAAAGACCCGAGCCAGCTGGCCTGCCGGCGCCTGGAGAACACCCGCGATACGCGTAGCCGGCGTGGAGATGAGCCCCACGAGCTGCGCACGAAGTGCGTCCAGAGACGGCAGCTCGGCAAGCGCCTTGAGCCCGTTGACGTCAAGCGCCTGGGTTCCAAGGGCGCCACCAAGCAGCACCAGTTTCTCATTGGTCTTGGCGAACTCGACGAGCACTTTCGTCACTGCCACAGGATCAGCCGACCACGACAAGGCGGTCGGTCCCTTCAGCAGCGGCGCAATGCCATCGAATCGGGTCCCATCCAGGGCGAGAGTGGCCAGCCGGTTCTTCGCGACCTTGTAAGTCGCTCCCGCTGCACGCACCTTGCGACGCAGGTCAGTCACATCAGCAACTGTCAGCCCGTCATTACGGGTGACAACCACCATGGACGTCTCTGCGAACACGGTAGCGAGCGAGGCGACAAATTCGCGCTTCTCCGTACGGTTCACTTCCCGTCTCCGTGTTAGCCCATCCACTCAGGGAGGATGAGCCGGTTACCCAAGGATTATCAGCGGAGCTGACAATCCGGTTCGCCTGTCCATGTCACGATACGCACGGAGAGCAGATCGAAATCCACAAACCAGCACCCTCGTCTCCCGGTCGCGCCACAAGGGCATTAAGGCTAAAGCCACATCCGGTCTTGGACAGGATCAGATGACGCGAAAGCGCCACCCTGGAAAGCCGGGAAGCAGAACCTCCCGGCGATCATTCTTTATGTCAGCCGCCGAAAGCGGAGACTTCAACACTCACACCCGGACCCATTGTGGAGGAGAGCGCCACCTTCTTCAGGTAGGTTCCCTTCGCACCGGTCGGACGAGCCTTCTGAACGGCATCCACGAATGCGCGGATGTTTTCAGCCAGCTTGTCAGCGTCGAAAGAAGCCTTGCCGATACCAGCATGGATGATACCGGCCTTCTCGGCGCGATACTCAACCTGACCAGACTTCGCAGCCTCGACAGCACCCTTGACGTCCATGGTCACGGTGCCGAGCTTCGGGTTCGGCATCAGGCCGCGCGGGCCAAGCACCTTACCGAGACGACCGACGAGGCCCATCATGTCAGGGGTTGCAATGCAGCGGTCGAAGTTGATTTCGCCAGCCTGCACCTTCTCCATCAGGTCTTCCGCACCGATCACATCGGCACCAGCAGCCTTGGCTTCCTCAGCCTTCGGACCACGGGCGAACACACCGACGCGCAGGGTCTTGCCCGTGCCATTCGGCAGGGAGAGCAGGCCACGGACCATCTGGTCAGCATGACGCGGGTCAATGCCGAGGTTCAGGGAGATCTCAACCGTCTCGTCGAACTTTGCTTTCGCATTGCTCTTCACGAGGGCAAGGGCTTCATCGAGAGCATACTGCTTCGTGCTGTCAACAGTCGCGCGGGCAGCGGTCAGACGCTTGTTCTTTGCCATGATCTCAGCCCTCCACAACCTGCAGGCCCATCGAACGGGCGGAACCCATGAGCATACGCACGGCGCCGTCGATGTCGTTGGCGTTCATGTCTTTCTGCTTCGTCTCGGCAATCTCGCGCAGCTGCGCAATCGTCACCTTGCCGACAGCGGCGGACTTGCCGACCGTCTGGCTACCCTTGGAGACCTTGGCGGCCTTCAGCAGGAAGTAGGTGTTCGGCGGCGTCTTGGTGATGAAGCTGAACGTACGGTCGGCATACGCGGTGATGACCACCGGAATCGGCATGCCGGGCTCCATGCCCTGCGTCTTGGCGTTGAACGCCTTGCAGAATTCCATAATGTTCAGGCCACGCTGACCGAGAGCGGGACCAACCGGCGGAGACGGATTCGCCTTGCCTGCCGGAATCTGAAGCTTGATGTAGCCAACGATTTTTTTGGCCATATCCGGGACTCCTTTATATTGAACCCGAACCGCGGTTCTGGCGAAATCCTCCGACGCCCAAGGGCGCACGGACAACTCTCCCGCGTTTCGTAAGAGCCGGGGCCATACGCCTGCTTGCCCTTGCCGTCAAGTATGCGTGACAGAGAATCGGGGTCATGTGGCGCGGCAAGTTACATCCGGCTTACCGTCATGATAGAGTAGGTTTCATGTCACGACGTCCGGACATCGGCGCGCCACGCCCTCTCCCTCCGCCTCCCGACCGGAGTTCCCTTCGGGAAGCTGCTCTCGCCCATCTGGCCCGGTTTGCAGCCACGGAAAGAGGACTCGCCCTCGTTCTGGAACGCCGGATCACCCGCTGGGGCCGCCGAGCTGTCGAGGATGGACAGGAGTCGTCCACCGTCACGGAAACGGTGAACGGCCTTCTCCCGCTGGCGACAGCCATCGCGCAGGACATGGTTGCACTGGGCGCGGTCAACGATCATGGCTTTGCCAAATCCCGCGCAGCCCGCCTCACCCGTAGCGGCCGTTCGCGGCGCGCCGTACAGGCGCAGCTTGCCGCCAAAGGCATCGATTCGTCCACCAGCGAACAGGCGCTTGATGACACGCTTGGACAGGATGAAGCCGCCCGTGACGCAGAGATCGCCGCAGCGCTCATTTTTGCCCGCAAACGCAGGGCTGGACCCTTTCAGCGGGAAGAGTCCCCTGATGATACAGGCGATGAGCATGCCGAAAAGAAAGCCCGGCTTTACGGCGCGTTCGCTCGCGCAGGTTTTTCCCGCGATATTGCTGACAGAGCGCTCGGGATGGACCCGGACGAAGCCGAAACCCGCATTCTGACCCTGAAAGCCAGTTTGTGATGCCGCCTGCCACCCGTCCCCACTCCCCTCGCAAACGCCTCTTCAAAAAGATCCTCTGCTGCCTGCCTGCCCTGCTCCTTGCGGGATGTGGCGGCGGTGGGACCGGCAGAAGCTGGCAGGGGCGTCTCCAATGCGCTCCTTGGGCGCGTGAACATTCATCCATCGCGCTACGAGGAGCAGCCGCGTCATGGTGGCGCAGTGCGGACGGCCAATATGCACGCGGCCCACGTCCAGCACCGGGCGCCGTGCTTGTCTTCCGTTCATCGTCCCGCCTGCCGGACGGCCATGTTTCCGTAGTGCGTTCCGTGCGGGGCACACGCGCCATTCTCGTCGATCAGGCGAACTGGAATCCCGGGCGGGTCGACCATGCAGTCCCTATCGTCGATGTCTCTCCGCGCAATGACTGGACACGGGTGCGGGTATGGTGGAGTCCGACAGGGAGCATGGGGCGCACAGTCTATCCAACCTATGGCTTCATTCTTCCCGCCCGGCCCGGCGGGTGGATTTCGTAAGGAAATAGACATGAAACCCCAGTGGCTTTCCGGCTCAGGGGCGTGTAATAATGCTATTAACGCTTCTATACGCGTTTCAGGCGGTTATTCCCCTGAAGTCCATGCAACACCAACTGAAACTTTACCCGCACGCGCTTCTCTCTTGCCCGGCGGTTTCTTCAGGTTGAGGAGTCGACACAATGGGTAGCTTCAGCATCTGGCACTGGCTGATCGTTCTGGCTGTGGTCCTGATCGTCTTTGGCGGAAGCGGGAAGATCAGCACGCTGATGGGTGATTTCGCCAAGGGCATCAAATCCTTCAAGAAGAATCTTGATGATGACGAGTCCATGGAACATCCTGCATCAACGCAGGACGGCCGTATCTCGCCGCCGCCAGCCAATCCGGCGAATTTCTCCACGGAACAGCGTCCCACGACGTCCAGCGGCCCCAACACCCACTGACATCCGGTCGCCTTGGGCGGCGGTCCGCTTCAGGGATTCGTCACACGATGAGTTTCGTCACTGATACAGAACACACACGCACACCCTCTGGTCCGTCCGACATCGCGTGGGACAAGGCTGTCGAGCAGATCATCCATGCGGGTCGTCGTATGGACCAGCGTGGATGGGTGCCTGCAACAGCCGGCAATCTCAGTGTCCGGCTTGCCGATGGTCGGATCGCCGTCACCCGCTCAGGCGGCCATAAGGGCTTTCTGACCAGACAGGGCGTCATCGAGGTCGGGCTGGATGGCACCTCCATCCGTCCGGAAGACCGTCCAAGCGCCGAGACGCTTCTGCACTGCCAGATCTATGCGCACTTCCCCGACGCCGGCGCTGTGCTGCATGGACATTCCGTCGCCTCGACGGTGCTGTCCATGGCGAGCACTGACTCGGAACTTTATCTGGCAGATTACGAAGTCCTGAAGGTTTTCGAGGGGCAGACCACGCACGAGACGCGCCTTGCTGTGCCCGTCTTTCCGAACGATCAGGATATTGCACGCCTTTCGCGGAGCGTGGCCCTGTTCCTCAATGACATGAAGGCCGGATACATCATCCGTGGTCATGGCGTGTATGTCTGGGGTCCGGATATGGACACCGCGCTCGCCCGTCTGGAAGGGCTGGAATTCCTTCTCGCCTGCGAGCTGGAACAGGCGAAACTTCGCGCTGCGGTTCAGGAAGCCTGATCATGAGCAGTCTCACGGTCTATGATGACACCCGCCCCGGCCAGCCGGAATTTTCCAGCCATGACGCAGAGGCGATCGCCGCCCGGCTGAGCCCCATCAACGTGCGCTTTGAGCGCTGGACCGATGTCGAACCTCCCGCTCGTGATGCCGATCAGGACACGGTGCTGGGTGTCTATCGTCCCTATCTCGACAGGCTGATGGGCGAAACCGGGGCTGGTTCGGCCGATGTCATCAGTATCGACGTGAACACTCCAAACCGCACGGCCCTGCGCGAGAAATTTCTGTCCGAGCATATCCATTCGGAAGACGAAGTACGGTTTTTCGTGCATGGACAGGGTCACTTCGTCCTGCATGTTGACGGCAAGGTCTATGATGTCGGCTGCACTCAGGGCGACCTGATCTCCGTTCCAACAGGGATTCCGCACTGGTTCGACGCCGGGGAAACGCCGGATGTCGTGGCGCTCCGTATCTTCACTCACAAGGAAGGATGGATCGCGGATTATACCGGCGACGACATCGCTCTCCGCTTTCCGGCCCAGATCGCGTAATAAGATCGTATGAACAGCATTCCGACACCATCCGTCATCCTGCTCGATATTGAAGGCACCACCCTTCCCGTCTCTTTCGTGCACAAGGTCCTGTTTCCCTATGCTCGCAAGGCGCTCCCTGATCTGATCCGGGACAGGGCGAATGATCCCGCTGTTATTGCGGCGCTGGCGGAAACGAAAAGACTGTCGCCGGATCGTGAACCGCTCGCCCAGCTGATGGCGTGGATGGATGAGGACGCAAAAGTCGGACCTCTCAAGGCTCTGCAAGGCATCGCATGGGCGGATGGCTATGCCTCCGGCGCACTCATCGCTGATCTCTTTCCGGATGTACCGCCTGCCCTGCGAACATGGTCAGATGCAGGCCTGACACTGGCCGTCTACTCATCCGGCTCGGCCCCCGCCCAGCGCCTTATTTACACCCATACGACCGATGGCGATCTGACATCGCTCTTCAGCGCCTTTCTGGATCTGGAAATGGGCGGCAAGAAGGATGCGGAAAGTTACCGTCGCATTCTCTCGAAGATGGGCTGGAAGGCTTCGGACGTTCTGTTCGTATCGGATGTGGTCGCTGAACTGGATGCAGCCACCGCTGCGGGTCTCCGCACCTGTCAGATGGTGCGTCCGGAAGATGGCACCGTCGCCGGCACGGTTCATCCGGTCGCCCATTCCATGAAGGAGGTCGCAGGCCTGTTCAGCCTTCCGGAACCTGTCGGCAAGGCACAGTAATGCGGGCTCATCTCTACACGGACTGGCGCTCCATTCCTTCCGAGGCGCGGGGCGCAGCGGCCGCTCTTGGCAATTTCGACGGCGTGCATCTGGGACATGCTCATCTGGTGCACACTCTGCATCTGAGTCAGCCGGATGTACCCCTTGCCGTCGTGACGTTTGAACCGCATCCCCGGGAACTGTTCAGACCGGAAGATCCCCCATTCCGTCTGACGCTGGCGGATGAACGTTTCGCAGCACTGGCGGCGCTTGGCGTGCAGCATGTCTTCCAGATTGCGTTCGACAAAGCCTTCTCCCGAATGCCCGCAGAGCGTTTCATCGATGACGTGCTGCATGACGCACTCGGCGTGAAGCATATTGCGTGCGGGCATGACTTCGCCTTTGGATACCGCCGCGGCGGTACCACCAGTTTTCTGGCGGAGCGTGCCAGCGAGCTGGGGATCGGCGTCAACCTTGTGCCCGCTCTGGCCGATGCCGACGGCCCTTACTCCTCAACCCGCATCCGTCGTCTTCTGCAGGATGGCTACCCTGAGCGGGCGGCAGCGGAACTGGGGCGTCCCTGGTCGATTCGTGGTGAAGTGTGCCATGGCGACAAGCGGGGCCGCCTTCTGGGCTTTCCTACCGCCAATGTCCGCCTTGGCCGACATCTTGAACCGGCGCGTGGCGTTTACACCACGACCGTGAGGCTGCCGGATGGCCGCACCTGCGACGGAGTGGCGAACATCGGTCGACGCCCGACCATCGCCGACGGCAGCGAAAGCCGGATGGAAGTCCATATTTTCGATTTCTCGGAAGACCTGTACGGCCAGACGATTTCCGTCGCACTCCACGGCCTACTTCGCCCGGAAAAGAAGTTTGAAAGTCTGGACGCACTGAAGCAGCAGATCGCCAGCGATACGGAGCAGGCCCGCCTGCTTCTGCAGAACCGACGTGACAGCCAGTAAATCTCTGCTGCCATAATGCACTGGCGAGCCGCCGAACGCTCGCAATCCTGAAAGTTATTGGCGGCTTCAGGCTGTTTCCTTTTTCTAAAAAGTGATTGATTCTTAAAGATTTTTGAAAAAAGCTTTACCAAAAGCTTCTTGGGGATTTTTCAGATTTAATTCGGGTCAAAAGGCTCTCTCGCAACAGAGAGTAGACCATCGTACAGCATTCAATTTTAAAAAATCGGGAAAATTCAACTTGTTGTAGGGGTACTGTTACCCGGCCTGCCAGCTCCTTATGCTCCTGCCAATCTGCAAGAGAAACGGAGAGCTCTCCTGATGACTACTTTGGATCTGGTCGACGCACAGCAACGCGAAACGGTGGCTTCGTTTCCCTCCTTTGATCCTACGCAGGGTGATCTGAGGGATTTCCGTCGCGATCTGGTCGAAGGAACAACAGCTCTCCTGCAATCCGCATCGGTCGATTTTGAGGAACGGTCTATCCCCGGTCCAAAAGATGCGCCCGAGGTTCGTGTCATCCTGTTTCACCCGCCCAAAACCAGCGGAACAACGCCTGCCATCCTCTATATTCATGGCGGTGGGATGATCGCTGGCACACCTGACATGCAGGCGGGACTGCTGAGCCAGCGGGCATCGGAAACAGGCGCTTTGATCGTCTCCGTCGATTACCGACTGGCGCCAGAAACGCCCTTTCCGGGAGGTCTGGAAGATGTCTACGCCGCTTTGGTGTGGCTGCATGACCATCCGAACGAACTGGGCGTCGATCCTGATCGCATCATGATCATGGGAGACAGCGGGGGTGGCTGTCTTGCCGCGGCCACAGCGCTTCTGGCGCGTGATCGGGGCAGGATCAAACTGCGTGCGCAACTCCTGATCTATCCAATGCTTGATCTGCGCACTGGTGGACCAGACGCTCCTTCCGATGACCCCAAAACAGGCGAATTCCTCTGGACACGCGCCCAGAACCGCCATGCATGGGCTGCCGTGCGTGGATATCTGGCGACTGACGATCCGAGATTTGGCTATCTGTCACCGGCTTTCATGAATGACCTGTCCGGACTACCGGCAACCTTCATTCTTACTGGCGCACTCGACCTGTTTCGTGATGAAGACGTGACCTACGCCCATCGCCTGTGGCAGGCGAGCGTCCCGACCGAGCTGGTCGTCTATACCAACGCCGTACATGGCTTCGATCTGCTGCCGTCCGCTCTTGCCGAGCGGGCCCGTCAGGATATTGTGCGGGCTGTGCGCCGGATGCTGTAAGCCGAATATTTCGACAAAACTGATTTTATTATTGGGGAAAATACTGAGAATATCGGGATCTTTCCAAAACGCTTAAAACATTCCGAACCAAGCAGCTTCATGAGGATGATCAGCAAAGACTGGTTATCCTCATGAAGGATTATCCGTTGATCGCCACCAGCCTCTTGTGATGCGCACGAACAGAATTCCAGAGCGTGCAACCGAGTCTACAGGCGAAGATTTCTGGCGATCGAGAGCACAACGGAAACGTTCCTGAAAAAGCACGTCCTTCTGTAATCATCCGTGATCGTATCTGCGTGATATTTGACGCATATCAAAGACATCTATCTTGAGGGAGCAGCGTATAATCACAGGAACACTCTCTTCGCCCTACTCGATCGGGCCGCAATCGGCTCTGAAAGACACAGCACGCCATGAGATACGCCCACAGCAATTTCGAAGCCTTCGCCCGCCCCGTAAAGCCGGAAGGCGTGGAAAACCGATCCGCGTGGATCATCGGCGGCGGACTGGGCGGCATGGCGGCGGCGGCGTTCCTGATCCGCGACGCCCAGATGACGCCCTCAAAGATCACCATTCTTGAAGCATCGGACGCCGACGGCGGAGCATTGGACGGCGCAGGCAATGCGGAAACCGGCTGGCTGATCCGTGGCGGTCGGGAGATGGAGGAACAGTTCCAGTGCCTGTGGGATCTGTATCGTTCGATTCCTTCGCTGGAAGTGCCGGATGCTTCTGTTCTCGATGAGTTCTACCATCTCAACCGCGTCGATCCCAGCAGCAGTCCGGTGCGGGCGATGTGCGGAAAGGGCCAGCCTCTGCCGGATCGGGACAGCCTGACGCTGACCGGAAAGGCGCGGCGGGAGATCATTGCGCTCATCCTCGCAGATGAGGAGAAACTTGCGGGCAAGACCATCACCGACATGTTGTCCGCCGATTTCATGAAATCGAATTTCTGGCTGTTCTGGCGCTCGATGTTCGCTTTCGAGCCATGGCACAGCGCGATCGAGATGAAGCGCTATCTCGCCCGTTTCGTGCATCAGATCCTTGGACTAAAGGATCTGCACACTCTGAAATTCACCAAATACAATCAGCAGGAATCGCTGAGCAAACCACTGGCGACATGGCTTGCCGACCAAGGTGTGGTGTTTCGCCATGGGGTGCAGGTGACGAATGTCGCCGTCGATACTTCGGGGGGAAAGAAAGTCGCAACCCATATCGACTGGCTGGAAAGCGGCACGGAAGCTGGCGTCGATCTTGGTCCGAATGAACTGGTTTTTGTCACCAATGGCTCGATGGTGGAAAATTCCAGTTGGGGCGACCACCATACCCCTGCACCGATCGATACAACCATCAAGGATGGTAGCATCTGGCAGTTGTGGCGCAACATTGCCATGCAGGATCCGGCGTTCGGACGCCCGGATGTATTCTGTGGAGACACCAAAAAATCCCGCTGGCTGTCAGCAAGTGTCACAACACAGGATGCACGCATTCCCGACCTCGTCCACAAGGTGACAGGTCGCGATCCGTTCTCCGGACGCACGGTCACCGGCGGCCCGATCACCATTCAGGATTCCGCGTGGCTGATGAGCTGGGTCGTCAGCCGTCAACCGCATTTCAAGGATCAACCAAAAGGCCTGATGGTGGCTTGGCTTTACGGACTGTTCAGTGATGTGCCCGGTGATTACGTCAAGAAACCGATGCAGGACTGCACCGGCGAAGAGATCACGCAGGAGTGGCTGTTCCATATGGGCGTGCCGATCGACCAGATTGGCGACATGGCGGCGAAGGGCGCGATCACGCATCCCTGCATGATGCCCTTCATCACCGCGCAGTTCATGCCGCGCTCACCCGGAGATCGCCCGAAAGTGGTGCCGGATGGCAGCGTCAACCTCGCCTTTCTCGGTCAGTTTGCCGAAACGCCACGCGACACGGTGTTCACTACGGAATACTCCGTCCGCACGGCGATGGAGGCGGTCTATACGCTACTCAATGTTGATCGTGCCGTTCCGGAAGTTTTCGGCAGCGTCTACGATATTCGAATGCTTCTACAGGCGGCGGCAGAATTGCGGGATGGAAAGAAGGTGCCCGCCTCCGGCCTGCTGCGTCATCTGACGGATGGGACGGAAGTTGATGATCTGCTGGAGCGTTATGGGCTGATTTGAGAACTGGTCCACAGCATTTTTCCGGATTGTGGATTTTGAGGCTTCCCGTCCTGATCTGGACAAGCCTCTGGTCCATGTGGATAGGACAAAGGCAGTCGCCCACTCCTTGATCCGGAGTTGATGTTCACACTTCTGATGCACCAGACGCTGAACAGTCTCTCCGACGAACAGACGGAATATCTGAGCGACGAGCGCCTGTCTTTCATGTGTTGTCGCGATCCTAGGCTGCCGGACCGTGTGCCTGATCCCAAAACGATCTGACTGCTTCGTGAGCGTCTGACACAGATCGGTGCAATTCAAATTCTGTCAAGCGCTTCGACGCAACTCTGCGGAACGCCGGTTATCTGCCGATGTGAGGAAAGAATGCCGGGAAGATCGGTCCGCTTAACGGCTTGTGAAGACAATGGGATTACCCACATTGTAAATTATCATCGCGGTCAGATCGGAAGCATCATGAAAGGCATAGTCTTCAATCTTCTGGAGGACGTGGTCAGCGAACAATTCGGCACCGAAACCTGGGATTTCCTTTTGGAAAAGGCCAAGGTGGATGGTGTGTATAGTTCTCTGGGCAACTATCCGGACGAAGATATGCTGGCGCTCGTGAGCGCGGCGGCACATCATCTGAAGATCTCTGAAGGCGAGGTGTTGCGCTGGTTTGGTGAGCAGGCGATGCCTCTTCTCAAGAAAACCTATCCCGAACTGTTCGAGCAGTTTCCCTCTGCGCGGGCGTTCATCCTATCCGTCAACACAATCATCCATCCTGAAGTGAGGAAGCTCTATTCCGGAGCTCACTGTCCATATTTCCATTTCACGGAACTGCCGGACGGGGCGCTGGAAATGCGCTACCAGTCCTCCCGTCACCTTCTTGATCTCGCACATGGCTTCATTCTCGGAGCAGCCGACATCTGGCATGAAAAGGTCTCAGTGGAGCGTTACCCACCCGGTTCCGCAAAAGAGAATGACATGACCATCCGCTGGCAGGGCCCATGAACCACCCGACAGCAGATGAAACAGACACCGACTACAAGACGCTCTACCTCCAATTGCGCAAACGCTTCGAGAGGGAGAAGCGTATCCGTCGCGAGGCGGAACAGATTGCCGAACGCGGCCTGCGTGAACTCTATAGTCTGAACAACCAGCAGAAACTGCTGGAGATGATCGTCAGCTGCGCCAATACGACCTCCTCCGCCACGCGTGTGCTTGAAGTTACGCTGGAGGAATCCTGTCGTCGCATGGGGTTCTCGGGCGGCGTAGCGTTTATCCGACGCGAAGATGGGAATTATGACCGGGTAAACCCTACTTTGTGTTTCCCGGATACGCTTTCCTCACGTCAGGCACTGCTTGACGCCTGCCGGGCTTCGCGACTGTTCGAAGCGGACGGACTGGCCTTCCAGATCAAACGTCAGCAGAAAATCGTAAGCTGGAAAATCGACTCGCACGATCATGCAATCGGGGCCGGCCTGCATTATGGGTTGGGTCTGCCTGTCATTGCGGATGGGTGCGTCGATGTCCTCATCCTGTTTTTTTCATGCAAGGAAGTGAAAGCGGAAGAACCAATCGTCGGCCTATGCATGAATATCGGCGGCCATATCGCCCGCGTGATTGAACGGGAAAAAGCCGAGCGTAAGCTTCGGTATGACGCGACTCATGACGCCCTGACCAACTTACCTAACCGTACACTCTTCATTCAAACACTCACCGATATTCTGGCGACATGGAAAACCACCGACACGCCACCGGCGGTCTGTCTCATGGATCTCGATCATTTCAAGCACATCAATGATACGGCTGGCCATCTGGTCGGTGACCAGGTGCTTTGTCAGACGGCCCAACGTCTGAAGCACACGCTCGCGGACCATCCTGCGCATATGGTGGCCCGTCTGGGCGGCGATGAATTCGTAATCCTCTTTTACGGCAAAACATCACCTCATGAGGTCATAGCCGCGACAGAAAATGTGTGCGACGTCTTTCGGCGACCTTTAGAAATAGAAAACCATTCTTTGATCTCGACCGCCAGCATTGGCCTTGCCTTTTGGTCCTCGCGTTATAAAAGCACCTCCTGCATTCTGAAAGAAGCGGACCAAGCCATGTATGTAAGTAAAAGAGCAGGTGGTGGTCGCGTGACCCTTGCCAGTCCTGTGAACCCAGCCTGATAAAAGCTGCTCAGCGTCAGTTCGCTCCAGATACCCTACAACGCGGAAGCCTATAAAAAAGGAGCGCAGATCAGGCTAGCGGATGATCCCGAGACCTTCACCACCGATAAGGTTTGTGACGCCGACTGGTTCTGCGATGCCCTGGATGAGATGGGAATAAAGTCCTGAATTCTTGGCCAAAAATTGCGCGAGAAACTCGTTAGACCCGACAAGAGAAAATATAAGTGACACCACCGGTTCGAGATCGTGTTCCGACGCCTCAAGTAAAGAAGACGTGTCGCAACACGATGCGACACGTCTTCTTCTAAGCCAATCTGACTCCTATTGCCCCCTCAATTAAGAGGCATCTTCACTCCACCCGCTCCACTTTCCTTCGGCGTCAGCTTCCGCACGACCTCCACATCCACTGCCGCCGCATCATTCCCCCAAGCACCACGAATAAAGCTCAGCACATCCGCCATCTGCTGCTCGGACAACACATGCGCAAAGGGCGGCATTACGAACGCCGAAGGCGCGTTATGTGAGGCAGGAACGATCGCCCCCTTGAAGAGAAGCGTGATCAGGGAGTCCGGCTGCTCATCCATCACCACCGGATTTCCGGCAAGCGGCGGGAAAACAGCAGGGTAGCCGCGTCCATCATCACGATGACAGGCGGCACAGTGATCGACATACACCCGCGCTCCGCGAGCACTGACATCCCCGCGCCGCAGCGCGGTTTCCGTAGTCGGATCATACTTCCATACAAGATCAGGAGTTTTCCGCGCAGGCAATGAACGCAGATAACGGGCGATGGCGTGCAGATCGTCATCGGTCAGATACTGCGTGCCATGCTGGACGGCGTCCGCCATGCCCCCAAAAGCCGATCCTTCGGAAGCCCGAGCACCACGCAGGAAGGCGACGATGTCATCCTCAGACCACCGCCCCAGACCGGTCCGGTTTTCCTGACGCAGCGAGGGCGGATGCCAGCCATCCACCGAGCCACCACCCGACAGGTAGAGGTCGCCATCCGCTGCGGTGAGAGCTTTTTCCTGCAAGCTCAGCGCGCGCGGCGTGTGACACGCGCCACAATGCCCTGCTCCCTCCACAAGATACGCTCCACGAGCAAGCACCGGGTCGGGGAAGGAGCGCTGTGTTGTCTTCGCCGCGGCCTGACGGGGCGTGGGCGCGAACATCCCACGCCACATGGTCAGCGGCCAGCGCATGGACAGCGGCCAGACAATTGTGCTGGCGGGCGGCGTCGTGGCTACTGGCTTCACGCCATAGCGAAAATAGACGAACAGCGCATGGACATCCGCATCCGTCAGGCGGGCGTAGGACGGAAACGGCATGGCCGGATACATCGACGCCCCATCCTTCCGCACGCCCTCACGGATGGCGCGAGCAAACTGCTCTTCCGTGTCACTGCCAATGCCATGATCGGGATCAGGCGTGATGTTGGGGCTGTAGATACGGCCCATCGGCAGATCAAACGGCACGCCACCCGAAAACGGAGGCTGCCCTCTGACAGAGTGACAAGCCGCACAATCCGCCGCACGGGCGACATATTCACCCTGCCGGATCAGGTCTTCGGACGGCGTTGCAGCATGGGCTGACGCAACGAGTGGAAAGACAGCCAGACAGAGTGCAAAACGGATCCCTCTCATACCCGCACCAGCGGGCCGGGCGATTTCAGATAGGTCGTGCGGATATGATGCGCCGACCAGTAGGCAAGCGCTGCGACCATTCCGGTCGGGTTGTAGCCCATTCCCTGTGGAAAGGCGTTGGAGCCAATGACGAACACATTCGGCACGTCCCAACTCTGGAGATAGCGGTTGATCGCGCTGGTATTGGGATCATCTCCCATCACCGCGCCGCCACCCAGATGGGTCGTCTGATACAGACGTGTGTCGAACGGCTTGCCGGGTTCCAGCATGCCGAGTTCGTATTTGGTGGCTCCGAGCGCCTTCATGATCGGCTCGATCTGGCTGACCACGTAGCGGTTCATGCGGATATCGTTATCCTGCCAGTCGAACGTCATGCGCAGAAGCGGCTGGCCGTAGGTGTTCTTCCATGTCGGATCGAGATCGAGGAACACATCGCGATAGGCCATGTTGCTGCCATGTGCGTCGATCGCCATCGCGTGCCGGTAAGTGTTGACCAACGCCTTCTTGTAGCCCGCGCCCCAGCGCGGCGCATCCTTGCCGCCACCGATCGTGGACGCTGCAATCGGTTTGACGCCCGCCTGATTGACCCAGACTGGCGAACCACCGACAAAGCCATGCGGCCCGTGATCAAAATTCATGCTGTTGAAATCGTCGATGGCGACTCCGCCGCCACCCGTGCCGATGAACTGGTTGGTAAACTGGTTTTCCGGCAGCCAAGCGCGGGACGTGGTGATGGTCTGATAGACGAAATTGCGCCCGACCACGCCCTCGTTCTTTTGTGCGTCATAGGGTTTACCGATACCCGACAACAGCATCAGATGCACATTGTGGAACTGAAAAGCCCCGAGCACGACTAGATCCGCCGTGATCGTCACTTCCTTGTTCGAATCAAGATCAAGGTAGGTCACGCCCGTCGCCCGCGTCTTCGTGCTGTCGAGATCGACCCGCATGACATGCGCTCGTGTGATCAGCGTGAAATTCGGATCTTTCCTTAGAACGGGAAGAATATTCACGTTCGGCGAGGCCTTGGAATACATGTAGCAGTCATAACCGCTGCAATAACCGCAGAAGTTGCACGGCCCCATCTGCGCGCCATACGGATTGGTATACTGCCGCGAAGCATTGGCAGCAGGCAGCGAATAGGGGTGATACCCCGCATCACTGGCCGCCTTGCGAAAAAGGTTGGCCGTATAAACGTCTTTCAGTGGCGGTAGTGGAAAATCGTCGGAGCGTGACGGCGCGAACACGTTGCCATTGCCTACGACCTTGCCGTTGATCTTGTAAGCCTCACCGGACGTGCCGAAGACTTTTTCGGCCTTATCGAAAAACGGCTCCAGTTCGTCATAAGTGACGCCGTAATCCTGAAGATTCATGCCTTCCGGAATGAATTTCTGGCCATAGCGGGCAATGACATTGCTGCGCAGCGCAAGATCATCGGGAGCCGCACGAAAATGCACGCCGGACCAGTGCAGTCCCGCGCCGCCCACACCCTCACCCGGCAGAAATGCCGATAGCTGACGGTACGGCAGCGCCGTCTGACCGATTTTGTTGCGAATGGTGACGGTCGTACGCGACAGATCCTGAAACAGCCTATGACGGATTGCGCCGCGCAGTTCGTCGATGGAGTCCGGATAGGCTCCCTCGACCGCCGTCGCACGGTCCGGGCCGCGTTCCAGCATGACGACTTTCAGTCCCGCTTCCGTCAGCTCCTTGGCCAGAATCGATCCAGCCCACCCCGCGCCGACCACAATGGCGTCGGCGTTCTTCGTAGTCATGCGGCAACGGGCTCCGTTTTGTCAGGCAGGGGACAGGCGAGGAAAAAGGAACGTAGCGGCACGGATCAGGCAGTTTCGCCACTGATCGACACGCTGCCCAGCGGATAGGCCGGACCATACTGGTCCACCCAGTCCATGAAATCCGCACGGGCACCGGGAAAGCCAAGCATCACCCAGCCGCCCAGATGACGATTGCCGCCATGGATCGGGTCAGAGAACGCGCCTTCCATCGTGTTGGTTCGCAACTGCTCGAAGAAAATACCCGCCGCCAGGGTCTCGCCGAACTGGATCGGCAGCTTCTCGAACGCCGTCAGCGCCTCGATCTGGGTGGGATGATCCAGATCCGCGAAAGCGTGACCATAATGATCGCGACAATACTGGTCAGCACCTGCAATCCCGATCCGGTAGATTTCGCGGGGGGCGTAAGGAAGCTGATAACCGAGGTTGGCCGGACCGCTCTGAAAAGGTCCACTCATGAACCAGAGACCGCCGTGACCGTAAGAGGTGTCCATCTGGCGGTCGATGAAACCGACGACGCCAAGAGCCTTCGCTCCGGGCCCGGTCTCGTCTTCCGGAAAGAGCTGCTCGGTAGCGGCTTCCAGAAAGCGCCACTCATCAGGCGTGAAATAACGCGGCGTGTAGGTCTGCGCCGCTTCCGCAGCGATGGCCTGCCGCCAGTCAGCAAATTCGTCTGCTGTCCAGAAAGCGGCGGTCCCGGCGAGGGCCATGAGAAAATGCCGCCTGCTCATGCCGGGTGGGACCGGCAGTCTCTTCGGTGTGTCGTTCTGAACACTCATGATGCCGCACACTGTCACATCCCTGACACAGAGTGCAAACCGTCAGTCCGGAAAAGAAACGATCGACCGAAGACTCAGCTGGCCGACCGGACGGCCCTGCCCCCGCCCTTGCGTCCGGTCAGAAGCGCCCTGACCAGCCCGATCTGTTCGGAAGGACAGCTGACATACAGGCCGGGCATGCCCTCAAGCGGCCAGCTGACCAGACCGATATCATCATAGATCGGCAGGAAGACTTCACCGGTTCCCCAGAAAACGGGCTGAAGCCCTTCCTGCAATGCCAGATCGCGCAGACGCCAGATCACCGATGGCGCATCGGCGTCATCACCCGCCGGATCACCCAACCCGATCACGAAATTGCCGCGCCGACGGAACGGGATGGCCGCAGTTCCGGTCTCACCGGCCACCATGCCGTGCACGACCCCACCAGGCACAGCCGGGATGGCGTGGTCCAGACTGTAATACCATTCGGCGTTCTTCTCGTTCCAGGACCGCACGATCACGCGACCCGGACGCGCCAGACTGGCGATGACCAGCAAGGCGAGCGCCCCGGCCACCGTCACGATCCAGCGGGCGTGACTGCCCTCCGGCACAAACAGCTGCCACCAGCTGTCCGTCGCCTCACGGTGCGTACCAATAAGCAGCGCGCAGCCAATCAGCAGAATGAGCGAGAGGATCGTGGTGAAAGACAGAGGCTCACTCAACAGTCGGGCATGACGATAATAGCAGCGGCGGAATGGGGCGACGAGGAACGCCGAGAAGCCAAGCACGATCGAGACCGCAGGCGCATTGCCACGCAGGAATGTCGCCGCTGCGGCCAGCACCAGTACGAAGAGCGTCGCGCCCCACGCCAGCGTCACACGCTGTGACAGCCCGACCGCCAGCGCGATCAGGGTCGCCCCCGCCAGTGTCAGGGCATAACCGCCAACCTGCCGCGAGACGAACATGATGATCTTCGAACCGACGGCATGATGCACCGGATTGATGACCGGCAGGATCATCAGCAGCACGCCGCACATGGCGACCACACCGGTGGCGACCGCCACGGAGAAATCAGCCTCGCTTTCCCGCACCGCCTGACTTGGGCGACGGGGCTTTGCCGGAGAATCACTGTCTTCCCGGCCCTTCTTGCGCGCCAGAGCGGCATCGCCACGCAGGAACAGTTCGTGCGCCGCGAACATGCCGCCCGCCAGAAACAGTGGGATGATGTAGTAGAACAGCCGGAAGACGAGGATGACCCCGATGATGTCCGGTTTGGACATATACGGGCCAAGCGCCAGCAGCATGGCGCTGTCGAACACGCCGAGACCACCCGGCACACTCGCCACCAGACCTGCCGTGTAGGAAGCGATGTAGATGGCCAGAAAGGATGTGTAGTCGATCGTTCCCGGAGGCAGCAGCACCCACGCGATACCGGCGGTCGCCGCCATATCGGCTGCGGCCACAACCGTCTGAGCGATCGCCATCGGCGTGGATGGCAGGTCGATTTCCTTGCCCCGGAAAGTGATTTTCCGCCATTTCAGCCCGGCCAGAATGTAGGCGAGCACGCCCAGCCAGCACAGCACGCCGATCCCGGCCGTCACCGGTGCGGGGATACGGCCACCCAGCCCCGGCACGGCGCCCGGCTCCAACAGCAGCACGCTGCCGATCAGAACGCCTGCGCCCAGCAGGTAGGTGACAGAGCAGAACGCAATGATGTGCGCGATCGCAAACGGTGGCAGGCCCCAGTTACGGTAGAGCCGAAAGCGGACCGCAGCCCCCGACACCGCCGAGAAGCCCAGATTATGGGACAGCACATAGGAACAGAACGCGGCGAAGGCGGTTCTGAGGAAGGAGACTTCCTTGTGTCCGACCTGAATGACCGCCAGCCGGTCATAGAAGGACAGAATGAAGTAAGACAGGAAGGTGCAGCCCACGCCCGCCATCAGCGCGCTGTGCGGAATACCGCTGAGCGCTGCCCGGATGTCGGCCATGCTGAGCGACTGCACTTCCTTGCGGACCACCAGAATGGCGGCGACCATCAGAAGCAGCCCAAGCAGGTGCGGCAGATGTTTCAGCCAGCGCTTCCAGCTTTTCGGCTTGTCCTGAAGCGCTGGCGTGTCCTGCGCCATGGCTTCCACACGGGAGACCATGGCTTCTTCGTCTTCCGGAGAGAAATGAGGCGGTTTCTCTCCGGGATTACGGGTCAGCGGCATGGCGAGGCCCTCAGGCTTCCGCGCTCCGCACCAGCGCCGCTTCAATCAGCGCAATGGTGCCCCGAACACCGTAAAGCGCGATGAAACCGCCAAAGCGCGGTCCTTCACTCTGCCCCAGCAGAACCTCGTAAAGGCAGGTGAACCAGCTTCTCAGCGGCTCGAACGCATGACGTTTGCCGACCTCGAACACCAGATTCTGCAACACATCGGCGGATACCTCTTCGCCCTCATAAACCTTGAGAGCCTCCGCCAGATCGGCCAGAGCCGCGTGCTCCTGTTCATTCGGCAGGCGATAGCTCTTCGCCGGTCGGACAAAGTCGGCGTAGAACACGATGGCGCGCTCAACCAGCGTGGCCAGCATCGGATGGGTCTCGGGAGAGACGTTCGCATCGTAACGCTTGATGAAGCCCCACATCACGTCCGGCGTCTCGGCATTCGCCACGCTAGCGAGATTCAGCAGCATGCCGAAGGACAGCGGGCTGCCCGCATGATCCGGAATATGACCGGCATGCAGGAACCAGGCCGGATTGGCGTAGAGCGCCAGACGATCAGCATCCTGCGTCTCGCTTTCCGAGCCTTCCGCAATATTTTTCTGAAGAGCCGAGGCTTTATCGACATGGGAGAGATATTCGTCAGCAGCCTTGGGGATCACGTCGAAGAACAGACGCTTCGCCCGCTGCGGCTGATTGAACATGTACTGCCCGAGGCTCTCCGGCGGCGCGTAACGCAGCCATTCCTCAACGGAGAGACCATTGCCCTTCGACTTGGAAATCTTCTGACCGTGCTCGTCGAGGAACAGCTCGTAGGTCAGACCGGCGGGCGGCGCTGATCCGAGAATACGGCAGATGCGACCGGACAGACGCACGCTGTCGATCAGATCCTTGCCTGACATTTCATAATCGACGCCGAGCGCATACCAGCGCATGGCCCAGTCGGCCTTCCACTGCATCTTGGCGGCGCCACCGGTCACGGGCGTCTCGAAACGCTCGCCGTTCTCGTCGGTCCAGAAGACCGTGCCCGCCGCCGGATCGACCTTGTCGATATGCACCTGCATGACATTGCCGGTCTTCGGATGGATCGGCAGAACCGGCGAATAGGTCGCGCGGCGTTCCTCGCCCAGCGTCGGCAGGATCACAGCGCAGATCTCGTCATGCACTTCCAGCACGCGCTTCAGCGCGGCGTCGAAGCGGCCGGACGTATAATATTCGGTCGAGGACGCGAATTCGTAATCGAACCCGAACCCGTCGAGAAAGGACCGCAGGCGGGCGTTATTGTGGGCCGCGAAGGAATCGTGCGTGCCGAACGGATCGGGCACGCGGGTCAGCGGCTTGCCGATATATTCGGCCAGCATCTCGCGGTTCGGCACATTGTCCGGAACCTTGCGCAGCGCGTCCATGTCATCGGAAAACGCAAGCAGGTGGGAAGGCTTGCCTGTCAGCGCCGTATAGGCCTGACGCACCCAGCTTGTGCGGGCCACTTCGCCGAACGTGCCGATATGCGGCAGGCCGGAGGGACCATAGCCCGTCTCGAACAGCGCCGGACGATCGCCGCCTCTGTTTGTGACATGATCGGCGATTTTCTGCGCCTCCTGAAACGGCCAGGCTTTGGGAACAGCCCCGTTCGGCAGGAGGGAATGGCCAGCAGGATTTACGTTTTGGTCAGACATGGTGCGGGAAGCTATGAACAGAGCGGCTTCCGGTCAATTCAAATCACGCAGGCGCGACATCTCGTAACACTGTCACATTGCCTCACGCTGCGTTATGGAAGGAGCCTGTTTCGTTTTTTTTCCAGACAAAGAACGCACCTTTCATGCCCTTTTCCGGTCCCGCCCGTTCCTTTCTGCTCTCCTTCGGCCTGTCTGTTTCGGTCTGCTCAACTGCCCTGTGCTCCTTGAGTGCGCCGGCTCACGCAGACTCCGCGCCCGCTCCCATGCCGCAGGTTACGACCGACGCCCACGGCGTGCCGGGCAGTTTCGCGGATCTCGCGGACCGTCTGCTTCCCGCCGTGGTCAATGTCTCGACCACGCAGACCATGAAAGGCGATTCGGACGACGACGATGAAGGGGACGAGGAAGGTCCGCAGATTCCCCAGTTCCCCCGCGGCTCGCCGTTCGAGAAGTTCTTCCACGACTTCATGAACCGCCAGAACGCCCCCAACGCGCCACCGCGCAAGATGCAGGCGCTCGGCTCCGGCTTCATCATTGATCCGACGGGCTATGTGGTGACCAACAACCACGTCATCCGCAAGGCCGACCGCGTGACGGTCACCCTACAGGATAACACCGTCCTTCCGGCGAAGGTGATCGGTCATGACGACCGCACCGATCTCGCGCTGCTGAAGGTCACGTCACCACATCCGCTACCCTTCGTGTCGTTTGGCGACAGTGACACTGCCCGCGTCGGCAACTGGGTGCTGGCCATCGGCAATCCATTTGGGCTGTCCGGCACGGTGACGGCGGGCATCGTCTCCTCCCGTGGCCGCAATATCGAGCAGGGGCCGTACGACAACTTCATCCAGACCGACGCCCCCATCAACAAGGGCAACTCCGGTGGACCGCTCTTTGACATGCACGGTGCGGTCATCGGTGTGAACACCGCCATCTACTCCCCCTCCGGCGGTTCGGTGGGTATCGGTTTCTCCATTCCATCCAATGAAGCGCGGGGCATCATCGAGCAGTTACGCAAGACAGGCCATGTTTCACGCGGCTGGATCGGCGTGCGGATTCAGGATGTGACGCAGGAGATCGCTGACGGTCTCGGGCTGAAACCGGCGCGCGGCGCTCTCATTGCGGGCGTGGACGCCAAGGGACCGGCGGCGAAGGCAAAGCTTGAAACTGGCGACGTCATTCAGGCCCTGAACGGCAAGCCGATAGAGGGCCATGCCCTGCCGCGTCTGATCGCCGATCTGCCCGTCGATTCACAGGCCACCCTTTCGGTCTGGCGTCATGGAAAGATGCAGGATCTTGCCGTGACCATCGGCACCCTGCCCGAGCCGAAAGAGGCCACGCATCCGGATCATCCGGAGAAAGCCGGAAACCACCCTGCCGACAAATCCGCCGATTTCAGCGGATTTGGCCTGAAGGTTTCTGGCCTGACGGAAACGAACCGAAAGAAATACCGTCTTCCCGAAGACCAGAAGGGTGTGGTGATCACCAGCGTCACGGATGGCGGCGCTGCGGCTGATCGGGGCCTCAAGGAAGGCGACGTCATCACCGAGGTTCAGCAGGTCGGGGTGAATTCGGTGGCTGATCTGCGCAAGGGGATCGAGACGGCACAGAAGGAACAGCGCCACTCCGTTCTGCTACTGGTTCATGACATGGACGGACTGCGCTGGGTGCCATTCCCGCTGGACGGCGCTCACTGAGCGGGAGATAGGCCAGCGGATGGAGGACGACAGACGCCATTTCCTCCCTGACAGCCTTCCGGTCAGGGATTTTGGTGCGTATGATCGGTTTTCCGTTATCCGTCCGGCGTTATCCATCCGGCGATTTCTGCAAACGCTATTGAGGATCTGACATTGTGACTGAGCTACGCCTGACGCTGAGGGTGGATGTGGATGGTCATCCTGCACTCGGACACGGCAAGATCCGCCTTCTGGAACATCTGGAAGAAACCGGCTCGATTTCGGCGGCGGGACGCGCGATGGGCATGTCCTATCGCCGCGCATGGCTGCTGATCGACGCCCTGAACAAGCAGTTCAGCGCCCCACTGGTGGCCACCAAACCCGGCGGCGGCGGCGGTGCCCATCTCACGGAAGCAGGGCAGACCGTCGTCCGCTGCTATCGCGCAGCGGAACAGGATGCGGCAGCAGGGGCGAAAGCAGCGCTCGATGAGCTCGCCGGCATGGTCCGCCGCCCTCAAAAAGCCTCACGTTCGTGACAATCGAAACAGACTGGTACAATAGCTGACAGAGCATCAGGTCTGTCTCTAATAACCGGGAGAATAAGAAGAGTGTCATCCTCCGTCTTCCGCCGCGATCTGCTCCGTGCAGGCAGCGGCGTCGCATTGGCCGCCCTGACAACAGACTTCCTCGGCAGACCGGCCCACGCCGCTGATGCCCCTCCCGCACCCCCGGCTCCCACGCCGTTTGACAACAGCACTGTTACACAGATCGCCCGTCGTCTGGCCGCCAAGCCTTACAGCGCGCCGGAACAGTCTCTTCCGAAGCCTCTGACGAACCTGACGTTCGACCAGTTCCGTTCTATCGAGTTCCAGCCTGATCAGGCGCTCTGGCACAACGACAATCTGGCCTTCGACGTTGAATTCTTCCCGCGTGGCTTTCTCTATCCCCAGCGTATCGAGATGCATGAGGTCGTAGACGGAAAGTCCGCCCCGGTTCCGTATAGCCCTGACATGTTCCGTTATGGTGACCCGATGCTGCGGGTGACCGATAATCTCGGCTTTGCCGGTCTGCGTCTGCGCTACGCCATCAACACGCCCGGCGTAATGGAAGAGTGCGCCGTGTTCCTCGGAGCCTCCTATTTCCGCGCCGTCGCCAAAGGCCAGAATTACGGTCTTTCCGCCCGTGGTTTCGCAGACGGCACCGGCGACCCGAAGGGTGAGGAATTCGCCCTCTTCCGCGCCTTCTGGCTGGAAAAACCGCAGGCAGGTGTGGACTCGGTCGTCATTCACGCGCTGCTCGACAGCCCGTCCGTGACCGGCGCCTTCCGCTTCACCATCCGCCCCGGTGAGACCACCATCTTTGATGTGCAGTCCACCTTCTTCCCGCGTGTGAAGATCGAGCAGTCCGGCATCGCCGCCTTTACCGGCATGTTCTATTTCGACACCAATGATCGCACCCATGTCGATGACTGGCGTCCCGCCGCGCATGACAGCGAGGCGTTGCAGATCTGGACCGGATCGGACCAGCAGCTTTATCGACCGCTGCGCAATCCGCTGGACCTCCAGTTCTCGGCGTTCAGCGACATCTCCCCGCGCGGCTTCGGGCTGATGCAGCGCCGTCGCTCCTTCCATGATTTCGAGGACCTTGCGCTCAACTACGAGAAGCGCCCGTCTTTGTGGATCGAACCGATCGGTGACTGGGGCGCGGGTTTTATCGATCTGGTTGAAATTCCGACCCCTAACGAGGTCAATGACAACATCGTCTCCTTCTGGCGTCCCAAGGAACCGATGCAGGCGGGGCATGAATATGCCTACACCTATCGCATGTACTGGGGCTGGGATGAGCCGTTCCCGACGGAGCTTGCGCGGATCGGCGCGACCCGTGTCGGTGCTGTGACCGACCACAAGGAAGCCCGGTTCTTCGCCATCGACTTTACCGGCGGCCCCGTTGCGAACACTGCCCCGGACGCGAAATTCCATCTCATTCCGCAAACATCCGCGGGAACGATCAAGAACGTGGTCGTCGAGCCCAATCCCAACACCAATGGCTGGCGCACCACGTTCGAATTCTATCCCGGCGATGCAAAGCTCGCTGAAATGAATGTCGTTCTCGCCAATGATCAGGGGCCTGTCTCAGAACAGTGGGTATATCGTTGGACGCCATGACCGACGCTCCCGGCGTTATCTCCGCCGCCGGGTTCCATGCACTTCCTCCCGAAGCGCCCATGCCCATGGAGACACAGGATCTCCATGCCGCACCCGATCTGCATGGGCGTGAGCCGGTCTCCCCGACCGAGCCTCCGCTTGTCTGGCTGCGGCGACTGGCCGTCATTGGTTCGGCCCTCGCGCTGACGCTTTACGGTGCTTACCAGACCCATCTCGTGCTCGACGCCAATGGGTTCTCGGTGCTCGGCGTCATCATGGAAGTGCTGTTCATCCTGCTCTTCACATGGATTGCGCTGGCCTTCACCTCTTCTGTCGCGGGCTTTTGGTCCCTGCTGACGAAAGGCGGTCTGGGGCTCGGCATCCACGCGGATGGCCCGCTTCCTGCGCTGAACACCCGCGTCGCGCTGTTGATGCCGACCTACAATGAAGACCCGCACCGCGTGATGGCCGGTCTCCGTGCCATTTACGCCAGTCTTCAGGAAACCGGACGTGCGGATGCGTTCGACATCTTCATTCTCTCCGACACCACCAACCCGGATGTGTGGGTGACTGAGGAAGCCGCCTTCCTCGCCCTGCGTCGGGATACGGGGGACGACAGACACATTTTCTACCGTCGCCGCGCCAAGAACATCGAACGCAAGGCGGGCAATGTCGGCGAATGGGTGCGTCGCTTCGGTGGCGCTTATCCGCTCATGGTCACGCTGGACGCGGACTCCGTCATGGACGGTCGTACACTGGTGCAAATCGCCGCCGCGATGGAACGCAACCCGCAGGTCGGCCTGATCCAGACACTGCCGATCATCGCAGGCGGCACGACCCTCTTCGCCCGGATGCAGCAGTTCGCCGGACGCGTCTATGGCCCGCTAATCGCCCACGGCATTGCCTGGTGGCATGGCGCGGCCAGCAACTACTGGGGCCACAACGCCATCATTCGCACGCAGGCCTTCGCCGAACAGGCCGGACTGCCGCATCTACCGGGCCGCAAGCCCTTCGGTGGACACATCCTCAGCCATGACTTCGTGGAAGCCGCCCTGATGCGACGCGGCGGCTGGGCCATTCACATGGTTCCGGCCCTGCTCGGCTCCTACGAGGAAAGCCCGCCGTCGCTGACAGATGTCGCTATCCGCGACCGTCGCTGGTGTCAGGGCAATCTCCAGCACTACAAGGTCATCCCGACCAAGGGGCTGCACTGGCTGAGCCGGATGCACATGATGATCGGCATCGGAGCCTACGTGACGTCTCCGCTGTGGCTGGTCTTCCTGCTCGTCGGTATCCTGATTTCACTTCAGGCGCGCTTTGTGCGTCCGGAATATTTCGGCGACACCAAAACGCTTTACCCGCACTGGCCGCAGGTCGATCCGGTCCGCGCGAAATATGTGTTCATCGCCACGATGGCCATTCTGCTCGCGCCGAAACTGTTCGCCTATATCGCTCTGTTCTTCAACAGGACCACGTTGAAAGGTTGTGGCGGCGCGATCCGGACGGCGTGCTCCATTGTGGTGGAGACGCTGATCGGCGGCCTGATCGCCCCGATCGCCATGCTGATCCAGACAGGCGGCGTGATCTCCATTCTCAGCGGACAGGATTCCGGCTGGAACGCACAGCGTCGTGACGATGGCGGCGTGCCGTTCAGCGTCATCGTCAAAGGCTACTGGCGCTACACCCTATTTGGTCTGATCCTTGGCACGGCGGCGTGGGCTGTCTCCATTTCCCTGTTCCTCTGGATGACGCCGGTGCTGCTTGGCCTGGTTCTGGCCATTCCACTCGCAGCGCTCACCGCCAGCCGTGACGCCGGACAGGCCCTGCGTCGGGCGGGACTGCTTCTGGTTCCGGAAGAAACGCAGACGCCGGATGTGCTGCTGAAAGCTGCGGACGCCATGCAGATGCCAGCTCCGAACTGTCCCGAAGACGCTCTGGAAGCGCTGTATTCTGATCCGACACTGCTGGCAGCTCATCGCGCCATGCTGCCACCACCACGCAAACCGGGTGATCCAATCGACGCCGACCGGCTTGTCGGACTGCTGAAGCTTCAGGAAGCACGGTCGCTGACCGATGCGGAAACGGCGCTGACCCCCAAGGAAAAGGCCGCGGCTCTGGGCGATGCGAGCGGGCTGGACCGACTGGTTACGTTACCCCGCTGAGGCGATAGAGACTCTCCTGTGCATCCCCGGAAAGGCACAGGAGAGTAGAACACAGGGACGCAGCCCCCACGATTCATGGTCGGCAGAAGCGTCCCGCTCTTTTTCAGCTCTCGGATTCCTGAAAGCCATATATCCACAAAACAAGTGAATGAAGTGGCTTTCTCTTGCAGCCACTTCCTTGAAAACATGGACATTTCCGTCAGAAACAGCTCAAAACGTCAGATGAGAATGCAAGTCACTTCTTATATTACCTTGAAAAATAAAGGTTTTTTCTTGCCAGCGCATGAAAATCAGGTGTAAAGCCATCTCATATTCAACATCCCCACAGATATGAGGCACTCATGGCCATTAAAGACCCGAAGGTTATCGAACACCTGAACATTCAGCTCACCAACGAGCTGACAGCCATCAACCAGTATTTCCTGCACGCACGCACGCTGAACCACTGGGGCGTGACCCTGCTGGGCAAGAAGGAATACGACGAATCCATCGAGGAAATGCGCCACGCCGACTGGCTGATCGAGCGCATCCTGTATCTCGGCGGCCTGCCGAATGTGCAGCGTTACAACACCATTCTCATCGGCCAGAGCGTCAAGGAAATCCTTGAATGCGATCTGAAGCTGGAAGAGAAGGCCCTCGGCGATCTGCGTGAAGGCATCGCTTACTGCGAGAGCGTCCGCGACTACGTTTCCCGTGACCTGCTGCTCAAGATCCTCGACAACGAGGAAGAGCATGAAGACTTCATCGACCGCCAGTTCGACCTGATCAAGCAGGTTGGCATCGAGAACTACATCCAGCTCAACTCCGGCCCCGCCAACGAGGGCTGAGCGTAGCACACAGACTCACGCCATCCTGTTCGCAGGAGCGGGACGATACGCCGACAGGCCGGGGAGAGCTTTCTTCCCGGCCTGTCGTCTTTTCAGGCACCCGCCGGAAGACCGGGCTGACGTTCCATGACCGGCCAGAGCACCTGCCCCACCGCCATGTCATTGTTCCGCCAACGGGACAGCGTCACCAGAGAGGCCGCCGCGACCGGTCTGGCCGCTTCTGCGACTGGCTGCGCCTTCTGCACAACCCTTGCTTTTCCGGGCCGCGCCTGTCCGTCCGACGTCACATCATCCCGCACGCAGACCCTGCTCAACAGCCAGAAGCCCGCCGACGCCAGACAGGCCCCAAGCTGCACCATCGCCGTTGCGAAGGATGTCACAACATGATGCTGGGGAAATACCTTCCTCAGCACAGCCTTCATGCCGCGCTCATCTCCCTTCTGGGCGAGAGCTGTTGCATCAAGGAGATTCATTTCTGTCAGACTGACCGACCCGCATTCCCGCATACGCACATCCAGCGGGTTCATGCCGAACCCGGAGCATCGGTCCAAAGCATGCCGAAACGCCGATCCCAGCGCCTCCAGATCCTGTCGGAAGAACATGTCGCCCCAACCGCCAGTTCCAAGGCGGCAACACGGACGACCGGGGCCTGCGAGATACCGCAGCATCCACACAGCTACCCGTTCGTCACCGGAAAGTTCAGTCAGAGTATCGGAAGTCGCGTTCATGGCATCTTCGGACCCGGAAGGTCCGCCTCCTGTCTTGCTGAACCTTCTTTAATTGAGAACCATTCTTAATTGCAATTAAAAACCGCATGGTTTCCGGTAAAATCTGCATACGAATGTCCAGCCAGACATTCTGAAAACCCAGCCGGATCTCAACGGAAATTTCTGTTTTCAGGAAAAACCCTGCTGAAACGGTGTGATAGGGCATCATCCGGGTAGAGGAGAGGCTCATAAAGCTGGACGCTTACCGCTCATCCTCTTTGGCCAGAGGCAGATTCGGCACCCCGTGGCGTCCCGGCCGCATGACCCAGAGACGATCACCGCTCCATTGCCGGTCAGACAACGTCTTTACACCCGAATCCGTCATCCAAACGGCCACAGCCCCTTCCCGCCAGACCGCAAACCGGTCGATGGTCGGCACATCCCGGCAAGAGGAGCGCGCCGGAGACACCGCCACAAAGAGATCCATTCCCTGACAGACCTCTGAGGACAGAATGCTCTGACCATCCGTCGTATCTTCCACGCGAAGCAGAACGGAATGTTTACCACGCGTGAGAACGCACACCCCCGCAGCTCCGTCCTCACCACAGGTGAGGTCTCCACTGGCCGTCTCGCCATGCAGCGGCAGGCTGACAACCGGACGAGCAAACGCTTGCTCCAGCGCTCTTCGCTCAAACCAGGCGTCACGGGACTGACCGCTCATCAGCAACTGATCGCCCTCACGCACCGCAATGAGTCCACCATCAGGCGTGATGACCACGTCCGGCAGGGAATGGAAAAACGGTGTGAGAAACCCGACAAGCATCGGTGCAATGCCAAGCAGTCGCCATGTCCGGCTCCACAGGCACAGCCAGCAGAGGCCGAAAAGAAACAGCGCCAGTCCCCAGCCGGGCGTCATCGGCACGGCGATCCGGGCTGCGGGCCAATGAGCCACCATATCGGCGAGCCAGATGATGCCATCCACGCCCCACCCCATGACATCCAGCGCCCAGCGTTCAAGGTGGACCGGCATCAGCAGAACAGCGAGTAGTCCCGCCGGCATCACCCAGAGCGCCGTCATCGGGACGGCGAGCAGGTTCGCCACCACAAAGAACGGCTGGATCTCGCCAAAATGCGCCATGGAGACCGGAAGCGTCGCCGTGCCCGCCAACAGACTGGTCAAAGCAAGCGTCGTGACATGCACGAGAAAACGGCGACTGACCGTTCCCTCACCGTGTAGCCGCCGAAGCGGAACCCTGAGCACTTCATAGCCTGCAATCAGCGCCATCACCGCCGCGAAGGACATCTGGAATGGAACGCCCAGAATCACCGCCGGACCGGTCAGCAGCAGGACCGTCGCAGCAACAGCCAGCCCGCGCATGGAGGCGGCATTTCGTCCCGTGACAAGCGCCAGCACGACCAGACAGGCCATGATCAGACTGCGCAGGGCCGGCAGATGCATGCCGGTCATCAACACATAGACCATGCCGCCGAGCAGCCCGCAGATCACCGCGATTTCCTTGCACGGCCAGCGGAGCGCGGTCCATTCAATGGAGGCAAGGCCGTAGCGGACAGTCGTGACCACCACCCCCATCACGATACCCAGATGCAGCCCCGCAACCGCCAGCAGATGCGACAGGCCGGATACCGAAAACGCCTCCCGATCTTTCGGCGCAATACCTCCCGACAGGCCGACTAGAAGTGTGGAGGCGATCGCGCCGTCCGATCCGGGCAGCACAACAGCGATCCGGGCGGCAATCGTCTCGCGCAGACGTTCGAGGGTTGTCGTGGCCGTGACCTTTCCACCATCCTCGACCAGTGTCGCGGCCCCTAGAGCCCGACCGGTTCCCGCTTCTCTCGCGAACCATGCCTCCCGTTGCAGATCCCTCGCTCCGGGCATGACAGGAAAAGGCGGTGCTTCCAGCAAGGCACGGATGCGCAGATCATTTCCCGGTCCAAAAACCAGCGAATCGTCATCGCGCAGCCGGATACGCAGCGTCCGTTTCAGCGGCGCCATGCCTTCATCAAGCCATGTCTCGAAGCGCACATGAGACAGGGTGACACGTCGTCCCCCCGGCGCACCCTCAACACGAGCAGGCAGCATATCCACCGCCTGAACATGACCAGTCAGCATGACGGCGCGTCGGGGCAGTTCGGGCATAGGCGGCGCGCGATGATTTTCGCTCCACGCCGCCAGAAAGCCGAGACTCAGGCACAGCAGCACGCAACCGGAGACACGTCCCTCCAACCGATGCCAGCCCATTATGAGAAGAGGAACGGCAAGAAGGCAGCTACCCAGAGCCCACCAGACCATAGGCTCCGTGAGAGGCTGAAAATAGGCGAGAACACCAAGGGCAATAAAAACAGGCAGCCACAACGGCAGTCTGTGACGTTCCGTGAGAAGCAGAGTCTGCAAGCGGGTCAGTGCGCCCTTCACCGGCTCGCTACTCCTGAAAAACAAAAAGCCCGCACGCTATGTGCAGGCTTTTACGCTGGTCGCCAAGAGATGCCGACGGACAGTGCTACTCCACCGTCAGCACACTTCGTTTGCTCAGGGTTTGATGCGACGTCCTTCGGACGCACCGAAAAAGACGTAATGCGCGAAGAGATCTTCGGAATAGCCTTCAAGGTCGGGATTGGCGGCCAGATAGGCCTTGCCGTCAAACGCCGCGTTCGGGTTACGACCTTCACGGAAACCATTCGTCTGATAGTGTGTCGCCGGGTCAATGCCTGCGCCAGCCACATCCGGATAGGTTTCAAGATACCACTGGGCGTCGAAATACAGGGCTTCCGGCACGGGCGGAACCTTGACCGGAACAACGACCTCTACCGGCGCTTCCACTTCTTCGACTTCAACCTCTGAAAGAAGATCTTCCTTACGGGCCCGACTTTTCCGCGGTGCAGCCGTTCTACCCGAAGTCGTGGCGGACTTCGTTGCTGATGACCGTGTTTTTCCTGCTTTCGCTGCCTTCATCACACTGGCTCGTGCCACGAACTCTTCTCCTTGGTTCACCGAAGCCTGTAAATCGGCCTAATAAGACGGGAATTTAACAATCTGGTCAGGAATGACAATGCAACAGAACACGAGAATTGCGTTAAAAATAGGTCTGTGACTTTTTATACCTCTTCTTCTTTATTTCGGAATGTAACGCTCCTTGGCCAAGCAACCTCTCCACCGTTTCGTCTGCCAGTCCTGTGGCGCTGTCTATCCCAAATGGTCCGGAAAGTGCGAAGCCTGTCATGAATGGAACACCATTGTTGAGGAAACGGTCGAACCGACCGCCTCGCGAGCCAGCAAATCCAAGCGACGCCTGACCTTTTCAGGTCTGGAAGGCAGCGCCGAGCCGCCGGCGCGGATCGGAACCAGCATTGCCGAACTCGACCGCGTACTGGGAGGCGGTCTCGTCCCCGCATCGGTGGTTCTGGTGGGGGGTGACCCTGGTATCGGCAAATCAACATTGCTGCTCCAGACGGCCTGTCGGCTTTCGGCCACAGGGCAAAAAGTGATCTATATTTCAGGCGAAGAGGCTGTCGAGCAGATCAGAATGCGGGCCAGACGGCTTGAACTGCACGCACCGACACTGGAACTGGCTGCTTCCATCAATGTTTCCGACATCGCGGCCACCCTCGAAACCGACACGCCGCCGGGTCTGGTCATCATCGATTCGATCCAGACCATGTGGCTCGACACGATCGAAAGCGCGCCCGGCTCCGTCGCACAGGTCAGGGCCTGCGCCTTTGAGCTAATCCGTCTGGCGAAAAAACGTGGGTTTGCGCTGATTCTCGTCGGCCATGTGACGAAAGAGGGTGGTCTGGCGGGCCCGCGTGTGATGGAGCACATGGTTGATGCCGTGATGTATTTCGAAGGCGATCGCGGACACCAGTTCCGTATCCTTCGCGCCGCGAAAAACCGTTTCGGCGCTACCGATGAAATCGGTGTCTTCGCCATGACTGACCGTGGTCTTGTGGAAGTGCCGAATCCTTCCGCGCTGTTTCTTGCCGAGCGGCACGGCAACATTGCAGGCTCTGCCGTGTTTGCCGGGCTGGAAGGCACGCGCCCCGTCCTGCTGGAAGTGCAGGCGCTGCTGTCTCCCAAGGCCGGTGATGGCAGTCCACGCCGCGCCGTGGTTGGGTGGGATACCGGTCGGCTGTCGATGCTGCTGGCGGTGCTTGAGGCCCGATGCGGGCTCAAACTGGCGGGCATGGATGTCTATCTGAATTTTGCCGGAGGTCTGCGCGTCACGGAACCGGCTGCCGATCTGGCCGCCGCCGCCGCCATCATCTCCGCCGCCACAGGCCAGCCCACCAGCGCGGGATCGGTCTTTTTTGGCGAGATCGGTCTTTCCGGCGAGATCAGACAGGTGCCGCAATCTGATCTGCGTCTGCGAGAAGCCCAGAAACTCGGTTTCACCACCGCCGTTTCGCCACGGCGTGTGGCGCGAGGGGCCGCCCGCACAAAACCGCCCGCCGGTCTGGAGTTACAGGAACTCGGACATCTTTCCAGTCTGGTGGCCGCGATGGGCGGAAATGGCACGCGGGAACCAGAAGAGGACTGAAGACGGATAAATAAAACTCCGGTCTTCAGCTCATTTGCAGAAAGGCTCGCTGTTTTCAGAGAACAGAGAGCCTTTCTACCTCTAGATGTTCCTATTTTTCTGCCGGAGCCTCATCGGAACGGCGGATATCCGCCCGATCCGCAGGCGTCTCGATCCCGGTCTTGTTTGGCAGACCGATCACACGGACATAAATCCGCGTTGACGGAATGCCTGCGTTCATCAGAACAGCACGAATCACCAGCCCACGACTCAGCGACATACGACGCGGGCGCGACAGATCGTTGGGCACACCGCTGGCCGTGACATCGACGAGCGCCCTCACATCCGGATGCTCTTTCAGCATCTTGGCGAACGCCAGAATGCCGTTTTTCGTTTCCGGATTGAGCTGGGCCGAATCCGCTCCGAACGTCACCCGCAACCCGCCGCTGATTGGCAGCACATCACCCTTGGCGTCTTTTGACGGCTGAGGATCAGGCGGAATCGGGAAAGGATGCAGTTCAACCGGGATCACAATAGGTGTCAGCACGGGTGGTGGTGGCGGAGCCGCCGGAATCGTTGCTGCCGGTGGTGGTTTGGAGGGTTTCGCTGCGGAAGGCGCGGCCCCGGTCGTTGAGGCAGTGGGAGCCGCGTTCTGCGCCTCCGGTTTCGTTGGAGCAGGAGATTTTCCGGCTTTCGGAGCGGGAGTCGCCTGCCTGTGGACAGGTTTTTTCGCTGGTCCAGTCTCGGCTTTCGACTTTTCCGGCGCAGCCCCACCCAGCGCACCGAGCACCGATGTGTCCGTGGTGATCTGTGCGCGCGCCGTATCAGCCCCGCCAGCCGCTGCCAGTCCCGCAATCACCAGCACGCCGGTCATCGCCAGCAGGCGACGACCTTCGGGCTTATGAAAAGACTTTCTCAAACCGCTCATGCAAAAAGGCCTCGGGACAACGTGGACCGGATGATCCTGCGGCAAACACTGCATAGCCCGGGATCACGGAAAACCGCCTTCGAGGATTGACTCGAAAAGTGGCAAACGAAAGATCAGGCGGCGGTCAGACCATCCGCCACAATTTCCCGCAGCTTGCCGTGCATATGACCGTTGCCAGCCACAATCAGCACGTCATCGGGCAGATCATTCAGGTCGTTGCCATCCGGATCGGTGCAGTGACCACCTGCCTCGCGCACAAGCAGGGCACCGGCGGCGCAATCCCACGGCTTGATGCCGAATTCCCAGTATCCTTCGTAACGGCCAGCAGCAACCCATGCCAGATCCAACGCCGCCGCACCGAAACGACGGATGCCTGCCACCTGCGGCATCAGCGTGCCCATGACGCGGGCAAAAGGAAGGCGACGCTTCGGAGACACCTTGGCGAAAGGAATGCCGGTCGCAAACAGCGATTCCAGCATCTCGCGACGCGCCGAGACACGGATGCGTCGGTCATTCAGATAAGCGCCTACGCCCTTCTCCGCCCAGAACATCTCACCTGCCGCAGGGTTGTAGACTACAGCCGCGACCAGCTCGATGGAGCCGTCCGGAAGGCGACGCTGCAGGCCGATAGAGATCGCCCAGTGCGGAATGCCGTGCAGGAAGTTGGTCGTGCCATCGAGCGGATCAACCACCCAGCGCCATGTCCAGTTGTCACCACCCGATTCGCCACTCTCTTCCATCAGGAAGGCGTAGCCGGGACGTGTCCGCTCCAGCTCTTCCTTGAGAGTGCGCTCGGCGCGCAGATCGGCCTGCGACACGAAGTCACCCGGTCCCTTGATGCTGACCTGAAGCTGCTCGACCTCGTTGAAGTCACGCAGAAGACGCTTCGCTGCCTTTTCGGCGGCGGCCTGCATCACGGTCATTACGGGAGAAAGACGCATCGCCACGACATTTGATCCTGTAGGAAAGCGGAAATTGGAACCGCCGGGATTGGAAAACGCACCCGGCGATGGTCAGTGTCGGACGAAATCCCTCAGGATTTCGCACGCTCCACATAGCTGGCGTCATCCGTGCGGACCACGATGCGCTCTCCCGCCTCAATGAACGGTGGCACCATGGTCTTTACACCATTGGACAGCTTGGCAGGCTTGTAGGACGAGCTGGCCGTCTGGCCTTTCACAACCGGATCAGCCTCGATGATCTCGAGCGTCACCTGCGGCGGCAGCGTCACGGCAACCGGGTCGCCTTCGACGAGATTCAGGTTCAGCACCATGTTGTCCTGCAGGAACGGCGCCTGATCACCCAGCAGTTCGACCGGAATCATGAACTGTTCGAATGTTTCCGGGTCCATCAGAACCAGCGTTTCACCGTCGGTGTAGGAATAGTTGTATTCCTTGTCCTCGGTGATCAGACGCTCGACCGTATCAGCCGTACGCCAGCGCTCATTGGTCTTGTTGCCCGTCTTCAGGTCACGCATTTCAACCTGAATGAACGCGCCGCCCTTGCCTGGCGTGATGATCTGCTGCTTGAGAACCGTCCAGCGACGGCCGTCATGCTCAATGACCTGGCCCGCGCGGATCAGGTTTGCCTGCTGTTTCATAATTTATCCCTGAAGAAGGAAACACTGGGGATCAAAGGCGGGCTTCTACCCTTCAGACGGCTGAAGAGCAAGGTCAGACCAGCGGTATTACCGCCGGACAGCTTTGCCGAAAGGAATTGCCGGAACACATCCTGCGTTCCTCAAAGGCCTGTCGTTTGAAATCCTGCGATCCGAAAAAAGAAGCCAGAGAGCTGCAATCCCTGATGGATGCGCCCCGCAAATCGGGTTGGTTCCACAGATTTCAGTCAAACAATTCATTACAGCAGACCAACATCGCCACTAGAACAGGCGGAGTGACGGCCTGGCACGCCGATATCCGGCGGCCATGACTGATGATCAGATCTCATCTATATTGTATGGCAGTTTTTCTTACTGACGATTTACCTGATGCAGGTAAATATCGGGCAGGCGGGATTCGAACCCACGACCCCCAGTCCCCCAGACTGATGCGCTACCAGGCTGCGCTACTGCCCGTCAGTAATGAACGGCCACTCTCTAGCAGGCTTGCCGACCCTCCACAAGAGAGGTTCGACAGCATCCGACCGGCAAATGCACTCTGCCGCTTTAATCGACCGTCAGACTGGCCTTTACCTCAGCCAGCCGATGCAGAATATCTTCAAGACTTTTCCGCATCCGGTCATGCTCACTCTCGAGCTGCTCGTCGCGCACGGTCACCGTAACAATCTGTGGTTCCGGCTGCACGACGGGCGTGACTGGTGGCACCTCATCCTGCAGCTGGGACACTTCCGGCGCAGAAACCGTATCGGACACAGAGGCCTCAGCAGCCTTGCCGCTGACTTCCTCTTCCAGCCCTTCCGGTCCCTTTTCACGGAGAACGCGCTGGACGCCTTTGATGGTGTAACCCTTGACGTAGAGCAATGTCGCAATCCGCCGAAGCAGATCGACATCTTCCGGTCGGTAATAACGACGACCGCCGCCCCGCTTCAGGGGACGGACCTGCTCAAATCGCGTTTCCCAGAAGCGCAGCACATGCTGCGGCACCTTCAGCTCATCAGCGACTTCGCTGATGGTCCGGAAAGCCAGCGGCCCCTTGCGTCCACGAATCTCGTCATCTGCTTCCTGCGGGTCTGGCGCGGTTTCCGGGCTTTCTTCAATATTCATTCAGATGCACCGTTAACGGCTGCCCGCAGGATATGGCTGGGCCGGAAGGAAATCACCGACCGGGGGAGAATGGGAATCTCGACTCCGGTCTTTGGATTCCGACCACTGCGCTGACCTTTCCGGCGCACCATGAAAGTGCCGAAGCCGCTGATCTTCACCGACTCCCCGGATTCAAGCGCAGTCGCCATTGTTTCAAGGACGGCTTCCAGCAACGCCACGGACTCACTCCGGGACAGGCCGACTTCCGTATAGATGTGTTCCGCCAGACTGGCGCGCGTTACCGTGCTCATGATTGCAGGGTAACATGCTGATACGGGCCGTCAATTATATCGTGCAGGAGAAAAATCGTCCGCCAACTGAATTGACGGACAGGACGATCTTCCTCAGATCCGGACCAGCGCCGATCCCCAGGTCAGTCCACCACCCAGCGCTTCCATGAGCACCAGATCGCCGCGTTTGATCCGTCCGTCACGCATCGCTTCATCCAGCGCCAGCGGAATGGACGCCGCCGAGGTATTGGCGTGACGATCCACTGTGACCACCACCCTTTCCATCGGCATCTTCAGCTTGCGGGCAACGCCTTCGATGATCCGGATATTGGCCTGATGCGGCACCAGCCAGGACACATCAGACGCATCAAGACCCACACTTTCGAGCGCTTCATCCACCGACGACGCCAGCTTCGCCACGGCGTGACGGAACACTTCCCGTCCGTTCATGCGCAGATGACCGGTGTGATCAGGCCGTCCGACAGCACCGTCAACATACAGAATGTCGCCAGTCGAGCCATCGGCGTGCAGATGCGTGGAGAGAACGCCACGCTCGCCGGGATCGTCGCTCGCCTGAAGCACAACGGCTCCGGCACCATCGCCGAACAGCACAGCCGTCCCCCGATCAGACCAGTCGAGAATACGGGAATAAACTTCGCTGCCGATCACGACGACGCACTTCGCGTTACCGGCGCGGATGAACGCATCGGCCGTGGACAGCGCATAGATGAAGCCGCTGCATGCAGCGGCAATATCGAATCCGAATCCGTTGGTCACACCAAGATCAGCGAGGACACGCACGGCTGTCGCCGGAAAAACCTGATCGGGTGTGGATGTCGCCACAATGACAGCGCCCACATCAATCGGATCGATTCCGGCAAAATCCAGCGCCCGCTGGGCAGCACGGGACGCCATGTAAACCGCGTTTTCCTGACCGTTGACGATATGTCGCTGACCAATGCCAGTGCGACCGCGAATCCATTCATCCGACGTATCGAGGCGCTCGGAGAGCTCATCATTAGTAACAATTTTCTCAGGGAGATAACTGCCAACGCCAACCAGCATGGAACGTATCGTCATCCGGCACACCTTCAGGACACGGGGGGCAATAACAACCCTCGCCCGCTGTCTTCAGTCACAGAAACCACGTTAAAATTACTGAAAAACTATCAGCACAGACCACTGAGCCTGCTGTCATGCCACAGGCTGACGTTCCGCATCAGCAACAGACCGACTGGCCGTCAGCGAGGACATGTTCCCCAGACGGGCACGAATGCCTTCATTGAAATGATGCGTGACCATATCCATCGCCACATCAACAGCAGATGCGAAGCCTTCCGCATCTGTGCCGCCATGTGACTTCACAACCACACCGTTCAGCCCGACAAAGACCGCCCCGTTATACCGGCGCGGATCAAGCCAGTCCTTCATGCGCTCCAGAGCCGGGCGGACAAGAAGATAGGCCAGACGACCGGCAAGACTGCTGGTAAACACCTGCCGGAACAGACCGGACGCCATTTTCATGGTGCCCTCACCTGTTTTCAGCGCCACATTTCCCGTGAAGCCGTCCGTCACGACAATGTCCGTCGTGCCAGCCGTGATGTCATGCCCTTCGACAAAACCATGAAACTGACCGGCAAGCGGACTGTCTCTCAGCACGTCAGCAGCCTGACGCAGCTTTTCGTCGCCCTTCAGCTCTTCTGCCCCGACATTCAGCAGACCGATCGTGGGAGCGGGCAGACCAAGCACAGCCTTGGCGAAGGCTTCACCCATCACGGCGAATTCGACAAGGTTACGCCAGTCGCATCCCAC
>NZ_DHNR01000040.1:189937-200524 GCF_002409645.1 Acetobacter sp. UBA5411
GCCATGGCGGGACGGGAAATACCGGGAAGCGTCTTGATGACGATCTTGGCAAGCGCCAGCATCGCACCGCTGTTTCCAGCTGATATGACACCGGCAGCCTCGCCACCAGCCACGGCATTCATGACCACGCGCAGGGATGAATCCTTCAGGCGCAGTGCAGCCGTGGGCTTCATGTCCATGCTGACGGCAGCAGATGCATGCCGGATCGTGCAGATGGCGGCAGCTTTCGGATGCCGGGCAAGAAGCGGCCGAAGACGTTTTTCGTCACCGACAAGCAGCACCCGGGCTCCCGGATGCCGATCCGCTGCGACAGCGAGACCCGCAACGACCATTTCAGGGCCGCCATCGCCTCCCATCGCATCAACAGCGAGGGAAAACAATTCCGGACTCTGAGCAGTCTCTGCGGCTGAATGCTCGACTTCGTTCATGAATGCGATCCGGCTTTCATGAACGAAGAGGGTCTTGCCTCATCAGGGATACCGCTTGTCACGTTACCAACACCGCAATCAGGCGCGAACTGCAACTTTCAGGGCCTTACCGGCAGCGATCACTTCGCGACCGTCATAATGACCACAATGGCTGCAGACGTGATGCGGGCGCTTCAGCTCACCGCAGTTGCCGCACTCGGCGTGGGCTTCAACCGTCAGGGCCTGATGGCTGCGACGCATACCACGGCGGGAAGGAGACGTTTTTCTTTTAGGTACAGCCATGGGTCCAAGCCCCTCCGAAATGATGGCATCCCGGAACCGCCGGGAGACGGAACCTGGACATAACTACAATTGAGGGCGGGGCTCTACCAGACCAGCCGCAGTTCCGCAAGGACCGATCGAAAACTGACAGGCCCGCACGCCATGCAGACGTTCAAGAACCGTCGCGTTTCAGCTTCGCCAATGCAGCGAAGGGATTGGGGCGTTCCTCGACCTCTCCCTCATCCTCCTGCCGGGAAATATCATCCTCGGTCAGAATGGCCGGAGGCCGCGCCACACCCGGCCTCCGGGGATAGGGATCAAGCGTGAGAGACAGCTGCTCGACGGCGGCCTCACCCAGATCGATCACGTCACCATCGTAAGGGACATCGTCGATTTCATCCAGCTCACCGTTTTCATCGAACGATCCATCATGCTCGGACGCCGGAACGAATCGGATGACGAAGCGCTCTGCGATCACATCCTCAAACACTTCCAGAGTCAGCACACAGAGCTGACTGAGCCGCGCCGTCATCGAGCCTGTGGCCTGCACCGTATGCCCGGTCTGGGGGAACAGTTCATACCGGCATGTCAGACTCGCCACGTCCGGCAACCCAAGCCGCAGGGCGATCCGCGCGCACTCGGCTTCAGTCGCGGTCACCGAGATTTCACGTGGAGAGTCGGCGGACGCACCGCGTAATGTTCTCACAAGAACGGGGCGGGAAAATTCGGAAACTCCGGAAGCAGTCACTCTATACAGTCCTTTCCCGACGCAAAGTCCGATGATAGCGCCTTTAGTGTGACAGAAAACACTCTATCGGACACCCGTTCCTTGTGCTTTAACGGCAAGAATATTTACTGGGTCCATTCGTGGAGAGAACAGACTACCGTCATGTCAAAATGCCAGCCTTTCTCCCGGACTGAATCACGGCCAGCAGCAGGTCGGCGTAGCAGACAGGCCCTTATGGCTCTGGGTCTGACGGGCGGGCTGTTCCTCCTGTCAGGTTGTTCGTTCCTCGAAAACTCCCCGATGCCACGTGGCTCGCTTATCGAGGCAGACGATTACAACCAGCTCAAGCCCGGTGTGAGCAATCGCGCCGACGCGCTCGATCTGCTTGGCTCGCCAACCTCCAAGGCGACCTTTGACGACAATACCTGGATCTATGTGTCCATGATGACGGCGCCCACTCCGGCGAATTTCCCGCACGTCACGAAGCAGCAGGTCGTCGTTCTGAATTTCGATCAGGCTGGCACGCTCCGCTCTCTGCGGACATTGGGCCCCAAGGACGCCAAACATCCGGGCATGGTGGGCGACAAGACCCCGACGCCGGGCACCAAGATCAACATTCTTCAGGAAATCATCGGCAACGTCGGGCGCTACAACCCGATGCAGGGCATGATGAACAACAGCTCCTTCGGCGGCGGCAACAGTGGCAGTGGAATGGGCGGTATGAGCGCCGGTCCGGGTCATGGCGGCGCGGGCAACAGCCTGCCCTGATCCTTGCCTTGCTCTCAGCTGAACGGAACGAGCGGCGTCCGTTCAGCGCGGCAGCGTGATGTGCACATTCAGTCCGCCCTGCGGACTTTCTCCCAGCTGAATATCGCCACCATGCGCCCGCACGATGTCACGGACAATCGTCAGACCCAGCCCTGTTCCGCCCTTCTTGCTGCTTGAAAACGCACGGAAAACTTCCTCCCTGCGTTCAGGCGAAATACCCGGCCCATCGTCATCCACATCAATGATGATGCTGCGCCCTTCCTGACGCCCTGAAAGCCATATGGCGGCGTTGAGGCGACGGGCATTCTCCAGAACATTGCTCAACATGCGGCGCATCGCATCTGGACGCGCCTCAATAACCAGCCCCGGCTCGCAGGTCACTGCGTTGACCCGTCCCCCGGCACGCACGATGGCGGCGGCAACGTCCTCCAGCAGCACGGCGACATCCAGCTTTTCCGGTGCCTCGGCCCCTTCTCCACGGGCGAAGGAGAGATAACTCTCGATCAGTCGCTCCATTTCAGCGACATCACCGATCATGTCATGCACATCATCCCGCAATAGCCCGGCATCCACCACGCCGGATTGCGGGAACATGGCGAGAGAGAGTCTCAGCCGGGTCAGGGGCGTCCGCAAATCATGTGACACACCGGCCAGAACAGCGGTACGTTGCATGACGAATCGGGAAATCCGCTCCTGCATGCGATTGAACGCCACAGCAGCTTTCCGGACCTCGCGCGCCCCCTCCGGTCTGATAGGACCAACGTCCCGGCCCAGACCGAACTGCTCGGCAGCTCTTGCCAGACGCCTCACGGCCCGGACCTGATTCTGCATGAAGAGCGCCGCCACAGCGAACAGCAGCAGTGAGCTGCCCAGAGCCCAGAACACAAAAAGCCAGATCTGACCGACATCCAGCCGCTTGCGCGGCGCGTCGATCTTCATGACACCGTCCGGGAGCTGAATCAGGATGAAAACGTGCCGTTCATCCGTCAGCCAGTCCACAAAGAACGGATAGGAAATGAAGGCCTGAAGCGTACGGACGAGGTCTTCATCCATCGGTCCGACGACATGCGTCGAGCCGAATTTCGTCAGCTTCGCATTCTGATGCCATTCCACGGCAAGCTGCGTGCGCAACCGCACCTGCCGTGTCACCCACTCCCGGTCGGCCCGCGTCTGGTAGCGTTCCAGAAAGTCCAGTGACAGGCTGATTTCGGAAACCACGCTTTCGGACATACGGCGCGACATGACGTGCAGATAATTGCCGTAAAACAGTTCCAGCGCGATTCCCTGCGTGACCAGCAGGGGGATCAGCACAATCAGCAGGGACCGGCCCAGAAAGGAATTCGGCAGGACACGCCGCACCGACCGGTCGAGGCGACCGTCATCCCAGAATGTGCGCCATCCACTGCGCATGACCGGCGTCAGATTCCCGGTTTCAGCATGTAACCCTTGCCGCGAAGCGTGTGCAGATAACGCGGCTCACGCGGGTCCGCCTCGATCCGCCGTCGCAGACGGGTCACCTGCACGTCAACGGCACGCTCCCCGATTTCTGCCATATCCAGAGCATTCGCGATGTCTTCCCGCGACAGCACCTCGTTAGGATGACGAGACAGAACCGCCAGCAGGGCCGCCTCGCCGCCCGTCAGATGCACAACGCCTTCGGGACCGGAGAGAATGCCTCTGTTGGGATCGAATTCGAGCGTCCCCAGTCGCACGATTCGCAGATTATCCGACGGCGGCGGCGGCGCATGTTTGCGCAGATGGGCTTTCAGACGCAGCAGCAGCTCGCGCGGCTCGAACGGTTTGCCGAGATAATCATCCGCACCGGCCTCGAGACCGGTGATGCGATCCTCTGCCTCTCCCCGGGCGGTGAGAAGCAGGATGGGAATATCCAGCCCCTGCCCGCGCAGGGATTTTGTCAGTTCCAGCCCATCTTCGCCGGGCATGGTGACATCCAGAACCAGCGCATCCGGCAGCATGAAGCCCAGCGCCTGCCTTGCCTCGGCGGCAGAAGCCGCACCAGTGACCCGGAAGCCGTTTTCCTTGAGATAGCGCTGGAGCAGCCGCCGCAGACGGGCGTCGTCGTCCACCACAAGCACATGGGTCGTGCTGTTGTCCTCTTCAGAAGCTAGGGCAGCATCGTCTCTGCCGGCTTTCTGCATCGCCTCACTGGCCATCCCGTCGTGCTCCCCTCACTGTTTCTCTGGTCTGCCTTTCCTGTCGCATAAGAAAGGCGCGACTATCCTCGGACAGCATTCCCTGCAAAACCTGCCGGAAACCCTGCACGGCATTGCCGCCCGCTTCCCGATAGGCCGCCACCATGCGTTCGCGTTGCACGGCGAAAAGCTGCGCCTCGATTTCCGCACCATCGTCGGACAGGAAGAGAAAGCGTTGCCGACGGTCCTGTCGCCCCTGTTCAATCCGAACAAGGCTACGTTCCTGCAACTCGGTCAATGTGCGTGCGAGGCTCTGCTTCGTGACACCCAGAACGCCCTGCAACTCTCCCACGGTCAGTCCGGGCTGGAACGCCAGCATCTGCAGGGCCCTGTGCTGGGCCACACCAAGACCGAACTGAGTCAGAACGGGTGATACCGCCTGCCCCATATCGAGCCAGACCAGCAGCATCAGTTCCTGCGCGAGCCTAATCTGCTGCTCCCGAAGGAACAGAACACCATCGCCTGCGACAGTCTCACCACCGGTGCGGGCTTCGACGAATCGTTTCACGCTGGCCGTAGATCTTTTGGACGGAACAGACGCTGCTTCAGCTCACCAAGACGGCGGGTACGGGCCAGTCCAGCGTCAAGGATCTGTTCCACCTTATGACGATCGGCGCCACCCAGCCACGCCAGAAATGTGGGGACGTAAATGCCGGTGAGGCTGATCCTTTTCGTAGCCCATGTCACGCCACCGGACATGTCTTCAGACGCATCCCAGATGGCGTTCACTGTGCGCGCCAGAATACGGGCCGATGTTTTTCCAGCACAGGGAGAAAGCAGCATTGTCGCCGCACGCCGTTCCGCCGCCCGATAAGGTTCCAGAATATCTAGCCGCTCCAGAACAGCCCTACGGACTTTCTGGCTGAGGCGGGGACATTCGCCTTCATCAATGGCCAGCAGCACACGTTCGGTCATTTCACGATCAACCAGATCGGCCCAGGCTTCCAGCAGCTCGGTGCGGCCATTGGGGAACAGGAGATCGGCATCCGCTCCCGCCACTTCCTTCAGCGCGGCCAGTGTCCAGCCTTTCTCTCCGGCGACTGCCGCCAGCGCTTTCAACGCCTGATCCCGTTCCACAGAATGCTCAATGGATGGCGGCGTCATTCCCTGAAGCAGCCCGTAGCCCGCACCTGCTGCAAACTGAAGAATCCTGTCCCTGCCACTCATTGCTCATTGCGTCCCAAAATAATGTCCGGCGTCAGAAACCGGTTAGCTTCCGTATCAAAGCCCATCAGACCGAGGTCTGTCATCCGCATCGGATAAAGAACACCATCCAGATGATCCGCCTCGTGCTGGATCACGTTTGCGTGGAATCCCTGAGCGATCCCGGAAACGGGTGCCCCTATCCGGTCGATTCCCTGATATCGAACCCGCGCATACCGGGGAACCCAACCGCGCAGACCCGGAATGGACAGACACCCTTCCATTCTCAGACGAACTTCCTCGTCAAGCGGCTCAATCACCGGATTGACCAGCACCTGTATGCCTTCCGGCGACTGCTCTCCCTCTTCAAGACGGGTTGGCAGCACATAATAGACGAAAATTCTTTTCGAAACATGCACTTGAGGCGCTGCAAGTCCAACACCGCCAGCGTCACGCATGGTCTCGATCATATCGTCAATCAGGGTCTGCACGACCGGATCCGCAACATTTTCCACCAGTTCAGCTGGCTTCAGCAGGACCGGATGCCCCATGCGTGCGATCTTCAGTAATGTCATGCTCACCCTCTTCTGAACCTTCCGTCAGGATACGCCGCATTGCGATATGACAGAAACGCCGTTCTTTCTGGCGCGATGATCCACGGATTCGTTTGTCTTTTCCTGCGGGCGTGTGTTAAGGACGCGGCCAACTCAGAGGCGAGGCTTCCGTGCGGAGTCGCGCTCACCCTATAGAAACTCATGAACCCAGCATGACCGAGGTCAGCAGGTTCTTTCGGGAGACGACCAGCCAGTGCAGGTTCTCGTTCGCGACAACAATGTCGATCAGGCTCTTAAGGCACTCAAGAAGAAGATGCAGCGTGAAGGGCTTTTCCGTGAAATGAAGCTCCGCCGTCACTATGAGAAGCCTTCAGAGCGTCGCGCTCGTGAAGCAGCGGAAGCTGTGCGTCGCGCCCGCAAGATGGAGCGCAAGCGTATCGAGCGCGAAGGCTTCTAATCGAGCTTCGACTCTACGCAAGGAAAACCGGCTTTCGCAGGAAAGCCGGTTTTTTTATGCCCTGATTTTTGTGACTTCTTTCACCTTACATTCACTCTTCCCGTTTTGAATGCGGCGTACCACTGCATCCAGACGAGACTCCGATGGCAGACCTGAGTGATGAGGATGAAAAACTTCTGCAACAGGCAGCTGGTCTCACTCCGGAAACCATCCGGACAATTGCAGCCCTTGGCTTCACGCTGACACGCACAGCCTCTCTTTTAAGCTACATCAAGGAACTGGCTGACGAAGCTGAGCAGCGGAATATTCCGACCTCTACAGCCGGTAAATCATCTGAACGCTGAACCATTCGTGCCGCCGTCATTCACACCTGCGATGTTATTCCTGATTTCCCACTGACAACTGCCATCAGTGACACCGGTCAACCCGATGTTGGTGTTGCGTATCCGGATGATCGTTCGATCCGCCTTCCTCTGCGTTCAGACCAGACGAAACCTGAGGCACAGCTTCCTCAATCGGTTTCGATGCAGAGGCGCACAAAACAGCCGTTTCATCAGGGAATGTACCAGCTAAACCGTCCCCTCCCCGGGAAGAAGGGGCTTGACCTGACGCCAACTCCCCCCAACTGTTCAGATACACCTCTTACCAAGGACAACGTACATGAGCGAAAACACCGTTGCGGTCAGCGACACCACCTTCGAGACCGATGTTCTGAAGGCTTCCGAGCCGGTTCTGGTCGATTTCTGGGCAGAGTGGTGTGGTCCCTGCAAGATGATCGCACCGGCGCTGGATGAAATCGGAGCGGAGTTCAAAGGTCAGCTGAAGGTGGCCAAGGTCAACATCGACGAGAACCCCCTTACGCCAAACACGTTCGGTGTTCGCGGCATCCCGACCCTGATTCTGTTCAAGGACGGCAAGCCGGTAGAAACAAAAGTCGGCGCGCTCCCCAAGAGCCAGCTGAAAGACTGGGTCAAGGGACTGGTCTGACCATCATTCCAAGCCGGGGAGTTTCTCTCCGGCTTTTCTGGACTTTCCAAATAAATTCCACACACTCGTCCTACTCAGATCTTCCTGCATATAAGCAGATAGCAAGATCTTTTCTGGCAGCGGCACCTACTCTCAAGAAATCACGGACTTCCTTCTTAATCGACCATTTTTAATATGTCGGTTTTAAAGGAGCTTGGTCGTCCGGCAAGAATCAGGCCAAGCGCTAGACGTAATCATATCTGTATTTACAAACGATTCCGCCCAGCAGCTGAAGCAAGCATCGCCTCAGGTCGGTAACAATGTCTTTGAACGAGACTTTGCAGACGAAGCCGTTTTTGTAGCAGTATTACCTGATCTGGTTTTTCTGGAAGCCGCCGCACTCTGTTGGGTCGGTTTGCGCGAACCACGCTTACGGGTAGACGGAGCAGCTTCGGCAGACGGTGAAAGTCCGCTGACCTGTTCAATCAGATCCTCATAACGCATGAGATAGTCATTAAGACACAGCGTCGCTTCCGCCTGAGCACGCGCGCCTTCCCGCAAAATTTTTGCCTGCTTGTTGCTGTTGTCCAGCAGCGTCAGGACAGCATCAGCGATCTTCTGCGGCTGCAGGAAGGGTGCAAGCAGACCTGTGCTTCCATCTTCAATGAATTCGCGAACGGGATCCGTGTCACTGCCCACTATCGCGCAGCCCATTGCCATGGCCTCCCGCAAAGACCAGGACGCCACAAACGGGTAGGTCAGATAGACGTGAGCGTCAGAGCGTTTCAGTAGTGCGCGGAATTCATCATAAGCAACCTTGCCGACAAAGTGGACACGATCGAGATCAATCTGCCCCTGAAGTTCGGAAAGCATGTATTGCCGCCAGGTCGTATGCGCCAGACGAGCGCCATAGCTGACGCCATCTCCACCCACCAGAACAATGCGAGCTTTTGGGCATTCTTTCAGAATACGCGGTAGAGAACGCATGAAAACGTGGAAGCCACGATAAGGCTCCAGATCCCGGGCGACATAGGTCACCAGCCGATCCTTGGGAGAAATCGTCACATCCTTGATGTGCAGCGTGTGTCGGGCGGCCTTGGGATCTGGACAGCATAGATCGAGGTCAACGCCTTCGCGCAACACAGAAATCTTGTCGAGCGCCCAAGATGGGTAGGTACTGCGCTGGAATAGTGTTGGCGTCTGCCCCCAGCCGGGATTGTTTAGCGCGACCAGATTGACGGCATTCTTGGCCCTGATACGCGGCAGCATGTCTGGCACCGTCGGGAATTCAGGATCGAATCCCACATCAAATCCATTGGAATGGTAGAAAAACTCGAAATAGCCGAGAACTGGAGAAGTCGGGAAAATATCCTGAAGATTGAGGAGCTCACCCCAACCATGATGCCCGATGATGATATCGGGAATGAAACCCAGATCCTTCAATGTCGAAGCTGCCTGCGCCACCGCATCAGCCCGGCTCAGAGCCAGAGCGAATTCACGGGCGCCGGGATGGGTTGCCTCAGGCGGATTGACAGGCTTTCGATAGATAACGCGGCGCACACCCGAAATGACGTTTTCGTTGCTCTCACTGATGAAGACAACTTCATGAGCGCCTGATCGGATTAAATGACGGACAATGTGCAGGAACTGTCCGGGAAAATTCTGGTGAATAAAAAGAAATTTCAAGACAGATATCCATTTTCGAAAAGTGTCGGCGATCCGTTCCTGATAGCGGCGGACATTACCGGAATATGTGGACAGGAGGTCCTGAAATAAAAACTGACCTCATACCGGAAACCATGATGGGCGCATGTGAGGAGCAGAGGCCCCTCTCCTCACATGCGGAGAGTATTAACGGCGGCGTGGCTTATGCGCCGTTGACGTCTTTGTCGACTTCGCCGGAGATCTTGTCGTTTTCGCCTGCTGTGTCTTGCGAGCTTTTACCGAAGAAACCGCAGCAGGCTTGGCAACTTTCACCGCCGGTTTCACGGATGCCCTAGTAGCAGGACGTCCACGTTTCGCCGGCTTCCTGACGGGAGCCACTTCTTCCTCTTCCTCAAGAAGGGCGAGGTCTTCCTCAAGAACCTCTTCCAGTTCCTCAGCTTCCCGTTGGGCAGCGGCTATAGCCGGATCACGCGGAATGATCGTCACCCGGAAGGCTTCCAGCGGCGCCAGGCTATCAGATTCAGCCGTTTCATCTTCGCCGACCGGACCAATTTCGGTGCCGTCCGTGAAGGTCGCTTCCAGCTCGCAGAGATATTCCTCCGCAGCGTCACCCTTCAGTCTCACGCGCAGACCAAGAATCGGCAGCGCCATGCCACGACTGCCACAGTATTTGCCGCCTTCCGTCCAGGGAGAAAGCCAGCCTTTACCAAGAACAGCCTGATATTCGATGTCTTCGGGCGCAATCAGCTTGCCGGGAGAGATACCGAAACCCTCGATCCAGAAACGGCTGCCGGGTTTGCCCATCCATTCACCGAGCATGACGCCGACATCACCCCGACGCTGGATGTGCGCGCCAACTTCGAACTGCTGCCCTGGAGCCGCCGCGACACCCGTCGGTGCCGGAGAAGGAATATTGGCGACCGCGCCCTGCCCCTGAGGAGCTGCGGCACTATACGCGGCGGCGACCGGCGCACCCGCAGCGTCGCTGAGGCGAACAACCTGAAGACGCGGCGCTTCGTGCGGGCTGCCAGCCTCCTGATAAACCGTCACCAGAACCTGTGCCGGCCCCTGCATGACGCGGATCAGGGCAGCGTTATTCTGACCGCCGAGCCAGCCTGTATCGTCAAAGGTCGAAATTGTGACAGCGCCGTTCACAAGCGGCGGCTGGGTGAGGCGGACGCCGGGGAGACCGCGCGGGCTGGGCGGCTCCTGAGACGGCACATGGAAAACGCAGAATAATCCCTGATCAAGGGTCATCAGGTGTCCTGACACCTTCAGGTCGATGACACGATTCTGATTCTGGGACTGACCACTCTGGGACATAAATTCGTTCCGTAGGTTGTTCTGAATAAGGTTTCAGCTATTCCGGGGATATTCTGCTTACAATTCTGTTGAAAAAGTCGCT
>NZ_DHNR01000027.1 GCF_002409645.1 Acetobacter sp. UBA5411
CAGTTTTCAATTCTTTGTCCTGCAATTCGCAGATCAGGAGAGACGTATCTTGATCCGTCTTGGCACCTTCACGCGCACCACAAACGGCTTTTTCGGCCAGATCACCACCTTTCTGATGGAGGATGATCTGTCGATCCTCCCCATCGCTGACCCCGCCACAGAGAACACTCCGGATTACCGCGTCCTGCGCGGTCTGGAAGATGACGCCATACAGGTGGGCTGCGCTTGGGCGCGTCAGGGGGAACGCATCGGGCTGTGGCTGGCGGTGATGATTGATGACCCACTTTTCGCCCGTCCCCTGCGTGCCCGGCTGCTTCCGGACCAGAACGAACATGACAGGTTCCATCTGGTCTGGAACCGTCCCCGAACGCCGTCATGAGTGGGGCTAAAACAGCGCTCGGTCTGCTGGTGGTCTGCGCTGGGTTTGCAACCCCTATGCAGACTGCCAACGCCGCGCCGTTCGAGACCTACGTCACCGAGGCCGCGACACGGACGCAGATTCCTTCCGCATGGATTGCTGCCGTGATGCAGGCCGAAAGTCAGGGTGATGCCTCAGCGGTATCACCCAAGGGGGCGATGGGCCTCATGCAGATCATGCCCGACACATGGCGGGAGCTTCGCGCGACGTTGAATCTCGGGGCTGATCCATACGATCCGCACGACAATATCACGGCGGGTGCGGCCTATCTTCGGTGGCTGCATGACCGCTATGGCAATGCGGGTTTTCTGGCTGCCTACAATGCCGGTCCCGGACGGTATGAACAGCTCCTGACATCAGGAAAAATGCTGCCTGATGAGACCCGGAAATACGTCGCGAGAGTCGTCCGGTTGCTACATGGAAAGCGGTTTGATGATTTGGCTTCCGGCACTTCTTTTGCAGCCCGAACGCCCATTGAACCATCATCGACAAGTCTGTTTTTCGTGCGTCCAGACACATCGAAAAACCCACGTCCGATGCTGCCGCTTTTTGCGCACGTAATGCAATCCAATGTGCCGCCTTCAGGTCTGTTCATCCCCATTTCGCAAAGGAGCGCGCCGTGACGAGGGATTTACGGCATGAACGGGAAAACCTGTCATCCCATCGGAAGCGCTTCGGGTATGCGTCCGGGGTTGAGGGGATCTGGAAACATGAAGGAAAGAGAAGGCAAGATAAAACGGCCTGCCACGACACAACGCAATCCGCTGTCGCGTCTTGCTTTTGTGTGTGCAGGCTGGGTCGGTCGTGTGCAGGTTTTTTGGTTTTGTGCCCGTTTCCTGCGGAGTTTTCCTGCACAGGGAGGTTCTGATGGCCCGCTACGAGGATTTCCGTGTCCGTCCGGGCCGCATCCAGAGCAGAGGCAATGCGACCCGGCCCCGGACCTTTCTGGCGCAGGTGCTCCATGCCTCCCGACGCGCGGGCGGAGGCAGTAGCGGCAGCCCCGGAAAGGGAAAAGGCAGCAGCCCGCGCTCCGGCCCCTCGACCTTCGGGCGGGGGCATTCCCGGTTTGGCAGAAGCCGTCTGTTCGACGCCCATCGCCGCGTCACTGTGATGGCTCGCGTGGTGCGACAAAGTGGGCGCGGCGCGCGTCCCGGATCGCTGGCCGATCATCTCGCCTATCTGCGTCGGGATGGCGTCACCCGCGACGACGAGAAAGCGCATCTGTTCGGACCGGATGGTCAGGAGGTGGACGCGAGCGACTTTGCTACCCGCTGCAAAGACGACCGGCATCATTTCCGTTTCATCATCTCGCCCGAGGACGCGCCGGAGATGGCGGACCTCGACGGCTTTACCCGCGACCTCGTGCAGCAGATGGAAGCCGATCTCGGCACAAAGCTGGACTGGGCCGCCATGTCGCACTGGAACACCGACAATCCGCATGTGCATCTGATCGTGCGCGGCGTGGATCAGGACGGGGCCGATCTGGTCATCGCCCGCGACTATATCGGCCACGGGCTACGCTCTCGGGCGGAGGATCTGGTATCGCTCGAACTCGGCCCGCGCGCCGAACACGAGATCGAAGCCGCGTTGCGCCAGGACATGACGGCGGAACGCTGGACCCGGCTCGATACCGAATTGCAGCGTCACGCTGATGATCTGGGCGTCGTGGACCTACGGCCCGATGCTGGGGATGCTCACAGCCTCGGGCGCAACCCAGCGCACCGTACCTTTCTCACCGGCAGAGCACAGACACTGGAACGCATGGGGCTGGCCACGCCGGAAGGATCGGGACGCTGGTCGCTCGCCCCCGGCATGGAGGACACGCTGCGCGAGATGGGCGCGCGCGGCGACATCATCAAAACCATGCACCGTGCCATGACGGAACGAAGCCGGAATCGGGAGATGTCCCCCGGCGATTACGTGATCTCCGGGCGCGATCAGCCCGTCGCCTTGACGGGGCGCTTGCTGGAGCGTGGGCTGCACAACGAACTGACCGGCGAAGCCTATGCCGTAATCGACGCCACCGATGGGCGCATCCATCATGTCCGCTTCCCCGGCGTCGAGGCGTTCCGCGATGCGCCCCGCGACGACGGCATCGTGGAAATCCGCCCCGCAACCGGCAGGACGAGCGGGAAGGATTATCTGGTGCTGTCCGCCCGCTCCGATCTGGACCTTGCCGCCCAGGTCAAAGCGCCAGGTGCCACATGGCTGGATCACCGGCTGGTAGAGCGCCAGCCGATGGACCTTGCCCGCAGCGGCTTCGGGGCCGAGGTGCGGCAGGCCATGCAGGAACGCACGTGGCATCTCGCAGATCATGGGCTGGCGTCATTCCAACAGGATGGGTCCGTCCTCTATCAGCGCAACCTCCTGACGACACTACGCCAGCAGGAACTCGATCAGATCGGCGCGAAACTCGCAAAAGAAAGCGGGCTGACCTATGAGCGCAGTATTCCGGGCAACTTCGTCACCGGCCAGTATGTGAAACGTCTCAGCCTGTCCTCGGGACGCTTCGCCATGATCGACAACGGCATGAGTTTCCAGCTTGTGCCCTGGGCACCGTCGCTGGAAAAGCAGCACGACCGCTATGTGGATGGGGTCGCCCGCGACGATGGGGGCGTCGATTGGCGACATGACCGCAAGCGCGATCTTGGGATCAGCATGTGATCCATGCCGCCCGTTCCTTTTACGTCATGACCCGCCCCGATACGATGGGCACAATTTCGGTCTTGCTTCTGAAAAACGGCTTCGGTCACATCATGGCTTTTCATGGAGGGTTTCCATGCGTGACCGCCTGAACGTCTCCCTGCCCGTCGCCATGATCTCGCAGATCGGCGACCTTGCAGCACGGCGGAAAGTGACGCGCTCCGCCGTGGTGGAGGCAGCAGTTGCCTCGCTTCTGTCGCCCGATAGCACCGAAAAAAGCGAAGCTGCGCTCACACGACGGCTGGACCGGCTCACGCGCCAGATGCAGCGCCAGGAGCGTGACCTGATGATCGCGCTGGAAACCCATGCCCTGTTCATCCGCTTCTGGCTGGGCCAGATGCCGCCCCTGCCCGCCGAGGCGCAGGCCGCCGCCAATGCGCTGGGTCAGGAACGGTTTGCCCGGTTTCTGGATACGCTGGGACGGCGGCTGTCTCAGGGGCGATCCTTCCGGGATGACATCCCGCTCGATATTCCCGCCATGCGTCAGCGCCCTGCTGACAGGGCGGACGGTGCACCGCCCCGTTCATGAACCCTGCAATGACGATCATCCCTCAAGCAGTAGCTTGAGATATCCACCTTCAACCAGGGCGATGCCTTCGTCGCGCCAGTCCTTCGCGGTCCTGCGCCAGCCGTGATCGCGCCATTCGTCCAGAGGCATGGTCAGGGCACGGCGATTAATCAGGACGGCGGCAATGCGGCGTTCATCTGCACCGGCCCGATGCAGATCATAGGCATGCAGACAGCGGATCAGATGCAGGGATCGGAAGGGCGTAATGACCGCTGGCACACGCGAAGGCAGTCTGAAACCCAGATGATGGGCCACGAAGCGCCCGGCCTCATACCAGCGGCTTCGATAATGGGGATCGACCGGGATCACGACAGCGGGGCGCTTCGCAGCGGCGGGATCGTCCAGCAGAAAGAAAAATGTCCCGAAGGAGCCAGTCACGGTGACAGAGCGCCCCGCATCGTCCTCGCTGTCAAACAGGATGTGTCCCATCGCTTCGAAATCCAGCGAGTGGAGATCACTAAAACCGCGTGGTGCATCCGTCAGGCTGATAATCCGGGTTGTGTCTTCCCTGCGCCAGATCACGGGTTTTCGGGTTATGGGGATGTCTGGGTCATGGACAAAACTGCAACCTCCATCGGTCCCGGAACGCCGCCCACAGAAGCGAGGGATTGGCGCTGGCTCCTGCCCGCAGCAGAATGTCGCGGTAATCACTGATGTAGCGGGACCAACGCCGCATGAACGCCCCGGCAAGGGCGGACGCTGACAGGGTTCTCAGGATGGCCAGATCGGCCTCGGAATGCCAGATGTCCAGTGGCATGGGAGCGTCCCTTATCGGCTGGGGAGCCACCGCCCCGGCGCGACAAAACACGCCGCGCCCGTCAGGCAGCCCCGCTTTTCTGATTACATTAGGTTCTCACACTTGCGGCCTAGCCCTACAATTGTTGCAGGAGACGCCTCTCAAAACTTGCAGCGAACTTGCCCAATGATTTTGGCATTAAGACGAGCGACACGATGCTGAATCTAATGGAGAAAAAACTCTGTAGTCCGGGGGGGGGAAATTTCACCAGTTGTAGGTCAAATTTCCATAAAGGCGACGTCCCTGGCCTGTGTAACAAAATGATCCATCACAACTTGTTAAATAGTATTTGTTGGTAAGGTTCGAGACTGCCAACTGTGCTTTCAAACCTTTCAATGCAGGTATTGACTGTCCAAAATCATAATGGGCTCCAATATCGAACATTACGTAAGGAGGAGTTTTAAAAGATTCCACATTATCAACATAGGAATACCCTACGTATCTCATACCCCAATTTACGCCGAGGCCTTTTACAACACTCGAAGGGATAGTGTAATCCGCAAATATCGAGAACATATTACGTGGAACCTGGGGAACAACCTTCCCCGTTTCCGAGACAGCGGCACCATAGCTATTTCCGTAGACATCTACTCGCTGCGCAGTTTCATTAGTCTTCGCAAAACGAATGTCGGTATATGTATAGGATGCAATAAGCCTAAGATCTCGGGTAATATTTGCGTTGGCTGACACTTCAAAACCTTGAGACCGAACACGCCCCGCGTCACTGCTAAACCCAGTGTGTACAAGATCACTTATGAGGTAGTGATCCTCATCAATACGGAAGGCGGCTGCTGTGATAAGAATATCTTTTTTAGGCACTTTATATTTTAATCCGGCCTCTATCTGCCTTCCTGTCAACGGCGAAAACGGTTGTCCTTGATAATTTGTGGAGCCATTTTGAGGAATAAAAGAAGTTGCATAACTAAAATACGGCGACAACCCGAATTTCGTATTATATATTATACCAGCTCGCCACGTGAAAGCATTTTGTGGCTTTGGAGACTTAAAATTATCAGTTATTTTTACATCATGAGATGTATTTATATTACTAATACTATACCTCTTGTTATCATAACTTACCCAATCTTCACGACCACCCAAGAGAATAGAAAGCCCCTTCCACTTGATCTGATCCTGGAAATAAACACCTTCTTGAAAGTAGTTATAGGGACCCATACTGCCGCTGACACGACATGATGCTGAATACACATCCATGCATACTGCTGTATTGGTAGTCGGGTTATATATATTTTGAGTATATGTTTTTGTGAAATCGTACAGAGCATTTTGTGTATATTCATATTGCCTATAGTCCGAACCGACGACCCATGTGTGCTGCAAAGGGCCAGTTGAAAACTTTCCATAGACACGAGAATCAAGGCCTAGCGTTTTTGACCTCTGATAAATAGACCACGGACGAAGCCCCATTTCAGAACCGCTATACCCCGTAGTATAAGTATCGTTCATAACCGACTGGGAATCGTCATATCTAAACACTTGAGAGAATGAAACAAATTTATTAAATTTATGTTTGAACATAAATTCAAACATAGCATCTTTGGATCCGTTCTGATTCCAACTCTTGTATCCAGAAAACGTGCTTCTAGAAATTCGAGGACAATTGACGTTTTGTATTAATGTTCCGCATGTCGGGTATTGTATATAATTTCTTCCGCTTTCCGGTGTATACATATACATCCCGAGCAGCGTCAAAGAAGTCTTTGGGTCAATGTCCCATGTAATAGATGGCAGAACGCCAACTCGTTGATAACCAATATGGTCAACCTGCGTTCCGGAATCTACTCCAATAGCCGCCACGCGATACCGCACGTTGCCAGATTTTGTAACTTTGTCACTCACATCGACGGTAGCCTCGTACCGTCCCCAACTCCCAAAGCCGAGTGAAACCTGATGAAGGGGAGTATCCGTAGGCTTTTTGAGACTAATGCCGATGAGGCCTCCGGGATTGGTCTGACCATACATCACCGAGGCTGGTCCATTGACAGCTTCGATCCTCTCGATAAAAGCTGTTTCCCCAGCACTGGCACTATTGAGACGAAGACCATCCACAAAGGAACTCGTACTAAATCCTCGTTGCTCTATTCCGCTATTGGTCCCCGAGGCGCCACTGCCGTTAGCGTAGTTTCCGTTTACTTCTGAATAGACACCCGGGGTGTAGCGTAATGCTTCAGCTACATCTTGGGGCTGTTGGTCGCTCATTAACTGTTTTGTGATCACATATATAGAATTAGGTATTTCGGTGATCGGAGTGTCTGTTTTGGTTCCTGCCATTGTGGTTGTTGCAACGTATCCTACACCGGGACCGGTAGGATCTTGATGTGTGACGGTTCCTCCCACGCGCACGGGACCCAGCGTAATATTGGCGGAAGCGGTTACCAAGGTAACGACGTTCCCATTGACCCGATATGTCAGACCCGTACCACTCAGAATTTGCGCCAAAGACTGCGAAGGCGACATCGTCCCGTTGACTGCGTGGGACGTCTTACCTTCAGCCAATGACGCCGGAATACTCACTTGCAAGCCAGCCTGACGACCAAACTGTGTCAGCGCAGCAGGCAGCGGTTGCGCAGATATGTGAAACTCTTTCGATGTCATCGTTTGCGCATGGAGCGGCGAAACAACAATCCCGGTCAGAGCCGACGTCAAGAAAAAAACCTTTGAATTCCCGACATATTTCCGCATCCATGCGTCGCCGGATTTTGCACCCATCACCTGATTACCTTCTCTATGCTACAGCCCGATGGCGCTTGCTGCATTGCGCATTTTCTGCGAACGCGACGCAACTGCATGCCCTATGTTTCTACTGACTGTTGAGAGGGTGTTTTTTTGAAAATTCTGAAAAATAAAATACAGGCCGATTTATATGGCACTGTCAGAACAAAGAGTTAGCTGTCGGAAAGAATCACAAGCCAGGGCGATATTCTGGTGATTTTAATCCTATAGGCGTCGGCCAAGGCCTTGATGGCCGCCTGCGGATGCTGAAGATCATAGACACCCGTTACGCGCCTGGCTCCAAGCGTGCGCCCCCTAAGAATGAGTACTCCTCGGTGCCACGGACGAATTGCCTCCACGACATCGGATATGGTCCGGTTCTGGACAGTGAGCACCCCGTCACGCCATCCCGCAATCATAGTCGGATCGACATTCCCCCGTCTCACACCATGACGAGCAGAGATCGCAACAGTTTGTCCGGCAATAAGCTCTTCGGATATCGGTGGCGGGTTAACAGACGTTACCTTCACCGCACCGCTTTCTACAGAAACGTCTGTCTCCCGTTCCGCTTCCTGCACGTCGAATCTCGTACCGACATCCATGACGTCCAGATCATGTGCGACGACGTGGAAAGGTTGTTCTGCGGAATGTCTTACATCAAACCACGCTTCCCCTTGCAGAAGCCGGACAGTGCGCGAATGAGCATCAGACGTGAATGCGATTGCAGAACGGGGCGCGAGGGTCACCGTGCTTCCGTCTGGCAGGGACACCGTCCGTAACTGCCCTACACCGGTTACCTGATCTGCCTGCAAACAGAGACGCACGTCAGACCCAACAATTAGCCAACCTACTGCTACACTCGCGGCAAGAGCGGTTACTCCGTAAAATCGCCTGCGACGCACAGTTCGCCGGGACACTACCTTTCCAACCGGCGCAAAGGACATGGAGGGCGTGGCGTTGCTCAAGGTCGGACGCCATGTGTCCTCAAAAGCTGGCTTCGTTTCGCCTATGCCGCCGTAAACCCGCGAGACTTTAGCCCACGCACGCGTATTCTCTGTTGTCGCGTGTAACCAGCTATTGAATTTCTGACGAATCGTCGGATCTTCGCCTTCTTCCTGGAGCGAGATCACCCAATCCAAAGCTTCGCTTTCTTCGGGCGTCAGATTTTCCAGATCATCGGTCTCCACCGCGAAGCCCCCAAACACAAACGGATATGCGGGAAGGCATGCCCATGGGCAGACCGATCCATCTCCGTCTTATTATGAAAAGACTATCGGACGCGGGATTTTTTCGGGGAAAACATATGGGCATACGAGAAAATCAGCCCAACTTCGTCAGGCAGTGCGCCACACCCTTACGTATGAAATAATGCGCCTGCGTGGTGGAAACATCCAGTGCTTCGGCAATTTCCCGTAATTTCGCGCCGCCCAGACGGTGCATTTCGACAGCTATCCGTATGTTGTCGGGCAATTCAGACAACGCTTCCTGAAGCCGGAAAATTTCCATCCGCGTGAGTGTTTGTTGTTCCGGCGAGGCTTCCGTCGATGCCATATCGGCCAGATTTGTGTCTGAATCCGCGACGAATAGCCGCTCGCGCCTTTTCCGTGACCTGATATGGTCAAGAGCTAAGTTATGCACTACCCGTCGCAGGTAGGCCGCAGGTTTTTCCAGTAATTGCTTTGCCGCAGCCTCGGCCAGCCGGACATAAGCCTCTTGAACGACTTCTTCAGCCTGATCACGACTTCCCGTCAGACGCCAGGCGTAGCTCACCATTTCGCCGTGCGCCTGAGCGCTGTGTTTGTAGGTTGCCGTGCTCACCCGCTGCTGCCCCGAATCCCGACTCACAAAGTGAGAACCGTTCGCATTTCTGGTTACGTTAAGGGGCCGTGAAAAGCAAGGAGAACGGAAGTAGACCCTATAGGGCTTGGGCCGATTCTCAGCCTTCCTGCCCCTCTGCTCCCGCGTCTTAGGACGCGAGCCTGCTACGCGGGATTTCTCTCCCGAATGATTCCTATATGATTCCAGTTGGTGTGGGAGAAACGCAAAAGGCCGCCCATGAGGCGACCTAAGCGTTTGATATTAAACGGAATTTCATGGTTGCGGGGACAGGATTTGAACCTGTGACCTTCAGGTTATGAGTTTGTAGGCAAGAGCTACGCCCTGCCACGAAA
>NZ_DHNR01000044.1:0-10145 GCF_002409645.1 Acetobacter sp. UBA5411
CATCGGTCCTTACCCTATCAAGATACTGAATAGGTGTTATTAGATTCTGTTTCGCTGCTGGGGGCGCTTTTGGTCCCATCAGGCTGATACATGCATCGTAAACTGTTGTTTTTCCACAACCGAGCATGGGGGCCACGTTCTGCTCCAACAAGCCGGGGTAAACATACGTGGCCATCAGCACTGACACCTGAATGGGGCTTAGTCCTAATTCCTCACGGTTCTTGGTAAAGAACGCCAGCACGCGCTGGACGCGGGCCTTTTTGTGTTCTTCATCGACCATGGTGAATGCTCCCGTTCAGTTCCCTTTTGCGTATAGGGAATATGGGCGCAGGCGTCTAGGGCAAAAATGTCCAGCCCATCTTGGTTTTCAGGATTGGCTCAATAAAGGCGAACATTGCTGCAACCGTGGCCATTTTCGCGGTTGCACGGTCCCGGCTCCTTTCCAGGGACACGACACGATCTTCCAGTTCCGGCACGACCTCGATGCGCTGTTCCACGCGGGCAATGCGTTCACGAATATCCGCCAGCCCCAGCAGGACTTCGGTTTCAAAGGTGTTCTGTCCCACGCTCATGCCCAGAAATACCCGGTCGCAGGCTGGACAGCCGTGGGGCCGCCAAGCGTATCCATTTCCTGATTGACGTTGTTCAGCGTCGTCACTTCCTGCTGGTAACGCTGCTCGAAGTTGGCTTCCTGATCCATTGCAAAGAAGTTGGCTGCATAGCTCAGGCATGCGAACAGCAGGCATTCAGGGGACAGCGCCAGTAGTTCGTTGCTGTCCGTATCGGCATTCAGGGGCTGGAACTTCGCGTAATACACAAGCCGCGCATAGGACTGCGGATAGGGCCGGAACAGAATGTCTCCCTCATTACGGGCAAACACGGCCCCACGTCCGGGCTGCTTTGGCAGGCGCAGAAGGTGGGCGTAGCTTACCGGCTGGCAGCTGGTGTTGTCGGCTTCCACCTGGCGCATGATCAGGAAGTCAGCGGGGATTGGAATGGACTGGATGGGGGTGCCTGCGGTGGCCTGCACTGTCAGATCGCGCTCCATCTGTGCAAGGCGCAGATCACGCTGACAGCGGGCGAGGCCGCGCTTAATGATCATGTTTGCCTGCTGTGTGGAAATATCAGTGCGGTTCAGCCAGTCCGTCATGAAGTCGCGGAAGGTTCCCAGCGTGAAGTCGCTATCGGGAATGGGCATAAGATCAGGCATTATACCGCCTTTTCCGTGGCGAGGAATGCCTCAAGGCCATCCTGCTTCAGCTTACGGACGATAGCCTTCTCATCCTCCATCCAGATATTGAAGCCCTCTTTCAGCCATTTGGTGACGAAAATCGCAGGGATGGACGCTACGCGCTGTAGTTCGCCGCATCGCTGCGCAGACGATCCGATGCGGTATTCTTTCAGTTCGTCGAGGAACTGCTGCGGGATGTCCTGATACTGCCGGAACAGCAGTCCATCCGCGTTTTCTTGGATGTCGAGCGCAACCGCGCCCGTGTTCTGCTTTATCGTTCTCTCCTTACTCTGTGGGCGGTGGGCCGGGAAATGGATATGGCCTCATCGGCTCATAAACGTCACGTTGGCCGTTCCTGTCCCTGAGCTGGCCTGAATGGCCACCACGTCACTGGTGCTGCACAGGAAATATTCGGGCACGTTCGCAGGCATAAGCATTTCGCCCAGCTTCCCGATGGCGACTGTGCTTGCAACGCTGCACACAATACGCACGACCCGCGAAGATGGGACCGGAGCCTGCACTGTGGTCGGGGCGGATGCGGATGTGGCCACGTTCACCGTTGCGATTGGTCGGAATGGGATCATTTTTGTTGGTTTCCTCTCAAAAAAGAAGGCCCCCTTTATTTCAGGGAGCCTTCTGGTTGGCGGATTAGGCCAGGTTGGTGATCAGGGCCGAAGCCTTGTAGTTCGCGTGCTGAAGGCCGAACTCGCCCACAATCATCTGGCGCTCGCTGTCGCCTGTCTTGGCCAGCGGGACGCGCTGCCAGTTGTCATAGACAGCCAGCTTCCACATCTTCGGATCGAACAGGAAAGCATCCTGCGCCCGCTGCCAGCGGTTCAGCGTCACCTTCTGGGTGCCGTAGGGGGAGCGGTAAACGTCCACAACGTTCGTCAGGGACGTGCCCTGGCCGGTATCACGCAGGCGGCCGGTGTCGATCCCCGAAGGGGTGGTGTAAGCCATATCGGCCACCTTGCGGGCATCCGAGGGCTTCACAGACAGGACCGTGGCCTCGCCACCGCTGTTGTAGAGCAGCTCATTGGCGGACAGGATCAGGTCCTCATTCAGCGGGCCAGCAACGGCCGCCGTGCTGCCTTCAGCCGGGGTGCCAGCCGTGACCACCATGGACGGGTCAATCTGGGCCTGCACACCCGCGAACTGACGGGCAACCGTGTCCGAACCGGCCACCATGGTCTGCGCGGTTCCGACCAGTGAGTATTCCAGATCAGTCTTGATCGCACGCATGGCGCGGACAGCCTGATAGGCCAGCTCCTTGGCGCGTCCGTAGGTGGACATCTTGTTGGCAGAGCGCGACACCTTGAAGGACTTCACAAGAATCTGCGTGGTGTTGGAACGCATTTCCGTGGGCGTCAGGGTGATGTCGTCGGGGTCTGCACCTTCCACCTGCGCGTTCACACCGGCCGGTTCAAGGTGATCTTCCTGCCACTGGTACAGGGTGTTCTTTACAGTCTTACCGCCTACGCTGGACTGGAAAGGCGTGTTGTAGGGGTCAATGTTCGAGATAACATCCGACACATCCTCGCGCTTACCGACCTGATCGTAGGTATCCATCTGGGGCAAATAGGTTCTCCTTTATACTGACGTAATGTTTGTTATCGAAAAGGCGCGGTTTTTATTCCGCTGCGCCCCAGCGGCTCATGAGTGCGTCTGCTGCATCATCCAGATCGCCGGTGTTGCGCAGGCGCTTCATGGCGTCTGTCTTTGTGCTTTTGCCGGACTGGCTGGTTGCCTGTGTCCGCATGGCTGGCTTTGCGCTCGCAGTTGCGGGCTTGGGTGTTGCCTGTTGGGCGGCCTTGGCACCCTGCGAGTAGCGCATGGCCATATCCAGAATGCGGAACTGTGCCGGGTCTGTCAGGTCATTCAGCGCGGACTGGTCCAGCCCCATGCTGGTGCCCCATTTGATCAGGTCCGCATGGCGCTGCTGGTTGAAGCCAGGAATGCCGGTGGCAGGGTCCGTGAGTGCCTTTGCACATGCCTGCGCAGCCGCGAGCTTGGCCTGCTGCTGCTGCTGCGTCAGCTGGGGAGCCTCGAAATTGAGGGCTTCCTTCGCCTTTTGCATGTCTTTGAACGCCTGATCGGCCATTGCGCCGAACTGCGCCCATTCCTCTGGTGTGGAATTGGCCTTGATGGAAGCCACATCTGCCGTGGCAAACTGGTTCCAGCGAGCTTCAGCGGCCTGCGCCATGGACTTCAGGCCATCGACATGGCGCTGCGCCACCTGCTGGAGCTTGACGGCATCCTGCTGAAGTGCGGCAGCACGCTGATCAAGGGCGTTCGACCGGCCCGCAATGGCCCGAAGATCGCCCATGGTCATTTCGGTATCCCCGACCTTTACCTTTCGGTCGTCGGGTATATCGTCGGCTACATGGTCAGCATTTCCATCCTGCCCATCTGCCGGTTTCTCCGCGCCTTCCTGCGATCCTTCTGAGCCTTCAGGCGCGTCTCCATCGCCTCCCGATCCGTCCGTTCCTTCGCCTTCCTGCGGGGTGCCTTCCCCCTCAGCTCCAGCGTCTCGTCCAGCATCAGGTGCATTTCCGGCTTCCGGCTCATCTTCAGTAACTCCCCATTTGGCGAGCAGCGCATCAGCGCCACCGTCAATATCAAGGCTGGTGTTTTCACCAGCGTCTCCCATGTTTTCAGCGGGCATAAAGTTGGTTGATTTCCTCGTCGTTCAGCAGTTGCCCGGCCTTCGCCAGTTCTTCCTGCTGCGCCTCTGCGGCTTGGATTTGATCTGCGACGGCTGCCCACTCGCGCAGCACTCCGAACACCTCACGGATGGCCGCTACCTTGCGGTAGAGGGCTTCGCGGGCTTCGTGGTCGCCCGGTTCAGTGGCGAATAGTTGCTGGGAGTAGGACAGCCCCAATTCATCGAAGGCGGCCGCAATCGGGCCGCTATCCAGCGCGGCTTTTGCGTTCAGGCCGCGCTGGAGTAGGTGGGCTTCATTGTCGTGTGTGTGCATCAGTCTTTCGGCTGGACAGCCACAGGCTTGGCCTGAGCTGCTATGTCGTGTGCGCGGTGCTGTAGGGCGACTTCAGCTGCATCCAGCCCGACCTGGTGCTGGAACTGGAGGACGCGAAGGTCCGCCTGCTGCTCTTTCAATGCCTGTCCGGCCTGAATGGTCTGCATCTTGCCCTGCGTCTGGTCAGCTTTGATCTGAGCATCGCTGTTGACCTTGAGGGCCTGATTCTCCGCCAGCTGTTCCTTGACCTGCATTTCACGTTCCGCCAGATCGGCCTGCTGCTGCTGTTCGGCGCTAGGCTGCGGGGGCGGAATGGTTGCGGGGTTCTTCAGATAGTTAGAGACATCATAGACACCCTGATTTTCCAACATCCGTTTCCAAGCATTGAACCGCTCGGTGACTGTGTAGATCGGTGACATTCCCGGCTGTGAAGCTAGGAACTGATCCATCTGGAATAGCTGCTGGGTTTCTTTGTCACGCTCGCCATAACCAATCGCCAACGTTACGGAGACATCGCGCCGAGACTTCCAGCTGCTCGGATCGACAGACACGTAGGTGCCGCACACGTCGATCACCTTCTGCTGCTGTTCGTTCTCAATGATCAGCTGATAGACGGCCACAAACAGCTCACTCAGGAAGTCCGAGAAGTTGCGGGCCATCATCTTGGCGCGGGTCTGACCCATGGTGGCCATCTGTGAGACAAGATCGCTGCTGTTCTGGCTGCTGATCACGTCCTTATTGATGCCCTGGGACAGATCAGTGGTGCCGGTGATCGCCTCTTTGTTGGCATCCATCGCATTGATCGTCTGGAACACGTAGGGGTTCAGCGAAGGCTGCGGCAGAGGCGCAAGGGCGTCCGGCCGGGTCACATTCACAATGCCTCCTATCCGGTTCTCGATCAGCTCGCGCGGGTTCACCAACGCGCCCCGCATCACCTGATACCGTGGGTTGTTCGTGATCAGGCTGTGATCCACGACCGTCCGCGTCAGCAGGGTTTTCACCATCTGGATTGGCGCAACATGGCTGGCAAAGCAGTCACCATAGAAGCGGTGCGGCACACGCATGGGAACGTATGCATGGAACGGATGCCTTGACACCTTTTCCATCTTCAGGACTGTGGCGGTCCCCGCGAGGACGACATGCCACAAGTCTTGCTGGCCATTACCGTCGCCGTCGAAACGACCGTAACAGTCGAACACAGAGATTTTCTTCAATCCCTGATCCTGAGATGTCTGGTCCGCAATCCCTGTCTCGACAGAGAAGAACCGCTCGGACACTTCAGGATCATAGGCAAGGAAATCGTCCGTGAACTCTTGTATTTCGTCCAGAGCTTCCTTGTCGTAACCGTCCTCCAGAAGATCGGCCTTCGTTTTCATCTGCCGACGGTAAACGATGTCCGCTGTATCCATTGAAATGGCTCGGCTTGATATTCCGAATTCTTCCGGTGGAACCGGCTCTATACTCGCGCGGGAATTATCCTCCTGCTGGTTATACGATACCGTTACCAGTTCTGTATCCGGGTCTGCCTTAACTTCGACATCCGAGATATTCGCCGTCCGGCTTAGTTCCTGTATCTTCAGGCCAGCCGCGTTCGGATCAAGATCACGCAGGACATACGGGACAGTCTGGACATCCTTTTGCCACCACACCTGCACAAGCCCCACGCGAGCCATAAGCCCATCATGGATAACATCGTGCATGATCTGGAAACCCTTGTTTTGCCGGAAAACGGCGTAATCTGTGTAAAGGGTTGCCTGAGTGGCTTCCTGCACATCCGCGTCGTTCTGCGGCGCGAACCGAATAGGCCGCACGTTGCCCGTGAAGGTCTCCAGAAGGGCGGCTTTTCGGGATTCAACAGCGTCAAAAACATCGCGCGACACGAATGAATTATTCCCGTTGTGCATCGGGCGCGGCTCTTGACCGGCGTAATACCGCGCGGCATGTAACCGCCCTTTTGCCAGCACGCTTTCCGTCCCGATGATTGAGGCGTCTATCCGCTGCCTTATTAGGGTGGCGACATCCTCGTTACTGAGGGCGCTCGACTTGGCCATCAGTAATTCTCAATGTAAAAGTCGTCAGTAACCGTGATCGGACTCCATTTTTCTTCATAAATGTGATTGGCTAACGCAAGGGCCATGACAGCATCGTCATGAAATGGCTCGCCGTTGATGTCCTTGCCGTTTTCTGCGGTCATTCTGCCGTTTTCATCGACAATATACGTCCGCATTTCTGAAAGTATAACCGGATCAGGTATGATTATTTCTCGCGCATATACTTCCGTTCTCAGCTCGTCTATAATCAGCGGCTTGGTTTTTGCTGTCGTAGCAAACCCGAGCTTTGTCTTGTATTCCTGCGTTATCTCGTCAACCGTTTCCTCAAGGAAGAAATTCGGATAAGCTAGGTCTCTGCCCAAGCGGGTGCAGGTAAGAAGTCCATGGTTATTGCTTTCAACCACTATACGGGCGGTGTTATACCTTTTCCCGAGCGCCTCCAGAACGTCAGCGTACGCTTCTGGATTGATGTGGGCGCGGTATCTGGCAACAACACGACGTTCATCATCCAGCACTACAGCCACGCTATAGTCGCGGCCCTTGATGCCCATGGCAACGTCTGCGCCGATGAAGTAGCTGGCCTTATCCTTCGGCTCTGACCACACCGCCAGCTCACCCCTGCTGTTCTCGCGGAAGCCGACACCGGGAACCCAACCATATGCCGTGAAATCCCGGCTCATGTGCGTCTCGCGCATCCACTCGACTGCCTCGGTGTGGAACACCGGGCTGCCAGTCGTCAGAAAGGCTTCCTCTGCACAGCAAGGATATTCCTGCTTGAACAAGTCCTCCCCGCTCTGGGCAATTTCTCGCCTGCGGAACATGAGCTGCTCGTCGTCGAGGCCATACCGGGCGACCAGTTCATCTTCCTGCGGGGTCCGCTTAAATCCTTCCGGCACCGGCACACGGTATTCGTCGGTAACAAACCACGGGATGAACACCGGGCGGAACCCGTTGGTGCCTGCCACAGCACCACGCCACAGGTCTGCGAACACACCCGACATGCCATTGGCCGTACTCTCGACGAACACATGCGAACCGGGGCGAGGCGGGACCGCCTTCATCAGACCGTTGAAGTTGGCCTGTGCCGATGTCTTAGGCCAGAAAGCGACCTCGGAAAGATGGGCGTTCTGGAGCGTCTCGCCTCGGGCAATATCATCGCCGCCTGCGGTAACGACCAGATATGAACTGTCCAGTTCTGAAAAGGACAGCTCACGCTTGCTCTTGTATTTCCTCGCGGGCCGGATGGCTGCCGGTGTGCTGTCATAGAACCGCTTGGTCATGTCGAACAGGGCGGACGTTGATTCCGCCTTATGCGCGACCACCAGGCTTTTCGTGGCCTCATTCATGGATGTCTGCTGGTAAAGGCACCCATTGATCACCGTGGATATGCCCTGCTGTCGCCCCTTCAGGACGATGATACGGACATACCCCAGCTCTCTCCGCTGCCTCTCGACGTGATCCAGAAAGATCGCCTGAGCGGGGTTCAGGACCAGAGGCTTGATCTCTGCGTCCTTGGTCCTGATCTTTAGGATGCGCGGGGCATAATACCTGAAGTCGTTTTTCAGGCGCTTCAGCACCCGCGCAACGGTCGGATCAATCAATCGTCTGGATTATCCGAACCGGCATCTTCGGCCGCCAGACCACGCAGGAAGTCCTCGGCCGTCTGGACGACAACGGACTGTTTCGTCTCGGGCTTGGCCATCGTGAAGTCCAGCACCTTGCTGGCAGCCGAAATTCGGTCCTTTGTAGACTCCAGCGGCTTGCCTTCAGCATCACGCGCGACCACGATGGACACCAGCTCGATCAGGGCCTCATTGCCCGCTATATCCTTCTTGACGATGCCGTTATCCAGCATCTTTTCAACCATTCCCTCTGCCTCCTTTCTGGCTTCAGAGCGGAAGTGGGCAAGACGACGACGACCGGCTGGGCCTCGATAGCCGGGGCGTCCACCCTTCTTTCGGCCGGACTTAACCGCTCCGACGCGGTTTAGAGCGAGGCTCTTTTCCCGTGCTTTTCGCAGTGCTTCCAGATTTTCGGGGCTTCCCTGCCATTTCCGTTTCGGCGCTTCGGTCGTCGTCGCCTCCTTGCTCACATCCACTGATCAATTCCTTTATGTGTTCCCTTACGGCGCGGCAGCTTGCAGGGAGGGAGATTGACATGGATGCCCAGGGCGTGTTATTCTCGACCTCCTTTAGAGCTGCGACGCGATTTGTTATGCAAATATCAGCTCTATATGCGAGAAAATCGCATAACTCGCTGATTTCGTTCAGTTTTTCGATACTCACAGCTTATCCTTTCTTGCCGTATTGGGTGAGTGGGGCGAGAGCTATCAGCGCCTCCCTTTGGGCCGTTGGATCGGCAATCTTCTGAAGCTCGGCTGCCAGCAGCGCCCCACGTTCATCCGGACTTTTCCCTGTGGCTACAGCCATGGCCGCGTCCCGAAGGTGTGGGTATTGCTTGATAATCTGGTCCCGATGCAGGACAGCCTGATCAATCGCGGCCTGATAGGACTGCGGATTACGGACCACGGACGGTCCCTGAGAGGCTCCCTGTGATGGCGTGGCTCGGCCCGTAGCCTTGGCCCATGTCCCGTTGCGGACATGCTCGCTTATCTGCTCACGCAGGCCATTCATTACGGATGGGTCCACAACCGCGTTCGGTGACAACAGGCTGTTGATGTCTGCATCCGTAAGTGCCCCGCCACGGCTCTCGTGCATGTTCATAATGAAGTGCTTCACATCGGCCGGATTCACCCCACCAGCATCCCCGGACGTGCTTGCCACATGCGTCAACCAGCCCGGATAACCGCCTATAGTGGCCTTGACCGATGAAGTCGGGTGAGGGGGTGCGGACGGTCCCTTTGACGGTCCCTTATCCGGGCCTTCGGCTGGTCCAGCCCCAGATGTGGACGGTCCCTGCGAGGCTCCCTGTCCGGGCTGCGTGGGGGTAGCTTGGGCGGCTTGCGCTGCTGGGCGCGGGGCCGGTCGAGAACCCATAACACGGGCGGCCGTGGCCTGCTTCGCCCGCCCCGACAGTGCGGCTTTTACGGCTGCATCATCTGCAAGTCCCTGCATGAGAGAGGGATCAACAGACGTTCCGACACCCGCCCGCGCGGCCACCCTCTGCTTCGATGCGATGGCCTTCAAAACCGGCGGAGTGCCCAAACCCAGAAGGCTATCCACTCGCCCCCCTACGGATGTGGCCGCATTGGCCAGGGCGCGACCACGCAGGTAGTTCAGTCCGGCTGCCATTCCCGTGGCGGCACCAATCCCCCCTTCTGCACCCGCAAAGTGGCCGACAGCAGTTCCAGACAGGGCCGGAACGGCGGCAGTCATGATTGCCCGGAGCGCCCGACCTGTTGTGCCCCCGGCGTTCATCTTCTTGCCGTTATAGGCCCCGATGTTGAGTGTCTGGAGACGATCAAGGATTGCGGCCTTCGTCTGCTCGGGCATCACCATGTCGTTGATCTGGTCGCGGAAGGTATCCAGATAGCCGTTGTCCTCGCCATTGTCGGCCTGATTGCGGTTATGGTTGGTCGCCTCTTTGAGCGCATTCATCAGCGTGGTGTGCTGATCCTTGTCCACGCCGCCGTTCTCAGGCCCCAGCTGCCGAAGGCTCTTGAACAGCTGGACCATGTTGGCTTTGCCATTATCCAGATCACCCTTCACAGTGTCGGACAGTTCCGTTTCCGGGTTATCCTTGCTTCCTGCGGCCCGGAGCGGGCCAAAGAAAGACGCGAAGTTGAGCGCACCCAGCGAGCGTGATCCTTCTGGGGACAGGCTTTCGGGTGCGCTGATACCCTGCCGCTGGACGTAGCTGCGGGCCGCATCCAGAGCTTCCCCCGTGTTCATATCCGGGTTCGCCTGCTTGATCCGGGCAAATGCC
>NZ_DHNR01000044.1:10402-15303 GCF_002409645.1 Acetobacter sp. UBA5411
GTCTGTGCGGTCACTCCAGCCGTGGCTTTCGCACCCGTCACGCCCGCATGTGTCAATGCCCCTGTCAGGAAGGCGTCGGCAGCCTTCTGATAGGCACCTCCAACGTTCTCGATGGGAGAGCCTTGATAGGCGTTCGATGCACTGTCCATGAGGGATGCGATCGAGCCTTTGGCACCCGTGTTAATCATACCCTTCAGGATGTTCGCCTCTGGGCCGCCAAGGGAGTAGAGGGCAGTCTGTCCGGCCGCATTGGCCAGGTCTGTGTTCGTCAGGCCGTTGCCTGTTTCCAGCCCCGCTGCCTTCTTGCTCTGCTGGACGTTATCCGCCGCGAGCATCCCCTGCATACCCAACATGGGGATCAGAGACGCACCACCAGTAACCGGAGCAGCTGCGCCAAGCGCCAGTGTGGCTCCGAGGGGGCCGGCACCTTCTGCTGTCGAGTAGCCGAGGGACTTTAGAAAGCCCCCCACACCCTGCGTTTTCAGGGCATGGACAGGTGAGGGGTCCACATCGGCAGGGTGCTGATAGTTCTGGGCTAGGTCGGCCCGCTGATCGTCCGAAAGGGACTGGAGCGCGTTGGCCGCATCATCCACCAGGCCGACATGACCGGCCTTATTCTCGGCTGTTCTGATCAGTGCCGATGAGCCACCCGCAAGGGCTGCTGGCAGTCCGTGGATGATGCTCTGGGCGGCTGCGTGCCCCATGCCCGACAGGCTGCTCCCGAGGCGCGACAGGAATCCGGGGGACGTATTGGCCTGAAGGCTCCCTGAATTTGAGGGAGCTTCAGATGGGTCTGGTCCGGGGTTTTCCGGGTCCACAGCGGCCCCATCTGGGCTTTTAACGGTCGCTATGATGTCATCGACCGTTTTCTGCTGATCTTCCGGGGATAGGTGCGTGAAACTGTCGTCAACAGTCACGCGCCCCACCCCGTCGATGTTCAGTGTGGGCAATTATGCTCCTTTTGTCTTACGGTGATAGGGACCAGCCCACGCCTGTGCTGCTCTTGCCGGAAAGCCCTGCTGGCAGCTGCTGTGACGGTCCCTGAGAGGCTCCCTGAATGGTCTGCGCAGGTGCCGACTTGATGCCCAGCAAAGCCCTGAGCTGCGGATCAACCTGCTTCATGTCGTCATAGTTCAGCGGCTCATATTTGTGGGCTTTCGTGTAGTTCTCGACGAAATTCTTGTAGCCCTGCGCCGTGTCAGCGTTGCCGTTCTTGGCCGTCCATGCGTCCTGCATGTCCTGCTTGTATTTCGCCTGATTTCCGTATTCCTTGATCCAGTAATACAGCCCGGACGGATTGGTGGCGTCGATGGCCGGAACCGACTTGTAGGCATTCTGGATTTCGGGAAGGTCAAGGCGTCCGAGGCCGCGATAGTTGGACAGGGCTGCCGTGCGCAGGTTCGTTCCCCACATATTCGCCCGCTGAAGTGCATCCGCATCCCCAAGGGATGAGCTGTTGACGCCGGTGGCGTTCAGGATTGCACGGGACACCTTCGCTCCGATACCGGGGCCTGCGGGAATATGCGGAAGGTCTGCGATCAGGGCATTGCCCTGCTGGGCAGTCGTGGACATCTTGGCCGTGCTCTCCCGGTCGGCATCCAGCGCGGTCTGGTCTGCCTTCGCAGCGCCCGCGACATTGGCTGTCTTGGGATCATAGGCACCTGCCGGAAGCGCATTCAGCTGCTTTCCCGTGGTCAAGTCCTGAATGAGCGCACCTGTGCCGTTCTTGTAGGCCGAAACCATGATCCTGTGCGGCGCTCCGCCGTTGGGATCAGGCGCTTCGAGATATTGCTGAGTGCCGATCTTGCCGCCCGGACGCATCCCGTTCGCACCCCCTGTCATAGCTCCCGGTGGGAGTGATCGACCGGACATCAGGGCCACAGCTGCAAGGGGGGACATTCCAGCAGCAACCAGCTGCGCAGCGGCTCGGCCTCGCATGGCCCCGACCTGGGCATTGCGAGCCTGCAAGTCGGCTGCCTGCATCTGCCGCCCATAGTTCTGCTGGTCGATCTGGTCGTTAGCCTGCTGGATACCAATGGTCTGCTGCTGGCGGTTCAGGATGTCCTGAAGTGCGGCCGCGCCGCCTGTTCCTAGCGCCCCGCCATCGGTCTTTGCATCAGCGCCCGAACCCATTGAAGCCGCCCAGCGGAAGAACCGGGCAAGCGGTGACAGGTTAGCGTTCGGGTCCACGATGTGCGGGCTGAGGGTCGGCGTTGGGACAGCAGCGTTTCCGCCCGTGTCATCGGCCTGATCAAGCCCTTGCGACATGAAGATATTGCGGCCGTCATTGATGTCACCATCAGGGCCGGACGGTGCAGGCTCTTGCCCGGTGGCCCCAATCAAATGGCTGCCTACAGCCGCAAGAGCCTGCCCAGAAGTTATATTGCCATCCTCCCCGAAAAGGGAAGGGTTGTTCTGTCGAATATCCCTCCAGTTGTCATCCCCCACGGCCTTGGACGCAGGCGTGTCCGGTGAAGCCTGCATCAGTGCCGTGGCGGAAGGCTGCCCCAGAACGTGCATGGCATAGATGTTGGGCGCACTTACGGACTGTCCCATCTTGGTCAGGGCAGGAATATACTCGTTCTTGGCGAGCAGCCTGAAAGCCTGTTTCTGCTGCTCCGGGTCGTTCTTTCCTTCCGCTGTCAGCCCCTGGTTCGGGTAATTCTGGAGCAGCCTATTCCATGTGGGGTCGGTGAATTGCAGCAGTCCAGTAGCGGAGCTGTTCGGGTTGGATGCGTCTGGGTTCCCGGAACTTTCAGCTGACGCCACGAGGGGGAGCATATCCTCGACAATATCACCGCTTGGTTCGTTTGCCATCAGGCGTTGATTGCCTCCTGAAAGATTGCCCTATTTCTCATAGGGTCTGCCGCGCCGAGCGCGGTGTTGTAGTGATTCTTGTGATACTCCGCCTGCGCGGCGGCATCGTCTGCCGAGGGCAGGGGAGATGAAGCCCGCATGTAATCCACACGGCACATCGCAGCGGCGTAAACCGGGCGCGTCACCAGATAGTCAAAATGACCGCCAAGGGAGCCTAAAAGGGACGCTAGGCGTGGCCGAAAACGCAGGTAATTCAGCCAAATATCATCGTGTGTGGCCTGCTCCATCTGCCAGAAACCCCGTGCGGGTCCGCCTCCCAGCTGGGCCATATATTCGTATCCACTCTCTGCGTTCCCCGTGCCCAGCACAAGATTCTCAGCGGCTAGATTTTCCTCCCCCAAGGCAGCCAGAGCTGGCCGGACCCACAATGCCCGGACCTGCTGAAGATTGACGCCCATCAGACTGTCGTCCCCGCGCCTTCCAGCCCGTTCACATACATCGTCCCGGCCCCAGCGAAGGGATTGGAAGATGCGCTTGACGTAGTGCCGCCCAGCAAGCTGCCCAGAAGGGACGTGGAGCCACCTGTCATGAGGCTCGCTCCGAGGCCACCAATAGCCCCAAGCGCCCCCAAAGCGGTCGAAAGCGGGCTGCTCGATGTCGTGGTGGTCTGTGTGGACTGCCCGGTGCTGTTCTGGTTGCCGGAAGTCTGCTGGCCCCAATTATTCGAGCCAATGACGTTCATATACTGCTCAAGCTCGGACCACGGGTACTGCTCGGCCTGCTCGTCTGCTGTCAGGTTGGCCTGATTCTGGTCCGTGGCGGCCGTCTGCTGATCGGAACCGCTGTTCAAGATGCTGTCTATGCCCGCGCTCTGAAGCGCCTGACCAGTGCTGGCCTGATTGACCGCGTTATCGCCCTGCTCACCCAACAGCTGCGACCAGTCGATGCCTGTTGCATTGTTCTGCTGTGACAGGCTGTTGGCCGCTGTCTGCCCGTCAAGGGCCGTATTGGCTGCGCTGTTCGCATCGCTCGCTGCCGATAGATTGCCGGACAGGTTGCTCTGTCGGGCCTGCTCTGCCAGATCAAGGCCATTCTGCCATGCACTCGCCAACATGCTCGATGCCGTGTTCTGGTCATTGTCGGCCTGAAGGGCCTGGGACAACGCAGAGGCCGCACCGGCACGGGAGCTGTTGATGTTGCCCCCTGCTTCCGCCTGGGCGTTCAGGGACGGTGCAGTCGTGGAATTGTAAAGATCGTCAGACGACTTAATGGCCGAATTGACCGCGTTCTGGACGCCAGAGCTGTTCATGTAGCTGTTCGCGTCAGCAATGTTCTGGGCGGTGGAATCTGTCCCCGCCGAGGCGATTGCGTTGGACAGCGCCGTGTTCCCGCTGGACAGGGCCGTGGAGGCATTCCCCATAAGCTCCTGGCTGACTCCTGACGTGCCCTTGTCGTAATTACCGCTTGCGCCCGCCGAGGACGCCCCTAGAGCTTGGTCTAGGGCATTCGCGCCGGTATATGACTGGCCCAGCAGGGACGTGCCTGTGTTGACGTTATTCTGGCCCGTTGAGGCCATCTGGTTGAATGCGCTTTTCTCGGTGTTGTTCAGGCCGGTATAAGTGTTGAAGTCCGGCTGGGAACTGGTCGCGTCGTAGCCATTGAGCGCGTTGGCTTCGCCAAAAGCATTCTGTAGCGCACTTGACTGCCAATCAAGCGGGCTTGAAGTGCTGCTATAATTTGTTTTCTGTTGGCTTGACGTGTTTGTGGTTTCTTTACTTCCGCCCACTAATTCTCCTTACATATACATTCAGTTCTTTGTTTTCGTCGAATAGTTCTTTCCCGACATAATCGAAGCCTAGTATCGTCACGAACTTGGCGTGCTTCGCCTCGCTCCCGAACAGTGGGCCGGAACACCACAAGTCCTCGCCGATCTGAGGGAATATGCGCTCAAACCCGCTGACGATTTCACGCCGGACGCGCGGGGAATAGCGGAACACAAGGAAATGGACCCACAAACGCCCACTCGACCCGCGATCCAACCATGCGTGGTAATCGGGGGAGCTGGCCAGCGGTGTCATTTTGCG
>NZ_DHNR01000044.1:15512-16525 GCF_002409645.1 Acetobacter sp. UBA5411
AACGCTGCCTCGATCTTTTGCAGCTCGCGCGAGACGTGCAGGCTAAGGCTGGCAGGGTCAGATGGAAACGGTGCCCGCGTGTAGCCTTGGACCGCGACTTCCTGCGCCACCTTAGACATTCAAGGCCAGCCGTTTCTGGAGTAGATCAGCATTCAGCTTGTGCCGATAGGCGGCCAGACCGTCCGAATACGGACATTCCGCATATCTTGCTTCCACACGCGAGCAAAACCAGTCGAGCAGGGCCTTCTGATCCTGCTGTTCCTGTGTGGGCTGCTTACGGTCGGAATGATAGGCGAGGGTGCGCCCCTCGCATTGTAGTTCTGTTATCGTGTCCCCCATCCTGTTAGGTCCAGGTCAAAGCCTGTGACATTGAAATCCGTGGTGGCAGACGCATCCACGCGAATAGCGAGGAAGCGGCCATTCACACGAGTGTTGAATTGATACTGCGTCACCGGGTTAAACAGCACGGACGCGCCGTAGCTCACATCTAGGGCAGGTGTCATGGAACCGCCCACAGAAATGCTGATACCGTCCCCGGTTGCCATGTCCGTCAGCGGAAGCACCCGGCGCAGCTGCTTGCAGGACGCCAGCGGGGCGTTGTCCATCCACGCCTGCTTGATATCCAGTGTGATCCCCTTCCGCTCCAGATATGCAGGGTAGTTGGCATCGCTGGGCATGGACAGGTTCAAGACAGGATTGATTATGGCATCATACGCCAGAACCCGGTCCTGCGTGGGTCCAGCCGAAGGGGTCTCACACGAACCGAACAAAGACAGAGGCGCGTACGCACCTGCATCGTTCTCCCACGTCCCGGCCGGGTCGTCAGTCCAGGGGGTCGTGGCGTCCGTTCCCCAGATCGTGAATCCCATGTAATGCAGGGAATACCCGCATGTGACGTTGGGCAGGTCGATAATGCTCCACGTATCCTCGACGTAGTTATACGACACCGCCCGGTTGCAATATGCGCCAGCGATGCTGGACGTTGACGACCTGTAGCAGAACAGGATTTCCTT
>NZ_DHNR01000043.1:0-2414 GCF_002409645.1 Acetobacter sp. UBA5411
TTAACTGACGACACGCCGTAGAACAGCCTCTAAAGCTTTTCTGCGGTCTTTGCATGTTGCGTTTGCAGTGTCTGTCAGGAGGACGCCAAGATAGGTAGAAATTCCTGTCTGCCTCGATAGCAGTTTCATTTTCTCAAGATCTGCGAGTAATTTCCCCCCGCGACGATCTCTTTCGTCACAAATTTTAAGTTCAATGATAGCAAGAGGCTTTTCTTCTCGATATAGCGCAATATCTGCACGGAAACTGCCCATATCCTCAATGATCTGGTCATTGATTGTGAGCCCTAGTTCATTCATTATTCTAAGGTATGGCCTTTCGACATGAGCTTGAAGACCAAAATCACGGTTCAGTCCGATTGCAATTTGTCCACCTAAAAAAATCTCTGGCATTTCATTGTCCTGCTGGATGCAAGAGATTCTGCGATATACTTTAACTGCTTCGACACCATGGCGCACAATACTTGCGCTATATTTTTCATCAGTCATATTTTATCCTGCGAGTTTACATTCGCCGTGAGATAAACAAGCTATATCTTCAAAAAATATAATCAGAAACAAAAAAGGCTGTGACCTGGTGTCCATCAGATCACAGCCTTTGTCGGGTTTAGATGCCTACTTTATGATTCTAAGGCGTTGCGAGAAAGCGGCGCAGCCCGAAACCTGTAGGTTTCTCATCCAGCACCGGGGAGGGCTGGGTGGCGATTGTGAAACGACGGAGCGCTTCTTCCCACACAGCCATATCGGCGTTTCCGGAAACTTCCACGCTATCCACACCGCAGCGGATCAGGAACTCATACTGATCGGGAAGAATATGGCCGGAAGCCCGGATTTTCCCCGTGAAATGCAGATGCTCCCGAAGGGCGCGAGCCTGACTGAACGCACGGCCATCCCGGAAAATCGGGAAGGTAACGACGACAACAGCCAGTTTCGGCAGAGCCTCTTTCAGAACTGACACGGCTTCACTGTTCGGAAGCACAACGCCAAGCCGTCCTTCCGATCGCCCGAGACCTTCGCTCAGGCGATCAAGAGGGACAATGACATCCCCCGCGCCAAGCGCTTCACCTTCGACAGCATAGCGCCATGTATCCTCGACCGGATGGCCGTTCTCAAGCAGGGGCATAAACAACATCCTTGAAGGCAGCCGTGCCGACGCGGCGGTAGGTATCAAGAAACCGTTCGCCGTTTTCACGACGCACGAGATAGAGGTCAATCAGTCTGGAAACGGCATCGACTGTTTCATCCTCAGCCATGGCCGGGCCGAGGATCTGGCCGATGGACGCATCTTCCTCACCTGAGCCGCCGAGAGTGATCTGAAACGCTTCCTGTCCGCGCTTGTCCACGCCAAGGATGCCTAGATGCGCGGCGTGGTGATGACCGCAGGCATTGATACAGCCCGAAATATTGATCCGCAGGTCGCCAATCTCACGCTGAAGCTCCAGATCGGCAAACCGGGAGCTGAGTTTCTGCGCGATGGGGATCGAACGCGCATTGGCCAGAGCGCAATAATCGAGACCGGGGCAGGCGACGATATCGGTGATGAAGTTCACGTTTGGCGTGCCGAGACCCGCCTGCGACAGACGCTGCCAAACCGTGTGAAGCTGATCCTGCCGGACATGACCCAGAACCACGTTCTGAAGATGGGTCACGCGCAGTTCGCCAAAGCTGAATTCGTCGGCGAGATCGGCCAGCAGATCAAGCTGCTCAGCGGTCGCATCGCCCGGAATGCCGCCCGCTGGTTTCAGCGAGATGACAACCGAGATATAGCCCGGTGCCTTGTGCTCGTGCGTGTTGGTGCGGACCCAGGCGTCGAACGCGATGTCACGACGACGGTCCTCGGCCAGCACGGCAGCAGCGTTGCCTTCCGGTGCGAAGTCCGGAGCGCCGAAGCGGGCCTTGATCGCCGCCACAAGAGCGGGCTCGATGCGATAGCGCGCCCGGTCCATGGCGACGAATTCTTCCTCGACCTGCCGACGGAATTCGTCTGTGCCAAGGGCCTGCACAAGAATCTTGATACGGGCCTTGTAGATGTTATCCCGACGTCCGTGAGCGTTATAGACGCGAAGGATCGCTTCCATATAGGCGAGCAGATCTTCTTCCGGCAGATCGTCACGCAGGCTGACACCCACGATCGGCGTGCGGCCAAGACCACCACCCACGAATACCTCGAATACCGGCCGTCCATGCGGGCCGGGGCGGGCGATCAGACCGATATCGTGGAAGCGTGCGACAACGCGATCATGCGGGCTGCCGGAAATGGCGAATTTGAATTTACGCGGCAGGAAGGTGAATTCCGGATGCAGTGTGGACCACTGACGCAGGATTTCCGCATGGACACGCGGGTCGAGCAGCTCGTCCTTCGCAGCGCCTGCGAACTCATCCGAGGTGATGTTACGGATGCAGTTGCCGCTGGTCTG
>NZ_DHNR01000043.1:2564-112340 GCF_002409645.1 Acetobacter sp. UBA5411
CTGGTCTGGATGGCGTGCATGTCGGCTTCCGCCAGCACTTCCAGCGCCGCCACGGTGTCTTCCAGCTTGATCCAGTTGAACTGTATGTTCTGGCGTGTGGTGAAATGCCCGTATCCCTTGTCGAACTCGCGCGCGATGCGGGCGAGGGCGCGGACCTGCTTGCTGCCCAGCGTGCCATAAGGCACGGCCACACGCAGCATGTAGGCGTGAAGCTGGAGATACAGGCCGTTCATCAGGCGCAGCGGCTTGAATTCTTCTTCGGTCAGGTCACCGGCAATGCGACGATTGACCTGATCACGGAACTGCTCGATCCGCTCACGCAGGAAGGTGCGATCGACCTGATCGTAGCCGTAGCGACCGACTGGCAGCACGGCGGGAGCCGCTTCAGCGCGTGTCATGGTTTCTGTTGACATGGCGCACCTCTCAGAGTGGAGAAAATTCGGGATGGACGGAAGGGCCGAAGGCGCGGATGCGCTCGCGGGCTGTCACGGGAATGATCTTGCCGTCCGTGTCGTCCTGCACCTGAACGCCATAGATGCCGACCAGTCCCAGTTCCTGCGCCTTGCCCTTCAATGAGGACAGAAGGCCTTCGACTTCTGTATTGGAAACGAGAGCGGACTCAGCGATGCGTTCTTTCCACGAGCCATCGGCGGCCCGCCAGACAGTAATACCGTCCAGCAACCGGTTGGCAGTGATGACGCTCTGCCCGTCTGCATCGCGTCTGTTGCTTCTGATATCCACCACGTCGAAATAAATCCCCTGAACAGGCGTTCCGGCTGGTGCCGGGGCCAATCAACTACGCTTTTGCGTCCCTCATGACAACAGGAAAGCTTGAAATCACGCTTCCGGTCTGTTGAATATCACGCGGCAGCGGCGTGCCGACCATCTTTCATGCTCAGCAGCGCTCCGTCACGAAACAAACGCGCTGCATCGATATGCAGTTTGGCTCCGGACGGAAAAATCTGCTCATTGCTCGCGCCCAGAACTTCCACAATCCGTCCGTTCAGATCAATCGCCAGCCGGGAGAGTCCATACCGCGAGCCAATGCGGCGAACCGGTGCGCCGCCAGCGTCTGCGGTCAGTCGCACCTCGTGAGGTCTGATCAGCGCGACCGCTGATCCGTCCTGATCAATCGCCACCGGGAACGGCACGACATGCGGTGTTTCTGGCAGGAAGAGGCCCCCAGAAACGGTCCCACGGAATGTCAGCGTCTCTCCCAGAAACTCCATGACAAACGGTGTGGCCGGATGGGCCTCAAGTTCGCCTGCATCCGCATCCTGCACGATCCGCCCGTCCTGCATCACGACCAGCCTGTCAGCGACGTCCAGTGCCTCTTCCTGATCATGTGTCACAAGGATAGTGGTGAGCCCAAGCCGGTCATGCAAGGAGCGGAGCCATTCTCTTACTGTCCGTCGCACGACCGGATCGAGTGCGCCGAAAGGTTCGTCCAGCAGCAGGTGCTTGGGGTTCGTCGCCAGTGCACGGGCGAGTGCCACACGCTGACGTTGACCACCGGACAGACGTTGCGGATAGGCGTTACCGAGATTGGGAAGCTGGATCAGTTCCAGCAGCTCCTTCACGCGACCATCGATCTCGGCTTTGCTCGGGCGCTCGCGGCCCGGCAGAACGTCGAGACCGAAGGAAATGTTTTTCGCCACGGTCATGTGCTGGAACAGGGCGTAGTTCTGAAACACAAATCCGACATTGCGCTCACGGGGCGTCAGTTCCGCAAAGTCCCGTCCGTCGATTGTCAGCAGCCCCGAGGAATGCGGGTCCAGTCCTGCGATGGAGCGCAGCAGGGTCGTCTTGCCTGCGCCGGAAGGGCCGACAAGCGCGACAAAAGAACCATCAGGAATATCAACGGAGACCTGATCAAGCAGGATACGGTCCGGGTTACCCGGTGCGCGGCGGATGAGTTTTTCGATGTGTACGCTCATGATCCGGCATCTCCAGCCAGCGCGGCACGTCGTGCCCGGTTTTCAAAAAAGGCCCTGAATCCCACTGTCGTCATGGCCATAATGGCCAGAAGGGCCGCCATGGAAAACGCTGCGACCGACTGATAGCCATTATAGAGGGTTTCGATGTGCAGAGGCATTGTTTCTGTCATGCCCGGAATATGGCCGGACACGACGGATACCGCGCCAAACTCGCCCATGGCGCGGGCTGTGGTCAGCAGGATGCCCGAGAGCAGTGCCCAACGGGCATCCGGCAGAGTGACACGCCAGAGGATCTGCCAGAAGGAAGCCCCCAGCAGCGTGGCCGCGTCTTCCGCATCACGGCCCTGCTGTTCCATCAGAGGCAGGATCGTGCGCGTGACATAAGGAAAAGTCACGAACAACGTCGCCAGCAGAATACCGGCAGGAGCGAAAGCGATATGGATATTGTAATGATCCAGCGCCGCACCCCACCAGCCCTGTGAGCCGAACAGCAGCAGCCACACCAGACCCGCGACCACAGGGGACACGCTGATCGGGATTTCGATCAGGGCCACCAGCACGCCGCGGAGGGGGAACCGGTATTTCGAGATCAGCCACGCCGCCAGAACACCGAACACGGTGTTGATGACAACAGACAGGACCGTCATCTCGACCGTCAGTCTGATGGCGGAAATGGCGTCCGGGTCGGCCAGAGATTGCAGGGCCGTCGGAAGTCCATCGCGCAGGGCTTCCGAGAGCACCAGAAGCGGAGGCAGGATGAGAACGACGGCCACAATGAGCCATGTGGCGACGACCAGCGACCATCGGGTGAGAGCGCTCATCAGTTCACTCCCGTGATCAGGCCACGCGCCACACGGCGACGCAGCATGGCGACACCCGCAAGGCAAAGCATGGAGGCGACAAGCAGGATGAAGGCGATGGAGGTCGCACCCGCGTAATCGAATTCCTGAAGGCGGACGACCACCAGCAGGGGAGCAATTTCGGTTCTGAAAGGCTGGTTTCCGGCGATGAAAATGACGGAACCGTATTCACCGATGCCGCGAGCGAACGCCAGACCGAACCCGCTGACGGTCGCCGGGAGCAGCGAGGGCAGCACCACGCGCCACACGGTCTGCCATGAGCTTGCGCCCAGTAGTCCAGCCGCCTCTTCCTGTTCCGGCGGCAGGCCGCGCAGGACCGGCTCGACACTGCGAACGATGAACGGCAGGCCGACAAACATAAGCGCCACGACAATGCCAGCGGTCGAGTAGGCAATGCTGATGCCGAGATGCGCCAGCGGCTTGCCGAGCCAGCCCTGTGGTCCATACAGCGTGGCCAGCGTGATGCCCGTCACGGCGGTTGGAATGGCGAACGGCAGGTCAATCAGCGCATCTACAATCCGTCGTCCCGGAAGCTGCACGCGCACAAGGGTCCATGTCAGCAGCAGGCCGACAGGCACGTTGATCAGGGCGGCGATGAAAGCCGTGAAGAAGCTGACCCGCAGGGCCGCGAACATGCGCCCATCATGCAAAGCCATCGTCATCGCGCCGAGCCCTTCCTGCCACGGACGGACGATAAGCGCGGTCAACGGCAGAACGACAATCAGTCCGACCCAAAGCAGGGTCGAAAACAGCGCCAGACGGAAGCCGGGCAGGGGATCGCTGGTGCGGGATCGCACGGACAGGGTCGCCTCAGCCATGCTGCGTATAGATCTGGTCGAAGATCCCTCCCGCCGCGAAATGCTTTTTCTGAACGGCCGCCCAGCCGCCCAGACTGGCGATATCGAAGGTCTTCACCTTCGGGAACTGCGCGGCATGAGTGTGTGCCACCGCGCTGTCGGTTGGGCGAAAATAGTGTTGCGCTGCGATATCCTGCGCCTTGGGCGTGTAGAGAAATTCGAGATAATTCTGCGCGACGGTGGTAGTGCCGTGCGTGCGGACGTTATGATCCACCAGCGCGACCGGTGGTTCCGCCAGAACCGAGAGCGATGGCACGACGATGTCGAACCGATCCGGCCCAAGTTCATGCGCTGCGAGCAGAGCTTCATTTTCCCACGCAATTAGGACGTCACCCAGACCACGCTGCACGAAGCTGTTGGTGGCCCCACGCGCTCCGGCATCCAGCACCGGCACGTGCTGGAAAAGTGCCTGAAGGTAGGAGCGAGCCGACGCATCCGTGCCGCCTTTCTGGTGTAGCGCCCAACCCCATGCCGCAAGATAATTCCACCGCGCACCACCGGACGTTTTCGGGTTAGGCGTGACGACCTGAACGTCGCCCCGCACCAGATCAGGCCAGTCGTGGATGGCCTTCGGGTTTCCCTTTCTGACAAGGAAAACGATTGTGCTGGTGAACGGCGTGGAATTGTGAGGCAGCCGTTTCTGCCAGTCCGCCGCCACGAGACCTTTCTGCGCCAGCATATCGATATCGCGGGCCAGACCGAGTGACACGACGTCAGCGGGTGCGCCCTCCAGCACGGAGCGGGCCTGAGCGCCGGAACCACCGTTGGAGGTGCGGACCGTTACGGACGATCCGCTGCTGTCCTTCCAGTTTTCGGAAAAAGCCGCATTGATTCCGCGATAAAGCTCACGCGTGGGGTCGTAGGAAACGTTGAGGAGTGTCGTCGCCGCAAGGGCGGATGTTCCCCGCAGGAATGTCGCAGATCCTGCGCAGGCCAATCCTCCCAGAAGAAGGGTGCGCCGGGGCAGGGCAGAAGGAAAGTCTGGCGACATGGCAGGCACTCGGCGATTCTATATTACGGCACTGGATCGTTGTAATATGATTTCACACATAGGCTGCTACGCGCATTTAGGCAAGTTGGCGCGGTAATGATATTATATACGATATTTAATCGTTGTTTGGTCGGTTGCCTTGGCTAGCGGGAAAAAGCTTCGGAAATGATCGGAAAATCGAAACGCTCAGTTTATCGTGAACAGATAGGTCATGGTGATCGGCGGATCCTTGGGATCGGCGCTGACCTGTTTTGTAATCGTCACGCTGTCTGTTCCGTGGAAATCGGGATTGGAACGATATTGCAGAACAGATCCCTTGACGGGAACAGTATTGCATTTCGTCAGAGGGCCAACAGTGTGATGGGTCACTCCGGTTGCTGACGTGCTCATTCGCAACGCGCCATGCGCAGGCGCTTTGACCAGTTTGATCGCGGGAACGTAGCGTGCTGTACAGTCTTCGTTGATGACCGAGTAAAATACCGAGACGACCTTCCCTGATGAAACAGTGATAGCCTGCTGTCTTGTCTGCGAAGGTCCGTGTCCCTGCCAGACAACACGATTGTCATACGCGTAAAGACGACAGTTTTGTGAGGCCTTGCTGCATCCCGACAGAGCGGAACTGATGGGATCGAAATCGTGAGCGCCCACGCTTTCGGCATCATCACCTATGACGAACGCTTTCGGCGTCGGCTGTGTCAGGAACGTCTGATAGGCCTTGCGCATCATGTCGTTCTGGACCGGAAGTTTGCTGAAGTCGTTCAGTTCCGCATAGCCGGAGGCCGGGGGCGGCAGGGTGGGAAGGTAATCAGCCACGACAACCCTGTGGGGAAGCCCCGCCTTTTCAAGCATGGCATCCGCCTGCGCCATCCACGGCCTGAGACCGTCAGGATCATTCAGCAGAGAATGCGAATCATTGAGAAAGGGTGGGACATCGACCAGTTCCGCCTGCGGGTTCTTTGCCTTGTAGGCGGCATACATTGCCTTCCAGGATTCTGTGGGAGCCAGAGAGTCATTCTCACCCTGCACCCATAAAGTTGGCAGGTGGGTTTCGGCACCGAACTCACTTGCGCCGGCCAGCAGCCTGTCGGCGTCATTGTGGCAGCTTGAAACATGCATCAGGGGGAAGAACAGAAACTGGGCGCGTGTTCCGGGCAGCGGCATGGTTCCCATGGCCATCTGCACCCACCCCCCGAAACTGAGGCCCGCCGTGACAATCCGTGTGGCGTCAATGTCTGGAAGCTGCGCAATGGCGGCGGAAACATCACGGATATCGTCCGCGTTGCGTCGCGCTGTGGTGGCGAGTTCGCATCCATCAGAGATCAGCCTGCCTTCCGACCCGGCAAATCCTCTCGCCATGGGACGTAGGACGGCATAGCCGCGGTCAAGGAAATAGCCGGAGAGATAATCATATCGGTCGCGTGCTCCATGATTGGAGCCGGAGATATGCGAAGCGCCGCCACTGACGATGGCGAGAGGAAACGGACCAGCTGTGTGGGGCAACAACAGGGTTGCTTCAAGAATTGTGCCGTCTCTTGTGGGTAGCCGGAAGAGTTGTTCCGAAAAAGCGGTGTGACGATCAGGAAGTGTTGTCTGCGTTTCGGATATGGGAGCAATGGAGGCGGCATGCAGAGGGGCGGGAACGAACGATATCGTTGCGGCCATGAGGGCAAGACATGAAACGGCGCAACGATGCATCAGAAAATGTCCTTATTTGACCTTGCCCTGCTCATTTTCGTGAAGAGAGCAGGGCGTCAGATAATGCCGATCATCGCCGACAGAGAGTTTCCTTTCTATACAGGAAGTATTTGAAAGTGATGAAGACAGCAGAATGCAAGGTAGGTCAGAAACAGGTGTTTGACAACAGACAGTAACGACTTCTGATTACCATTTTTGGATAGGATATTCCCTGCCAAATAAAGGGACTTTTAAAGCCAGCAAGTGTTCAGAAAACCCACGCCGTCGAAAGGGTCTAAAGAATGTCCCTTTCGATCAGGGCGGGACAGTATTGCCTTCGGACGTCCCTTAACGCGTTGCTTGCGGCATCACAGAAGCCTGAGCCGGTCCTGTCAGATCCGCATCAGTGCTGTGCGTCGCCACAGGAACATCGCCAACCGGCTTGGGCGTATGCAGGCCTTCATACTGCAAAGGCTTGAAAGGCCGGATCTGCTTGAGGGCCGGGAGATCCTGCGCCGACCAGCCGCCGCCAAGAGCGCCAATAAGAGCCACAACAGACTGCCGCTGACGGGTCTTCACAGCAACGAGGCTGACACGCGCGACCAGTGCTGCCTGCTGCGCCACGACCACATCGAGATAGTTGGTCAGGCCGCCGGTATAGAGCTGCATGGTCATCGTCTGTGTGCGAAGCGCCGCATCCACAGCCTTGGCCTGCTGATCCGTTTCCGTGCGAAGACGGTTTGTATTGGTCAGGCCATCTTCCACTTCCTGAAAAGCGGACAGAACTGTCGAGCGATAATTCTCTTCGGACTGGCGATATTGCGACCAGGAACGCTGTAATTCGGCACGGCGCACACCACCCTGAAACAGGGGAAGGATGGCCTGCGCGCCAAACTGGTACATGGAGTTCGACAAAGACGCGAGATCGAAGCCGTTATCCATGAAACCGGTCATCGCGTTGAACGTGACGTGCGGATAGAAGGCCGCGCGAGATACACCAATGGCGCGATTGGCTTGCGCCATAGCCCGCTCCGAAGCGGCAATGTCCGGGCGACGCTCAAGCAGTGTGGAAGGCAGGCCCGACGAGGGGTGAATGTCGGACAGCGCGATCCTATCCCGTGGCGCGATATGGAAAGACGCAGGCGCCATATTCACCAGCACGGCGATGGCATGCTCCATCACATCCCGGCGCGCCCGGATATCGGTTTCTTCCGCCTGTGTGGAAGCAAGCTGGGCTTCAGCGCGTGATACATCCAGACCGGCAGCAATCGCGCCGGCCAGACGCATATGGGTGATCTGCACGGCCAGCTGGTAATAGCGGATGGAATCCTTGTAGACGGCGTCCTGCGCATCAAGCCCACGCAGCGCGATGTAGTCGGACGCGAGCTCCGTCGTCAGACTGAGACGTGCGACAGCGTATTCGGCGGCATTTTCCTGAGCCGACTGCTTGGCGATCAGCGTCCGGTTTCTGATGGCGTTCCAGAAATCCGGCTCCCAGGTCGCCGCCGCATGATACTGCTCGGAAGACATATAGACAGGGCCGGTCGCGCCACCACCACGCCATAGTCGTTTCCGTGAGCTCTTGTTCTTGTCACCGCTCGCTCCGCCAATGAGCTGCGGATAGAGGTGAGAGGCGACCTGTGCTGCGACATCCCGCGACTGGGTGAAGTTTTCGGCAGCAGCCTGAAGATCCGGATTGGCGGCCAGCATCCGCTCTTCCAGTTGATCGAGTTCCGGATCTCCGAAATCACGCCACCAGTCGGATCGGGGCGCACCATCATCCGGCTGCCCGTAATGCATCACGCCCTGACCCTCCCACTGGGCCGGATAGACCAGTTTTGTGGGAGCATAGCGCGGCGCCATATCGCAGCCCGCAAGAGCCGAGGACGCCAGAAAGACGAGAGCGAAGTGACGGGAAAAAGAACGTCTCATTCGTGGTCGCTTGTCTCTGCCGCCGGAGCGGAGTTGTCCATCGGCATGGCCCGCACATCATCATCATCCTGAGACGGCGCAGCAGGTTTCTTGGGCTGCGTGGACGGCATGTTGTATCCGCGCGTTCCCGGCACGATGCGGACCTTGTCTCCATCCAGCAGGCCTGCGGACGGATTGTTGATGATCCGGTCGGAACGGTTGATGCCCGACAGCACCTGAACGGTCGTCCCGAGCACAGTGCCCACCTTGATCGGCACCAGATGCACATGATCGGTGGGATCAACCACGGCCACCTGCATGCCTTCAGCCCGGAAAATCAGCGCGCCCTGCGGCAGGATCAGAATGTTGGCGTCACCCGGCGCTTCAAAGTGCGCTGTCGCGAATGAGTCGGGCCACAGCTCCCCGAGAGGATTATCAACCATCAGCTCCGTGTTGACGGTGCGGGTGTTGGGGTTGAACGCGGCAGCCGTCGCGACATAGCGCGCCTTGAAGGTCCGACCGGGAAACTGCGGAACACTCAACGTTGCAGTGAGAGCAGGGCTGATGATGTAGGCATAATCCTGCGGCACGGAGACAAAGATACGCATGGCGTGGATATCGGCCACGCTGAACAGTTCCGTGGCATTGCCGCGTGCGCCGACATCGCCCCGGCCAGCGTTCACGTAGTCGCCTACATCCGCCAGACGGGCTGTCACGACACCGTCGAAAGGCGCCACGATCTTCTTGAATCCTTCAAGGGCCTGATAGCGCTCCATCTCATGACGGGCGGCTTCAACCTGCGCCTTTTCAGCCTCGGCATTGGCTGCCTGCACATCGACTTCCTGCTGGGACACAGCCTGCGTGCCTTCCAGCGCCTTCCAGCGTTTGGAGGTGATCTGGGCAAGCTTGTAACGGGCGACCGCTACGTCCAGATTGGCCTTGGCCGCAGCATACTGCGCATCGAGACCCGGCGTGTCGATTTCCGCCAGAACGTCGCCGGTCTTCACATGCGCGCCGATGTCCTTGTACCACATCTTCACGTAGCCGGAGACCTGCGCGTAGATCGGCGCGAGATACCAGGCCGAGATATTGGCGGGCAGATCAAGGTTGAGGTGATCCGGTCCCGGCTGGGCCGTGATGACCTGCACCTGCGGAAGAGCGTTTTCCGTCGTTTCCCGGGCAAGATTGTCATAGTGCATGTTGCGCTGGAAGATGCCCCATCCCGCCAGAACGATGGCGAGAATGACGACAAGGATCAGCACGAGGCGTCCGCGTGAAGTCTGGGCGCTCATGCGGTTTCTCCTTCCGGGTGTGGCATCTGTTTTCCATGACGGCGTGAATGAATGGCGGCGAAAACACACGGTACGAAGATCAGTGTCGAGATTGTCGCGACAATCAGCCCTCCCATCACAGCACGTCCGAGCGGAGCGTTCTGGGAGTTGCTCGTGGCCATGGGCAGCATGCCAACGATCATGGCGGAGGCCGTCATCAACACAGGACGGATACGCTCGAACCCGGCATCGACTGCTGCCTTTACCGCATCGCCGTGACGCATCAGTTCGTCACGCGCAAACGACACGACCAGAATGGAGTTCGCGGTCGCCGTGCCCATGCACATGATCGCACCCGTCAGAGCCGGGACGGACAATGCTGTATGGGTCAGGAACAGCGACCATGCGATGCCCGCCAGCGCACCGGGGAGGGCGGTGATGATGATGAACGGGTCAAGCCACGACTGGAAGTTGACGACAATCACCAGATAAACAAGCAGGATCGACATGGCGAGGCCGCCAATCAGCTGAATATAGGCCGCGTTCATCGTCACGCCCTGACCATTTACGGTCATGGAGGAGCCATGCGGAAGACGCTCCTGCTCCTGCTCGACGATACGGTCCACCTGCTTGGCGACGCGACCAAGATCCAGCCCTTCGTTAGAGGCGTAAATGTCAAAGACCGGCATGATGTTGTAGTGCGCGATCTCTCCGGGCGTGCCGGTCTGCTGAATCTCGCTGAGACCACCCAGAATCTGCGGAGGCACACCCGTCGGATTGCCATCGCCCTTGTCGATCGGGGTCAGTTCCAGATCATTCAGGGTCTGGAGGAAGTGGGCCGGGGTCTGAATGTCGATCAGATGGGAGACGCCGGTCTTCGGATCAAGCCAGTAAACTTGTCCGACCTGTGAGCTGCCCGACAGTGAGACCAGCATGTTGTTGGTGACATTCGCTTCCGTAATGCCGGTTCCCAGCGCGAAGCTGCGTCGTGCGTTGACCAGCAGGGTCGGCGTGGTCATCGGCTGCTGAACGGAAATGTCCGTCAGACCCGGCACATGTCTCAGGCGTGCGGCAAGATGGTTGGCGAAGGCGAAATTCTCTTTCAGGTTTCGTCCGACAATCTGCACGTCCAGCGGGGCAGGCGCCCCAAAGTTGAGGATCTTGGCGGTCAGATCCGCAGGCTGGAACGTGATCTGCGTGCCGGGGAATTTGCGCGCAAGCCCATTCCGCAGGATCTGCCGGTATTCCGCGACCGGTGATTCCTCGTTCTTGAGCGTAATCGTCAGATCGCAGTCCTGCGTGCCCACTGTAGGCGTGGGAATGAAGGCCTGATTGAGGGCGCTGAATGGCAGTCCACAGTTATCGACAATCGTCTCGACCTGTCCGGGCAGCAGACGGCTGATCTCATCATTGATCAGCTGCGAGATCTTGCCTGACTCTTCAATACGCGTGCCGAGCGGGGCACGCATATGCATGGCGAGCGAGTTCGACTTGATCTCGGGGAAGAAGTCCTGCCCGACAAAAAACAGCAGTCCAAGCGATGATAGTGCTGCGACGAGGAACCCGCCGATAAAGGAGGCGCGAATGTTCTGGAGACCCGCCAGCATGTCGCGATAGGCGTGCCGGAACCGTTCGAACTTCTCTTCAAACCCGCGCTGGAACCGACCGAAGAAGGATTTCGGCTCTCCGGCTCCATGTCCGTGACCAGCGGCGACCTGTGCCGCCAGCATGTATTTGGCCATGGTGGGGACGAGCGTTCGGGACAGAATGAAAGAGGCGATCATCGCGAAGATGATGGCTTCAGCCATCGGCATGAACAGCCATCCGGCGACACCACTGAGCTGGAAGAGCGGCATCCAGACGATACAGATGCACAGCGTGGAGACAAAAGTGGCGATGACGATCTGGTTAGCTGCGTCGATGATGGCCGTTTCCAGATCCTTGTCCATGGCCAGATGTGCGTCGATATTTTCGATCATGACCGTCGCGTCATCGACGAGAATACCGACGGCCAGCGCCAGACCGCCCAGCGTCATGACGTTGATGGTCTGACCAGCCCAGCCCAGCGCGATGATCGAACACAGCATCGCCAGTGGAATGGAGGTTGCGATGATGACGGTCGATCGCCACGAGCCAAGAAACAGCAGCACGACCAGCCCTGTCAGGCAGGCGGCTGTCAGCATTTCCTGCACCACGTCTCGCACGGATTCCTTCACGAATGTGGAGGCGTCGTTGATGACGCGGATATCCACGCCGGGAGGCAGTGTTTTCTCAATTCCCGGCAGGAGCTTCTTGACGCCGGACACAACATTCAGCGTCGAGGCGTCACCGCTCTTCATGATGACGATCAGAACGCCCTGCTGTCCCTTGACCAGCACGAGATTGGTCTGTGGAGGGCCTCCCTGATGCACCCACGCGACGTCGCGCATATAGACGACGGAGTTGCCCACCTGCTTGATCGGCAAGTCATTCAGTGAATCGATTTCGCGTGGTGAGGCGTTGGTCTGCACCATCCAGTCGAAAGTGCCGATCTTCTGGTCACCCGCCGGAAGCACGATGTTCTGCTTCCCGAGCGCCGTGGACACATCCACTGGGGAGAGTCCATGCGCGAGCAGCTTGGTCGGATCAAGATCCACCATGACGTTGCCCGGCTGGCCACCATACGGATTGGGAATAGCCGCGCCTGCCACCGACACAAGCGCCGGTCGGATCAGGTTCGAGGACATGTCATAGATTTCGGAAGCCGTCAGATGCGTGGAAGACACCTGGAGCGTCAGAACCGGAACGGACGAAGCGTTGTAGGTGAGCACCAGTGGCGGGGTGGAGCCCGTCGGCATCTGTTTCAGAACAGTCTGGGAGACCGCGGTGATCTGCGTTTGGGCGGCTGAAGCATCTGTTCCGGGCTGGAAGAAGACCTTGACGATGCCGCGTCCGTAATAGGACTGACTTTCAATGTGTTCGATATTATTGACCGTCGCGGTCAGGGCGCGTTCATAGTAATAGATGACGCGTCCGGACATATCTTCCGGCATAAGTCCGGTATAGGTCCAGACGACGGCGACCACGGGAATGCGAATGCTTGGAAAGACGTCTGTTGGCGTCGATACAATAGCACGAAGACCAAAAACCAGAATCAGGATCGACAGAACGACGAAAGTATAAGGACGCTTCAGTGCGACCAGAACGATCTCATTCATGCTGATCCGTTTCCGGTCTGTTCTGAACTGGCTGTAATGTTCATAAGGTCCTCTGTGACAGCCGACACTCCAGGGTGCCAGTAAATTACTTTTTAGGATGCGTCCCGTGTCTGTCCGCAATCTGTGTCTGACGCAAACCCTATAAAAAGGGTTCTCGGTTGTTGTTGCAAGAGAGGCTTCGGCTTGGAGAGCGGCTAATTGGCAGGTTTCTCCGTGGAGAAACTTTTCTTTTCGAGAGATCTGAAAAGAAGGTATTTTTATCTATCTAAAAAACTTTCCTGACCGGCGTAACGCCACGGGTTGGTTGAAAGCTTTTGGGAATGTGGAAATGAAAAATATTTGTGACAGACACTCCACAAACTACAAAAAATAATAGTGATAAACGTTCTCGCCATTCAAGACGCTTTTCGATTCTATTCAGTAAAGAAAAAAGCGGGCAGAAAAGTTTTTGGAAGATGTCTGAACGCGCCAGATTTTATTCTAATCATCTGATATAATGAGAAAAATAATAAACTAAATAAAATAGTTATTTATATTGATGAAATTATTATGTGCATTTTCGTGTCGTTGTTTATTGACCCGCCCGAGTGGGTGTGTCTCTTATGTGTCCGCACCCTGCGCGGTGTTCGAAAGAAGATGAAAGTCATGCACGCAATGTCAGATCGAATGTGTCGCGTGACCCGATGTCGGGTCATCAGCGTTAGCGCCCCAAAGGGCGTTCTTCACTCCCGATAACCGACAGAAATCTGTCGGTCGGCCAATACTGGTCTGAAAGGCAGATTGCCATGTATGAATCTCATGCCGTTGAATCCGATGGGGTTTTTCTCGGCGCCATCATTCTGGATGTGAACAGAACCTCACATCGTTTCTATGCGACGCACGACAGTGTTCGCGCTCTCCACAATCAAACTCTCAACGAACGACGTGAACTGGTGCGTCGGGCGGTTACGCAGTTTCAGCGTTCAGCGCGGAACGGAGGTGACCATGCTCACCACACACGCCGACTTCGTCGAGAGAGAAGCACCCGTCCGACATGAACAGTTTCTGTCGGAGATTCACCGGAGTGGCCGGTCTGCCGGAGCAGGAGATGCTGCCGATCTCTGGCGGACAATGCGCAAGGAAGCCCGTCTCAACGCCGATATGGTCCTGATAGGGCTGATCCGAAGCTGCATTCTTGATCAGCAGGATCTGGCGGGAGGACTGGCGCGTCTCCTTTCCTCCAAGTTTGCGGGGGAGATGGTGCCTGCTCGGGTTCTCGAAGCCCTGATGCGAGACTTTTTCCTGATATGGCCGGATGCCGTTGAAACAGCAGCATCAGACCTGCGTTCAATACGGGAAAGAGACCCCGCTGCCGTCGATCACATTACGCCGTTTCTCTTTTTTAAGGGGTTTCAGGCTGTGCAGGCGCATCGTGTCGCACACTGGCTATGGCAGGACGATCGGAAACTTCTGGCGCGTTATATTCAGGGCAGGGCATCAGAGCTCTTTGCTGTGGATATTCATCCTGCCGCACGGCTCGGAAAAAGAATCATGTTCGATCATGGTACTGGCATTGTGGTGGGTGAAAGTGCTGTGGTGGAGGACGATGTCGCGCTTCTTCAGAATGTCACACTGGGCGGGACGGGCAAGGAAGGAGGAGATCGGCACCCGAAAGTGCGTCGCGGCGCATTGATTGGAACCGGCGCAAAAGTGCTGGGTAATATCGAGATCGGTGAAGGTGCCAAAATAGGCGCGGGGGCGATCGTTCTGAAATCTGTTGAACCGTATACGACCGTTGTCGGTAATCCAGCCCGGCCCGTGGGGAAGAGGCACACCGGATTACCTTCATTGACAATGGATCAGTCTCTTCCTGTGGTGGATTATGTGATCTGAACGAATACATGATCCTTTTTCTCTAATATACACACAAATACTGCTGTTTTTCTCAAGTGACCGGGCCTTCCATGAATACGACACTTCGCCGGACATTGTTTCTGGCTACACCGTTTCTCGCGTCCTCTCTCCCGCATTACGCGGAAGCACGCTCCACCGACCCTGAAGTGCTTGAGCTTCGCCGTGAGCTCGCCGCCATGAGGCAGGAAATGGCGGCCATGCGCCATGACATCCGCGTGCAGGCAGCCGGTAATCACATGCGCGCCAACACCGAAAACGACAGCACAACTCGCCACCGTCGCCACGACACCCGTCTGGCAAGTGCAGGCTCCGAGGAAGTAAAGCCGGTTTTTTCTCAGGCTGTGGCACGTCCCAATGGACCGCGTTCCCCCGCCGAAAGCCGGATTGCTCTTCCGGAAGGCCCAGTCCAGTCCTAGGCTGATTTCAAGGCAGCCAGCGCCAAAAGTGAAATCCTGCAGATTGGCGGCATGCAGATCGGCTTCCCGAAGGGGCGACCGACCATTGCCTCTGAGGATGGCTCATACGCCTTTTCTGTCGGCCTGCTTGCTCAGGAAGATTTCGGCGGCTTTCTCGGCGCTGGCCCGAGAGGGAATGAAGCCAAGGGAAATTTTAACAGCTTCACCCAGAATGCCCGTCGTCTGCGGCTCTATTTTTCCTGGCGCTACAAGGACTGGGTCGTCAACGTGACGCCTGACTTCGGCTCCAGTTCCGTTGATGGCACCGTTGGTCTGTTTGAAGCGAACCTGAATTATACCGGCCTGAGAAACACAACTCTGACAGTGGGTTATTTCCAGCCGCGCATGGAAGAGGAAAGTGCCGAGCGCTCCGGTGCGTTCGAATTCCTCGAGCGTCCAACCATCGTCGATCTGGTGCGTAACATTGCAGGCGGCGTGGCGCGCTTCAGCGTGGGTGGTGAACATTGGGAAAAACGCTGGCTGGCGGCTGCCTATTTCACAGGTCAGAAGTTTGGTGACCGGAACAAGGATACGACCATCACCGACAGTCAGACCGGTGGTGTCGCCCGTATCGCCGGTCGTCCTTATGTAAGCAAGGACATTGATGTTCATGTGGGCGCGGGCGCGACGGCGGCCTTCAAGCTCAATGAGAATTCTTCAGGTCGTAACTATACTTTCAACGACAATATGGAAGTCCCGCTTGGTGAGACTTCCCTGCTGACATCCGGAGCGCTCAAGGATGTGTCACAGATATGGGCGGCTGGTCCGCAGTTGGCCTTCCGTTGGAAAAACCTTCTGCTGAAAAGCGAATATTACCATATCGGCGTTTCTCGCGGGAACCAGCCCGTAGGCAGCAACTTGCCTTCTCTTGGGTTCGACGGCTGGTATGTGGCCGCCAACTACACGATCTTTGGACACCCACGCGCCTATAATCCGAAGATCGCTGCATTTACTTCGCCCGGCGTCGAATATGACTTCGATCCGGCCCACAATCACTGGGGCGCATTGGAAGTCAGCGGTCGCTGGAGTGTGACGGATCTTGGCGATGTCGCCAGTCAGGGCGGAACGGGCGTTAACGGTAACCAGCAGACCGTGTGGCAGGCTGGCTTCAACTGGTATCCCAATCAGCACATCAAATTTATGGTCGATTATGCCCGTTACATCGTCTCCCGCTCAAAAGGTGTGAGTAACGGCGTCAATGTTCTTGGGCGTGATGGTAATGCCATCGTAGCCAGGGCGCAGGCTGCATTCTAAGCAAAAAGAACAGGAAATACGTGTCATGAAGAACACTCTTGCTTTCAGCCGTCGCTCTTTGCTCAAAGGAAGCGTTGCCGCTGGTGTGGCCGGTCTTATCGGAGGCGGGCATTCAGCGCACGCCGCCAGTTGGTCGCTCCTGAATGTTTCATACGATCCAACGCGTGAACTTTACGCTGATATCAACAAGGCTTTTTCTGCATTCTGGTCAAAGGATCATCCTGATGACCGGGTTCTGGTGAAAACGTCGCATGGCGGCTCCGGTGCGCAGTCGCGTTCTGTTCTGGAAGGCGCTCCGGCTGATATCGTCACACTTGGTCTGGCCTACGATATCGACATTCTGGCCCAGCACGGATTGCTCGCGACAGACTGGCAGAAACGCCTGCCGCACAATTCCACGCCCTTTACCAGCACGATCGTATTTCTGGTTCGCAAGGGCAATCCGAAGAACATCCATGATTGGCCCGACCTGATCCGTGACGATGTATCGGTGATCACTCCCAACCCGAAGACCTCTGGCGGCGCACGCTGGAACTATCTTGCCGCCTGGGGCTGGGCGCTCCGCACACATGGGCAGTCAGAAGACGCTGCAAAGGACTACCTGAAAGCACTCTTCAAACATGTGCCCGTTCTCGATACGGGGGCGAGGGGAGCGACAAACTCCTTTGTGCAGCGTCATCTGGGTGACGTGCTGATTGCGTGGGAAAACGAGGCGCTGCTTGCGGCCCGCGATGTTGGGCCGGACCAGTTTGATATCGTTGTGCCGTCTGTCAGCGTGCTTGCCGAGCCGCCGGTTGCTGTCGTTGATAAAAACGTCAAAGCGCATGGCTCCGAAGCCGTCACGACCGCTTATGCGGAGTTTCTCTTCACACCGGAAGCCCAGAAGCTCGGTGCGAAGCACTATTATCGGCCGGTTGACCCTGCGATCCTTGCTGACACCAAAGGCGTTTTCCAGCAGATTGAGACGTTTGATATCGCAAGTCTTGGCGGATGGCAGACTGTGCAGAAAAAGCATTTCAGTGAAAACGGCGTGTTTGACCAACTATATAGCAAATAATATCGGATGATTTCTGATGGTTGGTTAGCTTGCCTACCAGCCATTTGAGATGGGATGTCCGGGTCAGTGGTTTTGCGATGCTGCACCTTGTGTTCAATGCCAACAGTCAAACGATCTGAGGATCATCTGCGCGCTCTGTTTTATTGGGGCATACCATCCTGAACGACAGCGAAGTTCAGTTCGCTGGATCATTCTGCAACCGGGATCAGGCATAGCCTTCACATGCGTGATAAGAGCCAAGATCTCACGCAGTCGTGCGATATTTAAAATTTTATTTTATATTCAGGCAATTTCCTAAAATATTCTGTTCAGAAAACTGCAGACGTAAAAATCCGATCAAAAATGAAACGAGCGATTCTAGTTCCTGTTTGAGGCGACGATCCGGCAAAGAAACAGCTTTGTCGCAATACGCCTGAAAACCGTCGGTTTTTTTATTCCGATATCGTAACATAAAAGCTATCGAATCCGCATCCTAACGAGCCTGTGAGCTCAATGAGAGGAGCGTCCTGTCTGTGAAGAGATTGTTCACGATACAAAGAAAAACTGTCTTTTTATCTGCACTCTGTATGACAACAATTTTGTCCTCTTATCCCTTGTTCCACAATGACGCCTTTGCCGCCGGCACGCATGGCCCTCAGGCGTCCGGCTCGCCCAAAATCGCGTCGAAACCAGCCGTAACGGCGCGGAAACACAAGACGCCGACCTCCATGGAGGCCTCTGGTGAAGGAGAGGCGATCAAGGTTTCCATCCGTCGTCGTGCGCCCGCTGGCCATATCCTGGTCTCCCGCGCCGCAATCGCTCGCCTGTCTCCGGGCATGAACCCAATGGCAGCCCTGAACCAGTCGCCGGGGATCAATTTCCAGTCCGCCGATGCGTTGGGGGCGTCCACATGGGGAACGCAGATCTACATGCACGGCTTTGCCCAGAAGGATGTCGGCGTCACGCTGGATGACATGCCTCTTGGGGAAATGACTTATCGTAACTACAACGGTGTCAATCCTACCCTTGCGGTCGCGCCGGAAAATGTCGCTGGAATCGATGTCTCACAGTCGGCGGGCGCTGAGGAGGTTGCGGCAAGTAATAATCTTGGCGGTTCACTTGCCTACCGGTCCATCGATCCTGCCCACAAGCTGGGGGCTTCCCTTCAGCAAGGGTTCGGCAGTTATTCGATGTACCATACCTATGGGCGGATAGACAGCGGTGACCTGAACCCGACGGGAACGCGGTTCTACGTTTCCTACCTGCGGAATGACCAGCAGAAATGGAAAGGCGCGGGGGAACAGTTTTCGCAGCAGGCTACCGCCAAGCTGATCCAGCCGATTGCACAGAAAAGCGCCTTGTCAGCGTATTTCAATTATTATGACATGCATTCTTACGAATATCAGGACTTGTCACCGGAAGTGATCCAGAAGTTGGGATATAAGGTGGACAATTACTATAACGGCAAGGCCAGTGGATATCTGGCGGCCGTTAATGCCAGTAAAGGGATCTATCCCAAAGGGTTCGATAAACTGTCCGATCCATTGGACGCGTCCTATTATGACGGACCGACCAATGAGCACGGTTTCATGGGGTATCTGAAATCGGATCTGACTCTGACAGACCGGTTGAAATGGGTCACGACTGCATACGGTCACGCTGATATTCAGAAAACCGGCTGGAATTCGCCTTATTTCCCGTCGCCCAATGGTTCGCCACTCAGTGAAATTGTCAAGGAACCCTCTTTCCGTCGGTTCGGTATTCTGTCCAAGATGTCTTACGACATTGCCCGAAACCATATTGGCCTTGGTGTCTGGTATGAAAACAACTCCTACCAGTCTTCAATGTGGGCATATGAGCAACCCAATGTCGTCAATGGTCAGATCGTGGGAGGGATTCCGAATAATCTCGGGCATTACGGCAAGCCTTTTGCCGAGATATTCAACCAGAACTATAATTCCAATACTTTTACGGCGTTTGTAAACGATACTTACCGGCCTATTCAGAATCTTGCCCTGCATTTTGGTTTCAAATCCATTCTTTCGACACAAAGGGTCGGCGATGGATATATGAGCAGTGCCTATTACGGCGCTTCAAGCGGAAGCATCACTTCTGGAGAAAGCCTCACCACGGCGAAGGCTTTTCTTCCGCATATTGGTGTCGACTACAGATTCCTGAAAAATCATGATATATTTATTGATATTTCAGAGAACGCTCGTACATACATGGAATCAGGATTCAAGCTTTCAGCTTCACCTTTCGCAGTCACGCAAGCAGCTTATAACATGAGCCACAATTCAATACGGCCTGAAAAAGACTGGACGTATGCCATCGGTTATCGTTACTCGGACCGTCTGATGGATGCTTCGGTCTATGCTTATCGGACCAATTATTTCAACCGTCTTCAGCAGATCACTTCCGGGTCGCTGCTCAACCCGGTATCGGCTGTCCAGAATGTCGGCGGTATAACCATGAACGGAGTGGACGCACAATTTGTTATTCGGCCGATCCGTAATCTGTCGATTTCAAACAGTATCAGCTATAATCATGCAGTTTATGATCAGAATATCATACAGCAGGGTGTCGCCTACCATACCAAGAATCAGCAGGTCGTGAACTATCCGCGGTTCATGTACAAGGCAAATCTCGCTTACGACTGGCGTAGCCTGAGCTTTTATATCGAGGGTAACTATATCGGCCATAGAAATTACGATTATTCAGGACAAATTCATGCGCCCGGTTACTGGCTCACCAATCTTGGCCTGCAATGGCACGTCAAGAAACCCTCGGATGACGGGACGCGACTGGGAGGTGTTGTGAAAGGTCTGACTGTGGCGTTCAACCTCAACAACGTCACCAACCAGTATTATGTGGCCACGATGGGAGAAAATGGAAATCCACTGGATTCAGCAAGTGGCTACAGCTTCCAGTCCATGATCCTTGGTATGCCGAGGACCGCTTTCGGTTCTATCAAAGCTGATTTCTGATTTTAAGATTTCGTTGTAGAGAAGCCTTGATTTTAGGCTTTCCTACAACGGGATACAGATTATCGTAAAAGCCGCTTTTTGCGAGATTGTTTTTGGTCATGTGTGTTGTCCGAACTTACTGCGCAGACTGTGCAGAAAAAAGTATTTCAGCGAACAGGAGTGTTAGACCAATGCTTTGCAGTAAATCCGGCAACAAGAGCTTCGGTGACTGGTCATTGTAATGATTGGCCGCGCGTTCAAGGTGAGTGCTGTTGGTTCTTGGGAACTGAATTGAGTTATAATCCGGCCACTAAAAAACAAACAATTGCATGGTTGGGCATCGTCTGTATAGTCCCGAATACATATTAACAATATGATTTCAAAGGTTATTTTTTTTTCGTCATCTATTTTTCGTTTTGATGCAAAAACATATTGACCAGATTTCTTCTTATATGAAACTCTGCATCATGATTTCATATTTGAGAGATCGCCTGAGTGATATTCACCAAGCCCGATAAAACGTCCGGAGCGGGAAGCATGCTTTTCCGTTGTGGCATTTTTCTTCCCGGCACTGTGCTTGGGCTCGGGCTGGTTGTCTTTTCATTAAGTCTTGTCACTTTCCTTGCATTTCGACACAACGATGGATCGCTGCTTGGGAGCGGTTGGACGGCCTCGAACTTTCTGACCATCCTTACAGACCCGCTCTATGCGAGGATCGCTCTGCGGTCCGTGATGCTGGCGGGGCTTGCAACGCTGGCGACGGTCATGGCTGCGTACCCGGTCGCTTACTGCATCGCAGTTCATGGTGGACGTTACCGCAAGCTGGTCCTGTTTCTTGTCACTCTTCCATTCTGGACCAGCTATCTTCTGCGTGTCTTCGCGTGGAAAATCGTGCTTGCTTATAACGGCGTTCTGAATTCATTTCTGGTTGGAACAGGACTGCTTCACGAACCCTCGCTGGCCTTTCTGAACACACCAGCGGCCGTTGTCGTGACACTAGCGCACGCCTATGCACCGTTTGCCATCCTGCCGATTTACACCGCGCTGGAAAGTATGCCCAGTTCTCTGCTGGAAGCGGCTGCCGATCTGGGAGCCCGCCCTCTGACGGCCTTCCGACGTATCGTTCTTCCGTATTCGTTTCCGGGTGTCCTGACCGCCATCATGGTGGTTTTCATCCCCACAGTGGGCGATTACGTAACACCGGCGCTCGTGGGTGGACCGCAGAGTGTGATGATAGGCTCTCTGATCGAAATGCAGTTTGGCCGGGCAAATGACTGGCCGTTTGGAGCCGCACTTTCCGTTGCTGTCATGCTGGTCATTGCAGGGCTAATCGCTCTTCTGAGAAAAACCGAAGCCGGAAAAGAGAGCAGGTTATGAGATTGCCTGTTATTCCCGCCCGTCAGTCCTCATCCTCAGGGATTCTCCTGTGGGCCTATGTATTCTGCTATCTTGTCTTTCTTTACCTGCCGATCTGCCTGATACCGCTGTTCTCCTTCAATGATTCCATTCAGGCAGCGTTTCCACTGAAGGGGTTCACTTTTGCTTGGTATCGCACCCTTCTTCATAATGAAGGCGTAAGAAATGCTCTTTTCACCAGCCTGAAAGTCGGACTGACATCAGCCGCTCTCGCCACGATCTGCGGGATCACGATCGCTTATGCGGATGTGTTCATCCGAAACAGGTTTTCCAAACTCCTCTCATTTCTGGTCAAGCTTCCCATTCTGATACCGGGTGTCATCATCGGTATCGCCATGCTGATCGTGGCTAATCTTGTGGGAATCGGCCCATCCGCTGGTGCCATTATCTGTGGGCATATTCTGCTGGCCATGCCCGCAACCGTGATGGTCATGCATGCGAGGTTTGCAGGAATTTCCCGTTCGATTCCGGAAGCGGCGGAAGATCTCGGCGCACGGGAATGGACGTTGATGCGGCGTATCCTGCTGCCCATGGCAGCGCCCGCCATGGGGTCAGCGTTCATGCTGGCTTTTCTGACCAGTTTCGATGAATTTATCATCGCTTTTTTCCTCACCGGATCGCAGCCCACACTGCCAGTCTATATCTGGGGGCAGCTCCGTTTCCCGAGGTCACTTCCAATCGTCATGGCGCTGGGCAGTGTCATTCTGGCGGTGAGTGTTGTCGTCGCCGTCCTTTCCGAGCTGATACGTCGAAGAGGGCAGAACGCGTAATCATCCAAAGGTATCAAAAAGGGAGAAGACATCATGAAGACAAATCGTTTTTCCATGGTTGCAAAAACTCTTGCCTGTTCTGCGCTGGCGCTGTCTCTCACTCTTCCTTCTCTCGCACAGGCGGAAGAGGGAAAGCTGACTTATCTGACATGGTCGGGATATGAACTGCCGGAGTATGATGAAGCCTATTTAAAGGCGCATCCGGATTCAGTTAGTATTTCTGTTTTTGGTGATGATGACGATGCTTTTACAAAACTGAAAGCGGGCTTTCGTCCTGATCTGGCTCATCCCTGCTATGACAAGATCGCCCGGTGGCAGAAAGCTGGAATGATCGAGCCGATCGATACGGCAAAAATCAAAAACTGGAACAATATCTTTCCCATTTTCCGCAATCTTCCCGACATTCAGGCCGGAGACGGAAAAGTCTGGATGGTCCCATGGGACTGGGGCAATACATCCATTCTTTACCGCACGGATCTGCTGCCTGACGCTGAACAGAGCTGGAACCTACTGTGGGATAAACGCTACGCGGGCCGTATGGCTACGATTGACGCCGTCCACGATACGCCCGTCGTGGCAGCGCTTGTGGCAGGGGTCAATCCATTTGACCTCAGCCCTGCCGACCTCGACAAGGTGGCCGACAAGCTACGTGAACAGCGTCCGCTAATGGCGGCCTACACAACGGATATGACATCCGTCGAGCAGTCATTGGCCAGCGGCGCCTTCGTGGCCGCCATGACATGGAATGCGTCGGCCGTGACGCTGAAGAAACAGGGTGTGCCGGTTGCGTTCATGCATCCGAAGGAAGGTATGCTGACTTGGGCCTGTGGCTTTGTGTTCATCAAGGGCATGAAGAACAAGGATCTGGCTTACGATTTCATCAACAGTCGTCTTGAAGCCTCTTCGGGAAAGCATCTGATTGAAAACAACGGTTACGGGTCTTCAACTTCAACCGCGTTCGCAGCCGAGACACCAGAGAAACTGAAAGAACTGGAGCTCCCGACCAATCCGGAAGACATGCTGAAAAAGACGGTCTTTACCGGTCCGATGAAGCAGGCTGAAGAGCTGGCGAAAATGCTTGAAAAGATCAAGGCTGGCGGCTGAAGCCGGAAGCTGACCTCCTCTTCCTGTCAGAAGGGGAGGTCGATTTCGGAAGGAGTATGGGATGACAGCGGGTTACATCGCGCGCAGCGCGGAAGTCTCGGAAGCTGATATCCTGATCGGCCGGAGACTGCGTGCCCTTCGACTAGAAAAGGGACTGTCTCTTGCTGAACTGTCAGGACGGGCGGGAATATCTGTCGGTGCACTCAGCCAGATTGAAAGAGGGCTGTCTTCCCTACGCGTCAAGGTAATGTGGCCTCTTGCGGCAGCCCTGTCAGTAGAACCGGAAGAACTTGTCTCAGACGCGGGTGAACCCCGGCATGATCTATACTGTGTGCCAGCAGGTGCCCGCAAAACGCTTCCGGTCTATTCGGAGGGCATCAGCAAGAGTCTGCTCTCTCCTCCATCGGCGGCTCTGACCGGTATGCTGGTCGTGGTGGAGCCGGGTGCTACGTCCGGATCATATACGCATGCGGGGCATGAATTCGGATATATTGTGTCAGGCCAACTGATATTGTGGATTGATGGTGTTCATTACCGGTTAGGAAAAGGTGACAGCTTCGCCTTCCGGAGCTGCCTCGATCACTCTTTTTCTAACAATACACAGGATATTGCTGAAATTCTGTGGGTCAATACGAGTAAACCGGAGAAAGATCATGAGCACGGGACCACTTCTCAGGCTTGATAGTGTGAACAAGGTCTTTCCGGGTGGTTCGGTTGGCCTGGATAGTATCAGCCTTTCGATAGAGCGGGGCGAGTTTCTCAGTCTCCTCGGGTCTTCCGGGTGTGGAAAGACAACCACTCTGAGGATCATTGCCGGCTTTGAAATGCCGACGTCGGGCCGAGTATTCCTCGACGAGCGTGACATAACGCCTCTTCGGCCCTTTGATCGACCGGTGAACACGGTTTTTCAGGATTACGCGTTGTTTCCCAACATGAATGTGCAGGAAAATATCGCGTTCGGCCTGACCTTGCGAGGTATTTCCGGTCGTGAGCGTTTGCGGAAAGTAAAAGAGGCTCTTGAGCTTGTCGGGCTTCCCGACAAGGCTGAGGCGCGGGTCGGGAGCCTGTCGGGTGGGCAAAGGCAGCGCGTGGCGCTGGCACGGGCTCTGGTTTGTGAACCTCAGTTGTTGCTGCTGGACGAGCCGCTTTCCGCTCTGGATGCGAGTTTGCGCGAACACATGCAGAATGAACTCAAGCGGTTGCAGAAGGAGTTGGGAACAACCTTTGTCATGGTCACACATGATCAGACAGAGGCGCTTTCGATCTCCGACCGGATTGCCGTCATGAACAAGGGCCATATCGAACAGATTGCGGATCCTGCCACGCTCTATGATCGCCCGGCCTCACGATTTGTCGCGGGGTTCATCGGCACGACCAATCTGCTGTCTGGTGTATATCTTCAGCGTGAAACTTCCGGGATACGTTTTCAGCTCACAGGAGACTGGCGCCCGGTCGTAACGGCTTCAACGGAACTGGCGGCCATGCCCGGTACGGCGCTGACGCTTGCCATCCGTCCTGAAGATATTATCCGAATGAAACCGGGAGCGCCCGATAGCTTCTCAGGAACGATTTCCTCAATAGCCTTTCATGGTCACAGTCTCAGACTGTTGGTGAAGCTGGGAAATACTGACCTGTGGGTCGATATGCCGCGTGATCGGGCGGACATGGACGTAAGGGAAGGGGCCATGATTGAACTGGGACTGAGACCCGGAGCATGTTGTCCCCTGCTTGCTGCCTGAGCGGGGATGCCTGGTTTCAATCAGATGTTCGGGAAATGACAGGAGACTTCGTGATTATTGCCGATCAAGCGGAGTTGTGGAGCGTCCTGCGCGCAGCGACTTTCCGCTTTGGGACAGCGTGTGTGAAAACGACACCCTGAAGGTGGCGAGATTGGTGAAGGCACATCGCCATGCAGCAGGATACGTCTGTCATCGGCTCCAATGACCGGCTGTGGCACGGCGGAAATCAGGGCTGCTGTGTAAGGATGCGCCGGACGTTGCATGACCGTGTCGGTATCGCCAAGTTCCACGATCGCGCCGAGATACATCACCGCCACACGCGTCGAAATCTGCCTGACCACGGCCAGATCGTGCGCGATGAAAACGTATGTGAGGCCAAGCTGTTCCTTGAGATCAGTGAACAGATTGACGATCTGGGCCTGCACCGACACATCCAGAGCGGAAACCGGTTCATCCGCCACGATCAGGCGTGGCGAGAGTGCCAATGCGCGGGCGATGTTGATCCGCTGACGCTGTCCTCCAGAAAACTCGTGTGGATAGCGGGTAAGAGCGGAACGCGGCAGGCTGACGAGGTCCATCAGTTCATAAAGTCGGGCCTCGATCACCTGACGGCTGCGTTTCTGGCCGTTTTCATCGGGGTGGACCCGCAACGGCTCGGCCAGAAGATCGCCGATCCGTCGTTTGGGGTTGAGGGCGGCATAGGAATCCTGAAAGACCATCTGCATCCGTCGCCGCACGGGACGAAGGGCATGGTCGTTCATTCTGGAAATATCCTGATCCTCGAACAGGATTGTGCCAGAAGACAGATCGGTCAGGCGCAGCAGGCAACGTCCGAGCGTGGATTTGCCACAGCCGGACTCACCCACAAGACCCAGCACTTCGCCGGAGCGGACAGTAAGCGATACGTTGTCTAGCGCCTGCAATGTCTTGCCACGCGGAAGACGATAGTCCTTGCAGAGTTCGACAGCTTTGAGAATATCCGTCATGCCTCGGCTCCGTGGAGAATACGCGGCGGCAGCGCTTTTCCTTCACCCGGTAGAACGCACGCGACATCCTGTTCGGCAAACCGAACGAGTGGTGGCAGGGTGGCGCAAGCATCATGCGCATAATGACAGCGTGGCGCGAAGGCGCATCCAGACGGACGTTCCAGCGGGGCAGGGGGCGCGCCCGCGATGGACGGCAAGCGCACGGGACGTGGTCCGGTCAGCGGCGGAATGGAATCCAGCAGCGCCGCCGTGTAAGGGTGCGCAGGTTGCTCAAAAATAGCCGATGCAGGACCGCGCTCGGCCACACGTCCGGAATACAGCACCATCACATGGTCACAGGTCTCCGCCACAACGCCCATATCGTGCGTGATGAGCATGACAGCCGATCCGTAATCTATGCGGAGATTACGCAGAAGATCAAGAATCTGCGCCTGCACGGTCACGTCCAGCGCCGTGGTCGGCTCATCAGCGATCAGCAGTGCCGGATTGCAGGACAGCGCCATGGCGATCATCGCACGCTGGCGCAAGCCACCGGAGAGTTGGTGCGGATAGCGGTTGGCTGTGCGCTCGGGGTCAGGCACGCCCATGTCACCGAGTAGCCGGACCGTGCGTGCGCGGGCCTCGGACTTTGAGACACGCTCATGCACGCGGATCGCCTCGTCGATCTGCCATCCGATCGTATAAACCGGTGTGAATGCCGTCATTGGGTCCTGAAAGATCATCGCGATTTCGCGGCCGCGTATGTGCCGGAATGCTTTCTGCGGCAGCGTGGTCAGTTCCTGCCCACGGAACCGGACAGAGCCGCGTAGACTGACGCCCGGATCGTCGATCAGACGCATGATGGCCATGGCCGTCACGCTCTTGCCCGACCCGGACTCTCCAACAATTCCAAGGATTTCCCGCTCGCACACGGTAAACGAGATATTCTCGATGATCGGCACATCGCGGCCGCCCGAACGGAAGCTCACGCAGAGATCGCGCACGTCGAGAAGGGGAGCATCACCGGCCATCGCGCACTCTCGGGTCGAGAAAGATGTAGATCACATCGACCAGCGCGTTCGCCAGCACGACAAATACGGCGGAATACATCACGCTAGCCATGATGAGCGGCAGATCGAGCGCCGACAGCGCCTGATAGGTTAGTCGCCCGACACCCTGAAGACCAAACACCACTTCCGTCAGCAGCGCGCCACCACCGATCAACTGGGCGAAATCCATGCCGAACAGGGAAACGAAGGTGATCATGGACGTCCGCAGACCATGCACCAGCAACACGCGCGTCGGGGACAGTCCCTTGGCGCGGGCCGTGCGCATGAAATCCTCGCCTGATACGGTCACAAGGTCCGAGCGCAGCACGCGGGCATAAACTCCGATGAACAGCACCGCGAGCGTACACCACGGAATGATCAGCGCCTTGAACCAGCCGACCGGGCTTTCCGCGAACGGCACATAACCGAGCGCAGGCACCCATGAGAACAGCCATGTGTCATGATAGCGCGCCTGCGTGATGAGATTGGCGACCTGCCCGAGCCAGAAGACCGGAATGGAGATTCCAATCAACCCGATGGCCATCAGCGTCCGGTCGATCCATGTGCCGCGAAAGGCCGCGGCGACCGTGCCCATGAGAATGGACACCACCACCCAGATCACAGCGCCACCGGTTGCGAGCGACAGTGTGACGGGCGCGGCCTTGATCAGTTCAGGCACGACCTTTTCGCCACGATTAGCGTAGGACGTCAGGTCCTGCGTAATGAAGAGCTTCTTCATCATGGTCGCATACTGGACGGGTAGGGGGCGGTCGAAGCCGTATTCCTGCCGCACCTTGGCGATGGTCTCGGGCGAGGCGTTCTTGCCGGCGATACGAGAGGTCGGATCCGCGCCCGGCGTGGCGAAAAACACCAGGAATACCAGCACGGAAATGCCAAACAGCACGAAAATGGTCTGCCCGAACCGCTGGAGAAGGGCCTTCAGCATTACGCGCCCCTCTTGCTGGTCTCGCGCACGTCGAGCGCATCTCGCAGCCCGTCGCCCAGCACATTCAGCGCCACCACGACGATGACAATGGCCAGACCCGGCGCGATAGCGACCATGGGGCGGGAGTAGATCAGCCCTTCGCCATCCTGAATGATCGTGCCCCACGAGGCAGTTGGAGCCTGTACGCCGATGGACAGAAAGGACAGAGCGGACTCAGTCAGCAGCGCAAAAGCAGCCAGCAGGGGGGCCAGTACGACGATGGAGCTGGCGACGTTGGGCAGGATGTCCACCAACAGGATACGCCAGCGGGGCACGCCGAGGCTCCGCGCCGCCATAACGAAATCGGCGTTCCGCAGTGCCATCACGCGTCCCCGGATCGGGCGGGCGGCGTAGGGCATGTAGACCAGCGCGATAATGGCGATGGGGATGATCAGATTGTCGGCTTCCAGCGTGATCGGCCCAAGATGCAGCCCGTCACTGATGGTCACGATCGAGAGCGAAATGGCGAACAGATAGACCGGCACGGCCCACATGATGTCCATGATGCGTGACAGCACCATGTCCACAATTCCGCCGAAGAAGCCCGCAAGAATACCCACCACGCTGGCAATAACGATGCACAGCGCCGCCGCCGCGAAGGAGATCAGCAGGGAAATTCGGCCGCCATACAGCAGGCGCGCCGCCACATCACGGCCCTGACTGTCCGAACCGAGCATGTAGGCGGACGGGTTCCATGTCGGGCCCGCAGGCGTCAGACCCAGATGCAGCGGATTGTCATTCGGCTGCATGATGTCGATGGTTTTCCCGTCCAGCATGAACGACCCGGCGACATTGGCGCGGAACGGGTCCGTGTGAGCGATGTGGTGCGCGTAGAACGGGGCGAGCAGACTGAGCAGCACCATGAGGCCCAGCACGCCCAGCGCCACCATCGAAGCACGATTGCGCGCCAGCACCCGAAACGCGCTTCGCCATGGTCCGGGAGGCGTTGTTTCCTGCACACCGCTCACGGTGGGTCTCCCGCCCGGCGCAGCTTCACCTGAGAAAAAACCGCCTCATAAATCGGTGTATCGAATGTCCCATGCACGCGGGAAGAAGTCAGAGCCACACGGCGGGTCTGGTCGAGTGGCACCGCCGGAGCCTGCGCCATGAGCGCGCGGGAGGCTTCGGCCCACAGCGCATCGCCCGCCTTCTGGTCGGTCAGCGAGACTTCCGCCGCCTTGTCCATCAGCGCGTCCAGTTTAGGATCGCAGAACTGGGAGGCATTGATCGAATCGCTTGAGTGCGGAATGAAAGTCGCGCAGGAAAACAGCGTGCGCAGGAAGGAGGACGCGGAAGGATAATCTGCACTCCAGCCCGTCAGTCCAATCTGCATCTTGTTATCGCTGTTCTGGATATAACTGAATTCGATCACTGGCGTGATGGGACGCACGGAGGCGACATAACCCAGATCGACCAGCGTGGCGCGGATCTCGTTGGCGATGGCGCCCGAGCCGCCTGAACCCGGCGTGACAATGACCACTTTCTGGCCTTTGGTGCCGCTTTCCTCAACCAGCTTTTTCGCCAGCGCGAGATCGGGTTCTTTCCACTCGGGCGCTAGATGTTCCGGAGATGCGCCTTTTGTGTAGGCGCAGCCCGGCTCATATCCCGGCGCGCCCGTCGGCAGCATCTGGCAGGCCGCCGTGGAGACCGCTGGGCCGCCATTATAGATCACCACGACCTTGCGGTTCAGCGCGTAGTTCAGCGCCTGTCGCACGCGGACATTGTTAAAGGGGGGCTGGTTCACGTTCAGCGCGGCGTAAAAGATCACGAGCTGGTCAATAAGTTTCACACGGTCTGAAAAACGCGCGCCGACTTCCGCCTGTCGGTCCAGCGGCACGCTTTCCAGCATCCAGTCATACTGGTTGTTCTCAATGGCCGTGACTGCGGCTTCCGGGTCTAACCCGAAAGAGTAGTGGATTTCATCGGGATAGCCAGCCGGTTGGGCCACAGCATCCCATTGCCGGAAGTAGGGATTCCGCTCCATCTTCAGGCCGGAATTCGGCTCGTAGGAGACGATTTTATAAGGGCCGGTGCCGAGAGGGGCGTCATTGCCCGTGTCGTGAGCGGGGGTGTCGGCAGGCAGGATGGAAGCGTGCTGGAACGCCAGCCGGTCAAAAAACTCGGCATCCGGATGTGTCAGATGAAAGGTGACGGTCCACGCCTTGTCATCGGCCTCCACACCGCCGGCAAGCGTGCAGTGTTCAGCGTCTTTCAGACAGGCTTCTCCACCGACGATATGGCTGTAATAGGGGCCTGCGGTCGGGCTGTTCACCTTGAAAATCCGCTGCATGGAGGCAACTACGTCATCAGGCGTCACTTCCTTGCCGTTCGAAAAACGGATGCCGTGGCGCAGGTGAAACACATAGGTTCGCCCACCGTCCTGCGGTTCTGGCAGAGCTTCAGCAAGGTCCGGAATGGCGTGACTACTGAGCTTGCTGGGCGTCTTGGCGAAGGTGGTCAGCCCGTCATAGACGATGGCTTCCATCTGATAGGTGATGTGAACGTAGCTGATCTGTGGATCGAGCGTTCCACCCGAATTTTCGGCTGTTATACGCAGGACACCGCCGGTCTCTGGGCTGTTCGGCGCACCGGGGACGATGGTCGCCGCATGAAGCGGCGTTGCGGTCAGCGCCAGACAGTAGGCCAGAGCGGAGAAGGTGAGCCTTCTCTCTGTTCTGATACCTGACGTAGGGCGCTGGTGTTTTAAGAGTGAAGGGAATGGAAGAACGTCCGTCCCATCACGAAAGAACGACGGCGTTCCGAAAGAAGATCGAAAACCACGATGCATCCGTCAGTGCTGCTCCAGCAGGGCACGCAGGCGTTTTTCCATTTCATCAGCACTGGCTGCGGTCTCGATTGTCCCCGCGTAACGTCCTTCGGGATTCATGATGACAATGCGCGGAGAGACTTCGTAAGTATATTCCCAGTAAGAATCAGGGTGTTTTACGATCGGAGCATGATACTCCTTGGCGACGGCTTCCAGCGTGGCCGGGGCAGCCGTGCCGGTGATGATCTTCGCATTGAATTTCAGGGCGTACTGCCGGAGATTCATTGCGAGATCACGGTTCGGGTCAAGGCTGATGAACAGAGGCGCGAATAGCTTGCGGCTCGGATCGACGGCCTGAAGGGCGGTGCTCAGGCGCGTGAGGGCCGGTGTGCAGGCATCGTCCGTGCAATGGATTGCCCCAAACATGACGAGCATCCACCGCCCTCGGAAATGCGAGTCAGTCATGGTTCCGTCCGAGGAATCCATCAGACGGAAACTGCCTCCGACCTCATTGCCGTTTGACGAGACAACCGGCCCCATGGTGTCCGAGGCCTTGTAGGCGGCATATCCGCCAACACACGCCAGAAGGGTGATCACCAAGGTAATGATCAGACCGCCTCTGCCCCGTTTCTTGTTCGGGTCGGACGGAGGTGTGGAAGTGTTCATCAATGCGCCTCGGCCCAGTTGGCTCCAATGCCGGTCTCGACAACCAGCGGCACGGGCAGATCCGCCGCGCCTTCCATCATTTTCTTTACCAGAACTGCGGTCTCGTCCGCCGCATCCTTTTCCACTTCGAACAGAAGTTCGTCATGCACCTGCAGGAGCATGGTGGCAGGAAGACCGGCTTCCGCCAGAGCATGCGGCAGCCGCACCATGGCGCGCTTGATGATGTCCGCCGCACCGCCCTGCAACGGCGCATTGATCGCCTGACGCTCAGCATAGGAACGCTGTGCGCCGTTCTTCGCCGTAATGCCGGGCACGTAGCAGCGACGTCCAAGTGGCGTCACGACATAACCATGCGCCTTTGCTTCGATCTTCCGCTCGTCCATGTAGTCCCGGATGCCGGGATAGCGGGCGAAATAGGCGTCGATATAGGCGCGGGCCTCGCCCATGGAGATACCGAGCTGCTTGCTCAGACCGAAAGCCGAAATGCCGTAAATGATGCCAAAATTGATGGCCTTGGCGCGTCGACGGGTCAGCGGGTCCATGCCCTCAAGCGGCACACCGAACACCTCGGCGGCTGTGCGGGCGTGAATGTCCTGCCCCAGAGCGAACGCTTCCCGCAATGTCGGCACATCCGCGACGCTGGCTAGCAGACGCAGTTCGATCTGGGAATAGTCGGCGGACAGCAGAACCTTGCCTTCCGGGGCGATGAAGCTCTTGCGGATCTGCGCGCCTTCCTCGGTGCGAACGGGGATGTTCTGAAGGTTCGGATCGTTGGAGGACAGGCGGCCCGTCGTGGTGATGGCCATCTGGAAGGTGGTGTGAACCCGGTTTGTGGCAGGGTCCATCTGCTTGAGTAGGGCGTCTGTATAGGTGCTTTTCAGCTTGGAAAGCTGACGCCAGGCGAGGATCTTTTCAGGAAGTTCCTGCCCCTGATCTGCCAAGTCCTGCAGAACGGAAGAGTCCGTGCTCCATGCGCCGGTCTTGCCCCGCTTGCCGCCGGGAAGTCCCATTTCATCGAACAGGATTTCACCAAGCTGTTTGGGCGAGCCGACATTGAACGAACGGCCGGCAACCGCGTGAATCTCTTTCTCGATGGTGGCCATGCGGCCTTCGAAATTTTCCGAAAGTCGGCGCAGTTCGTGAGCATCGACCTTGATGCCAGTTTGCTCCATGTCGCTGAGCACAGAGATCAGCGGACGCTCATAACCCTCATACAGAGCCAGCGCCTTGTTGATGCGTAACTGTGGATGCAGCTTCAGCCACAGACGGAGCGTTACATCGGCATCTTCGGCGGCGTAGGCTGTCGCCTTGTCCACCGGCACCTGCTGGAAGGGGATCCGGTTGCGGCCCGTTCCCGTGACCTGATCGTAAGTGATCGGCACATGACCCAGATGCAGCTTGGAGAGTTCATCCATGCCCTGACCGTGTAAGCCGGCTGACTGAGCGTAGGAGATCAGCATCGTGTCATCGATTGGTGCGATCGGAGCCGCGTTTGCGCCACGAAATACCAGAATGTCGAACTTGGCGTTCTGGAAAACCTTGAGCACGGATGAGTCCGTGAATAATGGCTCCAGCGCAGCTACGGCTTCCGATACGGAAATCTGATGTCCGGCGGGCGCTTCCAATGTGCCTTCATGCAACAGTGGAACATAACAGGCGCGGCCCGGTGCCGTCGCCAGCGAGAGGCCAACCATCCGCGCCTTCAGGGGATCAAGGCCATCCGTTTCCGTGTCCACTGCGCAGACACCGGCAGTGCGGGCTTCGGCAATCCATTTCTGAAGGGTGACAAGATCCGTGACGGTTTCATAACCGCTATAGGGAACCTGCTCGGGAGGAGGCGTTGCAGTTGAGTGGGAACCGCCATTGGCGAAACGCATGGCAGCAGCGGACGCCGCCTGCGCCAGAGGCTTTCCGTCTCCCAGCCCGAAGCGGTGACGGATCGAACGGAAACCCATCCGGTCGAGCCAGTCGCCCAGCGCTTCGTCATTCGGTTCCTGCACGGCCATATCGGCAACGGGAACGGGCAGGGGAACGTCGTTTTTCAGCGTGACAAGCTTGAGCGAAATGCGTGCGGCTTCTGCATGCTCGATCAGCGAGTCACGACGCTTGGATTTTTTCATATTCGGCGCGGCGGCCAGCACGGCCTCCAGATCACCGAATTCACTGACCAGCGCGGAGGCCGTTTTTGGACCGATCCCCGGTATGCCGGGCACGTTGTCGGTCGGGTCGCCCATCAGGGCCTGCACGTCGATGACCTTATCCGGTCCGACGCCGAACTTTGCCTCAACTTCCTCGGCCCGGATCGGTTTTTGCTTGATCGGGTCCATCATCTCGACCTGAGGGGCGATGAGTTGCATCAGATCCTTGTCGGAGGAGACAATGGTGCAGTGGCCGCCGGTCTGTTCGATAAAGCGGGCATAGCTGGCGATCAGGTCGTCGGCTTCATATCCCTCAAGCTCGATTCCAGGCACACCAAAGGCTGCGGTCGCTTCACGGATCAGCCCGAACTGCGGGATCAGATCCTCGGGCACGTCCGGTCGATGCGCTTTGTATTGCGCATAGATCTCGTTGCGGAACGTCACCCGTCCGGCATCGAAAATGACGGCCAGATGTGTCCCGACATGCTCCCGCATCAGGCGGGTCAGCATGTTGCAGAAGCCATACACGGCGTTGACCGGTATGCCTTCCGGATTGCTCATGGGAGGGAGGGCGTGAAACGCCCGGAAGATGAAACCACTGCCATCCACCAGAATCAGGTGGGGCATGCCCGCTTTGTTCATAGAGTAAAAAACCTCAGTGCGCGCTGTCCGGCGTGGCGTTCGGGTCCAGCACGAAGAGGCGGGAGCAATAGGGGCAGAATGTCTGGTCACCGCCAATCTTCAGCCAGACCTTGGGATGTCCGAGCGCGCCCAGCCCGCCATCGCAGGAAATCTTGCGGTTCTGCACGATCACTGTTTCGACATGGCCGAGCCGGGGCCGTGGGGTCGGGTTGGTAGGCTGAATAAGCATGAACATGATCCTGTGAGATGGTCGGAAAACCGGCTTCAGGGAGACACACCGGTTGGCCTGTCGGGTGCGCGATGATACGCATGAACGCCGTGAGTTCAAACCATCCGCACGCTCTTTTGTCTGGCTTTCATCATATCATGCGATTTTCGAGGCGACTGGCGACCTTAATCCTGACCACGCTGACGCTGGCAGGATGCGCTCAGGAGCCGCATATCAAGGCGTCAGCCCGCTACGCGAAATACGCCCGGCTTGTGCCGCCTGACCGTGTGCTGACGCTATCTGATCACGCCCCTATTCCTCTTCGTATCTGGCCTGCCGAGGGCGCTGAAAGAGGCGTGATTCTGGCGCTGCATGGTTTCAATGACAGCCGCGACGCCTGGGAGACGACGGCACCAGCATTCGCTCACGCAGGTTTCAGCGTCTGGGCTCCGGATTTGCGAGGCTTCGGAGCCGCCCCGGATCGTGGCGGCTGGGTCGGTTCAGACCGTCTGGTCGGCGATGTGCGGGAAGAACTGAAGCAGCTTGCGGCCGAGCATCCGGGAAAGCCTGTATGGTTGATGGGCGAAAGCATGGGTGGTGCTGTTGCAATGATTGTGGCCAGCCATTCAGATGCTCTTCCTCTTTCTGGTGTGGTTCTGCTGGCGCCAGCGGTCTGGGATACAGGACTAGTCGGCCGTGCGTCCGCTCATCTTCTAGCTGCCATTGCGCCGGACGGGAGTGTTTCTGGGCGGGAACTGCCGGTTCATGTAGTCGCGAGTGATAATATCGAGGCGCTACGACGGCTCTATTTCGACCCTCTGACGCTTCACGTCACCAAATTTGTCGCGTTGCAAGGGCTCGTTGATCTGATGACGCAGGCGGCTCACGCGGCCAAATGGCAGAAGCTCCCAACGCTCGTTGTGTATGGAGACCGCGATCAACTCGTCCCGGCCCAGGCTATGGCGAAGGCATGGAGACGTTTCCCGTCTTCTGTAAGACGAGACCTGATTCCGGGTGGCCATCATCTGCTGCTGCGGGAGAGGGCAGGGAGGCGTGTTGTGGCGGATATCCTGTCCTGGCTGGAGCAGCCTGATGCTCTGCTCCCATCCGGAGGGGATGTTTCTGCCGGAGTATGGGCTGCTGAACAGGGCGGCGGACACGACGTGAATGGACCGTTCGGTCTGCTGCCGTCCGAGATAGACAGGCTTTCTCTCCCTTGAAGAAGAGGGTTTCTGCTGGCGCGTTTATCCTCTTGGCAAACACGGCCTGTCTGCTGTAGTAAGGCGCGCAGTGGACCCGTAGCTCAGCTGGATAGAGCGTTGCCCTCCGAAGGCAAAGGTCGAAGGTTCGAATCCTTTCGGGTCCGCCAATCAATCTTGAAATACTGTAGATGTGTTTGGGACCGGCGAAGGACAAGGTCTATCGCTAGCGTGAGTTGATGATCATGCACGCTCAAGCTTAAGAGTACCTTTGTAGACTGATAGCCTTTAACTATTGGTCTGTCTTGTGTAGTAATGGGTGCCCATATATGTGCGTCGCAATAGTTAACTTCCTATATTACGAAAATAATACAGGAAGCATGTCGTCTGGTTATGCGGTGATACTAAATATATTATTGCATGACGGTGAATTTATTTTCCGTTTGTTTTTCAACAAGATCATACAAGACCTTAGATATCGTCTTGCATGAGGTGAGCGCATCTGTGGTGAAAAGAGCCTCTACGCATTTTTTACGACTCTGTGCTTGCTGATCATTCTTCAGGCATTTTTCCAAAAGGGCTTCGGCGTTTGTATCCGGGCCAATGACAGCCGGTAGCGGTAGATGATCAAACCATGCCAACTGAGTATCGTTGCCTTTTTGGGAATGTTCAAGAATCAGAATTGGTCGATCCAGATGGAGATAATCAAACATAAGAGAGGAGCAGTCAGTAATAAGGCATGAAAACTTATGAAGATCCGGATAGATATCAATGTCTGGTGATATAAAAATTACATCATCATAATTTTGTATGTTTTGAGAATGAAAAGTCGCGGTGTCATAAGGATGAGGTTTGATGACAAGCTGATATCCATTTGCTTGGGCCGTAATAACCAATTGATTGATCAACTCCGGGCGGTTCCATAGCGGTGTCATTCCTGCCGAAGTAAATGTTGGAACCCAGAGAATATAGTTGCCTGTATTGGATAAAACGGAATTTGCCGTATTGATGCGTTCTGATTCTGTCGCAGGACGAAGCAGTACTTCGTTTCTAGGTAACCCTGCACGAATAACCTGTTGGGTTCCAAAGGCCGCACGCCAGAAATGGTCCAATCGTTCCGCTGGACTCAAGGTGGCATCAATGGAAATAGCCCCCAATGTCTGCTCTATCCATGTAATGTCGAGCAGATTATCAGCATTGGCGTTCAACATATCCAGCGGTTTGATCGAAATTCCATGCCAGAGCTGGACATGAACTGCACCTTTCAATGCTGCACGCAGAATGGTGTTTTCAACGCTCTCAAAAGTATTGACACAATGCACGGCAACCGCAGCTTGTGTGAAAATGGATAGGATATGACCAATACTTCCATTCATGTTGAGAGTCTGCAAACCTTCATCGGCAAGACGGGTGCATAGCTCTGCATTGGTGGAGCACCAGATTGCCAAAACATCCTGCCGCGCAGACATGTTCAAAAAAAGATATTTCGAATTATCAGAAAAATTATGACGACCAAAAAACAGAATGATTGGTTTCTTTTGATTTTTTTTGGAAATATTTTCCAGACTATAAAGATAGCGGTTTATTTTTTGTGTATTATCATCAGTCATAGTAAAATATAACCTTTCTGTCACTTTGAATTATTAAAGTAGGTTGTTACGCAAAAGTGTGTCTCGTGCGTTCCTGAGTTGATTTTCCAGACTGACAATCTGCTGACGGTTTATTTTTTCAAACGTCTTTTTGATGTCCGTTGTGGAAATATCTTCTGTTCTCGGTAAGTAATGGACGCTGCATATGGTATTCAGATCATCAAATTTGCCTTCCCAGTCGTTTCCCATAACCAGAATGTCAGCCTTCAGGCGTTCAATATCCGATTTTTTCTGTGTCCAGTTTTCTTCGGGAAATACGCCATCAACTTCTTTCATGGCAGCGACAATGGCGGCACGCTGCTCATAAGGTATGATGCTGTTTTTGCCTTTAAGTGCGTTAAACGCGTCGGAAGAGACGCCAACATACAATCGCTCGCCGAGCGCGCTTGCTCTTTGGAGAAGACGCACGTGACCGATATGGAAAAGGTCAAATGTTCCATAAGTCAAAACCGTTGTCACATTAACCTCTTATCACGTGCGCATGTTGATCGTGCTGTCACGTGAGGAGTTGTAACGATCCAATATGGATAAATTTTTAACGGCTTGGCGATAAAGCAGGAACGTTAAGCCAGCTTCTTACAGTTGTAGCAAAACCTCTCGGATATCCTCTTTGCTCCGCAGATTTGAGCAACAAGGTTTGAAAGCCAGAAATCTATTTGCTCAGAGTGATTCGAGGCTTGGCGGCCCTATCGCCCGAAATATGGATCGTTGCCGTCAGGGTTTTGGCTGCCAGCCTGTCCGGGTAGATGCTATAGGCATGCTATTCATTACCTGCTGGGAGCATTTTTATGAGCGATGGCCGTCTTGTCATAGGCACGAAGCGTTATTCTTCATGGTCCCTGAGAGGATGGCTGCCTGTAAGGTTGGCTGGTCTGGATGTATCGGAAGACGTCATACCATTGCGGCAACCAGACAGTAGTGCACGGATAACGCAGGTTTCCCCTAATGGTAAGGTTCCATGTCTGGAACATCGGGGCGTGAAGGTATGGGACAGTCTGGCTATTGCCGAATACTGTGCCGAACTTGAACCAGCGCTTTGGCCGGAAAATCGAGAAGCGCGGGCGGTGGCACGATCGATTTCCGCTGAAATGCATTCAGGATTTCAGAATGTGCGTTCTGCACTGCCTATGAATCTCGGAAGAAATAATCGTCCTCTTAAGGAGCCGCTCTCTGAAGCTGTCATAAAGGACATTGCCCGTATTGATTCAATCTGGACAGAAGCACTGTGCTGGTTCGGTGCAGATGGAGACTATCTTTTTGGTCACGACTTTACCAATGCAGATGTTGCTTTTGCCCCAATTGTTGCTCGTTTTCTCAGTTATGATATTGATGTTTGTGGAGCGTCACGGGCTTATATGAAAGCTGTTCGCAAGCATCCGTTGATGGCGCAGTGGTATGAAGAAGCTGAGCGTGAACCCAGTGAATGGCTGGTCGATGCCTTCGAAACCATAGAATAAGCAGGGAAAGAGCCGGGTCTTTCTGGAAAATAATTGTATATAAAAATGGACCGTAATTTACTACCGATACTTTGATTGAAGCTGATTTTTAAGTAACTCAGTGATCCAGTCCACAAAAACCCGTAGCCTTGAAGATCTGTGGCGTCTTTCCGGATATAAAAGAGTCAGAGGCAAAGGGGGAGCCCGCCACTCGGGCATAACTTCGACCAGCTCTCCGTTGATGAGGTTTGTTTTGACATCATAAGCGGGGATCTGAATCAGACCGGACCCGGCGACACAGCAGGCTATCAACGCTTCGGCGCTGTTGACCGTCACACGTCCCTGCACGGGGCAGGTCTTCGATTCACCTTGCTGAACCCACTCCCATTCTTCAATTCGCCCCGTCGCAGGGGAGGCATAGCGAACAACCTGATGAGCCGGGATGTCTTCAGGCGTTTGGGGAACGTCGTGCGTCTGGAGGTAAAGCGGGCTTGCGACATTGATCACCTGCAGATCAGCGATATGCCGTGAAATCAGACTGGAGTCCGCCAGCGCGCCGACCCGTAACGCACAATCCACTCCGTCTTCCGTCAGATTGACGGACCGATCCGTCACTCCCAGCTGAATGTCAATCTCCGGATACGCGGCAAGGAACGCGGGAAGCGCCGGAGCGACAATCAGGCGGCCGATACGTCCCGGCATCTCCACCCGAAGGATACCGCGTGGCGAACCGCGTTTCTGCTGAAACAGACTTTCCACATCTTCGATGTCAGCAACCAGTTGCAAGGCGCGTTCATAAAACACCTTTCCATCGGTCGTGGGCGAGACAAGGCGGGTTGTGCGGGAGAAAAGCCGTGTCCCCAGTTTCGTTTCAAGTTGCTGGATGGCGGTTGAAACACTGGAGCGGGGCAAATTCAGAGAGCCAGCGGCTCGGGAAAAATTCCCTGTTTCCATCACCCGGATGAACACACGTAACAGATCAATCCTGTCCACCAGCACCTCCTTATTGTTCGTTATTCTTGATCAGTGTTGCCTGAAATCAAGTGATTTTTCGCGAAAGTTCGAACGTTAATGTGAAGGACGTTGATTAAGGAGACATTTCATGGCCGATCATAGTCTTAAGGGCAAAACCGCGCTGATTACCGGCGGAGCCAAGAATCTCGGTGCGCTGATTGCCCGTGACCTTGCCGCAAACGGTGTAGGAGCCATCGCCATTCATCATCACGGTGCGGAATCTGCTGGTGACGCGGAGAAGCTTGTCAGCGAACTGAAAAAACAGGGTGTCGAAGCCGTGGCATTTCAGGGAGATCTGACGACCGCGGCCGCCACCGAGAAGCTGTTTGAAGACACTATCGCCGCTGTTGGCCGTCCGGACATTGCCATCAACACGGTCGGTAAAGTGCTGAAAAAGCCTATCCTCGACATTTCCGAGGATGAGTATGACAGCATGTTCGCCATCAACAGCAAGGCGGCGTTCTTCTTTCTCAAGGAAGCCGGCAAGCATGTGAATGACAACGGCAAGATCGTTACCATCGTGACATCGCTGCTGGGCGCCTACACCCCGTTCTATTCCACCTATGCCGGTTCAAAAGCCGCAGTGGAGCATTTCACGCGCGCAGCGTCCAAAGAGTTCGGCGAGCGCGGTATTTCCGTAAACGCCATCGGTCCGGGACCGATGGACACACCGTTCTTCTACGGACAGGAAGGTGCGGATGCCGTGGCCTATCACAAGACGGCAGCGGCCCTGTCACCCTTTAGCAAGACAGGCCTGACGGACATTGAAGACATCGCGCCTTATGTGCGGTTCATGGTTTCGGAAGGATGGTGGATGACGGGACAGACCATCCTCGTCAATGGTGGCTATACGACCAAATAACACCGCCACGGCATAAAGAGCTCTGGACGGCGAGCGTCTGTTCCCTCTGGGCGAACCCGGGGGAGGGCGCTACGTTCAGAGCCCTTAGTCATTTTCTCTTTACGGACGCTTCATGTCGCAGGACACAGCCGGTCACCATCCTTTCCTCCGCACCCGTGACGGCCATCATGCCGCTGTCACAAACGAGGAACTCTTCTTCGATCTGGTCTATGTCTTTGCCATTACGCAGCTCAGCCACGGCCTGCTGCATCACCTGTCGCTGTTCGGAGCCTTCCAGACTGCGGTGATCTGGCTCGCCGTCTGGCTGGGCTGGCAATATACCGGCTGGTTCACAAACTGGTTCGATCCGCGCCTGCCGGCTGTCCGGGGCGTGCTGTTTGTCACTATGGTGCTCGCGCTGCTCATGGGGTCGGCTATCGCGGATTCCTTTGCTGAGCATGGCCTGCCTTTTGCTCTCTGTTTTGCGGCCATGCAGGTCGGGCGCAGCGCCTTTGTGGTCACGTGGCTGCCGCGTAATCACCCGCTTGCACCGAATTACCGACGTATCCTTGCCAGGATGCTGGTGTCCGCCGTGTTCTGGCTGTCAGGCGGCGTGGCATCGGACCCTGTGGTCCGCGTGACGTTGTGGTGCATCGCCGCGCTCTGCGAATATGTCTCCCCAATGTTCGGGTTCCCTTTTCCGGGACTGGGACGATCCAACTCGAAAAGCGAGTGGACGATTGAAGGGGCGCACCTCGTCGAGCGCTGCCAGCTTTTCGTCATTGTGGCGCTGGGTGAGGGGATCATGGCGACTGGTCTGTCCATGGCCGAGAACCAGAACTGGACGCCGGTTTATCTAGTCGCTTTCATCACCAGTTTTCTGGGCACGATGGCCATGTGGTGGCTGTATTTCGGCACTTCCGGCGAGGGCGCCCGACACAGGATCACGCAGGCCGATGATCCGGGAAAAATGGGTGCGACCATCCATTATCTCCACGCGGTGTTGATTGCGGGCATTATCGTGACGGCTGTGGGCGCAGACCTTCTGATGGAAAATCCGCTGGAAGAGGGAAGCATGGCTTCCGTTCTGGTCATGACGTCCGGTCCGGTGCTCTATCTGCTGGCCAGCATTCTCTACCGCAAGATTGTCTCAGGCTTTTTTGCTCTGTCCCACATCATCGGGATTGCTGTCCTGCTGGTGCTGATCCCTTTTGGTCTGCATTTTTCCCGACTGACGGACGCTCTGCTCGTGACTGGGCTGATGCTGGCGCTTACATGGGGCGAACAGCGTAACGAGGCGCAAAGCGTGTTGGACTGACATGCTGCCTGTCGGGTTCAACGGCATGTTTTTCGTCACGATTTTGTGTTTAAGCGATGGAGGTGGCAACCGCTTCGTGGCAATATGGGACAATGCCATCTCCTCCCGCCGTCCCGTTGTTGAGTCGTTGTGTTAACGCCCTGACACTCAACCCATCGGCGTTTGCGTGGCTCTTCGCCCCCAAATTGACGTCGCTCGGATTTTCACTCCGCACTACTTTTGCCTCGCTGCTGGCTCTCGCCATCGCGTTCTGGATGGAGCTTGGCCAGCCACAATGGGCGGCCATGACGGTCTGGATCGTGGCGCAGGGAACGAGAGGCGAGAGCATCTCCAAGGGGCGCTGGAGAGTCGTGGGCACTCTGGCCGGTGTTGCGTCCGCCATGGCGCTTGTGTCGATGGCCCCGCAGCAGCCCTGGTTGTTCTTTCCACTTCTGGCGGCGTGGGTCGGGCTGTGCACGGCGCTCGGCACATTGGTGAACAACTTCCGCAGTTACGCCTTCGTGCTGACGGCCTATACCTGCGCCATCGTCGCCATTTCAGCCGTGGATGCGCAGGATCAGATCTTCGATATTGCCGTGTCGCGTGGCACCTACATTCTGCTTGGGGTTATCTGTGAAATGGTGGTGGCCGCCATTTTTATCCCCGATGTGGCGGCCGGCGCGCAAAAGGCCATCCGTTCGCAGTTGCGGGAGATTATTTCACGGTCTTCGGGGGCTGTGCGGGCCATTCTCTTGCGTCAATCACCACGAGAAAGCGATCTGCATGAGATCTTTTCTCTGGCGTTGACCCTGAATGATCGAATGGAATTCAGTGCGATCGAGGCGGGCAGGAACGAACCTCTGGTGCGCTCAGCCCGGGCCGTGCTGGGGCAGGTGACGCGTCTGACGTCGCGCGGCGTCGGAATGCGGAGCCGTCTCGCCGCCACTGGCGACGTTCCAAACGGTATCTCTCAGAAAATACTGACTGATGTGGCGGCATTTTTCGAGCGACTGCCGGAAGAACTGGATCATGCCGTCGCACCGCAAAGCCTGCGGCAGGATGTCTGGACACTCCAGAAACGGTGTCAGGCCGGGATAGAAAACACGCTCGCTCCCACAGAAGCAGAAAAGAAAACAGCGCTGAACGACAGGATCGTTCTACAGGGACTTGCCCTGCTGCTTGGCGAACTTGAGCACCTGCTCGGTTGTTATGCGGGCGACATGCGCGAGACAACTCTTTCAGCGCGGTTCAGGCTTGTGCGCCCGCCTGATTGGGGCGCGACATTTGCCAACGGGATACGCTCCGCTCTGGCGGTGCTGCTGGGCGCCATGATCTGGGAAGTGACGGCCTGGTCTTACGGTGCGCTTTTTGTGACCTTTGTCGCCGTGGTCTGCGCTCGTTTCGCTTCTTTCAGCAACACCGTGATTGCAAGCCGCAATTTTCTGTTTGGAGCTGTCTGGGCGGTGGCGCTTTCCATCATACCGGTCTTTCTCGTCATGCCGGTGACAGCGGATTATCCTATCCTGTGTCTTGCTGTGGGAGTACCAATGATCGTGGGCGGCCTAGCTGCGCGTAACCCCGCCATAGCAGCGCTTGCGGCCTCTTTCGCCAACTTCTTCCCCTACATGATCAGTCCGGAAAATCATTTTCGCACAGACGAGATTCACTGGTTCAATACAAGCCTCGCCCTGCTTGCCGGACTGGGCTTCGGTGTGCTGGTCTTCCGGCATATTCTGCCGTTCAGCCTGCCTGCGTTCATCAGCAACTTTCGCGCGCATGTCATACGGTCGCTTCATCGCATTGCGGAGGACAGCAAGCGTATTGGAGAGCCGGCATGGGTGGGTTTTATTGTCCGGAACATGGAGCAGCTTATTGCCAATGGAAGAGGGCTGGTGCCGCCGGAAATGGACGGACTGCTGAAAGGCGCGTTCTCGGCAATGACCATGGGGCGCAATCTCATGCAGCTGCGCCACTCCTCCACGGACGTCCGCATGCCTTCGCAGGCTCAGCTCGTTCTGACGCACATGTTTGAGGCGTTGTCCCCGTCTTCCCGCTCGGTCTCAGCTATGACGGCTCTGGTGGAGCGGACACTGGACGCCCTGTTTCAGATTGAAAAAACTGCAATGGGCGTGGGACGTGAGCAGGTGACAATGGCTCTGGGCTGCCTGATGATCGTGCGTATGGAATTGCGCTACAGAAATCTGTTGCTGGATCCCGACTATATCGCTGACCTCAAGGCATGGAGTTGAGGTTGAGCGGGGAGAGGGGCGCGGCGATCGCAGCGGTTGCGGGTCGTGGCAGGGGGCGGTATCGGCCTATCTCATGAATGAAACAGCGCATTGCAGAACAGAACTGGTGGCCGTGGTGCTTGGGCTGGACACCATTGCCGCGAAAGAGCCGCAGCTGTGCGTACTCACGACCGGAGAAGGCGATGGATTTCCTTCTGGTCCCTTGCAGGCTGGGCAGGCTTCCCTGCAACGCAGCCTTCGTCACTGGGTTGAGAACCTGACGGGGTTCCGTCTGGGGCACACGGAGCAGCTTTATACTTTTGCTGATGCAGAAGATGATTTTGGCAACCGGGCTGTGCGGATTTCCTATATGGCTCTGGCGCGCTCCTCTGCGGAAATGGCGTCATGGCAGTCTGTATATGCGTATTTCCCATGGGAAGACCGGCGATCGGATGACGCGCAGGCGTTTCTGATCCCGCTTGTCAGGCATATGAAAAGCTGGGTGGCCGACAATGAAAGGCGGTTGACGCGCTGTTCGGTTGCGTTCGGTCTGGATGGCCATGAATGGAACGATGAACTTGTGCTCGACCGGTATGAACTGCTTTGGGAAGCCGGTCTTCTTCCCGAGGCCGGGTCGCGGGAAGAAAGCGAAGCACCACTGTTCACAGGCTGTCTGGGACGCGCCATGAAGCATGACCACCGCCGCATTCTGGCGACGGCGCTTTCGCGTATCCGCGCCAAAATTCGTTATACGCCTGCTGTTTTCGATTTTCTGCCTGAGTATTTTACCCTTTTGCAGCTTCAGCAGGCGATGGAAACGCTGGCAGGCCGCCGGATGCACAAACAGAATTTTCGTCGTCTGGTGCAGCATCAGTCACTGGTGGAAGAGACCGATCTCTTTGATCCATCAGGGCAGGGGAGACCGGCGCGGCTCTATCGTTTCTGCGAGGCGTCGTCCCAGAACTGCTACCTCGCTGGAGCCAAACTGCCTTTGCCGCCGCTTGTATGACAGAGGCCTCGCTGAAAAGTGTGGCAATGTTCACTTGAGGGAACAGGTTTCTGTCTCTATATGCTCAATCTGAGCATAACGATGAGGCAGGCCCGATCCGATGACAACGCTCCTCGCGGACTCCCGAGATACGCTTTTCCAGCCTGTTGCTGGCGTGATGACACGGCAGGACTGGGAGCGGCTTTACGCGGACGATATTGAAGCAATCCTGCGCCTGAAACGTGAGAAAAACGCCGTTATCCTCGCGCATAACTATCAGACACCGGAAATCTTTCACTGCGTTTCCGATATTCGCGGAGACAGTCTGGCTCTGGCGCGGGAAGCCTGTAATCTGGACGCCGATATCATCGTAATGGCGGGCGTTCACTTCATGGCGGAAACCGCCAAGCTGCTGAATCCTGCCAAAAAAGTGCTGATCCCGGATACGCAGGCGGGGTGTTCGCTGGCGGAGGGCATTACGGCGGATAATGTCCGGGCGCTCAAGGCCGCTTATCCTGGCGTTCCTGTCGTGACCTATGTGAACAGCACGGCGGCGGTCAAAGCTGAAACCGATATCTGCTGCACGTCGGGCAACGCGAAGAAAGTCGTCGAAAGTCTCGGCGTGCCGCGTGTCATCATGATCCCGGACGAATTTCTGGCAAAGAATATCGAAGCGGAAACAGGGATCGAAATGATAACCTGGCCTGCGCACTGCGAAGTTCATGAGCGCTTCACGCCCGAGGAAATCCGCCAGTATCGTCGTATCCATCGGGGTGTTGTTGTCATCGCTCACCCCGAATGTCCGCCGGAGGTGGTCGCGGAAGCTGATTTTTCCGGTTCCACAGCGCAGATGATCGACTGGATCGCCCGGGAAAGACCTGAAAAAGTGCTGCTGGTGACGGAGTGTTCCATGAGCGACAATCTTTCGCTGCTCTATCCGGACACGCGGTTCGTGCGTCCCTGCAATCTCTGCCCGCACATGAAACGCATCACTCTCGCCGGGATCAGGAAGTCTCTGGAAACACTCCAGACGGAAGTGACAATTCCCGTGGAGTTTCAGGAGCCTGCGCGGCGGGCTGTCGAACGTATGTTGGCTGTCTGAGTAGTATCGAGAAAAATAAAGGTGATGTTATGAACGCAGCCTATCTTCCTTCGATCATGTGGGAACCGATGGTGCGGGGCGCGCTGCTGGAGGATTTCGGCATTGGCGGCGATGTCACCACGGAAGCGCTCGGACGGTCAGACGTTGTTCTACAGGCTGTTTTCCGTGCGAGAAAAGCAGGCGTTATCGCAGGACTTCCCGGTGCGGCGCTGGCTTTTTCCCTGCTCGATCCTTCCGTGACGTTCGATGCCGTGGTCAAGGACGGACAACGGGTGGAAGAGGGTGAGACTGTGGCCAGAGTGATCGGCCCGGCCCGCGCCATACTCGGAGGGGAGAGGACGGCGCTGAACCTGCTGTGTCATCTTAGCGGCATCGCCTCCACCACGCGGAGCATTGTGGATATTGTTCAGGACACGAAAGCCCGTGTCTGCTGCACGCGAAAGACGCTTCCCGGTTTGCGGGCTTTTCAGAAATACGCCGTGCTTGCAGGTGGTGGTTCCAACCATCGTTACCGGCTTGATGATGCTATTCTCATCAAGGACAATCACATTGCGCTCTGCGGCGGTAGCATCACAGCGACACTCGACTCTGCCCGCCAGCGTGCGGGGCACCTCATGAAGATCGAGCTTGAGGTCGACACTCTGGAGCAGCTTGAAACGGCGCTTGAGCACGGCGGAGCCGATGCGTTTCTGCTCGACAATATGAGCACGGATCAGTTGCGGACAGCGGTTGCGCTGATTGACGGCCGTGCCGTTGCAGAAGCCTCAGGCGGGATCCGACCGGATACGGCACGGGCCATAGCCGAAACTGGCGTTGATATCCTGTCTCTGGGCTGGCTTACGCAGACGGTAACGGCTCTCGATATCGGACTGGACATCGCGTAGGCCGATTCAGAGAGTTCATGACTTTGTGAAGTGTGGGGCGGGCTGCGTACTTTAGCCGTAAACGCACAAAAATCTGAAGCTGTCCGGCAACAATATGCCTGTCAGCTTCCTTGCCTGTTACAATAAAATGATTGGGCCGATTGCAGTCTGATCGCCGATACTCTTCCCATGCAAAAGCACAGGATAGCAGGCGCTTGATGCGTTGGTCATGGCTGTTCTGAGGAAACTTCGGGTTGGAGGCGGCGTTTTATCCGCCAATGAATGTCTTCAAATTACACTACCCGACAAATTCCAGCACGTGAGGTGCAAGGGCTGTTGGCGGGATAGAGATATTCCAAAATGTAACTAAAGGTTTCTCTTGAAGTGTAATAAAAGCGACATATCTGATTGAATGGAACCGACCGCGCTCAATAAGTGACAAGCGTTAATGAAGGAGTGTCAATGTCTTCGCAGTCTCGTCTCGCAGCATTTACGGCCTCCCTTCTGCCTGCTGCCATTGATGTTTCAGTTACGGATTACTGCAACGCCGATTGTGACTTTTGCGGCTTCGCAAAGTCAAAGATGAAAGGAAAGCCGCGCCATTTCATCGACGCCGATGAATTTGTCCGCGCTCTTCCGATCCTTGCTGAACGCGGCATTTCCTTAGTGGACTTTCAGGGCGGCGAGCCTCTGCTTCACCCTGAAATCATCCGTATGGTTTCCGCCGTTCGCGACCATGGGATGAAGACCAATCTGATTACGAATGGCTGGTCACTGCCCACTCATGCTCGGGAACTTGCCGGAGCCGGTCTGAAGGCTCTTTTCATTTCCATCGACAGCCATGACATGGCTCTCCATGAGAAAAACCGTGGTCTGAAAGGGGTGGAGGAGCGCATCAAGGACGGCATTGCCCTGATGAGCACTTACGGTATCCCGGTCATGGCCTCCGTGACCGTGTCGCGCCTTGTCGATATGCGCAGATTACCGGACACCTTGGGTGCGCTGGGTTTCAGCGGTGTGACCTTTTCCTATCCACGGCGTGAAGCCTTTGAGTCTTCGTCTCTCGTTTTCAACGAGAATAGTGAGCTGATTGATTTCACTGACGCCGAACTGATTGCTGTGCTCGATCAGATTCTGGAAATGAAAAAAGAGTTTCCTGTCCTGAATCCAACAGCTTCCGTGCAGGATATCCAGCGCCATATTCGCGGTGAAAAAGAACATTTCCCCTGTGTGGGAGGTTTCAAATACTTCTACATGGATTGGGAGCTGAACGTCTGGCGTTGCGAAGCCTGGAACAAACCGATGGGTTCTGTCTTTGACTTCGCCAAATTACCTGATGACAGAACCAAGTGCACTGCCTGCACGATGTCCTGCTACCGTGATTCCAGTACCATGATGTTTGCGCCGCTGGCAGCATCAGCTGCGCTGGACAAGCTGACGCATGCTGAACCGGTGCAGGCGGTCAAAACCCTGTTTGATCCACGTGTCATGGAATCAGCAAAATCGGCCATGCAGGAAGCTGGCCTGCTGCTTCGTATGTGCAAGGGTTACGCCCGAAGCTGAGAGGGTGTTTCCTGAACAGCGGGAAACTGTTCAGGAAATCTTCTGAAGTGAGATCTTCAGTCCCGCTCGTCTGCGTAAGGGTTTTTCGTTCCGCGCAACTGCAGACGAATAGGCACGCCGGTCAGACCAAAGGTCTCACGCAGTCCATTCACCAGATAACGCTTGTAGTCGTCAGGCAACTGTTCGGCGCGCGTGCCGAACACCAGAAAGGTCGGCGGGCGGCTTTTGACCTGCGTGATGTAACGCAGTTTCAGGCGTCTGCCCTGAACCAAAGGTGGCGCGTGACGCTCCAGCATCATGTCGAACCAGCGGTTTAGTTCGCCTGTCGGGACGCGGCTGTTCCAGATCTCGGCAGCGTGGCGGACAGCAGGGAGCAATTTCTGTACACCCGCACCGGTCTTGCCGGAGAAGGAAACGACTTCGATCCCCTTCATCTGCGCCAGTGAGGTCTGGAGACGATCATAGATCGCCTGACGCGTGGCGGTGCGATCTTCCACCGCATCCCATTTGTTGAGCGCCAGCACGCAGGCCCGGCCTTCACGTTCGATCAGACGGGCGATCTGGAGATCCTGCTCGTGCAGACCAAGCGTGGCGTCGATGACCAGAACCACAACTTCTGCACGCTTCAGCGCTTCAATCGTCGCGGAAGTGGACATCTTTTCCAGATGTTCTTCAACGCGTGCTTTCTTACGCAGTCCTGCCGTATCGACAATCTGCACTTCGCCATGTTCGTCGCGCAGCAGCACGGCAATCGAGTCACGTGTCAGACCGGGTTCCGGCCCGGTAATCATGCGTTCCTCGCCGAGAAGGCGGTTCATCAGGGTCGATTTACCAGCGTTCGGCCGACCGACGAAGGCGATCTTCAGAACGCCCGGTTCTTCGGTCTCGTCTTCGATAAAAACGGCTTCTTCACCAAATTCTTCCGGGATTTCATCAACTTCACCCGTGAGAGCGGCAAAACTGACGGTCTCTTCAACTGGAGCTTTCGGTTTCGCCTTCTTTTTTACAGGCTTCTCTTCAGCGACAGGCGGCAGAATACCCTGAGGCAGGGCGTCGACAATTTCCGTCATCAGATCGGAAATGCCTTCGCCATGTTCAGCAGAGATGCCGATGGGCGTGCCAAGTCCCAAGGAGAAAGCTTCCATTGCAGAAGCCGCACCAGCACGTCCTTCCGCCTTATTGGCGACCAGCAGGACCTTGCGGTTCTGGCGGCGCAGCCATGTAGCGAAATGCTGGTCGGCTGGCGTGATTCCGGCACGGGCGTCGATGCAGAACAGGATCAGATCAGCCTGCTGCACCGCCAGAGCGGAAGAGTTCTGCATACGTCCGAACAGCGAGTCAGGAGCCGCTTCTTCCAGACCCGCCGTGTCGATCAGACGGATCGTGCGGCCGCGCATCAGCGCCTCGCCTTCCTTGCGATCACGTGTCACGCCGGGAAAGTCTGCGACCAAAGCGTTCCGTCGTCCGGTCAGACGATTGTACAGGGTGGATTTCCCGACATTCGGGCGTCCGGCGATCACGACCGTCGGCAGGCCAGAGGCAGGAAGCGGGGCTTCCGGCCGCATAGGTTGTCTTGGTCCGCGCTTTCCGGACTTTGTGCGTGGGCGATCAGCCATAGGAATTGAGGTCGCCTCGGTTATCGATGATCAACATTTGTCCGTCAGAGAAGATGGGCTCGACCGTGGTCGGCGCGGGAAGGGTGTCGATGGAAATAATTTTACCTGTGACAGGATCGAGAGAAACGATGCCGTTTGCAGGAAGTGTGCTGACGCAGAGCAGTTTACCGCCCGCCAGAACAGGTCCTGTCCAGGCGACACCGTCTTTTCGGGCGTCAACGCGGGCATACTGGCGCAGCTGAGTGATCCAGCGGACCTGACCGGTAATACGGTCAAGGCAGGCCACCTGTCCATCAAGGGTGATGACATACAGCCAGTCCTGCACGACGAGAAGAGGGGAGGCACCAGCAATGGCCCGCTCCCAGAGACGTCGTCCCGAACGCATGTCAAAAGCGACCAGCGAGGCTGACACGCTCATGGCGTAGGCTGTGCCATTCTGAATGACGGGCAGGCTGCGGATGCAGGAAAAATCGCCAGCGCCAGCCATGCTGCTGCCAGCCCCCAGCGTATCACTCCAGACGACTTCGCCACTTTCCTCTCGCAGGGCGACGATATCACCGGAGCCGAAACCGGCCAGCACAACGCCTTCCACGACAGCGGGAGCCGGAGCGCCGAACATCACTGTCGGCGCCATGCTGGCGGCATAGGTCCAGAGTTGATGCCCGGATGTCGCATCAAGAGCGAAGAGGCGCGCATCAATCGTGCTGAAGAACACGCGGTTCTTTTCGATGGTTGGAGCCGAGCGGCCCGGCGTGCCGACGTTGACGCGCCATTTTACCTTGCCGGTCGCCGCTTCAACCGCGACTGTCTCCGCAATGCCGTCCACGATGTAGAGCGTGTCGCCATTCACGCCCAGACCACCGCCCAGATTGCTGGACTTCATCCGGTGCGGCTTGGGGTTGAATGTCCAGAGGTGACGCATCTCCGGCCATGTGAACGCCCTGACATCTCCTGTCGCATCCAGTGTGAAGATGCGTCCGCCCTGGATGACAGGAGAGGCTTGCAGAATGCTCTGTCCGTTCGATCCAAGGGCAATGAGAGCGAGTGGATCTGGCTCAGACGTGCTCGAACCGATGGACCGGGTCCAGCGACGCTTCAGGCCACCCCATGCATAGTTCGATCCGACATGACTGGGTGTGCGGCCGCTCATCGGCCAGTCTGTTGTTGAGACCGGAGCCGGCAGGGTGATCGGCGTCAGGGCATCCTTGCTTCTGGTGACGGTCAGACCGCCATGCGAAGGGAGCACTGGAACACGGTGACCGACCACAAGAGGCTTTTTATCGTCTTCAAACAGGTGACAGCCTCCAAGCGGCACAACGGCGGCTCCGGTCAGCAGTTTGAGAAGAAAACCGCGGCGGCTGTCAGAAGGTGGCTGGTGCATGAAAGGCTCTCGGCAGACGGAGTAGAAAGGAAGAAAGAACGATCCTGATCCCCGGGGTTTACCCCTGTTGGTCGAGGGTTTGCAGCATGCCGCCAGCACGCATCCGCACGCCGTTGGGCGCATTGTAATCCTGCTGCAGGCGGGTCAGACGGTCACGGGCGGATTTCACGTCGCCAGCCCGTAGATCGAGAGTCGCCAGCTGCTCATTGGCGAGAGCCGCAAAGGGCTTGCTTTCATTGGAAAGCAGAGACAGCCGCGAACGGATGGTCGCGATGTCACCGCTATCCACCTGCCACTGGCACCACAGAAGGGTTGCCATATGGCGCAGCGTCGCATCCAGCTTTGTATTCTGCTGAATGTTGTCCCAGATCCTGAGCGCTTCCTGCGTCTTGCCGTGCGTGGCGTAGGAAGACGCTTCACGCAGTTGCGCAAGTGTCGCCAGCCCTGACGGGGCGGCGTTTCCGACATCTGCGAGAGTTGTCAGAGCTTTCTGCTGGGCCGGTGTGAGAGGCAGGCTGGTCCCCGCGACTGAGCTGTCTGCACCCAGATCGTGCAGAGCACTCATATAGGTGGTGGATTTTGCGAGGGCTTCCTTATGGAGGCTGGAGAGGTGATATTCCCAGCCGCCGATCCCCGCTCCAATGAGAACAAGACCGGCAAGACCAAGCCCCGCGAATCGACGCGCACTTTTGCGGAGGCGTTCCATCCGCATGGCGTCATCCACTTCCCTGAAAATATCGTCAGCCACGGGAACCCACTCTCTCCTTTCGATAAGGCCGTGACGAGCCATGATTCCCCGGAGAAATCACGGCATATTCCCATCACAACCTCAAGAACTGACCGGACAATAACCGGGAGCCAGCCCCGCGGCAAACCTGTTCCTTGAGCCAGTCATGCAGGTTGAATTCAGGCGGCCAGATTATCGGGTTGGGGAAGGGGGTGCGGTAAGCCTTTATTCACCCGAATGACGCACACTGCGACCATGCACAGCACGCGTCTTTTTGTCCTCTGTCTTCTGCCGATGCTCGCGGGATGTTCTGCTCCGCAGATCGGTTCGTTCGCCATGGGGCGGACATGCAGCACGTCCGAACTGATGAAAGGCACGGGCTGGTGTTCGCCTCCGGAAACGCCGCCGCCGCCCCAGCCTTATTGCACGCAGGGGTGGAGCGGTGTGGACTGCTGGAGCCGCCCGGACCTCATGCCCAACGTCGCCCGATCCGTTGCGGAAGGCCCCACAGGTCTCACGGCCGAGCAGAATGCTGTGAGGCTGAACAAGTCCTATACGGATGCGCCTCCATCCAACCAGAACAGCTACTGAACTTTAAAGCAGCGCTCTACAGCGTCTTCCTTCACCTCTGACAGGGAGGCCGGAGACCAGCGCGGCGTATTGTCCTTGTCGATGACTCTGGCTCTGACGCCTTCAGAGAAATCGGGGCGCGAGATCATGTGCAGTACCAGCTGTGTTTCGAGAGCAAAGGCGTCGTCGCATGAGGCATGGGTGGCATGGAGTTTCTGCTGCATCCGCCACGTGACATGAAGTGAGAACGGGCAGAGGCAGCGCAAGGTAGTCAGGTCCGTTTTGGCCCAATCCTGATCCGAGGCTTCCAGTCGCGAGAGCAACACCGGCACCCCTTCATGAGGCCCCATATCTTCCACATTATAGAGTGTGCTGATCGCCTGAGGAAATGCGTCCGAAAGTGACGGGATGTCCGTCGTTGCGTAGCGTTTCAGGATAGCGTCTTCTGAAAATGTGTCGCTGAGCAGTGCGGCCTTCAGTGCCTCCAGTTTCTCGGAAGACACAAGGTAGTCGGCGAAGCCCATGGTGACGGCTTGAGCGCCAATCATCCGGTCGCCTGTCAACGCCAGTCGCAGTCCGTAGGGACGAGGTGCCTGCGCCAGAAGCCAAGAGCCTCCTGCATCCGGCGTCAGTCCGATCAGATTTTCAGGCATGGCGAGGACCGAGCGTTCCGTGACCACCCGATAGCCGGCGTGCGCACCCAGTCCGACGCCGCCCCCCATTGTGATGCCATCCATGATGGTGATGACCGGTTTCGGATAGTCGGCGATCATCTGCATGGCCTGATAGGGAATGACCATGTTCCTGTGCGCGGCTTTCGGGCCATCTTCCTGAATGGTCATGTAGAGAGACTTGATATCGCCGCCCGCACAGAATGCCTTGCTGGATGAGGAATCTATGAGAATTCTCTGGATGGCGGGGTCATCACGCCATTCGGCAAGCGTGTCCATAATCGCTTCAGCCATGGCGCGATCGACCGCATTGAGGTTTCTCGGTCTGTCGAGTGTAATATAACCGACATGTCCGTGGCGGCTGCTTCGGATGGTGCTTATAATGTCCTGCATACGGTAACCCCTGTTACCAGCGTTTCTGAAGCGGTCGCATTCATTCAGAGTTTATATCTGGTTGCGACAATCCATTTAATCGCTAAGGGGTAGACTGTATGAAGGGGCCACGACTGCACGACTGCGTGAGAGAAGGGAAGAAATTTGAGCGTTGACGGAACTCTCTTTCGGGAGGCCATGGCGCGTCTCGGCGCGGCTGTTACGGTCGTTACGACGGGAACTCTGGATGAACCTGTCGGGTTCACAGCCTCGGCCGTATGCTCGGTTACGGATGATCCACCGACCCTGCTCGTCTGCCTCAAGCGTGCGAGTCGTGTGCGGGAGGCTTTCCGTGAGGGTGGCCCGATGTGCGTCAATGTTCTGGCGTCCGCCCAGCAGCATCTGTCTGATCGATTCGCCAGCGCTCTGGATGCCGTAGAACGATTTGCGGTCGGCCACTGGACAACGCTCGAAACCGGTGCGCCGTGTCTTGAAGAAGCCGTTTCCTCGCTTGATTGCCGCATTGAACGGATTGTTGAAGTCGGTACGCACAGTGTGCTGTTTGGTCAGGTGCAGGCCGTCAGAATGGGAAGTCCGGTTCCAGCGCTTGTCTACTTCAACCGTGCCTATCATCATCTGCCACACAGCTGAGTTCGTCTCTTTCCCGGAATTTTCCTCTTTTCAACGAAAGATCATGTCATGGCGACGTGTAGCCCCAAAACTGAAGTGCCTGTTATCACTCTCCGTGCTCTTCTGATTGCTCACGCCTGTCTGGCTGTGTTCATTGCACTCATGGCGTGGCTTGATTGGTCTCTTCCTAACTGAGTTTCGGAGGATCCATCGCTGGATCCACGCACATGCCTTCAGGTAGTTGCCGGTAGTATTTCCCGCACGATTTCCGCCGGGCGACAGACACGGGTACCGAGAGTGGTCACGACGACCGGCCGATTTAGCAGGATCGGATGGGTCGAAATCGCGGTGAGAATCTGCTCATCCGTTGTGTCCTTTTCCGTCAGCTTGAGTTCCGTCGCCAGAGGTTCCTTGGTTCTGAGCAGGCTGTGAGCTCCTGAGGGCAGGCGACTAGCGAGATCGCGCAGGGTCTCAAGATCGGGTGGCGTCTTGAGATAATCGACGATCTTCAGATCTGTAATTTCGTCCTTGAGAATGTCCAGAACCTTGCGGGACGTCCCGCAGCGTGGGTTGTGGTAGAGTATTGCCTGCATCGGGCTGTTTTCCGCTCGTGGTGAAGAATGAGGGGCTCGGTGCAGAGATCTTTCTGTCAGCCCATAGAGTCAACCAGATTGAAGTGTTTGTGGAGACTGCGGCAAGAATTCTCTTGCCAGTCTTTGATTGTCGGTTTCGTATGGTGCCAGAACGGAGCTGAGGGCTCCGGTTTCCCGAGAGGATAAAGAGTATGGCTACCGGCACTGTGAAATGGTTCAATGTGACCAAGGGTTACGGCTTCATCAAACCTGACGATTCCGACAAGGATGTGTTTGTGCACATCACAGCCGTTCAGGCCGCCGGGTGGCAGGGACTGGCGGATGGCGAGCGTCTCAGCTTTGATCTGACAGAAGATCGCGGCAAGACAGCTGCGACAAATCTCCAGAAAATCTGAAGCGTTCCTGAAAGAACGCTCTCTGCTGAACTGAAGAAGGAAATCCCCACAGGCCTCCGGCTGGTCCGGAACCGTCCGTGGCGAGATGTATTTTGATGACAATTTTTCGATCATTGAGAGGCGGACTGCTCTCCGAAGCTTCCCGGACGATTGCGGCCTGCGCGTTGTTGGGACTACTGGGTGCGCCCTTGGTGGCGCACGCAGCTGATAGCGTGGAACAGAGCTTTGTTCCGTCAGGTAATGTGCATGTTCTGGCACGGTTTTCTGATGCGCAGCCTTCCGGCATCGCTCATCTTGCCGATGGTCGGTTTGTACTGTCCTTTCCCACCAGCGCGCAGACGCATCCCGGTCCGGTGCTGGCTGTCTGGAAAGGCGGTTCGGAACTTCAGCCATTTCCCGACGCCGCGACCCAGAAAGAAATGAAGTCCCCTCTGGGCATGACCGTAGATGCTCAGGGCAGATTGTGGGTGATCGACGAGGGTGTTGTCGCAGGGCAGACAGAACCCCAGACGCCTGCGATCATTCTGATTGATCCCCGCACGAACAGCATCGTTCAGCGCTTTGCGCTGACGGCTCCGGTTGTGCTGCCGGACAGTCATATCAACGATATTCGTGTCGATCTGACGCATGGCAAAAGCGGAACGGCCTTTATTTCCGATACGTCCCAGACAACGCATCCGGCTCTGATCGTTCTCGATATCGCAAGTGGTCAAGCCAGGCGGATTCTGGCGGAAGACAAAAGTGTCAGTGCGGTGGCGGGTCATGTCATGGAAGTGGACGGCAAGCTGTTCCGTTATAACCCGGACCACGCGCAAATGCCGCAGGGTGGGGTCAACGGCATTGGCCTCAGCGCAGATTCTTCCCGATTGTTCTGGACGCCTTTTTCTTCAAGGCGTCTCTACAGCGCGCCAACAGCCGTGTTGTCTGATCCTGTGATTAGCGAAGCCGGTCTCATTCAGGTTGTACGTGATGAAGGTGAAGTCGGTGTTGTCGATGGCATTTTCACCGCTCCCGATGGCAATCTCTATATGGCTGACGAGGAACGGCATGGGGTTGTTCGCCGGACACCTGATGGCACTCTAAGCCTTGTTGCACATGATCCCCGCCTTATCAGTCCGGATAGTCTCGCCTTGGGCGAGACCGCAAACAGTCTGATCATGACGGTTGGCCAGTGGGCCAGATTGCCTGTTTTCCATGATGGTCATGACATGCAGCAGCGTCCCTATCTGGTCGTGCGCATTGATCTGAAAAACAGATAGTCAGTTTTTCAACCGGGGTATGTTGCCTGACAGCCCCGGGTGTCTGTGGAAGTCTTTCCTCCAGACAACTGCTCGATAGATGAAAGTCTGCATGATTTCCAGATATGCCAGTAAAATGGGCAACGGCTTGTTCTGTTGATCGTGGCGAGGTTCGCTGTGACTCGTGCGTTTTCTGACAGCGACAGCTAGAGAAGAGTGGGAATAATCCTCTTCACATAAAAGCTGAAGATATAGCTTTTATGTGAAGAGCGCATAAAAAAAATCCATGAAGACTAAGCCCGTTCCGTTCATTTTAATACAATCCTAAAGAACCCATTCGATATTGGTTTTATGAACCAATTTTTTGGATATTGGCTTGTTATAGCTGGCCTTATCATGGGGCTTGCGTCGGCCAAGGCACAGGCCGCGCAGAATGTCTCGTGCGACAAGGCAGCGGCTATTGTGGAGAACAGCCTGGATATTCCTCAGGGTCTGCTTGTTGCGATTGCGCGGGTTGAAAGCAATAACCAACCCCTTGCTGTCAATGTAAACGGACTGACTGTTTCCTTTTCCCGTCAGGAACTGGCGGTCGATGCCGTAAAAACAATGCTGAAATCGGGTGCTTTCGGTCCTCGGCCACATGTCGATATCGGATGTTTCCAGATCAATCTCGGCTGGCATTCCGATGCATTTCCGTCGATTGAAGCAGGTTTTGATCCCGTGACAAATGGACTGGCAGCAGGTCTTTTCCTGCGCGAAATTCATGCAAAGACGGGTAACTGGCACGAAGCAGTCGCCCGTTATCACGCGGCTTCTCAGGCTGGAGCCCGTTACGCCGAAGCCGTTTTCCGGAAATATGAGGGCCGTTCCGGACAGAAGGCGACGGGATACTATGCATCGCCGGAAGGAGAAGCCGCCGTGTTGCAGCATGAGGGGCGAAGCTGGGTTAAAACAGCATCCGCATATGGAGTGACCGTCTTTGAACCTGATGCCGGACAGTGATCATTATTCTGCGTAAATTCTGCCCATATCAATCGGATCGCACGTGCAGCGTCAGTCTGGTTAGGGAAACAAGACCGCGATTGCGTCGTGACTATTCCGCATTCATTCATTGCGGTCATGCGCTCCATCTGATTGCTAGTGGAAAAGAAGACTGTCTTTCCAGAATGAAAAACCCACCGAAATGGTCATCGTTTCAAAGCACTATTGTTATAAGTGTGGGCTGAAAAGAGACGGCGAGGGTTGCCCCAGATAGGGGCTGGGACAGTTCTTGCTCTTCATGCCTTTTTCGAGGATGCTTTTTCTTGTGTTCCATGCGGTTCATCCTCTCTTGGCCGCTGTGAGGAAGGTATGGGGAGGGAGATACCCCGAGGTGCTGACCTGATACGCTTTTCTGTTTTGCAAGAAATCCGGGTCATTCAGCAGCAGTGACGTGGACGATAGCTGCCGAGACGGTCCACGACGGCGAGTTGAACGGTCTGTCGTGTTTCATCGACGGACGTAAAGACATGAGTGCGTGCGCGTCGTTCAATCTCCAGACTGTCTTCATGTTGAGAGGATGGTGAGGCTGTTTCCCGGATCAGGTCTGCTACCGTTATGCCTGAATGAACGGCAAAGCGTGCCACACGAAAAGCAAGACTGTTAACGACAGTTTCGGATTCCATACGGCCGAAAGCGCTTTTGTGAAGCAGCAGGCGGTTTTTGGCGTCGGCGTAAAGCGTGAAGACATGTCGTTCACAGCAGGCATGGAAATAACGCTGATGCCACAAACGGGTCTGCTCGTGCTCCGCCTGAGCCAGAGAGGCGTCGCGTGCCGCCTCCCGGTCACCGCTTTCGCGTGCTTTTACTGCGCGCGCCGCGAGCCAGGCACCGGCAAAATCGGAGTAGGCGCTGTTCTGCCAGAGAGAAGAGCCATCAGATGCCTCAGACCCGACACGAAACCGACGCTGCCCGTCTACGCCATAGATCACATGGAAAAGTTCTGGCTCCGGGTCACGGCCAATGACCAGCACGTCTGAGGGGCTGCCGGGATGGAGATAACGCTGGGTGGTGAACACATCGTAGAGTGCTTCATCATCATATGATTGCTCGAGATGCTTCTTCACATATCCAAGAAAACGGGGGGCCTGCATTTCCAGGATACTGCGTGGGCAGAAATCGAAACTCCACCACCGCGACATCTTGACCAGATTGAACGCCAGCGCATTGCGGAGAGGGAGGAGGGAAGCCGGTTTACTTCCATGTTCGCAGAGAAAATGCACATCGCGAAATCTGGCGATCAGTCTGTTTATCTGTCCGACAAATGGCTGGGCAAGATCAAGATAGGAGAGCAGTTGGGCCGGGTGGGAACGTTCGAGGTGCCATTCAGCAGTGAATTCCGTTGCAGTGTTCATCAGGAAAAGCCCTATTCGATGCAGGATTTCAAATAGCGTATTGCAATTAAGAATTGTTCGCAATAGTGGAGTGGGTAGGGCCAGATTAAGAGAGTGTCATTTTCTCTTTTGGGTTTGGCCTCTATCGGCTCAACACGGTGTGGAGATCAGTAGTTGTCGGAAATGACAACATAAGCTGTTTACGTATTCCGCAAATGCAATAGTGCTGATTCTGGCGCAGACAGATCGAATCTGTCTCTGTCCCTCATATTGAGATCAAAAAATGACGTCTAACCGTTGAAAGCGCATAGCCTTGAGAAGGTAATTCAAAGCAAAAAATGCCATAAAAAAAAGAGGCCATATAGGCCTCTTTTTGCGGAAGTAACTGGCTTCTTATTTTTGAACTTTATGCTTTGGTGCCCGATGATGTCGGAACATCGGGTGAAAGCGTCGGGGAGCACGATAATTCTGCTCAATGGTGCCCACATCTTCCGGAGCTTCAGCTACTTCCGAGCCAGCATCCGCTGCAACAGTCATCCGCTCTGCGGAGGCGGTCATGACAGGAGACGCACCCTCGCTGCGAGGATAAATGAAGCCGAAGGTCGGATAGATGGATCCGAACGATCCCTTCTGGCCGTTCAGTTCGACGCGGACAGCGGACCAGTCGTTGTCAGGTGAGACGTCGACGACACGAACATTGCGGCTGATGCCACTCTGTCCCCAGTGAGACTGGTCAATGGTGATGACGCGGCTGTTCAGGGCATTGGTTACGACAGCAACATGACCAAGCGGCATACGACGGATCGGACGGAAGTTGAGGACGCTTCCAACTTCTGGAGCTGAGCCGCGTGCATAACGACCAGCTGCCTTGGACCACCAGTCACGTGCATTGCCTCTGATTTCAACAGCGGATTCCGCTTTGGCGAAAGCAACACACTGGATTACATGGCTGCTGTAGTGGTTATGCCGGACCCAGCGACCGTAATAAGCAGGCGCGTAATGTGTGTGGTATCCATGCTGCACGACATTGAATGAAATGCTGTGCACACGATGATTGATGTTTTTCGTGGTTGCGTGCCGGGTGCGTGCATGACCAGAAGAGGGAAGCAGTGCATTGGTTGCGGCTACTGTGAGGGTCGCCATGGCAAGGCGACGAAAGCCAGAAGTCCTCAGCAGATCCATAATGCGCAGCCCTCAAAATTCTCTGTGATCGTGCGTAGCAAGGCTGCTTTGCATCTGACAAGAGCCTCAGCGGCACTTACTGACCTTAAAAGTCAGATCCTATCAATCTCATAAAATGAACAGTGAAACATAGGATTTAAATCCTATAATTTGTTAATAAAAGTCAATTTTTGCCTTATTTCACATTAATGATTTATTTAATATGCATTAATTCTTAAGCGTAGATACCAAACCGTGCAGTTTGATTCGCTTGATAGGTCAAAGGGAAAGAACGGCAAAGCCGTGTAGCCAGCACTCAAAAGGGCTCAACAAGGTAGTCCGTCTCACATGAGACTGCGGTAGCAAAAGCTTTCCTTAAACAAAAGGAAAAGGCTGTTCCTATGAATATCAGTCCGGGAAAGAGCCTTAGCTATGCTGGTAATTGAGAAACCAGCGTGAAAACTGTTCCAGGCCGGTTTCGAGCGACGTGGTAGGCTGCCAGTCGATCAGTTGCTGGATCTGTTCAAGAGAGGCCCAAGTATATTCAACATCAGCCGATGGACGGGGCGTCAGTTGAATATCAGCTTTTCGGCCCAGAAAGTTTTCCAACAGACTGATGAGCCGCACCACGGGTTCGGGAACATTGCTCCCGATATTCAGAATGCGTGCCTTACCCGAAGGAGGCAGGTCCATTACGGCGCAGATGGCATCGACAGCATCATCGATAAAGGTGAAATCGCGACCGAGAGAAGCCCCTTCATACAGCGTGACCGGACGGCCTTCTGTTATGGCCTTGGCAAACAGATAATAGGCCATGTCAGGCCTGCCCCACGGCCCATAGACCGTGAAAAAACGCAGTCCTGTCAGGGGAAGTTGATGAAGGTGATGGTAGCACTCTGCTGTCAGTTCGGCGGACCGCTTGGAAACAGCGTAAAAGGAACCGGGCTGATCGACGCGGTCTGTTTCCCGGAAGGGCAACGCGGCATTCCGACCGTAAACAGAGGATGATGAGGCATACACGATGTGCCGCAGGGCAGGAAGCCGTCGGGCCAGTTCGAGAATGGCGACCTGCCCCCGGACATTGGCGTCTACAAAGGCAAACGGCATCGTGACGGAATGGCGCACACCGGCCTGTGCTGCAAAATGCAGGATTTCGGTAATGGAACACTGCTCGAAAGCCGTGAAAACAGTCAGCAGATCATCGGCGGCGATGTCGATTTTCCGAAACGTGAAGTTCGGAAATGCCTCAAGCTGGGCAAGACGTGCGTTCTTGAGGGCAGGATCGTAATAGCTGTTGAGATTATCAATCCCGATAACCTGCTTTCCGGACGTAAGCAGGCGCAGGCAGGTGCTGAAACCAATGAATCCGGCAGCCCCGGTGACCAGAACTGTCACCGTATGCTCCTGTCAAACCTGCTGCGTACTACCGGGTGAGTCATGAGAGTCAGTGAGACTTCTTTGCGGAAGCCGGCGGAGCCATTTTGGCTTCCAGCGAGGCGGACGTCACACGATCCCCGACAACGATCCCCAGTTTCGCCGTAATGCCGCCCTGTAGTTCGAGCGTCGCCATAGCCGGGCCATGACTGCTGATACGCGCCAGGCTCTGCGGCACGGCATTTTCGGTAATGGACTGGATGCGACCGTCAGCGTCTATGAAAACGATATCGAGCGGAACGAGCGTATTCTCCATCCACATGTCGCTCTGCTGTGGCGCGCTCCAGAGGAACAGCATGCCCTGATCGGCAGGAAGGGACGTGCGGAACATCTCGCCGACCTGCTGCTGACGCAGGGTGGTGGCCTTTTCAACCGTGAAATCATGCTTTCCGGAGGCCGAGGTGATTGTCAGCGTCTCTTTCGGAAGCGGCGGTTGAGCCGCTGTGGGAGCGCCGGTTACGGCATCATCGGCAGAGGCCGGAAGGGTCAGCGAAAGCCCGCCTGAAGCAAGCGCAAGGGACAGAAAGAGAGTGCCAAACGTCTGACGGTTCACCGATGATGTGCCTCTGCTGATCGTTCCGAAGAACGGCTGGAAAAGGAAATAGGGGATCAGGGAAAATAAAGTCTTACTGCAGGAACTGGTTGTTCACACGTTCCATGCCGATCTTCGTGGGCGCGCCATGTCCCGGCACGACGACGACTTCATCACCAAGGGGGAGAAGTTTCTCGCGGATCGCTGTGACCAGCTGACGACTGTCGCCATAGGAAAAGTCGGTGCGTCCGATGGTGCCGCGAAACAACGTGTCGCCCGCGAAGACAATCTGCTCAGCAACGTCAAAAAACACCACATGGCCCGGGGTGTGACCGGGAACATGCAGCACCTGATAGTGGTGACCCAGAAGATCGAGCGTCTCGCCGTCCGACGTGTATCGGTCGGGACTGACGCTGTGCAGGTCCGCCAGACCGAAATGACGCGCCTGCTCCTCGACGGAGTTCAGCAGGAACTCGTCATGGGTGGTGGGACCGATCACTTCGGGAGTCTCGGCCTGCGTGCCAGCCAGAAGTGTTCTGAGAGCCACGGTGCCGCCGACATGATCCAGATGACCATGCGTCAGAAGAATGGCGTCCACTGTCAGACCGGCCTCGGTGATCCGGGCATGAATGCGTTCGGCATCCCCGCCCGGATCAACCACGAGGGCCTTGTGCGTCGCCGGGTCCCAGACCAGGGAGCAGTTCTGATGGAACGGGGTGACAGGGAGCCGTTCTGTAATCAGACGTCCTGTATCGCTCATCATATGCTCCTATCTGATCTGGAAAAGGCTACGCAGGGGTTCAGGCGGTCTTCCAGCCTGTTTCCGGAATGTCGAAGTGGGAAGCCAGATCGGCAACCGGAATGTTGATCAGATCCTTGTCGATCGACTTGATCAGCTTGGCCTGTGTCGGCTTGGCGAGGTGCTCACGGATGACGTGCAGAACCTTGGCCGGAGCCGCCAGAACGAAACCGTCCGGCTTGCTGCTGCCGTGAAGCTGGTCGTTCATCCATGTGGCGACGCGCTTGCCGAATTCTTCCTTGTGATGGTCGGCAACGGAGAAATCACCGCGACCATTGTCTGAAGAACCTGCAATTTCGGCTGCCGCGAAGTGGGAGACTTCGTGCATGTGGCCGTCCTTGTGCTGAAGGATACGGGCCTTGCCGCCATCGGCAACGATATAAATGACTTGTCCGTCGAAGCTGTTCGGCATCGTATGTGCTCCATGATTGGCACGTTATTGTCCGAAAGTGCGGGGCATGCCGATAAGGCACACCGGGATTCGGATCTCGGCGCCAAGATAGAGCCCTGATCGGGGTTTGGGGCAACCCCCCTTTCTGTCAGCGCCGCCTTGCCGCACGGGTCGGGTGGAGAAACACTGCATTCATTGTATAGTGCAAAATATGTCCAGCTCCGCTCCTCCCGCAAAATTATCCTGCCCTTTTGCTTTGGCGCAGGAATGGCTCGTGCAGGGCGGAGCGGTCGCGTTCGCCACCGTCGTGGGAACCGGAGGGCGCTCGCCCCGGCCTCTCGGCAGTATCATGGTCATGGATGACAGCGGACGCGTTGAAGGCTCCGTCAGCGGCGGATGCGTTGAGGCGGACGTCATGTCCATCGCAAAAGAGGTGATGAGCGGAGCGCCGCCCTGTGTCCGCAGTTATGGCGGGGAAGAGGTGGGGCTCTGGTCGGTGGGGCTGGCCTGTGGCGGTCGTCTTGATGTGTTTGTCGAGGCCGTGCGGTCGCCGCTTTCCCCGGAGGGCACGTTTCCCGCTGAACTGCTTTCGTGGATTACCGATCGACGCACCAAGGGAGAGCCTCTGGCTATTGGCATGGCGCTTGATGGCTCACGGCATGCGGTGCTGGCAGGAAAAGAGCCACTGTTCTGTCCCGGCGGAGAGGTTCCGTCTGCGATTGTGAGCATCATGACAGAGCGGGTCGCGACAGGAGAGGCAGGAGCGGTCAGTCCCGCGATAACGCCTGACTGGTTTGTGCAACTGCTGATGCCTGCGCCTCGGCTGCTGATCGTGGGGGCGGTTCATATCGCTCAGGTGCTGGCGGCGATGGCGACCAATGCGGGGTATGACGTCACCATCATTGATCCCCGCACCAGTCTGGCGACGCCCGAGCGTTTTCCCGGTGTCAGACTGGTGGACGAGTGGCCCGATGACGCCCTCTCGGCAGCCAGACCGGACAGGATGACCGCCATTGTCACGTTGACCCATGACAGCAAGCTTGACGATCCGGCGCTTATGGAAGCGCTGAAAGGTCCAGCTTTCTATATCGGCGCTCTGGGATCACGCGGAACGCAGGCCTCGCGTCTGGAACGGCTGCGCGAAGCTGGTATGAGCGAAGAGTCTCTCCAGAGGATCAGAGGGCCGGTGGGCTTGCCGATAGGCGCTGTCGATGTGGAAGAGATCGCGATTTCCATCATGGCCGACATCGTCGCCGTGCGTCGTGGCGCGCCGCTCGCCAAGGGTATCAGCTGGTGGTCACCTCGAAAGGTGAAAGCGTGACAGACGCCGGGTCGGTGGTCGCCATCGTTCTGGCGGCTGGTCGGTCCTCCCGGTCCGGAGCGCAGCACAAGCTGCTGGCCAAAGATGCAAACGGCCAGACGATGCTCGCCCGCACGCTTGCTGGACTTTGTGCCAGTCAGGTGTCGGCGCTTTGCGTCGTGCTACCGCCTTTGGCGCGTGAAACTTCCGCAGCCCTTCAGGCGATCGTGCAGAAATCATGTTCAGGCAAACCCACTGAAATTCGTATCTCCAACGCAGCCGACGAAGGTCTGTCCGCGTCCCTGAAAGTCGGCATTGCATGGGCCATGGAACAGCAGGCCGCAGGATGCCTTGTCAGTCTTGGAGATATGCCGTTGGTCGGCAGCTTGGTCATTGACGCGCTGATCAATCGCTTTCGGCAGGGCGATGCCGATGTCGTTCTGCCGCAATGGCTGGGGCAGGTAGGCAATCCGGTCCTGTGGAAAGAGGGATGTTTTGTGGCTTTGCAAACGCTGACAGGAGATAGAGGCGGGAAGGCTTTGCTAGCTCAGCCGTCTCTGAGAAAAGCGAGAGTTGCAGCCGATCCATCGGTGCTAATGGATTTCGATACCCCTGACGCCCTGTTGGAATTTGCGCATATGCGGACGACAGGAAACATCTGACGCTCTGCTGGGCGCGCAACAGGCTGTGATTAAAAATCATTTCCTAAATGAAATGAAGTCCGGTAAGGCTTGAGGCCAGTGCGTGACCCGATGGAGGCGCGCCTTCGGACTGACGTTCAACGGGAGACCCCATCCGATGGCTGTCGTGCAAACCGGAAATGGTGTCCGGATCACCGGCGATGACGGGCTGGATGTCCAGCGCACTGCTTTCACGGAAATACCGGTGATTGATCTCGCGGGCATGATGTCGCCGGATGAGGCGGAGCGACAGAGAACAGGCGCGGAGGTTCGCAAGGCCTGCACGGAAGTCGGCTTCTTCTACGTGCGCAATCACGGTGTAAGTCCCGACGTGCTGGCGAAATGCTATGAAGAGAGCAAGGCTTTCTTTGCATTGCCTGAGGCAGAAAAGTGCCGCATCCATATCAAGAATTCACCAAATCACCGTGGTTACGGTCCTCTGCTCGAAGAGAATACCAATCCTGACTCGCAGGGCGACCTGCACGAGGCCTTTGATCTTGCGGGCGATATTCCTGCCAGCGATCCGGATGTGATGGCGGGCAAAGCGCTGTATGGTCCCAATCTCTGGCCGGAACGACCGCCCGGGTTCAAACCGGCGGTTCTTGACTGTTACAGAAGTCTCGTAGCGCTGGGACACACACTGTTTCGGGCCTTTGCTCTGGCTCTTGAACTGGAGGAAGATTATTTCCTCCCGCTGATCCGCAAGCCCTGTGCGCATATGCGTATTCTTCGGTATCCACCACAGGAAGTCGTCGTCAGCGAAAAGCAGATCGGTATCGGTGCGCATTCGGATTATGAGTGTTTCACCATCCTGAACCAGAATGGTGACTCAGCGCTTCAGGTGCTGAATGCGGCTGGCGTCTGGGTGGAAGCGCCGCCCATTCCCGATACCTTCGTCATCAATGTCGGGGACATGATGGCGCGGTGGACCAACGACCTGTTCTGTTCGACCTTACATCGCGTCATCAATCGATCCGGAAAAGAACGTTACTCCATACCGCTTTTTTTCGGACCTGACTACGACACAGTCATCAGTCCGCTGCCGTCCTGTCAGGATGCGGACCATCCACCGCTCTACCCGCCCATCAAGGCAGGCGATTACATCCTCTCCCGGTTCGACGAGACATATGATTATCGTCAGTCACAGCCAGAAAAAGTCTGAATTCTTTCCAGCAGGATTATGTGCTCATGCAAGTTGAGGAAACCGGTAGTGCGGCCGTTCTGGAACGTGTGCCCACCCATTTGCGGACAACCCGTGTGGATCGGGTTTTCTGGAGCCATTTCTCTCCCAACCTCGCGCCTTCAGCCTGGGTCATCGGCGTGCTGGTGGTGGTGCTTGGACTGCCGGGATGGACCGGCTTCACGGTTCTGCTGATCGGTAATCTCCTCGGTTCGCTACCTGTGGCGCTCTGTGCCGTGATGGGGCCTGAAACGGGACTTCCGCAGATGGAAGCGTCACGTTTCTCATTTGGCCGGATCGGGAAACGTCTGCCGTCCCTGATCAACTGGGCGAACTGCGTCGGCTGGGATGCGGTCAATAATGTGCCGTCCGCGCTGGCCTTCATCCTGCTGCTGAAGATGGTTGGTCTGGCAGTCCCGTTCTGGCTCGCATTAGGTATTCTCGCTTTCGCCCAACTGCTGGCGAGCATGGGTGGCCATGACATTGTTCAGGCGATCGAGAAATATCTTGGCTGGGTCCTGCTGGTTTCGTTTGCGATCGTCGGAGTGATTGCCGTTTTTCAATCGTCGGGGCAGGGAAGTGCAGCACCAGCGGCGGCCCCGCGATTTGCCGATATCATGATCGGTATAGGCGCTGTCAGCAGTTTCAACATGGCGTGGGCAGCCTATGCGTCGGACTACACGCGCTATGTCCCGCCCGGCACGCCGTCTTCCCGTGTTTTCTGGCTGACCTTTGGCGGAACATTCCTTTCTTCCTTTATCATGGAACTGTTCGGCCTGCTGACCGGGGCGGCGATCAGTGACCCGTCTCCGGGTTCGGTGATTGCAGCCTTGCAGAACTGGTCAGGAATTTTCGCGCCAGTCGCTCTGGCCGCTGTGGCGTTTTCTTCCATCGCGATCAATGCGGCGAACGACAATACCGCTGCCTATGCGCTGATTTCCGGTGGTGTGCATGTCAATCGCATGCTCAGCGCCGTGGTGACGGCGGGCATGGGCTACCTGCTTGCCGTGCTGGGGGAGGGAACATTCGTGTCCCTCTATGAGAATTACCTGCTTCTCGCCCTTTACTGGATCGCGCCATGGTGCGGGATCGTGCTGGCCGACTGGTATTGTCGCCCGGCGTCGCTGAAGTCTTTGCGGATGGAAACACTCTCCGGCTGGACGTCGTCGGCGTCGCTGTTTGTCGTCGTGACGGTTTTGACAATTGGCCTGTTCTCATCGACACCTCTCTACACAGGTCCTGTCGCGGCGATGCTCGGAGGTGCTGATGTCGGTTATCTCGTCGGGTTCTTTCTGGCTGCTCTGGGACAGGTAGCGCTGCTGAATGCACGAGGGCGGCGCGTGTCTGTCGCCCGTTTTCAGGACGCCTGATACGGCGAGAAATTCATGACGATCGAAACGGGTAAAATCTGACATGATGGATCTGGTTCTGAAAAACGGCGTCCTGCCCGATGGTAGTCGGGCGGACATTGCCATCGCCGACGGAAAAATTGCCGCCATTGAAACAGGGTTTTCAGGCGAGGCCGTCGAGACGCTGGATCTGGAAGGCTATCTTGTCTCTCCGCCTTTCGTGGACAGCCATTTCCATCTCGATACGACGCTGACAGCCGGACTAATCCGTCACAATACCAGCGGCACCCTTCTGGAAGGCATCCAGATCTGGAAAGAAACAAAGCCCCACCTGACCGAAGAGGATATCTACGCCCGCGCCCGCAAACTGTGCGAGATGACCATCTCGCAGGGCACGCTCGCCATCCGGTCACACGTTGATATCAGCGATCCTGATCTGAAAGCGGTCCGTGCGCTGGTGCGTCTGCGGGAGGACCTGAAACCGTGGATGACCATCCAGCTTGTCGCCTTTCCGCAGGACGGTTTTTTCCGGATGGAAGGCGCGGCGGAACTGCTGGTCAGAGCGCTCGATATGGGGCTCGATCTGGTTGGCGGCATTCCGCATTATGAACGCACGACGTTACAGGGCGGTGAGTCGATCGACGCACTGTTCCGGCTGGCGGCGGATCGCTCGCTGCCGATCGATATGCATTGCGACGAAACGGACGATCCAAACTCGCGTCATATCGAAACCATGGCGGCCTGTGCGGTCAAATACGGTTTGCAGGGCAGGGTGACCGGTTCTCACCTGACTTCGATGCACTCAATGGATAACGCTTACGTCGATAAGCTGCTCACCTTGATGGCGGAGTCAGGGATTGCGGCGGTCTCCAATCCGCTGATCAACATCACGCTATCGGGACGCTACGATACCTATCCGAAGCGTCGTGGACTGACGCGCATTCCTGAACTGCTGCGTGCGGGCGTGCCGGTCGGGTTCGGCCATGACTGTGTGATGGACCCGTGGTACCGGCTCGGCAGTCACGATATGCTGGAAGTGGCGTCCATGGGACTGCACGCCGCGCAGATGACCAGCGAGAGCGAGATGGCAGCCTGTTTCAACAGCGTCACCGACATGGCAGCAGGGATTCTCGGGCTGGACTCGTACGGACTGAAAGTGGGCAATCCGGCTGATCTGGTCGTGCTACAGGCTTGCTCGGTGTTCGATGCGCTGCGGCTGCGTCCATGTCGTTTGTATGTGCTGAGAAACGGCCGGATCATTTCCCGCACAGCACCACGTCTCAGTCAGTTGACGCTGTCCGAGGAACGGACGGTCGATCTGGCGCGGATCTGATCCGTGGGAGGATGGAGCGATAATCGCTCCACCGCCAAAGAGAAGATACTCTCTCAGAAGTCCAGATTGGCGTAATACTCCGGCGGGTTCATGCCGGGCACGCGATCGTTCAGCAGAGGACGGAAGCACGGGCGGGATTTGACGCGTGCATACCACTCGCGGGCTGCGGGCTGCTTGCTCCAGTCGATATCGCCGATAAAGTCGAGGCAGGAGACATGCGCAGCGGCGGCGAAGTCGGCCAGAGACAGCGTGCCCCCCGCAAGCCATGTACGCGCTTCGGCAAGCTGGCCAATATAGTCGAGATGCGGACGGATGTTGGCGTAACCTTCCCGCAGGGCGGTACCGTCCGGATTGCCGCGACCGCTCAGGCGCTTGAACACTTTCTCGCCCAGCAGCTTGCGGGTGACGTCGCGTGCGAAAACGCTGTCGAACCACGCGACCAGCCGACGCACTTCAACGCGTTCGGCAAGGGTGCGGCCAAGCAGGCACGGGTCAGGGTAGGCTTCTTCCAGATATTCGCAGATCACCGACGAATCCGGGACCACAAGCCCGTTGTCCTCCACCAGAACCGGTACTTCCTGCGCCGGGTTCAGGCGGGCGAATTCAGGACGGTTCTCCCAGACGCGCTCGGTCAGCGGCTCGAACGGGAGACGTTTTTCACCCAGTGTCAGCCGGACTTTGCGGCAATAGGGTGACAGGGGAAAATGATGAAGGATTCGCATGTGCCCGCTTTAAGCGATCCTTGCGTCACGCGCCAGTAGGTGCGTGCAGGGTGTGTACTGTCCACGCATCCGTGCGCGATGGGGAGGCGTCAGAAAGAGAAGCGCATGCTCAGGGATAGTCAGGACGCATGATGTCCGCCCTCGACAGGCGGATTAGCGAGATGTTACCACGAGGTCATGACATTCAGCCGGTCGCAATGATGACGCGCCGGACAATTTTTCAGACCAGGGATGAGCCCCAGATCGTGACGTCGTCCACAGCTTCCGTCGATCCTGCAAGCCTGCCGCGCATTCGTGCTGGCGGTCGGTCCTTTCTCGCTCTGGTGCTGACGCCCGAAGCTCCGCTTGATATCTGGCTCGTTGCTCTGGATCATCAGATCAGTCGCTCCGCCGGTTTTTTCGCGGGCAAACCGATTATCCTCGACCTCACGCTTGTGCCACTGGATACGCCGGGCCTTTCCGGGCTGCTGCCAGCACTTGAGGAGCGCAATATCCGCGTGATCGGGATCGAAGGCGCGGATCGGAATGAGGAGGTTTTCGCCGGATGGAACTGGCCGGAAGGTCTGAGCGGGGGGCGTTCTACCGCCGAGGAAGATATTCCGCTTGATGACGTCGAGGAACTGGAGCCAACTCCCGGTGCGCTGATCGTTGAGGAGCCAGTGCGTTCCGGGCAGCATATTGTCTGGGCGGAAGGCGATGTCATCATTCTTGGCTCGGTCGCATCAGGTGCGGAAGTGTCTGCTGGCGGTTCGATCCATGTATATGGAGCGCTCAGGGGGCGCGCCATTGCGGGGATTGTCGGGCGTCCCGAAGCCCGGATCTTCGCCCGGGTGATGCAGCCCGAACTGCTGGCCATTGACGGCTTCTATGCGATTGCCGAAGAAATGCCGGAAGATCTGACGGGAAAGCCGTCTCAGGCCGTTCTTGTTGACGAAGTGCTTACTCTTAAGCCTCTAACGTAGGGCATATTTCGTCGTAATATTAATTTCCGGGCCTAGCCCTGATTTGGACACACATTCGGCCCATTTGATGCGATGATTAACGGGTCGATACAGAAATAAGGACGAACAGTTTATGGCGCAGGTTCTCGTCGTCACATCCGGCAAGGGCGGCGTCGGTAAGACCACCACCACCGCTGCCCTCGGCGCGGCGCTTGCAAAGACGGGCAAGTCCGTTGTCGTGGTCGATTTCGACGTTGGCCTGCGGAATCTCGATCTGGTGATGGGTGCCGAGCGTCGGGTCGTTTTCGATCTGGTGAATGTAATTCAGGGTGACGCGAAGCTGAATCAGGCGCTCATCAAGGACAAGCGCCTTGATACGCTCTCTCTGCTTCCGGCTTCCCAGACCCGTGACAAGGATGCTCTGACGGAAGAAGGCGTGGCGAAGGTCATGGCCGAACTGAAAGAGAAGTTCGACTGGGTGGTCTGCGACAGTCCGGCTGGCATTGAGCGCGGTGCCCAGCTGGCCATGGCGCACGCCGATCAGGCCGTGATTGTCACCAATCCGGAAGTCTCTTCCGTGCGCGACAGTGACCGCATCATCGGCATGCTGGACAGCACGACGGAGAAGGCGAAGACGGGTGAAAAGATGCCCAAGCATCTTCTGCTGACCCGTTATGATCCTGCCCGCGCCGCTCGCGGAGAAATGCTGAGCGTCGATGACGTTCTGGACATTCTCTCGATCCCGCTGATCGGCATCATTCCGGAAAGCCAGGATGTCCTGCGCTCCTCCAACCTCGGTGCGCCTGTCACGCTGGCCGCTCCCGAAAGCGCACCCGCCCGCGCGTATTTCGAGGCTGTGCGTCGTCTGGCCGGCGAAAAGGTGGACGTCACGGTTCCTACCGAGAAGAAAGGTCTGTTTGACTGGCTCTTCAAGCGGGGTGCTGCATGAGCTTTCTCGCAAATCTTTTCAACCGCAAGTCATCCGCGCCTGTAGCGCGTGACCGGTTGCAGATTCTTCTCGCTCATGAACGTGCCAACCTTGGCGAAGGCAAGTCCGATCTTCTGGTCCAGCTCCAGAAAGAGATCATGGAAGTGATCAGCCGGCACATCGCCGTCGATCAGGACAAGGTTCAGGTCAAGCTGGACCGTGGTTCGGGATGTTCCATGCTGGAAATCGATATCGAGGTTCCGGGCATTGAGCAGAACGGCAAGGAAAAGAAAGGCGACGCCCATTCTGTGTGAATGTGGTTAGTCTGACTGAATGATGAAATGGCGTCCCGAATAACCGGGACGCCATTTTTCGTTTCAGAAGCCCGACAAGGTTAATCTGCCTTGTCACTATGCGGTTAAAATGGCGGCAGACTAAAAACGTCCGCCGCCTGCTTCATTTAGCCTCCAAAAGGACGGAACGAACGCCGTGGACGATGCGGTCGGTAGTCGCTCTCGTTCATACGGAAATCCGGCACGCCACCCATCAGTGGATCGGTAATGCTGTCGCACCCGTTTTCCAGATGTCCGGCAAGCTGAACCTTGAAGCTGGAATCCCCCTCGACCTCGATCGTCAGGTCATACCAGCCGCCTGTCTCCTTGGTCATGACCGTCAGCACATGGGACTCCATCGGCTCAAGCACATGACGTCCACGCAGGACTTCGCCTGAATAACCATCCGTGATGCGCAGACGGGCGCTTGTGTGAGCGTGATTGACTAGATCAATCAGAAGGATGTTCTCAAAGCGCTCCGAGCGACTGTTGACGCCGACCTGAGCAAACGATCCTCCGCGTAATGTGCCCTTGAACAGACGATAGAAACCGTTGGGGCCATGCACGGACAGGTCATAGGTGCGATCGGAGTCCGATGCAGACCATGTGTCACTCAGACGCTTGTGGTCTTCAATGGTGTAGAAGCGGGCCACGTCGGTCGCATTGGCGTCGCGGACATGGAAAGCAACGCCTGCGTCACCAGTATTGTGGAAACCCAGAACCATCTTTCCGGCACTTGCGTGCGGGGTCGAATGGATGTGCAGATCGTAAGGAAGCGCTCTTGCCCGACGCACGCCTTTTTCCTGCACAGGCACGCTCTGGTTTGTGGGAACAGCCGGCACATAGCTGTCGTGCCGCTTGGCATCGACCGGTGCGAAGCTGGTTGTGGATGGCAGCGGGGCGACACGGGTGTTCGGATTTTCGAAATCGAACGCCGATGTCAGATCGCCGGAAACCACGCGACGCCAAGGCGAGATATTGGTTTCGATCAGGCCCGGATAGTGTGGTGCAAAACGGGCTTCGAGGAAGCGGATAAGCGACGTGTGGTCGAACATCTCAGAGTTGACCCAGCCACCACGGCTCCACGGAGAGACGACCAGCATCGGTACACGCGGACCAAAACCGTAAGGGCCGGCAACATAGCTGGATGAGCCGGGATAGATTTCGTTTTCGATGGAGACTGTCGAGTTGCCCTGCGTCGTTGACGGCGGCGGTGAGGGGGGAACGATGTGATCGAAAAAGCCGTCATTTTCATCGAACATGATGAACAGGGCGGTCTTGCTCCAGACATCCGGGTTGTCCGTGAGAATGTCGAGAACCTGCGAAATGTACCAGGCGCCATAGTTCGAAGGCCAGTTCGGATGCTCGGAATAGGCTTCCGGTGCGACGATCCATGAAACCTGTGGCAGTGTTCCGGCTTTGACGTCAGCCTTGAAAATATCGAACAGCGTGCCGGACACGGCCGTGTTGGTGCCTGTGCGCGCCTTCTGGGCCAGTGGGGATGAGTCAGCAGCGTTCTGATACTGGTGGAAATACAGCAGCGATGTATCGCCGTAATTTCCAATATAGGGATTGCTCGTCCAGCCCCATGAACCGGTAGCACTCAGACCGGTGCCGATGTCCTGATACACTTTCCACGAAACGCCAGCCGCTTCCAGACGCTCGGGATAGGTTGACCAGCCGTAACCGGCTTCAGCGTTGCTGACCACTGGACCGCCACCCGTGCCGTCGTTTCCGACATAACCGGTCCACATGTAATAGCGGTTTGGATCGGTCGCGCCCATGATCGAGCAGTGATAGGAATCACAGATCGTGAAGGCGTCGGCCAGAGCATAATGGAAAGGCACGTCTTCACGCACGAGATGCGACATGCAGGTCGTGGTCTTGGCCGCGATCCAGCCATCCCAGTTACCATTGTTCCAGGCTTCGTGGGTCGTCGCCCAGTCATGCGGCAGGTCGGCAAGGAACTGCATGCCCATGTCCGGCGCATCCGGATGAAACGGCATGACCTTGTCGGTACCATGCGGTTGGCTCCAGACCGTGTTGCCAGACGGCAGACGAACAGCGCGAGGATCATTATAGCCCCGGACCCCCTGAAGCATGCCGAAATAATGATCGAACGAGCGGTTTTCCTGCATGAGGAAGATGACATGTTCGATATCGTCAATGGAACGGGTGCGGGTATTGGCCGGCATCGCAACGGCCTTGCCGATGCTCTGCTGCAGCGTTGTCGCCATAGCGCCCGATGTCAAAAGCTTGAGAAAATTACGGCGATCTGTCTCGGTCATCACTTTGCTTTCGTGACTGGTGTGGACTCACGAATGCGCTGATAGCCTTGAAGAGAAGAGCGTAGGTGACAGTATAATTAACGTGCTGTTAATGTTTTGATGCAGATGGGATACTTTTGTTTATAAAAAGATACAAATATAATTAATCGTGAAAATCTATAGTGTTTGAACTTTCATTTGAAGAGTGTGAAATATTACTTTTACAGTTTTTGATGCCGTAAAAGAAAAGAAGACTTTCCAGAACAGAAAAATGTTTCTGTCCAGAAAGTCTCCTTGCAGGGCCTGCCTCATAACGCAGTGATGATCCGGCACAGGGGAGCCTGTCCGGATCAGGAAACCTTTCAGTCTTCCAGACGAAGGGCTTCCGTTGTGTCTTTGCGGAGCGTCTCGCAAAGCGGCTGGTTGTCAGAGAGCTTCTGCCCAAAGGAGGGGATCATTTCCTTGAGCTTGGCATCCCACGCCGGAAGCTGGGCGGCAAAGCACTTGCGGATCACGTTGAGCATGATCGGGGCCGCCGTGGAGGCTCCCGGCGAAGCACCAAGAAGCGCTGCAACCGACCCGTCAGCCGAACTGATCACTTCCGTGCCGAACTGAAGCACGCCGCCTTTTTTCGCATCAGACTTGATGACCTGCACACGCTGACCGGCGACAACCAGTTCCCAGTCCTCGTCACGGGCGTCCGGCACGAATTCCCGAAGCGCTTTCATCCGGTCGGCATTGCTCTGGAGAACCTGCTGGATCAGATACTTGGTGAGCGCCCAGTTGTCGCGGGCCACGGCCAGAATCGCGCCGATATTACCGGCATTGATTGAGCGCGGCAGATCAAGCAGCGAGCCTTTTTTCAGGAAGCGGGTCGAGAATCCGGCATAAGGTCCGAACAGCAGGGCAGGCTGACCGTCAATCATGCGGGTATCGAGATGCGGCACCGACATTGGCGGTGCGCCGACCGACGCCTTGCCATACACCTTGGCGCGGTGAGCAGCGATGACGTCGGGGTTCTTGCAGCGCAGGAACTGGCCGCTGACCGGGAAGCCGCCATAACCGCGGGCTTCCGGGATACCGGTTTTCTGAAGCAGCGGAAGCGCCGCGCCGCCAGCGCCAATGAAGAGAAAGCGGGTGGTGATCGTGCGTGACTGGCCCGTATGCAGCGCCTTGACGCGCACATTCCACAGGCCGTCAGCGCTGCGTTTGATGTCCTCGATCTCATGACCCGTGTGCAGGGCGACACCCGGCTTTTCTTTCAGGGCCTTGATCAAAAGACGCGACAGAGCACCGAAATTGACGTCAGTACCGGAAGCGATCCACGTCGCCGCCAGTTTCTCACCCGCCGGACGGTTCTTCATCACCAGCGGGATCCACTGACGCAGCTGATTGGGGTCTTCCGAATACCGCATGCCGGAAAAGAGCGGGTGGTCTTTCAGGGCCTCATAGCGACGGCGGAGAAAATCGACGTTCTTGTCGCCCCACACGAAACTCATATGCGCGACCGGGGTTATGAAATCCCGCGGGTTGGCGATCTGGCCGGTTTTGACGAGATAGGACCAGAACTGACGCGATACCTGAAACTGTTCGTTGACGTTCAGCGCCTTGGTGATGTCGATGCTGCCGTCGGCATTCTCGGAGGTGTAGTTCAGCTCGCAGAGAGCGGAATGCCCGGTTCCGGCGTTGTTCCAGGCATTCGAGCTTTCCTGCGCCACATCGTCGAGGCGCTCGAAGATGTCGATCGTCCAGTCTGGCTGCAGCGTGTTGAGAAAGGTGCCGAGCGTGGCGCTCATGACACCTCCGCCAATCAGGAGAACGTCCGTCGAAGCACGGACTTCAGTCGTTGCAGCACTCATAACACTCTCCGGTAGATAACGTGTGACAAACCACAGGAATACATTGGCTGAGACGGGCCATCAGCCGGGAGAATGGCCCGGTCAGGACCATAAGGAAAGCCTTTCCCCCGCCATGTTTTCTCCAGCGTTTCATCTTGGACTGGCCGTTCACCGCCCCTGAAGCCTGTACAATTCCAAAACATCGTCACCGGTATGCACATGATTTGTCCGGTTTGCTGCATCATCTCTTTGCGAGCATCCGGAAACGGCTCTGGTTCTCGGGCGTTCTGACTCCCACATGGTCTGCGGATGGCGATTCCAGCCGGAACGCAGACTGCCTTGAAGGAGCGACTGCAATGACGATCAAAAAATACGGCACAGCCCACTGGGAAGGGAACATCAAGGAAGGCAAGGGCCTGATTTCCACTGAAAGCGGCGCGCTGAAGGATCAGCCTTATGGCTTCAACACCCGCTTTGAAGGCAAGCCCGGTTCCAATCCTGAGGAACTGATCGGCGCGGCCCATGCATCGTGCTTCACGATGGCGCTTTCGCTTATCCTCGGTGATGCGGGCTATACAGCCACGGCTCTTGATACAAAGGCTGTCGTGTCGCTGGACAAGCAGGACGCCGGGTTCGCCATCACTGCAATCCACCTGACGCTTACAGGCACGGTTCCAAACGTCAGTCAGGAAGAATTCAAGAAACTGGCTGAAAAGGCCAAAGAGAACTGCCCGGTTTCCAAGCTGTTCAAGACCGAGATTTCTCTGGACGCTACTCTCAACTGAGAACTGTTCCGGTGCAGGAGATTAATATTCCTGCACCGGGCCTCGCAGTTATTTTGCCGAAACGGTGGTGCTCATGCCCAGCCGATCGAGCAACTGGCGGTCCCGCGTGGCCGCCGGGTTTGGGGTCGTCAGCAGACGCTCGCCATAGAAGATCGAGTTTGCTCCGGCGAGGAAGCAGAGAGTCTGCGCCTCGTCCGTCATGTTCTCGCGTCCGGCCGCCAGACGCACATGACTGGCTGGCATCGTGATGCGAGCTGCGGCGATCACGCGCACGAAATCGATCGGATCAACTTCCTCTGCTGTTTGCAGCGGTGTCCCGGCAACCTTCACGAGGAGGTTGATCGGCACGCTCTCGGGGTGCTTCGGCATGGAAGCCAGTGACGCGATCATCCCTGCGCGATCTGATTCACCTTCGCCCATGCCGACAATGCCGCCGCAGCACACATTGATGCCTGCGTCACGGACGTTGGACAGCGTGTCGAGACGATCCTGATAGGTGCGTGTGGAGATGATCTCGCCATAAAATTCCGGCGAGGTGTCGATGTTATGGTTGTAGTAATCCAGTCCGGCGTCCTTGAGACGATGCGCCTGCCGGTCATCCAGCATTCCAAGCGTGACGCAGGTTTCGAGACCAAGCGCTTTCACGCCTTCGATCATGGAGCAGACCGTTTCCAGATCGTGATCCTTCGGGGAGCGCCAGGCTGCCCCCATGCAGAAGCGGGCGGCCCCGGCTTCCTTGGCGCGTTTCGCTTCTGCGATCACACCCTCAACCGCCATCAGCTTTTCCGCCTTGATGCGCTCGTCATGACGTGAGCTTTGCGGGCAGTAGGCGCAGTCTTCCGGGCAACCACCGGTCTTGATCGACAGAAGCGTCGAGATCTGGATTTCCGTCGGGTCGAAGAACTGACGGTGCAGGGTCTGTGCCCGGTAAATCAGCTCGGGAAAAGGAAGATTCAGAAGCGTTTCGACTTCGTCACGTGTCCAGTCGTGCCGTAACGGCGTTCCTGCGTTCGTCTGGGACGGAGAAAGGGCGCTGAGGGAGCTGCCGTCTGCCATGGCCGGAGGATGTTCCTGTTATCTGCGGGATACCTGTTCTGGCACGGAATGCCCTCCGTTTTCAACGCGCAGAAAGAGTCCGGTCCGATGATAGCAGGAGAAAAAATCGTTCATCACAGGTGGGAAAGGTAAGAGGGCGGAAACTTAAGCACTTTTTATCTTCTGTCAGGCATCGTTACGCATCAAACTGTGATGAGTGTGCCGGGTCAGATGGGGCTCCACGAAAATGATAGAGCCAGCGCTTCGGTTGAGCGTAGGTTGGAACAACTGGCGGCACTGGCGTTTGCTGCGGCAGATGTGCTGTTTGAAGTGGATCGCGCCTTCCGTATCCGCCATGTCGGCGGTGCTATTCAGAAACTGACCGGCCACAGTGCCAGGGCAGTCAGAGGCATGTCTCTGTTCGACATGCTTATTCCTTCGGATCGCATCTTTCTGAAACGGGTGGTGGAGGCGTTTGATCAGGGCGAGCCGGTCAGACGCACGGCTGTCCGGTTTCTGCGCGGTGAGAGTGAAAATACTGTCGCCATGCTGGGCATGACGGTCATGCCGGGCAGCGTTGGAGAACGTCTTGTGACCGCGACCATTCTGGATCGTGGTTTTACGTCGGCTTCCTCCGAGGATGGTTTCCTTGACCGCTCCTCCTTCCTGAGTGTTGCGCAGCGGTTGACTTCGGTAGGCGACGAGAAAGCGCAGTTCAATCTCGTGATGCTGGGTCTGCCTCAGACGGTAAAAAGCGCCGCGATGCAGGACACGGCGCTAGGCAAGGCGGTTTATGCGGAAATCGAGGCGATTCTCCGTTTGAGTAGCGAAAACGGGGCTGTCACTCGTCTTGGCAATGGCGCCTTCGCTTACTTTCAGAAAGTTGGAGATGACCCCAATCTTGTCGCGGAGAAGATTGTTGAGGCGACAGAGGTTCCCCTGACCCGTCCTTTTATCCAGAAGCTGCCGCTTGATGCGATGCTTATGGAACACAAGGAAATCGAGAAGGCGCTGAACTACGCGCTGGAAACATTTGCTGATGAGAGAACCAGACAGGGGATAGCATTCGAAAATCTGCCGGACTGTCTGGCTGCGGCCAACAATCGAGACCGGGGGATGGTGACGTCCTGCCGCAATATCATCAAGGACGAGACATTCTTTCAGGTGCTGCAGCCCATTCTGACACTGAAGAACGGGATTATTCAGCATTATGAGGTTCTGACGCGGTTTGCCGAGGGCGTCGCTCGGGGAATCGCCAATACGGGCGATTTCATCCAGATTGCCGAACAGATCGGCATGATCAACACCTTTGACCTTCTGAACTGCGTCAAGACCATCAAGCTGCTCCAGCAGCTTCCCAATGAAATCAAACTTGCCCTGAATGTCTCCGGACGTTCAGTGCAGTCCGCCGGATTCGCCAGTCAGATGATGAATCTTCTGGATTCGGCAGAAATGAAAGTCAGTCCGTCACGTCTGCTTATCGAAATCACCGAAACACGAGGCATCACCGATTTTGATGGGGCGACTTCGCTCCTTCAGTGGCTGGTGAAGCGTGGACACAGGATCTGCCTGGATGACTTCGGTGCGGGAGCGATGAGCTTTGAATATCTTCGCCGCTTTCCCGTGGATTATGTGAAAATCGATGGGCACTTCTTTCGGAACGCCATGACCAGTGGGCGGGACAGGATTCTGATCAGGGCGATAGCCCGCTGCTCCTTTGAGCTGGGATGCAGGACCGTGGCGGAAATGATCGAAACCGAAGTGGATGCGGCTCTGGCGAAAGAGCTGGGTGTGGAATGTGGACAGGGATGGTTGTTCGGGCAGCCGGTTACTGCCGATCAATTGCTCGCTTCGGTAGAGCGTGTGACCAGAATACAGGGTCGATCTGGTTCGGAAAATTTTCCGCTTTCCCGCACAGCCTCTTTGCCTGTCCGGCGTAAGGAAATCGAGAAGGAAGCCCCGCCGGCCTTAAAAGCAAAGGCTCCCCGAAAAAAGATGACGGCTAGAGATAATTCCTGACCTCATTCGGTGTTTTCGCTCCAGATCACACAGTCTGCCCTTTTTGATCTCTTCTCTTGACCTGCATGGCATTTAGGCGCAGGCGAGGGCGTTTGACGTCATAGGTTCAGGACGGGGGAGGCAATGAAGCACTGGCATATCGACCAGATGGACTGGGACAGTTTCGAGCCATCCAAAGTTGATCCGGACATCGTAGCCGTCGTGAAGGCTGCCTCTGTCGTTGAGCGTAACAGTGTGGATTACGCTGTTTACCTGAATCACGTCTTTTCGGACGATGCGGATTTTCAGGAAGCGGCCGACAACTGGGCGCTTGAGGAAATCCAGCACGGGGATGCTCTGGGGCGCTGGGCCATGCTGGCTGACCCGTCATGGGATTATCCGGCAGCGTTCGAACGCTATCGCAACACGTTCCACATTGACCTGAACACGACATCGTCCGTTCGCGGCTCCCGCACTGGTGAGCTGATTGCGCGGTGTATGGTGGAAACCGGAACATCCTCTTTCTATTCATCGCTGGCCGATGCGACGGATGAGCCTCTTCTGAAGGCCATCTGCAAGCAGATCGCCGCGGATGAATACCGGCATTTCAAACTGTTTTACGACCATATGCGCCGCTATCTGAAGCGAGAACGCCTGGGTGCCTGGGCCCGCACTCGGATCGCTCTTGGTCGTATTACGGAGAGCGAGGATGACGAACTCGCTTCCGCCTATTACACGACAAACGAGCCTCCCTCAGTGCGTTATGAACGCAAGCGCTGCATTGCTGGTTACATGTCGCGCGCGCTCAAATCCTATCGTCAGAAACATATTGATCGGGTGACGGGCATGGTCTTCAAGACCATCGGGTTCAAGCCGCATAGCCGGTTGCACGCTCTTGCCGCGCGGTTGGTATTTGCCCTGATCCGTCGCCGTCAGCGCAGTTTTGAGCGGGAAGCGGTGGCAATAGGCACCTGAACGCATCAGGGGGGCATGATTTTGACCGGTGCCAATCGGCGTCCTACCATGACCGGAACAGATCGTTGAAACAGGGAACGAGTGATCGTTCCTGTGTCACCAAGGTGTTGTCTCTGTATGTCGCGTTTGAAGAACAAAGTCCGTCAGTCCGTCCTTTTTTCCTCTCTGTCCGGCCTGATGCTGGCCTCCAGCCTCGCTACACCTGCGATGGCCGCCACAGCCGAGCACGGACCAGCCATCAAGCCCTGGGGGTTTGATCTGGCTGGACGCGACACGACGCTTCTGCCCGGCAATGATTTCTTCGATTATGCGAATGGACAGGCCGTAAAAGCCATTACGATCCCGCCTGACCGGACGTCTTTCGGTGTGTTCGACGCCCTGCGCGATCTGTCCCAGAAGCGCGTGCGTGATATTCTTGCGGATCTGGCGAAAAAACGCATTGTCGCGCCGCAGACGACGGAACAGAAGCTGGCAGTATATTATACCAGTTTCATGGATGAAAAAGCGGTCGAGGCGCTGGGAGCAAAGCCGCTTCAGGACGATCTCGCCGCTATTCGTGCTCTGAAAACGCCGGCTGAATTCGCTCGCCTGATCGGGACCGGACAGACATCTTTCCAGTTTTCCGCTTTCTCCCTGTACATCCAGCCGGACGCCAAGGATCCGACACGCTTCGCGCTGGCGCTGGATCAGGGTGGCTTGGGTATGCCTGACCGGGATTATTACCTGAAACCGCAATTCGCTGCGAAAAAGAAGGCGTATGAAGCCTATATCGCGAAGATGCTGACCCTTATCGGCTGGCAGGATGCGGAGGCCCGTGCGAAGGATATTGTTGCGCTGGAAAGCAAGTTGGCCGAAGTGCACTGGCCGCGTGTTGATCTGCGTGATCCCGATAAGACCTACAATCCGTTTACAGTCGCCAGCCTGACGGAAAAGGCCCCCGGCTTTGATTGGGCCGCGTGGCTGGATGGCGCTGGCCTGACAGTGCAGCAGGCAGACGCCGCCAGAATTATCGTCGGTGAGCCTTCCGCGATTACCGGACAGGCGAAACTACTGGGGGCTGCGCCACTGCCGGTTTTGCAGGCGTGGCTGGCCTTCCACCTGACCAACAACTCCGCCTCGACGCTGTCTTCCGCCTTTGTAAATGCGTCCTATGACTTCAACCGCAAGACCATAGCCGGGCAGCCGAAACTGGCGGCGCGCTGGAAACGGGCGACCGACGCCACAGACAACGCGATGGGCTGGGCGATTGGCAAGATTTATGTCGACCGGTATTTCCCGCCTGAGAGCAAGATCAAGATGGAGGCTCTCACGACCCGTCTGAAAGCGGCGTTCCGTGTCAGGCTCCAGAACAACAGCTGGATGGCCGAGGCCACAAAGCAGCACGCGCTGGTCAAGCTGGACCATTTCGATATTCAGGTCGGTTATCCCAAGAAATCCCGTGATTACAGCGATCTGACAGTCACATCGGGCGACGTGTACGGCAATGCCGCCCGCGCAGTCGCCTTTGAGTGGCGTTACTGGCTGGCGCATCTCGGCAAGCCGGTGGATCGCGATGAGTGGGATATGACGCCGCAGACGGTGAACGCCTACAACAATCCGGTCTTCAACGAGGTTGTGTTCCCGGCCTCGATCCTTCAGCCGCCATTCTTTGACCCGCACGCGGATGATGCCGTCAATTACGGTGCGATCGGCGGCGTTATCGGTCACGAAATGACACACAGTTTCGATGATGAAGGCCGCAAGTTCGATGAAAATGGCCGTCTGAGCGACTGGTGGACCAAAGAGGATGCCGCCCGTTTCGAGAAACTCGGCGAACGGCTGGGCGCGCAGTATGATGCGTTTGAAGTGCTGCCGGGCGTGCATCTCAACGGCAAGCTAACAATGGGCGAGAACATCGCCGATCTCGGTGGTCTGACTCTGGCGCTGGATGCCTATCATGCCTCACTGACTGGCAAGGATATGCCGGTGCTGAACGGCATGAGCGGAGATCAGCGGGTGTTTCTGGGCTGGGCGCAGGTCTGGCGGATGAAGGTGCGTGAGGATCGCGCCAGACAGCTGGCTGTGATCGATCCACATTCGGCTCCCGCCGCCCGCGTCAATCTGCCGGCGCACAATATCGACGCCTGGTACAAGGCCTGGAATGTGCAGCCTGACCAGAAGCTGTATCTTTCACCGGACCAGCGGGTGAAAATCTGGTAGTCTGCGACTGACTTTCGGAGGGCCGTCCTGAACTGACGGACCCTCGTTCCGCCTCTCCCTTCTTTGGATACAGAAAAGAACATTTCCTGATGACCGCATTTACACTCGCCTATCGGAACACTCCTCTGCACGCTGTGGTGGCGGCAGCCGTTGCGCGTGTTCTGGAGGCTTATGAGATCGAGCCGGATTACATCGCGGGAGATGACGCCTCTCTTGCAAAAATGATGGCCGATGGGGAGATCGATCTTTTCGCCACGGCATGGCTGCCGACGATGGATGAGGGGCTTCTCTCTCCCGCCGTGGAAACGCTGGGTAATCTGTATCGTCCCAGTTTCGGTTTCTTTGTTTCGGAAAGTGCGGGAAGCGCCCTGTCTGGGCTAACCTCAATCGAAGGACTGGCGGCGTCATCCGTTGCGCGCAATCTCATTACCCCGGAAAGCCTTGTTTCCCGCGTGCGGCAGGTTGTGGCGGGCTATCGTCTGACGGAAGCAGGGTTCACGATCGAATCCCAGCCGGATGAACAGGCGTACGAGACAGCCGCAGCTGCGATCGAGGCTGGCGAGCCAGTCGTCCTGCCGCTGTTCACGCCGTGCTATCTCGTTCACTCTATCCCGCTCCGTCCGCTTGCTGACCCTAAAGGCGCGGCAGGTTCAGAACTGGAAGCGCGTCTGCTGATCAACAAGGAATCGCGCGCAAAGGCGGATAGCGATCTGATTGACGAGCTGGATGAACTGACGCTTGGCAACAAGGTTGTGAGCGCCCTCGACAACGCAGTCCGACATCTGGGCATGAGTGCTGATGAGGCCGCCGAGGAATGGCAGCGCGGCAAGCTTCTGCCTCGCTGAGGAGGGCAAAGTGTCGTCGGCCACGCCAGATTGCATGGACCCAAAGGCTGTTCCGAAGCTTCATGGCGTGGAGGGTATTCGCCTCGCCATGGCCATGACTGACACACATCAGCTGAGTGTAGGTGAGGGAAGCGAGGCGGTTATCGTGCAGCTTCCTCCGCAGGCGCGTGGCATTTTCCCGTTGATCGACGGACGCAACACGGTGGCGGATCTCGCAGCCCGGCTGGAGACGCGCGGGGTTGATGCGTCCCAGTTCGAAAGTGTGTGGCGGGACACCGTGGCAGCGTTAGCTCCTTTCGGACTGCTTTCGGTTTCTCTGCCGTCTTCCTGAAGAACCGAGATGCTTCCTGTCATCGTTTTCGGTGCCGCTCTATATCCTGACGGCTCGCCGCGCCCGGCGCTTCTGGCGCGTGTGCAGGCCGCACTTGGTTTTGGTGCACAACACAGTGACAGCCTGTATGTCGTGACCGGTGGCGTCCCACAGGCCGGACGGACCGAAGCGAATGTGATGGCCAATCTGCTGCTGTCAGCGGGGGTGTCAGAGGAAGCCATCCTGCGGGAGGATGGCTCGGCTGATACGTGTGATTCCGCCATTGCCTGCACGAAGCTTCTGCGTGCGCGGGGATATGGTGGCCCTGTGGCTGTCGTCACCAGCGATTTTCACATGATGCGTTGTGTCGCCATGCTGCGGGCGCTGGGCTGGATCACCGTATCTGTTCCAGCGCCTTCGCGCACCGATTTGTCCCACAGGCGCAGGCTTTGGGTGCATCTGCGGGAATACCCGGCGACAGTGTGGGATGTCCTGCTGGTGCTGACCTGGCGCTTTCGTCAGTAGGATGCTTCGTTCTTACAGGGCAGGATTGGGGTGCGGACGTAAGCCGCGCCCATCGTAACAGTCGCTGCGAGGGCAGCCTGCCCAGCGAGTAGCGTGTTCCGCATGAGCCTGCATCGTGCCGCTCTTCGACGGACCGTGCAGACGGACATGCCCCTTGCATTCGCGACACCGGAAACTGCGTGCCTTGCGGTCGTCAGGTTTCATGGAGAGCGCCGTCAGGACGGTCATCGGTCGCCAGACGCCGTCCGTGCCTTTGACATCAATATCCGTTGCCAGAACCATTTTCGTCCTCACGCTTTCAGAAAAAGAAAAACTGGGTTTCCTGCAGGATGTCTGACGTGGAATGACGATTTGTTAACAAGGGTAACAATGGCCTCTGCATTGACATTCCGTGACGTTTTCCTTTCATCACCCTGCGTATTGCCGGATTTTCCGCACTTACAGGCCCGCCGGACGACGGGCTGATCGCATTTCATCATCTGTCCAGGAGCTACTGAATGTCTGTCTACGCCTTTGTTTTTCCGGGTCAGGGAAGTCAGTCTCCCGGCATGGGACAGGATCTGGCGGATGCGTTTCCGGCAGCGCGGGAAGTCTTTCAGGAAGTTGATGACGCGCTTGAGCAGAAGCTTTCAAAGATCATTTTTGAAGGCCCAGCGGAAGAACTGACCAGCACCGAGAACACCCAGCCTGCCCTGATGGCGGTCTCGATGGCCGTAGTCCGGGTTCTGGAGCGGGAAGGGGGCGTGGATTTCGCCACCAAGGCGACGCTGATGGCCGGTCACTCTCTTGGTGAATATTCCGCGCTTGCTGCGGCCCGTTCTTTCGGAATTGCTGAAACGGCTCGTCTGCTGCGTCTGCGTGGTCGTGCGATGCAGCGCGCTGTGCCCGCCGGTGAGGGGGGGATGGCCGCGCTGATCGGCGTGACACCTGAGCAGGCACAGGAAGTGTGCGAGGAAGCGGTGGTTCTCAAAGTTGAAGGACAGCCGGATCAGCGCGAGATTCTTGAAGTGGCCAATGACAATGGCGGCGGCCAGATCGTGATTTCCGGTCAGATGGCGGCCATCGACCGGGCAATTGTGATCGCCAAGGAAAAGGGCATCAAACGGGCCGTCAAACTGCCTGTGTCTGCTCCATTCCACAGCTCCCTGATGCGTCCGGCAGCGGATGAGATGGCCGAGGCTCTGGATAAGGCCGACGTGAAAGCGCCCATCGTGCCGATCATCGCCAACGTGACGGCCGCGAAAGTGACATCGCCCGACATGATTCGTGAACTGCTGGTCAAGCAGGTGACCGGTACGGTCCGCTGGCGTGAGAGTGTCGATGCCATGGTCAGCATGGGTGTCGATCATTTTGTGGAACTCGGAGCGGGCAAAGTTCTTTCAGGCCTGATTCGTCGGATTGCGCCGGATGCGAAAACCGAGTCTGTCGGCACGCTCGACACGATCGACAGCTTCCTCCGGACCCTCTGACGGTCCTTTCCTCCTTCGGTCTGATTTCATTCGAACAGGACAGAGATTTATGTTCAGTCTTTCCAACAAGGTTGCGCTCGTTACCGGCGCAACTGGCGGCATCGGCGAGGCCATCGCCCGTCAGCTTCACCAGCAGGGCGCGACAGTCGTGCTTTCCGGCACCCGCGAATCCGTTCTGGAAGAACGGGCGGCGGCGCTGGGTGGTGAGCGTGTGCATGTCGTGGCAGCCGACCTGTCCGACCCGGCTGCGGCGGAACAGCTTGTGTCCCGCGCCGAGGAAGTCGCCGGAGCGCCTCTCGATATTCTCGTGAATAATGCGGGGCTTACGCGGGACACGCTGGCTATCCGCATGAAGGATGAGGACTGGTCCAAGGTGATTGAGGTCGATCTGGCCTCGCCGTTCCGACTCTGCCGTGCGGCGCTCAAGGGCATGCTGCGTCGGCGTGCGGGACGGATCATCAGCATCGCGTCCGTCGTCGGCACAACTGGCAATGCCGGGCAGGCCAACTATGCCGCCGCCAAGGCCGGTCTGGTGGGCATGACCAAGTCTCTGGCCCAAGAAGCCGGCTCCCGTGGCGTGACGCTGAACGTGGTGGCCCCGGGCTTTATCGCCACGGCGATGACGGATGTGCTGCCGGATGCGCAGAAGGAGAAGTTGGTAGGGTCTATCCCGCTGGGCCGCATGGGCTCGCCCGACGATGTGGCGTCCGCCGTGGTTTATCTGGCGTCGGAAGAGGCCGCGTGGGTCACCGGTGCGACATTGCATGTCAATGGCGGGATGGCGATGATATAAGACGAATTGCTTGGAATTCGTTGCTGAGACTACCTTTTCTCAAAAACGTGAGCTAAGGAAGGTGACCGGTTTTGAACACGGTGCGATCATGAAACGTCATGCTTTTCATGCATCCGCTTGGCGGCGGGAATATTTCCGTGCTAATCGCCCCCGCAGCCTCGTTGGGCATACCTCGGTTGCCCCGTTCGAATGCCCTGCTCCGGCTTGTGGCCGGGACGGGGTGAGCGCCAACCATTAGCCCGAAATGCTTGGGCATACAGGAAGCAGAAACAGATGAGCGAAATCGCTGATAAGGTTAAGAAGATCGTCGTCGAGCATCTCGGCGTTGAAGAGAGCAAGGTGACACCGGACGCGTCGTTCATCGACGATCTGGGTGCAGACAGCCTCGACACGGTCGAACTGGTGATGGCGTTTGAAGAGGCTTTCAACGTAGAGATCCCGGAAGACGCAGCCGAGAAGATCGCGACCGTGAAAGACGCGATTGATTACATCGAGGCACAGAAAGCCGCTTAAGGTTCTCTGTATCTGACGGGTCCATGCAACTGGTGCGCGGACCCATTTTGTTCTGGAAATCAGGGGGCGAGTGAGCTTGCTGCAGTCGGGCGGATCAGATTTGGGACGGAGACGCGTGGTCGTCACCGGTATGGGGATGGTAACGCCTCTCGGGCTTGGTACCGAGAACGTCTGGAAGCGTCTCATCGCGGGTGAAAGCGGGATTGACCGTATTCACTCGTTCGATCCGAGCGAACTTGCGGCGCATATCGGTGGTGAGGTGCCGGAAGGCCCTACCTCCGAGGGCAAGCTCACCATTTCGGACTGGATTCCTGTCAAGGACCAGAAGAAGATGGATCGCTTCATCCATCTTGGAATGATCGCGGCCGCAGAGGCTGTCGAGGATTCCGGGTGGAAGCCCGAGTCGGAGGAAGATCGCTGCGCTACAGGCGTGCAGATCGGCTCCGGCATTGGTGGTCTTCAGACGATCTACGATGCCTCCATTACGGTGTATGAGGGGCGGGCGAAGCGTCTGTCTCCGTTCTTCATTCCGTCGGCGTTGGGCAATCTTGTATCTGGAAACGTATCGATCCGGTACGGCTTCAAGGGACCGAATCATTCAGCCGTGACAGCCTGTGCCACAGGCGTTCATGCAATTGGTGATGCGGCGCGTCTCATCATGCTCGGCGACGCCGATGTGATGATCGCCGGTGGTGCCGAGGCAACGGTCTGCAAACTCGGTATCGCCGGGTTCTGCTCTGCCCGTGCGCTTTCCACCGGTTTCAACGATCGCCCAAAACAGGCGTCCCGCCCGTGGGACCGCGACCGTGACGGTTTCGTCATGGGCGAGGGTGCCGGCATCGTTGTGCTTGAGGAATACGAGCACGCGAAGAAGCGTGGCGCCAAGATCTACGGTGAAGTCGTCGGTTACGGCATGTCCGGTGACGCGCATCACATCACGGCTCCTGCCGAGGGCCATGAGGGTGCGTATCGCGCCATGTTCGCGGCGGTTCGCAGTGCAGGCATCACGCCGGGTGACATCGGCTATGTGAATGCGCATGGCACATCCACCATGGCGGATGATCTTGAGCTGGATGCAGTCGAGCGTCTCTTTGGTGACGATGGACGCAAGGTGGCCATGTCTTCCACCAAGTCAGCAATCGGTCACCTTCTGGGGGCTGCCGGTGCTGTGGAAGCGATGTTCTCCATGCTGGCCATTCGTGACGGCGTTGTTCCGCCGACGCTCAACCTCGACAACCCATCACGGGAAAGCATTATCGACCGCGTGGCGCATGAAGCGCAGCAGCGTAAGGTCAATATTGCGCTCTCAAACAGTTTTGGCTTTGGTGGCACCAACGCCAGTGTGATCGTCCGCGGCGTCTGAGCCAGACGCTCTTCGAACGGTTATCATTCAGCAGGCCATCTTCGGATGGCCTGTTTCATATCTGACCCGATACAGGTGTTTGTTTCATGAGCGATACTCTTCCAGACCGTCTGTCCGTTGATCCGGAAAGCCCATTCTACAACGAAGAGCTTCTGGCCCGTGGAATCGGTATCCGCTTCAAGGGCGTCGAAAAGACCAACGTCGAGGAATACTGCCTCAGTGAGAACTGGGTCCGGGTCGCGGTGGGCAAGTCGCTTGACCGTCGAGGCAAGCCGATGACGATGAAACTTCAGGGACCGGTTGAAGTTTGGATCAAAGGCAACGAAGAAGCCTGAGATATGAAGCCTGTCGTACCATGAGTGCGGCAGGTGGTCGCTGTAATTTCAGCACGCCCAAAAGGCTGTGTTGATTGCCCAATGCGGATATGCGCGCTCTCATGCGAGAGAGGCCTTGATGCAACTCTCCTCTGAGCGCAGGCTTACACACACTCGTGATGTGAAACTGCATTCCTTTGAAGGAGACGAAGATCATGACTGAAGTCGCCACGCCGGTTCAGCCTGACAAACAGTTCACCATTCTCATTGTCGGAGGCGGTACGGCAGGCATCGCCATAGCGGCCCGTCTTCGCCGTGAACGCCCGTCTCTCTCCATCGGAATCATTGACCCGGCAACGACCCATGCCTACCAGCCCGGCTGGACGCTGGTGGGGGCAGGGGTCATGACCCTCAAGCAGACCCTGCGGCAGGAAGGGGGATTGATTCCTGCTGATGTGACGTGGCTGCGCGCTGCGGCTGAGTCTTTCCAGCCTGATGACCACATTGTCACTCTGGATGACGGACAGCGCATCGGCTATCGTCGCCTGATCCTGTGCCCCGGCCTCCAACTCGACTGGAACAAGATCGAAGGTCTCAGCGAGACGCTCGGCAAGAATGGTGTGTGCAGCAATTATTCGATGGAGCATGTCGAATATACCTGGACCTGCATCCAGACGCTCAACGGCGGCAAGGCGCTTTTCACGCAGCCACCGATGCCGATCAAATGCGCAGGCGCTCCGCAGAAGATCGCCTATTTGGCCTCGGACTTCTGGCGCAAGGAAGGCGTTCTCAACCGCACGGAAGTGGACTTCCTGCTGGCGGGCGACGCGCTGTTCGGCGTAGCCTATTACCGCCCGTCGCTTCAGTATGCCGTCGATTATTACGGCATCAATCTGCACTACAAGCACAATCTTGTCTCAGTGGATGGGCAGGCAAAAGTCGCGGTGTTTGAAGTGACGGCAGCGGATGGCAGCAAGTCGCGTGAAACACGTAACTTCGACATGCTGCATGTAACGCCACCACAGAGTGCCCCGGACTTCATCAAGAACAGTCCGTTCGCCGGAGCCGGTGGCTGGGTCGATGTTGATCCCTCGACGCTTCGCCACACAAAATATGACACCGTTTTTGGTGCAGGCGACGTGATCGGCACAAGCAACGCCAAGACCATGGCGGCAGCTCGTGCGCAGACGCCTGTTATTGTGGCGAATGTGCTGGCCTCGCTGGAAGGCAAGCCGCTTACAAGCATCTACGATGGCTATGGTGCCTGCCCGCTGACGGTCGGTTACGGCAAGGTGGTGCTGGCGGAATTCCTTTACGGTGGAAAGCCTGCGCCCAGCTTCCCATATGACCAGCGCAAGCCCAGCAGCTTCGCATGGATGCTCAAGGCCAAGGTCTTCCCGCATGTATATTGGGATCTGATGCTGAAAGGCCGTGACATCACGGTCAAGCATCACCCGGAATGGGCCAAGACTAACGGTTGATCTCACCATTGAGGCAGAAAGATTTTTCTTTCTGCCTCAAGTCGAGGTGGTTAGTCGCCTGAACCATAGCGTCGGTAGACAAAAGTCTCCGACGCAGGACTGATCGCTCCATTGATTTCCGACAGAGCCGCATCCACCACACCACGATCAGAAGATCGACGGCAGACTGGATCAGCAGCGTCTGCGCGCCCGGTCAGGGCAAGTGCCTGACAGCGGCAGCCTCCCCAGTCGATCTCCTTACGATCACAGGAGCGGCAGGGCTCCGGCATCCAGTCCACACCACGGAACATCTGGAACAGCTTCGACTTTTCCCAGATATCCTTCAGTGACGCCTCACGCACAGTCGGGAACACAACACCCGGTATGGTCTCCGCCGCGTGACACGGCAGCACCCGGCCTGATGGGGTGATGTTGAGAAAACGCTGTCCCCAGCCACCCATGCAGGGCTTGGGTTCGTCGGCGTAATAGTCCGGTGTCACGAAGTCGATGGCGAGACGTGAACCGAACCGCTCCCGCGCCTCTGCAACAGCTTTTTCAGTCGCTTCAAGCTGGTGACGCGTGGGCAGCAGGGCCGCACGGTTTTTCAGACCCCAGCCGTAATATTGCGTGTGGGCGATTTCGACACGACGAGCGCCAAGCTCTTCCGCCAGATCCAGCATGGCCGGCACCCGGTCGGCATTCAGACGATGAATGACGAAGTTCAGGGTCAGCGGCATCCCGTCTTCCACAACCAGTCGGGCCGCTTCGATTTTGCGAGGCTGCGCGCCTTTCATGCCGCCGATGATTTCAGCCTGCTTCGGGTCAACGTCCTGAAAGGACAGCTGGACATGATCCAGCCCCGCGTCAGCCAGCTTCGCCAGACTGTCGCGGTCCATCAGCACGCCGGACGTGATCAGATTGCTATATAGACCAGCCTTGGCGGCATGTCGCACAAGCTCCGGCAGATCCTTGCGCGCCATAGGCTCGCCACCGGAAAAATGCACCTGAAGGATGCCGAGTGCCGCGGCTTCATCGAGAACGCGAAGCCATTCCTCGGTAGAGAGTTCGTTGTTCTTCGGCTCCAGAGCCAGTGGATTGGAGCAGTAAGGGCATTGCAGCGGGCAGCGATGCGTCAACTCCGCCAGCAGGCTCATCGGTGGTGGCGCGATCATGCCTTCCATATCAGCACCTGACGCTCGGCCAGCGAGGCGACCATGGCCAGTACATCGCCCGCAATCACCTCACGCGGGGCCGCAAAATCTGTGGCCAGAGTGTCGATGATCGTCTGGAGAGACGTCGCGCCATCCACCCGCTTCAGAATTTCCGCAGCGATTGGATCAGCCAGAAAGGCGCGCTCCGGAGCCTGAACGATCCACTGGTCGCGCACCCTGTCATGCTGAAGCCGTGTGCCGCGAGCGAAAGCCGGGACAAGAGTTTCTGACAGGGCAGGAGAGGGGGATGTCATCATGCAGGCCGGAACGCGCCCGGCGGAATGTTGCCCGGCGTCACATAGGCATAATCCAGCGCATCCAGCATGGACCACAGGACGCCACATTTGAATTTCAGGGCGTTGAGCACGGCGTTCTGCTGTTCCACGGTGCGGGCATGTTCCTTTACATAGGCAAGAGCGAAGTCGGAATCACGCGGAGCCTGTGTCAGCCGGGGCGTGAAGTAGGCCAGCGTTTCCTCTGTGATGAAGTCGTAGTTCCGCAGCATCCCGGCGACGCGCTCGGAAATGATGGTCGGCGAGAACAACTCGGTGAGAGAGGAGGCGATGGCTTCCAGAATGGTCTTTTCCCCGACGAAATGCACATAGGCATCTACAGCGAAATGGGTGCCGGGCAGCAGGCCTTCAAGGGATTCCACATACTCACGGTTCAGACCGAGGCCATCTGTCAGACGCAGCCAGCGGGCGATGCCGCCTGTGTCGGGAGTGTCGCCGTCATGATCCTCGATACGACGTCGCCATTCACGGCGAAGCTCCGCCGTTGGCAGACGAGCCAGCAAAGTCGCGTCCTTGGCCGGGATACGCGCCTGATAATAGTAGCGGTTCAGCGCCCAAGCCTGAACCTGTCCCTTATTGAGCTTTCCGTCATGCAGCGCCCGGTGGAACGGGTGCCGGTTATGGTAGCGTTCGGCACCGATCGCGCGCAGTGCGGCTTCCAGTTCGGCGGGGGAAAGAGGGGCTACGCTCATAGGGTGATCCTCATGCCGTCGTAAGAGACTTCCCACCCGGCGGCTTCCGTTTCGGCCCGTTCGGGAGTGTCGGCCAGCAGAATGGGGTTCGAGTTGTTGATGTGGATGAAGACCTTGCGCTGCACGTTCAGGTCACGGAAGGCGGCAATCGTGCCGTCTGTGTCATTGACCGACATGTGGCCCATACGCTTGCCGGTTTTTTCACCAAGCCCCGCCTTGATCATCTCGTCGTCAGTCCACAATGTGCCGTCGAACAGCACAAGATCCGCGTCTTTCAGGCGTGCGCGAAGCCGATCGTTCATGCAGGCGCAACCCGGAATGAACAGCGCGCGGTGCTTGCCGTCCGTGATTTCCAGCCCGACAGTCTCACCGTTTTCAACGATTTCCGCCGGGTTCGCGCCCTTTTCTGCGTAAAGCGGAACCTTTCCGGGCACAGCAAATGCCGTGACGGATAGTCCGGCTGGCGTTCCATCTGACTTTGTAAGCGCAATGCTTTCGTCGAGTGGGAATTCCTTGCGTGTCACGACAGAGCGGTTCACGGCCTCGAAAATTGGATTGGCGTCGAGTTGGTCGAGAACCTGCCGGGTCGCCAGAATTTCGAACGGCTGACGCTCACGCATGGTGAGAAGGCCGGTGATAGTGTCCACTTCAGCGCCGGTCAGAATAACACCTGCGATGGGTGTGGACCGCAGTCCGGTCTTGGGATGAAGGGCTGGCGTCTGGTTGATCTGCTGACGGAGATCGGGCGAGGCGTTGACCACGAACCACTCCTCACCGTCACCGCTGATGGCAATGGACGCCTGAGTCCGGGCAGGGGCGAGAGGGTCGCCGGAGCGGGCGCGTTGGCAGCCTTCCGCGTTCGAGTTCCACTGGGGGAAGCCACCGCCAGCAGCGGCGCCGAGGACAATAAGGTCAATCATGATACTGGTCTGTAAATGCAAAACGCCGCCAGCGCGAGGCGGGCGGCGTTTCTGGCTGTGGAAAACAAGATCCCGGAAAGGATCTTACTTCTTCTGGCCGCAAACGTAGCTGTTGATTTCAGCGCCCAAAGGCACTTCGGTGATTTTCGGTGTGTTCCATGCCATGACACGTCATCCTTATTCTGTGTGGCTGTGATTAAGAACGATACCCTGCCTTGACGCTCTTCGCCACAGTTCTGTCGCATGGCAGCCCTTAGCCTCCAGAGCAGGAAGTGATCAGGTCAGGAGAATGTATGGTATTCAGTTACTGTCTTGATTTTACAATATAAAACTTAATTTTTATCAGTTGATTTGGCCTCCGCGAGATAAGGCTATGAGCGATTTGTTGATGCTCCTCACGGTCTTGTGAATGTGTGCAAGAGCCACTGACAAAAGAATCTCGCTCAATGTTTGTGGAGAGAGATTTTTTCTGCACCTGAGCTCCCTAATTCAATTTAACCCTTTGAAATGAAGCATGAATCTGGTGCGGAAAATATTTTCCGATCTCGGCATTACATACTTGCGCTGCTTATGCACCTGCGCTAGAAGCCACCCACCGCAAGGCGGGCCGGTTTAGCTCAGTTGGTAGAGCACGTCATTCGTAATGATGGGGCCAGGGGTTCGAATCCTCTAACCGGCACCACTCACTTCGCGGTTTCCAGACTACAATTGAATAATTAAGTCAGACGTCGCTCAATCAGTTGCGCGCGCATTTTGTCCCGCACGTCTGAAAAATGTCTTTTCGTTGACGTCTTTCAATCCAGACTGAATTCTCTGCTTAAACTTCAGACGCACTGAAGCGTTTGTTTCTCTCATGATCCGGCAGTTCTTTGTCGATGTGGGAGAAGACGGAATGCCTGTTGCGCCCACGTTAGCCTTCCAGGACACTCTATCGAGGTTTCGTAATGCGCTCCGCCTTCTGGAAAAGCAGGAAGAGCACGGACCTGTCGATGACGAAGAGAATTTTCCCTCTCGGCTTTTGCAAAAAATTGCAGAAATAGGGGCATTGTCAGCCACTCTACCTGTTGAAAACGGTGGGCTCGGCTTGCACGACTCTCCAGTCGGAATGGAGGCGCTTTCGGAACTGCTGCGGCTCGCAGGGCGGCTTAACCTTGCTCTGGGGCGTTGTCTGGAAGGGCATATCAATGTCGTTCGACTGGTGTCGCTCTATGGCTCCGCGCAACAGCGTGCTGTTCTGGCAGAATATCTCCAGCACAACATTCTTGCCGGAATCTGGGTAACAGACGGCACTCCCCCCGTGGCTCTTGTCCGGAGCGGGAATGAAATCAGGCTTACTGGACAAAAAGGTTTCGCAAGCGCTGTGCGGGCTGTTGGTGTGGCGTTGATCACGGCCCGAACGGAGCACGGCGATACAGTCATGGTGCTCGTTCCGGTCGGGGAAAAGGCCCGTATGGGACCGGGACCCGGTCATCTCACCGGCATGAGCGGCAGCGGCACAGGCTCCTACGACTTTACCGGCGTTGTCGTTCCATCGACCAACATCATTGGAAAACCGGGTGATTATCTTCGTCAGCCTGAATTTTCAGCAGGAGCATGGCGAGGCTCGGCTGTCGCGCTGGGCGGCATGGATCATCTGGTCCATCTGCTGCTGGATGAATTGCGTGGGCGGGGTCGTGCCTCAAACCCGCATCAGCAGGTGCGGATCGGCGAGGCTCTGATCCTTCGGGAAACAGCGTCCATGTGGGTGCGGCGGGCGGCTATGGCGGCCTGCAATTCCCATGCTGAGGCGGGAGAAACGGTCGCCATCGTCAATCTTGCCCGCATCGCGGTCGAACAGGCGGCTCTTGCGCTGATCCCTCTTGTGCAGCGTGGTCTCGGCGTGATGGCGTTTGTTAGAGGCCGACCCGTGGAGCGCGTCATGCGCGATCTGGCGACATATCTGCGTCAGCCGGCTCCCGACGAAACCCTGACTGAAGCAGCCGGCTGGTTTACGGAGCATGAATGGCCGAAGGACATGACATGAGAGTCGCGGATTTCCTTGTGGATCTTGCCGAACTGCCTTTGCGCGAACTGGATGCCATCACTCCCGGCACTGCTCTGGTCATCGCGCCACACCCTGATGATGAGAGTCTTGGATGCGGCGGTTTCATCGCCGAAGCCGTCAGGCTGGGACGACCTCCCATCGTCGTCATTGCGTCGGACGGCATTGGTTCTCATCCGAACTCCCGTCTCTGGCCTGCCGAACGATTGCGGGAGCTGAGAGAGAATGAAGCTCGCGATGCCTTGCGCCTGCTCGGACTTCCGGTGGAGCGCGTGATCTTCCTTCGTCTGCGCGACACGGCGGTTCCGACCAGAGGACCGGCATTCGATGCGGTTGTAGAGACATTGACCGAACTCTGCCGGCGTCATGAGTGTGCGAATGTGCTCGTGCCGTGGCGTCATGATCCTCACTGCGATCACGAAGCCGTCTCGTTGATGGGGGATGCGCTCCGGTCTCTATACCCGGACCTGACTGTGCTGGCCTACCCGGTCTGGGGGCTTACATTGCCTCCCGAGACGGTGATTGACGAGCCGTCACCTATCGGCTCACGTCTCGATATCAGCGCTCATCTCGCTGTGAAACGGGCGGCAGTCCATGCGCATCGGAGTCAGCGTGGACTGGTGATTGATGATGATCCGAACGGCTTCGTGCTGCCCGAGGCGCTTCTGGAAAAACTGCTTCGTCCTTATGAATGTTTCATCACGTCATGACCAAGGAAACCTGGCTACCGGATGTCTTTGAAGCGCTGTTTCGCGCCAGTGCCGATCCGTGGGATTTTGAGACCACGCCTTATGAACTGAGCAAGCTGGAGCATTTGCTGTCCTGTATCCCCGACGAGCATACCGGTTTCGCGGTGGAACTGGGCTGCGCCATTGGGGTCGGCACCCGGAAGCTGGCAGAACGCTGCGATCGTGTTCTGGCCATGGATGCCTCCGTGACAGCTCTTGGCATGGCACGGACGCGTTGCACGGAGATGCAGCATGTCAGTTTTGTCGAGGCATTTCTGCCGGGCGGTTATCCTGCTTCGCAGGCCGCCGGGTGTGATCTGATGATCGTATCAGAATTGCTCTATTTTCTGACAAAAGACGATATTCGCAAACTGGCTGCCTGTGTAACGACCAGTCTGAAGAAGGACGGAGTGCTGCTTCTGGTCAACTGGACAGGACATACCGATACACCCTGCACAGGCGATGAGGCCGCCGACTGTTTTATACAAGCCTGTGCGGAGCGCTTCTGGGAAGTGGATTACAGCGAACGTTCGAAATCGTATCGTCTTGAAAGAGTGCGCTACGCTGGCGAACCAACGACGGAAGACCCGCACGAGACCTGTTGAGAAAGGCAAGCACGCGTTCAGCACGTTGGTGATGCAGGTGCAGTTCAGCGCGCCGGATGGGGGAGGGGTTTACCGTTCTCTCCACAAATGAATCCTGAATCCGACTATCCTGACGCTGTGAAAGATACTGTCTGGCGCGAAGCATTCGTGCAGAGACCGTTTCCAGCGCCTCATCAATACAGTCATCCTGAGCGATGATCCGTCGGGCGAGCGTTTCTGCCATGCCGCCTCGCGCCCGACCGACAAAACGTGCCGAAACATAGACTTTCACGTCGGGCGAGTGACGGACCGGAAAATGGCCTCGGCGTAACGCATGATAGAAAGCGCGGTCTTCCCCGCTAGGGGTCAGGGGAATCCCCCCAACCTGCTTCCAGGCCTCATGAGTGACGGCGATGCTTGCACCGGAATGTTCGGCATGCCGGGGCCAGGGATCATGAGGCTCAGGGTTCATTTTTGCCGTGATCTGTTCAAGCAGCGCGCCATAAGCCTGCTCCCTGTCATCGTCCTGATGTAGGTGGGCGGGGATTTTCAGGGCTTCGTCCGGAAGCAGGAGCGCTCTTCCGAAGACGGCGGCGACATTGTAGCGGCTGAACGCCTCAAGTGTTTTCTGCATCCAGTCTGACGCAACTTCTGCATCGGCGTCCGTAGTGAACAGGAGGGCGTCTGCCGGTGCGCCGAGCGTTGCGTGACACATGGCGTCGCGTCGGGCGCGTCCGGCGTGAGCGTTGTCGGGGGAATAGGTGACACTCACCACGTCCAGTTCGTAAGGCAGCTTGGGAAGCAGAGAAAGTGCGCGCTCGCAGGTAGTGTCCTGCGTGTTGTTGACCCAGAGGACAACTTTATGAGGCTTCGGTCCCTCCTGTCGGGCCAGCGCCAGAAGGCAGGGAACGATATGCTCGGCTTCGTTGCAGGCAGGAATGGCGACGATACGCCTTCTTTGGAGAAATGAATCCTCTTTGGCAGAAGCTACAGAAGGAAAAGGCTGAAGCATGCGGGTCTGATCCTCGCCGCCATGAAGGCGGTCTTAATCAAGACGCGGGAACTGGGCGAGAGTTTGTGTCGTTTGTGTCTGGAGACAGGAATTTCTTTTGTGGTGCCGACATCGTGTCCGTTCAGACGAGGCACGCATCGAGGTAGCTCAAGGATGTGCGCATCAGATTTCGGGTAGGATCGTAAGGCTGAAATAGGTCTGATTTCGGAAAAATCATGACCATACTTGGGTTGATGGACTGTCCAGGATCAAATATATGCATATCAAGGTATCTTTAATTGAAAAATTCAATATAAACTGTGTATAACACTTTTGCATGCGATTGATGTTGAGTTGGATGTGACAGGTGAGGAGATTAAATGGAGAGTTTTATCGCTCTTATTGCGGATGTCGGGATATTTGTTTTGGTTCCGTGGGTGTTGTGGAGGCTTATCGGTAAAGTATTGCCGATAGTTGTTCTTCCTATACTTCTGGGTATGGGAATGGCTGTTCTTCATATTCCTGTCGCGGATATGGGTATCCCTTCCGTCATCGGCGATGAAATTGGCTGGGTGGCTGTTCTGGTTCTGGCTTTTACGGCGGGACTGGAGATGTGGCAGCATCCTGGGGAAGACACATCTCCCCATGCTGTGCCCCAGACCTCCGTAGGTCGGCTGCTTGGTGGAGCCGCTGTCGCGTTGGGCGGTCCGCTCATTACTGGCTCCATTCTCGCCTACATGTTCTTTCTGCCACTGAAAGGCTGGCATCCTCCTCAGGCCACGCCTTGGGTGGCGGCCGTTTCAATCGGTCTTTGCATCGCAGTGAGCGCCTTGCCGGTTCTGATCGGTGTGGTGCGGGAACTCGATGCCTCCCAGCGTCCGCTCGGTCAGCTCGCTCTCAAACTGGCTGTCGTCGATGACGCGGCGCTGTGGATTGGTCTCGCCATTCTCCAGTTCGCAGAAAAGGGAAGCGCTGCGCTGCACGGCTGGACCGGGCTGGAGTTTCTGGCTGTCGCACTGCTGGCGGGGCTGGCTGCTGCCGGAACATGGGCGTCGCGACATTTCAAACATCCTCCTTCCTGGGTCATCTGGGCGACGGTGCCGGTTTATCTGGCGGCCGGCTCATGGGCGAGCAAACAGCTTGGCTTGCATGAGCTTATCGGCGCCTATTTTGCCGGTGCGATCATGCCGCCGAGCTGGGTGCGTCGTCTCCCTGTGGAGGAGGTCGGAACCTTCGCGCTGATCTGGCTGGCGCCACTTTTCTTTGGTCACAGTGGTCTGCATATCAATGGCGATGCGCTGACATGGCCGTCCGTGGTCGCTTCTTTCAGCCTCGTGGCCATTTCGATCATCGCCAAGATTGCGTCGGTCTATGTCTTTCCGCCCGCTCCCAATCTGAGTAGGCGACAGGCGCTGGCAATCGGTTCCCTGTTGCAGTGCAAGGGGCTGATGGAAATTGTCGCGGCCACCATTCTGTTGGGGCAGGGGATGATTTCGGAGTTTGCGTTTGCCTCGCTCATGATGCTGGCTGTGATTTCCACGATGCTGACAGGGCCCATGTTCAAGCTGGTAGCACCTCGTGGAAGTGCAGTGAAAACCTGACACGATTTTACCTGTTTTCTCTTCCGCGAGAGAGGAAATGGAAAGGATTTCTATCCAGAATATTTCGGGAAGGGGTCGGTGAGCTTTGCAGGGCTACGCCAGCACATAGCTGGAATTTGTTGCCGGTCTATCGGCCCCTGTCGGTTCACGCTAAGGTAGTGCTGTCATGGCGTCGTCCTTACCTTCCCGGCTGTATCGCAGCGCAATAAATTTTACGCGCGGCAAGCAGCATCACAGCAGTCATGTTCAAGTCGTTGACGATCTGGTCGAGTGTCCCTGTTGCGGGGAATTCCAGCAACTGGAGGAGATTGCTCCGGGCACTGTCGCACGATGCGTACGCTGTGATCAGTTGCTGGAGAGACGCAACAAGGGCGGTCCTCTAGCGACCCCGCTGGCTTTCTGCATCACCTCGGCTGCTCTTTATCTGGCGACGCTTGCTTCCTCCCTGATGACGCTCAATCTTTATGGGCGGGAACGGTCCGTGGATCTCCTCACGGGGCCGATGGAGCTACTCCATGAAGGCTGGGGCGAGGTCGGCATTCTGGTCGGGCTGGTCACCATTCTCGCGCCCGGTATCGTCATCGCGATGATGGGCATGATCCTGACGGCGGCCTTTTTCGAGGAATTGCCGGACTGGGCGCCGCATCTTCTCGCGTGGTACGAAAAGCTCCGTCCCTGGTCGATGATGGAAGTCTACATTCTCGGGATTTTCGTGGCCTACACCAAACTGGTGGACATGGCGCATGTTGAGGTTGGTCCTGCGGCCTATCTCATTGCGGCCCTGATGATCAGTATGGCGGCAACGGATCAGACGCTGGATCAGGAGCGGATCTGGCAGCGGCGTCGGGTTGAAGGGGCTATTCAGCTCCCCGATGGTAATCAGGTACAGGTGGATCGGGTTTCCATGGCTGACCTTGGCGGACATATGCCTCCCCCGGAGCATATGCTGTCCTGCCACTCCTGTGGGCTTGTCGGCGTGTTCCCCGAGCCGGTGCCGCAGACCCGGAGCGTGGGGCTATGCCCACGTTGCGGACACAATCTCTGCAAGCGGAAAAACAATAGTCTGAGCCGCACCTCGGCGCTGGTGCTGTCAGCCTTTGTTTTCTATCTGCCGGCCAATCTTTTTCCTGTCATGACAGTCATCAAGGTCGGCAGCGGTGGCGGTCACACCATCATCGAAGGTGCGATAGAACTGTGGGAGGATGGCATGATCCCACTCTCCCTGCTGGTTCTGTTTGCCAGTGTTACTGTCCCGGTCGCCAAGATTCTCGGGCTGAGTTACATGATCGTAACGACCAAGCTTGGATCGAAGAAAAAGCTGATGCTCAGATCGAAGCTGTTCAGGATCATCGATATTATTGGTCGTTGGTCCATGATTGACGTGTTCATGATTTCCATTCTGGTGGCGGTGGTCCGCTTCAGTTCATTGGCCAATGTGGTGGCCAATGCTGGCGTGGTGTCGTTTGCCGCCGTTGTGGTCATCACCATTTTTGCAGCGCATTGCTTTGACCCACGTCTGATGTGGGATGTCGCGGGACGTAATGGTCAACTTCCGGAGGATGACGCCCGTGCCGGAAACGCAGTATCAGAATCTTCCGGGACACCAAGCCCTGAGGAACAGGACAAGATGGAGCCGGTAAGAGCGTGACTTCCGAGCAGAACAATTCTTCTTCGCAACAGTCTTTAGGAAATGAAGAGCAGGGCGACAGCAGGTTACCCGAAGCGACTGTCAGCAAGACGCGCTTTTCCATCATCTGGATCATCCCGATCATATCGGTTCTGATCGCCGGTTTCCTGCTGTGGCGCAGCCTGTACAATCGTGGGCCGGAAATCCTCATCACCTTCGATACGGCAGATGGTCTGACCAGTGGACAGACGCAGGTGAAGAACAAGGCCGTGACGCTCGGCACTGTCTCGTCCATCACGCTGTCGAAGGACATGCACCACGTTGATGTTCGCGTGCAGATGAATTCCAGCGCGTCCGGACTTCTGACGGACAAATCCCGTTTCTGGGTTGTGCGTCCGCGTATCAATGGCGCCAGTGTCACCGGTCTGGAAACCCTTCTGTCGGGCGCCTATATCGCGTTTGACCCCGGGACAGCCGGAGGGCAGCGCACAACGGCATTCAGAGGTCTTGAATCGCCACCGGGCATCCAGTCCGATCAGCCCGGTCGGACCTATACGCTTGTCGCGCCGGCCATTGGTTCGATCGGTCCTGGCGCACCAGTCTTCTTCCGTGATGTCGATGTTGGTGAAGTGCTGGGCTATACGCTTCCTCCCGGCGGCGTGGGGCCGGTGATGATCCAATTTTTCGTCAGAGAGCCGTATGACCATTATCTCCACACCAACACGCGTTTCTGGAATGTGTCGGGTGTGAAGGTCGGTTTTGGGGCGGGTGGTCTGAAGGTGCAGATGCAGTCCATTCAGGCGCTCTTCTCCGGTGGTATTGCGTTCTCGCTCAATCGTACCAGCACGGATGACGAGGCGACAGAAGCGCCCGCCAATACGATTTTCCAGCTCTATGATGACAAGGAAAGCGCGGATAACGCCGGCTACCACGAGCGTGTTCCGGTCGCGACCTACCTGTCGTCTTCCGTCTCCGGACTGGCTGTTGGAAGTCCAGTCACAATGTTCGGTATTCAGGTCGGTTCCGTTACGGGTGTGAAACTGCAGATCGATCAGGCGACCGGTCATGCACAGGTCCGTGTCGCGATGGATATCCAGCCTGAGCGCGTCCTGTCGCCGGAGCAGATTCACACCGACACGCTTGTGAGCACACTTCAGGCTCTGGTCGCGAACGGTATGCGCGCCTCAGCTGCCAGTGTCAGCATGCTGACGGGTGAAACCAACATCTCTCTGGATTTCGTCAAGTCGGCCAAGGACGTCAAAACCTACATGGAAGGCAATACGCTTATCCTGCCCAGTCAGGCTGGTGGTATGAGCGGGATCATGCAGTCGCTGTCCACAGTGTCTGACAAGCTCGCCGCCATGCCGCTGGATAAGATTGGCGACAATGCGAACAATCTGCTTGCTCATGCCGATCAGCGCATCAACAGCCCGGAGGTCAAGCAGGCTCTCGTAAATCTGCGGGATTCCCTGAACAGTCTGCACCATCTTGCCGATCATGCGGACAAGGGCTTGCAGCCTCTGATGAAGCGTCTGCCTGAAATGAGCGAACAGCTTGATAATACACTGAAGAACGCCAACAAACTTCTGGCCAGTTATGGCGGTGATACGGACTTCCATCGCAGCCTGCAGAGCATGGTCGTGCAGCTGGGTGAAACAGCCCGTTCACTGCGCTTCATGACCAACTTCCTGGCCAACCATCCTTCCTCGATTGTTACGGGACGCTGATCCATGGAAAAGAAAAAACTCCTTGCTTCCACAGGGTCTTTTTCTCGTGCAGTACTGGGGGGCGTTCTCCTTGCCATTACCAGTGTGACATTGACTGCATGCAGTTCATCTGATCCGGCTCTGTATACGCTTCAACCCGTGACATCGGCTGTCCCGACGGTTTCATCGTTCTCGGGGCTGACAGCGCCGACACTGGTTGAAATCCGCAGACCGACTATTCCGGAGACGCTGGATCGGGATCGTGTCGTTCTGAGTGACAGTGGCTATAAGCTGGATGTTGCAAAATCTGATGCGTGGAGCGCGCCTCTTTCGGATCAGATCCCGCATGTTCTGGCGAACGATCTGCGTCACCGTCTGCCCGGTACAAGTTTCTTTGTGCAGGATGATGCGACATCAACGGAGCCGCAGGCTTTCGTTGAGCTGGTCGTAACGCGTTTCTCGCGGGACGCTTCCGGAAATGCCGTTATGAATGCGCAGGTTTCCGTGCATCGTGCTGATAGCGATGCGCCAAAGACCAACAGATCCATCCACCTCTCAATGCCGGCAGAAGCGGGCACGGAAGGACTGGTTCGCGCCTTGAGCACGCTGATGGGGCAGGCGGCAGATCAGATCGCTGGCGATATCCGCACCCTTCCTCCGGCCCCAAAACAATAAGTTCTGAACAGACGGCCTTTTCCTTTTTAGACAGGATAATAAAGACCTGATCTATTGGATGGGTTGTCTGAGTTTGTTGAATTCAGCAGCGGATTTACTTCTGCTGCTGAATGAAAAGACTAAGCTTCCAAGTTGATAGCGCTCACATTACGCCCATAGAAGCCAGACGTGCTGCGTCTGGAGGCAGGCAGACGCCGAGGCTAAACGTGCGTCAGTTTTTATCCTTCTGGATAAAGCTGGGCAGGAACGGATTATCCGTCTGCATGGACCCCTTGCTCGGCAGGGAAGAAGCATCCCAGCCACCACCCAGCGCTTCAATCAGGCTTACTGAATCCACCATACGGCTCTGCTGGATCGACAACACCGTTTCAGCATTGGACAGGGCTGTGACCTGCGCCGTGATGACGGTGGTGTAAATCTCCGTGCCTGCCAGATACTGGTTCATGGCGACGGTTGCGGCCTTGTTGGCGGCGTCCAGAGCGATTGCCTGCTGGGCGGCCTGTTCCGACAGAATACGCAGATTGGAAAGCTGATCTTCCGTTCCCTGCAACGCCGTCAGAACCGTCTGGCGATAGGCGGCGGTATAGCTGTCATAATTGGCGTTGGCTTCATGAACAGCGGCCGTGCGAGCGCCACCCTCAAAGATGGTTTCCGTCGCAGCGGCACCCAGCGACCAGATGCGGTTAGCCACCTGCACGAGCGCTCCAACCGGATCACCGCTGTAGGAGTAGGAAGCTGTCAGCTTCACATCCGGATAGAAGGCCGCGATCGCAGCGCCAATCTGCGCGTTGTATTCCTCCATCCGTCGTTCCGCTGCGGCGATGTCAGGACGACGCTGTAGCAGGTCGGCCGGCACCGAAACCGGAATGGTGGGGACAGTATCAGGCAAGCGGCCAGGCGCTATGGTCAGATCTGCCGGCGCTTCGCCCATCAGCACTGCGATGGCATGTTCATATTGCGCTCGGGCAATTCCGGCCTGTACTTCCTGCGCACGGGTCTGCTCCAGCTGCGTCTTGGCCTGAAGCAGGGCCGTCGGCTCAGCAACGCCCGCATTGTACTGGTTTAGCGTGATCTGGTACGAATGTTCGTAAAACTCTACGGTTCTATGCAGCAGATCTTTCAGACTGTCCTGATAGCGCAGGTTGAAATAGGCGGTCGCAAGCTGAGCCTGATAGGACAGTTTGGCGTTTGCAAGGTCGGCGGCGCTGGCCTGAGCCTCTGTTACCTGTGCCTGAATCTGGCGACGGATCGCGCCCCACAGATCCAGATCCCAACTTGCTGTTGGGCCCATGCCGTAAGTGGTTTCCGTCGAGTTGGACGGCGTATAGGTGGTGGTGGAATCTCCCGTGCCGTAATTGACCAGCACGCCGGAAGACGCGTTACGGGAGCCACGACCGGTGCTGTTACGGTTGAAGCTCAGCGAGCCGCTCAGGGTCGGGTAAAGCTGCGCCCGAATGGCGTTGATCGCGGCGCGGGCGTTACGATACCGCGCTTCATATTGCACCACATTCTGGTTGTTGATTTCGACCTTGTCTTCCAGCCCGTTCAGGATGGGGTCGTTATAGATTTCCCACCATTTACCCTTGGGAGCAGCCGCCAGCGCAGGATTGGCGTATTGCCAGCCTGCTGCGGGCTTCAGCTCCTTGAACTTGGGAGAGATGATGGCCGTGGGGCGTTTGTAATCCGGACCGACCATGCAGCCGGACAGCAGGAACGGCGCCAGCAGAAGGGCGATACGACGGCGGGAGGGGCGAGTGTGGGTCTTCATTCCGCGTCAGGCGTCCTGAGGTTTGGCGTTGGGGGGCAGGCGATTGCGGCGACGTTTGTTAAACCGCAGCGCGAGACGATCCAGCGTCAGGTAGACAACCGGGGTTGTGTAAAGGGTCAGAGCCTGACTGACCAGCAGGCCACCCACGATGGCGATGCCGAGTGGGCGGCGCATCTCGGCACCATAGCCGTTGCCATACACCAGCGGCAGGGCGCCAAGGGCGGCGGCCAGCGACGTCATGATGATGGGCCGGAAACGGAGCAGGCAGGCGGTGCGGATGGCCTCGAACGGGGGAATATTGTTTTCCCGTTCGGCGGTAATCGCAAAATCCACCAGCATGATGGCGTTCTTTTTCACAATGCCGATCAGCAGGATCACGCCGATCATGGCGATCAGGGAGAAATCCTCGCCGAAGAGTTCAAGCGCCAGCAAGGCACCGACACCGGCTGAGGGCAGGGTGGAGAGAATGGTCAGCGGGTGCACATAGCTCTCATAGAGAATACCCAGCACAACATACACGGCGACCAGCGCAGCCAGAATCAGAAGAGGCTCATCATTGACGGATTTCTGGAACTGGGCGGCGTTACCGGCAAAACTGCCGTGAATGGTCGAGGGCATGTGCAGGGCCACCGTCTCATCCTGAATGATCTGCACGGCACGACTGAGCGCGACGCCTTTCGCCAGATTGAAGGAGATGGTGGAGGCGACGGACTGCCCTTCATGATTGACGGAAACCGGTGTCCGTGACGGCGTGATGTCGGTGATGAAAGTCAGCGGCACCATGGAGGCGCGCCCTGTGGAAACAGCGGAACCATTGGACGCGGAAGCGCCACCCGCCAGTTTGTTAGCGATCTGGTTCTTGAAGTTCTGGCTGCTGATGCTCGCCTGCGTGCTGCTGCTTGTGCTGGCCTCGCTCGTGCTCGTTCTGACACGGATGGTATTGGAGGCCGTTCCACCTGCTGCTGAGCCGCCGGTTGTGGCCACCCAGACCTGCCGGATGGTGTTCGGATCGCTCCAGAACTCCTTGGATGCCTCCATGACGACACGATACTGGTTCAGCGTGTTGTAAATGACCGACGCTGCTCGCTGGCCGAATGCATCGTAAACCGTGTTGGCGATCAGCTGTGGCGTGATCTGGAACCGAGCCGACGTGTCGCGATCTATTTTCGCGACGATAGCGGAACCGCCCTGCTGAACATCGCTGGACAGATCGAGAATTTCCGGATGCTTGCGCAGCTCCGCCATCAGCTTGGGAGCCCAGCTGTAAAGCTCGGTCGCTGAATCACCCTGCAATGTATACTGATAGGACGCATTGCCCTGTCGCGCCCCGGCCCGCACGCCGCCCGGCTCCATCAGAAAGAACTGTGCGCCTACAAGATCATGCAGACGGTTCGCAATGCGCAGCATCAGGCTCGGTGCCGGTCCTCGCTCGCTCTTGTCCTTGAGTTGCAGGAACAGGCTGGCCTGATTGGAAGAGCCGCGTCCGCCGACAAAACCGGCAATACTGGCGACTTCCTTTTCCTGAAGGACCGCCTTCTCGACCGTGTCGATTTTCTGGGTCATGGCCGTGAAGGAAATCGACTGGTCGCCCATCAGATGACCCATCAGCATGCCCGTGTCTTCCGTGGGGAAGAAGCCTTTCGGCATCGCCAGAAACACGACGACCATCAAGGCAATGGTCGCAGGCAGACTGAGCAGGACAAGCCGGTTATGTCGCAACGCAACATCAAGCGTGCGGGCATAGCCGTTTTCCACGGACGTAATGGCGGAGCCGAACAGGGCCCCCAGCCAGGTTGTGCTTCTGTGCCACCAGTTCGGGGAAGCGGTGTTGCTGTCTGTGTGGTTCTGCGCACGCAGGATACGTGACGCCAGCATCGGGGTGAGGGACAGGGACAGAAGCATGGAAATGACGATGGTGATGGACACCGTCATCGCCAGTTCATGGAACAGACGTCCGGCCAGCCCACCGAGCAGCAGGATCGGCAGAAACACTGCAACCAGTGAGACGGTGATCGAAATGACCGTGAAGGCCACTTCTTCCGCGCCCCTGAGTGCCGCTTCCCTCGGCGGCACACCTTCCTCGATGTGCCGGGCGATGTTTTCCAGTACGACAATCGCGTCATCGACCACGAAACCGGTCGAGACCGTCAGGGCCATCAGCGACATGTTATCGAGCGAATAGCCCAGCAGGCGCATCACGCCGAAGGTCGCAATGATCGAGGTTGGCACCACGATGGCTGGAATCAGGGTCATCCGCAACGAACGCAGGAAGGCCAATGTCACCAGCACAACAAGGATGACGCCGATAATCAGGGTGGCCTGCGTGTCTTCCAGCGAGGCGCGAATGGTCAGCGACCGATCAAGCGCCAGATGCAGCGACACGTCCTGAGGCAGGGCCGTGCGTAGTGCCGGCAGCATGGCCTTGATCTGGTCGATCGTGTGAATGACGTTTGCGCCAGCCTGCGGAAACACAATCCCGATCACGGCCCGCTGCTGGTTGAAGAAACCGGCGTTACGAATGTCCTCAACGCCGTCGCTGACCACCGCAACATCCGAAAGACGGACTGGCCTGTTGCTGCGATAGGCGATGATCAGATCACGATAGGCCTGTGCCGAGCGCGCCTGATCGTTGGTGTCAAGTGTGAAACGCAGTCCGTTCTGGTCGATGATGCCCTTGGGCGTATGGGCATTGGCCGAGGCCAGCGCCGCACGCACGTCTTCAAAGCCGATGCCATACTGGAACAGCTTCAGCGGATTCATCTCGACGCGCACGGCGGGGAGGGCGCTTCCCGCAACCTGCACCATGCCGACACCACGTACCTGCGAGAGATGCTGCTGAAGCACATTGCTCGCGAGATCATACAGCACGGCGGCGGTGCGGGTCGGGGATGTCAGAGCAAGAACAAGAACCGGCGCGCCATTGGGGTTGGCCTTGCTGTAGCTCGGGTTCTGCCGCAGCGAGGACGGCATATCGGCACGGGCCGCCTGCAGGGCCGCTTCCACGTCGCGCGCCGCGCCGTTGATGTCACGGGTCAGCTCGAACTGGAGCATGATCCTGACCTGATTCTGAGTCGACTGCGACGTCATTTCAGTCAGACCGGCAATCTGCCCCAAGTGACGTTCCAGAGGAGCCGCTACCGAACTGGCCACTTCTTCCGGCGAACCACCCGCCTGCTGGCCTTGCACCATGATGACGGGAAAATCGACATTCGGCAGATCGGACACCGGCAGCTTCAGGTATCCAAGGATGCCGCCAATCAGCAGCGCCACCGTCAACAGGGTGGTGGCGACCGGTCTTTCAATGAACAGACGGCATGGACTCATGCCCGATCAGCCCTGCTCACCGGCTGGACGGGTTTCATGCGGCTCATGCGCGTTGCTGAAACGGCGGTTCCATTTCTGCGCCATTGTATCGAGTGCAAGGTAAATGACCGGCGTGGTGAACAGCGTCAGAAGCTGGGACACCGCCAGACCACCGACAATGGCGAGACCCAGCGGACGACGCAGTTCGGAGCCGGTGCCAGAGGAAATCACCATCGGCAGCGCGCCAAGCATGGCGGCCAGGGTCGTCATCAGGATGGGACGGAAACGCAGGGTCGCGGCCTGCCGGATCGACTGGAGCGAGGACATGCCATGCTCACGCTCCGCCTCCAGCGCGAAGTCGATCATCAT
>NZ_DHNR01000043.1:112459-124768 GCF_002409645.1 Acetobacter sp. UBA5411
AAGTCGATCATCATGATGGCGTTCTTCTTGACGATACCGATCAGCAGCACGAGACCGATGATCCCCATCACATCCAGTCCTGCCCCCGAAATCCGCAGCATCAGCAGTGCGCCGATGCCGGCGGAGGGCAGGGTGGACAGGATCGTGACCGGATGCACGAAGCTCTCATAGAGAATGCCGAGCACGATATAGACCGCGATCAGCGCCGCCGCGACAAGGAACAGCTCATTGCTCAGAGAGCCCTGAAACGCAGCCGCCGTTCCCTGAAACGAGGTCTGAAAAGCCGTCGGCAGTTTAAGCTGCTTCTCGACACGCCGGATCGCGTCCGTGGCCTGTCCGAGCGCATAGCCTTCTGACACGTTGAAGGAGATCGTCGTGGCCGGGAACTGACCGAAATGCGTGATCAGCAGAGGGGCCGTTTCCCGCGTGATGGTCGTGACGGCAGCCATCGGAACGAGGCCGGAGGTCGGCGAACGGGTCGGGCCGGAGGTACTCTCGCCGGAGTTGCCGGAGATGCCCGGCAGGTAAAGCTGGTCAAGTGAGGCAAGGCTTTTCTGGAAAGCCGGATCAGCTTCCAAAATCACGCGATACTGATTCGACTGCGTGTAGATGGTCGAGATCTGACGCTGACCGAAGGAGTCATACAGCACGTTGTCGATGGTCTGCGGCGTGATCGAGTAACGCGCGCCGGTCGAACGATCGAGCGTGACGCGGGCGACCAGTCCTTCCGCCTGAAGGTCGGATGTCACGTCAGACAGGGAAGGTTCCTGCCGCAGGGCATCAACCAGCTTCGGCACCCAAGTCTTGAATTCGTTGTAATCCGGGTTTTCCAGCAGGAACTGGTACTGTGTGGCGGCGACCGTCGTGTCGAGCGACAGGTCCTGCACGGGCTGGAGATAGAGGCTGATGCCCGCAATGTTCGCGGTTTCCTCACTCAGACGCGCCGCCACTTCCTGAGCGGAACCACTGCGTTCGTCATGCGGCTTGAGGTTGATCAGGAAACGGCCCTGATTGAGTGTCGAGTTCTGTCCGTCCACACCCACGAAGGAAGACAGCGACACAACATCCGGATCTTTCAGGATCGCCTGAGCCAGCTCCTGCTGATGGGTTTTCATCGCGTCGAAAGACGTGGCCTGAGCGGCGACGGAAATGCCCTGAATGACACCGGTGTCCTGAACCGGGAAGAACCCCTTGGGGATTTCCCACGCCAGAAAACCGGTCAGCAGCAGGGTTGCACCAAAGACCAGAAGCGTGGTGCCCGAGTGCGCCAGTACGACATCCAGCGCCCGGTCATACGCCGCGATGAGCCGGTTGGTGGCGACTTCCATACGGGCCGACCAGCGCTGGAACCATGTCTTGGCGTCTTCCACAGTGTGCGGACGCTCACTCAGGAGACGGGCGCACATCATCGGCACGAGCGTCAGGGAGACAACGGCGGAGAGAATGATGGTGATGGCCAGCGTCAGCGCAAATTCGTGGAACAGACGCCCGATCACGTCGCCCATGAACAGCAGCGGGATCAGCACGGCGATCAGCGAGATGGTTAGCGAGATGATGGTGAAGCCAATCTCGCCCGCGCCCTTCAGGGCGGCCGTCATGCGGTCGTCACCCTGCTCGATATAGCGGGAGATGTTCTCGATCATGACGATGGCGTCATCCACGACAAAGCCCGTGGCGATGGTCAGTGACATGAGCGAGAGATTGTCGAGCGAGAAGCCCAGCAGATCCATGACGGCGAAGGTGCCGACAATGGAGAGAGGCACGGAAAGGCTCGGGATGATCGTGGCCGGGATGTTGCGCAGGAACACGAAGATCACCGCAACGACCAGCGCCAGAGCCAGAAACAGCTCGAACTCCACATCGGCGACGGAAGCGCGGATGGTGGTAGTGCGGTCGGTGAGGGGAACAATGTCGATCCCCGGCGGCATGGATTCCTGAAGCCGCGGCAGGATCGCCTTGATGTTGTCCACCACCGCGATCACGTTCGCACCCGGCTGACGCTGCACGTTCAGCACAAGACCGGGTGTCGTGTTGGCCCACGCGGCCAGCTGTGTGTTTTCAGCGCCGACGACAACCGTGGCGACATCCTTCAGACGGATCGGCCCGTTGTTCTGATAGGCAATGACCTGATTCAGAAGCTGCGTCGCGCTGGCGATCTGTCCATCCACGCGCAGGGTCGAGGCGCGCTGAGCGCCGTCGAACGTGCCGGTTGGGGAATTGACGTTCACATTGCCAATCGTGGTCCGCAGCGTATCGAGATCGAGGCCGTAGGATGTCAGCTTGGGAATGTTGACGCGCACCCGGATCGCCTTGCGATTGCCGCCCGACAGGGTGACGAGACCAACGCCGGAAATCTGACTGATCTTCTGCTCAAGCCGCGTATCGACATAGTCCTCGACCTCCGGCAGCGGAATGGTCTTCGAGGTAATGCCAAGCGTCAGCACGGGAGTGTCGGCAGGGTTGACCTTGGCGTAGGTTGGTGGCGCGGGCAGATCGGTCGGCAGCAGCGAATTGGCCTGATTGATCGCAGCCTGCACTTCCTGCTCGGCCACATCCATCGACATGCTCAGCCCGAAGCGCAGTGTGACGACAGATGCGCCACCCGAAGAACGGGAGGTCATCTGGTCCAGTCCCGGCATCTGCCCGAACTGGGTTTCCAGTGGCGCCGTGACGGAGGTGGCCATCACATCCGGACCCGCACCCGGATAGAAGGTCTGCACCGTGATGGTCGGATATTCGACCTCCGGCAGCGCTGAAACGGGCAGGAAGTGATAGCCCAGAAGACCGGCGATCAGGATCGCCACCATCAGCAGGGTGGTGGCGACGGGCCGTTCGATGAAGATGCGTGAGGGGTTCACGGTCTGGCGTCAGTTGGTGCTGTTGTGATGACGGTGTGACGAGGCCGGATGCGCATCCTGCTGCTGCTTGGTCGTGTCCGGGTGGTCGGCAGGAATGCTCACTTCGGCTCCGGCGCGAAGATGGTCGGTGCCGTCCGTCACCACGCGATCGCCCGGTTTCAGACCATCGCTGACAACCGTGCGCGTGCCGTCCGTAATGCCCGGTTTCACATTGCGGACATCGACGGTGTTGTCGCTTTTCACGACATAAACGAACTGGCCGTTCGGACCGGTCTGGAGCGCATTGGACGGGACAATGATGGCGTTATGTAGCGTCTTCACCAGCAGGCGGGCGTTCACGAACTGGTTGGGAAACAGGTGTTCGTCCTCGTTTGGGAAAATGGCGCGCAGACGGACCGTTCCCGTAGCGGTGTCGATCTGGCTGTCGAGCGAACTGACGCTGCCGGTGGCGATCTTCTGCGTGTTGGAGCTGTTCCAAGCTTCTACCTGCAACGGGTTGCCAGCGCGAAGCTGATCGGCAACTTCCGGCAACTGGTCCTGCGGCAGGGTGAAGATGACGGAAATGGGCTGCATCTGGGTCAGGATGGCCAGACCGCCTGACTGCCCCGCCGTGACGTAGTTGCCCTTGTCCACGGCGCGGATACCGACGCGGCCATCCACGGGTGCGGTGATGTGGCAGTAGACGAGCTGAAGTTTCTGATTATCGACCAGCGCCTGATCAACCTTCACGGTGCCTTCAAGCTGCTTGACCGTAAATTCCTGATCCCGCGCGGTCATGGCGGCCACACTGTCCTGCTTGATCAGCTTCTGATAGCGGGCATTGTCGATGCGGGCGCGTTCAAGCTGAGCCTGATCCTGCGCAAGCTGGCCCTGATACTGGTGCAGCGCGACCTCGTACGGACGCGGATCAATGATGGCGAGCAAATCGTCTTTCTTGACGTGCTGGCCCTCCGTGAACTTCACGTCCATCAGATAGCCCTCAACACGGGTCTGCACCGTCACGTTGGTGATGGGCACCACGGTTCCGAGTTCGGTCAGAATGACGGGCATATCACCGGTCGCGACAGTCTCCACCGTAACCGGCTGGGCCACCCCCGTGGTCGAGCCGACTCTGCGGCTGGTTTTTTCACGATGACCAAGAAAAACATAAGCCAGTATGCCGATCAGCAGCAGGACAAGAATGACCCATATCCAGCGGCGGGAACGGGAAGATCGGTGGGGCGAAGGGGACGGAGAGGGAGCAGGAGAAGAATTGTGTTCACTCATAACTTCTGTCGATTTCCGTCCACAGTTCTGTTGGGGCGTTCTGAAAGGGCTTGTGTCGATTAAGCAGAGGTCTGACCCGAAGTCTGCATAGCAGTAAAAAGCCCATCTTCAACATTCGGGAACGGTGCTTTCAGCCTTTAAAAAAGTTTTCATATCACATGAGTGTTTAATTTTATCATGCTGAAAATACGAAACTTTTTCCTGTGAGGCGTAAACAGACGTGAACATGAAATTTTGTTAATTTTTATGTTCTAATTGCAAGTCGTTCTCGTTTGGGGAGGCATTGTGAAATATTGCAACGGGCCAACAGGTTTTTGCTACATTTAGTATCAGAAAAGCTGCTGCGAGAATTATTTTAGATTTCACGAAAATACCGATTCGGCATCACTGGCAAAAAAGTGTTTTTTTTACTAAGTGATGAGGTGCTGGGAGTACCAATCGCACAATGTACAGCTTCTTCTGTTCTGATATGAAACGCCGGTCCGTCCGGCAGGGGCTCATACCTCTTCTGCTGCTGGCAGGGGTGGTGTGTGTGACGCCCATTCACTGCGCCCACGCGCAGGATGCGGATCAGGAGGAAGCGGAAGACGCCGCCAAACAGGCCGAAGCCAGACGGGACGCCCGCAAGGCAGCGCCGCCTGCGGCGTTGCCAGGCGCGCAGTCGAACGAAGATGAGGCCGGTCACGCCAATGGCGACATGGAGCCGACCGCTGCCCTGTTTGAAGCGATCAACCGGGGCAGTCTGGGCGCTTCCAAGGAAGCCGTCAGCCGTGGCGCGGACCTGAACGGGCACAATGTGCTGGGGCAGACGCCTCTGGATATGGCCATCGACCTGAACCGTAACGACATCATGTTCTTTCTGCTGTCCATGCGCACCATTGATGATTCTGCCGGTGTGACAACCAGCACGGTGGCGAATTCCGGCATCAGCATGAGAAACGGCTCGGGTCACTTGAGTATCGGCGGTCGCGCAGCCCGTGACAAAACCCAGTCGGTTATCGATCGACGCTACGATGCTTCAGGCGGACAGGCCCAGCCATCGGTCGGCTTCCTCGGGTTTGGTGGCAGCTAGAGCTGCCTGCTTACAGATTGAGTGATTGCAGGGGGCGTTCTTCGGAGCGCCCTTTTTGATTCCCGGCAAGAGCGACATCAGGGAGGCCAAATGTCTCTTACCTGTCGATTGTCGGGAAATCTTCCGGCTGTGCTTTTACGTCTGCCGGATCAGACACAGACGCATGCGATAGAGGCCACCATCGTCACTGGGCGGCGATGGGAACCTCGGCGCTGGCCAGAGCAAGAGCTTCCGCGTCAGCGGCAAGGCTCTCCGACCGCAGCGCATCCAGCGGCACCAGTGTGTCATCACGCTCGAAATGCCAGAACGTCCAGCCGTTGCAGGACGGAGCATTCGTCAGCAGCGCGCCCAGCTTGTGGATGGACCCGCGCTGTGTTCCGCTGACCAGCGTGCCGTCCGGCGTCACTGTGGCGGACACGCGGCGCTGGCGGTCATAGACCACCGTTCCTGCGGTGATGAAGTTTCGCTCGACCAGACTGCCGAACGGCACACGCGGCGCTTCCCGCTTCATTGGCGTGGTGGCGACGGCGTCCTGTGGTAGAGCCTCTTCACGCTCAACGCGCTCGGCAGCGGCCTTTGCGTAATCAGGGTGACGCTCGATGCCGACAAAATGACGACGCAGGCGCTTCGCCATGGCGGCTGTCGTGCCGGTTCCCGTGAAGGGGTCGAGGATCACGTCGTTCTCAGCCGTAGAGGCCAGCAGCACGCGGTGCAGCAGGCTTTCCGGCTTCTGTGTCGGATGCAGCTTCAGGCCGTGCTCGTTGCGCAGGCGTTCATTGCCCGTGCAGAGCGGCAGATACCAGTCCGAGCGCATCTGCACGTCGTCATTCAGAGCCTTCATGGCCTGATAGTTGAAGCGATACTTGCTGTCCTGACTGCGGGCCGCCCAGATCATCGTCTCATGTGCGTTGGTGAAGCGACGGCCCCGGAAGTTCGGCATCGGATTGGATTTGCGCCACACGATGTCATTCAGGATCCAGAAGCCGAGATCCTGAAGGATCGCGCCCAGACGGAAGATGTTGTGATACGAGCCGATGACCCAGATCGTGCCGTCCTTGTGCAGCAGACGTCGCGCCTCACTCAGCCATTCCCGTGTGAAACGGTCATAGGTTTCCAGATCCGAGAATTTGTCCCAGTCATCGTCCACACCGTCCACGACGCTGTCATCTGGACGACGCAGTTCACCACGAAGCTGAAGGTTGTATGGTGGATCAGCAAAGATGCAGTCGACGCTGGCCGTCGGCAGGCTGCGCATGACATCGACGCATTCACCACAGAGGATCTTGTCGAGCGGAAGGTCTGAAGTGTTCTTGATAGCGCCGCTCATGCAGGGCCTCCGTTGGCGAGAGTGAGTTCAAGCTGCTTGCGGACAGTGCCGAAGCCGCGGCGATGGTGCGGAGTGCACCCTTGTGTCGTAATGGCGTTTCGATGAGCGGCGGTGCCGTAACCTGCGTTCTTCGCCCAGCCATAGCCGGGCCAGCGCGCATCCAGGCGGCTCATGATCTTGTCGCGTGTAACCTTGGCGAGGATCGAGGCGGCGGCGATGGACAGGCTGATGCCGTCTCCACCCACAATCGTGCGCACAGGCACGTCGAGAGGCGGCTTGCGGTTGCCGTCGACCAGCGCGATGCGGGGAGGGGACGGCAGTTTGCCCACGGCGCGGGCCATGGCGAGTTGCGCTGCCTTCAGGATGTTGAGCTGAAGAATTTCTTCGACCGAGGCGGCGGAGATCCCGATTTCAATCCCTGGAACACTCGGCAGGCGTGCGGCAATAGCCTCACGACGGGCCGTTGTTAGCGCCTTTGAATCATCGATGCTTGCCGCCAGATCCTCAGGAACGCCTGCGCCGAAAACTACGGCAGCCGCAACGACAGGGCCGGCGAGAGGACCGCAACCGGCCTCATCCACTCCGGCCACGCGGCCCCCATATTCTGTTTCCAGCAAAAAATCCGGCATGGTCCCCTTTCCGAAGTCTCAAAACGACTCGATATGAATCATCGAGTCGTTTGAATCACGATTCGCAATAAAGGAAAACCATTTTCTCTCGTGACCGCGCAAGAGTCGCGAGCAAAAAAAATCTCCCACAAGGGGAGAAAACAGGATGACTCTTCACGAGTCGTAAAAAAGGGGGCGGATCGCAGACCCATCCCCCTCCTGAATGTGAGGCTCAGCCCTTGCGACGCGGCATCAGCAGCCAGCCGATGAACGTGCCAACCGCAGCGGCGATACCCAGCGCGCAGAGCGGCTTGTCACGCACGAAGGACACGCCTTTCTCCACTAGGCTCTCGCCTTCCTCATACAGATCGGCAAATTCCTCGCGGGCGATGCCGGCGAGCTGGTCGACCTTGCCGTCAGCCTGAAGGCCCATATCTCCCGTCAGACCGCCAGCCGCATCCTTGATGTGACCTTTAGCCTGATCGACGACGCCATGAATTTTTTCTTCTGTGGTGTTGATCTTGTCGTCTGACATGTCTGTCTTCCTTCTCACAATTCTGAGGCGTCAGTGGGACGCGGAACCGCAAAGCGGCTCCTGTCGGTATAGTTGGAACCGATCTCACTGATGATGCAACGCTTTTTATGGCAAACAGTTTTAATGGGTAATTCTGATCAGACATGAGTGACTGCGGTCATCCGTCTGTTGTGCCCCGATTGGAAAATCTGTTTTGTGGCCCGCATGCCAGCCCTTCGCCGATCCCAGATCATCGCTCTGACCATCTCCAGCCTCCTGTTCATGGAGCAGCTCGATGGCACTATTCTGGCAACGGCCCTTCCGGCCATCGCGTCTTCGCTGCATGTGGACCCGGTGGCGGCCTCCGTGGCGCTGACCTCCTACATCGTCGGACTGGCTATCTTCATTCCCGCATCCGGCGCGGTGGCTGATCGCTTCGGCAGCCGCACGACCCTGATGACGGCGATCTCCCTGTTCATTATCTGCTCCATCCTTTGCGGGCAGGCGAGCAGTCTTCCCGTATTGGCCTTCGGACGCATGCTGCAGGGAGTAGGGGGCGCATTGATGGTCCCTGTCGGCAGGCTGGTGCTGCTGCGAAGCGTCGCCAAATCCGAACTGCTGAAAACCATGACATGGATGATGATGCCCGCCACGCTTGGCCCGATGCTCGGCCCCGTGCTGGGTGGCTTCATCACAACCCTGCTGTCTTGGCGCTGGAATTTTTACATCAACGTACCCGTCGGATTGCTCGGACTTTACCTGACGTGGAAACACGTTCCCCAGTTGCGGGAAAAGCAGAGCCGTCCCTTCGACTGGCCCGGTATGGGACTGGCTGGTGGCGGTCTGGCGCTGCTGTCCTTCAGCGCGGAGATGATCAGCCACAACGCAAAACCCTACTGGTTTTCCGCCAGTCTGCTGATCGCCGGAGCCTGTCTGTTTCTAGGCTATTTCCGTCACATGAAGCGCTGCCCCAATCCGGTGCTTGATTTCCGGCTGATGGATGTTCCGACCTTCCGCCTGTCCGTCCTGAGCGGTGCGGCTTCGCGTCTTGCCGCCGGGTCATTTCCGTTCCTGATGCCCGCTATGTTGCAGATCGGTTTCGGACTGAGTCCAGCGCAAAGCGGTATGGTCGTCTTTGCAGCCCCCATCGGAGCGCTCTGTTCGCGTCTGTATGTGCCGCGCCTGTTCCGTCGCTTCGGTTTCCGGACCGTGATGATGACAATGGGTTGGGGCGGCGCGCTCACTTTTGGCGCAATCGCCTGTTTCCAGCCGGGCTGGCCGCTCTGGGCGCTGACACTGGTGCTGCTGGCGTCCGGTGCCGTGCAGGCCATCCAGTTCTCGGCTTACAACTCCATCGCCTATGCCGATCTGCCGGAAGAGCGGATGAGCAATGCGACCAGTTTTTATTCCACCTTCCAGCAGATGATGCTGTCAGCTGGCATCTGCGTGGCCGCACTGGCCGTGACGGTGTCGCGCACTGTTCAGGATCATCCTCAGGCGGTGGCGGCGGATTTCAGAGTGGGGTTTCTGGTGGTGGGCGCGCTGACCTGCATTGCAGTGCCGGTGGCCGCACGGTTGCGGCCGGATGCCGGGGCAAATGTGAGTGGGCATGGGAAGAAGTAGAGGGCTTTGTTTTTAAAGTAATTGATGGAAGCAAGTCAGCTTTCACGCTCATTGCAAACACTACGTCTGTAAGCGACGTTATCGTAAATCCGATCATGCCGGGAAAATTTTACAACAGTCACTTGGCAGGCAAGACCACAAAGCCTTCACCTGCCAGATGGAAAGACAACATCGCTACGGCACACGTTTCATCCGGTGATAAACGCCAGAATATCGGCGTTGATGATGTCCGCATGTGTCGTGTGCATGCCATGCGGATAACCGGGATAGATCTTCAGCGTGCTGTCCTGAAGCAGCTTGTCCTGAAGGATCGCGGCGTTCTTGTAAGGCACGACCTGATCATCATCGCCCTGCAGCACAAGCACCGGCACTGTGATGGCCTTCAGGTCTTCTGTCTGGTCGGTTTCGGAGAAGGCTTTGATCCCTTCATACTGGGCTTTTGCACTGCCCATCATGCCCTGACGCCACCAGTTACGGATCGTCCCTTCGGAAACTTCTGCTTCCGTGCGATTGAAGCCGTAGAACGGACCCGTGGGCACGTCGAGAAAGAACTGCGCGCGATTGGCGGCCAGTCCCGCACGCAGTCCGTCCAACACTTCGATCGGTGCGCCATCAGGACTGCGATCCGTCTGGACCATCAGAGGCGGCACTGAACTGATGAGCACGGCCTTGGCGACACGCCCCTGAGGCTGACCATATTTCGCGACATAGCGGGCAACCTGTCCTCCGCCTGTCGAATGCCCGACATGGATGGCGTTTTTCAGGTCAAGATGTTCGACAACAGCTGATGCGTCAGCTGCGTAATGATCCATGTCGTGCCCGTCGCTTACCTGCACCGAACGTCCATGACCACGACGGTCATGCGCGATCACGCGAAACCCCTTGCTCAGGAAGAACAGTATCTGCGTGTCCCAGTCATCGGCGCTGAGCGGCCATCCATGATGGAAGACGATCGGCTGGGCAGTCTTCGGTCCCCAGTCCTTGTAGAAAATTTCCGTGCCGTCGGATGTCGTGACGAATGGCATGATACATCTCCTGAACAATTCAGAGCTTGATATTGTCCAGACGCTAACGTTGAACATAAGTTCAACGTCAAGATGAATTTGGAATAGGAAACCGGACATGAGGATTGGGGAACTGGCCCAGAAAAGTGGTCTGACGACTTCCAAAATCCGGTTCTATGAGCGCATTGGATTGCTAAAAGCAGTTGACCGTCGGTCCAACGGATACAGAACCTATTCATCTCAGGCCGTGACCATTCTGGGTCTTATCATAACGGCGCAGAGAGCCGGGTTTACCCTCGACGAAATCCGCGCCCTGCTGCCCTCTGATCTGACACATTGGGATCATGCGGCCCTGACAGGCGCCCTGACGCGTAAGGTTGCGGATATTGAGGCACTTCAGGCTCGCCTGACCCAGAGTAAAGCTCATCTGTTGCGTCTGATTGAAGATATTAAGACGCGTCCTGAAGATATGGACTGCGCGGCCAATGCCCGTCGCATTCTGACAAACGTACTTGCTGAGCCTGCTGAAGATCTCGACATCACGTCTGACGGTGTGCGTCTTCTGGATAAAGCGGATCGTCGTCAGTCAATAAGCCCGGATCTCAGAAAAAAAGCGGCATCCCGTTAAATCGCGTTCAAAAGAGAGACAACTTTTCTCGCGGTTGCCAGGGCGGATAGCGGGTTCTGCCCCGTCACGAGCCTTCCATCCGTCACGACATGGGACATGAAGGGCAAAAGGGCCTTTTCGTAAATTGCACCCCGCGCTTTCATCCGCGCCTCAGCGTTGTAAGGAATCTCGCGCGCGACGCCTGCTAGTCTCTCCTCAGTCCATGAAAACCCGGTCACTTTCCGGCCTGAGACCAGAAGCGAACCGTCTGCAAGCCGGGTGTTCAGAAGCCCGCAGTAACCGTGACAGACAGCGGAGACAACGCCGCCCTTTTCCCACAATGCACGGGTAATGGCCTGCAGACCGACGCTGTCCGGAAAATCCCACATCACGCCATCACCGCCGGTGAAATAGATCGCATCGTAATCGTCCGGATTGATGTCTGCGGGGCAATCCGTTGAAGACAGCAGGGCCATTTTTGCCGGATCGGCCAGCCAGGCTCTGGCAGAGGCATCGCGCATTGGCCATTTCAATGCTCGCGGATCAAGCGGAACCTTGCCGCCTTTGGGGCTGACAATGCGTTGTTCATAACCGCTGGCGGCAAATACATCCCAGGCGTGCGTCAGTTCCGACAACCACAGTCCGGTCTGATGAGCCGAATTGGAAAAATGAGAAATGTTAGTGGCAACGTGCAGGATATGACGATTCATGACAGGCCCCTTTCAGTGCGGCAGGGTGCGCCGACACACTAAGCCTCTAACGTTCGAGCCTGATTAAAGGTCAATATGCCCTTTGACATTAAATCTGACTTCAACGTTAGCCTGCGTATCCATTACCTGCGAGACAACGCGGAGAGTGAAACGCATGCAAACGATCCTGGGCGCGAATGGTCAGATCGCCACCGAACTGGCGCGGACATTACATCAGCATCATACGGGGGAGTTGCGGCTCGTGAGCCGCAATCCTCGTAGGGTCAACGAAGACGATACTCTCATGGCAGCGGACCTGCTTGATGCAGGGCAGGCGATACAGGCAGTGAAAGGCAGCCGGATCGTCTACTTCACGGCTGGCCTGCCCCCTGACAGCAAACTCTGGGAAGAGCAGTTTCCCGTTATGCTTAGAAATGCGTTACAGGCGTGTAGAATGGCGGGTGCGAGCTTTGCCTATTTCGACAATACCTACATGTATCCGCAGAACAGTCAGATCCAGACGGAGGAAACGCGCTTTGCCCCGGTTGGCCGGAAAGGGCGGGTGCGCGCCGCAATGGCCTTGATGGTGCTGGAGGAGATGGCACGCGGGGACATTCCCGTGCTCATCGCCCGCGCACCGGAATTCTACGGTCCGGGAAAAACGCAAAGCTTCACCAATACCCTTATCATTGACAGACTCAAGGCGGGTAAAAGACCGCTGGTTCCTGTCCGTGACGACAC
>NZ_DHNR01000043.1:124914-126413 GCF_002409645.1 Acetobacter sp. UBA5411
ATCTGGACGCCGGATGCGAGCCGCGCGCTGGCAATGCTGGGCAATACACCGGGCGCTTTTGGGCAGACCTGGCATCTGCCATGCTGTGATGATCGGCCGACCTATAAGACATTTGTCACCATGGCGAGCAGGATTTTCGATCGATCCCCCGGTTATTCGGTCATTGGAAAATGGCCATTGATTATCGCAGGCATTTTTTCAAAAAAGGTGCGGGAGATCAGGGAATTGCTGCCTCGTTATGAACAGGACAATCTCTTCGACTCAGGCAAATTCAAACGTTATTTCCCTGAGTTTTCCGTGACGACATATGAGGAGGGTCTGGAATTGATCAGGAAGGAATAGAGAGGTGGATACCGCCCTCATTCCCGCCGTTCAAGACGCTCCTTTGAAATCCCAAAAGCTGACGTCGCTAACAAGACAATTGGGCGACCAATTTGGATGCAACGCCACATCCCGATCGTGTCAGCGAGCTACTGCACGGCACCAACGGTATCGCCTTCAACGATGTCGTCGCTCGCGATGCACACGTCCGCTTCCGGGATGCCGGCCGGAAAAAACGCGGCTCGATCGGCATGTTCCGGGCGCCATGGGACTGGCCAATTCTCACGAGGCGGCGGAGAAGCATGAGTGCCCCACAGCCTCGCGGCTGGCGAGAAAATCCATGGGCGCAGTACCTGCAATCGGTAAAGCTGTTCAGACCTTATTTATCGTCCGTAATCTCGCAGGCGTATTTCCAGATGCTCTCTGCGACGGTGAAATTTTGAGTAATCTCATCATGCAGTTGGGCAATGAAGTAAAAAAAGCTAGATTCATCCTGGCTGTAGACCCAATTGTTGGGTGAGGTCTGAGTTGCGAATATGTTTGAGTCGAGGACTGCCACAGCCTTCAAGCAGTTGTTTTGAGGAAGCGAATTTAATTTCTCCTCAAGCGATTTCAGAGTTTGCGCTCCGCTATAAGAGACAACAAAAAACGGTATACTTCCGGAGCGTACGTTCACCTGGAAAAAGCCAGTGGGATCGGATTTCACAGGGTTAAGCTTATCGATTTCTGTAATAACCTGCTTCCATTGGGCAGAAAGATTGGATTTCACCGAGATTGCTGCAGAGACCATTTCCGCCAGATACAGCCGCTCACCGCTTCCCGCTTGCGCAGGGAAGCTGATTGAGTGGAGCTTCTCAACGATTATGTCCAGCTGGCCCGATTTCCGACCTTCGGAATCAGTTATGAACCCTCCTGCAAAGCGAAACGGCTTGGGATATGCGGCCTCAAGGTAGTTCCGAATGAAGATTTCACGCTCGTTGCCAATCACCTCATTTGGCGAACCACTTCCCGCCTTATGAGCCGCCAGAAGCCCATCCTTTACCGCCGACACTCTCGTGAAAAGCGGCTCAATCTTCTTCGGCATGTTAAGGTGAACAGTCTTACCCAATGTCCTCTCCCTCTTTGAGCAAATCATTATCAGTGCGGGAGAAACTTAGCTAGGCTCAGGACTCATAGCC
>NZ_DHNR01000017.1 GCF_002409645.1 Acetobacter sp. UBA5411
ATACCAACGGCTATCACCTTTGACCTTTATGAGCCCATTTTCTGAGGCCGATGGAACGGATGGTGTCTGGGAGTGCGACGAGATTGTTCCACGCGTTACAAGCAGCATTGATGATGTGGTCCATGTCATGGAAGACGGTGTTTGCCAGCCAGTTGGCGCGGAGGAACTGCCAGACATTTTCGACCGGGTTCAGTTCGGGAGCACGCGACGGCAGGAAGATCAGACTGAGATTGCGCGGTAGCCTGAGTTTGGCGGTCGTATGCCATGGCGCCCGATCAAGGAGCACGACGGCATGGGCTCCCCGAGCCACGGAGCGCGAAATCTCGTCGATGTGCAATTGCATACTGTCCGTGCCAATAAACGGGAGTGCGAGACCTGCGGCCTTGCCTCGCGCGGGACAGATTGCCCCGAACAGCCAGGCATTGGCATAGCGCTGGTCGGCCGGCTGGCGTGGTCGGGTTCCCCGTCTGGCCCATTGCCGGACGACACCGTTCTTTTGCCCGATCCGCGCTTCGTCCTGAAACCAGATTTCGATCCGTTTGCCGCGCGGCAGATGGCCGGTGTGGGAATTCAGGATTGTCGGGAAGTTTTTTTGAATGCGTCCATGACGGACGGATCCTGTCCCGGGTGGCGGGGGCGTGCGCTGACGTGACTGAAACCCAGTCGTTTCAGAAGAGTAGAAACGTGGCGTTCGTGATACGAGACGCCAAAGCGCTCCTCAATTACCCGCTTCAGATCAACGCGGCGCCAGCGGACCACGCCGTCCCGGTTTCGGTCAGGGCCTGCCATGATCAATGCCGAGAGTTCCGCCTGCTGGTCCGCCGTCAGGCGGCAGACTGAGCCGTTTCGCCATTGATCCCGCAGGCCATCTGGCCCCAAAGCATTGAACCGGTGTACCCAGTCCCGCAGGGTCTGCCGGTCCATGCCACCAATCCGTGCCGCGTCCCCGCGGCTGACACCCTCGCGCACCGCAGCCAGTGACAAAAGGCGCCGTGCAACATTCGCCTCCCGTGCACGAGAGGCCAGCCGCCGAAGCGCCTCAGCAGTATAATCCGTCCGCAATGCAATCGCACCAGCCATCTCCGATCCTCCCTCACAAGACAGAATCAGAATAGGCCCGACACGTCACTTCACAGATGAGTCACACGTAATACCCGTTGGTATTATTTGACGGCAAAATGACAAATGCTCAGGTTTCTGATGGTTTTGGGAATCAGATAGATGCTGGTACTCAACGTGTACGGGGCGCGGAGATTAATGTAGCGGGTAACATTACGCCCCGGTGGGAAATGTTTGGGGGATGGACATATCTTGATAGCACTGTTATTGGCGGCGGTCCAACTAATGCCAATGTCGGAAAGCGATTTCCATATACACCCGGAAATTCCATAGCACTCTGGAGTACATATCGTATTCTACCGCATCTCAAAGCGGGTGGTGGAATAACATATATGAGCAAGCGCTATACCAATGTGAATGATTCGACATTTGTTCCAGAATACGTACGCCTTGATTTGGTAGCAGACTATCAGATAACAAACTCTCTAGATCTTCAAGCTAATCTTCAGAATCTTACCAATAAGCGTTACTATGATCGTATTTACACTAACTATTCTCGGATTGCGGCAGGGCGTGCCGTAACATTCCAACTTAGTTTTAAAATGTAAACAGAATATTCCCTAAAATTAATATAGTAATTTTTTGGTTTCGTTTCTGGGAAAGAGAAAGATGTAGGTTTTTCTCTTTCTTTCATAAAAAAGTAAGAGGATGGAGACAATGTTGGCTTGTTCAGAGCGTAATTGTTTTTCATCTGTATTCAAGGGGATTCCTTCCAGTATGAATCTTACCGCTCGGAGCATAGACATCCTAGAAGATAGATGTCAGCAAGCAGGTATTAAGATGACTGATGTGCGTAGAGCGCTTTTGTTTGGAATTCTTGAATCTGGTGCAAACTCTACGGCAAATGATATTTGGAAAACGTTAAAATTTTTAACGGAGAATAGGAGATGTCCCTCTCAAGCCTCAGTTCAACGCACCCTTAATTTAATGGTTGATAGGCTTATTCTTCGACGGGATGTTACGCCAGATCGCCTTTGGCGATATAGCATAATGCCTGAGAGTCAGGAGAGTTTCTCTATTATATTTGTTAACATCGAGACCGGACAAAAAATTAGCTGTAACGCTCCGGAAGTTAAAATATTTTTACGTCGTTTTACAATTGAGCATGGATTAAAAATTCAATCTGTTACTTTCGTAGTTAAGTCTAGGGAACGTTCATAGTAAAATAGGTCACTAAATTCAGTTCAAATTTCCTCATTAACAGGATATAAAAATTTGTTATTTTTATACTGTAGACTTTGCCTCTCCTTTAAAGAGAGACAGATTAAAAAAATTTTTCTCTAGGTGAGTTACGTATAGGCCACGAGTAGGAGAAAAATGAAGAACTGAAGCAATTCTTTCGACAGAAGCGTCTTGCGATTTTAAGATGTGGCTTATCTCCAACTCTGTCGGGCTCTCTAGCTCTATCGATAGTTGATGTTGTTTCCAGTCCACAGCGAGTTCTACTTGTTTATTATTCTGGATAAAATGAAATTCTATATGATTTTGCGAAGTAATTTGGCTGCCTGCCAAGCTTATCATTGCGATGCCAGCAATTACAGCTGCGCTATGCCCTATTTGTCGGAACAGATGGTCAGGAATAAGATGTAGCGATGCTTTCATGATGAAAGAAGATGCCAGAGCAGCAACTGCGACAATAATGCCTGCGGCAACGGTGTTTTGGTCGACAAGCCCATAAAATGTATAAAGACCTACTTTTACGAGGTGAAGCAGAATGTCGTTGGCCGCGCGAGTTGCAACAATCTCCTCTTTGCGTAAGCCCAGACGATGGTAGAAGCCATTAAACAATAGTCCAACCGCTCCAGTGAAGCCCGAGATGAATCCAGCTAAGGCACCGATTACTGGCAGCCATGTTATACTACGTGGTTCTGAAATTTTATCTTCTGACTTACGGCGACGAAGCATGAGTGGGAGGTTACTTAGCAAGAATAATCCGAGAAAAAAGTCCAGATAGGCTGGCTGGATATGTTTTAGGAGTAGAATACCCGCCCACGCTGCTGGTAGAGCCAAGGGCACGAAACGCAATACGATTTGCCATTGAATGGTTTGAAAAAAAAGAGCAATGCGGGACATCGAACTGACAGCCGTGCCAATAGAGAGTGCGGCAGGTACATGATCGGCTGTAAGTAGTAATCCCAGCACAGGCATCATGATGAGACCAGCCCCTCCACCCGAGACAGCGCTGACCGCAAATGCGGCGATCGAGATTATAAACAAAGTAACAAACCCAAAAATCATGTCAGGTGTCCCAATAGCAGCTACGTTTGTGCATATGAATTATTGTTACGGCTTTCGATTTCGGAGATCTTGAATCCATAAAAAAAACATAACCACGCCAACAAAAAGTCGAAGAAACATAATTTTTGGCTCTCATAAAACGTGTATATGAATTTTTCTTATCTATTATACTAAATATAGTGTATATTCGTATTTAGGGAAATCACATATCTATTAATAATTCCCAACGTGGGCTACTGTATCTTGCTCTATGACGCGAGTTCAATAACGGTAATACGCCGATCCCTGTGAGGATCTTCATCATGTTGAACTGAAACGCCCACCAGTATGACGGATTGGTTTATATCCAGACCGGTTGCTACAATTTTAATGACCGTCTCTCTCTGCTTGTTTGGATTCATGGGATATCTCATGCTTCCTGTGTCAGATTTGCCGAATATTGATTTCCCGGTCATTCAGGTACAAGCGCTTCAGCCTGGCGGAACGCCAGAGCAGATTGCCAGCTCCATTGCTGAGCCTCTGGAACGTCACCTCGGCACCATCGCCGGACTTCAGGAAATGACGTCTCAGTCCAGCAACGGGATGCTGCGTGTGACGCTTCAGTTTGCGCTCTCGCGTGACATTAACGGCGCAGCGCGGGATGTCGCCGCGGCTATTCAGGCAGCGCGTGTCGATCTGCCCAAGACGTTGCGCCAGAACCCAACCTACTCCAAAGCCAACCCGAACGATCCTCCAGCGCTGATCCTCGCTCTGGCTTCGGATACTCATACTCTGCCGATGTTGTATGATCAGGCAACCAATAACCTGCTGCCGCGCCTTTCGCAGATTCACGGCGTGGGCCTTGTGCAGATCAGCGGCAGTGCTCTGCCAGCCGTGCGTGTCGAGATTAATCCGCTCATATTATACAAATATGGACTTGGCTTTGAAGATGTCCGTGCCGCACTGGCTTCAGCCAACGCACACACACCAAAAGGCTATATCGATACTGCTGGACAGAGATTTCAGATTGTAACCAATGACCAGATACATCGTGCGGCAGATTATGAGAGGCTTGTTGTCGCGTGGCGTAACGGCAGACCAATTTATCTCACTGATGTGGCGACTATTATTGATAGCGTGGAAGATGTGCGCAATGCCGGTTACTATAACGGTAAGCCAGCGATTATTGCGCAAGTCTACATGCAGGCCGGTGCTAACGCTGTTGCAGCAATAGATCAGTTTCATCGCGAATACGGGGTCATTCAAAGCACTCTTGCGCCAGGAATGAGGCTTGCCACTGTTATGGATCGGTCAGAGGTCATCCGGGCCTCTCTTGCGGATACCCGCCTGACACTCGGAGTTTCTGTTGTTCTCGTGATCGCGATCGTCCTGCTTTTTCTCGTCTCTCCACGCATTGTCGTAGTTCCTGCCATTGTCATTCCGGCGTCCCTTCTCGGAACACTTGGTTTTCTGTGGCTACTTGGTTACGGCCTCGACACTATGTCCCTCATGGCTCTGACAATTGCGACAGGCTTCGTTGTGGATGATGCCATCGTTGTTGCCGAAAACATCGCGCGTTATGCTGAGGAGGGCCTGCCACCGCTGGATGCCGCGAGGCAGGGAGCCAAGGAGGTGCGGTTTACGATTATCTCAATCACTGCGTCGCTTATCGTGGTCTTTTTACCGATCCTGCTGATGGGCGGTCTGACCGGACGCCTGTTTCACGAATTTGCCATCACGGTCTCATTGACCCTGTGCGTCTCAGCAATTTTATCGCTCAGCCTCACTCCCATGCTGTGCGCCAGACTGGGAACACATGCGGCGGAGAATGCTTTCACCCGCATTCTTGAGCGGTGGCATGAGCAGACGCAGAACATCTACCAGCGCACTCTGGAGGTCGCGTTAGGGCACCCGACGGTCGTCCTGCTCTCTCTTCCTCTCTCACTGGGCGTGACAGTGGCGCTGTATCAGGGGCTTCCTCAGGGGCTGTTTCCTGACGAGGATACCGGAATGCTTCTTGGTCGTGTCATGGGGAATGAGACAATTTCCTTTCAGGCTATGGCGCACGATATGGAAACTGTTCAGAGCATACTCCTGCAGGATCCGGATGTTGCGGGTGTTGCAGGCTTCCTCGGCGGACGAGGCTCTTCCAATCAGGGTAATATTTTCATCCGCCTGACAGATAAGGCGGAGCGGAGCGATACTGTGGCCTCAACGATCAGTCGGCTGGGTCAACGCACCCGCGTTTTAAAAGATGCACGCTTCTTCGCGCTTCAGCGTGGAGCAATCCGGATCGGTGCGCGTCCGAGCAATGCGGCTTACCAATACAGTCTTCAGGGCAATGCCCCACAGGAACTCTATCGTTACACCCAGAAGCTTGTGACGCAGCTGAGCAGGGAGAAAACACTGATGGATGTATCCTCGGACGTCTTGCTGGGGGGTGACAGTATGGATGTGCGGATTGTGCGTGACGCCGCTGCGCGTGTGCAGATCACGCCGCAACTGGTCAGTAATGTTCTTTATGACGCCTATGGGCAAAGGGCGGTCTCTGTCATCTACAACCCCCTCAATCAGTATCGTGTGATCATGGAAGTGTCGCCACGCTTCTGGCAATCGCCAGAGTCACTTATGCAGACGTGGGTGAGCACTTCTGGGGGAAGCGCCAGCGGTGCAGCCCAGTCTAATCTCATCCGGGTTCAGCAGGGACAGACAACAGGATCGACAAACAGTGCCAGCAGGCAGAGCATGTCAAACCAGATTGCCAATAGTCTGGCGGGGGGGGCTTCCGCGTCATCAGGATCAGCGGTTTCGACGGCCCATGAAACCATGGTTCCTCTCTCTGTCGTGACGACCCGCAAAATGAATAAGACTGCGCTTGCCGTTAATCACGCAGGTCAGGCAGTCGCTGCAACAATTTCTTTTAACCTTCCGCCAGGCGTATCTTTAAATCAGGCGATGAAGACAGTCGATCGTGTCGTTGCTCAGACCAGACTTCCAGCATCAATTCAGGGAGACTACGCAGGCAACGCAGCACAGTTACGCAATTCAGCCAACAATCAGCCGTTATTGATCGGGGGCGCTGTTCTGGGGATCTACATCATTCTGGGCATACTGTATGAAAGTTTCGTCCAGCCGATTACCGTAATCTCCACATTACCATCAGCGGGTGTGGGTGCGATGCTCGGCCTTTGGGTGTGTGGCGAAGAGTTTTCTCTCATGGCCATGATCGGACTGCTTCTGCTTGTGGGTATTGTTAAAAAAAATGCCATCATGCTGATCGATTTTGCCATTGCCGCAGAACGATCGGGCCTTAACGCTGAGGACGCTATTCGTCAGGCGTGTATTTTCCGTTTTCGGCCTATCATGATGACGACCTTCGCGGCCGCGTTCGGTGCCTTGCCGCTGGTTTTCGGTCACGGATATGGTGCCGAACTGCGTTTGCCACTTGGTATCACAATCCTTGGTGGTCTCGTCGTAAGTCAGGCTCTGACCCTTTATACGACGCCCGTTCTATACTTAGTGCTGGACAAGCTTCCTTTCGGCCGAGAGCACATTCCGTCAAACACGTATGGTATAAAGGAGAGCGCCTCATGATAGCGGATCATCAGGAGGGTGTTTCACGCATCCTGTTAATTGAGGATGACTGCGAGACGGCGGCTTATATCAAGTCGTCTCCCATGTTCACACATATTGACATTACGACGGTCGCTGATGGGAAACAGGGGTGTGCTCTTGCACTGGAGGAAACGTGGGATTGCATTATTCTCGACCGCAGACTTCCGGGAGTAGATGGTCTGACCATCCTGACAACCATGCGCGCGGCTAACATCCAGACCCCAGTCCTTTTTCTGACAACAATGGACGGAATTAACGACAGAGTTACAGGCTTGAAGAGTGGAGGAGACGATTATCTGGTCAAACCGTTTTCAATGGCAGAATTATCGGCAAGGCTTGAGGCCATCTTACGTCGCATCAATGCGCAACATCAGGAAACACGCCTGATTTTTGCCGATGTCGAAATCAATCTACTGAGCAGAGAGGTGCGTCGTGCCGGACTTAAACTCTACATTCAGGAGCAGGAATTGAAACTCCTTGAATATTTCATGCGGCATCCTCTCATGCTGGTAACGCGTGAAATGCTTCTGCAAGCCGTGTGGGACATTGATTTCCCGATCCGCACCAATTTAGTCGAAACTCACATAAGCCGATTGAGAGAACGCCTTGGGCGAGATGCTCCACCTCTGATCCATACGGTCAGAGGTCAGGGTTATGTGTTACGGCACTCCTGAAAGTATGGATATGCCCCAGATGACAACTCGGCGACTTCCAGTTTTTCGGAGTTCGTCCTTTCGTATTGTGGCATTATTTGCAGGCTGTTTTCTTGTCAGCGGGCTCATGGTAACGGCGCTATCTGGATATCGTAGTCAGGCATTGCTTTCTCGACAGATCACACAGGCTGTTGCGAATGAGCGCGACGAAGCTTTTTCAGAAGCACAAGGTCAGGACGTCAGTCACCTCTCTCCTGTCATCAAAGAACTTGTTCAGAATGAACCGGGCTTTTACTACCTTCTGCAGGATGCTCAGACACACGCCGTCACGAGCAATATGCTGCATTTGCGTCCGGTTGCTGGCTGGAGGTGGTTATCATGGACGCACCGCACATTGCCGCCAGACCGTCATCCTGTGATCGGATATGGTACGGTTTTACGTGATGGCGGATACTTCTTTGTTGGTATTGATGCTACGCCGCTTCAATCTCTTCGGCGAGGCCTTTGGTTGACACTGGCATGGAACAGTCTCATTTTCCTTTTGATTGGTCTTGGCGGTGGTTTCACTTTAAGTCGTCTTGTACTTGGAAAAATCGAGACTATCAGCATGACGGCGCGCGAGATTATGCGTGGTGATATTTCTCGTAGGCTTAGCCTTAATGCGACAGGAGACGAATTCGACCATCTTGCTGGCAGTCTGAACGCGATGCTTGACCGGAATGAGGCGTTGATCGCCAGCGTGCGCCAGGTTTCGGATGATATCGCGCATGATATGCGACGCCCTCTGGCTCGGCTGGGGCAGCATTTGGATAAAGCGATGGAGACTTTACACCCAGAAATCAGGGATTCCGCCCTTATCCGGGCGAAAGCAGACCTCCATGATGCGCTTGAGATATTCTCTTCCGTTTTAAGGCTCGCACAGATTGAGGCCGGAGATCGTGTCCCGGACGCTGCGTTGTGTTCTGTTAAAAATCTATTTGATAAGATAAGATATTTTTATCAAGCCGTTGCAGAGGACTGTGGAAAAATTCTTGTTGTCAGCGCACCTGAACCTGACGTGATGATTGAGGGCAGTCGTGTTTTATTAATCCAAATGCTGTCCAACCTGATCGAAAATGCCATAAATCATTCTCCCCCAAGCACCAGAATTGTTTTGTCTGCAGAATTGGATAAAACCGCAATTGTATTTGCTGTGACGGATACAGGCCCTGGTATTCCGCTTGCTGAGCGAGAGCGTGTGTTTGAGAAAATGGTAAGGCTGGATTCAAGCCGAACAGTGCCCGGCACCGGACTGGGGTTAAGCATGGTGCGTGCAATTGTCCGCCTGCATGGGGGGAGCATTCGCCTTCAGGACAATAATCCGGGATTACGCTGCGAGATCACTCTGCCAAAGTCATAACTTCATCAGTCAGAATATTGTCGGGCACCGTATCGGATCCCCATCCGAACACCGATGAAAAACACTGGGTTTTATATCTTCTGTGACGTGTCGGCATCAAAGAACAGAGACAACTGCACAGTGCACCCTTCCTTCGATAAGGATCTGGATCTGCAATCCGGCTCGGTTAAAGCAGTTAACTTCCCGAGCCTCTGATCTGATGCCCGTCCGATGACCAGGCAACTTTCTGTGCGTGAGTTGAAAAAATGGTCCCCCATGGCACTGGATAAACTGGAAGCCGGAAAACGATGTGTGTGCACATTGCTTCCAGATCTTAATACAGGTCAGATTGCCATAAGCTCGGCTTCAATGGGTTGCATTACAGGTGGAGGGCTCCACCGGCCTTGATCTATATTTGCTATTTCTCCGTCAATTTCAGCAATGACCTGACGTGAAAATGGACCGAGGTGAAGGTAAAGCGCACTTGTCATGACTACATAAGGGAGTGCTTTGGGGTTATGCAAAGCGCAGTCCAGTATCATACGCCAGAACTGCCCCGTCGTTCCCGGTCCGGCCCGGTGAATGCGGAAAAGCAGCCGGATAAAGCTGCGCAGATCTCCTTTTATCATTCGGTGTGTGCGTTCACGCTTGAGCATTCGGCCAAGCCTGCGGACCCGGCCAAAATAAGCAGTCGGATCATAAATTGCAGCAAGCACTGTTCTGTAATCATTCAGCACGTCACGTCGTGGGCGTTTTGTTTCGAAATTGAGTCCTGCAGTACACTGATCGCCCGACTGGGTCTGTTCGCTGCCGGAAAAAAGACGACCTTCGGCAAAAAGACGGCGTGTCAATTGGGTTGTGGGCAGGGCATAAAGCAGACCTACCATGCAGACCGGGATCGATGTGTCTTCAATACATTCAATCATGCCTTTAGCAATGCTGCCTTTTTCGCTATCAAACCCGACGATAAAGCCGGCATTAACAAAAATTCCTGCTCTGTGGATTGTCTCGATGCTCTGCTGTAAGCTCCGCCTTGTATTCTGCTTTTTTTGCATAAGCACGAGAGACTCTGTATCTGGACTTTCGATGCCCACGAATATAGCAAAGAAATTTGTCTCAGACAGGCTACGCAGCAGATCGGGATCATCCGCCAGGTTAATTGAAGCCTCTGTTGAGAATTCAAATGGAAAATTCTTTGTATTCTGCCACTGTTTGAGGTCTGGTAGAAATTTTTTAAGTGCTTTCTTGTTGCCTATCAGGTTGTCATCCACAAAATCAACATGTCCGCGATAGCCAAGAGCGTACAGGGCATTAAGCTCTGCTATGACCTGTGCATTGGTCTTGGTGCGCGGCACCCTACCGTAGAGTTCGATAATATCACAGAACTCACAACTAAAGGGACACCCACGCGAAAACTGAACACCAACGTGCAGATACTGATCCAGCTTCAATAAATCAAAACGCGGCAAAGGGCTTTTTGTAACATCTGTTTTGCCCATCTCCGCTTTGAATACGCCTTGCCTGTCACCACGTCGCCATGCCGTGATGAAATCAATCATGATTTCCTCGGCTTCGCCCAGAACCTGAAAATTTGCTGCACTGTAAAGGTGCGGGCTGGACGTAACATCGGGGCCACCAATTACGACCGGCTTGCCAAGAGCTCGACACATTTCAATAATATGCAGGGCATCGTTGCGTTGCGGCAGCATCCCGCCCGTCATGACAATATCGGCCCAGCCAAAATCTGCATCATCCAGATGTTCGGTGTTTCTGTTTACCAGCCGTATTTCCCAGTTTTCAGGCAGCAGCGCGGCAACTGTAATAAGACCAAGCGGTGCCGCAGGATAGCGTGCGTTAGTCAGATCGCAGGTTTCTTGATAGTTCCAGAATGAGCTTGCGTTGAAGAGGGGAAAGACCATGAGTACCTTACAGGTATCGATCATTGCACAAAGATCCAGTGTACTAGGGACGTGTTGTCGAGTTTTTTTCGTTTAATTGATGAGTTCTTAATCTGAATTCCAAGAAAGAAAATGTATGAAGCATAGATATTTTTCTCCTTAATTGCCCTGAAAAAATAAAGTGCAATTATTTCCTAATATGCCGTAATTTGTTATTTACGAATAAATAAATAATAACTCAAGAACTATAGACTATTGTTGGGATTTATTAATGACGGATAATGTTAATTTTAAGCATAATTGAAATCATAGATTCCTATTGTCGATGGAGAAGGTCGCAGTATCTTGGTTTGTGAAATTGTCACAAAGTCTTTTTCCTCTTTTGTTGGTGTAGCGAATATGCCGGGATGATGAGTAGATGGCCTTAAAATTCTAAGGCCAAATAATTGAAAGAAAATAGAAGATAAAAACACCCACCTTAAAGGTCTTCTTGAGCGCTGCAGACGTCGGAAAGAACATGGTGGTTACTTGGTTGATTATGCGGCTTGTTGCTTCCCGCAGGTTGTTTCTACGAACCGACAAGCCTTATGTTGGATGAATGTGGCAGGGTTAATGTTTTCACGTTTTTCTCATCAGGCGCTCCGACCGTCAGTTGATGTCCTTACTCGTGGATTTTCTGCGAGAGGGTTACGTAATGCCCATGCGGGACCGTTTAATATTGATGTACCGGCAGGCACATGCTTGGTGGTGACTGGCATGTCCGGGACAGGAAAATCTGTCTTGTTGCGCATGATGGCGGATCTTGATCCTCATCAAGGGGATGTGGCTTTGAATGGCCGTTTCTGTTCGGCTATGCCGTCCCACTCATGGCGGAAGCAGGTTTTATATCTTCCAGCAGAATCAGGATGGTGGAGCGATGTCGTACTCGATCATCTGCCAGACAACGATCAAACCTACGTTCTGATGGAACATCTGGGTTTGCGGCGCGGTGTGCTGTACGACCCCATACATCGTCTCTCTACAGGTGAGCGGCAGCGCCTTGCTCTGGTGCGCGGATTGTTGAATGCCCCTCAGGTCATGCTGATGGATGAGCCGTGCTCGGCGTTGGACAGTAGAACTACGCTCTTAGTTGAAGCCGTCATGCGTGCCAGAATGGAAGAGGGAGCCACAATTATTCTTGTCTCGCATGATCTCGCGCAGGCATCGCGGATGGCGGATCAGCGTTGCGATATCGTCGACGGCCATTTTAGCGGGGTTGCGTTTTGACGGCTATCTTAATGACTCCGGGTGACATGTTACTGGCAGGAGGAATGATTTTCGGCAGTATAATACTATCGCTCGTGTTCTCGTTGGGTATCCAGAAGGCGCTGTTTATAGCGGCTTTGCGGATGGTAGTACAATTGGTTCTGGCCGGCAGTGTGTTGTTGTTGATCTTTGGTCGCTCCTCTGTGTGGCTGACGATAGCGATGCTTGTTTTCATGTTTGCAGCCGCTTCATATGAGGTTGGTACGCGGCAGCTGGTGCGCCTGACGCCAGACTGGCACTTTGGCATAGGAGGTGGCAGTACCATTATCGGCACAGTGATTGTCGTCTTGCTTGGTCTGTTAACGGCGTTACAGCCGCATCCATGGTATCAGGCACGCACAGCAATTCCGATGACAGGGCTGCTGCTGGGCAATGTCATGAATGCTGTTAGCCTGACAATGAATACACTGCTTTCGACGATATCGCGCGAACGTTCGGCCATAGAGGCACGACTGACACTGGGTGCGACCAGGACGGAGGCAATGAATGTTTCCATTCGGCAGGCAATTCGTGCCGCGTTAATTCCAACGCTCAATCAGATGGCTGCTGCAGGTATCATTACATTGCCGGGTATCATGACAGGACAGATTCTTGCGGGAATGAACCCGATGGAAGCTTCGAAGTATCAGATTGTTCTGATGAGCCTGATTGTCAGCGGTAATATGATCGGTGCTACATTAGCTGCCGTTTTAACGGCCGTAAGGCTGAGTGATAGTCGGGGACGATTACGCTTAGATCGTCTTTTCAGGAAATAAAGCATTCTGAGTTTTATGAAGGTAGGAGTGCCCGTGACATAAAAGATGGTAATTACTAATAAACCGAAACATTCTCTACCCAAATTTCGTGAACGTGCGGTTTGTATGATCCAAAAAAATAGAAATCATCAGCTACTTTACTCTGCAATGCTGTTGATCGCGTCTAAGTTAGATATAGGCCCTGACATGTTGTCAGAATGGGTTCGTCTGAATGAACGGGCCAACGCATTTGTAACGGGCTATCGGCTTGATCGGAAGAAAAGTATGCAAATGGAGCACTAAACCCTTTTCTGCGGCAGCGTCCTCATAACGGGTGCGGACCAACATCTTCTGGTGAGAGGATATCACGAGGTACGCGGCGAAAAATCACGAGAGCACGATGCCGCACAGGCGCAGGATAATGTGGTAAGCGCTTTACACAGTTAGGGCAGCGATCTGGACATGGTCGAGAGCCTGATAGCGGATAAGGAATTGGGGCGCGTTCTGGATATTGGTAGACCGTTTCATAGGATGCTTCTACGAACCAACGGCATACGCTACCGCTTTGTCATCGACATGGCTTCTCTGACAGAGGGATAACTCACGCACGATATCGCAAGGCTCTCAGTAACACAGAAAATGCCGCCTGGCGTCTGAAAATGGCGCATCTCTTTCCCTTGAAAAAAACGATGACCACATGACGATGCGCGGAGAAAGCGACATGAAAATAATGCCAACCGCAGCAGCGGCTCTGACGATGGGAGCAGGACCAGCTCTCTCAGAAGCGGTCTTCGGTCGCTCCCAAAGCCATGCAGGCTCTTGCTCCGGGGCTCGCCGACTATACGGACAAAGTGCTGTTCGGAGAAGTCTGGCGCGAAAAATCTGTCAGTCCCCTCGATCGTAGCATCGTCACTCTGTCCGTGCTGATCGCCACGGGCAAAGCGGCACAACTGACGTCCCATGTTCAGCTCACGCTTCAGCACGGCGTGACGCCGCGTGACATTTCAGGCCTCGTTACCCAACTCGCACTTTATACCGGCTGGCCGAATACCGTATCAGGGCAGCCCAAGGAGGTCTGGATTTTGCCAGAGTAGATGACAATGCCCTATTACGTGCTTCATCCACCGTGGAATGACTGCATCGCCAATGATACAGTTCGGTATCTTTTTGCCGACTAGCAGGTAGTGGAGAGCGTAACCCGCCATGCTACGGTTGCTTCTTATACAATCATGAAACGGGCGGCATTGCCGCAGCGAGAGAGGAAGCGTTCCGGAAGCAGTTGAATGCTTAATAGTGTCAAAACTCCAACCACGCTGAGAGTCCAGAAAATTCCACGCCATCCAATCAGCTCGATAAGTTGACCGCCAGCCAAGGGGCCGAGCAGGGGGGCGATAACCATGATCCTCATAAGTATGGAGATCATTCGAGCGATCTGGGTGAGGGCGAAGTTGACCTCAATCGCGTAAAGATCAGATTATCTATTTCCTTTGTAATTTCTGCAACGAACCATTCATTGCACGCAAGTAGCGCTGAGTTGATGTTTGTTATTTTCAGCATCCCAGCAGTGCTGCGGAGATTTTCTCGGAAACAAGATTGGTTGAGAGCCTCACGTTCTCCCGCTTTAAGTGAGCGTAACGAGCTGTCGTCTTGATATCGCTATGTCCCAGCATACGACCGATCATCGTCAGGTCAGCTCCCATTTCCAGTGCGTCAGAAGCGAAGGAATGGCGCAGATCATGAATCCTGACGTCGTCCAGACCCGCGGCTTTGCGAATGCGGCGCCAGGGTTTTTGTAGGTCAGTCAAATAGCCACCTTTTTCCCGTCCAGTAATGACATAAGGATTGTCCTCCAGCCGGGTGATGGCTTTGATTACGTTCACGGCCGCTTGTCCGATCAGGACGATTTTAGCCCCCGTTTTACTGTCAGGGAGCCTGAATTCGGATTGGTCGAAGAAAACGTGGCTCCATTGCAGAGTCTGGATTTCGCGTAGCCGGCAACCTGTCAGGACGAGCAGACGGATTGCCCAGACGGCCTCAGGCATATCCTCTGCTTCATTGAGCGCGGCGCCGAGGCGCGTATATTCTTCTTGGGTTAGATAGCGCTCCCGCTTCTCTTCCTTATAGCGCTGAACGCCGCGGCACGGATTGAGACCGTCAGTCCGAATGCTCCATAGGTCTGCCAGGCTGAACATTTTGGACAGTACGCCGAGCGTCCGATTGGCCTGATAAGGGATATGTCGCATATCGCCATGGAATTCGGAGACGTCCGCCCGCGATATATCGGCCATCCGCCATGTCCCGAATTTGGGAACGATGAACAGATCCACAGCTCTCTTATACTCGCTCTGGGTCGTTGGTTTGAGGTGGACATCCACATATTCGCCCAGAAAACGGTTGCTGAATTCCCTGACGGTCATCGCCTTGCGTTCTTCTACACGAGCATCCGAGGGATTCTCGCCGCTATGAACCCGTGCAAGAACCTTGATGGCTTCTTCACGCGCTAGATCGGCCGTCCATGGGCTCCCATGTTGTCCGATCGTGTAGCGGCGCATGCGGCCGCCGGCGCGATAATGAATGACGTACACCTTTCGGCCGGATGGCCACACCCGGACTGCGAAGGCCGGAATGCTGTCATCCCAGAGGAAATAATCCTTCTCTGTCGGGTCGGCAGAGGTGACGGTTTTCTTGCTGAGCTTGGCCATGCTTGCCCTCATCGCAGGAAACACATAGGAAACAGATGAATGCGAAACCGGGCGTAGCCGGTACGACAATTGCGTAGCCTGATGGGACGTTTTTTCAAGGAAAATAAAGGGTTCTGCGTGGTAAGGCGTAGTTCTGTCGGCTGGGGCGGGGAGGGGCGTAGGCTTAAATCCCTAACTCATAACCTGAAGGTCACAGGTTCAAATCCTGTCCCCGCAACCATCTTAAACGAACGCTCCGATACAACAGCCGCTTGGGTCTCAGCCCGTGCGGCTTTTTTTGTGGTCGGAGCTTCGGGAAAACGTGGAGAAGAGCCGCGAGACGGCTTTCCAGCTCAATCATGTGCAGTTTAGTCTATTGAGTGGGGAAGCGCTGTAAACGGTTGAATCTGGCTGCACTTTCTTTCGAATGATCGACTTCAGCCTTTAATGTCCGGGATTGGGGATCATGATAGCATGGCTAGGGCCATGCCGTTTCAGCGGGCCGAAGACGGGCTACTTTCCCGGCAGCGCCCCGGGCCTAGTTTCTTTTTGCGATGTGCACCGAAGCCGCGCTTCGACCGGATTTTTACTGCGCTGTGAGAGGACCGGTTGTTCAAAGCGTCTGATGATCGACAAGACAGATCTCAAAGCACATAAAGCACCTGCTTCCCTAGTTAAAAAAGGGCTTTCCCTGCCATATCGGACTCATAAAAGGCGGCCTGAACTCAAGATGGTCTGGGGATGAAACTACTCGACTTTATCTGCTAGCAGAACAGATCAGTGATTTTAAAGATGCGGATGTTCTGCTAGTAGATTTGCTGGATAAGACAGAAGACGTTCTCGGCTAATAGGAATACGACAATAATAAAATCAGTCAGTCTCGAACCAACCGAATTATCACTGCCAGTACCCCGCCGAAGAAGAACTCAAAATCAAAGCTGCCTTACAACGGGTAACTGTACAAAAAGAGCCATCTCATCGAAAACATGTTTGTAAAGCTCAAAAACTGGCGATGCATCGCAACCAGATATGATCGCTGCGCTCATACATTCATGTCGCAATCCGCAGCGCCACAAGTTTCATCTTCTACCTCAGAAAAAAGTCCTGAGTCTAAAGGATGACATAGATCTTCAAGCAGTTTTTCAGAAGTTGTAATGAAGCTCGCAGCCAATCCAGCGTGGTGACTGGATATACTGGATGCGATTATTATCACTTCCAGTAAACGAATAGGTATTGCCTTTTCTGTTCTGCAGATTGTCGACATATACAGCGGCATTCCATTTTCCCGTTTGAGGGCCGAATTCCATGCGCAGACCCAGAGAACTGATCTTGCTGGTCTTGGCATTATTATCGCCCAACGCTGCCCACATGTTGTCCTTCCATGTGTAACTGGCCTGTAGTGTCACGCGATAACGATCCACATCAATATTGTAGCGTGTGACGGCGCTCCACGAAAAACGAGGAGAAAAGGGGAGTGAAGAATTACGCGTTACCGGTGGATCAAGAGACAGTCCATTGATGTAGTTGACTGGACTTTTGGCGCGCGCATCAAGATAGGCAAAAGAGCCGCGGAGATCGAGGTTGGGTACAAGGTTGTGTAATGTTGTGGAAAGTTCACCACCACGTGTGCGTGCACGAGGAATGGTGCCAAGCGTCAGGGAGTTTGCGGTTGGGGTAATCGGTGCAAAAAACAATGTCTGGCGATTATGATATTCGTAATCAAATAGGGAGCCTTCCACCATAAGTTTGTTATGGAAGAGGGAGGATTTGATACCGATTTCATAAGCGATCAGATTTTCCGGCTTGACGTAATCAAGGGCGCCAGCTGCTAGAACGGGAGCCGCAAAATATGAGCCTGCCTTGTATCCGTTTGAAATTGTGCCGTAGGCATAAGTATCTGGTGCAATCTTGTAGCGTAGCCCCACGCGACCAGTGAAGCGATGATACTCATGGCGAGCATTCACACCGGTTAGGGCGTCGCCGACCTGCGCATAGTATGGGGCAAAAAGCCTGGGGCTGTCGGCAGCGATGGCTGAATATCGGGAGCCGCCGTTAAAGCCACGCTCATCATAAGAGAAACGACCCGAGGCGATGAAATCCAGTTTTTTGGTTATGTTGGTTACTGTATTGACGTAAACACCTGTCGACAGGTTCTGCTGGGAAAAATGATTATTCAGATTGATCGCGCTGCTCGATTGCAGACGCAGGCTGGTATAGTCGCCGTCAATCTTGTCGTAAGATTCGAAAACACCAACGGTAAGATGGAAGATCTTTGCCAGATTCATACGCAAATGCATGTCGTGGGACTGTACAATGGCTGTGTCATTCCATCTGTAATCGGAAATGTGCAGGGCTGAGCCGTCATAATTATCGGTATCATCGCGACGATAGAAATCGATCGCTGTCATGGATGAGAATGTTCCGAAATTGAACTCTTTGGTATAATTGACAGAAAGACCGCCACCGTTCTCGTTTCTCTGTCCGGATGTGTTGCCTGCACTTACGGCGTTGGCCGCCGGATGCAGGCCTGTATCGCCTTTTGACACCGGTCCCAGATCCTGCGGAGAAGTAGAGGTGCCTTTATCTCGCGTGTAATGCAGATTGAGCAGCACGGACGATGTGTCATCCACTTCAAATTTTGTCAGATTGCGAATGGCCAGAAGGTCCTGCGCACCATAGCGCTTGCCTGTATTGATATCTTTCTGCCAGCCATCACCATTTACATAATTGAAAGCCAGTCGATTGGAGATTTTGCTGGTGATCGGAGTGTTGATGGCGAAACGGCCGCGATTGGTATTATAGCTGCTGTAACCCCATTCTGCATAACCTCCGAATTTATCAGAGGGTTTTACTGACTGGATATTGATGCTGCCACCAGTTGTGCTGCGACCCATGTCAAAGCCCTGAGGACCTTTTTCCGTGGCGATACTGTCGATATCAAGCATCTGACCTGTATAGAATACGGGGAAGGGGGCAAACACACCATCCAGATAAATGCCGATGCCACCCATGTTGGTGCCGACATAGTCATCAAGACCGACACCGCGAATGGAAAAAATCGGAGCCGAGCCAGAGACGGCGTTGGTTGCCGTCACGCCTGGCGTAAATGCTGCGATATCCTTCGGGCTTTCAAGGTGAAGAGAGCGAAGCTCCTTGCCACTGATCACATTGACTGTGCCTGGAGTAGAAAGATGACGCTGTGCCCGTGAACGGGTTACCCTTATCTGTTCCGCGTCGCCCTTGTGCGTGATCGCTTTCGGATGATGCTGCGTGGAGAGAGTGCGTGTGCGGCCTGTGGCAACATGTTTTGCATCGACTGGTTGAGAGCCAGCAACTGTAGTTGCTGTTGCAGCCAAAGACGATGTTGATGCCAGAAGCAGGCAGGGGAGGGTCGGCAGCACAATATATGCTGGAACTGCAGCCAGAAGACGGGAGGAATGACGTAAAAAATATGATTTCATGAGGCTATTCCTATTTCATTCCTGCTTGGACCGATTTCTGGGTTGAATGGAACTCGGTTGAGTGGTTGTGGCTTAGTGAGGGTGTATGTGTTCTTTTGCGTTTCAGACTAGTAGGTCACCCTTTTTGTTGAGAGAATTGTTCGGATTTGTTGTTCATGTATTCATTGGGAGTGCTATTTTATTGTTTTTTATTTTGTAATTTTTGTGTTTTGTATAAAAATACATCATGCTTTTTGAGTGGAATCGGCATCTTCCATAGATATTCTGGTTATGTAGAAACACCTTTAAATTGTTCTGATTTTATAAAGATTTTGAAGTTGTATTTTGGTTTCACCTATAGCGTTTGAAAAAATGTTCATGCTTTTCTCATTGCGTTTGTTACATCAGGTCTATGAAGTCTTTTTAGATTTTTTAATTCGATATCGGAATGTATTTTTTCTTGATAGCAAGCGTAAGGCTAACTTACGGTCAATATACGTAACTGTGTTTTTCTTCCCTAGATTGCTTCCACGGTTTTGCGTCCGTTATTTGAAGCTGATGCGCCATGGAAAGACGGAAATCGGGTGGTATTGGATTAAAAAGATTATTGTTTTTCAAAAGAGTTTTTTATTAACGAGGTGTTTTTTTATCTTGTTTTGATGTTCCCATCAGCGTGGCGAAATCCTGTCAGGCCCCAGCTTTGATGCGTGAATCCGCTGGTCTGTTGTCAGGCTGACTGCACAGGCCATCATGCAGCCAGCCTGAATCATTTCTTGATGGTCAGGAGGCAACCGCCATTTTCGAACGCTGAAGCATGCCGAACAGATCGCGCGGATCATCGGGGTCCGCCACCATGTCCAGCTTCTCAAACAATCCGGTCTCTTCCAGCTTGTCACGAACGTAGCGGAGCGCCGAGAAATCCTCGATTGCAAAACCGACTGAATCGAACAGGGTGATCTGGCTTTTTCCTGTTCGTCCTGATGTTTTGCCTGCGATGACCTCCCAGAGTTCGGTCACGGGATGATCTTCCGGAAGCTGCTGGATCTCGCCTTCAATGCGGGTCTGTGACGGATATTCGACAAAAATGGAGGAGCGCAACAGGATGTCACGATGAAGTTCAGTCTTGCCGGGACAGTCGCCTCCGACAGCGTTGATATGGACGCCTGCACCGACCATGTTGTCGGTCAGGATCGTGGCGCACTGCTTGTCTGCTGTGACAGTCGTGATGATGTCCGCATCTTCTACAGCCGCTTCGATTGTGTCGCAGATGGTGATGTCGAAACCCATGCCTGCCAGATTGCGGGCGCATTTTTCCGAAGCGGCACGATCAATATCATAAAGCCGCAGGGCGCGGATGCCGACCAGTTCACGGAACGCGATGGCCTGGAATTCCGACTGGGCGCCGTTTCCGATAATGGCCATTGTGCGTGAATTGGCCGGAGCCAGATGCCGGGCCGCCATGGCGGACGTTGCCGCCGTACGCAGGGCCGTCAGGATGGTCATTTCCGAGAGAAGAGTGGGATAACCGGAGCTGACGTCAGCAAGCATTCCGAAAGCGGTAACGGTCTGCAGCCCTTCCTTCATGTTTTTCGGATGACCGTTCACATACTTGAAGCCATAGAGACTGCTGTCGCTTGTTGGCATCAGTTCAATGACGCCTTCAGCGGAATGCGCTGCAATGCGCGGGGTTTTGTCGAATTCCGGCCATCGCTTGAAGTCGGCCTCTAGATAGTCGGCCAGTTCCCGCAGGAATGTGTCGATGCCGATGCGATGCACAAGCGCCATCATGTTCTCAACCGAGACAAACGGCACGAAAGCGAGGTGCGAGGGGGCGGGAGCAGAGGACGACATATCAATAAGTCCTTGTCTTGTGTTCGAGAACGCGCCGGCCCAGCAGACTTGCTGCGAGATCGGTCATGAGACGTGCCGTTTTGGCGCGTACGTCGAGGAACGGGTTGAGTTCAGCCAGATCCAGAGAGGTGACTAGACCGCTGTCATGGAGGATTTCCATGATGAGGTGCGCCTCCCGAAACGTAGCCCCTCCGGCGACGGTCGTGCCGACGGCAGGTGCGATTTCGGGATCGAGAAAGTCCACGTCGAGACTGACATGCAAACGACCGTTGGCGTGTCTGACACGATCAAGAAAACTGTTCAGCGGTGCGACGATGCCCTGTTCATCAATCGTGCGCATGTCAAAGACGGTCATACCAATGGCCGCGACATGGCGTTTTTCCGCCTGATCGACCGAGCGGATACCCATCATGCAGACATTGCGCGGATCGACGGTAGCGGCGGGAACCGGGAAACCCTCGAAACCGGGCTGTCCCGTAAAGTAGGCGACCGGCGTGCCGTGTAGATTGCCGCTCGTGGTCGTGTGGAGGGTATGCAGGTCGGTATGAGCGTCCAGCCACAGCACGAATTGCGGCTGGCCCAGTTCCTGCGCCCTGCACGCCACGCCGGGGATCGTGCCCGCAGACATGGAATGGTCGCCACCGAGGAAAATCGGCAGATCACATGTGCTGGCCATCTCGTAGGCCCGGCGGGTCACGCTTTCAGTCCACGCTATGATCGCATCCAGATTACGCACGGCGGGATTGGGATGGCTGACGGCCGGAGGCTGCGCGGGTACTGCATCACCCACATCGGTCACTTCCCATCCAAGATTCTGCAAAATTTCCGGCAGGCCCGCGATGCGAAAGGCCGTGGGGCCCATGATGCATCCTCGTTCGGATGTTCCGCTCTGTGTCGGGATGCCCAGAATCTGGCATGTTTTCATATCATTTCCTTTTCCTGTTCATGGTCACTGACCGCGAAGTGCGGACAGGCCGGGCCTGTCCTGTCCGTCTCTCTCCATTCAGTATGTCAGGTCTTGCGCATGAAATGGCTGACAAACTGGTCAAATCGTTCGTCCATGCCACCCTGAAACAGGGCCTGTGGCGTTCCCTGCGCGCGCACTGTGCCTTGCTCCAGAAAAACGATCCGGCTTGAGACATCCCGTGCAAAAGCCATTTCATGTGTCACAATCAGCATTGTTCGGCCTTCCGCGGCCAGATCCTGCATCACTTTCAGGACTTCTCCCACCAGCTGCGGGTCCAGTGCTGAGGTCGGTTCGTCGAACAGCAGTACACGCGGCTGCATGACGAGGGCGCGCGCAATGGCGACGCGCTGCTGCTGTCCACCCGAAAGCTGGCTGGGGTAATAGTCAGCACGGTTCAGCATGCCGACGCGGTCGAGAGCTTTCTGCGCCTCATCCCTGACTTCCTGCCGGTTTCGCCCCTGAACGTGGATCGGCGCTTCCATCACGTTCTGCAAAACCGTCTTGTGGCTCCACAGACAGAAGTTCTGAAACACCATGCCGACCTGCGACCGCAACCGGTTGACCTGCTTCTGATCGGCAATGCGCAGTTCGTTCCCCTGCTGGCGAAATCTGATGTTTTCATCCAGAACAGTCAGAGAGCCGCTGGTGGGAATCTCCAGAAGATTGAGGCATCTCAGGAAAGTCGATTTGCCGGAACCCGATGCGCCCAGAATGGAAATGACTTCACCCTCGTGCGCGTCGAGATCAATGCCGCGCAGCACCTCCAGCGCGCCATAGCGCTTGGTCAACTGTCGCGTCGTGATGACGGGGGCAGTCGTGGCAGCGCTGGCTGGTATGATGTGTGGCTGGGTCGTTTCCATGAAAAGCTCCGGATAAGATCGTTTGCGTGGGTCAGACCCGGTTACGGGGAAGAAGCCAGCGTTCCAACATGTGGACGCAGCCGACAATCACGAAAGTCAGCGAAAGATAGATCATGCCAGAAATGGTAAAAATCTCCTCAGATCGGTAGGTTTTTGAAACCAGCCTGTAGGCGATACCTGTCACATCCATCAGCGTGATGACACTGGCGAGTGACGTAGCCTTGAGCAGCAGAATCGCTTCATTGCCGTAATTTGCGAGCCCATAGCGCAGGGCCTGCGGCCAGATGATCCGGCGACGCAGCAGGAAACCGGACATGCCCATGGCCTGCGCGGCTTCGATCTCGTTCCGGGGAACTGCTGCGATAGCGCCACGAATGATCTCGGCCCCATAGGCTGAGGTGTTCAGGGACAGCGCGATAATGGCGCACCAGTAAGCCTGTGCCAGAAATGGCCACAGGAAGGAGGAGCGCAGATATTCGATCTGTCCGAAGCCGTAATATATAATAAAGATCTGGACCAGCAGGGGTGTTCCCTGAAACAGCCCGACATAGAGACGAGCCAGCCAGCGCAAAGGAGCAAGCCGATTGTGCGCCAGTGCGGCGACACTCGCGGCAAGGACAAATCCTGCACACAGCGCGATGCCGGTGAGTTGGAGAGTGAGGGGAACGCCGGTCAGAAGTTCGCCTGCTGTTCGGGCAAGGAATGGCCAGTCCATTTCTATCGCTCCCAGCATCGGCCAAGACGTTTTTCAACGGACCTGATGCCGAAACCCGTGAGTTGCCCCATGAGCAGATACAGCAACGCGGCGGTGCCATAGAAAAGAAGCGGCTGTCGGGTCGCGCCGGAAGCGATGGTTGATTGCCGCAGGAGTTCCACGAGACCGATAATGGACAGCAGCGCGGTCTCCTTCAGGACGGATTGCCAGATGTTCCCGAGTGCGGGCAAAGCGAAACGGAGCGTCTGGGGAGCGATGATACGCCACAGAAGAACAGTTCGGCTCATGCCGCAGGCCTTGCCGGCTTCGATCTGGCCTCGGTCAAGGCGCAGATACGCGCTGCGATAGGCTTCCGTTTGATACGCGCCCGAGACCAGACCGATGGCGACAACCCCGATCACGAAGGACGGCAGCGAGAAGAAGCCGGGAAAACCTGCCAGATGCATGAGGTGGGTCAGCGCCAGCGAGCCGCCGAAATAGAAGAGATAGACAATCAGTATTTCCGGTATTCCCCGCAATACGGTTGTGTAGAAAGTGCCGATCCAGCGCAGGAGAGGCGCGGATGACAGTTTCAATGCGGCTCCGGCTGTGCCCAGCAGACCACCGATCGCAAAGCTGCACAAAGCAGCAATCAGGGTCAGGCCAGCCGCGATGACCAGCAGTTTGCCCCAGCCATCCGGCCCAAAACCGACAAGGGTGAGGGACGAGGTATTCATGCGGCCACTCTGGAGGCAAAGCGTCCGCAGTCAAAGGGAGCCAGTGTTGCTTCAAGGGTGCCGCTGACGAGGGACTTGGCGACAGCCTCTCCGACAGCCGGAGAAAGCTGGAAGCCATGCCCGCAGAAGCCGAAGACATGCCACAGATCCGGCGTGTCCTGTCCGGGACCGATGACGGGAATACCGTCAGGCGTTGCGCCTTCCAGCCCGGTCCATGTCCGCAGGACCGGCACATGCGCCAGCGCCGGAAAGGCTTCGAGAGTCGCGGCTGCGCTCTGCGGCATGCGGTCCATGACCGTGAATGATGTGTCCTGATCAGGACACGGCTTTCCCAGAATGCCGCCACCGATGACCAGCGATCCGACAGCGCTCTGCTTGAAGGAGAGCGGCCTGTCGATGCCGATGACAACGGGGGTGAGAAATGGTTGGGTCCGTGCCGTGACCATCATCGACGGCGCGACGGTCTTGAGCGGCAACGTCTGTCCGGCCATGACCGCCACCCGCGCTCCCCATGCACCCCCACAATTGATGAGAACGCCGCCTTCATGCTGGCCAAACGATGTTTCCGCCCGCCATCCTCCGCCCCGGACACGCTCCAGCCCCAGCACGCGGCAATTCTCCACAATCCGGGCACCCGCCGCGACGGCGGCTTCCCGAAATGCGCGGGTGGCGGCGGCCGGGTTGGCGTGACCATCCCGTCGGGAGATCAGACCGCCAAGAGCGGTGTCAGAGACGCCGGGAAGCAGGGCACGCACGTCCTCGCGTGAAAGAAGCTCTTCTTCTCCAAGTCCACGCTTTTTCATGTCTTCAGCACGGCCAACGGCCCATGACATCTCGGCGTCATCAAGCGCAAGGCCGATCTGGCTGACCCCGAGGCGAACTTCACAGGCGCTGGCAGCCTTTTCTCCGACCAGTCGGTCGAGATGTTCCCAGTGCTCCATGGCGCGTTGCGAAAGAGGGTATTCCCGCCAGTCGCGCATCAGCATTCTCAACCCGCCCGCATTGACGCTGGAGGCGTGTCGGCCTGCGACATTCTTGTCGAGCAGCGTGACGTTCCAGCCAGCTCTCGCCAGAAACAGCGCGATCGAGCAGCCCTGAAGTCCGGCACCGATGATAAGGGCGGTTTCACTCTGCCGGGACATCGCTCGTCGCCTCCACATCATGTTCAGGCTTGTCTTCCAGTGTGAGCAACTCGGTCGCGCTGGGGTCCAGGCCGTTCAGACCGGCGAGTGCACCGAGGGGAAGGGGACGTATCGGAGGTCGTCCCCTGAAAACCGGTGGCGTGGGGACGCAGGCACCATGAGCTTCCTCGATCAGGCGTGCTGCGGTGATCATGCAGTTGCGTCCCTGACAGGGCCCCATGCCGCACCGTGTTTCACCGCGCAGAGCGTCCATGTTGCTGAATCCGGTGCGGATTTTCTCGCGCAGGGCTCCGGCGGTCAGTTCCTCGCAACGACAGACGATTGTGTTGTCGTCCGGCAGGGTGGCGGACAGACCCGGTGGGAAAGCTGTGTCCAGAAAAGGTCGGACAGACAGGGTTCTGTCAACGGCCTGCTGACTCTTGCTGGAAATGCCGCTGCCTTTGCCAAGTTCGGCGAGAATGGCCTGTGCTGTCAGTTGTCCATGCGCGATCGCGGCTTCTGCTCCCCCGATCCTTCTGGCGTCACCCGTGATGCGGACAGCGCAGCGCTCCGGTTGAAGGTCAGGCGGCAGGGTGGATGAGGCGAGACCGTCCGGGGTTGTGCGCGGACGCCAACTGGCGTTGGCCTGATCCCATTGCAAAGCTAGGCCGGCTCCATTGGGAATATCGATGGCAGGCACGATGCCGTCATGCACGACCAGCAGATCGCAGGCCTGACGCACTCTGAGTCCTTTGGCCGTAAAGCTGACGGCCTCGACCTTCTGTTCACCCTCGGCGGCGATGTCAGACAGGCCCGAGACCATGCGCACGCCAGCACGTTTCAGCTGTGCCAGCCATCCCAGTCCTTTGATCACTGGAAGGAGGCCATTTCTGCGCAGGTGACGCATAGCCCGCAGACCATCGGAAAAACGGTCGGTGCGCGCGATGAGAGTTGGTTTCACGCCCAGCTTGTGAAGCTGTGTCGCCAACAACAAGAGCAAAGGGCCTGTTCCTACCAGAACGACGTTACCGGTCGGTTTGAGATTGCCTGCTTTCAGGAGTGTCTGGACGGCGCCCGCCGTCATGACACCGGGAAGTGTCCAGCCGGGAAAAGGCACGGGCCGTTCCATAGCGCCGTGAGCCAGAATGACAGTGGTGGCTCGGAGGTAGCCTGCGTCCACCCCGCGCAGCCATCCCACGGTCCCGTCCGGTCGGACTTCCCACACGGTTGTCAGGGGGCGGTAGTCGATGCGCGAGCTGGCGCGGAACCGTCGGATCAGGTCCGCTCCGGCGCGGTAGGCAGGACCAAGTGCAGCAAGAAGCTTCTGTTTGTCAGAGCTCTTTTGAGAAATGTTGTCTTCCAGATTGCGGAAGATCTGACCGCCCGGTGTCGGCTGCATGTCCAGCACGATGACCGAGCAGTTTGCTTCGGCCAGTTCGATGGCGGCTGTCATGCCTGCCGGACCGCATCCCACAATGATGATGTCAGCATCCATTGGCACGGAGGGGCGCATGTCGGTTGTCTGCGTCATTGTGCGGAGTGTTCCAGAGCGACGGCGGCACCATTCTGACGACGGACCCGCATGCGGTCGCGGACGATTGTCAGGCAGGCCTGCTGATTACCGATGCCGTCAATTTCCACCAGACAGTCGAAGCACTGACCGATCATGCAGTAAGGCAGACGGGGCGCACCGGACACGGGCGTCAGTCGGTTGAACGCCACGCCAGCGCGCAGCAGGCAGGCGGCCACGCTTTCCCCCTTGCTGGCGGTGATCGGCTGATCATCCAGATAAACCGTTATGCTGTGCGTGAGTGGTGCGATGGGAGAAAACATCTTAACTCTGCAATCGGAATGAGGAAGCGAAACCGGACGGTGTCCGTGAGAAAATCTTTCGGAATCTTCAGAATTTTTCAGTCATGGATTGAAATATCCGTGCCAAACCATTTTTCAGACAGGGCCTGGTTCGTGCCGTCCCTGTTGACGGAAGCAAGTGCGGCATTGAAAGCGTTGCGGAGGGCGTCATCGTCCGGACGGAACGCCATGTTGGTTGTGTCGGACCCGAGAACGCCGCCGGAAAATGTCGGACCCGTCATCACGAGGGAGCCCTTGGGAGCCGCTTCCATAAGGGTTTTGAAGGTTGTGACATTGGCGATTGCGATGTTTATGCGTCCGGCCGTCAGTTCGAGACCAAGTTGCTCGAAAGATGGATATTCCCGGACTGTCAGCCCTTGAAGGTAGGCTTCAGCAAAGACGGCGGCTGTGGAGCCTGTCTGAACGCCGATCACCTTGCCAGCGAAGGCGGCTTTCAGGGTGTCCAGCGCTGATCGCGCTGTCTGTGGCTCCTGAGTGAGATCGAAAGAGCTTTCCCCATACGGCAGATGCGCCAATGGGTCGGCGGCTGTTGTCAGAAAGCCATTGGGTGCGCGTGTATAGGGAATGGAAAAAGAGACGACCTTGCTGCGTTCTTCCGTGACGCCCATTGAAGCGATGATGGCGTCGTACTGCCCGACACGCAGTCCGGGGATCAGACCATTCCAGTCCTGCGTCACAACCCGACACGTTACCTTCATGCGCTGACAGAGAATGTTCACAAGATCCATTTCGTAACCGGCATACGAACCATCCGGTTTTGCAAAAGCCCAAGGAGGATAGGTGCCTTCCGTGGCGATGGTGAGTGTGCGCGAATACTCTTCAGCCCGACTGGAACCTGACCATGTCAGGAACATTCCTGCTATCGCAAGACAGGTCGCACGAAGAGGCATTCATGATTTCCTGTTGATGGGTATGACAAAAAACTACGTAACTTCATTAGATTTTTAAATGCGATATCGGAACATATTTTTTCTTGGCAGAAAGCATAAGCTCAGCTTAAGCTTAACGGATGCAGCCATCCCGTATTCCGTCCCTGAATTGGCTACGCGTTTTCGATGCAGCGGCACGGCATCAGAGTTTTGCCTCGGCGGGACGTGAGTTGAACATGTCGGCGGCTGCGGTCAGCCAGCAGATCCTTGCCCTTGAGACCTATCTCAGGAAACCGCTGTTTGTCAGAAGTCCCAACAGGGTCCGATTGACCGTGGAGGGGAATGAGTTTCTACCGACTGTGCAGGTATCTTTCGACTGTGCAGGTATCTTTGCGAGCCATTGAGTCGAAGACGGCTTCCCTTTTTCCAAGAAAAAATGAAGAGCGGATTTCTCTCGTTGCCAGTCAGTTGATGGCCATGAGCTGGTTGCCACGTCGTCTGGTCGCTTTCGAGCAGGCGCATCCGTCAGTTCGCATTGATCTGATCATAGAGGATATACAGCGTCACACCGAGCCGGATCTGGCGATCCGGTTTGATCATGGCATGTCCACGCTTTCGCATCCGGGCTGGCTGATGGGCATAACGCATGTTGTTGTCGGCAAGGCGCCGGATATCGAGGCCATAACAGATGCCAGTGATATAACGGATTTCAGATTGTTGGATGTGCGGTCGCATGCGGTCGGGTGGAATACGTTGCTGACGCGATATCCTGGTATGGCCGATGATCCTGCCCTGACAGTTGAATCCGTTGATACAACGCCTCTTGCGCTCATGATGATCAAGGAAAGTCACGCATTGGCGCTGGTGCCTTGGCCCGCATCCGAAAATCTGGTGCAGGCGCTTGGGCTGGAAGTCTGTAAAACCATTCCGGCCATTCCGGGACTGGGCAATTATTATATAGAGCAGTTTACGGGACATGGCGCCCGGCCGATCATACACACGCTGTGTGAGGAGCTTCGCAAAGCGGCACGGGAAGCAGACTGTTGAGTGTCTGGGAATAATAGTCTGTAAATTCGATGATCCACGCAATCTGTCGGTATGCTTCACCGTTCCAAAATGGCGATATCGCATGGCACTGCCATGCTACAGATCGTTGAACACCTCTCTAGAGTCATGACGTCACTGTTCCGTTTCTTCTATTCATCAACACCAAGATGTTTCAGAAGCACTGAACGCAAGTGCACAAAAGCAGGATCGTAATGGCGTCGTGGGCGAGGAAGCGAAATGGACACTTCAGCCCGGATATGCCCTTTTTCAAGCACGACAGCCCTATCCGCCAGCAGAAGCGCTTCGTCCACATCATGTGTTACCAGTAACACCGCGCTTTTATGACGTTGCCAGAGGGCTGACACCAGATTCTGCATGTGCAGACGTGTCAGCGCGTCCAGTGCGGCAAACGGCTCATCCAGCATCAGGAATTTCGGTTCCCGAATGAGCGCGCGTGCAAGTGCGGCACGTTGAGCTTCTCCTCCGGACAAGGTCAGTGGCCAGGCGTCCGTGCGATGTCCAAGTCCCACTTCTTCCAGAACCTGACGTGCGCCAGCGCGTGTTGCGCCAGCTTTTCCCAGCATCACATTCTGCCAGACTTTTTTCCATGGCAGGAGACGGCTTTCCTGAAACACGACAGCAGATTCCTGCGGGCATGAAATCTGTCCTTCCCTGACAGGATCAAGTCCTGAGAGGGCGCGGAGTAATGTCGATTTGCCCGAACCGCTCCGACCAAGGAGAGCGACAAACTCGCCTTGGGCAATATCCAGATTCAGTTTGTCCAGCACAGGAGAACCGTTTCCGAAGCGACGGCTCAGACCGCGCACACTAACTGCTGGCTGGAGATCAGTGGCGACCGGGGCCAAGGAAGAGATGTAGTTCATCCGATGTTCCCCGTCCGCTGGGCGTGAGCAGGACGCCAGACCAGCGCCCGGTGTTCCAGTATCCGCACGCACTGGTCAGAGATCAGTCCGAGAAGCCCATAGATGGCAAGACCCACAAAGATGATATCCGTGCGGAGGAAATCCTGTGCATCCATCATCATGTGTCCGATACCACTGTCAGCGTTGACCTGCTCGGCCACGACAAGCATCAGCCATGAAATGCCGACTGCAAAACGGACGCCAACCAGCAGATCGGGCAACGCGCCCGGGAGGATCACGTCGCGGATCGTCTGGCTACGCGACAGGCGCAGGGTGCGTGTCATCTCAAGCAGTTTGGGGTCGATCGAACGGATGCCCTTGTGAAGGTTGAGATAGATCGGAAACGTGGAACCGAGAGCCACCAGAAGGATCTTTGGCGTTTCTCCGATGCCGAACCAGAGAATGAAAAGAGGAACAAGCGCCAGAACGGGCAGCGTGCGAAAAATCTGGAGCGGGGCGTCAACAATGTTTTCGCCAAGCCGGGATAGGCCGGAAATCAGGGCGAGACTGATTCCCGCCACAAGAGCGAGAGAAAGGCCTGCAACGGCACGAAGAAGGGAGACACCCATATTGGTCGAAAGAGTGCCGTCCTGAACAAGGCTCCAGCCGGTACCCAGTATCTGGATCGGAGACGCGACCAGTCTGGTGGAAAGCAGGCCGGTGGAGCAGGCAGCCTGCCAGCACAGGATCATCAGCAGGGGAGAGAGATAACGGGCGACATTCCGGTAAGGCGCTCTCCCAAGCCAGTTTCTTCGGGGGGAAGACAACGTGGCGACGGATGGGATGGCAAACCGGGATAGGGAAGGGGTGGTGCTGTGCTGGATTGCGCCTGACATGGTCTGGTGACTCCACGCTGTCGTTATTTCAGTGAGCGCACTCTTTCATATTTACACCCTCTCACAAGGTGAAATATTTTCATATCATTCATTTGTGTGATTTAATTGAATTGTGCGACATTAAGTGGTGGTTTTTGGGGATGAAGCAGATAGCACCAAGCCGTCCGTTCAGGGCGCTTCACTTCTACACCGTGATCTCCATGCTGATGTTGGTCATTGGCGCATTTCCTGTCGCCTCGGCCTGGGCGGATGACGAACTGGTAGTCGCGGACCAGAAGGGGCAACAGAAAGCCCTGATGCAGGCATCAGGCGTGGACAAGGACGTGCCCTATCATATCCGCTGGGTAGAATTTGAGGCTGCTGCACCGCTCCTTCAGGCTCTTGGAGCCGGAGCCGTGGACACGGGAATCGCTGGGGACGGTCCCTTCATTTTCGCATGGGGAGCGGGGTTACCCATTCGGGCCACGTGGCTGATTCCTCCCCGTGGCGGCGGCAAGGCGACCGCGGTGGTCGCGCCGGAGGGTTCTTCCATCACCAGTGCAGCCCAGTTGTCGGGCAAGAGAATTGCCACAGGCCGAGGGTCCATTGGTCATCTGCTGCTGCTGCGTCTGCTCGCTACGGGAGCCATTCCCGCTCCGGCGCCAAAAATCGTTTTCCTTCTTCCCGCACAGGCCAAGGCGGCGCTCGATACCCAACGTGTGGATGCATGGTCCACATGGGAACCCTATGTCTCCCTTGCTGTTGTCGCCGGGCATGGCCATGTCGTGGCCGATGCCGCTGACCTGATGCCGAACAACAGTTTCTTTGTGGCCAGCACGGAGGCTCTGACAAGCAAACGCGCCCATCTGGTGGATTTTTATCGCCGTATGACGGCTGCTTATGAGTGGGGAACCCGGCATCAGGCGGAGTATGCCCACATACTGGCCCGACAGACCGGAATTCCTGACGATGTGGCCGTTTCTGTTGCTGAAAAACTTATTGCCACGCCCGCGCCCGTGACATCTGATACCATCAGAGCTGAGGCATCTGTTGTCGCTACCTATCGGTCCGCCGGTTTTGTTACGCGATCGGATGCTTTTGATGAAGCCTTTGAGCAGAATCTGACACCACCCTGATGAAAGCGGATATTTTTGATCATGGACGGATCACGGATTATCGAACCCACTCTTACTGAAATCGAAGTGCCGGACGAACTGGTCAGACGCTTTGCCGAGCGGGCCGCCGATCATGACCGCCGTGGTGAAATCGGATTCGATAATCTGGAAGATTTACGCAAGGCCGGACTGCTTGCCCTGGCAGTGCCCCGCAGCCACGGGGGAGGCGGGATCACCCTGCGTCAGATCGCGCACATCGTTGCCCGTGTGGCGGAAGGCGATCCTTCCACAGCCCTGATTCTTGCGATGCAGTATCTTCAGACTTTGGAAGTTGCTGTGTCCCGCACATGGTCCGAGGATGTGCGGAAGGAAGTCTTTGATTCCATCGTCCATTCGGGAGCGCTGCTCAATGGTCTGCGTGTCGAGCCGGAACTTGGCACACCGGCCCGCGGCGGCATTCCGGCAACACGGGTGCGACGAGAGGGAGATCGCTGGCTGCTTTCCGGTCGCAAAATCTTCTCGACGGGTTCCTCGGCACTGCATTGGGGCATTGTCTGGGGCGCAACGGAAGAAGAAACGCCCCGTATCGGGCAGATTCTGGTGCCACTCGCCTCCCCCGGTGTTCGGATTGAGAAAAGCTGGCATCAGTTGGGGATGAGAGCGACGGGCAGTGACACCATCATCTTTGAAGATGTGGAGGTGCCAGAACGTTATCTCATCAATTTCCATGAGAGTGGTAGCAAACCTGAACCATCGATCCTCGCGACGGCGCATACGGCTGTGGTGGCGGCGCTTTATGATGCGGTGGCCCGCTCGGCACGAAACTGGCTGATTGATTTTCTGAACGCGCGCGTGCCCACGGCGCTGGGGCGTCCTCTTTCAACACTTCCGCGTTTTCACACTGTGGTGGGTGAGATCGATGGACTTCTTCTCACCAACAGAGCCTTGCTGGACAGTGTGTTTTCAAAAATAGCGGATGAAACCATCACGCAGGTGGAAGCGGGGCAGATCAAGCGCCTTGTGACCGAAAACGCCATTGCGGCGGTGGCGCGGGCTGTGGAAGTGACAGGGAACCCCGGCCTCAGTCAGAACAATCCTCTGGAACGACATTATCGGAATGTCCTGTGTGGACGTATTCATACACCACAGGCGGATGCTGTTCTTGAAGCAGCCGGTCGGACAGCTTTTGAAGCCGTCAAGGGATAGACCCGGCATGGACGCACCAATGGAGTGACTTCCCTCAGCAGGAGACCAGTCATGCAGATTGCCTCGTCATTCGGTTCCGAAAAGTTTTTACCGCGTCCGGGTTCATGGCTGGATGACGAGACGGATGATGGACTGAAAACTCTCATGCTGCGTCTGATGGCGTTTGATGTGCTGATCGTCCCTGGTCTGGATGGATCAGGAGAACGTCACTGGCAGTCATTGTGGAAAAATTTTCTGCTTCACCAAGGGGTTTCCGTGCGTTCTGTCGAGCAGCATGACTGGAGCAGCCCTGATCTGGAAACATGGAAAAAGACACTGGTCTCTTCAGTCCAGCATTGTTCGCGATCAGTGCTTGTTGTTGCGCATAGTCTGGGTGCGTTGCTGACAGTTCATTGCGCAGATCTGGAGATTGCCGGTGCGTTACTGGTAGCGCCCGCAGACGCGGAGGAAACACGGGCTCCGGCAAGAGGGCGGATAAAGGGTTTTGCGCCTTTGCCACAGGGAACTCTGCGTTTTCCATCTGTGCTGGTGACAAGCGATAATGATGAGTGGCTATCTCCGGCCCGTGCCCGGTTTATGGCGCATTGCTGGGGCGCTGACCTGTTTCCCGCAGGCAAGGTTGGTCATATCGGAAATCAGGAAAATCTGGGGATATGGCGAGAGGGATTTCGTGCTCTGGAGAAACTGCTCGACCGGATCGACAATAAACGGGTGGTGGCGGAATAACACCCAATCTGAGTCAGCAAGGCGGCGATCTTTTGGTGATCGCCGCCTTGCTGATCAGGATGCCGTCGTCGGGGGAATGAAACGGCCTTCAGACGCCAGAGCATCGAGTGGGATGCGGGTCGAAGGCTTTTCCCGTTCCTGTAGATTTTCCGGAAGCTGGCTTGCAGGGCCGCGATGTCCGATGATGATGGCCGCATGCACGACATGGTCTTCGGGGAGTTCCAGACCGGCGTGAGCCAGCTCCTTGTCGAACCCGCTGACCGGGTGGGTGTGCCACCCGTTCTGATTGGCTTGCAGCTGGATCAGGATGCTGGCGGCTCCGGCATCGAAAGCGTGCGATGGCGCCTCAATGGGCTCGCCTGTGCGGGCGCTGTCGGTGACGGTGCGTGAGGCGATATAGACGATCGCGGAGGCGTTCTCGGCCCATGCACGGTTGAATGGGATCAGCCAGGAGAGGAACCGCTCCCAACCCGGTGTGTTGCGTCGTGCGTAAATGAAACGCCACGGCTGGGCGTTGTAGGCCGAAGGCGCCCATCGACCTGCATCAAGGATGGTGAGCAGATCTTCCTGTGTCATTTCATCAGGTGTGAAGGCACGCGGTGACCAGCGGTTGAGGATAAACGGGGCGACCTTTGAACCGGCTTCTCGTTCCGGGAGTGATGTCATCGTGGGGGAAACTCCGAAAGGATTATAACGGGAAGAAACCCTTGAGGATCTTCCAGTCTTGTTTCTGGTTGCACTGAGGAAATCAGCAGTCCAGCAGAGTGATGGAAGATTGTCAGGAGTAAAAATGAATAATCCTGAAGAGTCTTATGCGAAGGCGCATTTGACGCTCTGACATATCTGTCTGCACGTTTCACAGACTGGCCGTTCATTCCATTTCCCGTTATTTCGCTGGTATGGCTGTCCTTTTCTCTCCTCCCATGCCGCAATTGCCACCGGATGATATCACGGGCCTCGGTGTCCTGTTCCGTCTGAAACAGAACGGATTTGGAGCTTTTCCAGCCCGCTGTTTTTATGAGCCCGTCCTGTCGCTGCGTGCGCTGGGCAGACCTCTGGTGGTTGCAGCCGGACCGGAGGCCATCAAGGCGGTGCTCTCCACGGACGCGGCATCCTTTCAGCGTCTGCGCATGGGGCGACGTGTGCTCAGTCCTATTGTGGGAGAGGGTATTCTGGTCAGTGAAGGCGCTGTCTGGCGTCGTCAGAGAAAGGCGATGGCACCGGCTTTCACACCGAGGACGGTGCCGACACTCGCCAGACACATAGCGGCCTGCGCGGATATGACACTGCCTCGTGTCAGTATGGAAAAGCCGGTCGATGTTTTTTCCCTGACCCAGACACTCGCGCTCGATATTGCCGCTGTGACAATGTTTTCAATGACGAGCGAAACCTTCGGCACGCAGTTGCGAACGATGGTGACGTCCTTCATGTCGGGAATTGGTCAGCCGCGTCCGGCAGATTTCCTGTTGCCGCCGTCAGTGCCAACACTGACGGATTGGCGACGGAAACGCTTTCGCCGACGCTGGGTCGCGCTGATTGAGGCGATTATTGCTGAACGGCCGAAGATTGGCGCGCAGGATGACGCGCGCGACCTTTTTGACCTTCTGATGCAGGCGTTTGGAGAGGAAGGCGGTATTGCCGGTCAGGCCGTGGTGGATGAAGTCGCCACGATGATTGTGGCGGGGCATGAGACGACGGCAACCGCTCTGTTCTGGGCTGTCTGGTTGTTGGCCAATGCGCCTGAGTGGCAGGAGGCTATAGCGGAAGAGGTCCGCCCAATCGATCTGTCATCTGATCACGCTGCGGCTGCTTTGCCAAAACTGACTGTCACGACAGCCGTGGTGCGAGAGGCGCTCAGACTTTTCCCACCGGCATTTATGACAGGGCGTGAGGCTGTCAGTGATGTTGAGCTTTGCGGACAGTCTATTCCCGGTGGCGCGATGATGCTGCTCCCCTTCTGGATGCTGCATAGAAACCCTGAACTCTGGGAAAATCCTGCGGCATTCGATCCGGGGCGTTTTCTGAACGGGAAGGAGCCGGAGCGGTTTACGTTCCTGCCGTTTGGTGCGGGGCCGCATGTTTGCATAGGCGCGCAACTGGCCATGACCGAGGCTGTTCTCGTCCTCGCGCGGCTGGTTCAGCTGTATCGTTTTACAGCTGTGGATGACGAACCTGTTTTGCCGGTTGGGGTTCTTTCCACCCGTCCGTCACGTTCCGTGCCGTTCAGGTTCTTTCCGCGCCGGAGCAGTGGTTAAGGAGAAAGGCTGCTTTTAAAAAAGCGATCCATAGTCAAAGCGCCTTAAGGGACCATGTATTTTACAAACAAAGGGACAGAGTCAGACTCTGCCCCTTTGGTGCGGCACGGGGCAAAGCCCCGTAATGACCCGGCTTTAAGCGAGATCACGCACTTTGGGCTCGCGTGCCCAATGCCGCTTCACGCCGACCTTCTCGAACTCATCGAGCGGGACAACGCCATCGTCCTTTTCAACGCCCGCACGGTCGAGAATGATCTGCGTGCCCTTGCAGTGAGCAATGGTTTTGCAGTGGGCGTAGGCATCCATGAACCATTGCACAGCCGCAGAATCATGCGACAGTTTCTTGGCCTGATCTGGCATCAGGATGGAGATGATTCCATCGAAAAGCACGGAAGGCGATCCGGCGAGCAATCCATCGGCTTCAAGTGTCCCGCCCTTGACCGGAATGCCCCCGACCTTGGGAGCGACGAGCACCGCTGTGCCACCTTTTCCTTCGATCAGATCCTTGAACTTTTTGATTTCAGCCAGATCTGACCCTTCTGCGAACAAGATTCCGATCTGACGGCCTTTCAGGGTGTTTTTGGCCTGTTTCTGAATCGAAAGCGCATCAGAAATCTTCAGATCGATCGGTTCCTTGGCAGCTTTCGCCTTCGCCGGCAGCTCTATGGCCAGACCTATTGCAACCCGCTTGGCGAGGGACTCGTCAACATTGCGCAACTGGGCCACGACCCGTTCCCGCACATGCGGAATCTGAACCTTTGAGAGTTCGAAAACGATAGCCGACGCCGTATGCGCCTGCTCGCTTTCTGTGAGGGAGCGATAATACATGCGTGGCTGGCTGTAATGATCCGCGAAGGTTTCTGAACGCACGCGAACCTTGCGGGTCGGGTCATTGTCCTCGGCGTTTTCTTCGAACGTTTTGAAACCCGTTGTCGGGCAGGCGCGTGGACCGCCGGTTTCTCCGGCTTCCGCCAGACTGTTCGGCTCATAATTGGCGCGACCGACCGGCACGAGGGTCTGCATCATGCCGTCCCGCTGGAAATTGCTGAACGGGCATTTGGGCGCGTTGATGGGAATCTGGTGAAAGTTTGTTGTTCCCAGACGGGATTTCTGCGTGTCGAGATAGGAGAACAGACGGCCCTGCAGAAGAGGGTCGTTGGAAAAGTCGATGCCGGGAATGATGTTGGTCGGCATGAAGGCGACCTGCTCGGTCTCCGCGAAGAAGTTATCTACATTCCGGTTGAGCGTCATACGACCAATGATTTCGACGGGAATATCTTCTTCCGGAATCAGCTTGGTAGCGTCGAGCACATCGTAAGGCTGCTTGGCGGCCCAGGCTTCGTCAAACACCTGTATGCCCAGATCCCACGCAGGGAAATTACCCTGACTGATCGCTTCAAAGAGATCCTGACGGTGGAAATCAGGGTTGTTTCCAGCGATTTTGACGGCTTCGTCCCATGTGGTCGATTCAATGCCGAGCACCGGTTTCCAGTGGAACTTGACGAACTTGCCTTCACCCTTCTCATTCACAAGACGGAAGGTATGGACGCCGAACCCTTCAATCATGCGCAGGGAGCGGGGGATACCGCGATCAGACATGGCCCACATGACTGTGTGCAGTGATTCCGGCATCAGGCTGACGAAATCCCAGAACGTGTCGTGGGCGGTTGCGGCCTGCGGATAGCCCCGGTCGGCTTCCATCTTCACGCTGTGGACAAGGTCCGGAAACTTGATGGCATCCTGAATGAAGAAGACCGGAATATCGTTGCCGACAAGATCCCAGTTGCCGCTGTCAGTATAGAATTTGACGGCAAAGCCACGGACATCGCGGGGCGTATCCACAGAGCCAGCGCCACCTGTCACAGTGGAAAGGCGTGTAAAGACGGGACAGGTCGTTCCGACTTTCTGGAAGATCGACGCTTTTGTCAGTTCGGGAATGGCTTTGGTGCATTCGAAGACGCCGTGCGCGCCCGAACCTCTGGCATGCACGATACGCTCAGGGATACGTTCGTGATCGAAGTGGAAGATCTTCTCACGGAGAATGAAATCTTCCAGCAGGGTTGGGCCGCGTTTGCCTGCTTTCAGGGAGTTTTCGTTGTCCGAAATCCGGTGACCGAAGTTGTCGGTCAGATGAGCGACCCCATCAGAATGGTCACCGTTATGGGCAATGGTCTGATGAAGCTCGCCACCCGGAGCGACCGTATCTTTTGTTTTGATGTGCCCGGCGCCCGGGGGATGGTCATGCAATCCGTTATCGATGCTTGGGTTAGGACTGGAGTCCTTGGGCATGAATGCCTCCATCAGATCTGGAAAGAAAGTCGGGTCATCTCATCCACTCCCGGAAACGGGGGCAGGGTGACCACGTGATGGCTTTCCAACGACTGATAGAGGACAGGGTTCCGTGTTTTATATTTCAGACAGACATATTATCGGGCACGTTGTGGGTCTGACGTAAGAATGATGAGGTCGTCCAGCCTTCGACTGCTGTGAAGATCTCGACGCCCCGCATGTGGGGATTGTTGCAGAAAAAGCGTTCCTGAGATCTGTCCGGCTTTCGGAATTGATGACGAATGTCTATGTTTTCGTTAATATGGAGCGGTTAGTTTTCCTTTCCCATTTTGGAAAAGTGTATGATTTTTTAAGTGAAGAAATAAACTATGGTGATCTCTCCGGAGGAAAGGATTTGGTGCGAAAATAAAACAAATTAGGGTAAAAGCCTTGCCCGGCCCCTTTTCGTTTTGAAAAAATCATTGGAGTATGCCGCCGCACACCCGCTTTTGGCTCGGGTAAGGATTGCTATCCGGATAGCAGAGAGGAGAGACCGTCATGTCTGCCTACAAGACACTCAACCCGACGACGGGCAAGGTCGAGAAGACTTTTGACGAGCATACCGACGCTCAGATGATCGCCAGGCTGGAAAAGGCCCATACGCTCTGGAGAGATGACTGGCGTCACCGTTCCTTCGAAGAGCGCAAAAAGATTGTCAAAGCCGCCGCAGAAGCCCTGCGTCGCGACAAGGAAAAGCACGCGTCCCTGATCGCCACCGAGATGGGCAAATCCATCGGTGAATCCATCGGTGAGATCGAGTTTTCCGCCGATATTCTCGATTATTATGCTGACAACGCCCAGCAGTTCCTGGCACCCAAGGACATCAAGACATCCTGTAGCAAGGCGCAGGTCATCAGCCAGTCCCTTGGCGTGATCTATTGTGTCGAGCCATGGAACTACCCGTATTACCAGCTTGCCCGCGTGGCTGTGCCAAACCTCATGGCGGGCAACACGGTCATGGTGAAGCACGCCCCGACCGTGCCACAGTGCGCGCTGGCGTTCGAGCAACTCTTCATCGACGCAGGCGCTCCGGAGGGAGCCTACACCAATCTGTTCATCAGCAATGACCAGTCAGAGACCCTGATCGGGCGTCCGGAAGTCTGTGGCGTGGCGCTGACGGGCAGCGAGCGGGCCGGCAGCGCTGTGGCCTCACAGGCAGGCAAGGCTCTGAAGAAGAGCACCATGGAGCTGGGCGGCACGGATGCCTTCATCGTGCTGGAAGACGCGGATCTGGATCTGACCGTCAAGAACGCTGTCTATGGTCGTTTTGAGAATAACGGTCAGGTCTGCACGGCTGCAAAGCGCATGATCGTTCATGAGAGCATTGCTGACGAGTTCACCGCGCGGCTGAAATCCGCCATCAGCGAGTTCCGTTATGGTGACCCGCTGGACAAGGACAACACGCATGGTCCGATGAGCAGCGAAAACGCCATGAAGCTGGTGCTGGAGCAGGTCGATATCGCCGTCAAAGGCGGTGCCAAGCTTCTGACGGGTGGCGTGCGTCTCAACCGGGATGGCTTCTTCATTCAGGCCGGTATCCTGACCGACATCACGAAGGACAACCCGATCTTCTACAAGGAGATCTTCGGGCCGATCGCATCGATCTACCGCGTGCGTGACGAGGAAGAAGCCATTGCTCTGGCCAATGACTCGCCGTTCGGACTGGGTGGTTCGGTTTACACGAAGGACACTGAGCGTGGCTGGCGTATCGCCGAGCGGATCGAGACAGGCATGGTGTTCATCAATGCGATGGGCGGCGGCGGTCCCGAGATGCCGTTCGGAGGCATCAAGAACTCCGGTTATGGCCGGGAGCTCTCCGAGTTCGGCATCGAGGAGTTCATCAACCGCAAGCTGGTCTGCATTCCATAAGCAGCGTGCGGAATAACGCCGTCAAAACAAGCAGGGGCCGAAAGGCCCCTGTTTTCGTTAGGATCTACTGGTTCAGTCTACGGGAGAAAGCGACGGCTTTGCCTGCTTTTCCACATCTTTGACCAGTTCGGGATTGGTGCGGCGCAGCAGGCTGGCGCGCAGCATGATGGCGGTGTCCCGAGCCGATGACTGTCGCCAGCGGATGAGGAAGTCACGATCCGCCTGCAAATCCGGCTCGTGTGTTTCGGGAGAGTCTTTCATAAAACCTGGTTCCGGGGTTCTTCTTAGGGTCAGTGATTCGTACCCGGAAGAAACGCCAGGCAGTTCGTTGTGGGCTCTTCTCTCACGTCCCCATGATTCGAAAGTAAATAATCTGCACTTCGGCCCTGTGATTCTGTAATACCAGAATCGTGTTCCTTTCAGGGCGATGGAGTGCAGCTTCGGGGTTATTTCCGGGTCGCTTTGCGTTCGGCAAGACGCGTGCCCAGCGCTTCCAGAGCATCCCGCAGCGGTCCTTCCGGCATATCATCAACGACGACAGGTGGCACATTGGGAGGCGTGCGACGCACGGGACGACCCGACGCCTGACTGGAGGGCTGGAAATCCTGCGTCATCTTGAGACGCTCAACAATCCGCTGGCCGCACCACGTGTTGATCCGGTCAATCAGGGCGGTCTGCATATGCTGGATTTCCATGGCGACAGGGCCACGGCAGGCAATGGTGAGCGTGCCCGCTGACAGTTTGCGCGGCTCGGTGCGCGTTCCGAGTGACTCTCCCACAATCTGCATCCAGTCGATGAACAGCGTCACGCTTGCCGGAGAGCGTTTGCGGAAGGCTTCCCGTGTCAGGTTGGGGATCATGCTGCCCAGATCGCGCGGCTTGAAAGAGCGACGTGGGGGCTCGGCTGTTGCTGTCTCGCTCTTGCGTGCTGGTCGTGCGGGTTTCATAAACTGGCTCCGTGATTCCCTCAGACTCAGATCTTCTCGCATGGTACGACCATAACCGCAGAACGCTTCCCTGGCGCGCCTTGCCGGGGGAAACGGCTGATCCCTACCATGTCTGGATCAGCGAGATCATGTTGCAGCAGACAACGGTCGCTGCCGTCATTCCCTACTACCACAATTTTCTCAAACGGTTCCCTGATATTGCGGCGCTCGCCCGTGCTCCACTGGACGAAGTGCTGCAGGCATGGTCGGGGTTGGGCTACTATTCCCGGGCCCGCAATCTTCATCGCTGCGCGGAGGAAGTGGTTCGTCTGGGGGGATTTCCTCGCGACGTAACCGGTTTGCAGGCCTTGCCGGGCATTGGAGCCTATACGGCGGCGGCCATAGCGGCGATTGCTTTCGGTATTCCGGTCGTTCCTGTCGACGGGAATGTGGAGCGGATTTCAGCCCGCATCTTCGCTGTGCAGGAACCGATGCCGGGAGCGAGGAAGCTGCTGGCGGCCAAGGCCGTAACGCTCAACGGTGGTCCGGAGGCACATAAGCGGCCATCGGACTTCGCGCAGGCCCTGTTTGATCTTGGCGCTACGCTCTGCGTGCCCCGTTCTCCCGCCTGCGTGCTGTGCCCGTGGCAGAAATCCTGCAAGGCGCGGAAACTTGGCATACAGGCGGAATTGCCGAAAAAATCTCCCAAGGCCGAACGTCCCACCCGTCATGGCGTGCATTTCCTGTTGATGGATGATGCCGGTCAGATGCTTGTCAGACGGCGTCCTCCGCATGGACTGCTGGGGGGAACGATAGAACTGCCGGGGCCGGAGTGGCGGGAGAAGCCGTGGAGCACGGATGAGGCGGAGGCGGTTGCTCCTTTTGCCGATCGCGTGTCCGGCGGGCTTCTTGTTCCACAATGGACGAGTGTGGGAACGGTCAAGCACGTCTTTACGCATTTTACGCTACTGATTGATGTGTATGCGGCGCGGGTGCGAAGTCTGCCCAATCCCCGTGAGGAAGAAGGCTTTCCTGTCGCGCTTGAAAAGGTGGATGGACTTGCGCTTTCTTCTCTCATGCGGAAATGCGTGAAAACTGGTGTAAAAGGGTCTGACTGACGATCGGGCTTCTCCGGAAGGAGAAACAATGACGGCAAGGAGAGAACTGTGGCGGAGACACCGCGTGCTGATGAAATCTGGCTTTACGACAGCTACGGTCGGTTTCTGCATAACGATGCCCTCGATGACCGGTTGGTGGCCCGTGCGCCTGCCGATCTACCCAATGGCTTGCCGGGGCTGATTTTCGGGATCGATCCGACGCGAAGCGAGGATCCCTTCGTGCTGCTGAAGCGTGAAACGCGTCCGATGCCTCTGCCGCAGATCGAGCCGGTCATGGAGGAAGGTGTGGCGCTCGCTTTCCGGATTCTGGACAGTGAAGGTCCGTATGCCGATGCCCGAAACGGATTTATCGCCACCAGACAGGACGGAAGTGTCGTGCTCGGAGCTCCGGAACGGGGAGAGGGCATTCTGTTTGCGCCCATGCCTTTCTACACGGCCAGAAGTCTGTTTCCTGCATCAGGTATAGAACTGACAGATCATCATGGGCTCGTGGTGCCTGCGCCCCAGCCTTTGACGGGACTGCGCGTGCAGATTGCCGGACGGCCTTATTCGCTGGAAGTCGGGGGTGATCTGCTCGCCCGGATGGGTGAGCTGTCACCGGGTGAAACGGTCTCTCTGGTCTTGCCCGCGACAGCGACTGAACCCGGAACGACGATTACGGCGACCAGAAAAGCACTCTCATCATAAAAGGCTGGAGGCAGGCTCACCGGAGGTGACCTGTCCCGGCCTGTTAACTGTCTTTCCTATTCCGGCCATCATGTCGGATGTACTGTCCGGTGGTGTTTATGGCCTTTATTCACGTCACATCCCAAGAAGCAGCCGCCGCTCCCATGGGGCGTGGACGCATTGGTGTTCTGCTCACCAATCTCGGGACGCCGGATGACACCAATTTTGGTGCGGTGCGTCGGTACTTGTCGGAGTTTCTCTCCGATCAGCGCGTGATCGAGGCCAATCCCGCTATCTGGCAGCCGATATTGCAGGGCGTGGTTCTGACGGTCCGGCCGGGCCGCAGCGGCAAGGCTTACAAGCGGATCTGGAACGAGGAAAAAAACGAAAGTCCCCTGCGCACCTATACAAGAGAACAGGCGGAGTTGCTGGCGGCGCGATTTCAGACCGATGATGTCCGGGTCGGTTGGGGTATGCGTTATGGCTCGCCGTCAGTAGGTGAGGCTGTAACGGAACTGATGCGTGAAGGGTGTGATCGCATCCTTTTCATGCCGCTTTATCCGCAGTACAGCGCGACGACGACGGCCACGGCCAATGATCAGCTGTTTCGTTTTCTGATGACGGTAAGACGGCAGCCTGCCATCCGCACCCTGCCAGCGTTTGCGGATGATCCTGTTTATATCAAGGCCCTTGCCGAGACATTACAGCTTGCCCTGTCGGGTTTGTCTGAAAAGCCTCAAATGGTCGTGACGTCTTTTCATGGTTTGCCAAACGAGTATGTCGCCAAGGGTGACCCGTATCGTGAGGACTGCGAACGGACGGTCGTGGCTCTGCGTGCTGCCATGGGTCTGTCCGATGAATACATGCCTCTGACGTTTCAGTCGCGTTTTGGACCGGCAAAATGGCTGGAGCCCTACACAGCTCCATTTGTTGCGGCATTACCCGCAAAGGGTATTACGCGCGTCGCCATTATCACTCCGGGATTCATGGCGGATTGTATCGAAACGCTGGATGAGCTGGGTAACGAACTGAGAGAGGAGTTCATGGCGGCGGGAGGAAAGGAATTGACGCTTGTTCCGTGCCTGAATGCCTGTCCTCAAGCCATTGACCTGCTGGAACATCTTGTCCGTTCCGAGTTGTCTGGTTGGGTAAAGCTCTGAGCATTTTTTCCTGATCAGAAAGGTTCCCGTGTGCTGGTCAGGATTTGTGCGTTTCTGGCCATGCAGCGCTGAATTTGCATCGTGTTCTGGAGACAGGGCATCGTTGGTTTCTGACGAACTGGCGCAGGATATTCCTGTCTTGAGTGAGCCTGGTTGGTCAAATCACTTGGGGAGAGCTTTTTCTGAGATGGTTGTCTCTGCGTGATGTCTGTATCGTTTTTTATAAAAGTATATTTTTATTAGAATAAAAAAGTAAATGAGTCAATTTATTCTGTATTTGTTCTTATTATCCATAAGATTTTAAGGGTTTGTGCAGAGTTTGTTAACTAATTTTTCTTAACGTCAGGGCTCTGTCGCCGGACAATTGTTCGGTTCCCGAATGCCGCACATCACGATGTTGCTTCTGTAGATGAAAAACTTGCAGACGTAATAAGGTGGAGTGCTGATGGAATGTGAATTCATGAGCAACATCAGTCGTAATGCTTCTGCCAAACTCGAGAAAAACACGAGTGAAGTTCCGGTCGTTTATGTGGAAGGCGGCTGGTACGGACGTTCTTCAGTTGCCGATACACAGCAGGCAGGCGTGTCCTCAGTTTCAACGACACTTGGCGGCCAGTCATCATTGGGATCAGAACAAGAGAGCGATTTTTCGTCTTCTTTGGTTGCGGCTTCGGAAACAGGTGATCTCTCCACAGCGGTTGGTCTGTCTATTTCCGGTGAGAATGAAGATCTGATGGCCTTATCCTCTGATGAAATGGCTGCGAAGGCTTCTTCTGATCAGGGAAGTGATGAACCTGTTGTCATTTTTGGAAACCCGGCAAGTGTTTCCCAGACACTGACCAGTGATAGTTCCGCTGTTCTGAAGAGCAGCGCTGATACTTCCGCAATGGAAGATCAGACGAAAGCACAGACAGTATCTTCTGCTGCGAATATCGGCTCGTTAAACGATGCTGTATTGCCTCAGGCAAGTTATGGCGTTCCCTGGACTGCGTTGACAGATTCCGGTGCAAATGTCTCGACCAGCGAAGATACTGTGGCAACGGGCGCGGTAAATGCGGGTGTCTCACAGGAAAATGTCGCCTCCCTGGTAGCCTCGACAGAGCAGAGCACAACCACGCCGGATACAAAAGAAGCAAATCTGTTGAGCACTGTCGGTACGACCGATGCATCGAATCAAGCGAATGACTCATCGGTTTCCGTGACCAGCACTCTTTCGGGGGCGAATGATATTGTCGTCAACAACGGAGTGGTTGCTCTGGACGGCGGAACAAATACCGTCGTCGCCCAAAATGATGGGACTGTCTCCGTTTGGAGTGCTGCGGGTGCAACAAACTTCAATGACGCAGGTTCAGGAAATGCCGAGTTCTACGTTACCGGCACCGGCACATTTGATGTTCAGGATACAGGTTCCGGTGACGCTACTCTGAAAGTCATCCAAACAGCTTCTTCAGATGCCTCGGGAACAATTACGGGAGGCGCCAGGCATCTGGATGTGACGACAGGATCTGGTGCTGTCAGTATTGTCGCGGGTAAGGGCGGTCTGGATCTCTCGACTGCAGGTTCCGGTGCATTGCAAATCGATGTGACACAAGGGACTGATCATATTCTGATTGCGGGTGACCAGACAGGAAATGTGACTGTTTCCGGTGCTGTGGTGAATACAGAGGCCAATTTCGGCATTATGGGTGTGACATCAGAGCAGGTTATCAACGGGAACTTCGTTGTGGGTCTGACAGACGGCAATGCCGTGACGTTCCTTGGAGCATCTGGAAGCGATAATATTACGCTGTATCTTGCCTAATGAATCATAAAGCAGGAATCGCATGACATGGCTGAAAACGCTATGAGAGCGGAGATGTAAAGTCACAGAGAGGTAGTGTTCTTGGTAATGTTATGGATTGGATGTTTATAGTAACGACTTATTTTTAAAATCCGATACCAATAAAACAATTTCCTAAAGTGTGTAAATATTAATTATTTTATATAGCGTTTTAAAAACGTTTCTTTTTTGCTTATCTTCAAAGGAGTTCTGCTGGATTCACTCCAGCAGAACTTGCCCATCAACAAAAAGCTCAGGACAACGTGAAGCTGCTGGCCTGCAGAGAATTATTGTCGTGCACATCCGACAGCAGCACTGAGGTGTGGTCGTCAATATGAAGCAGTGTGCCAGATGTATTCGTGGTAGCGTTTTGCAGGATAGATCCCAGATCAGACTGTGTAAGACCGAAACCGGACAGTTCAATGACGTTATGAGCGGAGGCTGTGAAGTCGGTGATGACATCCGTGGCGCCAGCTGCCGTTTTGATGATGTCAAAGGTGTTGCCTGTACCGGAACCACCGGTCATCTGCATGCTGCTATAAGCCTGGAATGTGTCGCCACCGGTGCCGCCTGTGGCAGTGAAGGAGCCAGAGTTGCTTGCGGCACTGATGAAAGTCATCGAACCGGTGCCATCCTGGACGACGGACTGATGTCCTGTGCCGCCTGTAATGGTGGAGCCCGTTCCCCATACATTGAGGTTCAGTTGTGCGGTTGAATCCATGGTGCCAAAAGAAGCGTAAACAGATTGGCCTTGGATAGAGTTTGTGCCCTGAATGGAACCGGTAACGTAAAAACTTCCATAACCTTCAGAAGCGAAGTCACCATTACCATCTGTAGCCCAGTTGACCTGCGAATTCTTCAACGCTCCGACGGTCGTGCCTGTGCCGTCCGTCGTCAGACTGCTGTCGGTCAGGGTAACAATTGAACTGTTACGTCCCAGCGTGACATCGGAATTGGAGATCACATTTGCGATCGTCTTCATGCCTGCATTGATCGTTCCGTTATTGAACGTATCAAAAACCGAATCAGAACCTGTGGTGATGGTAGTATTGGTGCACTGCAGGAACTGGGATTTGGCGCCTGCTACGATGGTGGCACCATCGGCATTGACGAAGTTGTTGTAAGCACCAGTATAAAGAGTGCCGGTGGCATCAATAAAAGTATTTCCAACAGAATTAGCGGCATTCACTGTTCCCGCAAAATCTGAAACAGTATTGTTTCCACCTGAGATAGTCAGATTGTTGTCGCTGGTGGAGTTTGCAAAGCTAACTTTACTGCTCGTACCACTCATAGTTACGTCTACATCGCCAAAGATATAGGCAGTATTGTTATTCCAGACGGTCAGATCAGCTGTGATGCTGCCGATATTCTGAACCACATAGTTTTGGCCGGATGTGAGATATGTCGATGAATTCTCATCATCGAACAGAATTGTCTTGTAGGCATTGCCTGAAGCATTCGAGACCATTGAAAACCTCGTGATCTTGTTTGTTGTTCACTTTTTGAACTGCATGGATTGCTCTGCCATAAAGAATCAAAAAGGTAAACAACAAATCAAAAATGAAAACAAAAGTGATTAATTTAACTTTCTGACAATCTTTCAAGTGATTGCAGTTTTATGTTGTGGTTCTCGTTTAATGGATGCTGTCTGGAATGAAGTCTGTTTTTCTTTATTAAACAATAGGATGATCGGCCTATCGTTAATGGTTGTTAATATTCACAATGTGGAGAGGGTGTTGGTGAGGGCGATTTGTATTGTGATTATTCAGTGAAGTGGCTTGGTCTGATCGATTTTTCTGCAATAGATTATTTAAATAAATAAATAAATGCATTTATTTTTATATTTAAATTACTTTTGTGCTTTTTGTTTATTAATTTAAATAAGAAATTAACGTATAATATTGATATTTTAATTGTGATTTATTGTAAATATATTTATTACGTAAGTGCGGTGCCTTTTCTTGTGTCATATTTCCATAGAGGTGATCTTGATAGGTAGAAACCTGCACATCAGACGGTGTGTTCAGGTTGGTCTTTGACGCAGAGAAAGGTGTGGGGTGCGTGCGTATACTGTCTAGTGCTCACGCAGTTGCAGAGCACAATATTGAGCATCGGTTCAATCCGAGCACCCAGCAGCGCACTCGGATTCCATGATTTGTCGGAAAAGACATAGATAAGTGGTGCTGAACATGCTGGTTTCTGTCAAACCAACCGAGCAATCATTTTGATTCCAAAGGCAGCCAACAAATCAGTCAGAAAATAGTTCTGATAAACATTTTCGTGCCATTGAATGCACGGCGAAGGGAGAGGTCTATTTTGACACGCTCCGGCCCCACCGATAGACAGATGGGGATGGTGTTCCGCAAGGAACTGAAAAGGGAAGCCGGTGCGGTCATGGACCAACTCCGGCGCTGCCCCCGCAACTGTAGGCGGTTTGTGACGCCCCTTTTCTCCCATAATGGGAGGACGCCACTGGAGAGTTCCGGGAAGGCGATCGGGTGTCCGGGACAATTGTTCCGACCGTGAGCCAGGAGACCTGCCGTCATGAACAAGAAGTGTCATGGACCGGCGGGGTGCCCGGATCATGAGGGTTTGCGCCTGTCGTGTGCCCCCTCCCGCTGGAGGCCTTGCTGACCGCACCCTGTTTTTGCAAGGACGTAAGGACAGGACATGAATGATCTGCCTGCCAGCCCGAACGAAGAGACACAGTCCGCTCGCCCGACGCTCCATGTCTGTGTGACATGCCGACGCTCCGCTCCGGAAGCTGTGCCGCTTGGGCGCACACTTTACGAGACATTGCTCGATAAGGCCGATGCAGCGCGTGTGATTCTTCAGCCGGTCTCATGTCTGGCCGCCTGTAGCAGTGGTTGCACAGCAACCATTTCGATGCCCGGAAAATGGGCTTGGCTGCTTGCCCATCTCAATCCCGACAAAGCCGATGACCTTCTAACCTACGCAGGTCTGTATGCAGCATCGAAAACCGGCACCGTCATGCCGTCCAAGCGTCCTTCTTCCCTGAACGACATGATTCTGGGCCGCTTTCCAGCCCTGCTTCCCACAGCACAGGAGCCGACATGAATTCCATAGCCCCAACGTCAACATCTGCTGCTGGCGTAAAAATTCCTGTCACCGTGATCACTGGTTTTCTGGGAGCGGGCAAGACCACGCTGCTGCGGAATCTCTTCTCGCAGACGCACGGACGACGAATTGCCATCGTGGTCAATGAGTTCGGCTCGTTGGGAATTGATGGCGAAACGCTGCGATCCTGCGGCATCGAAGGTTGTCCGGATGAGGATATCGTCGAACTCACCAATGGCTGCCTGTGCTGCACCGTTGCGGATGATTTCCTGCCGACCATGCGTGCTCTGATCGACCGGCCGCAACCGCCTGAGCATATCGTGATCGAAACATCGGGTCTCGCTCTGCCGAAGCCGCTGCTCAAGGCGTTCGGCTGGCCGGATATCCGTACACGGATGACTGTGGATGGTGTCATTACACTGGTCGATACGCCTGCGGTCGCGGCTGGCCGATTTGCTGACGATCCGGCAGCGATCGCCGCCCAGCAGGCAGCCGATCCTTCCCTCGATCACGATAATCCTCTGGCAGAAGTGTTCGAGGATCAACTGCTGTCGGCCGATCTGGTGGTTCTGAACAAGACCGATCTGCTGGATGAAGCGGAACTGGAAAACGTAGAGGCGGAAATCACAGCACTTTTGCCGCGTAAGCGGGTAATGCTTCGGGCCGTGGAAGGCAAACTTGATCCAGCAGTGCTGCTCGGACTTGATGCTGGCGCGGAAGATGATCTCATGGCGCGTCCTTCTCATCATGACGGCGCTGATGAGCACGAACATGATGATTTCGACTCATTTGTCGTTACCGTGTCTGAGCAGAATAGTGCGGACGCCTTTGTGAAGCATCTGGCTAAGGTCGCGGTCCAGTTCGATATCCTGCGCCTGAAAGGTTTTGCCGCCGTAAAGGGCAAGCCCATGCGGTTGGCAGTACAAGGCGTCGGCAACCGGGTGCGTCATGCCTTCGACAAGCCTCTGACAGGTGACGATCGCACCGGCCGTCTTGTTGTCATCGGTCAGAAAGGGCTGGATCGGCAGGCTATCGAAACGGCCTTACAGGCGCACTGAGTCTCTCATGCACCTGCTTGTCCGGGATCAACTGTCCATCGATGAACAGGACGTGGCCGAAGATCTCGGCCATGCGCCCGCTGACGTCATCGTCCTGTCCTTCACGGACAGCGATCTGCTCTCTCTTGAGCGTGCCTACGAAAGAATGGCGAAACCGGAGTTTTCACTGCGATTGGTGAATCTCGCCCGTCTGCGTCATCCCATGTCGATCGACCTGTATGTCGAGCAGACCATTGCCTATGCGCGGTGCGTAGTGATCCGTCTGCTGGGGGGGCTGGAATACTGGCGGTATGGCGTCGAGGAAGTGACGTCCTGCTGCCGTTCCAAGGAGATTCCGTTTATCCTGCTGCCCGGTGATGATCGGGAAGATATCCAGTTCGCCGCCTGGTCCACCGCAGAAAGTGAAATCTGCTTACGGCTGAGTGGTTTTCTGAAAGAAAGCGGTCCACGCAATACTAATGAAGCCTTGAAACTCATGCGTTATACCGCAGGGTTGGGTGAAGATGACGGCGCATTGCCTGAGGTTCTTCCCGCTGCGGGTATTTACCGGCACGCCCGTAATGATCTCGCATTGCGTGCCTCACTGGTTTTCTACCGGGCGCATCTGCTGTCGGGTGACACAGACGCTATCGATGAACTAGCCGACAGGCTGGAACAGCACGGCATGGCGACCGAAGTCCTGTTTGTCTCATCCCTGAAACAGGCAGACGTCGCAACGTGGGTTGAAGACCGTCTGCTCGCAGCGGCACCCGATATCGTGCTCAATGCGACGGTCTTCGCTGTCAGGGGAGAGGGTATGGTGACATCCCCTCTTGAGGCAGCGGGTGTAACGATTCTTCAGCTTGTACAGCCTGCGTCCACTGAAGGCGCGTGGCGAGAGAGCTTTCGGGGCCTAAGCCAGTCCGATCTGGCCATGCAGATTGTCCTGCCTGAACTGGACGGCCGGATTGCGACCGCTCCCATTTCCTTCAAGGAGGAGGCGACTCCCGGTTATCCGACGCGTCGGAAAGCATGGCGACCGGGGATCGATGCCACGGTGCGGCAGGCTCTGGGATGGGCGCGTCTCGGACATCTCGCTGCAGCAGACAGGAAATTGGCAATCATCCTGTCCGATTATCCCGGAGCAAGTGAGGCAAGTGTCTCAGCACAGGTTGCGCATGCTGTCGGGTTGGACAGCTTTGCCAGTCTGTCCAGTATTCTGGAAATGTTGCGAGATACGGGCTACAACTGTGGTGACTCTGCGAACGCTGATTCTGAGAGATTGGTCTCGACGCTGACGGAAGGAGCAGGATGCGCAGTCTGGTCTCTTTCTGACTACAGAAATCATTTTGAGAATCTGCCTGAGTCTTTTCGTCTGTCGGTCATGGCTGCATGGGGCGAGCCGGAGGACGAGCCGTTATTACGCGATGGTCTGTTTTGTTTCCGCTTTTGCCATTTGGGGAATGTGGTGATCGCCGTGCAGCCGGACCGGGGACGGCATGTGGATCGAAAAACGCAGTATCACGACCCGGATGTGCCGCCATGTCACGGCTATATCGCTTTTTATCTGTGGCTGCGTCTGGTCTGCAAGATTGACGCTATGGTCCATCTAGGGGCGCATGGTACGCTGGAGTGGCTGCCGGGAAAAGCGGTCGCATTGTCCGAAAGCTGCTGCTCGTCTGTCCTGACGGCAGGCATTCCGGTGATCTATCCATTTATTGTCAACAATCCCGGTGAAGCGGCGGCGGCGAAACGACGTCTGGGTGCCGTGACCATCGGACATATGACACCGCCGGTGGTGAAAGCAGGTCTCTCCGGAGATATGGCGGAACTTGAAGCGCTGATCGATGAATATGCAGAAGCCGACGGGATGGATCGTCGTCGTGTGACATTGCTGCGTCGTGATATTCTCAATCGGGCATCCAGCATGGGTGTGCTGGCGGAAAGTGGTGTGCAGTCCGGCGAGGGTGATGAGGCAGAAGCGCTTGCCCGACTGGATGCCTATCTCTGCGACGTAAAGGACCTCCAGATTCGCGATGGGCTGCATGTCTTCGGACAGATGGCTCCAAAAAGTGCTGATCTGGCGAAAACTGTTTCGAATCGCTCCGGTGTTGATGAGAAGAGCGTGATACAGCGCCTCGTTCTCAGCGCTCAGCAGGAGCGTGAATCTTTTCTGGCGGCACTCGAAGGGCGCTTTGTTGAGCCCGGTCCAGCTGGTGCACCGACACGTGGGCGTCTTGATGTCCTGCCCACAGGCAGAAACCTTTTCACAATTGATCCTCGGGCGATTCCAACTCCTATTGCCGTAGAACTGGCTCGTGCGCAGGCAGAGCAGATTTTGACGCGGCATTTGCAGGAGGAAGGCGAGCCGCTGCGTCATTTGGTCATGGATCTGTGGGGATCGGCAAGTTTACGGACTGGTGGAGAGGATCTGGCGCTCGCGCTGCTGTTGATGGGGGTCGAACCGCTATGGGATCGCACCAGTGGCAGGGTCAGTGGGATCGACATTGTTCCCATGCCAGTGCTTGATCGTCCACGTGTCGATGTCACATTGCGTATTTCCGGTTTTTTCCGGGATACCTTCCCAGCACAAATTGGTCTTTTTCGACAAGCCGTTGAAGCTGTTGCTGCGCGCCGGGAAAGTGACGAATGGAATCCGCTCGCCGCAGCTTGTGTAGACAACGCTTCTGTTCCTCCACGTGTTTTCGGGCCCGCACCCGGATCATATGGCACCGGTCTGGAAAATGTCTTGCAGACAGGAAGCTGGACGGAACGTGCTGATCTTGCGAATGCGTATCTTGATGCCAATAGCTGGAGTTATGACAAGGAACAGGCTCAGTTTCAGGGTAATGACGGTCTGAGCCGTCAGATCGGGCAGGCGGATGTTATTCTGCACATACAGGATCATGCCGAAACGGATATTCTGGAAACGTCTGACATGGCTGCGCATGAAGGCGGACTGGCTGCTGTCGCGGCATTTTTCGATAAGAAACCGGTTATGTGGCACGGCGATACATCAGATCCCGATGGCCCGAAACTGCGGAATACAGAGGCAGAAATTGTACGTGTCGTGAGAGGACGACTGACAAATCCCCGTTGGCTGTCAGGGATGCGACGACATGGTTATCGGGGAGCTGCGGAAATGTCGCGTGGAGTGGACGCGCTGGCTGCTTTCGCTGCTACGCTGCCAGTGCGGCTCGATCATCAGTTCGATCTGGTTTTTGACGCGATGCTGGCTGATTCTGACAATGATTCTTTCATAAGAGCAGCGAATCCTGCCGCACATCAGGCTATTCACGATCGACTCAAGGAAATGCTGCGACGGGGGCTGTGGCATCCCCGGAAAAACAGTGCGTATGATAGCTTGAGTGGCCAGGCATGAGCACGATTTCGAAAACTGCTGTGACGGGCATGATGCCGAAGGCTCTCATGATTGCCGCACCGCGGTCTGGTGGCGGAAAAACAACCGTGACTCTGGGATTGCTGGCAGCACTCAGAGAACAAGGTATACGGGTGAGGGGAGCCAAGACAGGACCGGATTATATTGATCCAGCTTTTCATGAAGCTGTGACAGGACAACCAAGTTTCAATCTCGATAGTTGGGCGATGCCCTCGCCCGTGCTTGAAGGATTGCTGTCGAGTGCTTTGCAGGACACGGATCTTTTGATTGTGGAATCCGCCATGGGGCTGTTTGATGGCCTGATGGAGCCGGAAGGAGCACGTGGAGCACCGTCCGACATTGCTGCCCGGTTTGATATTCCTGTTGTGCTTGTGCTCGATGTTTCGGGGCAGGGCCAATCGGCTGGCGCCGTAGCGCATGGATTTGCAACGCTGAATGCGCATGTGCGGATTGCGGGCATTATTCTCAATCAGGTTGCTTCACCGCGTCATCTTGCTATGGCGGCAGGTGCGGTTCAGTCCGCTGGCCTGCCCGTATTGGGTGCGTTTATGAGGGATAAGACGCTGGTGCTGCCTGAACGTCATCTCGGATTGGTGCAGGCACGGGAGCAGTCCGAATTGCACACAGTGCTACATCGTCTGGCGGATCGGACGCTCAAGGCGCTGGATATGGACGCCCTGCTGGCGGTGGCAAAACCACTGTCCGTGGAAACTGCTTCACCGGTTGTGGCTGTGTCGCCTCCCGGACAGCGGATTGCCTTAGCCGATGATGCGGCTTTTTCGTTTTTTTACGGACATATCGCACAGAGTTGGCGACAAGCCGGTGCGGAAATTGTGCCATTTTCACCGTTAGCGGATGAAGTTCCAGATCCGTCGTGCGATGTATGCTGGTTGTCAGGAGGGTATCCTGAATTACATGCTGGAGTCTTATCATCATCCAGAAACTTTCATCATAGATTGAGAAAGTTTGCAGAATCCCGCCCTGTTCATGGTGAGTGTGGTGGGTTCATGGTGCTGGGAAAGGCGCTGGAAGATGCGCAAGGCATCCTTCATCCGATGGCTGGTCTGCTTGGGCATGTCACTAGTTTTGCAAAACGAAAGATCAATCTGGGCTACCGTGAAGCTGTGCTACGCGCATCCTGTGCACTGGGAGAAGCAGGAACACGTTTTCGGGGACATGAGTTTCATTACGCCCAAGTGACTGATCCCGGTTCAGATCAGCCTCTCGTAAATCTTTTTGATGGAACCGGGAAAGAGCTTGGGCCAGCCGGCGGGCAGCGTGGTCTGGTCTCGGGTTCGTATTTTCATGTGATGGCAGAATGGGAAAAACAAGCATGACTGATGAGGCAGACAACCAGCGACATCAGATGAAGATGCAGCGACGCAAGGAAGTGCAGGATCAGGAAGTTGCTGAAAAGACCATTGAAAAAGGTCTTCTCGCCATCAATACAGGCCCGGGGAAAGGGAAGTCGACAGCAGCGTTCGGTCTGGCCTTGCGGATGCTGGGGCGCGGCAAGCGGGTTGTTGTGGTTCAGTTTATCAAGGGAGCCTGGTCCACAGGCGAGAAAATCGCACTTGAGCGGTTTGATGATCTTCTTGAATGGCACACGCTTGGCGAAGGTTTTACGTGGGAAACACAGGATAGAAGCAGGGATATTGCGGCGGCAGTTCGTGCGTGGGATGTCGCTCGCAAAGCGTTGCGTCGCGAAGATGTGGGGCTGGTTGTCTTGGACGAACTGAATATCGCCTTACGTTATGATTATCTGCCGCTGGAAATGGTGCTTGAGGATCTCGCGGCGCGTCCGACCATGCAGCATGTGGTGATAACCGGCCGTAACGCTCCGGCTTCTCTGGTGGAAGCTGCTGATCTGGTCACGGAGATGACGCTTGTGAAGCATCATTTCAAGGCGGGTGTGAAAGCGCAGGAAGGTATCGAATTCTGATGGCGCGTGCGCTGATGTTTCAGGGAACTGGCTCTAGTGTCGGCAAGTCCGTGCTGGTGGCAGGCCTCGCCCGGGTGCTGACCCGGCGAGGTTTGCGTGTGCGCCCCTTCAAACCTCAGAACATGTCCAACAATGCTGCGGTCACTGCTGATGGTGGTGAAATTGGAAGAGCACAGGCATTGCAGGCGCGGGGTTGTGGTGTGCCGCCAACCGTAGATATGAATCCTGTGTTGCTGAAACCGCAGAGTGAAATTGGTGCACAGCTTGTTGTTCGGGGAAAGGTTCAGCGAGCTTTTCAGGCGAAGGAATATGCTTCGATCAAACCTACACTGATGCCTGAGGTGCTCGACGCATTTTACGGATTGACCGATCAGGCGGATATCGTTCTGGTGGAAGGGGCCGGGTCTGCTTCCGAAATCAATCTACGTGCACATGACATTGCCAATATGGGCTTTGCGCAGGCGGCGGATATGGATGTCGTGCTGGTCGGCGATATTGACCGGGGTGGGGTCATAGCCAGTCTTGTGGGAACGAAGGCTGTTTGTGATGCAAAAGACTCTGACCGTATCAAGGGGTTTATTGTAAACCGGATGCGTGGCGATCCATTGTTGTTTGCTGATGGCATGGATTTTATTGCTGATAGGACAGGGTGGGAAGCACTTGGTCTGGTCCCGCACTGTGATGCCGTGCGTGCTCTGCCTGCAGAAGATGCTGCCGATTTGCAGACGGTTTCCAAACGCGGCGCACGGGTCAGAGTTGCCGTGCCGCATATGCCCTGCATCGCCAACTTCGATGATCTTGACCCATTGAATGCGATGCCTGACGTGGACCTGTTGATTGTTGAACCCGGTCAGCCACTTCCCGTTTGCGATCTTGTTATTCTGCCCGGATCGAAAGCGACCATTTCTGATCTGGAGTTTTTTAGAAATCATGGATGGGATGTAGATCTTGCCGGACATGTCCGACGGAAAGGGGCTGTTCTGGGAATCTGTGGTGGCTACCAGATGTTGGGGCAGTTGATTTCTGATCCTGACGGCGTGGAAGGAAGCGTGACTGAAACAGCGGGTTTGGGTTTGCTGGATGTGACGACACGTCTGACGCTGGATAAGCAGCTTGTCGAAGTGGAGGGACTGCTTCTCCCTGAAAAAGTTCCTGTCAGTGGCTATGAAATTCACATGGGGCGAACAACAGGTGCCGCATGTGAACGACCATTTGCGTCAATAGCTGGGCAGAATCAAGGGGCCTGTTCGGCAGATGGTCGTATATGGGGAACCTATCTGCATGGGGTGCTGTCCAATGGTGCAGCAAGACAGGCTTTGCTCAACAGGATCGGGCTGGATACGGGCCCATTGAGAGATCACAATGAGGACGTGGAAGAAGCTCTGGATTCTTGGGCTGATCATCTCGAAAAGCATGTTGATATCGGAGCGTTGCTGGCATTGGCTCGTGTAGTGAAAAGACCATGACTGTTCTGCCAGAAATCCCTGAGCATGGCGGACAGGTTGAACTGGTCATGCGGGCATTTCCAGAGGCTCTAGAGCCATTTATTGATCTCTCGACGGGTATCAGCCCTTATCCCTATCCATTCGGAGAAGTGCAGCAAACTGATCTGGTCCGTCTTCCTGAGCACGGAGAAGAAACAAGACTGATTGATGCGGCCATGCAGGCATACGGCGTACAGTCGTCAAAGCTTGTTGTTACTGGTCCGGGAACGCAGCTTCTGATTTCTCTGCTTCCTTATGTGCTGAAAAGCAGACAGGTCATTGTGCTCGGTCCCACTTACAGTGGCCATGCGACAGCATGGCGCAATGCTGGTTCTGATGTTCATACTGTCAATGAGATTGAGAGATTCAGGGAAGAAACAGCGCAGCCGGGTCGTGTTGGTATTCTATGCAATCCGAACAATCCGGATGGACGTTGTCACGATCCGCTGACTCTTCTGGCTTTGGCCGAACGTTGCACGCGTGTGGGAAGTCATTTGATTATCGATGAAGCCTATGCTGATTTTGAAAATCATATCAGCGTAGCTCCCTATCTTCCACATCCTGCCTTGAGTGTTCTGAGATCTTTCGGAAAAACTTATGGTCTTCCCGGCATTCGGTTGGGCTTTTTGCTGACTGCGGAAACTCTGGCTGAGCGTATGAGGGGTATGCTTGGCGCATGGGCCGTGGGAACGGCTGCGATTACCATAGGGTGCAAGGCTCTGAATGATCGGGAATGGCTGGATCAACAGAAAACAAAACTTGTCTGTGATATGCAAAGATTTTTGAGCCTTTGTCGGAAAAGAGATATTTCTGTTGTCGGACATACCAGCTTGTTTGCTCTTGCCAGAAGCAATGAAGCGCCCGACTTATGGGCTCATTTATGTAAGCAGGGTATTGTTACACGATCTTTTTCAGAAAGGCTGACTGATATTCGATTTGGATTGCCTCGTTCGGAAGCTGGATGGCAGAGGCTGGAGCATGCTTTTAAAACGTGGTGCTCATAATAGAGAGTCACTTTTCAGAGTTTTCCGTCGGCAACAAAAGTTTTTTGGAAAATCCTTTTATAATTTTCTCTGAACCCCCAAGAAAAATTAGGCTGATTGTTCTTGAGTGGGAGAGCGTTTCGCAACGGAACCACTCTCCCCACCGAAACGCTCTATTACTGAGCAGACGTTGCGGTCACCCGCCAGACCGCGTTCCCGACATCATCTGCCACCAGCAGCGCACCATCCTTGTCCAGCGCAAGGCCAACCGGGCGTCCATACACATGATCTTCGTCACCCGTCAGAAAGCCGGTGAGAACATCCTTGGGTGCGCCAGAAGGTTTTCCATTCTCAAAAGGCACATAGATCACCTTGTAGCCACTTTTGGGCCGTCGGTTCCATGAGCCGTGCTGGGCAATGAACAGTCCACTACGCCAGTCGGTTGGCAACGCCTGAGCATCCATAGCAAAGGCAACGCCGAGAGAGGCTGTGTGTGGGCAGATTGCGTAATCGGGGACAATAGCCTGTGTGACCAGTGATGGATTTTCAGGTTTCACACGAGCGTCGACATGCTGACCGTAATAGCTGTAAGGCCAGCCGTAAAATCCGCCCTCTTTTACTGCTGTGATATAGTCAGGCACCAGATCGCTGCCGATTTCATCTCGTTCATTGACCGCAACCCAGAGAGCGCCGGTTTGCGGCTCCCATGCCAGTCCATTGGGATTGCGCAGACCCGTGGCGTAGGGAGTCAGAGTGCGGCTTGCGAGATCCAGATGCAGGATGCGCGCTCGGTCCTTTTCCGCTTCCATGCCGTTTTCCGCGACATTGCTGTTTGATCCCACCGTGACGAACAGGGACTGTCCATCGGGGGCGGCCAGAATGTTCTTGGTCCAGTGGTGATTATATCCCGACGGAAGGTCGACAATCTTCTCGCCCGGTTCGCTGATATGGGTTTCGCCCTCGTGATAAGGGAAGCGCATGATCGCATCGGCATTGGCGACATAGAGATCGTTTCCGATCAGCGCCATCCCGAACGGGGAGTGGAGATGTTCAAGAAACACCTCGTGCGTATCAGCCTGTCCTGACTGCCTGGAATCTCTCAGCAGGATGATCCTGTCGGGACTTTTGCCACCGGCTCCGGCTTTTTTCATGAAGAAGTTGGCAAAGACACTTTTGACAGAGTTTGCATCCGTGCCCGGCGATTCGGATTCGGCCACCAGAATGTCACCGTTGGGCAATTTGTAGAGCCAGCGTGGATGGTCCAGACCGGTTGCATACGGCGTGACCGTCAGACCAGCCGCTGCGACAGGATGAGCATTGTTCTGCCATCCGACAGGTGAGGCGACATTGATTGTGGGAACCAGTCTCGGGTCGGGAGCGGGCAGCGTGGGCCGGGGGCCTGTGCCTTCCGCCACGGGCAACGTCGCCCGCTCATTCTGAAGGACAGTTTTCCAGAGACCGCCCCCAATCAGGACGATGACGACGGCGCCCCCGAGCCCGTAAATCCAGGTCTTTCGTGACATGCTCTTTTCCTTTTTGCACCAGACCGCGCTGATATCGGACAGGTTCAACGCCCGGAAAAAGAGGATGTTTTACGGAGAGAGATAATTTTGATGGAAAAAGAGGCTCACACCTTGAAACGCTTGGAGGCGTCAAGGAAGACGCGATTGGCATCCAGCTCATGTGAGACGACGATCAGATAGGCGATAGCGCGCGTCAGCTCGATGCGTGTGGTGATATTTTCTTCTCGCCCTTCAATCTGGCGAAGAATGGCTGTAGCGCGGCGGGCAGTCGTGGAAGCCCGGTTATAGTTGCCGGTGAACTGGCTCATCCGGTTCAGCGTCGCCTGCACGGCCTGTCGTGCCTGCGGTGGGAGCTGGTTACGGGCCTGAACATTGCGCAGACGGATGATGTTGAGGCCAATGGTCATGGCGGCCAGCGTGCCCTGCAGATAACCCTCGATGGTGGGGGAGGGCGTAGGGCCGGCATGCCGGATGACGCGAGCGAATCGATCGATGTTTCGACCGGTCCAGTCCTGTGTCAGCGGAATCGGTTGGGCCGCGGCCAGCGTACGCAGATCCTGCAGCATGGTTCTCCGCATCCGCCAGCGTTCATCGGCCGCATTGAAAGGCAGCACGAGACGGAAGATCGCCACCGCAAAAGCGACACCCAGCAGGACAGCGCCCGTCGAGTTGAACCAGCCGATCTCGTTCCAGCGCCCCTGATTCCATGTGTGCACGAAGTTCGGGAGAAGCAGCGTGTAAGCCGCGGCATGAAGCGCCGTAGAGGCATTGCGGGCGGCGAGTCCGCCAGCGACGCTCGGGATGAACATGGCGGCGATCAGCATCTCGTATTCCGACATGCGGGGGATCAGCAGAAAGACGAGGAAGAACGAGACAACGGCGGCCCAGATGCCGCCCTTGAGGAAGTTGGACGTGGCGAGAACAGGATTCTCTCTTGTGGCGAACAGGCCACAGACCAGTGTCACGAATGTCACAAACCCGAGGCCGGTCGGCCATGCAGTGATTTCCCACAGCAGAGCGGATGCCACAGTCGCGGCGGCGGCCCGCACGCCATTATAGGCGGCCTCACGCCAGTCGCGGTGGGACTGGAGCCGGAAACGGAAATGGTCGCCGGGAATGACGGTGTGGCTGGCCTTGAACTCCGCCAGCGCGATATCGAGTTCCGCCAGCAACTCATCCAGTGCGTTATGCAGAATGCGTTGATCCAGCAGTCCCGGAATGCGCGGATCTTTGGCCGTGCGGTCGCCAATCGCGATTTCTTCAGTCAGGGCGTCGACGATACGCTGGCGACATTCGGCCCGCAGCAATGACAGGTCATGCCGGACAAGTTCGACATTTTCATCCGTATCAAGACGGGGTGGCACGGTCTCCAGAAAGGTCCGGGTCAGGAGCGCCGTCTGATCGAAGACTGGCTGGGCCCGGTCCAGCGACTGGAGTCTGACCGTCATGCCGAGACCTCGTGACAGCAGAACGGACACGGCGGCGAGGGCGGCGCGAGCGTGATCGCCCTCATGACCATGCGGACCCATTTCGACTTCACTGAATTCGATCTGGTCGTTGATCGACAGAAGGGGGCCGAACAGGGTGCGTGACCGGATCAGGGCGGCCTGATTCCCTTCCAGAAGACTCGAGATGGCCTCCGAGACGCTTGTCAGCGCACTCCGCAGTTTCGTGCGAATGTTGGAACGCGCCGTGGCGGCGAGATTATGCGCGAAAAGCCCGGCCAGAAGGGCTTCGCAAGTGATGCCGAGAATGATGTAGGTGGCGCGGGACATGGCCACCATGAAGACGTTTTCAGGATCGTTGACGGCACCCAGCGCGATGATGGCCGTGGTGTAGCCCGCGAGAACGAGTGCGTAGGACCGGAAGTTATGGACCAGCGTGGCCAGCGCGCAGCACACGCCGAGCCAGATGGCGAGCGCCGGGAAAAACAGCCACGGATATTGCGGGAACGCAGAGATCAGAGTGATCGACATGATCACGCCGATGGCGGTTCCGACGATACGCCAGCGGGATTTTGAGAGACTTTCGCCGCGGGAGCCCTGCGCCACGATCCAGACGGTCATGGCCGCCCATTGCGGGTCGTCCAGTTCCATCCACATGGCGATGACCAGCGCCAGCATGGCGGCTACGGTCGTACGGACCGCAAACCCCAAGGCTGCCGGAGTGGGAGCATACAACCAGCGAAACGCGTTGTTCCGTGTCTCTCCCGGCTGCCTTATTGGACGCAAATGGCTCAGGAAAGGAACGCGCTTGATCAGAAAGAGTGGAATTCCGGGAAGCGCGGGCACGGTTTTGCCTGAAACAGAGAACGGGAAGAGGGATTATGGATAACGAAACTTTGCCCCGTGTCTTGTAGGGCTGGCCGCATATCAGACATTTCCATTGCGAAATCCTGTCCCGGATGGGGTTTGTGACCATAACGCAGCTGTGATCTGTCGCCAATGCATGCGAAGTGGAGTAACATTCGGGAGCTGGCAGGGTTGCGCTTCCAGCAGCGGTGTCTTCGTGCGGAACAGGGAGCTTACTCAATGAGTGTTTTTGATAATCTTGTCGACAAGGTCAGCAGTGCGCTTGGAGTGGATCTCCATGAGAAACTGAGCGGACAGATCCAGACGCTTCTGCAGCCGGAAATGATCCAGAATATCGTTGCCAAGGCTGACGAGGCCGGACTGGGCGACAAGGTGCGCTCGTGGATCGGTAAGGGTGACAATCTGCCGGTTACCCCGGATGAGATTCGCCAGATTTTGGGTAATTCCGAAGTGCAGGCGCTGGTGTCGCGCACCGGTCTGCCGGCTGAGACGCTGCTGCCCGCGCTGTCTCACTTCCTTCCGCAGGCTGTCGACAAGAAGACTCCCGAAGGCGAAGCCTGAGAAAGAAGCAGGTGTTGCGAGAGGCATGAGATGACAGTCGGCGAAGGTATAACCCGGGTAGATCTCTGGATTCTGGATCGGGTCTTTCAGCCGCTGGCGGATCGCCTGCCGGAACGACTCCCCGCTTTCGAAGTGGGGATGAGTCTCCTGTTCGGCTCTCTCATGCTGTCGGGAGCGGCGACGGCGGCAATGATCTTTCTGCTGGGCATGGACCCGTTCAGCGCCATGTTCGACATTCTGATCTGGGTTCTCTGGGTGTCGTTCTATCTTGGCGTCAACCGGGTCCGCTCTCTGGTCAGACCCGGTTTCGTCAATCCCCTGCGGGCCATGTTTCTCGGTCTGAGACCGATCTCTGTGGTGTTTCTGATCTACTCTGCCTGGCAGGGTTCAACCGTGGACGCGCATTACACTCTGGCGGCCTGGTTCAACACTCTGGCCAATGCGACATTCACGATCGGGGTCTATCTGGCGTCGTGCAACGTCAAACCGCCTGAGCAGCAGGCATCGGTCTGGCAGAGGGATTTCGTCGGCGCGCCGGACTAGGGCTTATCGCTCTGAAAGTGTGTTTTGGTGAGGCTTTCTAAAACAGGCTCCCCCAAAAACCCTTACGTCACTTAGCGCCCGTAATCCTCATGCACCGTGTCCAGATCCGCAAAGCGGGTGTACTGGCCTTCGAAGTAAAGCTGCACGGTGCCAGTCGGTCCATGACGCTGTTTCTCAAGGATCAGTTCCGCCTTGTTATGGACAAGCTCCATCTTGCGGCCCCAGTCTTCAAGCGCCGCCTGATATTTATCCGACGAGTCATAGGCCGTTTCTTTCGGCTCACGCTGCTGGAGATAGTATTCGTCACGATAGACGAACATCACGGCGTCGGCGTCCTGCTCAATCGAGCCTGATTCACGCAGATCGGACAGCATCGGGCGCTTGTCTTCGCGGCTTTCCACCTGACGGGAAAGCTGGGACAGCGCGATGACAGGAACTTCCAGTTCCTTGGCAATGGCTTTCAGGCCCTGGGTGATCATCGAGATTTCGAGCACGCGGTTGTCCGGACGTGTGCCGACGGCGGGCCGCATGAGCTGGAGGTAATCGACCACGACAAGGCTCAGCCCCTTGGTCCGTTTCAGGCGGCGGCAGCGCGTGCGCATGGCCGACAGCGAGATGGCAGGAGTGTCGTCGATGACCAGTGGAAGCTGGGTCAGTTCACGACTGACGCGCACGAACCGGTCGAATTCCTTCTGCCCGATGTCGCCGCGACGGATGCGCTCACCGGAGACTTCGGCCTGCTCGGAGAGAATACGTGTGGCGAGCTGTTCGGACGACATTTCGAGTGAGAAGATCGCGACAGCCCCTTCCGGCTGCACGCCTTCACCTTTTTCGCGAGCAGCGTTCAACAGGGCGCGGGCGGCGGAGAAAGCGATCTTGGTGGCGAGCGCGGTCTTGCCCATGGCGGGACGACCGGCGAGGATCAGCAGATCGGACGGATGCAGACCGCCAGTCTTCTTGTCGAAGTCGCGCAGGCCGGAGGTGAGTCCGGACACATCACCTTCATTACGGAAGGCTTTTTCGGCGGTTTCGATGGCGGAGGCGAGCGCCCGGTCGAAGCCGGTGAAACCGCCGTCTTGTCCCTTGTCGGTAGCCAGCCGGAAAAGCTGTTCCTCACCGGCGGCGATCTGATCCTGCCCGCCGAGGTCGGTGCTGCCGAAGGCGCTGTTGACGATCGTCTCGCCGATATCGATCAGCTGACGGCGAATCCATGCGTCCTGAATCGCCCGGCCATAGTCGCCAGCGTTGATGATACCGACCGTCGCCGTCAGCAGTCGGGCGAGGTAGGGGAGGCCGCCGACCTCATCAAGGATGCCCGAATTTTCCAGCGTGGCGCGTAGCGTGACCGGATCGGCCAGCATGCCGGCCTCAATGCGCTTGGCGATGGCGTCATAGATCGCGCCGTTCACCCGGTTGGCGAAATGCGCGCCGGTCAGGAAGTCCGAGACGCGGTCATAGGCCTTGTTGTTGGTCAGCAGTGCGCCAAGGAGCGCCTGTTCGGCGTCCACATTGGAGGGCGGCTGACGCAGCGAAACACCAAGGAGTGCGCCGTCAGCGGGAGGAGCGGGTGCGATGGAAGAGTCGGTCATTGTCACGCTGACTGTTTATCATTCCAGAGAGAGGGCGGACAGTCCCGAGAGGTAAGGAGCGTTGGATCGGATGAAGGTCGTTGCCGGAAACAGAAGAAATTCCGGAAGACCGCATTGATCATTTTGCGGGACTCTGCCCCGTGCTCGCAAAGGAACATAGTCTCTTGGAGCCCGATTTTTTCACAGCAATTTTCTGATAATAAATCAAAAGTTTTTGGGTGCCGCCTTTTTTCAAAAAGCCGGCATTTCCAAAGCTTTTTGAAAAAGCTTTATCAAAAACTTTTTTATGTTGAGTGAGCCATTCTTAAGTCAGAGGAAGGGCTTCCGGTAACCGCAGCCTTCCATGCATCGGGAACATCACGCCGTCGGAAAAATCTTCCCCGGATTCATGATCCCTTCCGGGTCCACCGCGCCCTTGATGCGGCGCATCATGTCCAGTTCCGCACCGCCACGCCAGCTTGGCATCATGTAGGTCTTGAGCTGTCCGACACCGTGTTCGGCGGAGAAGGAACCGCCCAGTTCGCGCACGATGTTCGCCACGGTGTCCATCATCTCGTGATCGCGGGCGAGGAATGCCTTGCCGTCCGCGCCTTCCGGCTGGACGAGATTGAAGTGGATGTTGCCGTCGCCGATATGGCCGAACGGGGCGACGCGGATACCGGGGATCAGCTTTTCGCAGGCCGCGGTGGCGCGGTCGATGAAAGTCGGGATGGCGGATAGAGGTACGGAGACGTCATTCTTCACGGAAGCACCGGCACGCTTCTGCGCATCGGCATGTTCCTCGCGCAGCTTCCAGAAGGCCAGACGCTGCGTCTCGCTTTCCGCCAGCACGGCGTCGCTGACAAGGCCGTCCTCGAAGGCCTTGCCCAGCACTTCTTCCATCAGATCGCGCAGAGCGCCGCCCTCACGTGGACTGGCCAGTTCTACCAGCACATAGGCGGGGGCCGGTTCGGACAGCGGCAGGGAGGCATCGGGGATCAGGGTGTTGACGAGATTCATGCTCAGGCCAGACATGAACTCGAATGCCTGAATGGCGCTTGGCTCCGTGTTGCGGAAGGCCGAGAATAGGGCTAGCGCGCCTTTGGCGTCCGTGACGGCGCAGAGGGCGGCCTCGACGGATTTCGGTTTTGGCTGAAGCTGGAGGATGGCAGTGGTGATCAGACCAAGCGTGCCTTCCGAACCAATGAAAAGCTGGCGCAGCGCGTAGCCGGTGTTGTCCTTGCGCAGACGACGCATCACGTCGAGCACCTGACCGTCTGGTAGCACGGCTTCGAGGCCCAGCACCAGTTCGCGGGCATTGCCGTAACGCACGGTATTGTTGCCGCCCGCATTGGTGGCCAGCACGCCTCCGATCTCCGCCGAACCTTCCGAGGAAATGGACAGGGGTAGCATCAGCCCGGCAGCCGTCGCGGCGTCCTGCGCCGCCTTCAGCGTCACGCCCGCTTCCACGACCATTGTGTTATCGATCGGATCGATCTCGCGCACCTTGTTCATGCGGCTGGTGACGATGACCAGCGCGTGGCCAGTCTCATCCGGCGTCGCGCCACCGACCATGCTGGTGTTGCCGCCCTGCGGTACGACCGGGACATTATGTTCCGCGCACAGTCGCACGGCTTCCGCGCAGGCTTCCGTGCTGGCCGGACGTGCGACGGCGCAGGCCTTGCCGTGGAAAAGGGCGCGCCAGTCCGTCAGGAACGGGGCCATGTCGCTGGCGTCCGTTAGCAGGCCACCGGGACCGAGGGCCTTTTCCAGGGAGGCGAGCAGGGCGGGAGGAAGACTGGTCATGCGGGTTCGTCCGGATAGGGGCCTGATAGGTGTTCTATAATGCGGAAGAACCAAGAACTGAAATCGGGGCTATTCCCTATTCTTTTTTTGAAAAAAATAACCAAAAAACTTTATTAAATCAGTGAGTTGCTTAGTAGCGGCAGCAAACTGTTATCCGAATAAACAAAAGTCTTTTTGCTTCTTTTTCTTCAGAAAAAGATGGAAGCAGCCATCGTCAGCGGGATGAGAGCAAAATCATGCTTCTAATGAAGATAGACAGCATTGGGGACATGATGCGCGGCGGGTTTCAGCGAGTGAAACAACTCGCCGCCCGCGACCCCGGCGATACAGCCGACCAGCAGCACCATGCCGATCAGTCCGAAACGGGTGTGCGTGGCTGACTGTGCGGCCACCAGCAGACTCTGGGTTTCCGCCCGGGCCTGCTGGGTCAGAAACAGTTCCGCCTTGAGAGACGCATTGGTCGCCCGCACGTTGCGCAGCTCCATGTCCAGCTTGTTCAGATTCTCTGAAAGCTCGCGCACACGCTGCCGTTCCAGCTGCACATCGCCAGCCGAGGCTGAACGGGTGGCGCGAGGACGGGGGGGAGCTGTGTTGGCCCGTTTGGGAGGGTTGGGAGCAATGGCCGTGAAGAGATTCTTGAGAGCGCCGCCGGTGATCTTGTTGCGTTGCGCCCGGGCACGCAGGGCGGAAAGAGCGGCTTCAGATTGACCAGTCTGTTCTTCCAGAACCAGAGCCAGAATATCGGAGAGAACTTTCAGCTCTTTCGGATCAAGCGAGTCGCTCATGCGACGTGATGCTCCTGTGACGAGAGGACATCGGAAGCCGGACGCGGGGCGGCTGCACGACCGAGGCGATCACGAATGGCGAGACCGAGACCGGTTTCAGGGATCTGCTGCACGACGATACGTCGACATCCGGCCTGCGTTCCCTGCTGGTCGAGATAACGCAGGCCCGCGAACAGCCGCGAGGCTGCTTCATCCAGACGACTGGTCTCACTGAGATTCCACGTCACGCGTGCGCCATTAAGCGGAGGGCCAAACGCCAGAAGTGCGTCATCGGGCTGCGTTGATTGCACGTCCAGAACCACGGGCAGACCGGGCGCATAGTGCGAGGTCAGCATGCCGGGAGCGACGGGTGCGTTCGGTTCCTGTAGTTCACGATGGCGGTCCACAGGGCCGATGACGGCTTCAATATCCTCGACAGTCACGCCGCCCGGACGGAGCAGACACGGCGTGTCACCGGACAGGTCCAGAATGGTGCTTTCCACGCCGACAGCGCAGGGACCGGTATCAAGGATCGCATCGATACGGCCAGCCAGACCATCCATGACATGCTCGGCGTTGGAAGGGCTGACGGCACCGGAAGGATTGGCGGAAGGAGCCGCGACAGGCCGTCCCACGGCGCGCAGAAGCGCGAGCGCGGTGTCCTGCGCCGGGACACGTACGGCTGCTGTCGGCAGACCGGCGGCGGCGAGGTCACAGATTTCGCCGTCGTCACGACGCTTGAGCACAAGGGTCAGCGGGCCGGGCCAGAAACGATCCGCCAGCTTGCGGGCCAGCGGCGTCGCCACGACATGTCTGAAGGCTGCGTCCGCACTGGGAAAATGACTGATAAGCGGATTGAACCGGGGACGGTTCTTGGCCTCGAAGATGCGGGCTACTGCGAGAGGGTTCGTCGCATCGGCTCCAAGGCCGTAGACCGTCTCCGTTCCGAACGCGACAAGACGACCGTCGCGCAGAAGTTCTGCGGCGCGGATCAGGCCATCGGGCTGCTCTGCGTCATCGGAAACAAGGCGGTCGGTCATACGGCTCCTCAGATGAGGCTGTCGGCTTATCACGGAATGGCGACAAACGGCCAGTTTGGATTTTAGGCCTTTATTGCCCCGGCGCGCGTTCTTTTCCCATCCTGCCGGGACCATGGTTGTCACCCAACCAGGCCATCTTGCGACAGGAAAACTGGCGGTGGAGCATGACCGCTCCGTTGCTTCAGTCGCCAAGGTCGCCCGTGCAGACAAAGAACGGGTTTTTCCAGCCGGGCTTGCTGTATCGGAGGGGGCCGCTGCCATCGAGCAGCATGACCTTGCCGCCCGCAGCCTCCACAATCGCCTGAGGTGCCGCCGTGTCCCATTCCATTGTCGGCCCGAGACGCGGATAGAAATCCGCCACACCTTCGGCCACGCGGACAAACTTCACGGCCGAGCCGATATTGCCCAGCGAGGCGATGGGGCGTTCACCCAGAAACTTCGCCAGAGCCGGATCGTCGCCATGATGACGGGAGGCAAGGACCGCCAGCCCGTCCTTTGGTGCCTTGCGGACGTGGATTGCGTGCTCGCCCTCGGCGTCATAGCGGGTCGCGCCCAGCCCTTCCCCGCCGGTGTAGAACTGTCCGTAAGCAGGGAGGGCCATAGCGCCCAGCACCGCCCGGTCATCCCGCACCAGTCCGATATTCACCGTGAAGTCGTCCCGTCCGGCGGCGAATTCCCGTGTGCCGTCAAGCGGATCGACCAGCCAGTATTCCGTGCCGCCTTTCACGCGGATTCCCGCCGCCATCTCTTCTTCCGCAATTACCGGAATATGCGGGGCAGCAGCACGCAGTCCGGCCAGAATATGCTTCTCCGCCGCCTGATCGGCTTCCGTCACCGGGGAGCGGTCCGACTTCGTGGTGGTCACGAAGCCCTTGGCCCGGATGGCGTTGATAATGTCGCTGGCCTCACGGGCGAGACGAAGAGCGAGGGCGAGGAGCGCGGCGTCAGAGACCGGAGAGTTGGAAAGCGTCATTCCTCTTTCTTACTCCACAGAAGTGAAGGCGCAATTGATTATCTGGTGACCTCTGATCTGAACCTGTCACCCTGTTGCGAGCAGGAAACGATCCGGCGACGCAGCCGTTGCTGGAGGGATGTCTGTTTTTTGCGTGGGAGCATCCATTCAGTCGCGGACAGCGAGAACACCGGTTCCTGTCCACGTCGTATGTATCGACTTTGGGGCGGATGGTTTGTGTGACGTTTTTCAGGGCTTTGCCCCGAACCCCACAAAGGGACGGAGTCCCTTTGATCCCGGTTTGTTGAATGAAAGGGAGTAGAGCTGCTTCACAAAGCGAACAGAACTGGGGGATTGTCTGTAAAATCGTTCCGATAGCCTGCTATACGGACGCCCCAGTTCCTTTCAGGAAACCATATGACCGTCTCTTCCTCCCCCGGTCGCGGGATGACTCTCGCCATGGCGGCAGCCACCGGTCTCGCCGTCGCCAGTATCTATTATAATCAGCCGATGCTGGGCGTCATGGAGCGGGCGATGCCGAGCAGTCTCACGGCGCTCGTTCCCATGACGACGCAGCTTGGTTACGCGCTCGGGCTGTTCGCACTGGTGCCGCTGGGAGATCTGCTGGAACGTCGGCAACTGATTGTCTGGCAGTTCGTGCTTCTGGCCGCCGCACTGGCGATGACGGCGCTCGCGCCCGGCGCGGGGATTGTGCTGCTCGGTTCGCTGCTGATTGGAGCGGCAGCGACCGTCGCCCAGCAGATCGTGCCATTTGCAGCGCATCTCGCGCCACCGGAGCGGCGCGGTGCGGTCGTGGGTGTCGTCATGTCCGGCCTGCTGTGCGGCATTCTGCTCAGCCGGACACTGGCCGGATTCGTGGCGGACCACGCGGGCTGGCGGGAGATGTTCTGGCTGGGCGTGCCGCTGAGTCTGGGGGCTGGTGCGGTCATGCGTCTGCTGCTGCCCTACAGCCGTCCCGATACACAGCACAGCTACGCCAGCCTCATGGTGTCACTGGTGCATCTCTGGCGGGAATTTCCGGCCCTGCGTCTGGCGGCCTTCACGCAGGCGCTGCTGTTTGGAACGTTCTCGGTCTTCTGGTCCATTCTGGCGCTGCATCTGCAGGAACCGCGTTTCAATCTGAGCGCAGAGGCCGCAGGGCTGTTCGGAATCGTCGGAGCGGTCGGGATTCTGGCCGCCCCGCTCGCCGGTCGGTTTGCCGATCGGCATGGACCGCACCGGGCCATTCTGGCGGGGACCATTCTCACGCTTCTGTCGTGGGTGCTCTTTGGCACATGGCTGTCGCTGGGCGGTCTGATCGTCGGCTGTATTCTGCTGGACTTTGCGGTGCAAAGCGCGCTCGTCTCGCATCAGCACATTGTCTATGCCCTGCGTCCGGAGGCCCGCTCCCGTCTTAATACGCTTTTCATGGGGGTGATGTTTCTTGGTGGCGCCACGGGTGCGGCCGGAGCATCGGCGGCGTGGGTCATTGGCGGATGGAGTGCTGTTGCGCTGTTCGGCGGGTTGATGGCGGCGGGCGCTCTGACCTTGCAGGTCATTTCCGCACGAAGCTGATTGTGCAACGGCCCCCCGTGCGGCATGAGAGGCGCTCAGGTCGGTATTGTCCTATAGCGTGCCGGTTCGCGGCGGTTCGGCGCGGATCATGACCTGAGAAGCTGGTTTACTGTTCGGACGGAGACGCTCTGAACGGCTCAGGTTTCAAAACATTTTCGGCTACAGCGGATTTTTTCATGTCAGAACACACTCCCATCGGTCTGGATCAGCAGGCTTCCCCCGTTCGGGCTCTGACCCATTCCGGGAATTTCCATACGGATGAAACGCTGGGCTATGTGATCCTGCATTACGCGCTGGAGCCGGAGGGCGATCTGCGTGGCCGCGTGCTGAACGGTGGTGAGGGCGGGCGTCTCACCTTCGTGCGTTCGCGTAATCCGGAAGACATTCAGGCGGCGGATATCGTGTTTGATGTCGGCGGTGAGTATGCGCCTCCCAAGGGGCGTTATGACCACCACATGCGAGTCAAACCGCTGCGTGAGGACGGCACGCCCTACAGCGCCGCAGGCCTGCTGTGGAAGGATTACGGCAAGGCCGCGATCAGCAACATTCTCGGCACGGTCCTGAAGAAGCCGGTCAGTGAAGCCGATGTGGCGTCAATCTGGCAGACGCTCGACAAGTCGCTGATCCTGCCCGTCGATCTGGACGACAACGGTGTGGCCAAGATGGGCAAGCTCTCGCTGGCGGACATCGTCTCGGCCTGCAACCCGCCGTGGGATACGACGGAGCTTTACGGCGTGGATGTCGCAAAGACGATGGAAACCACCGGTTTCGCCAATGCCGCCAGTGCTGTTGCTGCGCATCTGGTCAATTCCATGGACCGTGTGCGCGCCAGTCTGAAAGCCGCCAGCCGGGTGATGGAGGCTTATGAGAAAGCCGAGGACAAGCGCATCCTGCTGATGGACACGGGCATGCCGACCGAGAAGATGATCTTCGAGAATGATCTGCCGGTGGTCTATGTGGTGTCGCCGACCAACAATGGTCAGTGGAACGTCAAGGCGATTCCACCGACACGGGGTGATTTCGGTCAGCGCGTTTCCCTGCCGGAGGCATGGGGCGGTCTGGAGAAAACGGAACTGGCGAAAGTATCGGGCGTGCCTGATGCCGTGTTCGCGCATCCGGCCCGGTTCATCTGCGGTGCTGGTAGCCGTGAAGGCGCGCTGAAAATGGCGCAGCTGGCGTTGCAGATCGACGCGTCACTCAAGGCAGGCAAGTCCGCCTGAGTTTTCTACCATCAGATCAGGGTGCAGGGGCCAGCGGTCCCTGCCGGGTTCGGGCAGAGCCCGGGATCCTGAAACACGCAACAAATCCGTTGAAACGAAGCCAGCCGTTGCCAACCATCGTCCCCCTCGCTACCTCTAACAGCGGATAGCTCCGGGTGGGGCAGCGGAACCGGTCCGTCGTCGCCGCCTGTCAGACAAGGAAAAGGCGTCAACGTGACAGAGATCAGCTTCTCCGACCTCGCTCTCCCTACCAGCGGTGCCCTGGCGCTGCCGGAATTTGCCGATACGGCGCGGTCCGACTTTTTCGCCACTGTGGACAAGGCGACCGACGGGGCGCTGACCCGTGCGGCGGAAGCGGCGTCTTTTACCTTCAAGCGTGGTTCAACATGCGTGGTGCTGGCTCCCGGCGCGAAGCTGGAGCGCGTTGTGCTGGTGGGTCTTGGTGACAAGGACAGCCTGACCGAAACAGCCGCCGAGCAGGCGGGCGGCACGGCGGCCCAGATGCTGACCATGCACGCGCAGGGCGCAATCTCCACGGCGGCGCTTGACCCGAAGCTGGCCGTGCATGTGGCGCTTGGCGCGTCGCTCGGGCTGTATCGCTTCGACCGCTACCGCACGACGGAGAAGAAGGACGATAAGCCGAAGCTGGCTTCCCTCGCCATTCTGACGAAGGACGTGGCCGGTGCGAAGGCGGCATGGGCAGGCTGGGAAGCCGTGGCGAAGGGCGTGACCCTGACGCGCGATCTGGTCAGCGAGCCCGCCAATGTCCTGACGCCGGCTGAATTCGCCAAGCGCACTGAGGAACTGAAGAAACTTGGTGTTGAAGTCGAGGTGTTCGACGTTCCCGCGCTCGAGAAGCTGAAATTTGGCTCCATGCTCGGTGTTGCGCAGGGCAGTGACAACCCGCCGCGCATGGTGGTGATGCGCTGGAACGGCGCTGGGGATGACTCCGCACCGCTGGCCTTTGTCGGCAAGGGCGTGACGTTCGATTCCGGCGGCATTTCCATCAAGCCTGCCGCTGGCATGGAAGACATGAAGTGGGACATGGCCGGTGCGGGTGTCGTTACCGGTCTGATGGCTGCGCTGGCGGGCCGCAAGGCGAAGGTGAACGCGGTCGGTCTGATTGGTGTCGTCGAGAACATGGTCTCCGGTAACGCGCAGCGTCCGGGTGACGTGGTGCGCAGCGCGTCCGGCCAGACCATCGAAGTGCTGAACACCGATGCGGAAGGCCGCCTCGTTCTGGCCGATGTGCTCTGGTATGCCCGTGAGAAATTCGCACCGCGCTACATGGTCGATCTGGCCACCCTGACAGGTGCGATCATCGTTGGTCTGGGCCATGAATATGCGGGCCTGTTCTCCAATGACGACACGCTTTCCGCAAAGCTGACGGAAGCCGGTTCGGCGACCGAAGAGAAGCTGTGGCGCATGCCGATGGGCGAGGAATACGACAAGCAGCTCAAGTCCGACATTGCCGACATGAAGAACATCGGCGGTGGTCGTGCGGGTGGTTCCATCACGGCGGCGCAGTTTCTCAAGCGCTTTGTGGGTGAGACGCCGTGGGCGCATCTCGACATCGCAGGCGTGGCCTGGGCGACGAAGGCAAAGAACGGTTCTCCGAAGGGCGCTTCCGGTTTCGGCGTGCGTCTGCTTGACCAGTTCGTGCGTCAGTTCGAGGGCTGACGGACCCGGTGGCCGAAGTCGGCTTCTACCATCTGACACGCACCGGGGCGTTTGAAGCGCTGCCGGTGCTACTTGGCCGCACACTGGACGCGGGCAAGAGGGCGGTCGTGAGATGCGGTGACCCGGAATCGGTCGCCGCTCTTGATGAGGCGCTCTGGAAAGTGCCTGAGCCTGTCTGGCTTCCCCATGCGGCGACAGGCGGCAAATATCCCGAGCGACAGCCTGTCTGGATTACGGCGGGTGACGATGTGCCCAATGGCGCAAGTTTTCTGTTTCTGACGGGTATAGAGCAAGTATTGCCCGTTGAGCCGTTCGAGCGCGTGTTCGATCTGTTCGATGGACAGGATGAGGCGGCGGTCGCGGCGGCGCGTCTGCGCTGGGTGGCGTTGCGCGACGCCGGACACACGCTGGCTTACTGGAAACAGGAAGCGAAAGGCTGGACGAGGGCGCGCTAAAAGCGTTCGTGCTCGCGTGAGCGCCATACATACAGAAAGTTTTTGGCTGTCATTGTTAAAACGAATGGCGTCTTCTGAATCTTTTTAAAAAGACATCCACGGAAACTTGTATATTTTTACCAAGGGTTGTGAAAATCGGCCTGCTGACCTGTGACAGAGTTTTGCTTCTGCATGGATCATTTCCCATTTTCCCGCGTTGAAACAGTCTCAGAGAATACAAGAGTGGATTGCGAACGGCAGACTGCGACACGAACGCAAATCCTACATGACGAATGTTGCAGACAGTTTCCACGAAAGGAATATGTCATGACACGCAAGGTCAGATTCAAAAATGGCGTTGAGGTCCCGGCTCTGGGCATGGGAACATGGAATATGGGAGACGATGTTTCCCTGCGCAGCGATGAGATCGCCAGTCTGCAGGCTGGTCTCGATGCGGGGCTACGTGTGATCGATACGGCCGACATGAAAGAGGTGGAACAGACCAGCCAGGGCGAGAGTTGTGTCGCCAATCAGGTTCTTTACAGCCTCAGTCATCGTGGAATCGAATTTGACCTTCTGGCCGAAGACCATGACCGTCAGGTGGTGACGATGGCCTACTCACCGCTCGGTCAGGGTGGCGGGATGCTGAAGGACAATGTGCTGGCAAAAATTGCCCAAAAGCACTCGACAAGTCTGGGTCCGGCAAAACCTGCGCAGATCGCGCTGGCATGGGTTCTGCGCCAGTCCTCTCTTATCGCCATTCCCAAGGCTGGATCGAAAAAGCATCTTCTGGAGAATATTGCAGCGCAGGAAATCAGATTGACGGATGATGACCTTGCTGCACTGGACAAGGCGTTTCCTCCTCCAAAAAAGAAGGTTCCTCTGGAGGTTATCTGAGGGAGCGGGAAAGCTGTTTCCCTTGGTATCGCGCAGTAATTTGCGGCCAGAAGGATATCCTTCTGGCCGCAAAAGGCGCTTTCTATTGCAGTCTGTTCACCACGCCATTTTTACATGACAGGTGGTTTCTGCTTCTGCTGGGCCTGCTTCGCGTTGCGATAGACGATACCAGGCACGACGGAAGCAAGGCCGGTAATCACGGCATCCGACGAGAGCCCCGTTTCCTCAGCAAATTTTTTCAGAACGACTGGAGGAAACAGTGTTTTGATATCTGCTTCCCGGGCAGGCGTCTTGCTGATTGCATCGCGCCATCCCTGAAGAAGGCCATCAAGCCCGGCTTCATGAGCACGTTTGCGCACTTCCGGAATGCCAACAGCGCCCTCCTTGCCCATATATTCGCTTACAGCCGAGGCGAGGCCGGAGTTATCACTATGGGCGCGGGTCATGAAATCGACCGCGTCATTCAGGCTGCCGGGCAGATTGTCGTTCATTCTCTTGGTCATGACAGTCTCCTTTGACCGTATTCGGCAAGCGGACGTCACTGTCTCTGTCGGATGGCATTGCGTGTGAAAATGTCTGACAGGATGCAGAGCCGCTTGTCTGTCTGAAGACTGAACGGATGGAAGTCTATGAAGTTCAGCCGCCATCCGCGTATGACAAAAATTTCAGCTTGCGGAATACACTGCCAGAAACATGGTGACTGTTGCGTCGGCTATGCGGTCGATATCGGCGTCCGTCGTGGAGACAGGCAACTCAAAGCGGCGACGCGTGACGATCCGGGTCTGGCACAAAGTATAGAACTGCTCGGCAGCGAACATCGGATCGGGAACATTGAGTTCCTTTTTTTCTGTCCGATCCGTCAGCCATCGGGCCAGGGTGTCGATGCAGATAGCGGGTGCATGTTCCCAGAACGTCTCGGCAAGATGGGGGAAATGCCGGGCTTCAGAGATAATGACGCGATACAGGGACAGAGTGGTGGGCGCGATGATCAGGGCAATGGTCGATCGGGCCAGGGCGTGCAGGGTCTCTCGTGGGGGAAGGTCCGCGTTGACGGGACGAAAGGCGGCCGGAAGATCCCGCTCGGTTTTCTGTTTGACCACCGCAGTGAAGAGTTCGGCCTTGTTATCGAAGTAGTTATAAAGAGTGCCTTTGGAAACACCGGTATGGCGGGCGATGACGGACATGCTGGCGCCTTCATAGCCATATTCGGCAAAGATTTCGTGTGCCCCTTTCAAAATCTGTTCCCGTTTGGCTGTTGCGGCTTCCCCGGAATGCTTTGGTGAGCCGGTGCTCTGGTTTGTCATAATCTTCTCTGATGTTGTGGGGATGCGGGCGTGATTGACGCCCTAGGGAAAGCCGATAGGGTGCATGCTGACCGATCGGTTCGGTCAGCGTCAAGTTAGAGTGCCGCTGACGACAGGGGCGGGATCGTCAGACGAGATCGTCAGATGGGGGCGGCTGACCAGAATGAGGCCGCCTACGGGAAGTGAAAAACGCCCATCACAGTGTTGCGATGGGCTGTGGGGGTGAGAGTGTCTATGTGGTTGCGCACGGCGAAATCGAAGCAGGTTCTGACCAGTCTTGTTCTTCTGTTGTCAGGCTGCGCGGTCGGACCGAACTATAAGAAACCCCAGACATGGACGCCGCCAGCGTGGAAGATTGCGCAGGCGGGCAGCAAGGGCAGCGTGACGATTCCGGACGCGCCGGACGTCAACTGGTGGAATATTTTCCAGGATCCCGAACTGACCTCTCTTGAGAAGCGGATTGCGACCGAGAACCTCGACGTGCAGCGTGGCACGGCTCAGCTCGCCGAGAGCAGGGCGCAGCTCGTTCTGGCGGGCGCGGAGCGGTTTCCGGCTCTGAGTGCATCCGGTTCCTATGCGCGGGCACAGTACAGCTCCCAGAACCTGCGTCGCATCGTTTCTCATATTGCTGAAAGTACCGGTGGCGGCATTGGCCAGCTTCTCGATCAAAACGCCAGCAATGCGACCATTCCTCTTCTGGATCGCTGGCGCGATGGCGTGGATGCGACATGGGAGGTCGATCTCTGGGGGCGTGTGCGTCGTCAGTATGAGGCGGCTCAGGCCTATCTGGATGAAAGCACCGAGCAACGTCGTTCGTTGTTGATCGCCCGTGAAGCCGATCTGGCGCGTGATTACATGACGCTGCGCGGGACGCAGAAGCAGCTCGCGATTCTGCAACATAATCGGGATGATGCGCAGCGTGTGCTGGAGTTGAGCACCTCACGCTATCAGCACGGCCTTGTCAGTGAGCTGGATCAGGAAGAGGCGCGCTCGGAGCTCGAGGCCATTCAGGCCCAGATTCCGCAACTGGAGCAGGAAGCCAAGCTGGAGATCAACGCGGTCAGTCTGTTGATGGGAACACCGCCCGGTAGTCTGGATGCGGAACTCTCCACGCCGACAGAGTTCCAGCCGGTTCCGCCGCGTGTGCCCGTTGGACTGCCGTCCGAGCTTGCGGAGCGTCGTCCGGATATTCGTGCAGCCAGTGACGAGCTACATGCTGCGACAGCGGAGGTGGGTCAGGCGATCGCGGATTTCTATCCACGAGTCACGATCGATGCGAGCTTCGGCATGCAGTCGTTCTCTTTCCGGGATCTGGGGCTGTGGAATGCCCGGGCATGGAATGTGGGACCGACCATCACGATTCCAATTTTTCAGGGTGGGCGTCTCGCAGGGCAGCTTGAGTTGAAGAAGGCCAGCCAGAAGGCGGCGGCCATTCAGTATCGCAAGACCGTGCTGTCGGCGTGGAAAGACGTGGACGATGCCCTGACGGCTTTCACCAAGGACGGTCAGCGGACGGACGAGCTGGCGGCGAAGAAGGCTGCGGACCAGCGTGCTTATGAGCTGACGCTTGAGCGTTACCGTCACGGGATGGACAGCTTTCTGCGTGTATTAGATTCGGAGCGTCGATT
>NZ_DHNR01000005.1:0-40694 GCF_002409645.1 Acetobacter sp. UBA5411
TGTGCAAAGTTCCCGATCTATAAACATTGATTCTCATCGGTTTTCTCATAAGATTTCAGGACATTTCATGACACAGGCTACGACCCGGACTCTGATCGAGTCCTATTACGCAACCTTCAACGCAGGAAACCGTGATGACTTCCTTGCCTTGCTCGCCGACGACGTCATCCACGACATCAATCAGGGCGGAAGAGAGATCGGGAAGGAAGCGTTCCGCGCTTTTCTGGGGCGCATGGACCGCTGCTACAAGGAAACCATTGCCGACATCGCGGTGATGGTGAACGAAGACGGCACACGTGCTGCTGCCGAGTTCATGGTGCATGGAGAATACCTCTCCACAGATGACGGACTGCCTGAAGCGAAAGGCCAGACCTATCTTCTTCCCGCTGGAGCATTTTTCTCCGTGCGTGACGGCAAGGTGTCGAGAATCTCCAACTATTACAACCTCCCGGAGTGGGAGCGTCAGGTTACAGCCTGACACAGCATGAAGGCGACACGCACTCTGCCAGCAATCATACGTGTCGCCGTTCGAACGCATTCTGTCGCTTTTACGAAAGTCCGTCCTCACATAGCTTGCAGTTCGAAAAAGCATTTGTTGGCGGCTCTTTATTCGTTCTACAGTCAGAACGAATAAGTCGGCGATAGTCAGTCGTGCGGACTCTGAACGGCTGGAGGTGCAGTATGTTGCAACGGAAACAGTCGCTACCAACTGAAACGCCAAGCTTGCGTGTCGGAATCATTCTGGCGGAGAATTTCACTCTGTCAGCCTTCTCCCTGTTCATCGACCACCTCCGCCTTGCCGCCGACAAGGAGGACAAGAGCCGCCCTATCCTGTGTAGCTGGCAGATCATGAACAGCCGCCCGGAATCCATTCGCGCCAGTTGCGGCATTTCCGTCAGCCGGACATCGGACCTGATCAACCCAGCCGAGTTTGACTATATCGCCGTCGTGGGTGGTCTGCTGCATGGACGCAGGCAGGTGGATGAAGCAGCCATACGCTATCTGCAGAAGGCGGCCAGTCTCGGCATACCGCTGATCGGCATTTGCACGGGCGCTTTCGTGCTGGCGCGGGCTGGTGTGATGAGTGGTCGTACCTGCTGTGTCAGTTGGTATCATCGTCAGGATTTTCTGGAAGAATTTCCTGATCAGCAGGTGACCAGCGAGCAGATGTATCTGGTTGATGGCGACCGCATTACCTGTTCGGGTGGTGGCGGAACGGCAGAACTGGCGCTGCATCTCATTGAAAAGCATCTGAGCAGACCGCTAGCGCGCAAAGCCAGTCATATCCTGCTGCTGGATCGCCCCCGTCGTGGGGATACGCCGTCCCTTCAGCCTCACCCGCCGATTAGTGAAGATATTGAGCATGTGGTTGATCAGCGGGTCAGGCGCGCAATGATGGAAATGGAGCAGAACATGATCGACCCGCTCCCGATCAGTTCCGTCGCCAAACGACTTGGCATTTCCTCGCGCCAGCTGGAAAGACTGTTTCAGTCAGTGCTGGGAATCCGTCCTGCGGCGTTCTACCGGATGATCCGGCTGCGCTATGCCCGGTCCCTTCTTTCTCAGGGGGAAATGTCGATCACTCAGGTCGCGATCGAAACCGGTTTTTCCGATTGCGCGCATTTTTCACGCCAGTTCAAGACCATGTTCGGTCATTCACCGAGCTCGGTAAAAGGACGGAGTGAGCAGACACCACTTTCCCTTTCCCCGCTTCTTGCCAGCCTGAAGTCCCGGGAACGAGCAGGCGTGAGGTTGTTTGAATCGACCTGATTGCGCGGCCAGTCATGAGAAAATGCTAAAATTTTCTCATGACTGGCACATTCCAAGGCTTTTTGGAAAAAGCTTTACCAAAAACTTCTGCATGATTTACAGAAATCTTCTCACACAGCCTCAAAAACTCTCCTAACAAACTACATCTCACCCTTTTTCTGCCGAAACTTTCTTTGCTCGACGGGGAGCTGAATCCTCAGGCGAAACAGCCGGAGGTTCTCCCTCCCCTTCGTGACGGGGTGTAATTCGGTTCCACACATCCAGAGCCGCACTTTTGTAGGCTTCGGCAAAGGTTGGATAATTGAAGGTCGCTTCAATAAAATACTCGAAGCTGCCATCAAAGTTCAGAACGGCCTGACCGATGTGGATCAGTTCGGTCGCCGCTTCTCCGACAATATGCACACCGAGAAGTCTGTGCGTCTCCAGACAAACGATGATTTTCAGAAAACCGCCGCGCTCGCCCATGATCTGACCACGGGAGGTTTCGCGAAAACGGGCAATCCCTGTTTCGTAGGGGATTTTCTTTTTCCGGACTTCTTCCTCCGTCATCCCCACCATGGAGATTTCGGGAACCGAGTAGATTCCATAAGGGAAAAACTTCGGAGCCGGAGGCACAGGCTGGCCACAGGCGTGACAGGCTGCAATGCGGCCCTGCTCCATGAATGTCGAAGCCAGAGCCGGAAAGCCGATCACATCGCCCGTGGCGTAGATACTGGGCACGCTGGTCTGGAATGTCACCGGATCAACAGTGAGACGTCCGCGATTATCCGCTTCCAGCCCCGCGGCAGCCAGATTGAGGCCTGCGGTCGCACCCTGCCTGCCGCCTGTATAAAGCAGCACGTCAGCACGAACCCGTCGTCCCCCTTCCAGAATGGCGACGGGCTGTTCGGCCTCGATCACAATGGATTCCAAGGCGCTGCCGAGGCGGAAATTGACGCTCTGGTCACGCAGCTGGTGAACGAACTCATCCACCACCTCACGATCGATGAAATCGAGAATATGGTCACGCTGATCAATGATGGTGACACGCACATCCAGCGCACTGAAGATGGTCGCATATTCGATGCCGATCACACCCGCGCCAACAACGGTCAGTGAGCGGGGAATACGTTCCAGACTGACCATACCGTCACTGTCGATGACGCGTTTTCCGTCAAACGGAATATTTCTTGGTCGATGCGGTACGGACCCCACCGCCACGACAATCGCCTTGCCGCTGACGATACGACGGTTTTTTTCGTCATCCTCGATTTCGACCGTATGCGGTCCCATGAATCTGGCGTTGCCATATTCCACGGTAATGCCGTTGCGGAGGAACTGGTGTTCCAGAATATCAACCTCGTCCTGTAGGGTTTTACCAAGACGCATGTCGAGATCCTGCGCCCCGATATCCTGCTTGACCCGATAGTTGATCCCGTAAATTCCGCGTTCCCGCCAGCCGGTCAGATTGAGCACCGTTTCCCGCAGGGTTTTTGACGGAATGGTCCCGGTGTGAACGGAAACACCGCCCAACTGTCCGCGTCTGTCGATGATCAGCACGGAGCGTCCGAATTTGGAAGCCTGAACGGCAGCCCGCCGACCTGAAGGTCCACTCCCGATGACGATCAGGTCATAATCAAACGATTCAGCCATACGCTCTTGCCCGCCTGTTTCCATCTGCAATCATGACGCATAGCCGCATGAAGGGTTCCGCTTTGTAAGCCAACAGATGTTACTGACCGCTTTTGCTCACCAATAGGCAAGCCTCAAGGCTTGTGACAAGTCTCTAACTTGCATTGCGATATAACTAACTCTCATTCAATGGATGATATTCTAGTGATCAAGGTTTGTTTAGCTTACAAGTTTTTGCACGGCTGCGAGAAGCGCCTAGACTGCGGCTTCTTTTACAGCCTTAAGTTCCAATCTACCTTCAACGACTGACAGAGCAATAAAGGCTGACAGTTGATCTTTTACTTGATCTACCGCCTACTCAAATGACGTCGAACTTTTGAATGTTTTATCCGTGCTTTCCCGTCTGATTCGCTGCATCGCCTCACACACTTCTTGGCTTAACAGCGGTGGCGCTGCCCCTCATCCGACACGAAAGTATAAGACGCCTCAATCAAAAATCCATAACACAGGCGCTAGCTGTGCCTTCGTATATCCTCACTTTTCCCAAGAGCAAACACTGGATACGTCGTTCCATCATAAAATACCATGTAAGCCGTGAATAACATTTAGCTATCTACAAGTCCCAGCAGACGTCTTACTAAAAGACTCCTGCCAACATCAAGGAGCAAGACATTCCGGACCAACAAATAATTCAGCTACAATCGAAGCTGTCGCATAAGAACAATCGCTGTTCATGACTGAGCCAAGGAACTGTAGAGATGCCACAATTGGTTTGTGAAAGGGTCGCCTCTCCGGCGAAGGACTGACTGCGCTGATGCCCTTATTTCAAGCCAACGCATCACCTCCGCCCGAGACGTTATATCCACCACTCGAAACAAACCGAGTAGACGCCTGTCTTCTAGAGAAAGTTCTTCAAACGTCTCTCCATTTTTTGACGATGCACTCCTGATCAATGTATCAAAATCCACTCCAATAGCAACAGCAACTCGTGAAAGATTCCTTATTGAGCACCCGCGTTTTCCGCCTTCCCATAACGCGATAGCAGCACGAGATAGACCCGTTTTTTGCGCTACATCTCCCTGTGAAAGACCAGCCTGCACCCGTTGTATCAGCAGGCGCTTTCCAATTTCCTCATCAGAAGCTCTTGCCCATGACTGATGCATGTCGCATTCAAAGAGAATCGCTTGCTGTACCCGAATCCAGCCAACAAAATCCGCGATTGCTACAGCCTGAAGGAAGCATCTGTCCGTCCGCTTTTCTTCACGGAAAGCAACTGAATGTCCTTCCACAAGTATAACACGACGATTCACAACATGATCTGAGTTCTTACCCCAGAGCTGCCCTGCTTGTAGACGAATACTCGTCATGGTCAGGTCCTCCTGAATACGAGAAACATCAATGCTCCCCATAGAATTGAGCTGAGAATGATTGCGAAAAAAATTCCTCTGAATGGTCTGAGAGGATCATCGACCTCCCGTCTAGGAGATAATCCCCTCAGACCCTCAATATTTTTCATGGTCGACAAAACTTTCGTGTCTGCCGTTCAATATATTTCCGGACAACAATATGGGGTTTCTTCTGAAAAATGCTCCGTTCTCCGACAGGGAACGGAGCGCGCAAATCTAGACTGACACTCGCATGAGTTCTGTGTCCCGACCTGCCATTAGATATGGCCCAGCGGCCATAACCCGCATAATCAACATAGCCACTCCGGCGGAAGGACGCTTGCCGAGCGGGAGAACAGCATTACCTGTAGTCCAGCGCGCTTCTGTTCCTTCCAGCCCGTGCCATCCTTCAACCTCAGTATCCGCCAGATGACTGGTTACGGACACCCTCCGACCACTTTCGAAGAGAGTAATTTCACCAATAGCCACACCCAACTGGCGACGATCATCGACAAAAGGACCAATCACATCAGTTGGACGACTGGCTTTGGAAATAATACGCACCTTCTCAACGGATGCTGGGATCATAAACATAATATACCCGTCATGCTCACGCACCTGACGTATAGTAGCTCCAGCTTCCGTCACAAGGTGCATATCCGCATCTTCCGTAAGAACTGGCTGCCCTTTCTTCCATTCCACCCGAGCAACCTCAGCACGTTGGTCAATCGCCCGAAATAGCGGTTCCACAAAATTCCGCGCGACAGTTAACGACGCTCCACCGTCTTTCTCCCAAGATTTTTCTCTTCCGCCACCCAAAACTGCAAGGTTTCCATGCTGTTTGAACGATGACCTGTTACCTGTATCAAGGTAACTTTCCGTTAGCACCCCATCCGCCCAGATGACTGAGTGCGACTCTGTCTCGACATGGTAATAGGTATAGCTAGTGATTGTTTTATCGTAGAAAATTGACCTTCCGTTCACTAGCATCCGAACCGGAACAAAGCTTTCTTCAAAGAACAAGCAATGTTCCGGCGTGATCAACATATCCTTATAAGGCACACCGTCTGCGATTGCGTCCTTCAGCACACGAACAGGATAACCCGCCTCATCGTCAGGAAGCCCCCCCACGGACAACAACTTTCTGATTACCAACCCACGTAACCGCCCTACTGATCTCCGCGTTATTCCGCCAGTCAAATACTGACAACACATCACCAATCTGCACATCCTCAACAGCAACTTCACCTTTAGATGTTCGGATCATGCTGCCAACAAGGAAACAAGCACCAATGTAGGTATTGCCATTAGCATAAGTGATCCGCAGCGGGTTTGTCTCCAAATCAGCCGAATTGACTGAGTTATTGTAAGTGCCCACAGGAACATTTGCCCCTGACGCAACCGTGACCGTGTATTCGGCTGACTGCGTCCCGTCACTTCCAATCAGAGTAATAGTGCGTGTATCACCGCTGCCGGAGATAATATATCCGGAAACAGGCGCAACCGTATTCTGTATTTCGATCGTATCTTTAGATGGGTCATATCCGGCAATTGTCGTGCCTGACAGATTGAGGAACACACCACCGCCATTCAGAACAAGTGTGCCACCACCTGTCGTAAAATTAACCGTCGTTCCTTGAAGCAGGCTAACCAACTGAGTGTTGCCGTTATAAGTTCCGCCATAACCAATATTGATAGTTGAGCCGCTCAAGGCACCGGCTACTAGACCACCCGAAAATGAAGCCGTGCCGCCATATACATCCACCGTAATTGCTGTAGCGGCATTGACCAGAAAATTAATATCCGTGGTTCCACCAATCGTAAAAACAGGCGCAGAAAGAGCAGATAGAACAATATCAATAGTACCCGTAGATCCAGGGACCGACACCCAGTCTCCACCGATTACAGAAACAAGACTGCCGTTGACCGCACTAGTTCCGGTCTGGATATGATATCCACGCAAAAGAGAGTCAGGAACCCCCGTTAATGTTTCAACCGTATTTCCACTTGAATCTGCAATTGTTACGTTGGAAGCACCCAGACCCGCGTCAGAGATAGTCCACGTCGTTTCAACGATCTTGTTGCCGCTGGCGTCAAGAACGTAATTACCCTGAGAATCCGTTTCGTATGTGTAATACGTCCCTACGCTACTCATAGCCGACCTCTCACAAATTGTGAATTTTGCAAACGTAAAAACCGAACATTTGCGTTTCGTGACCTCCTAAACTTACCCTATCTCGCCGACTACTGTTTTGCAAGCAATTTAAAGATAGAAAAAACAAAACACACAAAAAGCCTCTCTCAAAAATCACGCAAAAAGGAGCACAGTTCTACTCACTTGCGGAGCCGTGGGCAGACACGGCAACAAGCACGGGTCGCCTGATGCTTGCCGTTCTGGGCGGGTTGGCTGATGTTGAACGTGATTTGATCCGCACACGCACTGCGGAAGGACGTGCCCGCGCACGAAACGCAGGCGTCAAGATGGGACGTCCAACACGCATTACCAATATTCAGCGTCAGGAAATCAAGATCCGACGTTTGGCTGGTCAGCCATTGAAAGAAATTGCTACTGACTTTGGAATCAGCCTCAGCACCGTATCACGTATAGCAACAGAAAAAATCACGAAACAGTGATATTTTGTTTTTATTAACCCATATTACAATACACACCATCAAAATAACCCCATATTATGGTAATTACATAATTTCATAAATAATAATATTTTTAAATATTCAGATAATCATAATAAATATATAGCCATTTAATAGAAACCGAAATATTGTCTAATCTGCAATAATGACACCTTACACTTTGATGTCCTTGTCAGGTTCACTGGTGAAAATACCGCGAGAAACCCGGAACAGCGTCTCGCGTAGCCATCGATGCACCGGGTCCGTGTCGCGCCGCGGATGCCATGCCTGAAACGCCTCGACATAAGGCAGGGACAACGGAAATGCGAAGGCCGCCAGACCAAGCGCGTCCATGGAGATATGCTGCAACACAAGATCCGGGACCGCCAGAATGAGGTCCGTATCCTTCATGCTCTCGACCATGGCGTGATAGTTCGGCACCACCATTACGATACGGCGGGTCAGTCCGTAATGATCACGCAAGGCCCAGTCGATCGGTCCCCGCGCTCTGCCTCGGCGGGACACGCTGATATAATCGTACAGCACCATGCTGTGCGGCGTGATCGGCTCGGCCAGAATGGGATGACCTTTCCGGACAAGCCCGTACATCTGGTGACGGAACAGTGTCTGTCTCCGGATTTCCGGCTTCATGCTGTCGGTCGCGCCGATGTAGAGGTCGATACTGTTGTGACGCAGAGGATCGGACGCCGGATCATCAACTTCCGGCGCAAAAACGATCTCGCATTTTGGACATTCCTGACGTAGCGCGCGCAGCAGGGGCAGTCCAAGCGCTGCCACGATCAGATCATTGGCGCGGATGGTGAAGGTCGGCTCCATGTTGGCCAGATCGGCCATAACCTGCGTCTCGATCAGACTATCCGCCGCGCGGACGACTTCCTGCACCCGATCCAGAATACCGGCGGCGAAGGATGACGCTGTCATTCTGCGACCAGACTGAACAAGAATGGGATCGGAAAAGACCGTCCGCAACTTGGCCAGATGACGGCTCATCGCCGGTTCGCTCACCTTGAGGCGACGCGCAGCGACCGAGACGCTTTCCTCCTCGATCAGCACCTGAAGGTAGCGTAGCAAATCAAGATCATAGCCTCGCATCCTTCCAGCTATAGACTTCGTCCAGCGCAGGGACCAGCATTAACCGTTCCGGAAAGTGGAATCATTGCCTATCCGAAGTGAGGGTTTTCACTGCCGGTTTCCTGATGATTATGCGCGCATGACCATCGTAGCCCCCGCACCGGCAACCGGCGCGCCCGTCATCCATGCCGCGCCGCCGATGCCGTCCTACATCCCGCCGTTCGGCCTGCGGACCGTGATCGGCTGCCTCGGCATGCTGTTGGCCGTACATGTGGCGGGATTCAACGAGCACGTCACGGAAATCGGCCTGTCCGATATTCGCGGCGCGATGCACATCGGTCACGATGAAGGCACTTGGGTCATCGCCATCTACGAGGCGTTCAACATCGCCGCCATGGCCTTCACACCGTGGTTCTACATGACGTTCTCGATCTACCGCTTCTCCATCTTCATGACGGCGATGCTGGCGCTACTCTCCATCCCGGCCCCATTCATGCCGGACGTCACATCGCTCTGCATCCTGCGCGCCTTTCAGGGTCTCGCGGGCGGCTGTCTGCCGCCGGTGCTGATGACCGTCATGCTGAAATACCTGCCACCGCCAATCCGCGTGTTCGGCATCGGCGGCTACGCCATGAGCGCGACCTTCGGCCCGAATCTTGGCCTGCCACTGGAAGCGTTCTGGTTCGAGCATGTCGGCTGGCACTGGCTTTACTGGGAGATCATTCCCACGGCGGCGCTCGCCATCGCCATGATGGCGTATGGCCTACCGAAAGACCCAATGCATTTCGAGCGGTTCGAGAAGTTCAACTGGTTCGGCATTCTGGTCGGCCTGCCCGCCATCTGCTCACTGGTCATCGTGCTGTATCAGGGTGACCGGCTAGACTGGTACCGCTCCCCCATCATCACCAACCTGACCTTCTGGGGACTGGCCGCCTTCATTGTGTTCGTCATCAACGAGGCCTATCACCCCAGCCCGTATTTCCGCATCCAGTACTGGAAATCCCGCAACATTCAGGCATCGCTGCTGTCGCTGGTGGGCATTCTCGCCATCTGTTCCATCATGGGCGGCATTCCGGCGACCTATCTGGAAGCGGTGCGTGGCTATCGCCCTATTCAGGCTGCTCCTGTTTCGTTAGTTGTGGCCCTGCCTCAGCTCATCATGCTGCCGCTGATCGCCGCCATCTGTAACAGCCGCAAGGTGGACTGCCGCTTCGTGCTGGCGGGCGGGATGCTCTGCCTCGCAGGCTCGGCCTATCTTGGCACCTGGCTGACAGTGGACTGGGTGCGCGACAATTTCTACCTGCTCCAGATCCTTCAGGTCTTCGGCCAGCCCATGACCGTCATCCCCACGCTCATGCTGGCGACCATGGCCATGGGACCGGCGGACGGTCCCTTCATCTCCGGCATGGTGAACATGCTCAAGGGGCTGGCCAACGCCGTCGCCTTCGCGCTGTTCTCCGCCTCCACGCGCCGTCGCGAGCAGTATCACTCGACCATGCTGCTCGATCACCACGGCACACACGGTCTCGCCCTTCAGGGCATGGGCGACCCGATCAACCAGCAGCTTTCGGTCACGTCGCCGGACAGCGCCCATGTCGCCCGTAATTCGCTTCAGGTCTTCCACACTTATGTGCATGAGCAGGCGCTCGTACTGGCGCTGAACGACATCTACTACGTGCTGATCTGGGTCTGCCTCGGTTACGCCGTCATGAATCTCATCCTGCCGCACCGGGTCTATCCGCCCCGTGCGCCCTCACCCAATGCTCCAGCCCGCTGAATCCGGAAACAGCCGTCATGATCTATAAAAAACCCCTTCTCTATGCCGGATGCGCGGCGGTGGTGCTGGTTTGCGTCGCCTGGGGCGGCGCACGCTTCGTCAACGGCGACGGGATCAACCAATACACCAACGACGCCTATGTCACCGCCGACTTCACGACTGTCGCGCCCAAGGTCGCCGGGCGTATCGACCGCGTAATCGCGCAGGATAACGAACAGGTCCGCGCGGGTGAGGAACTGGCTCACATCGAGGACGACGATTACCGCGCAGCCCTCGACGTGACGAAGGGCAACGTGCTGGCGGCACAGGGTGACGTGACCAATCTGGAAGCGGAACTGGCCCGGCAGGATTCCGTGATTGCCGAAGCCCGCGCGGCTGTTCTCGCCGATCAGGCCAACCTGCTGTTCGCACGCCAGAACACCACCCGTTACCGCAACCTGTCAGCGGGTGGCGCGGGCACCATCGAGCAGAAACAGTCGTCCGAAGCACATGAGAAGGAAGAACAAGCCGCCATCGCCCGCGATCAGGCCGGTGTTGACGCCGCTGTCCGGCAGATCGCCGTCCTCAAGGGACAGCTTGAGCGCGCACGTGGTGTCCTGCTCCGGGCGCAGGGCGATGAGAAACAGGCCGAACTGAACCTCTCCTACTGCACCATTCCCGCCCCGGTTGACGGTGTGGTCGGCGAGCGTGGCGTGCGCGTGGGTGCCTATGTCCATCCGGGCACCGGCATCCTCGCCGTGGTGCCGACACAGGCGGCCTATGTGCTGGCGAACTTTCAGGAAACGCAGCTGACGAAGGTGCAGACCGGACAACGCGCGACCATCTGGGTCGATACGTTCCCCAACCATCCGCTGAAAGCGCATGTCGACTCCCTCGCCCCCGCGACGGGTGTGGCCTTTGCGCCGATCCAGCCCGACAACGCCACCGGCAACTTCACCAAGGTCGTGCAGCGTATCCCGGTCAAACTGACCTTCGACGCCGACCAGCCTCTCGCCGCCAAGGTGCGTGTCGGCATGTCAGTGGAAGTGAACATCGACACCAGTTCGAAGCCGGAAGGCCCGCACGCCGGAGATAACCGCTATGTCTGGCACTAATCCATTGCGGCAGGCTCTCCTTTCCGGGCTGGGGCTGCTGGCTCTGGCGGGCTGCACGGTCGGACCGGACTTTCACAAGCCACAGGTGGCCACGCCGGAAAAATGGCGCGATCCCCTGCCCGTCGCCGAAAGCCGGGTCACCACCGCGTCCACCGATCCGGCTTGGTGGAAACTGTTCAACGACCCGATCCTGACCCGTCTGGAAAACGACGTCGCGGCGTCGAACCTCGACCTGAAAGCCGCGTCCTTCCGTCTGGCGGAAAGCACGGCGGAACGACGCATTGCCAGCGCCGCGCAGTTTCCGCACATGGAAGCCAACGGCTCCTATGCCCGCGAACGCGCCAGCACGAACGGCATCCTCGGCCTGATGGGCACGATGGAACGGGCAGAAGCCGGTAGCATCGCGAGTGGCACACAGGGTTTCGGACCTGTGGCGCTTCCCGGCGGGGTCGGCAATCCATCCTTCAATCTGCCACAATACGGTCTGAACGCCTCGTGGGAAGTCGATCTCTGGGGTCATGTCCGCAGGCAGGTTGAAGCCGCGACGGCCGCCATGCATGGCACTCAGGAGATGCAGCGCGATGTTCTGGTCTCGCTGATGGCGGAGACAGCCCAGAACTATATCGATCTACGCGCCACACAATCGCAGATCGACATCCTGAACCACAATATCGACATCGCCCGTCACAGTGTGCAGCTGACGACGCTGCGGTTCGATCAGGGTGCGGCGACACAACTGGATGTGGCCGAGGCGACCGGACAACTTCACAGTTTTGAATCCCGCCTGTCTCCGCTGAAAAGTCAGGAAATCCACCTTCTCAACGCGTTGAGTTTCCTTGTAGCGCGTGAACCGGGCGCGCTGAATGCGGAACTGGGCAAGCCTGCCGCTGTCCCGCCCGTCCCGGCGGAAGTGCCAGCCGGTCTGCCCTCCGAACTGGCTGAACGACGCCCCGATATTCGCATGGCCTCGGAACGCCTGCATGCCGCGACCGCGAATATCGGCGTGGCCATCGCCGACTTCTTTCCGCGCGTCACCCTGTCCGGCAGTCTGGATGTGCAGGCGCTTCAGTTTAGCGGACTGGGTTCGTGGGCCTCCCGGCAATATGGGTTTGGTCCGACCGCAACGCTGCCGATCTTTGAGGGTGGTCGTCTGACCGGCCAGCTTCGTCTGAGAAAGGCGCAACAGCAGGAAGCTGCAACCCTCTTCCAGCGCACCACCCTGAAGGCGTGGCAGGAAATCGACGACGCCATGGCCGCCTTCACCGCCGCGCAGAACCAGCGGGACCGACTGGCGGAAGCGGTGCATGAAAACGAGATCGCCGTGGAAACAGCAAAAGCACAGTATGTTGAAGGATCATCGGACTTCCTGAACGTCCTGACCGTGCAGAATGCGCTTCTGGCCTCCCAGAGCGCTCTGGTCGATGCGACGGCACGCGTGGCACTCTCTGTCACGCACCTTTACCGTGCGCTCGGAGGAGGCTGGGAGACCCTTTACCCGGCGGCCGCCAGCAACAGGAACATGCCCGCATGAACGCAGCCAGAATGATCATCCGTCGGTCTGAATCTCTTGGCACAGCGCATTCCGGCGGCGTGACGCTTCGATGCCACTTCGCCTTTGCGGACTGGCAGGACCCGACGCATGTTCATGAAGGCAGTCTGCGAGCCGTAAATCTCCTGTCGCTGCCTGAGGGAGAGCGTTACCGGATCGGGCCTGAATCCAATGTGGAGATTCTCACATGGGTCGAGCGTGGGGCACTAACTACGAAAACTGATGATTTTTCGCGTGAAAATCTGAAACCGGGTGATCTGCACCTTGTCAGTACCGGTCTGGGATGTTCATCGCTGGAATGGGAAGCAGCACAGGGAGGAGCGGACTGCCTGCAGTTCTGGCTGCTTCCGGATCAGAACAACAGTGAACCGGCGCAGGAAGTCCGACAGGGTTTTCCTGAAACGCAGGACGGCGCTTTCCGTATCCTGGCCTCCGGTTTTCCAGAAGATGATCCCGAAGAAGGTGAGACCATCGCGGACGGTTCGCCGATCACCCTGCAAACCCGCGCCCGTCTTCTGAGAGCAACCCTGCCAGCCAATGAAGGCGCTGTTTACCAGACAACGCCGGGACGCGATCTTTATCTGATTGTCATCTCGGGGCATGTCACGATCAAAGACGCCGTTCTCTTTCAGGGTGATGCCGCCGCTTTTGAAAACTGCGAAACCTTCACGGTCATCGCGCAGGAAAAATCCGTCCTGTTGCTGACGGATGTTCCTGCGATCTGAGTGTCAGGCCCCTTTCAGGATCTTCACATGGTGGTTCATGTGATCTTCGATAAAGGTCTGAATAAACCAGTAGGAATGATCATATCCGGCATGGCGACGTAGCGTGAGCTTCTGGCCCGCAGCCTTTGCAGCCTCCTCCAGATGCCAGGGCTGGAGTTCGCGCTCAAGGAACTGATCGCCATCCCCCTGATCCACAAGGATCGTGGTCGGGTGCGTGTGACCAGCTTTTAGAAGCAGAGTGGCGTCATGCTGCGCCCATGCTGCCTTGTCCGGACCAAGATAGGCCGTAAAGGCTTTCTCGCCCCACGGCACGGCGGCAGGATGCACGATCGGAGCGAAGGCCGACACGGACTTCCACTTTTCCGGCGAGCGGAGCGCATGGACCAGCGCGCCATGACCACCCATCGAGTGACCGCAGATACCCTGCCGTGTCGTATCAACCGGAAACTGGCTTGCGACCAGTTTCGGCAGTTCCTCACTGATGAACGTGCCCATGCGATAATGCGCGCGCCAGGGTGTCTGCGTGGCGTCCAGATAGAACCCGGCAGCAACGCCAAGATCCCAGCTATCCGTCTCACCCAGCACATTCGCGCCACGCGGGGATGTATCGCACGCCACCAGAGCGATGCTGTGCTTCGCCGCAAAACGAACGATGTTCGACTTGATCAGGAACGTATCCTGCGTGCAGGTTAGTCCTGCCAGCAGATACAGCACGGGAACCGGCTTTTCCTTGCTCGCGCCTTCAGGGATGAAGACACCGAAGGTGGTCGGAAGCCCGAGGGCCTCCGACTGGACCGTGTAGAAGCCGAGTTCGCCCCCGCAGCAGACGTGTTTCGATGCTGTTGTCAGGGTCATGTCCTGCTCCTCAGAATTCGACGACAGTGCGGATGCTCTCGCCACGCGTCATCATGTCGAAGCCCTCGTTGATTTTCTCAAGCGGGAGCTTGTGCGTGATGAGATCGTCGATATTGATGCGGTTTTCCATGTACCAGTCAACAATTTTCGGCACATCGGTTCGCCCGCGCGCGCCACCGAACGCCGAACCGATCCAGCGACGGCCTGTGACAAGCTGGAACGGACGGGTGCTGATCTCCTGTCCCGCACCGGCAACACCGATGACCGTGGACACACCCCAGCCACGATGGGCGCATTCAAGAGCCTGACGCATCAGGGTCGTATTGCCGACGCACTCGAAGGTGTAGTCAGCGCCACCGCCCGTCAGTTCGATGATACGACCAACGACATCGCCGTCCGGCAGATCCTTCGGGTTGACGAAGTGCGTCATGCCGAATTTGCGGGCCATTTCCTCACGGGCCGGATTGATGTCCACGCCTATGATCTTCTCGGCGCCCACCAGCTTTGCGCCCTGAATTACGTTCAGGCCGATGCCACCAAGACCGAACACGGCGACCGTGGAGTTAGGCTCAACCTTGGCGGTAAAGATGACAGCGCCGATACCCGTCGTCACACCGCAGCCGATGTAGCAGATCTTGTCGAACGGCGCGTCTTCGCGGACCTTCGCCAGCGCGATTTCCGGCAGAACCGTGAAATTGGCGAAGGTCGAGCAGCCCATGTAATGATGGATCGGCTGTCCCTTGAAAGAGAAGCGCGAAGTGCCGTCCGGCATCAGGCCCTTGCCCTGCGTTGCGCGGATGGACGTGCAGAGATTGGTCTTCTGCGACAGGCAGGATTTACACTCACGACATTCCGGCGTGTAGAGCGGAATGACATGATCTCCCGGCTTCAGGTGCTTCACGCCTGCACCGACTTCACGAACGATGCCCGCGCCTTCATGGCCGAGAATGGCGGGGAACAGACCTTCCGGGTCAGCGCCGGACAGGGTGAACTTGTCCGTATGACACAGACCGGTCGCCTTGATCTCGACCAGCACTTCACCCTCGCGCGGGCCTTCGAGCTGGACCGTCTCGATCTCCAGTGGCTTGCCGGCTTCAAACGCTACCGCAGCTCTTACGTCCATTGCGCTTTTCTCTTTCTTTCTCTGTTACTTCAATGATCAGGCTTCGGGAGCCTGACCGGCATTGGGCAGAACACCCAGAGCACGAAGATGCGCGACAATCGCGCGCGCAGCCTCGTGCGGATCGGGATCGACCATAAGCTGGCCGCCTCCGCTGTCCTTCGATGCGCCCGAAATCAGTTTCGGTCGCCTGCGATAGGGACGAAGCGTTCCTGCCTCTTCATCAGCAGAAACAGGGTGAACCGTAACGACCTCTTCGTCCACCCGCGTTTCCCGCTGACGGGCAAACACAAAAGCGGGAACACAACGGGCTGCCTCCGGAACGGTGACGACACAGGGGAGCGTCACCGACACAGGTTTGACCGCTCCTCTTGCCCGAAACTGCGCAAGAGCCAGTTGACCGGCAGCAGTCTGCTCCATGGGTGCGCCAATATCAGTGGCGATAGGCCAGTCGAGCGCCTGTGCAAGCTGATATGGCAACAGGCCGGTATCACTCCCACCACGACCGCGCGAAGCAGCCAGAACGAGATCCGGCCCACCATCAGCGAACAGGGCGTGGGTTTTCACTGCTTCGGCCAACGCCTGCACAGGATCAGTCTCCCCCCCCTTCAGGCAGAGAATGTGCGTAAGGCCATAACCACCATATTCCGCCAGAGCCGGGCTGGCCGGTCCGGCATGCAGGCCGATCATCTGCGCGACGCCAAGTTCCCGCGCGAGTCCAATGGCGCGGATTTCCCCCGGCACGGGCGCTGGACGACCCGAGACCGGATCAATCCCGGCGGATAGAAGAATGACAGCCTTCATGCGCCCTTCTCCCCATATTCAGCGGCAAGAACCTCACACAGCGCAGGCATAACGGCCTGCGCATCAGCAATGATAGCGAGGCCGGCACGGGCCACCATGGCCGCGTGAAGGTCTGTGTTGACCGCCACAATATGCTCCACACGCCCTAGCCCCTGAAGATGCTGCGGCGCTCCGGCAATACCCAGCGCGACGTAGCACAGCGCGTCGAGGATCGTACCGGACGCCCCCACCTGCGTCGAACGCGGCATGTCGCCATTGTCGCACACCACGCGGCTCGCCCCCGGCGTTGCGTGCAGGGCGCGGACGGTCGCGTGGAAACTGGCAAAATCCGTCACGCCCCGCCCTGCGGACACGACAAACGGCGCATCCCCGAGATTCATGGTGGCCGGATCGGCAGGAATGACTGTGCCGACCGTCATGCGCGCAGACGCCGGAACCGGCCCTTCAATTGTTTCTTCCAGCGGCAGAATTTCGTGCACGTCGCCTTCCCATGCTGGCACACGATCTGGCGCAAGCGTCATCAGAGGCGCTAGACCGCCCACCCATTCCTGACGTCCTGCGCCACACGGGCGAATGACCTGTTTTGGCCCCAGCACCTCAATCCCCGGCAGCAGGCCAAGGCCGGTGCGAGCGGCAAGACGCCGTGCCATGTCAGCGCCTTCCTCGCTTTCCGGCAGGAGAACGTGACGTGGCGACAACGCATCCATCACGGTGACGAGTTCCGCCACGCGCGCGTCAGGATCAGAACCACCGGAAAGCGGCACAAAGCGATCTGCTCCTGCCTGACCGAGCGATGCTTCATCGACAGTCTCACCGACGACCACGACCGCGCCGCCTCCGGCATCCGCCAGCTTGCGGGCCGCGCCCAGCACCTGACGATCCGACCGGTCGAGCCGACCATCGGGCAGGTCGGGCACAACGATGATGAAAAACTCCGGCTGTTCGACACGGATTTTCTTCACGACAGTTGCGTTTGAAGCAGCACTTCCCGCCATCTGACCGACAAGACCTGACCGAACGAGACGCGCCCGACCATCCCGTCCCGTCGTCAGAAGTCGCTGTCGTTCCGCACGCGGATCACGCCGCAGACGACCGGAAGGCGATGTCATCAGCCCATCCGGCGTGGCGCTCATGTCGTAACGCTGCCGCCCGTTTCCCGGCACAAGACGGGCCGCCCGTTCGGCACGCGGATCTCGACGGAGACGGATCGCGTTCATGCGGGCACCACCGCTTCCAGCACGAGTTCGGCGATGTCCTTCACCTCGGGGCGCGGTTCCGGCACGCCCTCCAGCATGGCTGTGCAACCGGGGCATCCGACCGCGACAATCGCAGCACCGACCTCAGCAGCCTGCCCCATGCGGATGTCGGGAATACGCTGCTCGGCATCGACATCGCTGACCGGATTGCCGCCACCGCCGCCACAACACATGGACTGCTTCCCGTGCCGCTCCATCTCAACCGTCGTCTTGCAGGCTGCGGCCAGCAGGCGACGCGGCGCATCGAATTCGCCATTGTAGCGTCCGAGATAGCAGGGATCGTGATAGGCGACGGACGGCAGATCGCGCGCATCGAGTTTCAGACGGCCCACACTGACCAACTCGTCGAGGAACGTCGTGTGATGCACCACTTCCCACTTGCCGCCGAGCGCGGGATATTCGTTCTTCAGCACGTTCAGCGCATGTGGATCAGCGGTGACAATCCGCTGGAACCGGCGGCTGTTCAGTGTGCCGATGACTTCCGCCGCCAGCCCCTGAAAGGTCGCCTCATCGCCCAGACGCCGTGCCAAATCGCCGCAATCCAATTCGGCTTCACCTAGAATGGCGAACTTCACGTCCGCCAGACGTAGCAGCTTCACGAGCGCGCGCAGCGTGCGGGCGTAGCGCAGTTCATACGCGCCATCGCCCAGCCACAGCAGCACGTCCGTCTCATCCTCTTCGGTGAGAACCGGGACATTCTCGCCCGCCAGTCCATCCGCACGGGCGGACAGCGAACGGCCACCGGACTCACCGGTGTCACGCAGGCGGCGCAGCGCATCCGCGGCTCCGGGACGAACCTCGCCCAGCATGAGCGTCTGGCCACGCCGGAGATCGACGATGGCGTCCACATGCTCGATCATCATCGGGCATTGTTCGACGCATGAGCGGCAGGTGGTGCAGGCCCACAGCGTATCGGGATGGATCATCGCATCCGCGCCGATAATCGCGCTGGTCATGCTCCCCTTGCCCGCTGTCGCTGGTGCATTCGGCGCGGGTGAGCCGGTATAGACGCTGGCATCCTCACCACGGGCGGACAGCGCCAGTCCCTGAATGAGCGCCTTCGGGTTCAGTCTCTGTCCAGCGGCGAAGGCGGGACAATGCTGTTCACACCGTCCGCACTCGATACAGGCATCGAAAGATGCAAGAATATTCCACGCAAAATCACTGGGAACGAGCGCACCAAGGGTAGGAGCCGCGAGATCCAGTGGACGCAGATCGGTGCTGCGACCGCCCCCGAACCGCTCCGGGCGCGAATGGGCCGCCAGCCATGTCACACCGGAAAACGCATGGCGCATCGGACCGCGCGCCACCTGCACGACAAGTCCCGCGCCACCGGCAGCCATCATGGCGAGAGGCACGAGTGCGACGCCTGTCCTTCCCGGCATGGCGACATGCACCAACGCGACAAGCGCGCCGCCGAGATTCCACGCCAGCAGAGCATTCGGCAGCCACAGAAATTTGCCCCCCGAAAGCCAGGACGGTTTCCTCGGGTTACGGCGTTTCCACACGAGATACGTGCCGCCAATGGCCGTGACGAAGAACACCCCGACACTGCCCCAGTAAAGGCGGCTTTCACGGAGCGCGGGAATCGCACCAGCCGCGAGAACCGCAGAGCCGGCTAGTGTCCCCCCTGCAACCAGCGCATGCATTGGAGCCGCACCCTTGCGACGCTCGACGGCGTGATGGACATCCACGAGATAACGCTGCGGCACAGCGGCGAGCCCGCGGATCATGTCCTTGGGGCTGGCTTTTCCTTTACGCCAGCGCCGGACCATCGGCACGGCGGAGACCGCGAGCGCGCCTGCCATGCCCCAGACCAGTCCGGAAGCGAGGAGACCTGTCCTCCCGGCCACTCTCAGAAATCCTTGCAGAGACGGAGCGCGTCATAGAGCGCCGCATGAATGTTACGACCGGCCACGGCGTCGCCGATACGGAACAGCGCGTATTCTCCGCTTTTCAACCCTTCGACAGCGGGCTGTGTCTGTCCCTGCAAAAGTGTCGGCAGATCGGTCTGCCCATGGTTGGCAGAGCCTTCCTTCAGTTCCATGTAGAGCGCGTCACGCGGAAGAGTGCCGCATTCGACGATGACATGATCGACGAGACGCTCTTCTTCGGTGTCCGTCATGGTGTTGCGTAGAACGGCGACCAGCCGATTGCCCTCCCGAGAGACCTCGCGCAGCTCCATGTTCGGCGACATGACCACGCCGAGTTTATACATCTCCCGCAGATGGATCGGCTGGTTGGTGGTGCCGACTTCCTGCGCGATGAGCCGGTCATGCGTCGCCATTTCCACAAGACATCCACGCGTAGCCATGACCTCCGCCACAGATGCGGCATTGTGCTGGCCCATTTCGTCAAACAGCAGAACACTGCCCGAAGGATTGACTGCGCCGGACAGCACATCCGCCGTGGTGTGAATAAGGTCAGCGCCTTCAAACTCGCCGCGCCATGCGCTGCCGCCGGTGGCGACAATGACGATATCCGGCTTCTCCAGATGCACCATTTCGACGGTGGCTTCCATGCCCGTGCGCACATCGACACCCAGCTTGCGCACCTGTCCATCCAGCCAACGCACGATCCCGGTCAGCGCCTCGCGCCATGTCGCCTTTGCGGCAAGATTGACCTGTCCTCCCGTCTCGTTCTCGCGCTCGAACAGCACGACGCTATGACCACGCAGAGCGCAGACGCGGGCTGCTTCCAGTCCGGCAACGCCCCCACCTATGATGGCGACCCTGTGCTTTGTGCCCGTTGTCGGCTGAACGTCGTGCGGCATCGTCTGTTCACGGCCCGTCGCGGCGTTTTGCAGGCAGAGCGCATCGCCGCCGACATAGATGCGATCGATGCAGTATCCGGCGCCGACGCACTGGCGGATATCGTCGGCACGTCCGGCCGCCAACTTGTTCACGATATGCGGGTCCGCGATATGGGCGCGGGTCATGGCGACCATATCAATGTGCCCTTCAGCGATAGCGCGTGCGGCGGTCGCAACGTCCATGATACGCTGGGCGTGGAACACCGGCACATCGGCTTCACGCTTGATGGCGCTGGCGAGATGAAGAAAAGGCGCGACAGGAAAGGACATGTTCGGCAGGCTGACGGCGTGCGACATCTCGTCACGGGCCTGCCCACCGATGACGTTGACGAAATCCACCAGTCCGCGTGACGCGTAATCGCTGGCGATTGTCAGACAGTCTTCCTGTGACAGGCCATTTTGCAGCATCTCATTGCCGGACATCCGCATGCCGACAACAAAATCCTCGCCTACTGCCTCGCGGATGGCTGTCAGAACTTCAATGCCAAACCGCATGCGGTTTTCAAGTGAGCCGCCATACTCATCAACACGATCATTCGCGGAAGGGCTCCAGAACTGGTCGAGCAGATGACCATGCGCGCCGGAGATTTCCAGCCCGTCCAGGCCGCCTTTCTTGCAGCGCACCGCCGCATCAGCAAAAGCCCTGACCACACGACGGATGTCCTCGATCTCCATTTCCTTCGGCATGGAACGAGAAGCTGGCTCACGGCGTGGGGATGGACCGATGACCGGCAGCCACGCATCAGTGTCCCAGCGCGTGCGCCGTCCCATGTGGGTGATCTGGATCATCAGTTTCGCACCGTGGCCATGCACACGGTCCGCGAACTGCTGGAAATAGGGAATCACGCTGTCATCAACAACGGAAACCTGATTCCAGGGCGTGGCCGGGCTGTCATGATCGACGGAGGACGAGCCTCCGAACATGGTCAGGCCGATGCCACCCTTGGCCTTTTCGGCGTGATAGAGCTGATACCGTTCCTGCGGCTTGCCGTCCTTGCCGTAACCCGGCGCATGGCTCGTGCTCATGACACGGTTGCGGATCACCATGTTTCTGATCCGCAGAGGCTTGAACAGGGCTTCGATATTGGAGCTCATGCGGACACATCCATGGTTGAAGTCTGTCTGGGAGAGCCTTCTTTCCGCCGGCGTTCATCGCGAGGCGGACAGCCGAAACGGCTGCGATAGGCTGAGCTGAAATGTGAACTTGAAACAAAGCCGCAGGCCGTTCCGATATCGGTAACCGACATCGTGGTCTGACGAAGCAGACGGCGGGCGCGCTCCAGACGCACTCCGACGAGATAGGCTGCCGGTGTGACGCCTGCATGTCGGCGAAAGATCCGTTCCAGCTGCCTTACGGAAAGATGCGCGGCTCCGGCGATTTCCTCGATCCGTAGTGGCCGGTCACTTTCCCGCTCGATCAGGCTCAGAGCACGTGCCATCGCTTCCGGCGTTCCCGGCGGAACAGGCACAGGTTGCCGTTCGTCTCCGGGACGATCGCGTTCCAGAAGAAACTGCGTGGAGATTTCATTGACCCGAGACATCCCGTAACGGGAAGCAATGATCTTCAGCATCATGTCGAGCGGCGCGAGACCACCGGTGCAGGTCAGCCGATTGCGATCAATGACGAAGAAATCGTCCGTGATGTCGATTTCGGGAAATTCCTCGCGGATCGAAGGCAGGTTTTCCCAATGTATGGCGCAGCGATAGCCCCGAAGAAGGCCAGCTTCCGCAAGAGCGAAGGTGCCAGTGCACAGCGCCCCCAGCACGACACCCTGCCGAGCCTGCTGCCGCAGCCATGTGAGCAATGCGGCTCCGGTCGCAGCACGTACATCGACGCCACCGCAGACAAAGACGACGTCAAAGCGAGGCGTTGTTCTGACGGAATGTGTGGGTGCCAGTGAAAGACCGTTGCTGGACAAGGAAGATTCTCCATCCAGCGACAACACCGACCAGATATAGGCTTCCTCGCCCGCCAGCCTGTTGGCCATCCGCAGCGCTTCGATAGCGTTACTCACGGCGATCATCGAATAGCCTGAGAGTGTCAGGAAACCGAAGCGCCGGAAGCTGCTGAGATCGGGCGAAGCAGGCATCGTCAGCGTTCGATCACCACGTCGCTGGTGGGCTTTGAACAGCAGATCAGGATCATGCCCATATCGACTTCACGCTGGCGGATACCTCCTTCGTGCTTCATTTCTACAGTCCCTGAGATAAGCTTGCACTTGCAGGTTCCACACAGCCCCTTTCCGCAGGACGCCGGAACGCGCATTCCCTCGGCGCGGGCGGCGGAGAGGATATTGGTGTCCGCGCCACATTCAATCTCACGTCGGCTTTTTGTGAAGTTGACCTTGTATGTCGTCTCACCCGGCTCCGGTGCGGCGAAAGCCTCTTCAAGTTCCCCCTGCATGAGCGTAGCGAAATCGAAACTCTCTTCATGATGGCGGGTCATGTCGAAACCACTGTCGGCAAGCAGCGTGCGGACTGCGGCCATATAAGGCTCTGGGCCGCAGACATAGACCTCGCGCTCCAGAAAATCAGGAGCGACCAGAGGCAGCATTGAGGCGACAAGGCGTCCACGTAGCCCCGACCACCGACCGGAGGGCGTATCGCTCTCACAGATCGTGGAAGCACGGAAACCTGGCCAGCGCTGTTCCATCAGCGCCAGTTCTCGTGCAAAGATCAGATCGTCAGGGCTACGGGCGCTGTGGAGAAACACCACATCCGCCTCACCTCCAAGATCCATCAGCGTACGGGACATGGACACCATCGGTGTGATGCCACTTCCCCCTGACAGGAACAGAAACTTTTTCGATGAACTACCCGCGCAGGTAAACTCTCCAGCAGGTCCTGTAACCTTTACTTCCATCCCGGGTTGCAGAGTGTCGTGCAGCCAGTTCGAAACCGGCCCCTTCGCCACTCGCTTCACAGTAATCGACACACGATCCGGGCGGGTTGGAGCAGAGGACAGTGTATAGCTTCGGTTTATCTCCTCTCCCGATGGGCCGCATGGGAGAGAAAACGTCATGAACTGACCGGGCTGGTAACAAAAACGGCGCGGCTGTGGAGCGGAAAACACGAATGTCTTCACATCGTGTGTTTCGTCGATGACCTGACGGCAGACAAGCACCTCATCCCGCTCAGGATTCCACAGAGGAGCGGAAGCCAGGTCGTTCAGCTCTGCAAGCACGCCGTTTGCCGTCATGCCAAAGCCGCCTTCATGCGACCGATGTACCAGGCAGCGAATTTCTCAACCAGACCTTCCGTGTAAGGAGAGTACGGTCCGGCTTCAAACGCAGGATCGGTCGCACCCTGCTGGGAAATCTCGACCAGATCCGCATCCTGCTGGTTCGTCGCCTGCCAGACTTCTGTCAGGCGTTGCAGATCATAATCGACCCCCTCGACCGCATCCTTGTGCACGAGCCACTTTGTGCGAACCAACGTCGTGTCTGCATCCAGCGGGAATACGGCGAAAGTGACAATGTGGTCTCCCATGAAATGGTGCCATGAATTGGGCTGGGTCCAGAAAGACAGACCACCGATCGCCTTGTCCTTCAGATCACCCAACGGAACGCGGCAAGCGGCCTTGGTATCCAATGTTTGGCTCTCACCAGAGCGGTCGATCGGCAGCCGTTCGGTCCGGAAACCCGTTATCATGTCATCAAGATGCTCGACTTCACGGGACGGCAATCCCTCACCTTCCCAGCGCGCATGGCATGTAGTGGCCAGTTCCGCATAACGCTGAGCATCGCGCTGGCTTTCTTCATCCAGCGTTCCGGGCGCATAGCCGAAGCCATAGGCAAAAAGTGGAATAGTCAGCTCAGGATGGTTCGGACCGCAATGATAGCATTCGCGGTTATTTTCCAGCGTGAGCTTCCAGTTTCCCTTCTCGATGAGATCGGACTCAAAGGCCACTCGTGTATTTTTCAGATCATGCGGCGCAAGATACGGCTCCATGACACGGGCCATGTCCTCAATATCTTCCGGTGGGTTCTCAGCCAGACAGATAAAGATCAGCCCCGCAACCGAACGCACCGCCACTTTCTTGAGGCCACGACATTTGGGGTCAAAATCTTCTCCCATATGCTCGGCAAATTTCAGCTCGCCATCAATTCCATAGGTCCATGAATGATAGGGACAGACGATGTTGCCGATCATCGTCTTGCCTTCAGGGATCATGCGGGCACCGCGGTGACGGCAGACATTATGGAACGCCCGGATCGCGTCATCATCGTCACGCGTGATGATGACGGAAGATTTTCCGATATTGACGACCATCGCATCGCCGGGCTCGGCAACATCCGGTTCGACACCGACATAAATCCAGTGCTGACCGAAGATGTGCTTCATGTCCTCATCGAAGATGCCCTCATCCGTGTAGAACGGTGCCTCAAGGGCGAAACCCGGCTTGCGTCGGGCAAGGAGTGTTTTGAGCATTTCTTCTGTTTGACCGGACATGAGGGTGTTTCCTTCCCGACCCGACTCTGGTTCGACACATCCAGTATGCGACTTTCAGAAAACTTTAATTTCTAAATTACGACATATTTTTATACCGTAACGACTTTGATGCCCGACTGTCCAATCCAAAAAATTCACGGGTTTTTCGTTGCAAATTAAAGTCAAATTTTATTCTTTTATATCAAACAGATAATTGAAATATATCAGCACTCAGGGAAACGGACAGCCAGACCACCCAGAGAAGTCTCCTTATAGCGACTACTCATATCCTTGCCGGTCTCGTACATTGTCTTGATCACGTCATCGAGAGAGACGTGATGGGAACCATCGCCTCGCATGGCCAGAGAGGCCGCGTTGATTGCCTTGATCGCCCCGAAGGCATTGCGTTCGATGCACGGAATCTGCACCAGACCGCCCACCGGATCGCACGTCATCCCGAGATGATGCTCCATCCCGATTTCCGCCGCGTTCTCGACCTGCGCTGCTCCTGCCCCCAAGGCAGCAGACAGACCAGCCGCAGCCATGGAACAGGCGACGCCGACCTCTCCCTGACACCCTACTTCCGCACCGGAAATGGACGCATTGCGCTTGAACAGCCCACCAATGGCAACGGCTGTCAGCAGAAAATCACGCTCACCGGCGCGGGATGCGCCTGCGCTGTAATCACGATAATACCTGAGCACGGCAGGAACAACGCCCGCCGCCCCATTGGTCGGCGCGGTGACGATGCGTCCGCCCGCTGCATTCTCCTCGTTCACTGCAATGGCGAACAGGCTGACCCAGTCCATGATCTCGTGAGCCGTGCGGACGTTGCGGAACCGATCCGCCTCCAACCGGTCACGGATAGCCGGAGCACGCCGTTTCACGCCGAGACGACCGGGCAACACGCCTTCCGTTCTCATCCCCCGATCAACGCACGCCATCATCACGTCAATGATGCGATCCACATAGGCCAGTACCTCCTCCACCGGACGCAGGGCGCTCTCATTGGCCAGTACGATCTCGGGAATGCTGAGACCACTGCGCTGCGCACAGGCAAGAAGCTGTACGCCACTGCGGAAATCGAACGGCACGTTGACGTTCTGGGGAACAGCCTCCGCGTTCTTGTCTTCCGGCACGACGAAGCCGCCGCCGATCGAGCAGTAACGACGAATCAGAACGGCCTTTCCGTTTCCGTCGGTCGCAACGAACTGGAGCGTATTCGGATGGACGGGGGGCACCGTCTCCTTGTCAAAGACGATGTCCTTGTCGGCATCGAACGTGAAAATGCAGCCACGCGGACCAAGCTCATGCGTCTCACGCATACGCGTGAGAACGGCCTCGGCCTCATCGGGGTCAACCATGTCGGGATGCAGACCACCCAGCCCGAGAATAACGGCGCGATCCGTGGCGTGACCCACCCCGGTCCACGCCAGAGAACCATAAAGCGTGACCCGGACATGCAGGGGATGAACGGCCTCAGCCGCGAGCGCCGCCAGTTCGGTGACAAACTCCGCAGCGGCTTTCATCGGACCGACCGTATGAGAAGAAGAAGGACCAATGCCGATCTTGAAGATTTCAAAAACACTGATCATGGCGAACTTTCCGATATGTCTTTACGCAGCCGCTCTGGACTCACGCCGAAAGTGCCGTGCGGACCATCCTTGCAAAGAACCGCTTCGATAAACCGCGAAGCCGAAATCCGTTTTCCGTGGAGAGAAACGTGCTTCGGATCACTCATTCAGATCAAAAAATATTGTGTCTTTAAGCGCTTTTCCGAAAGCCCCGGAAAAGCGCTTAAAGGCAGCGCGTTACCAGGCCGCGTCGAGTGCCGCCGCATCCATCATGGATGACATATAGGGCCCAAACGAACGCCACACTTCCAGATGGAACGTGTCCATACCTGTGCGCCACACCATGCCGTCAGCCTTGCCGAACAGCGTGCGTGTGACCATCCCGACCGGAAAGGACCGCTCCCGCATGTCCAGCGGGCTCAATGCCGCCAGCGTATCACGCAGCTTTTCACCTTCCAGTGTCCAGCCAATCTGGCGCTCCGAAACTTCTACCAAACTGTTCGGCACGGTGCCGAGATAGGTAGTGACGGCTTCAGGCAAGCCGGCGTCACCCGTGATGATGAACAGTTCCTGTGGCGCGAGGCGGAGCAGCGTGCAGTCACCCGCAGCTGCACTCGCCAGCATGCCCGGAGCCTCGGACAGACCGAACGCCTTGGCAGCGCCTTCCAGCGTATCCTTGCGACCCTGAAGGGCGAAGCGACGCCCTCCCTTGAGTGGCGTGGCCGTGAACCCGGCGCGGGAGACAGCCAGTGAGTTGGAAACAGAGACGTCAGACATTGAGGCGGGCTCCTTCCGCGTCATAAAACACCGGACTGGTGACGGTGACCGGGATCACCTTGTCTTCCATCGGCACATAGAGGGTCTCTCCCATCCGGGTACGTCCACCGGACACCATGGCGAGAGCGATGGACCGGCCCAGCGTGGCGCTGTGATAGGACGAGGTAACATGCCCGATCTTGTTCATCGGGATGACCTCGTTCGGGCTGGCGACAAGCTGCGCCCCTTCTTCCAGCACTTCCTGCGGCGCTTGCGTGTAGAGGCCGACAAGCTGGTAGCGGTCCGGGTCCTGCATCGCCGGGAGAGCCAGTGAGCGTTTACCCACGAAGTCCTTCTTCAGCTTGCTGACCGCCCAGCCACAACCCGCATCATCGGGCGTCGCCGTGCCGTCGGTTTCCTGTCCGACGATGATGTAGCCTTTCTCGGCACGCAGGACGTGCATCGTCTCCGTGCCGTAAGGCGTCATGCCGTAAGGCTTGCCCGCTTCCCAGATACGCTCCCACACTTCCAGCGCCCGGCTCGGTGGCACGTTCACCTCGAAGCCAAGCTCACCGGAGAAGCTGACGCGGAACAGACGCATCGGAATACCGCCGATGGTGCCTTCCACGACGCTCATATGCGGCATGGTCGCATGCGAGATGTCCAGCCCGTCCACGAGCGGCGCGAGAACCTCGCGTGCCTTCGGTCCCTGCACCGCGATGACCGCCCACTCTTCCGAGGTGGATGTCAGCCAGACATCAAGATCCTGCCATTCGGTCTGGAGATAATCCTCCATCATGGTCAGAACGCCAGCCGCACCGCCCGTCGTGGTGGTGACGTGGAAGCGATCTTTCGCGATGCGACCGACAACACCGTCATCATAGACGAAGCCGTTTTCGCGACACATCAGACCGTAGCGGCATTTGCCGACACCCAGCTTGGTCCAGCCGTTGACATACATCCGGTTCATGAACTCGGCGGCGTCAGGTCCGACAACCTCGATCTTGCCCAGCGTGGTGGCGTCAAAGATGCCGACGCTCTTGCGGACAGCGAGGCACTCACGGGCCACGGCGGCGTCCATGTCCTCACCCGGCTGCGGGAAGTAGCGGGCGCGACGCCACAGGCTGACATCCTCGAAGACCGCGCCCTTGCTGCGTGCCCACGGGTCGATCGGCGTACGGCGATCCGGATCGAACAGGTTGCCCCGCTCATGACCGCTGAAAGCACCGAACGTTACCGGCGTGTACGGCGCACGGAACGTGGTGAGACCGATCTGCTGCTTCGGACGGCCTAGGGCGCTGGACGCAATGCCGAGCGCGTTCAGGTTCGATGTCTTGCCCTGATCCGTCGCCATGCCGGTCGTCGTGTAGCGCTTGATGTGCTCGATCGAACGGAAGCCTTCACGCACGGCAAGTTTCACATCCTTGGCCGTCACGTCGTTCTGGTAATCGACGAACGCCATGGCCGTCAGGCCCTTGCCGCGACGGGGTAGCGCGCCAGTGAAACCACCGCGACCGATGGCGTCGCTGGTCACTTCCCACAAGGGAAGATCGACTTCACCATCAAAACCTGCGTCTTTCGCCGCTGCGACACCAGCCTTCAGACCATCGGCCAGCACTTCGCCAAGGTCGTAGACCCCACGGCAGGAACCGGTCGAACGCTCCGCCTGCGCGGACTCGCCCGGCAGATAGGTGTCGAGTTCGGCGTTGTAGACCACCTTGCCCTTGGACTGGGAAAACAGGTGAAGGCTCGGCGTCCAGCCACCCGCCATGAGCAGCAGGTCGCAACTGTAGTTCTTGCCCTCACCCACATCGCCACCCGGCAGAACTGGAGCCAGTTCGACGCTGTGAATACGCTGCGAACCGTGAGCGCGCTGGACCGTGCTGTTGACCAGAACCTTGATGCCCGCAGCTTTTGCCTTGCGGAACAGTTCGGAGTCAGGCTTCGGACGGATATCGACGATGGCAGCGATTTTCACACCCGCTTCAAGCAGGTCGAGCGCAACGCGATAGGCGCTGTCGTCCGCCGTGGCGATGACAGCCTTACGACCACAGGCCACGCCATACCGGTTGAGGTAAGTCTGCGCCGCGCTGGCGAGCATGACGCCCGGACGGTCATTGCCTTCAAACACCAGCGGACGTTCGATCGCACCAGACGCGATGACCACCTGCTTGGCACGCACCTGCCACAGACGCTCGCGCGGCGTGGCCGGATTGGGGGTGCTCAGATGGTCGGTCAGACGCTCATTGAGCGCGACCATGTTGTGTGGGCCGTAGTTGAACACCGTAGTGCGGGTGAACATCCGCACGTTGGGCAGTTTTTTCAGTTCAGCGACCGTGCGCTCGACCCACTCGGAAGCAGGCAGACCGTCGATACGGGACGCGCGATCAAAGAGCAGGCTGCCACCGAATTCCGCCGTCTCGTCGGCGAGCATCACTTCCGCACCTGCTTTCGCAGCAGTCAGAGCCGCCGCCAGACCAGCGGGGCCACCACCGGCCACCAGCACGTCGCAGAACGTATACTGGAAGGCGTAATGATCCGGATCAGGTTCGGTCGGCGCCACACCCAGACCGGCCGAGCGACGAATGATCGGCTCATAAACCTTGGTCCAGAAATTCCGGGGCCACATAAAGGTCTTGTAGTAGAAGCCCGACGGAATCAGTGGCGAGGCGAGATTGTTCACTGCGCCCATGTCGAACTGAAGACATGGGAAGCGGTTCTGGCTCTGCGCCGTCAGACCGTCATAGACCTCGACCTGCGTGGCGACGAGGTTCGGCGTCTGCAAGGCTGGACCGGAACCAACCGCGACCACGGCATTCGGTTCATCGGAGCCGGCAGAAATCGGACCACGTGGGCGGTGATATTTGAAGGACCGGCCCATCAGGTGAACGCCGTTCGCCAGCAGAGCCGAGGCGAGCGTATCACCCTCGAACCCTTCAAAGCTGCGACCGTCAAATGTGAAGCGCACAGGACGGCGCGTGTTGACGCGACCGCGACCGGGAACGCGGGCAGAAGCTCGGGACAAGCTACTCATCGTGCAGCCTCCGCAGCCTGTTCCGGAGTGACTTCCGGACGCGGCTGTCCGATTTCATAGGTGACAACGAAACGATCCGTCCGCGTGTCGCGGATGGCGTTGAAGAAGCGGTTACAGCCGTGAGCATGACGCCACCGCTCGGCGATCAGCCCCTTCGGGTTGTCGCGCATGTAGAGATACTGAGCCCACTCCTCATCGGTCAGGCTCATGGGATCGCGAGGACGGTCGATATGAGCCTCGCCCCCGTTGGAAAATTCGACTTCGGCTCGTTCCCCGCAATACGGGCAGCGGATCAGCAGCATGATGCACTCGCTCCTCGGAGCAGACCGGATGTGAAAACTCGTGCCGTTATCGGCGATGATTTCTGAAGCATGAGGCGACACACCATCTCAGTGCGCCACCGCCGCTGCCGCCGCTTCGTCGATCATCACGCCGTCACGGAAACGCTCGATGGTGAAGGGCGCATTGATGGGATGCGGCTCGTTCTTCGCGATGGTCCAGGCAAACAGGTTTGCCGCACCCGGCGTCGCCTTGAAGCCGCCCGTTCCCCAACCGCAGTTGACGTAAAGCCCCGGCACCGAGGTCTTCGCCGTGATCGGCGAGCGGTCGGGCGTGTTGTCGGTGATACCGCCCCACGAACGCATCATGCGCAAGCGACGGAACATCGGAAACAGCTCGCAGATCGCTGCCAGTGTTTCGGCCGGAATGTGCAGCCCACCGCGCTGGGTATAGGACACATAGGAGTCCGTACCCGCGCCGATCACCATCTCGCCTTTGTCAGACTGGCTGATATAGGCGTGAATGGTGTTGGACATCACGATGGTGGGGAACGCAGGCTTCACCGGCTCGGAGACAAGGGCCTGCAGCGGGTTGCTCTGCAACGGCAGACGGATGCCCGCCATTTCCAGAACGACGGAACTGTGACCCGCCGCCGAGACAGCGACCTTTTTCGCGTTAACCGTCCCCTTCGTGGTCTCGACGCCAGTGACAGCGCCATCCGGACCACGATTGATGCCGGTCACTTCGCAATTCTCGATGATATCCACGCCCATGTCGCTGGCGGCGCGGGCAAAGCCCCACGCCACGGCATCATGACGGGCCGTGCCAGCGCGACGCTGAAGGGAGGCGCCGAGGACCGGATAACGGATATTCGGCGAGATGTTCAGAGGCGGACAGAATTCCTTCGCCTCCTCCGCAGACAGCCACTCGTTGTCGATTCCGTTCAGCCGATTGGCATGAACGTGACGCTTGAACACCTGCACGTCATGCACGGTGTGCGCCACCATCAGGCATCCGCGCTGACTGAACATGACGTTGTAGTTCAGTTCCTGCGAGAGATTTTCCCACAGTTTCAGAGAATGCTCGTAATAGGAGGAGCTTTCGTCGAACAGGTAGTTCGAGCGAATGATGGTAGTGTTACGGGCAGTGTTGCCACCCGCCAGCCAGCCACGCTCGATCACGGCGATATTGCGCAGCCCGTGCTGTTTGGCGAGGTAATACGCCGCACCGAGGCCGTGGCCGCCGCCACCGACAATGATAATATCATAAGCCTTCTTTGGCTGCTCGACGGAGCGCCATTGCGGCTTCCAGCCCAGATGGCCACCGAGAGCCTTTCTGGCCAGGGAAAGAGCAGAAAATCGTTCCATATCCGTCCCGCATCACAACAGGTTCATGAGGGGAGCATGCGCCCCGAAATCTGGGGTCGCTGGTCAGGATCAGACGGTAAACTTGAATAAATGCGACACTGTGAAAATTTTTATCGTATTCGAAATGAACAATGCCGACAGACCCGTCATCTCAGGGACTGTGCAGAGTGATCAAACAGATAAAATGATGATCCTGTTTGCAGGAACACGCAGCGGAACTGGAAAAAAAACTCAGATCCCGAAACGGGCGGCGGTGCCACCCGGTCACTCTGCAAGAATAAGGGACATTATCCAAAATACGGCAGAGAAATATCCCGCCTGCACAAAACCGGCAGGCGGGAGAGACGCATTATTTCGTCGTAACCAGCATGATCTCAACGAGCATCTTCGGGTCAGCCATGACAGCCTGCACGCAGGCGCGGGCCGGTGCGCCGTTCTCCGGCAGCCATGCGCTCCAGACTTCGTTCAGCGCGGTGCGATCGTTGATGTCTTTCAGCCAGATCTGGGCCTGCAGGATACGGGTCTTGTCCGTGCCGTGCTCTTCCAGAAGCGTATCAAGCTGCTCAAGGATATCCTGTGTCTGACCCTTGGCGTCTTTCGTGAGATCGCGGGCGACCATGCCCTGTGTGAAAATAAAGCCGTGATATTCGACGGCCTTGGACAGAATCTGGTTCGGTTCTGTGCGAAGGATCTTGCTCATGATGCCATCTCTCTTTCTTGGTGGCGGGTTAACGGGCGCATTCTTAACAAATTTACGCGCCGTATCACAATCGACAGGTCTCCTGGCAGTTGAAGAAGCCGAGAGCCACAAGTCCGTTCAAACGCTCCCGCTTCCAGCCCGGCAGGAGATTCCTTCTCTGGCAGCGGAGTGCCTTCCTTCATGAGTTGACAACAGAACGGTCTTACAAAGACCACTACCAATGAACCGCACAGCGCTTTTCAATCTTCATGGAAGACCTATAGTGAGCGCTCTGAAAGAAACATGAAATCCGCAAGAGAATGTCATTGACCACTGATGCCCCGCCCGAACTCTCCGCCGTCTATCGTGGCGAGAAAATGCCCTGTTTTGGGCTGCTGGCGTCCGGCATCGAGAGCGGCTGGCTTCCTCTGGTAAAACCGGCTCCCGGTGACACGCTGCCGGAAGGCATTCCCCATCGCATCGCCCAGTACTGGCACTCGTCCGTTCTGCCGGAAGAGGTGCAGCGCGCTATCGAGACCATGAAGGCGCATAATCCGGGCTTTGCGCATCATCTGATCTGCGATGAGTCCGCCAGAACTTTCATCCAGCAGCATTACGGAGAAGAGAAAGCACGCCTGTTCGACGCCTGCTTCCACGCCACGATGCGCTCTGATTTCTGGCGTCTGTGCGATCTGTATGAATATGGCGGAATCTATGTCGATGTGGACACCATCGCGCACGCTCCTCTGTCGCGCATTGCCGCCGGAGCGACTTTCAACTGCATGGTGACCTATGCCGTCGGTCAGCCCTGGTGCATCAACAACGGCTTTTTCATCGCAACACCCCGAAATCCGGTGATCCATGCCATCCTGACACTGATGTTTGACAACGTCTCACGCTTTGTCCGCACCGGCCAGTTTGAGAATGTCTGGGTCGAGACGGGGCCGGGCGTCACGACAATGGCGACCATGCGCTGGCTGGCGAAGCAGTCCGTCGATCATGGCGTTTCTCCCACCGCGAGCGGTCTGATATTCCGACCCTATACAGCCGTTACGGACGCCTTCAATGATGCGGATATGGCCTACAAGGCGCATCCTGAAGGAAACTGGCGGGGCGCCACTCCCACGGGCCAGACGCGGTAATACATCCCGACATTTTTCGTGCCTGCCAGTTGCAGCCCCAAAGAAAGCCAGCACCGCCCTCCGTTCACATTCTGAAACCAGTCCCATGCCAGACAAGAAAACCTCCCGACCAGCCCTCTCCAGTCCGGGACGCCGTGCTGCCCTGTCCTCTCTCGTCACACTTGGTGCGACGGGCTGTCTTGCCGGGGTCGCCGCGCATGCTGCCGAGACGACCGGAACGCCCTCCACACCCACGACGCCTCTTCCTCCGCAGGCTCCGGATCACACCCACGACGCCGAGCCGAACGCCTCGCATCCCTCCCCGGCCGATCAACCAGGAAACGCGCTGATGCATCCCGCAACGGAAACTCCTGCGGACACGCTGTATCGTCCATCCGTCCATTTCAGCCCAACCACAGGCTTCATGAACGATCCGAACGGTCTGGTGTTCGATGGCACGCGCTATCACCTCTATTACCAGTATGATCCGTTCGCGCCGTATGCGGGGCACGTTCACTGGGGACATGCGACGAGCACGGATCTGCTCCACTGGCAGGATCAGCCGATCGCCATTCCGGAGACCAAGGCGGGCGAGGCCTATACGGGCTGCGCTGTCGTCGATGAGAAAAACACGTCCGGTCTCTTCGCGTCAGGCGAAAGCGGTATCGTCGCCCTTTACACGCGCGCCAGCCCCACCGAGCAGGCCCAGTATCTCGCTGTCAGCAAGGATCAGGGACAGACCTTCACGGAATACGAACACAATCCGATTCTGGATCTCGGCAGCAATTCCTTCCGTGACCCGCAGGTGATCTTCCATAAACCCACACGGCAGTGGGTCATGGTGGTGGCGAAGTCCCGCCTGCATCAGATTGCGTTCTACGCCTCCACGGACCTGATTCACTGGGTGCATCTCAGCGATTTCGGCCCGTCCGGCCTGTTTGGCGTCGATTACGAATGCCCCAATCTGCTTGAAGTGCCGGTCGAAGGCGGTGGCACGCGCTGGGTGCTGTTCGTTTCCGTCAATCCGGGTGCGCCGCTGGGTGGCAGCACCACCCAGTATTTCATCGGCAGTTTCGACGGCTCGCGCTTTACGCCGGATGACACCGTGATCGGCCTGACGGACTTCGCCAAGGACGCCTACGCGCTTCAGGTCTACAGCAATATGCCGAAGGACGAGGCTGTCTCCATCGCATGGTTCGGCAACTGGCAATACTGTCAGGAACTGCCGACCCGAACATGGCGCGGATGCATGACCCTGCCGCGCACAATGACATTGAAGCGGGATTTCGCGGGCTGGCTGCGCCTTGCCCAGCAACCGCGCGGTGTGGAAACCCTGTGGGACAGATCACTTTCCTTTCAGCCACGCCGACTTGCAGCCGGAACCAGTGTGCAGACCGCCATTCCCATAGGTTCAGCCCTTGATTTGAGCCTGAGTGCGACCGTCGATGAACGGCCTGCGGGGCTGCCACCGGGTGACAAGGGCCGCACAGGACGCTTCGTCATCACATTCGGCAATGAACAGGGAGAGGCTCTGACAATCGGGTTTGACGCCTTTTCCGGTCAGCTCTGGCTGGATCGTGGGAATCTGCGCGGTTTCTCACAGCCCTTTTTCACCGGAGAGTTCTCGACAGTCCTCAACCCTGATGACCGGCATTTCTCCATTCGCATCATTCTCGATGCCAGCACGCTCGAGATCTTCGCCAACGGAGGACTTTCCGTGGGGACAGCGCTGATCTATCCCTCCGCCCCCCTCACCTTCCTGCGTCTCGAAACATCAGGAGCAGGCGCGACGGTGGATAGCATCAGCCTGCATTCCCTCCACAAAACCATGGAGCGGGAAACGTCGATCTGAGTCAGTCATTATTGGGTTGGAGCCGCTTTCAGTGAGGCTCCAACCCGGAACAACCCTTGAGCCGATATCCTTCAAGGTCGTCAGATTCCCTTCAGGTGCAAACTGCTTTAGAGTGCTATGCATGAACAGATTTTGCGAATGGCTTCCGAAATGAGTCGCGTTTCCATCGAACTGGTTCCCCGCGACGCGGGGGCCATCACACGTGAGGTGCGGGAGCTGCGCGAGTGCCTGCCCTTCGTCGATACGATCAACATTCCCGATATCCAGCGGTTTTCCCTGCGCAGCTGGGACGCCGCCGCGATGGTGCAGGACAACTTCCACTCGGTCATTCCGCATATCCGGGCCATCGATATCGACCCGAAGGGCCCACTTCCCGGTCTGGACACGCCGGGCCTGAAGGAAGTTCTGATCATCAAGGGTGACCCACCGGCAGACCTGAACCACCGCGTATTCCCAAACACATCGGACGCCATCATCCGGCGTTATGTGCGGGAAGCGCCGCATTTGAAGGTGTACGCCGCGTTTGATCCCTATCGCCGCGCCCCTTACCGTGAACTGGAAGAACTGGCCCGCAAACGTGATGCCGGAGCCTGCGGCTTCTTCACACAACCCCTGTTTGACAGGCGGATGCTCGATCTCTGCCGGGAATGGCTACGGGATGAGACTGTCTTCTGGGGGTTCTCTCCTGTCATCGGTCCGAAATCACGCTCCTACTGGGAAACGACAAACCATATTGTCTTTCCGCATGATTTCTCTCCCACTCTTGAAGCCAATCTCGCATTTGCAAGGCAGGCCATTCAGGAAGTGCGGGCTGATGGTGGCTCCGTCTATCTGATGCCGCTACGGGTCAGACTCGCCAGCTACCTCTCCCCCCTCACTGACGTATTGCGGACATAATCAGCCTTTCAAATTCCGGTTTTCTGCGGTTCGCACAAAGTTTTGTTACATTTTTGATACAACAAAACACCAAACTCCTGCCCAATTTTCTGGCCATAAGGGCAGAGGCAGGCTATTAAGGAGCTGTTAGTCAGTATCCTTTATGCAGGCCAGAGGGTCAGTCCTGTTTCGTGTGTCGCAGCACAGACACGGGGCTGGCCCTTTTCTGTGCGCACTTTTCGCGTCAGATGCGGATCTCTACGACAGGTTCATACTGATCCGCGCCCTTCCCCGAATATTCTGATTTTCCTGACCGTCCAAAAGCTTTCTGTAACCGGCAGCAGCTTCCTGCGTGCCGGTCATTTCTTCGCTGTGAGTTCCGCCAGCCTCTTCCGGGCCATGTCCATCGCAAGATGGAGCGCCCCCAGCAGATGATCCTCCCCAATCAGATCTATCAGACGGTGACGGACCATATCGCTTCGCATGTCATTGCTCACACGACCGAAAAACAGCTCAACCTTCCGCGCCTGTAAACGCGCCACCAGATCACGCATCATGGCTGCCGCTGAATAATCGATATCGGTAATCGCGCCAGCATCGACCACGATGCAGAACACTGGATGCGGTGCGGTTTCGACAAGCTCCATCACATCGTCGGCGAACCGCGTGCAGTTGGCGTAGAAGAGATCGGCCGCGAACCGGTAGATGATCAGTCCCGGCTCGGTCTCCTCTCCCGCGTGACAGCGCGTGGCCTCGAAAACACCGGCACGAACCGGTTGAAGCACACTGGTATGCGGCTCGTAACTATGTCGCACGTGACGCAGCAGCGACAGCACGATCGCCAGAAAGATTCCCTGCTCCACTCCGACCGCCACCACCGTCGCCGCCGTAATGAGGGCAAGGTGGAACTCGCCGGGACTTTCCCGCCGGATGGCGAGCAAACCGGACACGTTGATCATGTCGACCCCGATGACGAACACGATGCTCGCGAGCACGCATTGCGGCAGATACTGCAAAGGGGCAGTCGCGCAGAGCAGGATCACGCCGGTGACCAGCGCAACGACAACCTGCGCACGCTGACTACGTGCTCCGAACTGCACGGCAAGCGTCGTCTGCGTCGGGCTGCCATTGACCACAAACGTGCCGCTGAGTGCCGCTGCCATGTTGGCCCCCGACAGCCCCAGAATGTCGGCGTTTTCATCAACTGTTTCACCATACTGCACGGCAAAGGCCCGTGACGTCGCAGCGCTCTGGGCGATGATCACGAACATGCAGGAAAGAGCCGTGGGCACGATCACCGACAGCTCATCCAGACCGAAATGAGGCAGTCCAAGACGAGGCAGACCGCCACTGACCGGTCCCAGCGTGGCAATCCCCATATGCGAAAAGCCGAACCACGCACTCGCCACAATGCTGCCGATCACAGCCACCAGCGCACCCGGAATACGAGGCGTCAGATGACGTGCCGCCACAATGCACCCCGCCACCAGCAACGAAAGGGCGATGGTCGGCAGACTGGCGTCATGGGCATGCGTTACATCGCCCCACAACTGAAGCAGCGAATTTTCACCCTTCTGGGAGATACCGAGCATGTCGTGCAGCATGGAAATGGCGACCTGACAGCCCACACCGGTCAGAAAACCCACAAGCACTGTGCGTGAGAGAAAGTCCGCAAGAAACCCCAGCCGGAACAGCCGTGCGATCAGCAACAGCCCGGCAGTAAACAGCGCCACGACCGGCACCAGCGCAATATAGGAGACACTTCCGATCGGCGCGACGGACTTGAGGCCACCCGCCAGAATCGCCGCCGTCGCTGAATCCGCCGCCACAACGAGATGGCGTGATGATCCCAACGCGGCAAACAGGAGCGGCGGCAGGAGAGCCGTGTACAGTCCCATGACGGCTGGCACCCCGGCGATCCGCGCGTAGCCCATCACCTGCGGCACACTCAGTGCCGCCTCGGACAGTCCGGCGATGCAGTCTCCCCACCATGCGTTTTTTTTCTTCGCGCTGGTCATCGTGCTGTGTCTTCCATCCTCCCCTTGCTTCAAACCATCATCGACCTGACCACCAGAAATGGGAACCCATGCGGACCGGCACGCACCCATGTCTGCCATGAATCGTCAGGAATGGCCTTTCAGCCCATGCTCCGGTGTTGCGTTCCGACGCGTGAAAAGGCATCCACGCGGGATGATTTCCGGTTTCCGCTGACGTTCGATAAACATGAGCGGGAAAAGGCCCGTCCGGAGATCGTGCATCCTTCCGGGCGTTTCGGCAGCATCAGGACGACAGAGACCGTATTACGATGACCCAGCTACTGCTCCATGACAGCCAGCGGCGAGCGACAGTTCCGTTCGAGCCGCTCGATCCGGAGCATGTGAAGGTCTATTACTGCGGCCCCACGGTCTATGACCTGCCGCATGTCGGTAATCTGCGGGCTATGCTGACGGCAGATATTCTCACCCGCCTGCTGCGCAGGCTCTATCCGCGCGTGACGTTCGTGCGCAATATCACCGACGTGGACGACAAGATCACCGCACGGGCCGCGCAGAACAACGAGGACATCGCCTCCCTCACCGCTCGCACGACCGCCGAGTTCCACGCCGATCTCAAGGCGATGAACATGCTGCCGCCGGACATTGAGCCGCGCGCCACGCACAATATCGAAGAGATGGTGGCGATGATCGCCCGTCTGATCGAACTCGGTCACGCCTATGAGGCGGAAGGGCATGTGTTGTTCGCTGTCGCGTCCTTCCCCTCCTACGGCGCGCTTTCGGGACGTGATCCGGAAGATCTGGTTGCAGGCGCACGTGTCGAGGTCGCTCCCTACAAGCGCGATCCGGGTGATTTCGTGCTGTGGAAACCCTCCACACCAACGCAACCCGGTTGGCCTTCTCCATGGGGACGCGGCCGGCCCGGTTGGCACATCGAATGCTCGGCCATGTCGCATCGCTATCTCGGCGACAGTTTCGATATTCACGGCGGCGGCAGCGACCTGCTTTTCCCTCACCACGAAAACGAACGCGCCCAGAGCCTGTGCTGCTTCCCCGGCAGCAAGTTCGCCGATTACTGGGTGCATAACGCCATGCTGCTGGTCGATGGCGAGAAGATGTCCAAGTCGCTGGGCAACTTCCTGACCATCCGTGACGTGCTGGCCAAAGGCCCGGTCGAAGCCCTGCGTCTTCTGCTGATGGGCGCACAGTATCGCTCGGTCCTGAACTTCACATGGACGGGGCTGGACGAGGCCAAACGCACGCTGGACCGGTTCTATCGGGCGCTGGAAGGCGCATGGCCGCTGGATGTGGAAGGACGTGATATTCCGGCTCCTTTCCTTGCTGCTCTGTGCGATGACCTGAACACGCCAAAAGCCATTGCTGAGTTGCACGCCATGGCGACCGCAGCACTCGCTGGCGACCGTGAAGCCGCTGCTGATCTGCTGGTCGCGGGTCAGATGATCGGCCTGTTTATGCAGGAACCAGCCGCATGGTTCCGGGGCGAAGCTGGCGACGGACCTTCCGAAGCCGAGATCGAAGTCCTGATCGCCGAACGACTGGCGGCACGCAAGGCGAAGGATTTCGCCCGCGCTGACGCCATTCGCAAGGAACTGACCGACAAGGGCGTGGTGCTTGAAGACGGTCCCGGCGGGACAACATGGAGGCGCGCATGACCGGACGTGACGGCGGCGCCGCCATCGAACCAATCGGCAACAGTCCGGTCGTCATTCTCGTGCGCCCGCAGATGGCGGAAAACATCGGCACGACGGCACGCGCCATGGCCAATGGCGGTCTGTTCCATATGCGGATTGTCGCCCCGCGTGACGGGTGGCCACAGGAACGGGCATGGCGCGCCGCCTCCGGCGCGGACCGCATCCTTGAAGCTGCGGAAGTCTTTGAGACGGTCGATGACGCCATCGCCGATCTGCATCACGTCTATGCGACCTGCCCCCGCCCCCGCCACATCGTCAAGCCGCTACTGACCGCCCGTGGCGGCGCCATCGAACTGCGGGAAGCGACCAATCGCGGCCTGAAGGTCGGGCTGATGTTTGGTCCAGAACGAGCCGGATTGGACAATGAGGACATGGCGCGGGCTGACGCGCTGATCCGCTATCCGCTCAATCCGGCGTTCATGTCGCTGAATCTGGCGCAGGCCGTGATGATCATGGCTTATGAGTGGTGGCTGACAGAAGACAGCACGTCGCCTCGTGAACTGATGACCAATGAAACGCATGTCGCCACCAAAGGCGA
>NZ_DHNR01000005.1:40877-74341 GCF_002409645.1 Acetobacter sp. UBA5411
CTCCGCAACGAGCAGAAACGCCCGGGCATGGTCCGCAACCTGCGGCATTTCTTCACGCGTGGCGAAGTGACCGAGCAGGAATTGAGAACACTGCACGGCGTGGTCACGGAACTGGTTAACCGACGCCGGGTGCGGGCAGAAAAATAGGGGCGATGTACAGAATACTGGACGTCGCATTACTCCGAGTGATCTGCATTGTGAGAAAAAGCTGAACAGGACTCTACGAATCCGGACAAAATAAGGATTTGGACAACACCAAAAAAATCCAGCATTGTGGACAGAAGCGATCCGGGACAATGACTGGAACAGAAAGGTGTTGATTCATGACATCGCAGAAATCCTCGCTCCGTGGCATGGCGCTGCTCAATGATGGCGACGTCAACCACGGCACGGGCTTTACGCTGGAAGAACGCAAGGCGCTCGGTCTTGAAGGACTGATCCCGCCTCACGTTGAAACGCTCGACCGGCAGATGGAGCGCTCGCTCCATCATATCGAACTCAAGCCGGATGATCTTGAGCGTTATATCTATCTGAACTCGCTGGTCGATCGGAACGAGACCCTTTTCTACAAGGTGCTACGGTCTGATCCGGCCCGTTTCGTGCCGATCATCTACGCCCCCACCCTCGCCCGGGCCTGCAAGCTGTTCAGCCATATCTACCGTCGGCCCCGTGGCATGTACATCACGCTCGATATGAAAGGTCGCATTGCGGAGGTGCTCCGCAACTGGCCGGAAAGCGATGTCAGAACCATCTGTGTGACGACCGGCGGACGTATCCTCGGGCTTGGTGATATCGGCGTGAACGGCATGGGGATCCCCATCGGGAAGCTGCAACTCTATACCGTCTGCGGCTCGGTGCCGCCGCGCTCCCTGCTCCCCATCCAGCTTGATATCGGAACAACCAATGCGGCCCTGAGAGCAGATCCGCTCTATCTGGGCGCACGCCGCGAGCCACCGCCGCTTGAAGAACTCGACGAATTTGTTGAGGAGTTTGTGCAGGCCGTTCAGGATGTTTTTCCCGGCTGCTGCCTGCACTTCGAGGACTGGAAAGGCACAGACGCTCTACGGTATCTCGCGAAATATCGTGACAGGGTCCTGTGTTATAACGATGACATTCAGGGCACCGCCGCCGTTACGCTCGCCGGTCTGGTAACGGCTCTTCGCGTCAAGAAGGAGAAACTCTCCGAGCAGCGCTATCTTTTTCTCGGCGCGGGGTCATCCGGTCTGGGCACGGCCGATATGCTGGTTTCAGCCATGAAGCTGGAAGGTCTCACCGAAGAGCAGGCGTGTGAACGTATCACGCTGATGGATGTGGACGGCCTTCTGGAAACATCCCGGACAGACCTACTGCCCGAGCAGCAGCGCTTTGCAAAGGATGCTGCTCCAACACAGGATCTTCTCGCCACAATCAAGAACACCCGACCGACGGTTCTGATCGGGGTTTCAACTTGTGGAGGCGCTTTCAATCAGGCTGTCATCAAGGAGATGGCGACACTGAATGAGCGACCCATCATATTCTCCCTGTCACTGCCGGAAACAAACGCGGAATGCACGGCGGAGCAGGCCTACACTTGGTCGGAAGGGCGTGCGCTTTTCGCTGGTGGGATCCAGTTCCCCAACGTCGAGTTGGACGGCAAGGTTTTCTACCCGGGACAGGCGAACAACTTCTATATTTTCCCCGGTCTTGGTCTTGCAGTGTACGCAACACATCCTGAGATCATCACCGATGAACTGATTATTGAAGCAGCCAAGTTCCTGACGGATCAGGTCGATGAAGTCGCGCTGGAGCGTGGACGACTGTTTCCCCCTCAGACCGATATCATCGATGTTTCCATGACATCTGCCGTGCGTCTTGCAGAGTTCATTTTCGACAAGGGAATGGCGCGCGTGGACAGACCGGATGACATAAGAGCGTGGATCGAAAAGCTGGCTTACGACCCGCATTACTGAGAGGATACAACAGTCTTTTGATTTTTTCAGGTTTGCTGCATTCTCTAAAGCTTTTTTCAAAAAGCTTCACCAAAAACTTCCCTGTTTTATAGGGAGTTTACGAGCAGAGCTCTGCTTTCTATACAAAAATCCCCACACCGGAAACTTCGGTGTGGGGATTTTTACTGACTATTTCCTGAATCAGCCCTCGTCCAGAGTAAGGAAGGCAAAAGCGCTCGGCGTGCCTGTCGGCGTAAAGTTCCAGGTAAAATCCAGAGCGCCAGTATCGGGATTCACACGCCATGACGTTATGGAATCACTGCGCTGATTGGCGACAAACATGAACTTGCCGGATGGATCGAACGCAAAGGCCCGGCCATAATTGGCGCGTTCCCATACTTCATCAAAGAGTTCAATAGACCCGTCATCCTTGACCCGGAAACAGGCAATGGAATCACCCAGACGATTGGTGACATACAGAAACTTGCCGCTCGGATGCAGGCCGATTTCGGCGGCGAGTGTGCTGCCACGGAATTTGGCCGTCACGGTCGACGCCGTCTGACGCACGGACATCGCTCCCGTTTCCTGATCATAATCAGCGACGACAATACGGGAGTCCTGCTCTCCCAGAATGTAGATCACCTTGCCGTTCGGGCTGAAACAGAAATGACGCGGCGCAGAGCCGGGCTCCATTGTCAGCCAGGGTGTCGCCGCCGGTGTCAGAACACCCTTATCCAGATCCAGCTTCCAGACATAGACGCGATCCAGTCCGGCATCACACCCGATGATGAAACGGCCAGCTACGTCAGACTGAATCATGTGCATATGGGCCGCAGAATGATCGCTGACTGCATAGTTGCCGGGAGGATTGTCTTTTGCCCGTTCCGGCATCTTTGGGCCGGTATTGTGCACGAGGTCAGACAGTTCTCCGAGACTTCCATCAGACTGGATACGGATGACAGCAGCGCTTCCACCAGTATAATTGGCGACCAGAATATAACGACCGGATGGATGCACGCTGAGAAAAGCCGGGTCCGCTCCGCCCGTCGCGACAGTGTTCAGCTTTGTGATGACACCTGTACGCTGATCGATCGAATAGGCCGTCGCCGATCCGCTTTTCTGTCCTTCGAAATCACTGATTTCGTTGACGACATAGAGAAACCGATGATCCGCCGCCAGCGCAAGGAAAGAAGGATTGTCTGCCGGAGTAATCTGGCCAAGCTGGGTCAGCACACCGGTTTCCGCATTCATTTCAAACAGCGTGATGCCCTTGGCATTCGCATCAGCCGGGCCGGATCTGGTGTATCCACCGACATAACACAATGTCCGCGCGTTACCTCTGTTTTTTCGTGCCGCCGCTTCAGGCGATGCTTTCGGCAACGCAGCTTTGGGAATGGGTTCAGGCGGCGGTGTCTTTGGGGTTTCTCCGAGAGCGACCTTCACAAGACCGGTCAACCCGGTCCCCAGAATGGACAATCCGAACAGACGACGTCCAATATCTGTTTTACTATTCATGATCGTTCCACATGCTTATAGCCAAAATTCAACTGCTGCGCGCTTCAGGTCAGTATGTCTTTGTTTATGTTACTATTGTGACAACATCCAGACATCCTGCCAGTTCCTCCGGTGAACCCGGACATTTGCCTGTTCAGATCTTTCGAACGCTTTTGCAGAGGACGGCAAGCATCGTTCAGGGAACGCTACATTTATGCCAGATGCCAACACACTGAACTGATCGCCCTATCTGAGCGTGTGCGTCAAAATTCTGGATAAAGGAGTATGCGACAGCACGACAATGATCAGTCCACCGACAATGGCGACGCGTCCACCAATAAACGCCATGACATCACGCAGATCATGCTGCGTCGCCATTTCCATGAACGGATCTGGCTCAAAATCATCACTCTCAATCCTCGCCTGCGCCCGTGCGGCACGACGAGATGCTTCCTCAATCGGAAGCTCCGCCTTGAGAAACAATTCGCTTCTGTAAAGATCAAGCGCATCCACCCGATAGCACCCGGGAGACAGTGCAACCGGTCCGCAGCGCGCAATATCCAGTAGCCTTAAACGGAGCGGCGCAATCCCAAGATAACGAGCGGCCTCTTCCCGGTTCAGCAAGGATTTGCCGGGGAACGTGTAGACTGTTGGGCCTTGTTCGGACGGCCCGGCTGGAGAGGAGGCGTCAACCATCCTGCAAGCCTCTGCGAAACCGGACGCCCCTGTCAACGTCGTATCCGGAGGGACAGCCATGTCACGACAGTGATCATTTCGCCGGACAACAGTAGCAAATCGAAAAATGATAACGCAGACATGCTCCACTGGAGAGAGAAACGCTTTCAGACGTCCCTTACCCAACGGAGCATGGGCGATACATCAAGATCGGAACGGAGACGTACTAGCGGTCATCAGTATCGTCACCAGTTCCAGATACTGATGGATCAGACTGCGGTTGTAACCGTCACTTTTGTGTTGGCTGCAATGGAGCTCAGATCGCCAAGACCCTTGTCCACAGCGGACAGCAGGCCGGAAGCGTCCTTGAAGATGGTGTTTGCGGCGCCGGCAAGGCCAGTGTTACCGGAAAGCGCCGTCTGGACTTTTGCGCCCGTGTTGGCAACGTCAGTCTCGGCGCGCTGTACTGCGCTCTGTGCGTCTGCGAAAATGTCGGAGAGGCAGCTCAGCAAGAAGCCCCGGCCACCAGCTACACTATTCAGTTCATCAACGGAAAGATTACGCATATCGGTTTTCCTTTAAGCAATAAATGACCGCTATTCATGCTTACCACAGTCAGGGTAACAGGCAACCGCATAGCTCTAATTACCCGACAACAATCCATCTAATCCGTCTTTTTCTCATAATACACACAAAGACGTATAATAATTATATATTTATACCTATCCGCTTCCTGATTTTTCCTGCAAATGACAGAAAGGCTTCACGTTCACCGTGGTTCAGACAGACAAACCACAGCACGGCGTAGAAAATCAGCAAAGACAGGAACATCTCTCCTGCGGCCATAGCCGAAGAGACCCCGACCATGGCGGCCACCAACAAGACTGCGCCAGACACCGTCGCAGGCAGAACGCGCAGGATTGCAGGCTTCAGAGGCGCGTAAAACCGAAGGCTCACCAAAGAGCGGACACCGTAATCGGCGCAGATCCTGATCGCCCACGCGCAGGCTGCTCCCGGCACACCGAAATAAATCAATGAGAGATACAGAACCGGCAGATAGAAAATGATTTCGCCGATGGAAAAACGGGCGTTCACATCCGGCCGGCCAATAGCATCCAGCAGTCCAGATGCAATGGAATCAACGCCGCTCAGAAAGACTCCCACGCACAGGAATCTCATGATCATCGCGCTGTGATCTGCGAATGAAGCATCAATCCACAGCGACAGAAAGGTATGGCTGAACAGGGCCGTGATCAGGCAGGGTGGAAACAGCAACGCACTGACCGCCAGCACACTCGTGCAATAGATCTCCGATGCGCGCTCCGGTTCACGCCGCCACGACGAGGCCAAAGCGGGAAAGGACGAGGCGCTGACGGACGAACTCAGCATATTGAAACGTGTCACCACATCGGCAGGCGTGGTGTAAAAACTGGTCGCTGCAGCCGAGACGACACTGGCGATCATGAAGCGATCGACATAGTTCAGGATCGGAAAGGCAAGATTGGAAACCGTCATCCATCCGCCGATCCGCAGCAGCGGTTTCAGCAGATAACCGCGGAAACGGGCATGTTTTAATGCCGGAACCAGATGCAGCAGGGATCGTGCATAGGCGAAGGTAAGCCACAGTCTACAGGCGAAGATCGCCAGCATGACACCGATCAGGCTGTCCCAAACATACAGCACAAGTACAGGCGCGACATAATAGGCGACTGAAACCGGAATGGTAATCAGATTGACGGTTCGGAATGAATTGTAGCCGGTAAAAACGCCCCAGAATGCGGCATTGATCATCAGCAAAGGACCGGTGGCGCAGAATATCCACAATGACCAGAGCACTTCGGAATGCAATTCCGGCGCGATCTTCAATCCGTGATCAACCCACAGCCCCACCAGTCCGGCAGCGACAAGACCACCCAGGCCACCCATGAGGCCCATCATGGCGCTGCCTGTGAAGATCAGGTCCGCCGTCTCAGGCGTGGTTTTCCCTTCAGGACGATCGGCAATCGCACGGGTCAGCGCACGGCCCAGACCCAGATCGAAAATCCCGAGCGTACTGATTAGACTCAGGGCAATGGTGAAAATGCCCCAGCGCGACAGACCAAGCAGGTGGATCAGTCGCGGGGTCACAAGAATAGCGACAAAAACCGGCGCAATACGGCCGATAATGTTCCAACCGGTGCTGGTCAGGATATGGCGTGAACGGGGAGATGAGCCCGTCTTATCAGAGGAGGACATCGACGGTCGCCGCCCTGCAACTTATCCGCTCCGAACTGGGGAGCAGGAACACATCAACTCCCTTACGTGGAAGTTGACTGCCATTTTCCGGATACCGCTGCGACCTTGTCCAGCCACTCGCAATACCGCCGGAAAAACTTAGCCGACAGGGCCGTCTGCTTGCCGGCACATGACATGCGCCAAGCCCATCGTACGCATCTTATCGCAAGGAAAAGATGCGAAACGTCAGGCCTGGCTTTCAGTCAGCGTAACTTACGGCAGGATTTCCGTTTCAGCGAAGAAGAAGCGGATTTCGTTCGCTGCATTCTCTGCGCTGTCAGAACCGTGCACGGAGTTGGCTTCGATGCTCTCGGCGAACTGTGCGCGGATGGTCTGCGGCTCGGCCTTCTTCGGGTCGGTAGCGCCCATGACTTCGCGGTTCTTCGCAACAGCGTTCTCGCCTTCGAGAACCTGCAGAACGACCGGGCCGGAGATCATGAAGGACACCAGTTCGCCATAGAACGGACGCTCTTTATGCACGGCGTAGAATGCGCCTGCCTGAGCTTCGCTCAGCTGAACGCGCTTCTGGGCAACGATGCGCAGACCGTTGTCCTCGAACACGGCGTTGATCTTGCCGGTGAGGTTACGACGGGTTGCATCAGGCTTGATGATGGAAAGGGTGCGTTCTACGGCCATGTGTGGCTCCCGATAGTCTGTGTGTCCCGCCCGGAGACGGAACCGGTTCGCGGACCATCCCGCGGATGCATGCCCTCTAGAGCATTCTCGGCGTCTCGGGTAGGGCTTTGCTGCATTGGATGCTATGGCGAGACAAACTTTTAACACATTGCCCACCTGCCCATCCTGAATATGAGAGTCCCGTGAGCCTCCTTGTCATCCATGATCTGACACTCCGCATTGCCGGCCGCACCCTGCTGGATCAGGCGAATCTGTCCATCGAACCGGGACGCAAGGTGGGCCTGATCGGCCGCAACGGCGCGGGAAAATCCACTCTCCTTGCCGCCATCGCAGGCGATATCCAGCCCGATGGCGGCTCGATCCGCCTTTCCTCCCGCGCCCGCATGGGGCGGGTAAAACAGGAAGCGCCTTCCGGCCCGGCCTCTCTGGTGGACACGGTACTGGCGGGTGACACGGAACGCGCGGCGCTACTTGCGGAAGCGGAAACCACGACCGACCCGCAACGTATTGCCGAAGTCCACGAACGGCTGATCGCCATCAACGCCGACAGCGCCCCTGCCCGCGCCGCAAGCATCCTCTCCGGTCTCGGCTTCAATGCCGAAGCACAAGCACGCCCGGTTTCCGACTTCTCGGGTGGGTGGCGGATGCGCGTGTCGCTCGCAACCGCGCTGTTCCTTGAACCCGATCTGCTGCTTCTCGACGAACCAACCAACCATCTCGATCTCGAAGCGACTCTCTGGCTTGAAGGCTGGCTCACGCGCTTCGGTGGTGCGGCTCTGATCGTCAGTCATGATCGTGGTCTGCTCGACGCCTGCGTGGATGCGATTGCGCATCTCGATCGCGGCAAGCTGTCGCTGACGCCGGGTGGCTATGAGGAATTTGTCCGCATCCGCACCGAACAGGCACTCCAGCAGGCACGCGCTGCTGAAAAGGTAGCCGCCCGTCGGGCGCACATGCAGTCCTTTGTAGACCGATTCCGCGCCAAGGCGACCAAAGCGAAACAGGCTCAGGCCCGCATCAAGGCGCTCGAAAAGCTGCCCGTGATCGACAGCGTGGTGGAAGACACGCCAACACGCTTCGAATTTCCGGAGCCGGAGCCCCTGCCCCCGCCGATGCTGACCATGGACCGCGTGACGATTGGTTATGACGGCAAGGCGATCCTTTCCAACCTATCGCTCCGGTTGGACATGGAAGACCGCATTGCCCTGCTTGGCGCAAACGGCAACGGCAAATCGACGTTCGCCAAGCTGGTCGCCGGACGACTTGAGCCAATGTCCGGCACCGTCAATCATAGTCCTCGTCTGAAAGTCGGTTATTTCGCCCAGCATCAGGCGGAAGAACTGGTCATGAGTGATACGCCCATCGACCACATGGCGCGGGCCCTACCGAAAGCCCTTCCGACCGAAGTGCGCTCGCAACTGGCACGGTTTGGACTTGATGCAGGCAAGGCCGAAACGAAGGTGTCCGAGCTTTCCGGTGGTGAAAAAGCCCGTCTATTATTGGCTCTCGCTACCCGTGACGCTCCCCAGTTGCTCATCCTTGATGAGCCGACCAACCATCTCGATCTCGACGCCAAGGATGCTCTCGTACGGGCCCTGTCCGAATTTGAGGGGGCAGTCCTGCTGATCAGTCATGATCCGCATCTGATGGAAATGATCGCTGACCGTCTGTGGCTGGTCGGCGATGGAAAGGTCACACCGTTTGAGGGTGACATGGCCGAATATCGCGCATGGCTATTGGAGCAGTCCCGTGCCGCTGCACGGAGTGCGTCTGGCCGGGAAGCAGACACATCGTCAGGCAAGAAGGAAGAACGTCGAGAACGTGCTGAGGCACGCAAGGCGCTTGCCCCTTTACGCAAGAAGGTGAAAGAGGCTGAGGCCAAGGTCGCAAAGCTGGCGGCGGAACGGGCCAAGATCGAAGCCCGACTAGCTGATCCCGCTCTGTATGAGGCATCAGCTGGCGATGACGTCACCAAGCTGACCATGAAACTGGCGACGATCAAGAAAGACGAGGAAAAAGCGGAAGAGGAATGGTTCACTGTTCAGGGTAAACTGGAAGAGGCTTCTGCAGAGGACTGACCATTCTTTTGCTCAGCTATCTTCGCTCTCAAGAAACCACTTACGGCTGTCTGGAGCCTGCCTTTAAAACAGCTCGACTTCAGAAGATTCTGGCTGTTGTAGCAGGGTTTCTCCAGACAGAATGGTGGAAACTGCATCCAGTTTCAGAGATCGAAGAATTGCTGCCGGGTCTTTAAGATGACCGGCGGCCACGACATTTTCATCATGAGATGATCGTGTCAAAAGATCCGCCAACTCGGATGACAACTGCGTAGCCAGATCAAGATTTTGCAGTTCAGAACACACCTCCGCCTCAAGGTGTGTCAATTTACTCTGCAATGCGGCAAGAAGATGCTCAATGTATCCGGAAATCTTTCCGGCACGGATAAGAAAATCTGCAATAGTCAGGGAAGAATCATTCATTCAGAAAAACTCCACTTCCTGAGCAGCAGAATCATGACGGCGCAATATATCTTTTCGTGCAGTTTCTACTTCACGATTGACGATATTATCATCACGAATCATCAGTTGCTGCGCTCTGCCTGTCGCAGGCCAGAAACGAATTCTTCGTCCTCTATCACCTCCAAGACTGGAACCGACACAGGAAATACCCTCACTATTCAGAAAATCAGTTGCAAATGCAGCATTGCGGGTACCAATATCACCCAGGTTGGCACGAATATTGGCACCGCCGAATAATTTACAACATAAGTTACTTTTACGCGCGCCCTGCTTTATAAGCCCGTTGATCAGACACTCCATGGCATGAAAGCCATACGACAATCTGCTGGTGGCAGAAATTTCATTTCCATCCGGCAAAAGGAAATGGTTCATGCCACCAATTTTCGCCGTGCTATCAAACATGCATGCAGCGATACACGAACCGACAAGTGTCGTCATGACCATCTTGGGATCGTAGGATATGTACATCTCACCCTGCGTCACCAGAATCGTGTCTGCATCAAGCATAGAAAGTTTTTTCGGTTCTCATACAATAGTACCAAAAACAGCTTCCATAACCGCTTTCAACTTACCAACCGTATAGGGTTTCGCCAGAAAATTATTGACTCCGGCTTTTACTGCTTCCTGAACGAGTTCCTTGCTGGCCTCACCAGTCAGGATGATAAATGCGGTTTTCGCCATTCGTGGGTTAGCTCTTACCGCTTTCAATAATTCCAGACCGTTCATTTCCGGCATATTAAAATCAGAAATGATAAGATTTACGGAATTTTGCGAAAGATATTCCAGCGCATCTTTTCCATTCTTTCTTTCCGAAACATTAATTATCCCAAGTTGAGCCAGACTGTTACGCAAAATAGCACGAATGGATGTCTGATCATCGACAATCACAACATGAATTGAAGCAGCATCAGGCATCAGACAAAACCTCCGTTTTTAGATTTACAATATGAAACCAGCATCTCTGCGATGGAATTAAGAGGAACCATACGTTCAACAGCCCCGACCTCCATCGCGGCTTTCGGCATTCCATAGACAACACAAGATGCGGCGCTCTGCCCCAGAGTATAGGCACCAGCATTTCTCATTTCCAACAGACCTTCTGCACCATCCCGTCCCATTCCGGTCAGAATAACGCCAACGGAAGATGCGCCGGAACAATGAGCTACAGATCTAAAAAGTTCATCAACAGAAGGACGATGTCCTGAAACAGGCTCACCGCCATCCAGACTGGAGAACAGTCTTCCTCCTATTTTTTTCAGATGCAGATGCCGGGTTCCGCCGGGGGCAATGTAAGCATGCCCATTTTCCAGCGGGACACCATCTTCCGCTTCCTGCACCTGAACATCGCACATCTGATTCAGACGGGTAGCCAAACTTGCCGTAAAAAGTGGTGGCATATGTTGTGTTATCATAATTGGTGGCAACACAGATGGTAAACGTGGAAGGATAGCTCCCAGTGCTTCCACACCTCCTGTTGATGCACCAAAAGCGATCACCTCTGGTGATATGACCTTCCGTTGAACAGTTTTATTAGAAGAACTGTTGATTACTGAATTTCGTCCGGAAATAGAACCTGCGGCAGCCTTCACCAATGGAACAAGACCGGCATACGCCTCTATACCGGAAAAAGCTGCTGGCTTGGGAAAACAGTCAAATGCTCCAAGCTGCAATGCTTCTATGGAAGTCTCCGCTCCGCGTGCAGTAAGACTTGAGACCATCACAACAGGAATGGGACGCATCCGCATGATTTTCTCAAGAAACTGTAACCCATTCATATTGGGCATTTCAATATCAAGCGTTATTACATCAGGCTGATCCTTTATAATAAGGTCTCTTGCTTCCAGCGGATCAGCAGCCATACCTATAATTTCAATATCGGGATCACGACGCAAGGCAGTAGCAATAAAAGCACGGCCCGTTTTGGAATCATCGACAATAATAACACGTATTTTTCTACTCATATATCTTTCCTATACGTCGTCGGACACCCGCATGGGGTTATATCCGGAACAATTTCTGGAGCTATTTTTTCTGAATGCCCTATATACAAATAGCCTCCAGGAAGAAGCGTATCGGAAAGCCGACGCCACAACATATTCTGTGTGTCACGATCAAAATAGATTGCAACATTACGACAAAAAATAGAGATAAACTGGCACTGCATCGGCCATGGCTTCAAAAGGTTCAAATTTTTGAAGCTGATAAGTTCCTTCAAATCATCCGAAAAATGAATTTCGTTTCCTGTTTTTCTTGACCACTTCTTCAAGAAATTATCGGGAATGGTTTCAGTTTCCTTAAGAGAATAAACACCACGACGACAAAAATCTATCATTTCAAAACTAATGTCTGTTGCCAATATCTTAATATTGTAATTATTTGCCTTAGGAAAAGAGTCAAGAATAGTCATGGCAATAGAAAAAGGTTCCTGACCCGATGAACAGGCAGACGACCAGATTCTTACTTTTTCTCCGCGTTCCGCGCGATTTATGATTTCCGGCATCACAATCTGTGAGAAGTGCTCAAAATGATGCTTTTCACGAAAAAAATTCGTAACATTTGTAGTTAAAGCATCAATCATACATAACTGTTCTTCGATGCCATATGGAGAATTTACAAACAGGACATAGGAACGAAAATCAGGGAACGAACAAAGTCGCACTCGCCTTGACAATCTTGAATAAACCAACGGCTTTTTGGAATCACTTAAAGAGATACCACTCTTTTCTTTAAGTATATTTCTTATGTTATTGAAATCTGATTCGTCATAAGGAATATCTCCACCAGACAGATTATGCTCGGCAAGAGTGATCATGGAACATGTTCCAACGCCTGCTCAGCCACGACAGACAGCTGTAGAAAACCAATCAGTCGCCCATCAAAAGCAATCAACCCACCAACGAGTGGATCGACATCCTCTGTGTTAGAAACAGGAACATCCTGAATCATTTCTGGAGTAATATCCAGAATATCAGAAACCTTTGACACCAGAAGTCCTGCTGTCTTGCCATCAACGTCGATAACCATGACCACATTGCGGTCTGATGACTTACCATGTGAAACATGCAAAAGTTCACACATATCAATAACGGGCACAATAATACCGCGCAGATTGATTACACCTTTAATGCAGCGTGGGGTGCCAGGGAGAGGTGTTGCGTCTGTCCATCCCCTGATTTCTCTTACGCGCAAAATATCAACGCAGTACTCCTGTTCCCCCACATTGAAAGATATGACCTTTCCAGAACCAACAGGTGACATGTTATTGTCTTGCATCAGACCTTACCTACACATTCAAGAGAGAATTCATTCGCATTTTTAGATGTCCACATATCCAGCATTCTGCCTTCAGCAGAAACAGCGACTTCTGGCACATCCAATATTAGCGCCACACGGCCGCTACCAAGTATTGTTGCAGCTGATACATATCTGACTGAACGGTAATTTTTTTCTATACTTTTTATAACAACCTGCATTTGACCTTCAATACGATCAACTGCAAGGGCGGTCATTTTTCCTGCATCATCTTCCACAATAAGAACAACAGGCTGATTTGTTTTTTCTTTTCTATTTTCTATTCCGAGGGATTTTGTAACATCTACAATAGGTATAAATTGACCTCTTACACAAATTACAGTGGAGTTATTTCCAGACACAAATATATTTTCTTTGCTTATCTGCATTGTTTCAACAATGCAGGAGACCGGCAAGATCAAGAGCTGCTCTGCCACTGTAACCAGCATGCCGTCCATCACAGCTAGCGTCAGAGGAAGGCTCAATGAAAACGAAGAACCTTTTCCAGTCTCGGAAGTAATGGATATTCTTCCACCCAGATCCTGAATTGCCTGTTTGACAACATCCATTCCCACACCACGACCAGAAAGATCCGTAACTGTCGTCGCGGTCGAAAATCCGGGAGCAAAAATAAGATTATCGATCTCAGAATCACTCAGTTGTGCGTCAGCAGAAATAATACCTTTCTCTACTGCAATATCATGAACACGAACACGGTTGATTCCGGCCCCATCATCACTAAGTGTAATAACAACACGACCAGATTTATGTGCAGCCGATAATCTGATAGTACCTGTAGCGGGTTTCCCTGCTTCCAGACGGACCTGTTCTTTTTCCACGCCATGATCAACAGCATTGCGCAACATGTGTGTCAGAGGATCAGTCAACTTTTCAATCAGAGTCCGATCAACTTCTGTATCTTCCCCGTCCATTTCAAGATGGACTTTTTTGCCTGCAAGGTTTGCTGCCTCACGAACAACTCTCTGCATACGCTGGAAGACCGCACGCATGGGTTGCGCACGAACAGCCATGATTGCATCCTGCAAATCGCGTGTCAGCTGTTCTGTGCCGCTCATGGCGTTTGACAGATCATCTCTACCCACATCACCACGTGGATCTTTCTTTTCCGAAGAAGAAAAAACCTCACGTAACGCTGCCTGCCCGATGACCAACTCACCCACCAGATCCATCAGGCGATCAATGCGGCTGACATCAACCCGAATACTCTGCGTATTGCTGGCTGAAGCAACAGGACGGCTCGGTTGTATATTTTTTTTATTCTCAGACGGACTAGGTAAATTACTCTCTATCTCCTCCGGTTTTTCAATTTTTTTTTCTTCATCCTTTGCTACACATTGATTGGGTTCAAGATCAAAAATTTCAAACCCATCTGTGGAATCTACTGGTGTATCGACGTGATTCTGGTCTGAATCTGCTTCATTCAATACTTCAATAGCCACTGGAACGGGAACAAATCCCTCAGGGAGCCCCCAATCCTCCTCCTCTTCCGTTTCCTTTAAGACTTCCGGCTCCGGCTTTTCCTGAAACAACCTTTCAAGCGCCTCAAAACTTTCCTGTTGGCGTTTCACGTCTACAGCTTCTCCGCCCTGCTCAAACGCAGTCAGGTCACTGAGAATGTCTGTAGCCCGAAGAAAAATCTGAAGGACTTCTGGGGTCGGTTCGATCTTGTGAGACCGCAAAAGGTCCAGTGCCGTTTCAAATACATGAGCAAATCTGACAAGTTCGGTCATACCGAACGAACCAGCGCCTCCCTTGATCGAATGAACAGCACGGAAGGCACAGTTGACCGTTTCCTGATCAGCCTCGCCTGATTCAAGAAGCGCTAGAGCCCGCTCAAGTTCTACAAGCTGTTCCGAGCATTCTTCGAAAAATATTGGTTTGATGGCATCAAGTTCGTCCATGATCCGCCTCCACTTATTCAGGCCGTAACGCGCTCAATGGCCTTCAAAAGAATTGCAGGAGCGAATGGCTTCACGATCCATCCTGTCGCACCAGCCTTTTTTGCCCGTTCTTTTTTGGCGGGATCAGTTTCTGTCGTCAGCACGAGAATTGGAGTTTTTGCCACAACCTCCAGAGAGCGAACTCCAGAAATAAAACCATATCCATCCAGATTAGGCATATTAATATCAGAAATAATCGCAGATGGCGGAGTTGGAAGACGATTCAATGTCTCCAGCCCATCCTTCCCGTCGACAGCCTCCACCACATGGTAGCCAGCTCCCTCAAGAGTTCGACGTAACATATCGCGCATTGTCCGGGAGTCATCGACAATCATGATGGTAGCAGGCATTAGATGATCCTTGTTATTGTCAGAGCTAATCGGAAGATCAGAAATCTTCCCAGCCATCATCAGAAACCGTATGACGAGCAGCCGCTGCCTGATTTGAAGCAGGCAAAGGAGCAGAGGCAGGACCACTCTTTACCTGTAACGACCGAGTGTTCCTCGTTGTATCACCCATATTTTTTACAAAGTTCTTGCTTACACTAAACTCTGACACCGCCTTCGCCAGATCCTGAACTTCATGAGTTAGACTGTGGCTCGCAGCCGTTGTTTCTTCGACCATCGCGGCGTTCTGCTGGGTCGCCTGATCCATTTCGCCCAACGAACCATTGATGCGACCAAGATTGTCTGCCTGCTCTTGGGCCGAAGAAGATATGGAATCAATAATTTCTGAAATAGTTTCTACATTTTCAGAAATTTTTGAAAGCGCTACACCTGTCTGACTGACAAGCGTCACACCCGTCGAGACCTGACGGCTGGAAAGAGAAATCAGTTCCTTGATATTCTTGGCGGAAACCGCTGAACGCTGTGCCAGGGAACGAACTTCCGTTGCCACCACAGCAAATCCTCGTCCCGCCTCCCCTGCACGAGCCGCTTCAACCCCGGCGTTCAATGCAAGCAGATTGGTTTGAAAAGCGATTTCATCCATCACGCCAAGAATATCGGCAACCTTGGTGGAAGATTCCTCAATTTCATGCATGGCTTTGACAGCGGACTGCACCACAGACGCAGACTCAGAAGCCTGCTCACGTGTGCCACCTGTCGCTTTACGCGCATCCATTGCATCCTGAGCCGTTTTCTGGACACGCTGTGTCAACGCATTCACAGCACTGGCGATTTCACCAAGACTTCCCGCCTGATGTTCCGTGCGACGCGCCAGATCATCAGAAGCAATTGCGATTTCTGAACAACTGTCTGCAATTGTGGATGCGCTGGAGGCTGCCCGACCAATCGTACTGGAAAATCTCTCGGCAACCATATTGAAATCTTCCCGGAACATTTCATATTCCGGAAGAAATGCTTCTGTATATCGGAAACTCAGATCGCCTGACGAAAGGCGTTTCATGCCCTTCATCAACTCTCCCACAAGCTTTTCGGTCCGTTGCTGCATCTCATTGCTTTTTGCCGCAAGCTCCTTTTGCTTGGCGGCCGCCGCCTGCGACTGTTCAAGCGCCTCCTGATGACGACGAACACTCTCCAGCGCCTGATCACGAAAACAAGTCAGAGCTTTTGCAAGACGGCCTATGCAGTCTTTGGCCTGCTGATACGGAATAATGGCATCAAGCTCTCCTGATGAAATTTCTTCTGTTGTGAGAACAATTTTTTCAAGAGGGATAGCCATCGTACGCACAAGGACATACGTCACCAGCACAAAAAACAGAAGCTGGGCTGCACTTCCAGCGACAAGGAATGAATCAGCCTTGCCAATCGCTCCCGTCTGCAGCCAGAACAGGCTTGCCCCCAACTCCATTATGGACAGAGCAATCGGAGCAGCCATGACATAGTAGATTTTCTTACGTGCTGGCGCGACGTACAGCAGCCAATGCAACGACATTTTCAGCACCCTTAAGTCAACGTTCCCACGTGGGACTTTGTTTCCTCAGGATTTTGCATTAATGCGCTAAATAAATCGTTACCGATTTTTTTATTCTCTTATTCTATCATCTCCATATTTTCATACCTGCTACAGGCAGAGACCAGATGCAGACGTCACACAACTTTCTCGGCAGATGTCTCAGACTTTCAGCTTGTCCAAAAGACCATACCACCGCCCATAAGCCAGCACTCCGAGATTCGAAAAGCGGTGGAGAGCGATTGGTTTAAGCGGTGTTACGGGAAAACCTATCTCAAGCGCAGAAGCGCCCTGCACTCTCTGCGCCAGCATGCGTCCCATTACGGTCGCCATGGCGACACCCCGACCATTATAGCCCAATGCCGCATGCACTCCCTCCGCAGGCTGATGCAAATGCGGGAAGTGGTCGGCTGTCATGCCCACCCTTCCAACCCAGACATGATCAAGACGTGGCTTGCCAACTTGCGGAAAAAGCTCATGCATGGCCTTCACAAGCGTTGCAGCGTCTTTGTAAGTGGCCTGATCGTGTGCAGGACCACGCGTTCCCATAACCAGCCGTCCATGTGCATCGACCTGACTGTACCGCAGAATACGACGCGTTTCCGAAAGCCCCTGTCCGTCTGGCAAAATGGTTTTTCTTATCTCCGGCGCCAGCGGCTCCGTTGAAACCTGAATGGAATAAGCTGGAACAACAGTTTCCTGTAACTGAGGCCACAGGCCATCCGTATAACCATTCGTCGCCAGCACAACCTGTTTGGCGATCAGGTTGCCCTGCGCTGTTCCGAGCCGCCACCGACCAGCGGAACGCAGCATGGTTTTGACAGCACTGTTAACAAAAATATCCGCTCCCTGAGAGGCGGCAGCTTTCGCCAGCCCGAAAGCATACATCAATGGCTGAATTTTCCCGCCTCGGGGATCGAGCCAGCCACCGCAATAAGTCTGCGCCCCCGTCAGATCAGCAATTCGCTTCGCATCCAGAATCTCGGTAACCGTTCCCCGGGCAGCCCATTGAGCCGCTTTGATCCGCAATTTTGCCAAAGCTTTTTCACAGTGAGCGGCCTGAATCCAGCCGTTATGGCCCGCATTACAGGTGATGCTATAACGCGCAATCAAATCGAAAACGGTATTGGCGGCACTCCCTGTGCTCCTGATCATGGCATTGCCGAGATCAGTTCCGAAATGTGCAATCAGGTCATCCGGATCATATTTCAATCCTGCGATAACCTGGCCACCGTTTCGCCCTGAAGCGTCCCAGCCAATGCCATGACTTTCCAGCACAGCGCAGCTGATACCTTTTTCCGCAAGATGGAGCGCTGTGGAAAGCCCGGTATAGCCGCCCCCCACAATCGCCACATCATAATGACGGTCGTATCCGGTCAGCTGGTCGAAAACCGGTACCTGTCCTGCAGTGTCATACCAGAGTGACGGTGGGTAGGAGTTCTGGACATCATGCTGCATATCAGCTCCGTCTTGCATCCAGAGAGCATGCGCTCTCACAGGTCAGACTGATATTACATGTTTTTTCATTCCATGCACGGAATGGAGAACTTCAATCCATCATACATTCATGAGCATATAATATTAGAAAAATCAGTCACTTGCCTGCGCTGAAAACAGCTTCCGCGCCTGCTCCATGACTTTTTTCTGATAGGCCTGATTCAACATGGGCGTATGTGAATGATAATTGCCCACCGCCTTCATCAGATCCCCGTGCGTTTCATTCAGATATGTTCGCATGATCATGGCGGACGCAGCGATATTGAAACATCCATCCGACACCAGACGCGCCGCCACCTGAACAGCAGGCATGCGGGTCAGCTCTGTGATCGGCTGTATCCATCGGGTGTTGATCTGCATGAGCCCCATATCCGAGGAGCCGTCCTTGTTGTGGCTAACCACACCATTCGCGCCTCGTTCCACCTCCCATATGGTGGGCAGGACACGGGGAGGAATGTCATAGCGGATTGCAGCGGCAACCATACACGCAAGCAAAGGGGCGGGCATGAAGACCTTTCCTGAGATAGGCCACAGCAAACGCTCACGGCCTAAATTTCATTTTTCTTTAATATACTGACGCTGTTCCGAAGATAGCGAGTGCGTCTACTAACGCATCATGATCGAACAGTGAAAGCTCTGGCACAAAAATGTCACACGTTGAAAACCATGCCGACCGGGATGATGCCGGCTTCACCCTTCTGGAAATTCTGGTCGTTCTGGCGATACTCGGACTTCTTGTCGGACTTGTAGCCCCTGCCGCCCTGCGCCAACTCGGCGGAGCCAGACTGTCTGTCGCCCAGCAATCCATAGCCCGCATCGGGACGGTCCTCGACATGTACAAACTGGATGCCGGTAGCTATCCCTCAACGGAAGACGGTCTGGATGCTTTAATCCATCGCCCGTCCGGCGCTGAAAACTGGAATGGCCCCTATCTGAAAGGTGGAACCGTTCCGCTGGATCCGTGGAAACACCCTTACACCTATCGTGCGCCCTCAGATCGCGAAGGCAAGGATTACGATCTGTGTTCGCAGGGTCCGAAAGAAGGCGATCACAGTGGAGAAATCTGCAACCCGTAAGCGAGTGCATTAGGTGCGCTTACGAAGAATACTCAGGTCGTAGCACGCTGTGATTGCATTTTAAAATGCAAATGCCGTTTTTCCCTGTTCGGGAAAAAACGGCATGAAGCAAACAGACAGTGATGAACGTATCAGACGACTGCAGGCTTTAACCAGCCATGCTGATGGCTTCCGAAGGCACGAACTTCACCCCCAAAGCCTGACCGAAGCAGCGATCGACATTTTCCACGGAAAACTGTTCACGGATCAGACCCAGTTCCGTACGCCCAAGTTCATCCGATGTTTCGGGTTCATCATGGAGCCGAAGAATCTGCTCCGCAATTCCCTCGACACTGTTCTGCACCAGCCCCTTCAACCGGCCCGGCAATACCAGACCTTCCGCAGAGACTTCACTCATCACACAAGGAATGCCCGCAGCAAAAGCCGACAGAACCACACCGTCAACGCCCGCTCCGAAATTCAGCGGAACAACACCGGCAAGAACCTGCGGGAAAAGAGCTTTCGTCGGGTTATCAACTCCTCCCAGAATCTCAACACCACCACAACCTGGTTCGACAGGCATTGCGAGTGTGCTGACAGCTTTTCCCTGACCGGGACCTGCCAGAAGACACTTGATATCCGGACGGCGCGCCCAAACCAGCGGCATGATCTCACGCACCAGCAGAACGGCAGCATCCAGACTATCCGCCCGGTCGTAATAACCAAAGAAAGCGACGCCGGATCGCGTTGAGGAAGGCTGCTCCACCGCTTCAGGCTGCATTTCCCATGGAACGACATGAACATTCAGCGCCGGCACGAGATGCTGAAGACGGTTTGCTTCGAGCTGCGAATGCACAATGACCTGATCGCAAAGAAGCGCTGAGGTGACCTCATATGTACGCATTCTTCCGATTGCGCGCAGCAAGTCCACACGTGCTTCTGTTTCAGCCTGCCGTTCCAGACGGAGATACTGAAGCTCCCGCATGCCATACACCACAGTCGCCCGCCCCATGTAACGACGCGCCAGACCGGCATAGGAAGACGCCGCATTCAGTCCCCGCAGATACACCAGATCAAAGCAGCCAGCCTGTCGGCGCAGCACTTCTTCCGGCGACGCGTAAAGCGGAGCTCGGGCGATAGAAATACCGTCTGCTTCAAGGAGTGTTTCTGTTTCCGGCACTCCTGCGTGGTCTACCGTCGAGACCGTTACGTCATACCCCAATCGGGCAAGTGACCGGATATGGGACAGAAGCGGAGCGGCATCAGGATCATGCCCAATACGCGGCATCGCCTCACAGATCACCAGCGCCCGTCGCATTACCGGCATGTCCGCCGCCGCCCGACCGGCCAGCCGCCGCTCATGATGAAGAGCCGCCCGCTCCTCCCGTTGTCCGTCCAGATCTGCCTCCTTCTGACGAAGATGGGCAGCCTGTTCAAGAATGAACGAGAGTGCTTTCCGCCGCTCGGTTGAGGAGGAAAGATCTTTCACGGCACGTCCAATGACATTACGCAATGCGCCGTCAAACTGCTCTGGCACTGAAAGCTGTGCAGGCGAACCGGGCACATGAACATCTGTGCCACTGTATAGAACCTCGACTGTATGCGCCGTCTTCCAGTCAAGCGGCTCTTTCAGCATCATCCTGAAGCCGGACCAGCCATTCCCCATTCCCGCCGGGATGAGATCAGCCCGATAATTGACGGCAGGCACTGTGCCGACACGTTTCCCGTCAATGCAGATATCCAGACTGGCTTTTTCCCACGGACGCTTTTCGTTCCAGATCCAGCCGCCGATGCAAGTATGGGAAACGTGATCGATCCCTCCGCGATAGTCAGCAGGATCGAAGGGAGCTTTACGTTTTCCATCTGTCTGTTGGGTGGGCGACACTTCTTCTGGTGTTTCCGGCAGGACACCCGGAAACAGATGAAGACCATCCTCTGCGCGTCTTATGATCACATCACGCGACGCCACTGCCTGCGGATAAACCGTTTCAAAATAATGGCGCTTTTCCGAACCGTTTTCAGTCGGGACAATCTGCCCTTCCTCAGTCATGAGGTGTGCGACTACCTCGCCATCAAGAACCAACTCGACAGCAAAAGGCTTCGCCTCAGCAAGCCCGGCAAACCATCCGGAAATGCCATGAATGCTCGCAGCGGCAATCCCACCCGACAGATGCTGCGTTTTCAACGCCTGCGCCCGGGCGTTGATGCGCTGCCAGATTGCAACCAGCGCTTCTCCCTCTTCGACACGAGGAGCACAGTGAACCGCTTCCGTCGTTACAGCATCAGGATAACGCGTGTAGAATTCAGCAGCATTGTGAAAAATGCCACGACCGCCATCTTCAACATAGCTTTCCGAGGGCGCGCCTTCCGCCAGCAGAAGATCATGTGTGTCCAGCTCAATGTTGAAATAGTCGATCTGTTCATTCAACTCGCACTGAACGACTGTCTCACCGTTGATAAGTGAGCTGGCAGCGACAAGCACGCCATCCAGATACATGGCGTGTAGAGGCGAGACTTTCAGATCACGACGCGGCACATTGTCGGCAAGGGCATTGGCCTTGATGAGAATAGGCAGAAGACCACGATTGTTACTCACAAACTCGGCGGCATAACTGCGATAGCCAATCCAGCGGATCTTTTTCAGCGCGCCTGATGCAACGCGCACCATATCGCCAATTTTCAGCTGCTCGACCGGAACCTCACCATCTTTCGTGGCGATCAATGTACCGGGGCAGTAGCAGGCGGCATAATTCACACCTGTTCCGTTTACGCCCTGCACCAGACTGAATTCGTCTGGTGTGATGGTCCCCGCAGTGCCGGCAAAAGAAAAAGCCTGCGTGACGGCGTTACCATCCGAATCATATCCGGAAACGGTAAGAGTATCGCCTGAGACTGAATAGGTTGTCTGCTGAGCACCAGAGGCTGAATATGAAATGGTATCAAGCTGAATGTCAGCCCCACTATACAGTGTCAGACCGGTAACGGTGATACCCGCGTCTTTCATCTCCAGCGTGCCACCGCTGAGGACGGTCACATCGGATACTGTTGTAGTGGAACCGACGGCGCTGGTCGCTTCCAGCGTGCCTCCATTGGAAATCGTGGCTCCTGACAGAAAAGCCCCACCCTCGACCTGCAAGACACCGCCACTACTGACCGTCGTACTCGTCGCAGAACCGCCTTCCTGAATGTCCTGAACACCACCATTCGTCAGGATCGTGTCGGTGGCGGACCCGTTACTGCCGATCTGCTGATTACCATATTTCGTGACGAGAGTGTGCGAGGCATAACCGCCTGCATTAATATTCTGACCGCCACCATAGGAAGTATCATCAGCGCTATCACCGATGACTGTCGTGGAAATCGCCGTGCCACCATTACCAATATCCTGCGTACCCAGTTGCAGTGTAGCGCCCACCGCACTGCCACCTGTCTGGAGCGACTGATCGGCGTTTGCCTGCACGGTCGCGCCGGAATCGATACCATAAAGAACTTCCGTAACACCGGAAACAAGCGTCATGTTGCTGGCAACAGCGCCACTGGATACCATTACCTGAGAGGCAGAGACCGTTACGTCCTTGACCAGACCACCCGCATAAACCGAGAAAATACCGCCTGAAGAAACAACGCCCCCGCTGACGATTCCTTGTGTTCCCAACGGGTCAGATGTATCGGCCTGTTTACCGATAGTGACTTTAGCTCCACTCAGAACCGCAATGGAGGAGATCACGCCACCGGATGAGACGAACAGCGTCCCTCCATTCTCAACCGTGACCGTATCTGCAGGCGAGTTAGAGGATGTTATGCTCGTTACACCCGGTCCGGTGACATTCATGTCGGTCATCTTTTTCCCCAGTCACAGCGCAACCTTTTGATTGCACTCAAAAAGAAATTCTCTGGGGTCCAATTATTGGTTCGAATAGCTAATTTTTTGGATACATCCCTTTCCAAGTCCTTAAAAAAACAAGGACAAAAAGCAGAAAGCCGCCCCATTCCGTAGGGCGGCTTCCTTATAAAGCGTCTAATAAGAGAGACTTATTCGCCCTTCAGACGCTTCGTGCAAACACTGTAATAACCGCCACCTTTCTGAATCCAGGTCAGGCCACCATTGCCGCCGGAGGCTTTGTTCGCGTGATACTGGTCCAGACAGGTCTTCATACGGGCCTTGCCAGCGGACAGGGAGGAGTATTTGGAGGAGACCTTGCTGGGAAACACGGCATTTCCTGTATAGGTCGAAGCCTTGGATGCGGCTTTGGCCTTGCTTTCGGGCTTGTTCTCGGCGGCTGCTTCGGTAGCCGGAGTCGTTGCGGGCGCAGCCGCCTCGCCTTCCGTCTTCTCCTCGGGCTCGGACTCAGCACCGGCACACTGCGCCGCCTTGAAGTCCTTGTAACTCTGGCCAGCCAGTGTGCCGCCTTCCTTGGCGGCCTTGAATTTCGCGTGGCACTCCTTGGCCGTCACGGCGGCCTGCGCCTGACCCGGCAGCGCCACAGACCACGTTGCACCTGCCACCAGCAGCGCAAGCGAAGCAGTCATCGTACGAACGGAACGATTGAAGCCCATCGGCTATCCTTACATCACAAATTTGACGGTGATACCGCACCTATGCGGCACAGCATCCGCCCTCACAAGAAACCAGAACGGCCTATCATACAAGCCTGCCCGCCTGAACGAAAAAGGGGCGGATCAACCGACCCGCCCCTTCCGCAAAATGTATGCTCGCTCAGGGATCAGTTGATACGCTCGCCATGCAGCGCAACGTCCAGACCTTCCTGCTCAGCCTCCGTGGAGACGCGCAGACCGACCACAAGGTCAACAACCTTCAGCAGGATGAACGTCATGATGCCACACCAGACAATCGTCACGCCAACGGCCTCGGCCTGAACCAGAAGCTGATGCAAGGAACCCGATGTTCCTTCCGGGCTTGCGTCCGTCGCGGACAGGGGACCATAGGCGAAGATACCTGTCAGCAGAGCGCCAACGATACCGCCGACACCATGCACACCAAAGGCATCGAGGCTGTCGTCATATCCCATCATGTGCTTGAGGGACGTTGCACCCCAGTAGCAGACGACACCGGTGATCAGACCGATGGCCAGAGCACCACCCGGCAGCACGAAGCCCGCAGCTGGCGTAATGGCGACAAGACCACCGACCGCGCCGGAAATGATGCCAAGAACCGTCGGCTTACCGGTGCGGAACCACTCGGCAACCATCCAGGACACACCGGCCGCAGCAGCTGCGATCTGTGTGGTGGCCATCGCCATACCCGCACGACCGTTAGCGCCGACAGCGGAACCTGCGTTGAAGCCGAACCAGCCAACCCACAGCAGGGATGCACCAATAACTGCGTAGGTCAGGTTGAACGGCGCAAGGTCTTCCGTGCCATACCCACGACGCTTGCCGAGGACCAGCGCACACACCAGACCGGCGACACCCGCGTTAATATGGACGACCGTACCACCGGCGAAGTCCAGCGTGCCCATGCCAGCAAGCCAGCCAAGCGGGCTCCAGACCCAGTGAGCAACGGGAGCGTAGACGATCAGCGACCACAGGATGCTGAACAGGCATACCGCCGAGAACTTCATGCGCTCAGCATAGGCGCCAGCGATAAGAGCCGGCGTGATGATGGCGAAGGTCATCTGGAACATCATGAAGATGCTCTCAGGGATCGTCATGGTCGAAGCGGAATCCGTGCCAGCACCGATCGTGAAGGGAACGTCCGCTCCCTTGCTGATATGCTCGCCCAGCGTCGCAAGAAACGCTTTGGACAGGCCGCCTACATAGGGCGTGCCATTCGAGAAGGCGAGTGAGTAACCCGCCACCATCCAGACAATGGTGATGATACAGCAGATGGCGAAGCTCTGCATGAGCGTCGCCAGAACGTTCTTCTTGCGAACCATTCCGGCATAGAACAGGCCAAGGCCCGGAATGGTCATCATCAATACCAGCGCCGTGCTGATGAGCATCCAGGCTGTATCACCGGTGTCGATGCTGGGAGCCGGTGCCGCGGCCTCCTGGGCAAAAGCCGGCATAGCGGCGAACAGCCCGACTGTACCAGCAGAAACAGCAGCCAGAACCCCGGAGAAGCGGGATTTCAGCGGCCCATCCACCTCACCCTGCCGATACGGGGCATGCCCCGCGAACGAGGAAAACTGAATATTCATAAACGCTCGCTGCCCCCTGCCTCATTCACGTCTGATCGTTGCCGTATGGCCGTCGCACAAGGCCCGCGGGGACACCCTGACGACGACACATACCTCAAGACGCCCATCTCATGATGAGATGACACTGATCTTACCTATACGTAGCTTATTCGTAACGAATTACTCAAGCCCGTCAATCGGGAAAGAATGCGCCTTCAAGCAGGAAAAATCCGTCAATCTCCGGTCACGCGCGTCCGCGTGCGCATGGTGACAAACTCTTCGGCGGAGGAAGGATGAATGCCGATCGTGCGGTCAAAATCCGCCTTTCTCAAGCCAGCCGTCACGGCAATGGCCAGACCCTGCATCAGTTCCGGCGCATCTTCCCCCAGCATGTGCGCGCCGACGACCTTCTGGGTTCCCTGATCGACAACCAGCTTCATTAGCGTACGCCGCTCGCGACCGCTCAGCGTGTGACGCATTGGACGGAACTTCGAAACATAGACATCCACCGCGCCTTTTTCCGCTGCTTCGGCCTCTGACAGGCCGACACTGGCGAGCGGCGGCGTGAAGAAGACGGCTTTCGGCGTGGTCTCGAACGACCATTCACGGGAACGATCCGCAAACAGCCTGTCGGCAAGGATATGTCCCTCGGCAATGGCGACAGGCGTCAGATTGAGATGATTCGTCACGTCCCCAATCGCGAACACACCGGGTTCGGCGGTCTCGAAGTGACGATCGACCTCAATCCGCCCCTCTTCCGTGCGGCGGACGCGCGTGTTTTCAAGCCCGAGCTTCTGACTCTTCGGGTGGCGTCCTGTGGCCATCAGCACACAATCAACAGTCAGTTCCGTGCCGTTATCCAGTATGACGACCAGCGCCTCGCCTTCCTTGCGGATACGCTGCGGGCTGGCCTGTGTGTGCTGGATCACGCCGCGCTGGTTGATGGCCTCATGCAGTGCTTCACGGAGGTCTTCATCGAATCCGCGCAGAGGAAGCGCCTGACGGTAGACCAGATCAACCTTTGCCCCGAGCCCTGCGAAGATTCCGGCGAACTCGATACCGATATAACCGCTGCCGATGATGCAGACACGCTTGGGCATCTCTTTCAGACCGAACACTTCATCAGAGGTGATGGCCAGATCGGACCCGACGATTTCAAGCTTTGAAGGGGTCGATCCTGTCGCAATGACGATCCGCTTCGCCGTGATGCGTTCCGGCTTTGCTGCCGGGTCCAGTTCCGACGGTGTGACGAGAATGGTGTGCGCATCCTCGAAGCTGGCGAAACCTGTGAGCAGTTTCACACCGGCCTTTTCCAGCATCGACACATAAATGCCGTTGAGACGTGAGATTTCCTTGTCCTTGGCGGCAATCAGCTTGCCCCAGTCGAACGCGCCTTCCTGTGTATTCCAGCCAAATCCGTGACTATCTTCGACATAGTCACCGTATTCACTGGCCTGCACCATCAGCTTCTTCGGCACGCAGCCCAGATTGACGCAGGTGCCACCCCAATGGCGACTTTCCACCACCGCAACCTTGGTCCCATGTCCCGCCGCAATGCGTGCGCAGCGGACACCGCCCGATCCCGCGCCGATGACCAGCAGGTCAACGTCGTACGATGTATTCTCGGGCATGCGGTCCACTCCATTCGGTTTCATCAAACTGTTGGCCCGAAAATGCCTTGAGTGGGCACAGGAAACAACCACCCCGCATGCAACCGCTCCCGATGACGGTCAGAGCATGTCCACAAACGCCTGCGCGGCGCTACTCAGCGGGCGCTCGCGATGACGCAACATGTGGAAAGTACGTTTCTCAAGCGTGCAGTCCAACGCCTCGACCAGTCCAGCACGCACGCGCGACGCCGCAGCCAGATCGGAAACGGCCGAAATCAGACCGCCGCTTGCAACGCCTTCCAGAACCGCCTCGTTGGATGGCAGCACCAACCGGATATCCAGATCGGTCAGCGCGATCTGGAAAATACTTTTCAGACAGTGGGCGAGATGATCACGCGTGCCGGAGCCTTCCTCACGCAGCACCCAATGTGTCCGAAGCAGTTCCTCCCGTTCCACAGGATGCCCCACCAGAAGATGACCGGGAGCGGCGTAGAGACGAAAATCATCACCGCCCACAGGCTGCTTATGCAATGAGAAGGCCTTGTCGATCCTGCCTTCCACAAAACCGAGATCGGCTTCACCATCCATAACGGCAATCGCAGCCTGCGCCGTATTGCTGACGCGAAGATCCAGCCTGACGCTTGGATAGCGTGCGGCAAACCAGGTCAGAAAACCTGGCAGCCAGTAGGTCGCGACGGTCTGGCTGGCGGCAATGCGAAGTTCGCCACGCACCAGCCCTGACAGATCATCCAGCACCTGCACGGCTTCTGCGGCTTTGGCCAGAACGCTGCGAGCGGCTGGCAGAAACGCCCTCCCCGCCTCATTCAGTTCAAGACCACGACCAATGCGGTGGAACAGACGCGTTGCGTGCCGTTCCTCCAGAGCCGCAATGGCGGCGCTGACAGCAGGTTGCGACAGGTGAAGTCTTTCAGCCGTCGCCCGCATGTTCAGCAATTCCGCGACCGTCACAAAGATACGAAGCTGTTCGAGCGTCATTCAATAGATTTCCCTTATTGAAATGACTACATCAATCCATTGGATTTGTCATTCATGCAGAGCGATCCTCGCAGCATGAAACGGATACCTCGCTTTTTTCGCGTCTTTCCCGGACTCCTGCTCAGCGTAGCTGTAGCCGGAAGCGCCATGCTGCTCGAACAAGCCGAACGGTCTTTCACAGGTGGCGCCTGGGTCGAGAGCCTTGTGCTGGCCATTCTGGTGGGAACCATCCTGCGCACCTTGTGGAAACCTCCGACATCCTTTGAAAGCGGCATCCATTTCTCCGCTCACACTCTGCTGGAAGCAGCCGTCGCCCTGATGGGCGCTGCGGTCAGTGTCGAAATGGTCATGGAAGCCGGGCCCATTCTTGTTCTGGGTATTGTGGGAACCGTTGGTATTGCAATCGGAACCGGCATTCTGCTGGGTCGCGCCTTTGGCCTGCCTTCCAAACTGGCGGTGCTGATCGCCTGCGGGAACGCAATCTGCGGCAACTCCGCCATTGCCGCAGTCGCCGCCGCTATCGACGCGGACAGTGATGAAGCCGCGACCGCCGTGGCCTTCACCGCCGTGCTGGGTATTCTGGTGGTTCTGTTTCTGCCCTTGCTGGCTCACACTCTTCATCTGACACAGACCGCCGGTGGCGTGCTTGCGGGTCTGACCGTCTATGCCGTGCCGCAGGTGCTTGCCGCTGCCGGTCCAATGGGCGCGACGGCGGTACAGATCGGCACGCTGGTCAAACTGGTCCGTGTGCTGATGCTCGGGCCGGTGGTCGCTGTGAGTTCGCTGATCTACGCCCGGCAACTTCCGGTATGCGATGCCAAGCCCCGCTCCTGCCTGAGCCGGTTTCTTCCACCGTTCATCGTTATTTTCATGGGACTGATGGCGGCCCGTTCGCTGGATCTGGTGCCGTATGTTCTGCTTGCCCCGCTTCACACGATGAGCGGCCTGTTCACACTTGTCGCCATGGCGGCGCTTGGGCTGGGTGTTGACCTGCGGAACGTGCTGGCGGCGGGGCCGCGTGTGGTGGCGGTTGTTACTCTGTCGCTGGCGGTATTGGGAGGCGTGGCTCTCCTGGTTGCTGGGATGTGTTGTCAAGGATGAGAGGTAGAGGAAGTGAATTACCTAATTTCATAATGGCAGCGGAAAAAGCTGAATTTGCTGGCGATCCCGCAGCATAATTCTGCCCAATCATGAAAACCACATAGCCCCCTGATGGCCTTACTGACGGGGTAAGAAATCCTGAGGCAGCATACGTCCAAGCACTTTGTCTTTCAGAACGAATTGATGAAAAAGTGCTGCCGTGCCATGGCCTATCGCGAGGCCCATAATCAGCCAGGCGTTCCAGTAATGGAGTGTCTGAATCGATGTCACGGTTTCCGCCGGGAACCGCGTGAATGGGGACGGAATCAGAAAACCGAAAAAACTCATTGTCTGTCCAGCTCCCCATCGCCAGAGATAGCCCAGCAAGATTTCCGCCAGAAGCAGCGCATAGAGCGCATACTCTACTCCAAGGGCGAATACCCGATCCATAGGTCGGAGAAGGTTCGACAGATGCCGCCCTTTCGTCAGACGCCAGACAATGCGGAACGCCATGATCACCGTTAGCAGAATACCGGAGGTCAGATGCGCAACGACCATCAGATGATGGACGGGTTTTGCTGGCCAACTCCAAGTTTCACCCAAGGCGAATTGAAAGAACACCAGAAAGGCCGTTATCCAATGAAGGATGATTGTCGGCTTGTCGTAGCACTGCGGGCTTTCCGCGATGTCCGGTGTTGAATAAGGCATATGCATTCCGGCAAAAAAGAACTCTGAATCTTCTTTCGTACCATACTTACCTGACTGGAATCTGAACAGAACAGATTTTATTAAAATACAAAACACATTGAAAATAACTCGCAACATCAGAATAAAATACCTGTTGACTTGGCAAGATATGCCCCTTAACCTTGATTTGTATTTATCTGAAGCAACAGGTTATCTTATGTCTCGCCTCCATCTACTGACAGAACGTCACGCCGTCGAAAAACTCGGATGACTACGTGCGGCCGTTCTTGGCGCCAATGACGGAACGCTTTCGACAGGTAGCCTCATCGTCGGCGTTGCCAGTTCTCATGCGACACACGGCAGCATTCTTATCGCGGGACTGTCCGCGCTTGTTGCGGGAGCCCTGTCTATGGCGGCAGGCGAATATGTCTCGGTCAGTTCCCAGGCGGATTCCGAACACGCCGACATCGCTCGCGAAAAACAGGAACTGGTCATGGACTGGGATGGGGAAGTCACGGAGCTTGCCGATATCTATCAGAAACGAGGGCTGGATGAAGACCTCTCACGCAAGGTTGCCATCGCCCTCATGAAACATGAGGCTCTCGGGGCGCATGCAAGAGATGAACTGGGGCTGTCCGAGGCTACTGCGGCACGCCCCCTACAGGCAGCATTTGCTTCGGCAATCGCCTTTTCATCTGGAGCATTACTGCCCGTGCTGGCGGCTATTCTGACCCCTCTGGCATGGGTGTCCTGGGGCGTGTCCCTCACGTCCGTCGTGGCTCTCGCTGTTCTGGGCGTCGTCGGTGCAATTGCCGGTGGAGCGGCACCCATGCGTCCAGCACTCCGCGTAACGTTTTGGGGTGTTGTTGCGATGATTGTCACAAGTGGAATTGGCCGCCTGTTTGGCGCGTGACACTGCTGCATTGCCGGTAATGGACACGCTGCATATTCCTGCGTGTGGTCAATTAGGCTTACGGCGTGTCGTCAGTTACCGCCTGAGGCATGTGCCAGCTTTTCAGCGGCCCTCGAACGCTTCTATGAATTCTTTATCAGAAGTGCTGCAAGAAGCAGAAAAATTTTCCACTGATCTATTCGATAAGATGCTCAAGACTATGGCGCAGCAATCAGAAAGACAGTTTGGAGCTTTTCTGATGCTATATCTCTTGAATTTCAATGAGCCCTATAAAGAAAACCCAAAGATAAGAACATTTGGAAACAACACATACATAAGGGAGAGATACCACAAAATGATGAATCTACTAAATTCTGCTCTTGGTATACGATGAGATAAACAAGGTTTACCAAAGCATATCAGAAAAAGGCGATAATTTTTGCTTAAAAGAAGCCACTATGGAAATAGTCGTCAGTCGTGGAAAAATATTACCAAAAGATATCCGTGTCGCAACGGTTGGTGAGTCAGGTATTTTTCCTTTGTGTTATAAAAACAAAAAGGCCCCGAACAATCCGCCCGGAGCCTTTCCTCAAACCAGCAATGCCAGCGCGTGTTACCGCTCGGCGAACGCCTTTTCGACAACATAAGCACCCGGCTTGGAGTTATTGCCCTCGTCAAAACCACGTGCCTCAAGCATCTTTTCTGTATCAGCCAGCATTTCCGGCGAACCGCAGATCATCACGCGATCCAGCTCCGGATCGAACGGCGGCAGGTTGAGATCCTTGAAGATCTTGCCGTTCTCGATCAGCGTCGTGATGCGGTCAGTGACTTCAAAGTCTTCACGCGTTACGGCCGGGTAGTAACGCAGCTTGCCCGCAATCATCTCGCCGAGGAATTCGTGCTCGGGGAGTTCGTGACGGATGTGATTAAAGTAGGCCAACTCACCCGAGATACGCACGGTATGCGTCAGGATGACGTTCTCGTAGCGCTCGTAGCACTCCGGGTCCTTGATCAGGCTCATAAACGGCGCAAGGCCGGTGCCCGTGGACAGGAAGTAGAGGTTACGACCCGGACGCAGGTTGTCGAGCAGCAGTGTGCCGACGGGCTTGCGACCAATAAGGACCGTGTCACCCACCTTCACATGACGCAGACGCGAGGTCAGCGGACCATCCGGCACAGCGATGGAGAGAAACTCCATGTGCTCTTCATAGTTCGGCGAGGCGATGGAGTAGGCGCGCAGCAGCGGCTTGCCGTCCACTTCCATGCCGATCATCGTGAACTGGCCGTTTTCGAAGCGCAGGGCCTGATCGCGTGTGGTGGTGAAGCTGAACAGGCGGTCGGTCCAGTGATGAACCGTCAGCACCTTGGCCGGGAACAGATGACCGTATTCCTTCTCCGGAGGCGCAAGGTGCCACACACCTTCCTGTCCTTCGACCGGCAGAAGACCGGAAGGAGCTTCTTCAGGGGAAACGCGTGGCAGAATATCGGACATAAGCCGGAGTTCTCCGTATCGGCAGCGGTGCGCATGTCCGGTTCCGCCTCCATTAAGGACGCAGAACCAGTCAGGCGAAGCCACCGCCGGGTTGCTGACGAATTTTGGGAGGGGGTTTTAAGTGGAAGCGGCGCTTTGCACCAGAAATAATTTACAACGTCTGAATTGATCCACAGGAAACCCTGTCATTCCAGCCGCTTGCAAGGTGGTTCCAGCGGGCGAAAACCCGCCGGAACCTGATGAACCTCAGCGCATAATGCCTGTATGACCCACGGAATACCGGCCCGGCTGCGGCCAGACGGCCAGACCGTGCGGCTCGGCGCCCACAGGAATGCTGGTCATCGCACCGGTTGCCGTGTCGATGGCATAGACCACATCGTCAAAACGACCTGACAGCCAGAGCAGCTTGCCGTCTTCGCTGACATTGCCCATGTCGGGGCTACCGCCACCAGGGATTGGCCAGGTCTTCACAACCTGATTGGTCGCGAAATCGATGACGGAGACGCTGCCTTCCTTGCTGTGACGCGGACCATGCACCTTGTGGGAGCCGCGGTTCGCCACATACATGAACTTCGCATCGCGGCTCGGGTAGATGCCGTGCGTGCCGACACCCGTCGGAATGAAGCCGGTTTCCTTGAACGTGTCGCCATCGACGATGAACACGCCATCAGCATGCATGTCGGCCACATAGAAGGTCTTGCCGTTCGGAGCCGTCAGGATGTCCTGCGGCATGCCACCCTTGGACAGCTTCAGATAGCCGATCAACTGGCGGTTGACCGTGTCCACCTTGGCCAGCATGCCACCGAACTCGCAGGTGAAGATCGCATAGCGCCCGTCGATGGAGAAACCGGCATGATTGATGCCACGGCACTCCGGCGCTTCCACAGAACCCTGCATCTGCATGCTGTGCGGATCACGAAAGTCGAGGCGCTTGCGGGCTTCCGCCACGACAATCGCCGACTTGCCGTCGGGCGTGAAATACATGTTGTAAGGGTCATCAACCGGAATCGGTGCGCCCGGCTTGCCTGTGCGGGGATCGATCGGCGTCAGGCTGCCAGCAGTTGTCCCTTCGGCGTTGTTCGTCGCCCAGAGCGTGCGCAGATCCCATGACGGCACGACGTGCTGCGGGCTTTTGCCGACCGGGAAACGGTCCACTACCTTCATCGTCGCGGGGTCGATGACATACACATCGTTGGACCGCAGATTCGGCACGTAAATGCGGGCCGGGTCTTTCGCCACTTCCGGATTGACGTTTCCGGGACGGGCCTCGGAATAGATGTTGCTGGCGTCGATCACCGGAGGCATGCCGGGGATGGTCTGCAC
>NZ_DHNR01000005.1:74549-137250 GCF_002409645.1 Acetobacter sp. UBA5411
CGGTCTGGGCCCGTGCAGGAGCCAGACCGGCAGCGCCAAGCAGTACAACCACCGCGGCGCCTGTCAGAAATCGATTTTTCGTCATTTTTGCGTCCGTTAACCTCGGCAAGGCGTCGGACATAGCACACGACACCATAGCGACAAGCGATCTGCGTCAATTCTGTCGTGCTTATCGCCATTTATCAGAAGGAGCCTCTAAACAGTCATATTGAATGCACGGTTTAGAGACCCTTCAAACAGCTTCCCCCAGCACCGCAAATCGTTCCTGCATTTCAGACAGGGGCCAGCGTGGTCGCGGTCGCACAGCGCGGTCATCCGGCATGGGCAGACCGCGACGCGCCGCTTCATGACAGACTTCCAGCGCGGCCCACCCCACCATCACGGCATTATCCGTGCACAACCGCAGGGGCGGCGCTACAAACGGCACATCATGCTCAGCCGCGATACGGGTCAGAGACTTCCGCAGCACGCCGTTGGCCGCCACCCCGCCTGCCGCCACCAGCGTGGTCGGTGGCTTCATCATGGCGAAGGCGTGACGGACCCGATCCTCAATTACATCCGCGACGGCCTGCTGGAAGCTGGCAGACAGATCCGCCGCTACCGGGCGAGGAAGCGCTGTGTTGCCATAGGGTTCGATCTGACGGGCCAGCGCAGTTTTCAGGCCGGAGAAGGAGAAATCGCACCCTGCCCTGCCTTTTAGTGGACGTGGAAAAGCAAAGGCAGCCGGGTTGCCCTCTTTCGCCAGCGCTTCCAGTTGCGGGCCGCCCGGCCAGCCAAGACCGAGCATCTTGGCCACCTTGTCGAAAGCTTCTCCCGCCGCATCATCAATCGTGCCGCCGAGACGACGATACTGTCCGATCCCCTCCACCGCGAGACACTGGCAGTGGCCGCCGGAAACCAGAAGCAGCAGAAACGGGAAAGAAATATTTTTTTTCGAGACGCCGGGCAGCCTTGCTGACAGCGCATGGGCTTCGATGTGGTTGACCGCGATGAACGGTTTGTCGAGTGCGATCGCCAGCCCTTTGCCGAAGTTTGCGCCGACGATCAGCCCCCCGATCAGGCCGGGTCCGGTGCTGGCGGCGATGGCTCCCAGATCATGCAGGGCGAGGCCTGACGCCTGCACGGTTTTCCGCGCAAGATCGGGCAAAAGCGCCAGATGCGCGCGGGCCGCGATCTCGGGCACTACCCCCCCGAAAGCGGCGTGCGCCTCCTGCGAAATCACCTTCTCGGCCAGCACCTCACCCTCCGGTGAAAGAATGGCACACGCGGTCTCATCGCATGACGACTCGATGGCAAGAATTGGCCCTCTGGGATATAGAGCCTGTCCATCGGAAGCGTTTCTGTCGGTCCTGTCTGGCGTCACGTCACCTTTCCTTCATCCGGTGCTGGTAATAAACACGCCCAATGGTCTCCGCACAGCCATCACAAACGTCCCCGTCGCCGACCCTGCAGAAAATTGCAGCCGAGGCAGCCGCTCGCCAGAAGGCAGCGCCCCCGCAACATCGGCGGCAGCTTCCGCTGCGTGTCGGCACGCGTGGGTCGCCGCTCGCACTGTGGCAGACGCGCGCGTTCCTGACACGCCTGACGCGATTCTGTCCCGTCCTGCGCGACATGAACGCGTTTCAGGAGCACCTGATCAACACGACAGGCGATCAGGTCCAGAATCGCGCTCTGGCCGAAATTGGCGGCAAGGGGCTGTTCGCCAAGGAAATCCATGAAGCCCTGCTGGATGGGCGGATCGACTTCGCCGTGCACAGCCTCAAGGATCTTGAGACCACCCTTCCCCCCGGTCTCGTGCTGGCCTGCACCATGCGCCGCGAGGACGCCCGTGACGCGCTGATTCTGCGCCCCGGCTTCACGCCCGGCAACGATCCGAACGACCCCTATTCCGCTCTGCCTGAAGGTGCGCTGGTCGGCTGCGCCTCCGTCCGCCGTCAGGCGCAGATGCTGCATGTGCGCCCGGACCTGCGATTCGGCTTGCTACGCGGCAATGTGCAGACCCGCCTCGACAAGCTGGCGGCCCGTCAGTGCGATGCGACACTGCTGGCGCTCGCCGGACTGCGTCGTCTCGGCATGGAAGACCGCGCTTCCATCGTGCTGGAACCGTCCGTCATGGTGCCGTCAGCCGGACAGGGAATTGTCGGCGTTACGGTTCGTGAAAGCGATATCGAGCTGCGCGAACTGCTCTCGGCCATTGAAGACTATGAAGCCCGCGCGGTTTCGACAGCCGAACGCGCCCTGCTGGCCGAGTTGGATGGGTCCTGCCGCACGCCGATCGGCGGTTATGCCCGCCTGCTCTCGCCTTCAATCGGGGCAAAGAGCGAACTGCATCTCACCGGACTGGTCGCTTCTGAAGACGGCACGTTTCTGCTGCGTCGCGACATTGTCGGTCAGGCGTCGGATGCGGAACGGATGGGCCATGAACTCGGTCGCAGTCTCCGTGCGGACAGCCCCGCGTCGATCTTCACGGACTGACTCCACTGACATGAACAGGGACACGCCTCTCCCTCGCGGCGTCCTTGTGGTGCGTCCTGAGCCGGGTCTGACCGAGACATGCGAAATGCTGGAGCAGCTTGGCTGGCATTGCTGGGGGATGGAGTCGCTCGTGATCGCTCCCCGCACGCTCCCCACCCAGAGAGGGATTGCCGGTGTGCTCATCACCAGCAGCCAGTCGATTCCCGCTCTTTGCTCTGCTGTGGCCCACGACATTACGGTGTATGCCGTGGGCGACGCCACAGCAGACCGCGTCAAAAAACAGGGCTTCCAGACCGTCATCAGCGCCAGCGGCAATGCCGCGAAACTGGCGGAACTTGTCACGGAACGGCTTTCTCCGGCATCCGGCCCTCTTTTGCTGTTGTCTGGCGAGCATCAGGGCGTTGACCTTGCCGGAACGCTCCGCACCAGTGGATTTCGTATCCGTCGTCGTGTCGCCTACACCACCGCACCAGCGACAACATTGCCGTCCGATGCTCTTTCAGCCCTGCGCGAAGGGCAGATTGCAACAGTCATGGTATTTTCCGCCGCCAGCGCACGGGCTTTCTGCGCCGCCCTTGCCCAGACTGGCTGTGCCGCAGGCTCTCTGCGAGCCATTGCGATTTCACAAAACACGATGAAAGAACTGCGCAAAGCCGGCATCCAGACCGTTCTCACAGCGCAGTCGCCGGATATGGCCGCCATGCTCGACAGGCTGGGGCCTGCCCCCTCGCCTTCCTCTCATTGACCCGACAATCCGTGTCTCAGGAGACTTCATCATGACCAGCACCGATGCCCGTGATACGGAACTTGCCGCTCAATATGAGGCCTATCCTTATCCGGAACGCGATCCACGCGAGGAGACAAAGCGGCTGCTAATCGGCAGCCCCAGTCATCTGCGGGAAATCGATTACTGGGTTTTCGGCGCGCGTCGCCCCCGCTCGCAGCCTCTGCGTGCTCTTGTCGCCGGATGCGGCACCGGGGATGGCGCGATCATGCTCGCCACACAGATGGCCCGCAGCAATCGTCCAGGCGAAGTTGTCTGCGTGGACCGGTCCGAACATGCGTTGAAAATTGCAAAATCCCGCGCTGAAGCCCGCAACCTGAGCAATATCAGCTTCATTCAGGGCTCCCTCACCGATCCGGAAACACTGCCGAGCCAGTTTGATTACATCGACTGCTGCGGTGTTCTGCATCACCTACCTGCCCCACTGGAAACGCTGAAAGTCCTTGAACAGGCGCTGCTTCCCGGTGGTGGCATGGGACTGATGGTCTATGCGCCCTATGGTCGAACCGGCGTGTATATGGTTCAGGAAGCGCTCGAACGCCTCACGCCCTTTTCTGAATCACCATCGACACGGCTCGATATCGCCAAGCGGGTCATGCGCACACTTCCCGCCACGGCATGGCTGCGACAGAACGGCAATTTCGGTGATCACCTGACTGGCGGTGATGCTGGACTTTACGATCTGCTGCTCAATCCCCGCGACCGAGCCTATACGATCGGCGCATTTCTTGATCTGCTGACGGAAGCCGGTCTTGAACCATCCTGCCTGATGGAACCTGCCCGTTACGATCCCGCGCTGTTTCTGCCGGATCCGAAGTTGCGTGCCCGCGTGGAGAACCTGTCATGGCGGGAAAAAGCCGAGGTCGCGGAATCCCTGACAGGCAATATGGCGACGCATGTGGCCTATGTCGTACGAAACGGATCGCGCCCCACACCTCCGGATTTCTGTGATCCGGCGAGTGTGCCTGTCATGCGGGAAATACCGGGAGATGAGCTGGCAAAACAGATTCTCCCCAACAGCACGCTACCTTTTGCGTTCGGCACGCTAACGGTTCCCGTTCCGCTTCCCACTCAGGCACGAAGCATTCTCCCTCTGATTGATGGTGAGCGGACTGTGGGAGATATTGCCGCCATCATGCAGGAACGCGGTCTTTCAGAGCGGAAATTCTTCACGGTATGGGCAGAGCTTTTCTCAAGACTGGAAAGTCTGAACCGCGTTCTGCTGCTTCCTCCGCTCTGACAAACAGATACTTTTAACATCTGTTTACTCAGACTGAGGTATCAGAAAAACTGCCCACGGAACTCCTCTTCCCATCAGCATTTCCCGGGCGTGAAGCCAGAAGCCAACCGGGCCGGTCGCGGTTTTCAGGGGCAGCAAAATATAGAGATGGACACCCTGATCTGATTGCTTTTTTATATTGATTGCGCAATGTTCATCCTGTTTCTATAAAATATTTTTAATCTTTTAACCATTCCGTCGTGGGTGGCTGCACTCTATGCCTGTTTCAGTATCTTTGCTGTTCTGTGAGGGACTTTTTTTGTTTCCAGAGTGTGTCAGGCGTCTTTCGTTTTGTCTCTCGCTGATCCGCGTTCCTCGCGTTCGAACAGCGACGATATGCGGACTGTTTCTTGCCTCCGGTGTCCCTGCGCACGCAGAAACCCTGCGCGAAGCCATCCAGTCGGCCTGGACGATAGATCCGTCCCGCAAATCCATCTCGACGGACGCGATGTCCGCACACAAGCGCGCCTCGGCCGCACGGTCCTGGTTCCCTGACGGCCCGACCGTCTCCGGCCTGTACATGGACGATCATTTCATCGGCAGTCATGTCGGCTACACGACCTATCAGGGACAGATCAGCGTGCCCCTCTGGCTGCCGGGACAGGGTTCAGCCACGGAAGAAGCCGCGCTCGCCGATGAAAAGGTCGCCGCCCATCAGCAGCAGGTGCAAAGACTGGCCGTCGCCGTGCATGTGCTGGACCTCACCAGCGAAGGCTCCGTTCTCAGCGCCCGCATCAACAATCAGGAAATCGTCAGCGACGTGCTCGGCAGGACCATGTCGGACGTCGAGCGCGCCCTTCATGCAGGAGAAGTCTCCAACACGGATTACGAGGCAACGGTCACCGAAAAGGAAGACGTGGACGGTACGCTGGCGGAATCCCGACAGAGGCTTGAGAATATTCGCGCCGAACTGGAATCCCTGACCGGCACAGACACCCTTCCCGATCTTTCCGGCATTGACGGCCGGGGGCTGGGTCCAGTCGGCTCGCAACTTGACCCCGAGCATGATCCCCGTGTTCAGCTTGCGGAATCCGCCCTGAAACAGGCGCAGGCTTCCTATTCCGTCGCCCGCCACTCCTACATGCCCAACCCGTCGCTTGGGGTCATTCTCAGCCGACAGGAACAGTATCAGAGCCCTTGGGACACACAAATCGGCGTTGAATTTCAGGTGCCGCTGCCAAGCGAAGCCAGAAATGTTCCCATGGTCATGAAAGAGGTCCAGGCCGTCGGTCGGGCGGAGCGCGACGTCACGCAGGCGCATCGCCAGATCAAGGCCGAATATCGCCAGTTGCATAACCAGTTGACGACCTCCACCCAGATTCTTCAACATGCACGTCAGTTACGCGTCCACTCGGATCGTCGCGCCGCAGATCTTGCCGAAGCATGGCAGGTCGGCGAGATCCCGGTGATCGAGTATCTGCGTGCCAGACGAACTGCTCTTACAGCCGCTGAACGCTATGCCCAGGCAGACATTGTCATGCGAGCCACGATAGCCCGGATGATTCTTATGAGCGGAAATATTCCATGATCGAAACGAACAGGGTTTTCTCCCCTTCTTTTGTGTCAGTTCTGCTCAGCACCCTGCTCGCCTGTTCCGCATTTCTGCCTTCCGCCCATGCCGCGCCGCCTCTCCCAACAGTCACGATTTCCGATGAAGCGCTTGCCGCAGAGGATATCCACACGGCAGTCGCCCATCCAGGAGCCCTGCCGCATCACATGGATGTTCCGGCCTATATCGTCGCCGACGCCCGGAAGGTGGCGCATATCCGCCCCGTCGGCGGCGGACGTGTTCTTGATGTGGCGGTGGTCGCCGGACAGATGGTGACCAAGGGCCAGCCCCTGCTCACTTATGAGAACTTTACGCTGAACGACGACACGCAACAGCGCCTGTCTGCGGAGGCCGCCCTCCAGGAAGCCCGCGCCAGACGTGAGAATGCCCGCCAGCTTTATGATCGCGCCCGCACCCTGAAGGGGGGCGCGGTTTCGGTAGGAGAACTGGAGCGACGGGGCGCTGCCTTGCGGGAGGCGGATGCGCTCGTGCATGGCCGGGAAGCCGTACTTCGGAGTATGGCCGAACATCTCCGCCGCTATCAGTCCAGTATGGAACATCCCGATGAAGGGAAATCAGTCGTCGTGTCTCCAATCAGCGGCATTGTCACGAGCATTAATGTCGCCACCGGACAGGAAATGACTGCCAGCGGTGTCGCGCCGGTGGAAATCGAAAACCTGTCTCACGTCTGGATCGTCTCACAGGTCGATGAGGAGTCAGCGCCCCGTATCCGTCCCGGCGACCGCCAACTCACATGGCTTTCACCCGGTGAAGCCCCTCTTTCGTCACGCATTGACGTCATCGAAGGCCACGTCGATACAAAAACCCAGCACATTCTCGCTCGCAGCCTTGTTGAAAATCCGCAACAGCAGTTGCGCCCCGGCATGCTGGTAAAAACGCGTCTGTTCTCCTCCGACAAGGTCGAAGGCGTTCTGATCCCAAGCACGGCTCTTCAGACCTTCGCGGGATCGCCCTGCGTTTTCGTGCTGACTGCTCCCCATCGCTACAGTTTGCGCATTGTGAAGACCGGTCTCTCTCTTGAAGGACAGACCGTCATCACCGCAGGCCTGCAGGGTGGCGAAACCGTGGTGACACAGGGCAGCTTCACCCTGAAATCACAGGCCATCCTTGCTCCTTCCGCCGAGGCCAACGGCTGACCTTATGAAGCTTCTGCACTGGCTGATCGAAAAGCGCCTTTTCCTTTTCTGTATCGTCACACTTCTTATGGTGGCCGGACTGGCAGACATCAGGAGTCTGCCGGTGGAACCGGTTCCGGATATCTCGCCGCGTCAGGTGCTGGTGTCCGTGCAAGCGCCCGGCCTGCCGACGGAGGAGGTTGAAAAACTCGTCACCTCGCCTGTGGAGAAAGCCCTGTCCGGCGTTGTCGGCCTGACCAGCATGCGCTCCGTATCGCGCACCGGCGTGGCCGTTCTCTATCTCCAGTTCGACGATTCCACCGACATCTACCGCGCCCGTGAACTGGTCTCGCAGCGCCTGCCTGAAGCCCGCGACAGCGTGTCCGTGCATGGTCTGTCCATCGACATGGGACCGATGTCCACCGGCATGGGCGAAATCCTCCACTTACAGATTCGCGGTCGGGACCAGTCGCTTGAAGATCTGAACCGCCTAATGGTCTGGAACGTGGTGCCGCGCCTGCGCCTCGTTCCGGGTGTGGTGGACGTCAACATCAACGGCGGCGCTTCGGAAACCTACGAAGTCGCGCTCAATCCAATGGCCATGCGGCGTTATGGCGTATCTGTTTCGGACGCTTTCGACGCCGTCGATACCGGCAATGAAGCTGCCGGTGGCGCTTGGATCGAGCATAATGACGAACAGCACATCATTGTCGGCCGTTCGCTGATCGATGATCTGGCGGAACTGGGTGAGGTACAGGTCCGCAGCGGCCCGAATGGTGAAGTCGTTCATCTGCGCGACATCGGCATCGTGCGGAAGGGCAGCCGTCCGCGCATGGGCGGCGTCACCCGCGACGGACAGGGCGAGATTGTCAGCGCCGTCGTGCTGCTCCGTGAAGGTGCGAGTGCGCGGGCGACATTGAGCGATCTGAAGACCGAACTGCCGAAAATTCAGGCGTCCCTGCCCATTGGCGTCACGCTGGAACCCTATTACGGGCGGGAAAGTCTGACAGAGAAAACAATTGATACGGTCAGGGAAAACCTCTCACTCGGCGCCATTCTGGTTCTGGTTGTCCTGCTGCTGGTGATCGGAGACTGGCGGGCCTCTCTGGTTATCATCTCCGTGATCCCCTTCTCGCTTGTCGCAGCCATGGTGGGCATGCGGCATCTGGGCATCTCCGCCAACCTGCTCTCCCTCGGCGCGATCGACTTCGGCATGGTTGTCGATAGTTCGCTCGTCATTGTCGAGAACGTGCTGCACCGACGCCGTTACGACACGCCACTCCCGACGACCATCCTGTCCACCGTACGCTCCGTCATCCGCCCGGTCACCTTCGCTGTACTCATCATCGCCATGGTGTATCTGCCGGTCCTCACGCTTCAGGGCGTGGAAGGGCGGATGTTCACCCCGATGGCGGAAACGGTCATTCTGGCGCTGATCGCCTCCCTTGTTTATTCGCTGGTCTGCATTCCGGCTCTCTGTGTTTTTCTGGGACGCGGCAAAAAGCCCGACGCGCACGCACAGGACACACACGGAGACCATCACACCCGCTTCATCGCCTTCATGTGGCGTCTTTTCCAGCCTGCCTCCCGCTACTGCATGACGCATACGAAACAGGTCATGTCCGTGGCGGTCATTTTCCTGATCCTCTCCGTGTTTGTCGCCAGCCGTCTGGGCGGCGAGTTCATTCCCCAGCTTCAGGAAGGTGATCTGGTCGTCACCTCCACACGCCTTCCCGGCATTTCCCTTGATGCGTCCCTGAAGGCCGTGCAGGCCATCGAGAGGACACTCCGTTCCTTCCCGGACGTGCGCACGGTTGTGAGTAATACCGGCACGTCGGCTATCCCGACCGATCCACAGGGTGGAGAGCAGAGCGACACCTATGTGCTGCTCAAGCCTCATTCCGAATGGAAAACCGCCAGCACGCAGGAAGGTCTGGTCAAGGCTTTCAACGACGCGTTGCAGAAGAACAATCCCGGCTCGCTGTTCAACTGGAGCCAGCCGATCCAGATGCGCATGGACGACCTGCTTTCCGGTGTGCGGTCACAGATTGCAATCGGCATCTATGGTCCGGACATGACCGTTTTGTCGAAGCTGGCGACGCAGGTCTCCGACGTGGTCGCCAAAGTCCCCGGAGCAGCAGACGTCGCGCCGCAGGATGTTGGCACCATCCCGTATCTTCATATCGACGTTGATCGCACCATGGCGGGACGACTCAACACGGAAACCTCGTCGGTCATGGATGTGGTGGAGGCGCTCGGAGGCCATTTCGGTCCGCCCGTTTCCGTCGATGACGCGCTGATCCCCACAGAGGTGCGCTTTGCGGAAGATGCTCGGGAAAATATTGAAGATATCCGAGCCCTCCCCGTCATCACGCGCGACGACCGCACCGTCAATCTCTCTCAGGTCGCGCATATTGTGCTGACGGATGGACCGCCGACGATCCGCCGCGATCAGGGGCTACGCCGTACCATGGTGCAGGCCAATGTTCGCGGGCGGGATCTAAGTTCTTTCGTCAAAGCCGCTCAGGACGCTGTGGCGAAGAATATCAAGCTGGCTCCGGGTTATCGCATGGAATGGAATGGCCAGTTCAGAAATCTTCAGACAGCGGTGGCCCGTCTAGAAATTGTCGTGCCGATCATGCTCGGGCTGATCTTCCTGCTTCTCATGATGGCGCTTGGACAACTGGGACTGGCGGCGCTTGTGTTCGTCAATCTGCCATTCGCCGCAACGGGCGGTATTCTCGCGCTGTATTTGCGTGGCATGCCTTTCAGCATTTCCGCCGGGATCGGCTTTATCGCTTTGTTTGGTGTGGCCACCATGAACGGTCTCGTGCTGGTGTCCTACATTCACGATCTGAGAAAAGAGGGCTTCCTCCCCTTTGACGCTGCTGTCGAGGCCGTTCGTGAACGTTTCCGGCCCGTCATGGCTACGGCGACCGTCGCCTGTCTGGGCTTCTTCCCCATGGCGTTTTCCATGAGCGAAGGCGCGGAAGTTGAAAAGCCGCTAGCAACGGTTGTTATCGGTGGACTTGTGTCCTGCACGATGCTGACATTGCTGGTTCTGCCGTCGCTTTATGCTTGGCTTTACAGGAACAAGGCTAAATAGTGTCATATATATGACATATATTATTTATGTGTTTATTTATTAATATAAATGAACGATTTTTAAAATAAGTCATAACTATAGAAAATACATCTTCTTTGCTTTCCTTTCGACATTTTAATCTGGTCGCGCCCCATCGGAAAGCGTACAATATTGATTTAAAATCCGGTCCCTGAAGTGCGACCAGGATAGAACTGGCAGTTTTTAACCAGCCTTCCGCTAAAAAGCCGACCTCGCCACAAACACCCCAGAGTGTGTTGACCGGCTCTGGGTGTGTTCATTCTCGCAGGCAAAGCAAAACTCACGTCCCTATGACCGATCTTTCCGCCATGTTAGGATGTGAGTAAGTCGAAGCATGCCGTGTCGAGGGTTCTTTGTCCATTCATCAAATTTCGACAACTATTTTGCTGACAAATTGGGAAAAAGGCTCAAGCGATGCTGAGCGCCTTTGCGCAGATTTGTTGCGAATAGACGCCTTCGAAAATATTGATCCTCAGCAACCTCTCGGAGGGCCCGATGGCGGCAAAGATATCCTCTGTACTAAAGACGAAAAAACATTTGTTGCAGCAGTATATTTTCCGCGCGAACCTGTAAGCATTACAGCGATATCGAACAAGTTTTCTTTGGACTTACAAGCATCGCTCAAACACAACCGGAGCGGCTTCATTTTCTTAACAAACCAACATCTAACAGTTGGGGAACGCACTGAACTCGAAAGGATCGCCGCGGCTAACGGCAAGCGTTGTCTCATCTATCATCGTGAACGTCTTCGCGTAATGTTGGACACTCCCGCGGGCTATGGCCTTCGCCTTCGGCATTTGCACATACCGATGAGTAATGAAGAGCAAACAGCCTTCTTCGCAGCATCAGGGCAAAATTTCACGGATGAACTTAAGGCACAGACGCGAGCCATAGAATCTCTTGCGTATCGTATTGATCAATTTAGACAGCAAGGACAGGAGTTTTTCCTCCAAACGGTTGCTGTAATCGCCAGTGCTGTGCGAAACGAACACACTGATGTCCAAGCGATGTTGGCGGCAGCTGCTGCTGCGAGTTTTCAGCGAGCTGTAGAAGATCCCAGGGAAGCAGTGAGCGCACATCTTACTCCGTCTCTGCTTCGCTACGTACATCGATTAATACTGTCATCGGATTTGGCCTATGCGGGCAAATTTCGGGAAACACAAGTATGGCTGGTGGATGCAAATGGCGAACCAAGTCCCGGCCCCGAGCGCCCTGCATGGGATAGGGTTCCGTCCTTAATTCGTGAACTACTCGACCAATGGAATCGCGATTTTTCCAGTTTACTGGAAGACAATAATAGGGCGATCACATCTATTGCACGTTTCTTTCAACAACTGCTTTGGATCCACCCCTTTGTAGATGGTAATACACGCTTGGCGCAGGCCATTCTCGCACTACAAGCTCGTGAGTTGCTGGGCCTGCTGGCAGATCCAATTCTAGATCGTGGTACGGCATACTATATTGCGCTTCAGGAAGCCGATACTGGCAACTTGACTGCCCTTGAAGATCTAATCAAAAGCGCCGTCAGAGACGCCCGCTAGGCTCGATAACATTAAGTTACGGCAGATTTGGAGATCGTTCATATGAACATCTGGTTGACTGACGATCCTGCCCAATAGCCGACTTTCTGGTTCGCCGCTAAAGCAGACATCAGCCGCTCGCAATCGGAAGCAGATCAACACCCGAGCCGCCCCGAAAGGCAGCCCGGGCAAACTGTCTGCTTAAGCAGCAAACAGCTTCTCGGAATCATGAGCCGTCACAATCGGCGTCGTCACGTCGGAAGTCGTGTTCAGCAGCGCCCCAGCACTCACCGCCACATGCTCGGTCGGCAGAACTGAACCCGCCGCTGCCACCAGAGTGGCCGCACTGCTGCCCGTCGCCGATTGCGCGAAATCAGAGACAACCGAAGCCTGAACCTCTTTACCGCTCGCAATAGATGCAAGAGATGCAGAGGAACTGGTCAGAGAAGACGCCGCTTCAATATGGCTCAGCACCACGTCCTTGCCATCGCTCAGACCAATGGTCAGGGTATAGCTGCCATCACCATTCTTGCTGTAAACTTCGGATGTCGCACTCACACCCTCATTCGGGTTGATAAGAAACTGCGTGTTTGCAGTTACACCGGAGAAAGTCGTCTGAATATTCTGAAGATTTCCGCTCAGAACAATCGCGTCGCTCGTCCCGTCAACATTCACCGTGCTCGTATTGCCATACAGCGAGGCATACCAAGTGCTGTCATCCTTCAGATTGATCGTCGGAAGATCGACTTCCTGCGCGGATAAAGCGGAACCGAAAGTCGAATGATCCAGCGTCAGCGTGCCACCACCCGCAAGATGGTTGCTGTCCACAATAACATTGCTGGTATTGTCTTCGATCGTCAGTGTTCCATCAATCGCACTGACACCGCCCAGTCCGACTTTCGCCGCCGTGTCGATCACCAGTGAGCCCTGGTCACGAACTTCAAGACCTGCCGTTGAGAACACATAGCTTTCAGGATTTTCACCCGCTGCCGCGCTGATCGTCAGCGTGGCGCTGTCATTTACCGACAGGCTGACAAACTGGGCTGAATCCGCCTGAGAGACAACAACATCAGATGTCCCGCCCACAGTCCCCTGCAAACAGCTGTCACTTTGCGGGATCACACCGGCAGACCAGTTGGCGGAATCAGACCAGTCGCCGGAAGCCGCCGTATAACGATCATTGGCGGTGCTGCTGTGATCCACCACGCCAGCCCCGGTGGTCACGTCATCTCCCGTGTTCGCTGCCGTAGCCGCCGTGTTCTGCAACGCTTCATGGATCGCGGAGGTGCTGTAATCAGGAGTCGTCGCAGCCGCGTTGCTGTCCGTCAGAGTGTAGTTACCATCAGCCGTTTCCCCGATCGAAACCGCCCCCGGCTTAAATCCGTCAGCCGGAACAATGTCGTTCGCCGTCAGCGTGGTGCCGTTCGACAGCGCAATGATCATGCTGTACGTGCCGTCGCCATTCGACGACATCGTCGCCGCCGTCGGATGAACACCATCTTCCGAGGCAATCTCGATCCGCGCATTTTCCGAAAAACCAATGATCTTCGTAGCAACAGTCGGATCGTTGGATGGCAGAACGAGCGTATTCACCGATGCCGGATCGAATGTCACCGAATGTCCCGATGCAGCCCAGCGTGTATAAAGCGTGCTGCCGCCCTGCAACGTGATATCCATATCCGGGATATGCACCAGCGCCTCAGGCGATCCAAGCGTCGCATTGATCAGATTCAGCGTGCCGGTGCCGTTCAGCGAATTTCCGTCCAGAACAACATTGTTGTCGTTGTTCATAATCGTGACCGTGCCACCCCGGATCTGCGTGTACAGCCCAAGATCGACAGCGGACGGTGTGTCGATAATCAGAGAACCAGTCTCGGCAACCTCAATCGAATGGGTTGCAAAAACATAACCTGTGTCGGCCGTGCCGCCGTCAGCCGTAATTTTCAGTGTGCCATTGTCGCCAATGCTCACGGAACTGATCTGGCTGTAGGAAACACCGCCAGCCACCGCCACAACCGGCGTACCATCCCATCCGGTAATGTCAGCACTCTGACAGGTTTTGCTATGGGGAACATCGCCATTGGACCAGTTCGAGGCAGAGTAAAAATCTCCCTCTGCCGCGCCATTCCAGTAAGTGGTTGTCATAATCGAGCAGACCTTCTGATATGCGATCTGTCGTAAAACCCCGAAAGCTTCCGGATAAAAAAGGAAGTGGGTTGGTAATGACAGGATCGCCGGATGTGTTGCGAAATATTTCTTTTCGCAACGCAGAGTAGATGCCATTAAAATACAGTTAATCAAGTTAAATTATAAAAATTAATCTGGATTTTATTTTATTTATTGGAATATTATAAAATAATATACAAAATTATATTATGTAAATGAGTAATATTCATCTGGTAAATATTACGGTTCTAGCTCTCCCCGAGACACGAAACATTTTCTCGTTCATCCCGGATATAAACTCTGCCGGAAGTCCGCATCAGAAAATCTCACTACCCGAACCGTTCTCATAAATGATAAAATTTCCTCAGGTCCCTTTTATAGAAAGAAAACAGCACTCCATCAGGACCCGGTGCACCGGAAGGAGCAGAATACCTTCCAGGCAGATACAGGAAAACCAAGCCCCGGATAGCCACCCCGATACTCCCGCTACCTGTTCATAAGACAGCGAGCAAAGACCTGAATTCTTGCTCTCACCACCTACGCGATGCTACTGAGAGGCCTTCGCAACAAGAGTCCCGCCATGATCTCCCGCCTGCTTCCGGGGAAACGTCCTGCCGAGCGCACCCCTCTTCCGGCCCATATTGAACAGATCCGTCTTGAAGCCCTGAAAGGCGACCCTCTCGCCCAGACGCAGTGGGGACAGGCCCTTCTCAGCAGCACTTTCATGCAGAGCGACCCGATGGCAGCCGTCGGATGGTTTAAAATCGCGGCCAGTGCCGGTTTTGGACCAGCCAGCAACATGCTTGGGCGTTGCTATCACTTTGGTCACGGAGTGGAGAAAGATCTGGCGCAGGCGGCTGTCCATTACGAAAAAGCTGCCTCTCTCGGCGATGAATGGGGGCGTTATAATCTGGGCATCCTTGCTCTGAGAGGACTTGGTATGCCCGTAGATCGCCCACGGGCATTCGCCCTATTCAAGGAAGCTGCCCACAACGGTCACGCCAAATCCATGAACCTCTATGCCCGCTTTCTTGAAGAAGGATGGGAAGTGCCGCAGGACCGACAGGCAGCGCTAGCCTGGTACAGGCGCTCAGCAGAACAGGGCGACTATCGCGGACAGCATAATTACGCGACGGCGCTGGCTGAAGCCGACCTTGTCGAGGAAGCCCTCTCATGGTGGCGGAAGGCCGTGCAGGACAAGGATGTCACGCCGGATATTCTTCAGGCGATGAAACGCTCCCTGACGGCGCTTGATAAGAACGGAGACGATGCTCTTCTTGCGGATGTTGATCGCAAGCTCGACGTTTTTCTGAAGAAATGAGTGTGTCCTTCCTGTAGCCTGATCTTTGGAACCCATCCGGTCCAGCGACGCTTGAGCCTGACAGTCACCCGTTGCGCATAGAGCCTTTGCGTTACAGAAAGCTCCATACCGGACAGTCCGGCGCTTCATAAAGGTTCACTCATGTTTCCTGAACAGGTTTCGACGGCCAATATTCTGTCCGCATTCATCTATGTCGTCAGCGCCGTCAGTGTGATCCTGGTGCTGATCGGCCTTGGTCTGGTCGATGCCGGTCTGGTCCGAAAAAACAATGTCCTGCATTGCTGGGTGCAGAAAATAACGACCTGCATGATCGGTGGTCTCGCCACGTTCTTTGTGGGGGACGCCATCTGGCAGTGGCAATTCTATACCGCCTTCGGCACGCCACATCCGTTCTTGCAGGCCTTTATTGACTGGTGGCCCGGAAGTGCCGCCATGAGCACGCCCGCTCTGGCGCAGGACCCGAAACTGGTTCCCGGTGCTGATACGCAGCAGGTCTTCTCGGTCTTCTTCGTAACCTTCGCCATGGCGACCGTCGCTCTCATTCACAGCGGAACGGTGGAGCGGATACGCAGCGCACCTCTTTATGTCATGTCACTTGCAACAGGTCTCATCTTCTGCCCGCTCGCAGCGTATCTGACATGGGGGCCGCTTTCGCCTCTCACCAATAATGGTCTGCATGATTTTGAAGGAGCCGTCGCGCTTTACGTCTTTACCGGCACATGGACGCTGGTGACGGCATGGCGGATGGGACCGCGAGCCGGTGTGTTTATCCCCGACCCTGAAGGGGTGCAGCCGAAACCGAGCAATTACGGCAATATCGCCTCCGGGGCGCTGTTCGTTTTCATGGCGATCCCGCTCATTGCCCTTGGCTCGACATGGATTACACCGGGGAAGACTGTTTACGGCATCACCATGGTCCCGACCGGACTGGGTATCGTGCTGAAAAACGTGTTCCTCGCCCTGCTCGGCGGCGGTGTCAGCGGGGCCGCTCTGGCAGCGCTTCTGAGAGAACCGGTCTGGGTGTTTTTCGGTCCCATCGCCGGGGCTGTCATGACCGGTACCGTTTTTGACGTTGCCGGTTCTATGGAAAGCCTTGCCTTTGGCGTGATCGGGCCGATCCTTGCCGTGATTGTGTCCCGTGCGCTCGTGCATCTGCGCATTGATGAGCCGAAAGTGGCGCCGCTTGCCTTTGGTCCCGGTATCGTCGGTTCACTGGTGGGCGGTTTCCTGCACTGGAGGACTGGAACCGGCGGTTTTACCGATCTGCCTGCGCCCTATGCGCTCGATCATGCCCATATCACGCCGCTCTTTCAGTTGATTGGCATCATCACCGTAATCCTGCTGTCTGCTGTGCCCGCCTATGTCATCTGTCGCGTTTTTGAAGCCACCTCCGGACTTCGCATCTCTCGCGAGTGCGAAAGAAACGGTATGGACGTGACCTACTGGGGGCACGACAAGGACTGAGCTTCTGGCTGGGACGATTGTCGTATCAGCCGATACCGGAATAACGGCAATGACGTTTCGGCGTCGAAAAAAACTGCCTATTCCGGTGTGACTGCAATGAAATGGCAGGCTTACTGCTGAATGCATGCGCGGCATCCCTGACGACAACTGGCAAAAAGAGGTTTTTCAAGTTACATCTGGTCCTACGAAAAACTGATCCATAGACAACAGGAAAGGTGGCTGCAGGATGCTGCATACGGCCCGTTCATTGCGCGGCATGGTTACCGCACCGCATCATCTGGCGTCACAGGCAGGCCTTGCCATTCTTCGTGATGGCGGCTCGGCTCTTGAGGCCGTCGTGGCGACCGCCGCAGCCCTCGCCGTCGTCTATCCTCATATGACTTCCATCGGCGGCGACGCCTTCTGGCTCATCACATGGCCCGACGGACGTACCGAGACCATCGACGCCTGCGGAGCCGCCGCTGCGGCCGCCGATCTGAACCTGTATCGCAAGGCGGGTCACAAGACCGTGCCATGGCGTGGACCGCTGGCCGCCAATACGGTCGCAGGCACCCTGTCCGGCTGGGCAAAGGCGCTGGAACTGGCAGAAAAAGCCAACGGGTCGGTGCTGCCGTTGCAACAGATCCTTGCCGAAGCCATTCACCATGCCGAAGCCGGTGTTCCTGTCACAGCGGGCGGAGCCGCGCTGGCCCGTGAGAAATCCACTGAACTCGCACCTGTATCGGGCTATGCCGCCATCTTCGAACCCGAAGGCCGTCCGCTGGAAGAAGGCGACATTCTTCGCAATCCGGCCCTCGGCGCGACCCTCCGCGAACTGGCTGTGTCTGGCCTTCAGGATTTCTATACCGGCTCCGTCGCGCGCCGTATCGCTGCCGATCTTGCCTGCGCGGGCAGTCCGGTCAGTGCGGAGGATCTCGCAACGCACCGGGCGCAGGTCCGTGTTCCGCTCTCCGTGCCCATCAAGGGCGCGACGCTCTACAATATGGCCCCGCCGACACAGGGCGTTGCATCCCTGCTCATCCTCGCACTCTTCGACAGACTGAAAGCCGATGAAGGTGAGAGTTTCGCGCATATTCACGGACTGATCGAAGCGACCAAGCAGGCCTTCCGTTACCGCGACACGCATGTGGGCGACCCGGCCTATATGACCGTGGAAGCACAGCATCTGCTGGACGATCCAGCCGCACTGGACGCCATGGCCGCCGCCATTGATCCGCAGCGCGCCGCCCCGTGGCCGCACCCGTCACAGGCGGGCGATACCGTGTGGATGGGCGCGGTCGATGCGAACGGTGTAGGCGTGAGCATGATCCAGAGCACCTATTTCGAATTCGGCTCCGGCGTCGTGCTGCCGCAAACCGGCATCGTCTGGCAGAATCGTGGAGCCAGTTTCCGTCTTGAAGAAGATGGCTGGAACGCGCTCCGGCCCGGTCGCAAGCCGTTCCATACCCTGAACCCGGCTGCAGCCCGCTTCGATGATGGACGCGTGATGGTCTACGGCACGATGGGCGGCGAAGGACAGCCGCAGACGCAGGCCGCCGTGTTCTCGCGCTATGCCCGTTACGACATGGGTCTTCAGGCCGCCGTCACCGCGCCGCGCTGGCTGCTGGGGCGCACATGGGGACAGGAAAGCGTGACCCTGAAATATGAGGACCGGTTCGCACCAGAACTGATCGCGCAACTGGGCGCAGCAGGACACGCCATTGAGCGGGTCGCGCCTTTCACGTCCATGATGGGACATGCCGGAGCATTGGTCCGCCATCCGAATGGCGTGATTGAAGGGGCGACCGATCCACGCAGCGATGGCGGGGTCGCGGCATGGTGAGGACCATGACGGACGACTCTGGCGCGGCGGCTGGCGAACGCGCCGTCGCCCGCTGTGATGTGCTCGGCGTTTCCCCTTTCAGCGATGAAATCGATCTGCTTTATCGCCCATGGCTTGGTCCGGGGTTCATCGCCACGGTGGAAGCCATCTCGAACTGGATGCGTCAGGCGGGCATGACGGTAAGGCAGGACGCCGCCACCAACCTGATCGGTCGTTATGAAGGTACCATGCCGGACGCGCCCGCGCTGCTGTTCGGCTCGCATCTGGACTCGGTGCGGGATGGCGGGCGCTATGACGGTATGCTCGGCGTCATCGCGGCGCTGGAAGTGGTCGCCGGATTTCATGAAAGAGGCGAACGCTTTCCCTTCGCCATCGAGATTGTCGGTTTCGGCGATGAGGAAGGCTCACGCTTTCCCATCACCATGCTGACCACCCGCTCCATCGCCGGTGTTCTGGAAGAAGATGACCCTGTCGCGGCTTTTGCCGAACTTCGTGACGGCAACGGTCTCACGGTCGAACAGGCTCTGGCCCGCGTGGGACTGACGCCGCGCGGCATGGCGGCGGCCAGACGCCCAAAAGACAGCGTTCTGGCCTATGTCGAGGCGCATATCGAGCAGGGGCCGGTTCTGGAAGCCGAAGGACGGGCGCTCGGTGTGGTGAGCGGCATTGCCGCGCAAAGGCGTTTCGAGATCAGGGTGCATGGCATGGCCGGTCATGCCGGCACCATGGCGATGTCGCTGCGACAGGATGCGCTGACGGCAGCGGCGGAAATGGTTTTGGCCATCGAGCGCATCGGCATGGCGGGCGGGGATCGTGATGGGCTTGTGGCCACGGTCGGCCTGTTGCGCACATGGCCCGGCGTGGCAAATGTCGTGCCGGGTGATGTCACCTTTACCATCGATGCCCGCGCCGGAACCATCGCGACACGCGACAGGGCTGTGAATGAAATTCTTGCGGCCCTGAAAGACATTGCTGAACGTCGCGGTGTCGAGATCGAGATCATCCCGCGCGAGAATCTTGATCCCTCCCCCTGTGATCCGCATCTCATGACGCTGATGGAAACAGCCGTTCAGGACGTGACCGGCGAGCCTGCACGCGTATTGGTCAGCGGCGCGGGCCATGACGCGATGATCATGTCGCGGCTGGCGCCGATGGCAATGCTGTTCATCCGCTGCGAGAAAGGCATCAGCCACAACCCGGCGGAAGCCGTGCTACCCGCCGACGTGGGCGAGGCCGTTACCGCCCTGACCCGTTTTGTCCGCCTCTTCGCCGACGATTACAGCAAGACCCAAGGGAGACATTCCGCATGACCGTGCCAGTTTTCGGCCAGATCGATCCGCCGCAGCGTCTGTTGATGGGGCCGGGGCCGGTCAATGTGCATCCGCGTGTGCTGCGGGCGATGAGCGCGGACATGCTCGGGCAGTTCGATCCCGAGATGACGACCTACATGAACGAGACGATGGAACTCTATCGCGAAGTGTTCATGACGCGGAACCGCTGGACGTTCCTGATCGACGGCACGGCGCGGGCGGGTATCGAGGCGGCGCTGGTCTCGCTGCTGGAACCCGGCATGACGGTGCTGATCGTGCGTGCCGGACGGTTCGGTCTTTTGCTGTCCGAAATCGCGGAACGGATCGGCGCGGACATCCGCACGATTGATCTGGAATGGGGTGAGGTCGCTTCACTGGACGCCATCGAGGCCGCCTTCAAGGAACACAAGCCGCGTGTCTTCGCCTGTATCCACGGCGACACCTCCACCACAACGGCGCAGCCGCTTGAAGGTCTGGGCGAACTCTGCCGCAAATATGACGTGCTGTCCTATGTCGATGCGACCGCCACTCTCGGCGGCATGCCGGTGGATGTGGACGGCTGCGGCCTGGACATCGTCACGGCCGGACTTCAGAAGTGCATGGGAGGGCCGCCGGGCTCCTCACCCATCACGATTTCCGACCGCGCTGCCGAGCATATCTTCAGCCGTCGTCACGTGGAAAAAGGTATTCGCGGCGCGGATGCCGACGATGGGTATGGAGCGCGGATCAGCTCCAACTACTTCGATCTGGCCATGGTCATGGATTACTGGTCGGAGAAGCGTCTGAACCACCATACCGAAGCAACGACCATGCTCTACGGCGCACGTGAGTGCGGACGCGTGATGCTGGAAGAGGGGCTGAAAAACCGCTTCGACCGTCATCGTGCTGCCGGAGCCGCCATGACGGCGGGACTTCGGGCGCTTGGGCTGAAAGTGTTCGGGCATGACGAATACCGCATGACGAACGTGACCGGCGTGTGGATTCCGGATGGTGTGAATGGTGAGGCGGTACGTCGCCGGATGCGCGAGGATTTCGAGATCGAGATCGGCACGGCGTTCGGGCCGCTGGCCGGAAAGATCTGGCGGATTGGCGCGATGGGTTACAACGCCATGAAGCACAAGGTACTGCTGACGCTCGGCGCACTGGAAAGCGTTCTGGCTGCGGAAGGCTATGCCACCCCACGAGGCGCGGGTGTGGATGCCGCACTGATCGCATGGAACAAGGTGCTTCCAGATGCCCTGAAAGCGCACGACGCATGAGCGCTTATCCCCGCGACATGGTGGGTTACGGCGGGAACCCGCCGGACCCGGAATGGCCCGGCAAGGCCCGTGTGGCCGTGCAGTTCGTCATCAATTATGAGGAAGGGGCTGAAAACTCGGTCCTGCATGGTGACGCTGGATCAGAAGCCTTCCTGTCCGAAATGGTCGGCGCACGCTCCATTCCCGACGCCCGGGCGATGGCGATGGAAAGCCTCTACGAATACGGCTCCCGCGCCGGATTCTGGCGTCTGCATCGTCTGTTCACGGAACGCGAGCTGCCGGTCACGGTCTTCGGCGTCGCCGAAGCGATGGCGCGCAATCCGGAAGCCGTGTTCGCCATGATGAAGGCGGACTGGGAAATCGCCTCGCATGGTCTGCGGTGGATCGATTATCAGGACGTGCCTGAAGAAGTTGAGCGTCACCATATCCAGCGTGCGATTGCGCTCCAGCAGGCGCTGACGGGCAAGCGTCCGCTGGGCTGGTATCAGGGCCGCACCAGCCCGAACACGGCGCGACTGATCGCCGAAGAAGGCGGCTTTGTCTACGACGCCGATTCCTACGCCGACGACCTCCCCTATTATGACCACACATGGGAATCCGTAACGGGAAAGCCCCAGTTGATCGTGCCTTATACGCTCGACGTGAACGACATGAAGATCGTGGCGTATAACGGCTTTTCAGAGGGCGAGGAGTTCTTCCGCTATCTGCGCGATACATTCGATCAGCTGTGGGAGGAAGGAGCCACTCATCCCCGGATGATGTCCGTCGGGCTTCATTGCCGCATTGCCGGACGGCCGGGACGGGCGCGGGCCGTGGCGCGGTTCCTTGACCATGTGAGGCAGCATGACCGGGTCTGGGTCGCGCGACGCATCGATATCGCCCGTCACTGGCTCAAGGTCTTTCCGGAATGAACTCTGTCTTTGCCCATATCAATGCGTTGAATCAGGACGACTTCACCACACTGTTCGGCGCGCTTTACGAACATTCGCCCTGGATCGCGCAGCAAGCATGGAAGGCGCGGCCTTTTCAGGATGAGGACGCGCTGCTTGCCGCCTTCCGGGATGTGGTTGCGAAAGCGCCGTCTGCCGCCCAGATGCTGCTGATCCGTGAGCATCCCGAACTGGCGCGTAAGGTCGGGGTTGATGACACACTGACCGCGGCCTCGCAGAACGAGCAGTCTTCCGCCGGGCTTGATCGTCTGACACCAGCCGAACATGCCCGCTTCACGGCGAGCAATGAAGTCTATCGGGCAAAATTCGATATGCCCTTCATCATCTGCGTCCGGCTCAGCGAGAAAGACCATATTCTCAATGAGATGGAGCGTCGGACGCGCAACACTGCCGATGAAGAACGCCGGGCCGCACTGGCGGAAATCGACAAGATCGCCGCCATACGCTGCCGCGATGTTCTGAAGACACTGGAGACGAAAGCATGAGCAGTCTTTCAACCCACGTTCTGGATCAGGTCAGCGGTCGGCCTGCCGCCGGCATGTCGGTCACGCTCTGGCGGGGTGAGACCATCCTGTTCGCAGGCGTCACCAACGAGGACGGACGCTGCCCGGAACTAAAATCGCTCGGTGAACTGGAGCCCGGCTCTTACCGGCTGGAGTTTGCGGTCGCCCCCTATTTCCGCCAGGAAGGTGTTACGCTGAGTGAGCCGCCATTTCTCGATACCGTGCCGATCGTCTTCGGGATTGCAGCCCCTCGCGAAGGCAAGACGGGCAGCCATTATCACGTGCCTCTTCTGGTCGCGCCGTTTGCCTATTCAACCTACAGGGGCAGCTGATCCTCTCCTGAAGCTCAGGGCTTAGTCCACTCAAACGTTCTTCGCAGACAGCGCCACGTCGCCCCCGCGACGTGCTTCTGATTGCACGGTGACACCCATCTTAATCTTGGCGTTTCCGACCAAATTACGCGATGATGCAAAGTCCGGCGTTCTGACGTAAAGGGACGCCAGAAATGTCTTCCGGAGCGTTTGTCTGACAATGTCTCTTGCTATTCCCGACTGGATGCCACTCTGGGCGCAGGTTCTGCTGCTCGGTCTTGGAATCATTGTCATCGTAGCGTTTCTACTGATGCCTTTCGCCGTTTACGGTGTGAAAGGACGGCTGTCTGAAATCGCATTGCAGCTTGAGGATGCGAGGGCCGATCTCCGCGTTCTGACCATGCGTGTCGGCGCGCTCGTTCCGGAGCAGACGGCAGCGCGCAGGAAACCGGAGGCATCGGCGCCACAGGAAGAGTGGATTCCGCCTGCTGCAGCACCGACTTCCTCTCCGGAATTTCAGCCTGTCTCCGCGCCACGCCCCCGTGCGACCGGAATGGCTCCCTCCCCACTCCTGCCTCCGGATGTTGTTCAACCCGCTCAGGACACTGCTCCGCGCACACCTGTCACGCCTGCGGAAGATCTTCCCAAGGAAGCACCTGCGCCGGTTGAAAAACCTTTTTCCGTGCGGCGGGAACGGACGTCTCCATCCTTCGGCTCGACCTCTCCCCTGCGTGCTTCCGACGCCTACGAACCCGGTCCGCCGCGCCCGCCAGAACTCCGTGCAACCCGTGTGGAACGGGAGGCTCCCGCTGCCCCGCCTGTGGACCGATCAGTGGGACGGATGCCGTGGCACAACGCAGGTCGCCCAGAGGAACCCACCTTCTCACGGCAGTCACCGCCTCCCACCCGGACCGGCGACATACCTCCGGCTGACGGCAGAACGGAGCCGGTATTACGCTGGCCTTCACGTCCGTCAGAACAGCCTCCACACAGCGACAGATGACGGCCGATATTTTTCTGTTACACGGTCATATGTATAATTGATGACAGACAGTGCCGCTCATCCTGAGCCGCATCAAAGGACGTACCGCTCCCTTATGGCTATCTCAGGCCCCATCATCGCTGTCGTCGGTTCGGATGGCAGCGGGAAATCGACCGTCGGCACAGCGTTGCTGGCATGGATGCGCGAGACGCAGCCGACCGCCCTCTGCCATCTTGGAAAACAGAGCGGAGAACTGGGCCGCAAGATCGCCCGCCTCCCGTTCGTGGGCAAGAAAGCAGACCGCAGAATCGTCAAGGTCACCAGCAGCGCCCGCCAGAATCGCAGGATCAGATTCTTCCCGGCTCTGGTCATGTTCGCGCTCTCCATGCGCCGCGTCATCCGCTTTCGCCGTATGCTCCGACTGCACCGGCAGGGTGTCTGCATTCTCACAGACCGCTATCCGCAGGTCGCCGTGCCGGGACCGATGGACGGACCGAGCCTGACCTTTTCTCCACGCAACAGTGCTGTCGTGCAGTTCCTGACGATGCAGGAACGGGGTCTCTATGACTGGATGGCAAGCACCGTTCCGGATCTGGTGATCCGTCTGAATGTCGATCTTGAAACAGCCGTATCCCGCAAGCCCGACCACCGCCTCACCTCGCTTGAACGCAAGATTGCGGATGTTCCAAAACTGAGCTTCAACGGTGCGCCCATTCTGGATCTGGATGCGACAGAACCACTGAATGTCGTGCTGGAAAAGGCCAAAAGCGCCATCACGGAAGCTCTTATCCGGCATCGGGCGCAAGCCTCGGATGGACAGACAGCATGATGAGCCAGACCAACAGCGGTTCGCAGCCTTATGCTGCCCCACGGTCAGCCCGCGCCCAAAAGGCATCGCTCGCGCCGCTCGTGGCCCTGATTGGTTGCGACGGTGCTGGCAAAACTGCCATTTCCAATGAACTCGCAGCACAGCTCAATCAGGTCCGACCCACCCAGACCTTCTATCTTGGTCTGGGCTCCGGTGATCTGGGCCGCAAGATCGGCACCATTCCGCTGATCGGACCGGCTCTGGAGAAACTGCTGACCGGCAAGGCCAAGAAGACCCGCTCCAAAGGCGAGAAAATCCCCGGTCTGGTGACCGCACTTGTCGTGTATGGGTTCTCGCTGCTCCGGTATCGTCGTTTTCTGAAAATGCAGAATGCCCGGAAGCACGGTATCGCAGTCATCACAGACCGTTATCCCCAGACCGAGATCCCGGCATTCTATGATGGTCCCGGCCTGTCCGCCGGTCGTCCCGGCAGTCGCCTTGTCGCGGCGCTCGCCCGGAGTGAACTGCGGCTCTACCAGAAGATGGCCGCCATTAAACCGAACCTTGTGATCAAGCTGGATGTCGATCCGCAAACGGCTCTCAGCCGGAAACCGGATCATGATCTGGCGACGCTCACCGCGAAAGTGGCCGCCACCCAGAAGCTGACCTTTGGAGGCGCACCGATCGTGACGATCGACGCCCGCTCGCCCTATGCGCAGGTCAAGGAAGAGGTGACGAAGCTGTGTCGTCCCCTTGTTCTCGGCGCGCCCTGAACAGGTCGTCAGACAGAGAGGAACGGCGTTTCCTGTTGCGTCTGCGATCTTCACCCGTCATGAAGCACGGCAATACCGGGTTTACAGCGCACCCGGTTCGGAATGAAGCAGGATATCGTTCGGATCATTGGCTGTGAAAAACTGGTTTAATGACGGGATATTACGGTCCGTCGTCAAAAAAGCAGGACAACTTGCTTCCACCAAACTGCTTGGCGGCATCATCGGCCTTCTGGGACTGGTCTGCACAGGACGCGGCCTGAGCGCCGAGTTGTTTGGCACGGTGATGTTGATTCACGCCTACGCGCTGGGGGCGTCTGCGCTGACGAAATCCCAGAGCTGGCAGATGATCATCCGTTATGGCGCGCCCGCCCTGACCCGTGGCGACACCCTGCCCGCGCGCCTCGCCATCCGCTTCGCCTGTGCGATTGACGCCGTCGCGGGTGTAATCGGCATGATCGGCGCCATGTTGGCCCTGTTCTTTTTCGGCACGAAATTTGGCGTGAAGCAGGAGCATATTCCGCTCGCCATCGCCTATTGCACGCTGATCCCCACCATGTCCTGCGCCACACCCGCCGGAGCATTGCGCCTGCTGGATCGCTTTGACCTGCTCAGCATTCAGCAGATCGCCACACCGCTGATACGTTCGCTGGGCGCTGTTCTGGCGTGGATTTCCGGGCTGGGCATGCCTGCCTATCTGCTGTCGTGGTATATCGCGGACATTGCAGGCGATCTCGTGCTGTGGGGCATGGCTGTGGTTGTGCTTGACCGTCACAGAATGCTTGACGCCCTGCGTCCGAGCCTTTTTGCCGCTCCGCGCAAGTTGCCGAAAGTCTGGAGCTTCATCTGGACCACTAACCTGAACACCACGTTGGCTGTCGGCAAAGAGCCAATCAGTAACGTGATTGTCGGTGGCATGTTGGGACCAGCGGCGGTCGGCATCTACAAGATCGCCACATCAGTTATCAATTCCGCGACCAAGCCCGCCACACTGATGGAAAAAGGGTTTTATCCGGAAATCATGCGGCTTGATCCGCACACGACACGCCCCTGGAAGCTGGCGCTGAAGACCGGATTTCTAGCCGGCTGTATCGGGCTGGCTGTCGCTCTGGCGATCATGCTGCTCGGCCATCCTGTTGTCTCGCTTTTCGGCAAGAAATATCGGGAGTCAGCCAGTCTTCTTATCATGATGGCCCCTGCGCTGGTCATCACTCTTAGCGCCTTCCCGATGGAATCCCTGCTCTATATGGCGGGTCGTCCGAAGGCGTTGTTCTATTCCCATATTGTCGGCACAGGCGCTTACATCGCAGCACTGGTCTATATGACCCAGAATTTCGGATTATACGGTGCTGGTGCTGCCTTCATTGTAGGGCCGCTCCTGCTTTCGCTCTGTGCGCTGGTCCCGACCGTCTACTGCTTCTTCAACCGCCGTTCGATCGTCCCTCCGACGCCCATTCAGCTTGCTGCCGATGACGCCGGGATGGAAGAAGAGGCTCTTGCTGAAAACTGAGAGAGTTTTTGGGGAAGCTTTTTAAAAAGAGCAGCACCCAAAAACTTTCTCTATGACTTCAGATCAAAAACCGGTCCATTTCCATTCAGGAAATGTCTGAACAGGTCTGGTCTGTTCCCGGTCGCAGCAACATCGCCCGAAGACTTTCGAAGCGCACCTGATCGAGCGGAGACGGCATTTCCAATGCACGATGCTCCAATTCCCAGACCCGCTCAAACCCCAGAACCAGTTGCTCCAGCAACCGACGTCCTGATGCGCCTTGGTGTTCATTGCGTCCGATCATGACGCGCTCTGCCAGTTCAAGAAGACCACGCGCAACATCGAACTCGCCGTAATCGCAAGCAAAATGGGCATCCACCAGCAGGCGACGCGTGAGAGTGCGTCCGTTGCGGCTCGTTCTTTCCCTGTCATCCGCTACTGATCCGGTTTCCGCCAGATCATCACATCTGCGTCCGTAATCCATTTGCGCAATGCTGTCCGCATGGTTTCAAAATTGCGGGTATGAATACCCTTGCAAATCATAAAAATCTTTAGAGAATACTGCCTTTTTGGAAAAAGGCAGTATCCAGAAACTTTTATGACTCATGGTCTGAAAGCTGTCACAAAACAGCCTTCAGCCGAAAACGTCCGTTTCGAACGCCTCTTCCCAGGTTCCTGCCGTCGAAGCCCGGCTATATTCCGTCGCCCGGTTCTCGAAAAAGTTCGTGTGTTCGACAGCATTGAGCATATCATCCACCCACGGCAGCGGGTTCCGCTCAAGACCACCATAAATCGGGTCAAGACCAATCTGTCCCAGACGGCGATCCGCGATAAAGCGAATGTACGCCTTGACCTGATCAGCATCCAGACCTTCCACAGGACCAGCTTCAAACGCCAGATCAATGAAGGCGTCTTCGTGCTCGACGATGGTCTCGCAGATTTCGGTGATTTCGCTCTTGAGCCGATCCGTCCAGATCTCCGGATTTTCGTGAACGAATGTCCGGAACAGACGCGCGACAGACAGACAGTGCAGCGTCTCGTCCCTGACCGACCAGCTAACAATCTGCCCCATGCCCTTGAGCTTGTTGAAACGTGGGAAGTTCAACAGGATGGCAAAGGAAGCAAAAAGCTGAAGCCCTTCGGTAAAAGCTCCGAAAGCAGCAAGGGTTTTTGCGATTTCATGCTTATTGTCGACCGAGAAGGTCTGCATGTAATCGTATTTGTCCTTCATCTCCTTGTATTTCAGGAACATGGAATACTCGCTTTCGGGCATTCCAATCGTATCAAGGAGATGGCTGTAGGCGGCGATGTGGATCGTCTCGATATTCGAGAACGCCGACAACATCATGAGCACTTCAGTCGGTTTGAAAACCTGACTGTATTTCTTCATGTAACAGTTATTCACTTCCACATCGGACTGCGTGAAGAAGCGGAAAATCTGTGTAACCAGATGACGCTCGCCGTCGTTGAGAACGCGATGCCAATCCTTCACGTCATCAGCCAGCGGCACTTCTTCAGGCAGCCAGTGAACGCGCTGCTGCGTGAGCCAGGCGTCGTAAGCCCACGGATAGCGGAACGGCTTGTAGACCGGATTGGCGGTCAGAAGATCGAGTTTCTCATGTTCCTGCGTCGTCATCACGGCACCTGCTGTCTGGAAGGATGATCGGAAAGAAGCGCAACGGCATTTCAGCTAGAACTGATAACGCTACAGCGGCTGAATTTCCAGAAATATAAAATAAAAAGCCTTTATCTCACCGACGCTTTTCTCATCCGCGAAAGAACATCAAAAACGGGTGCAAGCGGCTTTCGCTCACACCCGTTCAGACGGCGTGCTAGGTTCCGTCTTACCTTACTGGCAGGACAGGCATTCCTCATAATTACTCGGTCCTGCCGCACCACTCTCTGCCTGAGGCTTCAGATCCATCTCATGCTTCTGTGAGACGTTGCTCACCGTGTCGGCACGCTGGATGGACAGGGAGCGACAGTAATAGAGCGATTTGACGCCCTTTTTCCATGCTTGGAAATGAATCTGGTGCAGATCGCGCTTATGGACATTCGCAGGCAGGAACAGGTTTACGGACTGTGCCTGACAGATGAACGGCGCCCGGTCAGCCGCATGTTCGACCACCCAGCGCTGATCGAGTTCGAAAGCGGTCTTGTAGACGTCTTTCTCATCCTGCGTGAGGAAATCGAGGTGCTGCACGCTGCCCTGATTCAGAGTGATCGATGACCAGACATCGTCTGTATCCTGCCCTTTCTCAATCAGCAGCTTTTTCAGATGCCGGTTACGGACAGAGAACGATCCAGACAATGTCTTCTGCAGGAAGACATTCGCCGTGATCGGTTCGATACCGGGGCTGGCATTACCTGCGATAATGGAGATTGACGCCGTCGGCGCGATAGCCAGCTTGTTTGAGAAGCGCTCCTCAAACCCATATTCGGCGGCATCAGGGCAAGGCCCGCGAGTCTTGGCCAGCGCCTTGGACGCCGCATCTGCCTGCTCACGAATCTGCTTGAAAATCTTGCGATTCCAGACTTTCGCGATGACGCTTTCGAAGGGAACTTTTCGTGCCTGCAGGAAGGAATGGAAGCCCATCACACCAAGACCAACGGAACGCTCACGCATCGCAGCATAGGCGGCGCGATGCATTTCCTTCGGCGCACGGTCGATGAAGTCCTGCAGCACGTTGTCCAGGAACAGCATCACATCTTCGATGAACTGCGGATTGTCGTGCCAGTCATCCCACGTCTCGAGATTGAGCGAGGACAGGCAGCACACCGCAGTGCGATCCTTGCCATGATGATCAATGCCCGTCGGTAGCGTGATTTCGGAACACAGGTTGGAGGTCTTGACCTCCAGACCAGCCAGCTTCTGGTGCTCCGGACGGGCATTATTCACATGGTCGGAATAGACGATGTAAGGCTCGCCCTGCTCCATGCGAGCGGTCAGGATACGAATCCACAGCGACCGCGCCGACACCTTACGGATGACCGTATGATCCTTGGGAGACAGAAGCGCCCACTGGTCATCAGCTTCCACGGCGCGCATGAACGCATCCGTGACAAGCACACCGTGATGAAGATTGAGGGCCTTACGGTTCGGATCACCACCGGTAGGGCGACGAATCTCGATGAATTCCTCGATCTCCGGATGCCAGACCGGCAGATACACCGCAGCGGAACCGCGACGCAGCGAACCCTGAGAAATCGCGAGCGTCAGACTGTCCATCACCCGGATGAACGGGATGACGCCCGATGTCTTGCCGTTACGGCCGACATTCTCGCCAATGGAGCGCAGATTGCCCCAGTAGGAACCAATGCCGCCGCCACGGGACGCCAGCCACACATTCTCGTTCCAGAGGCCGACAATGCCATCAAGGCTGTCCGAGGCTTCGTTCAGGAAGCAGGAAATCGGCAATCCACGACTTGTGCCACCGTTCGACAGAACGGGCGTTGCCGGCATGAACCAGTGACGGGAAATGTAGTCATAGAGTCGCTGTGCATGAGCAGCATCCGCCCCGTAATAGGACGCGACGCGGGCAAAGAGATCCTGATAGCCCTCATCCGGCAGGAGATAACGGTTATCCAGTGTGGCGCGACCGAAGTCGGTCAGCAGCGCATCACGGGAACGATCCACGCGAACAGGATGATGGCCGGGAAGCTGCACGATATCGTCCAGCATATCGGGCTCGAAGAGAGAACCTTCATCCTCGGAATGGTTGGCGGGGAAACCGGAGAGGGTGTCAGACATGTCTGTAGTCAGGCTCACTCAGGTTGCTCCGTGCACTCAGGCAATTTTAGTAGAATCAAGGACACGGACATTTCGTCCCGCGTTATGGGGACACAATATGCTGTATGCAGACCAACTGCTAGCACAAGATGTAGGGCAAAAGCACAAAAAAAGTATTGACGAACCAAACCCGGCGGCTTTCCGCCAAACAAAACTGGAGTGCCCATTTCAAGGCAATTTCGTTCTTTTTTTGTTCTTAAAATCAGTTCGATGCAAGCCTTTCCTTACAGAAACCTTATGGCGTCCGAAAGGCCTGTTTCGTGGTCGCTTTTCTTTCTCCCATTCTCAGGAAGAAAGATCACCGATCAGGCCCGAGAGTTCCATTCTCTGCCGCGATTCTGCGATGCCATCCCCTACCGCCAGAGCCGCTTCCAGTGCGCGACGCCCGGCATGCGCATCCACCTTCACAGGAGCGCCATCCAGACAGGAGGCTGCGAAGGCTCGATGTTCGGCTTCCAGAGAATCGTGCTCTTTCCACGACGCCGCCTCCCGTCGGAAGCCCCCGGTCCCCGGCAACGGCATCCCCTTCTCGCGCCCGATCATCACCAGTTCACGCTTTCCGAAGTCGGCGGACAGATAGCCTTCCGCAGAAAACAGCCGCATCTTGCGCTCGGTCTTGAGGGAAATCCGGCTGGCCGTGATGGTCGCTACGCAGCCATTCTCGAATCGCACCCGGGCATTGGCGATGTCTTCGTGCTCGGAACTGACGGCCGCACCGATCGCATCGACCTGCGCGATGGGGCTGTCGACAATCGCCAGAATCAGATCGAGATCGTGAATCATCAGATCAAGAATCACCGACACATCCGTGCCGCGAGGCTTGAACGGCGCAATGCGGGTGGCCTCTATATAGAGAGGACGCTTGATTCGCGCCGTGATGGCCTCGTATTCCGCCGAGTAGCGAAGCAGATGTCCGACCTGCAGCACCTTTCCAGCATTACGAGCCAGCGTGACCAGTTCGTCGGCTTCTTCCAGAGTCGCCGCCATCGGCTTCTCGACCAGCACATGCTTCCCTGCCCGGAGCGCCTGCATGGCCAGAGTGAAATGTAACTCAGCCGGTGCCGCGATGATCACGGCCTCGACCTGAGACAGCAGTTTATCGAGATCATCGAACGCTTTTGTGTTGGCTTCCTTGGCCAGCGTTTCGGCTTTCATCTGGTCCGGATCGAACAGTCCTACCAGCGTCTCTCTAGGCGCTGCGGCTGATTTCAGGGCGTGAAACCGTCCGAAATGTCCACACCCTACAAGCCCTACCCGTAGCGTGGAGGAAGAGTCGCCCTGAACCATGGATTTACCCCTGAACCTATTGCTGGGTGGCAAGCAAGCACGGGAAACCGCTGAGGGGAACACCCCACCCCGTCATACCGGCATGACCATTCGGCAGGGGGGCACTTCTTTGGAAAAGGGTCTCTCCCACTTAACGGACCGCAACAGATAAAAATTTTTGGGTATCGCCTTTTTCCAAAAAGGCGACGTTCTCTTAAGCTTTTTGGAAAAAGCTTCACCGCACGCTCCGGAAGTAAGGCAGCCCCAGAGCCGCAGGAGCCTCTCCGCCGCGACGACGCTTCCTTCTGAACACGGCAGGCAACATGATAAAGGCCAACGTTCCTAGATAGGGCAGCATGTTCAGGACCGGTGCGGCAATGGGCCATCCCCTTGCCTGCCCCAGAAATCCGATGGCGCTGATGAGACCGAAGAGCAGCCCTCCTGCCGCCGCATTGAACGGCCTGAAACCGGCAAAAATGACCAGAGCGAGCGCAATCCAGCCGCGTCCGGCCACCATACCTTCCGACCAGCTCGGAATGACCGCCAGACTGAGATAGGCCCCTGCCGCGCCAGCCAGAGCCGCGCCGAGCGTGACATACCAGAATCGGATCGCGCGAACCGGAATCCCCGCTGCGTCGGCTGCGGCAGGGTTTTCACCCACGGCGCGCATGTTCAGGCCGTGACGTGTGTGAAACAGCACATAGTGACAGGCCGCTGGCACCAGAATGTAGGCAGGAACGATCAGCAGATTCTGCGCGAAAAAGGCTGGACCAATGATCGGCAATGCCGACAGGACAGGAATCGACACGGGCGCAAACGTCACGGGGACCGGCGTCCCCGCCACCGAGTGACCGATCACGGCGGACAGACCGACCCCGAGAAAGGTCACCGCCAGCCCGCACAGAACCTGACTCGCCTGCACAAGGACCGCTGCACAGGCGAACGCCATTCCCCCCAGCGCTCCGGCAGCAGTCGCCGCCAGCAGGGCCAGCCAGGGATTGCCGGTTGAAACCGCCGTCAGAACAGCCGTGGCGGCGCCAACCGAAATCAGCCCTTCCACGCCGAGATTGGTCACTCCCACGCGCTCGGCCATGACTTCGCCCACGGATGCGATGGCCAGAACGCCGCCAGACAGAACGGCGGTCGTCAGAAGAGCTGTCAGCATCTCGATCATGAGGCGCTCCTTGCCGTCCGTCCCGTGGTGGCCGGTGCGACGACCCGATAATGTGCACACTCATCGGCAATGGCCACGAGCAGCAACACCAGCCCCGTGATGGCCAACACCACCGTCGCCGCGATTTGCTGGGTCTGGAGCACGATTCCCACATCGAGAATCAACGCCATGAGGAAGGCGGCGGGAATCACCGCGAGGCAGGACCCACGCGCCAGCACAGCGACCACGATTCCGAGGTAACCGAAATTGTCCGCCATGCCGCCCTGCAGGCGATGGACCGTCCCGGCCACTTCGAACATACCCGCCAGCGCCGCCAGTGCGCCGGACAGAAGCATGGCCGAAATGATCCTCACTTTGACCGGCATACCGGCATACCGGGCCATGCCCGCGCTGGCCCCGCTGATTCGCACTTCATAGCCCCACCGCGTGGAGGACATGATCAGGGCGAGACCACCCACGATCAGAAGCGCCACGGGGAAACCCCAATGCACGACGCCCCATAGATCCGGGATGCTCACAGACAGACGTTCCGTTGAGGCCAATGCCCCGGTCACACGGTCACGCCACGGACCGGTCGCCAGCCAGTAGACCAGCAGACTCGCCACAAAATTCAGAAGCAGGGTGGTGATGATTTCATTCACATTGGCGAAGGCGCGAGCCAGTGCAGGCAGAAGAATCCAGACCATCCCGCACAGCATCGCCACGAGCGCCATCAGTGGCAGAATCAGAATCGCCGGACCGTGAACGAACAGCCCCACTCCGGCTGCACCTGCCGCACCGAGATAGAACTGCCCTTCCCCGCCGATATTCCATAGCCCCATGCGCCGGGTCACCGTCACTGCGCTGCCGGTCAGCAGCAGCGGCGACATGAAAAGTGCGAGGTCTTCCAGTCCGAACCGTGAGCCAATGGTGGACATCAACACCAGACGCGCCAGTTCGCCGACATTCCGCCCGGACATCGCCAGCAACAGGCTGACCGTGACGACCGCGATCAGCAGCGCTGCACATCGGCAGAGAAGAATCCTCTGGGCCGAGGCTGTCGGGAAACGCTGAAACCGGCTCATGATAACGCCTCCGCAGGGGCCGAATCGGGACTGGTTCGCCCCCCCATCAGCAGACCGATCTGTTCGATGTCGGCGGTCGCGGACTCTACAACCGCCATCAGGCGTCCTCCACAGAGAACACCGACCCTGTCGGACAGGCTGAGCAGTTCCCCGAGATCTTCCGAGACAATCACCACCGCCACAGCTTCATCCCGCAAATCAGCGAAATAACGATGCATGGAAGCAATCGCACCAATATCGAGACCACGGCTGGGATAGGCCGCCACCAGCAGTCGCCGGGCGATCCGTATTTCCCGACGCGCGACAAGGCGCTGCTGATTGCCTCCGGAAAGATTGCGCACAGGCATGGCGAAATCCGGAATACGCACCTCCGCCACGTCGGCGATCGTCTCGGCAAGCGCGCGAGCGGCTGCGGCTCGATAGAGAACACCGCTTCCAACCGGTGGCCGGTCATATTCCCGCACCGCCATATTGTCCGTGATCCCGAGAGACGGCGCCAATGCGCTGTTCAGGCGATCCTGCGGAATATGTCCCACACCGGCTTTTGCGAAGGCCGCAGCCCCGGATGGCGCGGCTTGTCCGTCCAGCAGAACCAGTCCCGCCGACGGTGTGATCAGCCCTGTCAGAATCTCCGTCAGCTCGCGCTGGCCATTTCCGGCAACGCCCGCCACTCCGAAAATCTCACCACCGAAAATATCAACCGTCACATCGGAAAGCGTCGCGACATTCTGCTCATTGCGGACCGTCACCTCGCGCAGACTGACAACCGGCGTCGCACTGATCGGGGCGGCCTCCGGGGAGCGGGCGTGCAGATCCTGCCGCTGGATGTCATGCCCCACCATGGTCGCCGCCAGCATGCCCGGTGAGCAGTCGGCCGTCTCCCACGTTCCCACATTCCGTCCGGCCCGCAGGACCGTCACCCGGTCCGTAATCTCTATCACTTCATCGAGTTTGTGACTGATGATGATCACGGCGTTGCCTTTTGCCCGGAAGGCCCGCAGCGCCGTGAACAGTTCCCGCGTTTCCTGCGGTGTCAGAACGGCGGTCGGTTCATCGAGAATGAGCAGCCGTGCCTCACGGGACAGAACGCGCAGAATTTCCACGCGCTGCTGCTCTCCGGCGGAGAGGGTTTCCACCCGAGCGGCAGGGTCAACCGGAAAGCCAAAGCGTTCCGACAGTTCGCGTGTCCGCGCTTCCAATACCGCACGGGAGGTGCGTTTGGGCGTCTCGCTCCAGCCGAGATGGATGTTTTCCGCCACAGTGAAGGCCGGGACCAGCTTGAAATGCTGATGCACCATACCGATCCCTGCTCGGATGGCATCCTGCGGTGTCGCAAACTCCGCGCCATAACCGTCAAGAATGATCTCGCCCGCATCCGCCTGATAAATGCCCGTCACGACATTCATCAGGGTCGATTTTCCCGCGCCGTTTTCACCCAGAAGCCCGAGGATTTCTCCCGGGCGCACATCCAGATTGACGTCCTCGTTGGCGATCACGCCCGGAAAGTATTTGGACACACCAAGCAGTTGCAGAACCGGTGGTGTGCCGCTCCGATTTTTCACAGGATCAACCAAGGCCCGTCATCCCCTGCACGCCCCAGTCCCACTGGTAGATTGCCATGTCGTCCATGGTCGTGCCCGCCGGAATACGGATGGTGCCGTTATTATCGCGGATCGGCCCCTGAAAAGGCGAATATCCGGCAAGTATCCGATCACGCATCGCATCCGCCTGTGTTCTGATGTTTTCGGGAACCGTCTGTCCCCATGCATCACGGTCAACGCCATGCGCCAGGGTGAGAAAGTTCCCGGCGGCTTTCCATGTGCCGTTCAGCCGCGCCCGGATCTGCTCAACATAGAAAGAGGCGAAATCCAGCACCACGCCACTGACATAAGCATTGGGACCGAAACGACGCATATCGAGATTCCACATGGCCGCTTTCAGACCACGACTTTCCGCGACCCGTAGATAGGCCGGTTCGTCCGTGATCCCGCACAGAAAGTCACATCCACTGTCTGCAAGAGCACTGGCGGCCTGTGTGGCGGCCTGCGGATCAAACCATGAATTGATGGACACCGCCTGCATCGTACAGGCCGGATTGACCGACTGTGCGCCAAGAAGCGTGGCGTTTGCGCTGGCGAAAACGGATGGGATCGGAAACGTCCCGACATAGCCAAGCTTGTTTGTTTTTGTCAGAAGACCGGCAGCGATGCCGATGATGTAGCTCGGATACCAGTGCGTGATGTAATACCAGCCGAGATTACCAGTAACGGACGTGCCGTCACATTCCAGAAACGCCACATTAGGCGCGCGGTCGGCCACATCCTTGATGAAATCGCCATAATTCGAGGTGCCGAACACCATATTCGCACCTTCCGCCACAAACTGACGAAAAATACGGGTGGCGTCAGCGGAATAGGGCACGCTCTCCACATAGACCGTGTGCAGTTTTGGAAACGCCTTCTGGACAGCCTGCACGCCTCTGTCGTGAGCAGTACTCCACCCGCCATCCGTGATCGGGCCTGTATGCCCGAATGCCACCAGAGCGTCTTCTTCCCTGACTGGAAGCAGGGTAGCAACTGGCGCTGCGGCATTTGCGGCAAAAGGATCAAGCAACTTCCCGGCCGCAAGAGCGCTGGCCCCTTTCAGGAATCTGCGGCGTCCGGGCAAAAGCAGCGCATTTTTATGAAGAACCGGGAAGGTGCGCGTCACTCTGAGCCATTCCTCTTCTGGACACCCTGTGACGTCACAAAGTCCCCTCACCTCGTTTCGAAACCGTTTTATCAGATTTATTGAGGTCGTTGCGCCGGTCAAGACAGATCGGATGATTCGGTCAATAAAATACCGGCGTTTTCAATTTTGCTTACAGCCTCGTCCAACAGCGCGATGCTGCGGCAGGCATCAAGAACTATCACACTTTCAAACCCGGCCGCCTGCGCGTCGATGGCTGTGTATGTAACGCAGTAATCCAGCGCCAGACCCGTTACAAAGACACGCCTGATCTTCCGGTTCATCAGCCAGTCCTGCAGGATCGTGCGGGTCACTCCGTCGTTTTCAAGAAAGGCTGAGTAGCTGTCCACAGACAGCGACTGTCCCTTGCGAAGTTCCAGACTGACAGCCCTGCGATCAAGCGCCTCCGCCAGATCCGCCCCGGATGTATCCGCAACACAGTGTCGGGGCCATTCTCCACCCTGCTCCTCAAAGGAACAATGCTCAGAGGGATGCCAGTCCTGCGTCGTGACGATCGCACCGAAGGGGAGCGTCATCAACTGATTGATCACCGGAATCACGGCGTCCCCATTCTCGACGGCAAGCGCGCCACCCGGAAGAAAATCATTCTGAACATCGACGACCAGCAGGGCGTCGGCGGAAGAAATCTTTATCATTCCGCAATGATAACGCACATCGCCCTGCGTGTCTTTCTTCTTCTGTTGAATGACTGTTCGTTGCCCGCTTCAACATTGAGGACTATGGCTTCACGGAATACTGATCGTCTGCACAGATCCGGAGCCCGCGATGTTCATCATCGGCAAAATTCTGACCATGATCATGATGCCGACAGCTCTGCTTGTCGAAATCCTCCTTATCGGGCTTCTCCTTCGTCGCTTTCTGTTTGGTCGCGCTCTGGTCACGTTTGCCGCAGCAGCTTTTGCAATCTGCCTGTTCTTTCCAGTGGATCAGTGGGCGATCAGGCCGATTGAAGATCGCTTTCCGCAGGTCAGAACACCGCCCGAGCATGTCGATGGGATCATTGTTCTGGGTGGCTCGATAGACTGTCTGACCAGTCAGGATCGCCAGACCCCCGTTACAGGCGCGGCCGGTGACCGCCTGACCACGTTCGTGGCGCTCGCCCGGCGTTATCCTGACGCCAAACTCGTCTTCACAGGTGGTTCCGGGGACATTGAGCAGGGCATCACCAACGAAGCAAAATGGGTGCGTCTCATCTTTGAAAGTCTCGGCCTGTCTGATGATCGCGTGATCTATGAAAATCGTTCACGCACAACACGCGAAAACGCCACAGACAGTTTCGCTCTGGTGCATCCAAAACCTGATGAGACATGGATTCTGGTCACCTCCGCCAGCCACATGCCCCGCTCCGTCGGCGTCTTTCGCAAGGCCGGATGGCGGGTACTCCCCTGGCCGGTCGGTTATGTGTCCCGCGATCACATCCACAATTACTCCCTCTCATTGGGAAACCGTTTCGCGATACTGGACTGGGCTGCACATGAATGGATCGGCATGGCGGCTTACCGACTGCGCGGCTGGACAGATACGTTTTTCCCAAAGCCTGAAAAGACGGACTGATGACACCTGCTTCCAAAACATCCGTATCTGATGACAGCACGGCGTCGATCGCGCGCCTTTCTCCGACATTCCGTCTGACAGACACGCAGAAGCATCTTGTCGATGACATTATCAGCTTCTGTCGGAAGCATATTCATGACAGGCAAGCTGTCCTGATTCTGGAAGGTGATGCCGGAACAGGAAAAAGTCTTGTTCTGAACACAGCCTTTTCACGGATTCAGGAAGAAGCGAAAAGCCGTGACAGCACACTTCCGCTGCATGGAACCAGCAACACGCTTCTCGTCAATCATCCAGAAATGATCAAGCTGTATAGAAATATTGCAGCTGATATCCCTGCACTTCGCAAGAAGGATTATGAACGCCCGACCAGTTTCATCAACACCCTGCACAAGACCGCTGGACAGGCCGACATTGTTTTCATCGATGAAGCCCACCTTCTGCTGACCCGCAGCGATCCCTACAATCACTTTCGTCAATCGAACCAACTTGCAGAAATCCTCAAACTGGCGCGCGTGGTTGTCATGGTGTTCGATCCTCGTCAGACCCTGAAATTCAAGGGATACTGGGATGATGCTCATCTTCGGACGCTTTTGCAGGGCATCCCCACCGAGACGATCCATCTGACAGACCAGTTCCGTGTGCAGGCCCACCCGGATGTCATGCGTTGGATCAGGGCTTTCTGTGATGGAAAACTACTACCCTTACCTGAAAAGCAGGATTTCGATTTCCGCATCTACGATGATGCAGAAACGATGTATCAAGACATCCGCGAATGCGACCATCGCTGTGGCCTGTCGCGCATTCTGGCCACCTATGACTTTCCCTATACGCTAAACGGGACTGATCACTTCGTGCAGACAGGCTCTTTCCGTCTTCGGTGGGACAGAAATCAGCCATCCCATCCGCTACCATGGGCGGAGCGGCCTGACTCGATTGATGAAGTTGGCTCAGTCTACACCGTGCAGGGGTTCGATCTGAATTATGCGGGCGTTATCCTCGGTCCGTCTGTCTCCTACGACAAAACGACGGATCGAATCATTCTTGATCCCACGTTTTACGAAGACAGCGCCGCTTTCATCGGACGCGGGAGTTTTGGTGACACAGACACGGCCAAACGCCATGTCATGGCCAACGTCCTGTTCGTCATTCTCACACGCGCCCGTAAAGGCCTGTTTCTTTATGCGCACGACGAAGCACTGAGAGCCCGACTGCATACTCTCTGGGGCAATCGGACCTGACGGCTGTTACCTTTCTCAGACGTGCAGGACGTTCTGACAAATGGAGCGGGAAAAAGCGCCTGAATCGAGTTCATTCGGCAACAGATCAATCAGTTTCAGTTCATCGGCATATTGCGCCATCTGGTCTCGCAACCAGTGACCCAGCAAATGAACCGGAGCGGGTTCATGTGCCAGCATGTGTTTGACGTCATCATCGTTCATGTCAGGCATGTGCGCTGAGAGAAGCGTGGCCGTTTCATCGCGATGCTTTTCGATCCAGCGACAGGCATCCCGCAAGGCCAGAACAACAGCCAGCGCGCCCTTTGGGTCTTCCGAAAGGAAATGGTTGGAAAGTCCAAAAACCTTGTTCACCCGCTGAGCGTAATTCCCTGTTGTCGATCCGGCGAGTTCGGCCAGAAAAGACTGATTCTCTGACAAAAGCTGCCAGCCATCAGGATCGTGCAGCACAACACCGTCTACTTCCCGACCATCGAGAGCCTGATCGATTCTGTCCTCCGAAACCGGTTGCCACAGCACCTCGGAAGGATTGATGCCCTTTCGCCTCAGCAGGACAGAGAAAAAGCGCTGATCCGCTGCGTCCTCGTTTAAAACAGCAATCTTTTTGCCGACCACACTGTCGATTTTTGTGATCCCAATATTTTTTCGGACCAGAAGTCTGAACGTGCCCGCACTGAGGCCGGCGACCAGTTTTGCCGGAACACCAGCATGCAACCGGGGAAGCCATGAGAGAGCTGCGGCAGCCGCGCCGACAACTTCTCCACGGGAGAGAGCATCAATCGCCTGATGACCTGTGATGCAGGGGCGCGCTGTAATTTCAAGATTGTAATGGCTGAAAAAGCCACGTTCCTGCGCCACAATAAACACGGGATCATCTTCCGGCGATGGCCATGCAAGAACGAGGCTTCTGGACTGTCCGTCAGGTTCCTGAAGAGCCTTCCTGGGATGAGTAAAGCGCCATCCCAGTCCACCCAGCACACAGGTTCCGGCCACCGCACCAGCCGCCGCCAGCATATTCCGCCGGCTGCTCATACTGCTTTTGTTCCCGGGTTTTCTATCCATCTACCAGGCCTTCTTCCCTGCGGCTCGTTCACTGCCGGAACCTAGCTGCCCAGAGGCTGTGACAATGTCAAAGCCGCATGAAAAAAATCCTCACAAGAGGGGTTTACGACGGTTTCAGGGTTGGCTATACGATCGCCAACAACTGGTCCCGAATAGCTCAGTTGGTAGAGCAAGCGACTGTTAATCGCTGGGTCGTAGGTTCGAGTCCTACTTCGGGAACCACTTGTTATTATTTCTCCTTATAAAAAAATAATTACAGCGTCCTAGCGAATGTTCGCCCTGTATGTTGCCCTCTTGCGGACAGACATTCAGAGCGCCGTTCTGAGGTCTGGAGAGACGTTTTTAGCCTGCTCCGACGGCATCCTCATCCGGTCGGGTCGATACTTTCGCCAGCCATATCTCCGCCGGATCGTGCGCCCTCAGCATTGTCGCCAGTAGCGAAGCAGACACTGCTGGCCACTCTAGACAGCCAGCGCCGTGGGCCAGCACCAACTCATCGTGAATATCTCCACGCCACGCTTCCATCGTCTCGTTACCGTGCGGGCCTTTTTCATTCCCCCAACACCAACAATGCAATGGTCTATAGAATTACCATTCAGCTACTCGGCATCGACCAGTCACTCACTGACACCGCCACTGTTACGAAGGCAGCTCTTTTATACACCATTGCACCGTTTGTGCTGGTGGGCCTCTTTGTGGGAACAAAAACGGGAGCGTTGATGAAAGACATGACAGTATGACCAGCAAGATGAGGACCGCTCAGGCAGGTGTCGCCTTTGCTACGTGGCAGCTTACGCGACGAGATTGGGAAGTGCTGCCGGTGCCAGATGCTCCGAAACGATCCACGTTACTTCAGATCAAGAAGGAAAGCTTTGCCGGGGAATTGCTCATTCAGTCCCGCGCATTCAGCGGCCTGAATGCCGTAAGTCTCGGAGAAGGAATCGTGGATCCAAATTCGCTTCCCTTCGACTGGCTGATCATCTCCACCAATATTCGTTCCGACACTCCTACTTGTTTTCTTCTTAACCGGCAGGACGTGCTTGAGACTATGAAACGCGACCCAAATGGACCGCTCTTCTGGATCGATCCACTTCGGTACAAGCTGTCGCGCTTTCAGGACCGGTGGGACGAGATAGGACTGAGCTGAGGTGCATACCAATCCAAGGTAGGGTCAAGATCTCTTTGGACAGGTGATGCTACCCATCACCTGCAGGGCATAATACTCAAAAAGCATCACTCATCAGCATGCCGGACCGCCCGGAAAAATTGATAAATATTAATCGGCATTCGAATTGTCGTTTGAAAATTTTTGTTCTTCTTTTTGTGATGATAGATATAAAACTCCATATTGATAGATGTCTAAATGGCAGGAAGCGTGTCCATCTTTAATTAATTTTTCTGATTTAGCCAATTCATCAGAATCAATATTAATATATATCATATGCTTATCGGAATTATATATTTCAGATATTGTACTTTTGAATGTGCAAGAGGAAGTACATGTCGACGTACTCATTGCATAATTTATTCGAGATAAAAGCATAGAGTAATTATCCTCTAATATGTGCGTCTTATTTATTGCATATCCAAATCTACCACTAGGTTGTATATTATGTTTAGGATCAAGCAATATAATATTAAAAATCCAATTCTCGTCAAAAAATCCTACAACCCGTCCTTTTCCTGTTGATATTTGAAACTGAAAAATCTTATATTCATCTTGGTTGTTGATATATTCTGGTGGCACCCAATCCAATTTTTGGAGCGAAATTGGAATATTTTTAGCGCCCCAATTTATAGGATGAAACCGCCAAGCATCTTTTTTCTCTCTTTCATTAATAAGGTCTTCAACCTTTTCTGAAGAGAGCTTAGACAGACATGTCAAGAGAGAAGCAAACCATGACTTCTCCTCTTGAGATATACCAAAATGTTTTATTTGCTTGAAATATCTCAAGGAAAACGCCCAAAACCGTTCCTCTAAGGCCACTTTAACTGGGGGAAGAGGCTTGGTTTTGGAGTCAATTAATGGTTTAGGGATTTTCTTTCTACGCGACATCGAAGCATTCTACTTCAACATACTCCGATATGTCTCTTTCATGCACTTTTCATCCAACTCTACTTCACACCGAGCTGAAGAAGGGAGACGTCCTCGAGCTGAAAGCCATGGCGCTTCTGTATGAGTTAAACGTTCCAACTGCGCACCTGAGAACTCACCGTAATTCTCAAGAACCTCGTCAATATGCTCGCGCTCGACATCTGTTAATTGATCGTTACAATCCGGGTAGAGCACGTCCTTAACAGAAATATGAGAATATAATAACTTAGTTCCCTTAAAACGATCATAAATATGTCGATTTACGGGACCATGAACCCAAGCTTGGAACTTGCCGTTAAACATTGGCTTGTCATGCAATGCCAAATGCCAAGCCTGCACATAATACAACAATTTTTGTATTTTGAGCAGGCTGGGGCGATCACTTGCCTCGTCTAATTTTGTGATTATATAATCACAAACCAGATCGATTTTATTGATCGATCCCATTATAATATCCTCCACACGTACAATTCGCATTAAGCGAATTTTTTCTTCTATCATAATATCCGCAGCCTACAAAATAGCAATTCAGTGAATCTGGAAGCACGAGATATGCCTTGCAATAATGTTTATTTACCGATTTCGTTCAATTTATTTAAATTTTAGTAAGCGCTATGCAACCACAGATATGCCATGTCTCCATCATCACCAACCACTTCTCGAACAGATCTCCTCATCGATAAGCGGCTTCCACCTTGTTGCTGATGGCTTGCGTCAGCGCCATCTCAGCCACTTCGCTGGGATAACCCGTTTCTTCGGCTGCCCAATCGCGGAAAGTGGATCACAGGCCATGCACGGTGACGTCCTTCGTACTTGCTGCAATATGAAGCGCCTTGGATAGAGCCACGTCCAACAATAGTTTGCCCCATTTCTGGCCGAGAAACACCAGATCGCCAGCCCGCTCATCACATAAAGGGAGGACTTCCCGCAGACCGTGCAAACAGATTGGAAACTCCGCAGGATAAACCGATATTCAGCGGCTGGCAGACATCTCCCGATCCTGGCCCTTTCTCCGCCGGGGCTTGCCTGTAAGCGGATTGATCCTGACCTCTCTTACCTTCTTTGTCGTATCCGGCACGACATGGCAGTCGATACCCTCAGCCCGTCTTGCAGCGGCAAAACTCTCCGCATGGGATAATTGGGCAGCCTGATAGAGAATGGTCTCTCCAATCATCACTTTATGCCGTTTCACGGGCTTCTCCTGCATGGACGAATAGACGCTCGGATTATTCCTCTTCTCCTGACGTCATTTTACCGATTTCAAACTGTCGTCACGAGAACGAATACCCTGAGTCTTTGCATTGCAGCTTTCAGGAAAAGTTTCACATTGCTCGCTGATGTTACCAGATAACCAGGGACGGTCTATTCCCACCAGAAATAGGCAGGATGCAATCAGGCCAATCCATCATGAGCGTGCTCCTACCTTTGCAATCGAAAGTTTCGACTATCAATCACCTGAAAAAATGGCTCGAAAAAAGTGCTTATCCGCCATCCTGAATGACAAAGGAAAAAGCATCACAAGCGGAAGGCAGTTAAAAGCCCTTAGAACCGGACACTAAGTAGCGACAGCACCAAGTAGTTTTCCAAACATCACTGGAGACCATCGACTGAAATCGAAACAATCTCTGTCAGGATCTTTGCTGTTTATGATCCGGCTCCACAAATCTCCCATGTAACCATGACGGTCGAGACAGTCGTGGACGTCGTGACAGTATCCATTGGAAAGAAAGGCCATCACTGCGGCCCTCTGCATGGGCGTCAAGGACGGAGCGGTGGAGAGTTCGTCCGGAGAGCCGGCCGACAAACCATCCAGCATCGAGCGCCCATAAGTAAGGACGCACTTGCCATCAAGCAGGCCCATCATCCCGACAGAGGATGAAATTGTGAGAACCGCTTCCACAAAAGGCAGAAGAGGTTCTGATGCGCCCACACTCAACTCTTCCGGGATAGGTCGAAAATTCGGAAATTCACGGGCAATCGCGGCTTCCATTTCCGGAGGCAGACGCCAAAGCGGATGATAGGTTGCTACTGCCAGCCACTCAGAGGGAAGATCGGAGAGCCACCGCATGAGAAGCGCATCAAGCGGAATGGTTTCATAGGCGCCTTCATAAGTCAGCCAGTCGGGAGGCTGGAAGGCCAGAAGTGCGACAGGACGTCCCTCTTCCCTGATACCGGCTAACCACCGATCCAGCCCGCGCGTTTTGGCAGCCTCAATGCATTGATCACGAACATTATGCTGCCAGAGTGCGAGAACCTCATCAGCGTCTGCTTTCGGCAGAATGGTGTTTCGCAGACGTGAAGCGTCTTTACGCAGGAGATTGGCGGTCTGATGACCGCTCGGATCAAAGAAAAAGGCTGATTGACCAGTTATGCGCGGCAAAGGAGCCATTTCACTGAACACATGACGTTTGTCGTGAAATACAGCCTCGATATAGCGGTTCTGCGCATAGCTCAGGATCAGATCCGGATTGAAGCTCTCACGAATTTCTTCAAAAACATCCACAAGGGCCTGATTAAAAGGCGGAATGGATGCCGGAGCATACAGATCTCTTACATAGCGGTATCGGTCACCTCCGAACGCCTCAAGCACACGCCGGGGACTGACTTCGATCTGCAGCGTTGCTGTTTCGGGTCCGGTTCCGCGAAAGAAATCACAGAGCCACGGGCTGGTCGCTATGGCGAAGTTAAACCGGCCACCACCCGCAGCATTTTCCATTCTGACAAATTGCGCGACCCAGCTGACCCACACGCTGAGCATCTGCGGGTCATTTCTGAAGCACGCTGGCTCCACATAAAACAGGATGTTTTTCATGATGTGTGGAACTACAATTGTGCAAAACGAAGCATGGCATGTGCCTTACGAAAGAGACAATCCTGCTTGGTATGTCATTTTGGTGAAGAGGCCGTTACCATGTCCCACTACTGCAATGACAGAAACCAAGCCGGAAAGTGCACAGCGCCTGTCCGAAAAACAGCACTTTCTTGAGCACGCCTCATCGCACCCGTCAGCGTTCAAACAGTGATGTGTTACCTGTCAGATCAATAGGTGAACGCTCCTCCTCGTATTTCCCGACAGTATTCGTCACGCCGTCGCTCTTCCTCCAGATCAGTGGATTGATGGCTTCAAATCACTGAAGTCTGCGCCTAATCTCTCTGCAAACTGAAGGGAACAGGCTTCAATGAAGACCCTGATCACAAAAAGTCTTTTGGCTATGATGTGCGGTCTGTCGGCGGGAGCCGTTACCGCGCAGGCTCGGGAAAGCGGATCTCCGCTTGCTCACGCGGCGATTGATGAGCACGAACATATCGCTCTGTCTAACGGCGGACTGGATGCCTCCGTCGATCTGGTGGAGAAACCTGATTGCAGCGTCCCCACCCTTCTGAGTGGCAATGATGCGCTGGTTTCAGGAGCCTGTCGCATGGCTGTGCTCACCCTGAAAGACAGCACCCATCCAGATCGACCGGCCTTCACCACGCTGCTGACTCCCTACAGTCGGGACGGCAGTGATGTCCGTGACCTTCAGCTTGATCTGCGCCATCTGGATGCCGCCTCCCCGCTCCCTCAGGCCGTTGTTTCGGTCTACACTGGAGGCGCTCACTGCTGCGCCCTGACATCCGTTGTCGGGATGACGAAAAACGGTACGTGGAGTGCGACACGGACCTCTGAACTCTCCGGAGAAGATCGGCCGTTTTTTGCCGATATTGACAAGGATGGCGCTCAGGAAATCGTCATCGGCGATAGCAGTTTTCTCTATACTTTTGCGTCCCACGCAGGGTCTTACACACCGGCGATCGTTTATCGCTACACCGACGGGCGTCTTGTGGACATCACGACGGACAGCGTGTCCCGACCCTATCTGGAACAGAGTCTCAAAGAAAACGAAGGCTTCTGGGTTCAGCAAAATCGCAGTGAACCCAACGGTTTTCTTGCCTATTACGTCGCTACCAAAGCCAATATGGGCCAGTTCCAGGCGGGATGGTCCTACATGCTGCCGCGCTATGACCATGAAATTGACGCGGCATTTTCTCTTTCCCGCTGCGCTCTCGGAGGACGGCTGGAAGCAGAATGCACCGCCGATGAGCAGGCTCCCCTTCCTTTCCCGCAGGCACTGGCCGGTTTTCTGGTCGCCGGCAATTACGTCACATCCGAACAGGCTCTGGCTACCGCACCGGAAGCGGAAGCCGCGATCAGGGCAGCAGACCATTACAGTCCTGACTTCTCCTGTCGCACTCCGCCCCAGAAAAACGGCGTAGCCATCATGCTGTGCGAAAACAGTCAGGCTGCTGAACACGAACTTCAGTTCGATCAGGTCTATTACGCCCTGCGGCAACTCGTCGGTCCTGCTGGCTGGCGTGCGCTCAAGCAGGAAATCATTCTGGCTGAAAATACTGTTGACCAGCAATGCGGTCTTCCGGTTCCGGGCGAAGCAGACCAGACACTGCCGTCAAACGCCATCAGCTGTTACGCAACAGGCATGGACGCCCTGTCGGAGCAATATCGCAAAAAACTGTCCGGCCCTGCTCTGGAAGAGTCAAAACGACCGATCGACCAGCATATCGCCCTACAAAGACGCCTGATAAAGCTTGGATACTTGCCGGCAGGCTCAACGGCTGACGGTGTGTATGGTGAATCCACACGCACTGCCATTGCAGCGTGGCAGCGTGACACCGGTCGTCCGGACGTTTCGTCTTTCCTGTCTGACGCCGACGCAGCCGTAATTCTGGGCGCACCGGCTCCTGTCGCGGAAACCACCAGACCTACTGAAGCAGTATCGGAAAAGACTGCGCCTCCTCCTCCGGAAGTCGCTCCGTCCGCGCCTGTTCAGTCTGCAAAAGGCACGTTCCAACTGTTTGGACTGTCAGGCATCACAGCCCTGCTAGCTATAGCGGCCGGGATTGCACTGTATTTCGTGCCGTTCGTGATTGCCTGTGTTCGTGACACAGTGCGGAAACCTGCGGTCTTTGTCGTTAATCTATTCTTCGGCTGGACTGGTCTGGGATGGATTGCAGCACTGGTCATGGCGTTGACATTTATACGTATGAACACAGAGTATTCCGCAAGAAATCACCACTGAAGTCACTACAGGACCGCCCGGTCGCGGCGGTCCTGATCCTTTTGCACATGGCCCAACACAGTGTGTTCAGACGCATCCAACAACAGGGTCAGTGGACAGTCGATACACTGTCGACCAGCGCCCTTATTCCCGGCACGATATCAATCAGCAGACCGCCCGCTGGTTGAGGCAGAGGCGGAGACAGCAATTGCCACGATGAAGCTGCGAATGTCTCCTGCTGCTGGTCCAGAAGTTTTTCAATCTGCTTTCTTCTGGCTGTATCAATCGTTCCATCAAGCGCTTCGATGCCCGCCTCCGCCAATGCGGACAGTTGTTGCGAGACAGAACGTATCATTTCCAGCGCGGCAACGTCTCCGATCGTCTTTTCAAACTGACCATCATTGGCGGCCCATTTTTCAAGATCGCGGCGCAGTTCCAGCGCGACCGCATGATCACCGTGCGCATAGGCTTCCGCGAGTTGATTAAACTGCATTGCCGAAAAAGAATCTGGCTCCGCCATGGCGACCGGCCATGTGAGAAGCCCTTCTCCCGCCTTCTTGATCATTCTGTTGATTGTGTAATTCCTGACCGGACTGGTCACCTGCAACACCGTATCAAGCGTGTGCATGCTGGCAGCCGGATACCGTGACAGCATCTGTTCGTGATCCTGCTGTGTCGTGGTCAGAGCCAGCCTGTTCAACTGTGCGGCGACATGCGGCAAACGGCGCTCCATATCCGCGACATCCGTCACAGTTTCAGGCGACCACAGACGTTCTGCAATCACGGCGGCACGGGGCCAGACTCTCTGATTCAGCATCTGTTCTGAAACCGCTTCCGTCCACAGAACTGCCTCACCACCCAGAATATACTGCTTTTGCCGGGCGCTCAGAGGCGGAAGGCTGGGATCAAGCGCGAACGCATCCGCCAGTCTGAAATGAATCTGCCGAGCGTGTTCCAGTTCTGCCCCCGCCAGACCACTCGCCATCAGATCATAGGGATCAACCCGATAATACTCACGCGCAGGTCTCAGAAGATCGAGATAATATCCTGAGGAGACAAGAGTCGGATGCAGCTTGGCTGTTGCTGCACTGATCCATTTCGAAGAGCGCCAGACATCGGCAACAACGGATTGTGGAACAGGTGCGGACAGCACCTCATCCCATCCGATCATTGTCTTTCCCTGCCCAGCCAGAAAAGCCTGTATTTTCGCTGTAAATTCTCCCTGAAGCGCTGAGGCGTCAGGATAGTTGTGGGCTTTCATGTAGCTGGCGATCTGTGGATTGCCTGTCCACTGAGAGGCGACCACCTCATCGCCACCCGCATGGAAATAGGCATCCGGAAAGAGATATATCATTTCTACAAAAAGCTTTTCTACAAAATCGATCGTTTCCGATTTGGTGGGATCAAGAGCCGGATTGTTGGCGTTACTACCCGCGATGCAGGCCGAACCACCTGTGCAAGCGGCATTGGCAGCAGGCAGCGGTTGCGCTTCGAGTTGCGGATACGCTTCCAGCACAGCTAGCGCGTGACCCGGCACATCAAACTCCGGCACAACGCGAATACCCCGTTCAGCGGCATACGCGACAAGATCGCGAATCTCGTCCTGCGTATAATACTGCCCATGTGAAGAGACAGTCTGTAGCCGGGGGAAAAGCTGGCTTTCCACACGGAAAGCAGATCCATCACTCAAATGAAGATGGAGCACATTCAGTTTTGTCAGCTCCATTGCATCGATCTGACGCTTGAGCGTAGGCACGGACATAAAATGCCGCGCCACATCGATCATCAGTCCTCGCCAACGGAAGCGCGGAGCATCGCTGATCGTCACATCACGGAATGACACGCTATCTGGCGTTGATCCCGCCAATTGCACCAGCGTTGCAAAACCATGCAGCACCCCCGCAGGACCTTCCGCACTCAGTGCGATTTTTCCCTGATGGATTGTGAGTTGATAATTTTCCCGCTCACCGATTGCCAGGTAAGCGGGATCATCCTTGCTGCGGATTTCCAGAGAACAGGTCGTCTGTTTTTTATCAGAGCGCGAGGCCAAGTGCAGGGAATGCAACAGGCGTTCGCTGGCCCGCTCCAGCATGGGACTATGTGCGCCGTGCCAGTTGATCTTTATCTGGTCACAGGTTGTCTCTTCGTTACCTTGCCACGAAATAGTGGACGGGATCGGCATCAAGTCAGGAGAACTGGCTGCCTGCGCGTAAGAGCGTGGCAGCATGCAGAGGGAAGAGGCACAAGCCAAAAAGAGGATTGCGCGTAGGCGGTTTCTTTTTGTCATAACGTGCTCTTCTACCCTTCTGTCGGCTTGTCCTACGAAACAGCTCTCTTCAAGTTTGATGAAGTTATCTCAGGAGGTTTTTCCTGACACCGTCTTTTCGCTGTCCAGCACTGCCATCTGCTTTGGGTCATACCGCTCTCCCGCTGCAGCTCCCTTGGGAACTGCCTGTTCAATGGCCGCAAGGTCGGCTGATGTCAGTGTGAGATCAAGGGCGCCAAGAGCTTCTGAAAGCCGGTCACGCCTGCGCGCGCCGATTAATGGCACAATGTCATCACCCTGTGCCGCGACCCATGCGATGGCCAACTGAGCGACGGTGGTGTTTCTGGCTTTTGCAATTTCGCGCAACGTTTCAACGAGAGCCAGATTCTGCTCGACGTTGCCTTCCTGAAAGCGTGGACTATGCACGCGAAAATCACCGGGCGTTCTGGCCGTCTGCCAGTGTCCACTGATCAGGCCACGCGCAAGCACGCCATACGCAGTAATGCCGATCCCGAGTTCACGACAGGTCGGAAGGATGCTGTCTTCGATGCCGCGCGAAATCAGGGAATATTCTATCTGAAGATCACAGATCGGATGGACCGATGCCGCACGCCGGATGGTTTCCGGTCCGACTTCCGAAAGCCCGATGTGCCGCACATAACCAGCCTGCACCATGTCCGCGATAGCGCCGATTGTCTCTTCAACAGGAACTGCGGGATCAAGCCGGGCGGGTCGGTAAATATCGATATGATCAAGACCGAGCCGTTGCAGCGTATAGGCCAGAAAATTCTTCATGGCGGCAGGCCGGGCATCGTAAGCGCCCCAGTTTCCGGCCGGATCACGCATAGCGCCAAACTTGACGCTGACGAGGAATCTGTCGCGCGCGACGCCTTTGAGCGCCTCTCCGATCAGCATCTCGTTATGGCCCATGCCATAGAAGTCACCGGTATCGAGCAGCGTAACGCCCGCGTCTAGTGCGGCATGAATGGTGGCGATACTCTCAGTCCGATCGGCAGGACCATACATGCCGGACATGCTCATGCAGCCAAGCCCGATCTCGGAAACTTCAGGACCGTTCTTGCCAAGTCGTCGTAATTTCATAGCGGGCGATCTTTCTCTTGTCTGAACGAAGGTCTTTTCAGGCTGCAAATAAAAACGGGCAGTCCTGAGACTGCCCGCTGGAAACAATCCTGTACGTAAGATCAGGCGGAAATCGCCACCTGTTCCGGTGCCGCAAACCCGATGATCTTTGCATAATCTTTCGGAACCACCTGCCAGAAGCGCGGCAGGACTTCCTCCCATTTATGCAGCAGCATCGCAGCATACGAAGACTGGGTTTCGGTCGCATGCGCCTCGACAAGAGCGCGAAGTTTTTCTTCCCACTTCTTCTGATCGACACGCACCCAGAACACGTTGTCCGGGTTGACCTTCTGTTCGAACGATCCGTCCTCGTCGTAGACGAAGGCCATGCCGCCCGTGAAGCCAGCGCCAAAGTTGTCGCCAGAGTCACCAAGGATCACAACCGTTCCACCCGTCATGTATTCACAGGCGTTGGAACCACAGCCTTCAACCACAGCGGTCGCACCGGAGTTACGCACGGCGAAACGCTCACCGGCGAGACCTGCGGCATACAGCGTGCCCGCCGTTGCGCCATACAGGACCGTGTTGCCGACAATCGCGTTTTCATTCGATGCCAGCACGCTGGATGCCGAAGGACGCACGACGATGGTCGCACCGGACAGACCCTTGCCGACATAGTCGTTGGCGTCGCCATGTACTTCCAGCTTCAAACCCTGCACGGCGAACGCGCCGAGCGACTGACCGGCAGAACCACGCAGACGCACCGTCAGGTGACCCGGCGCCAGCGTGGCCATGCCATACTGCCGCACGATCATGGAGGAGATGCGTGTGCCGATGGCGCGCATGGTGTTCTGCACGTTGTACTGAAGCTGCATCTTCTCGCCGTGATCGAATAGCGGACGGGCATCCGCGATCATCTGTGCGTCGAGCGTGTCGGGCACCTCGTTCCGGCCCTCAAGCGTGCAGTAGCGCGCATGTGGGCCGGGGTCGGCCTGAACCAGAAGCGGGTTCAGATCAAGATCATCGAGATACTCGGAACCACGCGAAACCTGATGCAGTAGATCCGTGCGGCCGATCACCTCGTTCAGCGTCTTGAAACCGAGTGATGCGAGGATATTCCTGACATCTTCAGCAATGAACGAGAACAGGCTGATGACCTTCTCTGGCGTGCCTTCGAACTTGGCGCGCATGGCCGGGTCCTGCGAACAGACACCCACCGGGCAGGTGTTCGAGTGGCACTGACGCACCATGATGCAGCCCATCGCCACGAGGCTCGCCGTGCCGATGCCGAACTCTTCCGCACCGAGCATGGCGGCAATCACCACGTCCCTACCCGTCTTGATGCCACCATCGGTGCGCAGCGTGACGCGATGACGCAGACGGTTGAGCATCAGCACCTGATGCGCCTCCGCCAGACCAAGCTCCCACGGCAGACCGGCATATTTTACGGAAGACAGCGGGCTGGCGCCCGTGCCGCCGGAATGACCGGAAATCAGGATCGCATCGGCTTTCGCCTTCGCCACACCTGCCGCGATGGTGCCGATACCCGAACGGGCTACCAGCTTCACGGTAACACGCGCATCCGGGTTGATCTGCTTCAGGTCATAGATGAGCTGCGCAAGATCCTCGATCGAGTAAATGTCGTGATGCGGTGGCGGGGAGATCAGCGTCACACCCGGCGTTGCATGACGCAGCTTGGCGATCAGTTCCGTGACCTTGAAGCCCGGAAGCTGTCCGCCCTCACCCGGTTTCGCACCCTGCGCAACCTTGATCTCAAGCTCGCGGCAATCGTTCAGATACTGCGCCGTGACGCCGAAGCGACCGGACGCGACCTGCTTGATGGCTGAGGACGCATTGTCACCATTCGGGCGCGGCTTGGCGCGAGCCGGATCCTCACCACCCTCGCCGGAATCGGACTTCGCGCCGATACGGTTCATGGCGATGGAAAGCGTCTCATGCGCTTCCGGGCTGAGCGCACCGAGCGAGATGGCCGGCGCGATCAGGCGCTTGCGCAACTGCGTGATGCTTTCGACCGATTCCACCGGAATGGCTTCACGGTCGCTCTTGAAGTCGAGCAGATCACGCAGCGCCACCGGCGGCTGACGACGCACGGCATCGGCATAACGCTGATAGATCGAGAAGCTGTCTGTTCCGACAGCTGTCTGGAGCATGTGGATCAGCGTGCCGTCGAAGGCATGCGTCTCACCACTCCGGCGCAGCTTGTAGAGACCACCAACCGGCAGGACAGCAGCCGAAGTGTCCCAGGCCTGCTCGTGGAAGCTCAGGATGTTCTTGGCGATGCCGCCAAGCCCGATGCCCGAGATGCGCGAGGCCATACCAGGGAAGAACTCGGCGACCAGCGCGCGGGACAGGCCGACGGCCTCGAAATTGCAGCCACCACGATAGGACGCCATGATCGAGATGCCCATCTTGGACATGATCTTGAGCAGGCCCTTGTCGATGGCCTTGCGATAGCGCTCGACCGCGGTGCGCAGAGACATATCGCCACAGAGGCCACGACGGATACGATCCGCGATGCTTTCCTGTGCGAGATACGGGTTCACCGTTGTCGCGCCGACACCGAGCGTCACGGCCACGGCATGCACGTCCAGCACGTCCGAGGTCCGGACGTTCAGCGAGGTGAATGTCCGCAGCGAGTTGCGCACCAGATGCGTATGCACGGCGGCAACGGCGAGGATGGTCGGAATACCGGCGCGCTCGGCGGACTGGTTCTCGTCAGTCAGGAATACATGCGAGCAGCCTTCCCGGACACGCTCTTCAGCCTCCCGACGGATACGGGCAATGGCCTCACGGAGACCGGTCTCGCCTTCCGCTGCTATGAAGGTTGTATCAATGCTTCCGCCGCGGTCGCCACAGAACTTGCGAAGCGCCTCGAACTCACCGCTGGTCAGGATCGGACTGGGAAGCTGGAGCAGATCGCACTGATCTTCCGTCTCCTCCAGAATATTACCGAGATTGCCCAGTCGCGTGAGCAGGCTCATCACCCGTGTTTCACGCAGTGAGTCGATCGGAGGGTTCGTAACCTGACTGAATCCCTGACGGAAATAATGCGCCAGCCCGCGATACCGCTCGGAGAGAACCGCCAGCGGCGTGTCATCGCCCATGGAGCCGACAGCCTCGCTCGCCGTCTCGACCATCGGCTGGAGAATGTGCTCGAGTTCTTCAAGCGTGTTGCCGACAGACAGCTGACGGCGGCGCAGCTCTTCCGGCTGATACATAACGGGCTCGACGACATCGTCGCGCACCAGCGAACCGATCTTCTGGATCTTCTTGACCCACTGACCGAAGTCCTGACGGCCCGCCAGAAGGTCGAGCAGTTCGTCATTGCCATAGAGTTTGGCATTGTCGAGATCGACGCCGAGCATCTCGCCCGGACCAAGGCGGCCACGGCTGACGACGGCCGCTTCCGGCACCTTCACCATACCGGCTTCGGAACCGATGATCAGAAGATCACTTTTTGTCTGGGTGTAACGCAGCGGACGCAGGCCGGAGCGGTCCAGACCGGCGATGATCCAGCGCCCGTCTGTCGCGCACAGGGCGGCAGGTCCGTCCCACGGCTCCATGACGGCATTGCAGTAGGCAAACATGTCGCGATGCGACGCCTTCATGCGGGAATGCGCGCCAACACTGGCCGGGATCATCAGCGCCTTGACCGCAGGCGCATCACGTCCAGCGTGGGTTAGCAGTTCAAAGACGTTGTCGAGTGTCGCCGTATCGGAACCACCGACCTGCACCACCGGCTTGATGTCGTTCATGAACGGATCAAGCTCGGGATCGGCCAGTCGTGTTTCGTGGCTGCGCATCCAGTTCGCGTTGCCGGAGATTGTGTTGATCTCGCCGTTATGGGCGACGCGACGGAAAGGCTGCGCCAGCTTCCATGTCGGGAACGTATTGGTCGAATAACGCTGATGATAGATCGCGAACCGGCTGACAAAACGCTCGTCCAGCAGATCTGGGTAAAAATCCGTCAGGTTTTCAGCAAGGAACATGCCCTTGTAGATCAGTGAGCGGCAGGACAGCGAGCAGATATAAAGATCAACCTGATCTGCAATGGCGGACTTTTCGATCCGACGACGGATTACATACAGGTCACGCTCGAAATCCGCTTCAGAGCGGTCCGTTTTGCCTCGGATGATGATCTGTTCGATTTCAGGCCGTGTCGCATTGGCTTTTTCACCAATGCACGAGGTATCGATCGGCACCTGACGCCAGCCATAGATGCTGTAGCCAAATTTAAGGATTTCCGTCTCGATGATCTGACGGCAGCGTTCCTGCGCGGCGAGGTCGGTCTTAGGAAGAAACACCTGCCCCACGGCCAGAGGCACGCCAGCATCGCGCTCTGCCTGCGGCACACCGATGGCGTCGGCGAAGAAGTCCTGCGGGATCTCGACATGGATACCCGCACCATCGCCCGTCTTGCCATCAGCATCGACAGCGCCGCGATGCCAGATCGCCTTCAGCGCCTCGATGCCAGCCTCGACAACGTCACGACGCTTGCGGCCATCCAGTGCGGCGACAAGGCCCACACCGCAGGAATCGCGCTCGTCCGCCGGGTCATACAGGCCGTTCTGTAGCGCCTCGCTGTTGCGCTCCCAGTTGGCGACAAAAGCCTCGCCGCTTTCGCTGGCGGAGGAGAAACCTTCAAATGAGTCCATTGTCATTACTCCGCAGCCAGAGAAGAAGAACGGGCGGCAATCCACTGATCGATCTGCGCCGCCGCATCACGCCCATCACGGATGGCCCACACGACGAGGCTCGCGCCGCGCACGATGTCGCCAGCGGCGAATACGCCCGGCACCGAAGTTTCGAAGCTGACACGATCAACCTGCAATGTACCCCAGCGTGAGGTCTTGAGATCATCCGCCTTCCACAGTTCAGGAAGTGGCTCGGGGTCGAAGCCAAGCGCCTTGATGACCATGTCGGCGTGGACCGTAAACAGGCCGTCGGGCTCCGCCTCAATCGACTGACGCCCGGAACCGTCCGGCAAACCGAGGCGCATCTTCTGCGCCCGCACACCGGTGACGGTCGTGTCGCCAAGAAAGCTTTCGGGAGCCGCCAGCCAGACAAATTCGACGCCCTCTTCCTCGGCGTTCTTCACTTCGCGCACGGAGCCCGGCATGTTCGCCTTGTCACGGCGGTAGAGACACTTCACGGACTTCGCGCCCTGACGAATGGCCGTGCGCACGCAGTCCATGGCCGTGTCGCCACCACCGATGACCACGACATCCTTGCCTGCGGCATCCAGTTCGCCTTCCGGCAGCGCATCACCCAACGAGCGACGGTTGGAGGCTGTCAGATAGTCCAGCGCCCGCACAATTCCGCCAAGCCCTGAACCCGGTCCGCCAATCTCACGCGATTTGTAGACGCCGGTCGCAACCAGCACGGCATTGTGCTTTTTGCGCAGTTCCTCGAACGCGATCTCACCTTCGCCCGCGCCAATACCCTGACCGAGATGGAAGATGACGCCCTGCTCCTCCAGAACCTTCTGGCGACGCAGCACAATGTCCTTTTCCAGCTTGAAGCCGGGGATGCCGTAGATCAGCAGGCCACCAACACGGTCGTGGCGATCATACACATGCACCTGATGACCGCTCGCCCGCAGACGTTCCGCTGCGGCCAGTCCCGCAGGGCCAGCGCCGATAATGCCGACGGAGCTTTCCAGCTCAACGACCGGCATGACAGGCTTCACCCAGCCGTTCTCGAACGCTGTATCGGTGATGTAGCGCTCGACGGCACCGATGGTGACGCTGTCGAAATCCTTCTCGATAACGCAGTTGCCTTCACAGAGCCGGTCCTGCGGGCAGATACGTCCGCAAATCTCGGGAAAGCTGTTGGTCGCCTGAGAGACGCTGTATGCCTCTTCCAGACGCCCGTCCGCCGCCAGCATCAACCAGTCAGGAATGTTGTTTCCCAGCGGACAATGAATGGAGCAGAACGGCACACCGCACTGGGAGCATCGACTGGACTGCGTGGCAGCCTGTTCCGGCGAGAATTCCTTATAGATCTCGTCGAAATCCTTACGCCTCTCGTCCGCGAGACGTTTGGGCGGCTGGGCCTGCGGGACAGAGACGAACGAGAGCATCTTTGCGGTCATGCGCTGGCTTCCTTAACCCGGCCGGTCACTCTGGGCGGGGCATACTGGCTAACTGGGAACCTTTTCCGTCGAGACACGACTGGTCATCCGGCATTTCCGGCAGGTCCTGAATTGCGATAGCGCAGGCGCGCACGCGACAAAAGACAGCAAAGCTGTCCTATTAAGCGAAACGATTTCTCTTCCTCAGCCCGCCACACTCAACACAACCAAAAAATGTGACAGTAATGCTGATCTAAAAATACCCAGAAAGCTGATTTCAAACGTTAACTTTGTCACCACCGGGAGCGTAGCGTTTCATATAGGCGGGCACGATCATGTCCATAGCGACGGGAGCTATTCCCAGATCGCGGAACCCCGGCAGATTCTCATCCACCACATTATCGACCGTCAGCATCTTCAACTGATCACGGGTCAGCATACGCCCCGGCAGATGCTCCAACACCGCCGCCTGCAAGGAGGCCAGACCGGAAGGCACCTCAAAAATCGGCTTGTTCCGCCCCGTCATTGCCAGCACACGCTCGGCGATGGCGCGCATGGTCAGGATTTCCGGACCACCCAACTCGCAAAGATGCGAACGGGTAGACGGATTCTCGTCGAAGGCGCTGATAATGACCCTGATCGCTTCAGCGACATCCGCCACGTAAACCGGCTGCAGTTTCGTGGAAGCGCCATACACGGGCATGACAAAGGGCGTGTAGCGCGCCACGCCCCCAAGCATGTTGAGAAAGTGATCTTCCGGCCCAAACAGCACGGACGCTCTTACAATAGTGGCTGGAGGAAAATGCCGCGTGACCTCTTCCTCACCTGCCGCCCGGCTACGTCCGTAGGCTGAGGGTGAAGTGGATGATGCGCCGATAGCCGACATATGCACAAACGTCTGCACCCCGGCGGCAGCGGCCAGTCGCGCCACACGGGCAGCTCCTTCCACATTCACGGCATTCAGGGCTGCACTAGAAGGCGCGCCGAGGATGGCCGCAAGATTCACCACGACCGAGGCCTCAGACACGACCTCCGCCACAGCATCTTCATTCTGGACAGGCGCATAAAACGGAACAACCTGCCCCACATCGCCCAACTGCCTCAGATCGTTCGCCAGATCCGTGCGACGGCACGCAACGCGGATTGCATACCCGTCAGCTGCCAGCTTCCGAACCAGATATTTTCCAAGAAAACCCGCTCCTCCGAACACAGTTGCCGTCTTGCGACCGATCATGGCGTCATTCCTTCATGTCCAGTTTCTGCGAGGAAAATACTACAAGTTCCTTCCGGCACACCTTGCGCCACATCACCGGTTCCACAAAGCGGCAAAAGATAGAGCTGAAAACCCAGAAAAAACGCAGCAAAACGGGAGTGACGATAACGCCCGATCTCCACGATTTCATATTCCGCACAAAAATCTTCACAATGCCCCTTGACCCTTTGGCGAGAGGCCTTTAAACGCCAGCTCCACCACCCGGTTGCACCGGGTTGTCATCTCAGCCCAGATGGCGGAATTGGTAGACGCGCAGGTTTCAGGTACCTGTGGCCGCAAGGTCGTGGAAGTTCGAGTCTTCTTCTGGGCACCACAAATTATTGTTTCCCAATAATTTGCAGTTAAGCAGCGAGTAATAATCACGCAAAGCGTGATCACCTTACTTCAGCTTATAAAATACCCCCTAAAATACATACAACGCCAAATTGAGCCATACGCTCAGGCCGGATGTTATCGGCAAAACGTGCCTGTCTACACGAAGGCTGATCAGTTCCCCTGTTCCCCGAACAGTTCAGGTTTCTTTCTCGCAAACCAACCCATCATTTTTGCCGAGAGAGTCCGGCAGAATGAGACATCCTCGGCGAGCAACAGCAACCCGAGCGGCAACATCCACAGTCCCAGCACAGGAAGAAATGACAGGACGCCTCCGGCGCAGAACAGGAGACCTGAAGGCACCCTGATCCACCACCGTGAAGGCTCGAGCAGCCAGTGAGCGCCCTTTTCCAGACGATCCGGCAATCTGGACAGGAGCACTGACCGGCGCTGGTCAAAAAGAGACATGTCGGATTTTGCGTTCATATCCTGAGTCTAGGCCGATCAGGCGAATTAGCGAAACATATCCGACATGGCGCATAGATTCCGGTCTGGGCAATGCGACTTTCCCGCGTCGATTCGGTCAGAATCCATGTGCAATATTCCGCCATATTTTCATGTCGCGCATCGCGCCGCCCTGCTTGCGAAGGCGGCTTCGGATTACTATTGCTCACGACTGGCAATCATTACCCCTGAAGGATAAGGCACCCCATGCGCGACAGGATCAGTAACGATGGCCCAATAACGCTGCATCGGGACGACCTTCCCGATGATCTCGATCTTGGGAATTGCGTCGCCATCGATACGGAGACCATGGGTCTGCGCCCCTATCGTGACCGTCTGTGTCTGGTGCAGCTTTCCGCTGGCGATGGCTCTGCCCATCTGGTGCAGATCGTGCCGACCGAACCCGGTGGCCCACCAGCAGATTGCCCCAATCTGAAGCGCCTTCTCTCCGACCCTGCCGTCACCAAGCTGATGCATTTCGCACGATTTGACGTGGCGATCCTCCAGCATACGCTCGGAATCACCGTCGCACCGGTCATCTGCACCAAGATCGCCGCCCGCCTCGTCCGTACCTTCACGGATCGGCATGGACTGGCCGCGCTTTGTCGGGAAATGCTTGGCGTCGAGATGAGCAAGCATCAGCAGAGTTCGGACTGGGGTGCGCCGCATCTGACACCGGAGCAACTGGCATACGCCGCGTCCGACGTGCTGCATCTTCATGCTCTCTGGGAAAAGCTGGAAGCCCTGCTGGTCAGGGAAAATCGCCGTGATCTCGCTCAGGCCTGCTTCGACTTTCTGCCTGCCCGCGCCCGTCTTGATCTGCTCGGGTATGACGAGCCAGACATTTTCTCCCATCGCGCCTGACTTTATTGCCCGAATTTTAGGTGTGGATCAGGTGGTTATGATTGACCGTCGCGCCTTCACGGACGATAGAAACGGCATGAGCCATACCGTCTCTTCCGGATCATCCGCCGTCCTCGACAGCGTGATCGCTCCTCCATCAGACCGTGACCCTCTGGGTGCGGCCCGTCGCACGCTGGCCACTGAAGCGGACGGTCTGTCTGCGCTTGGGCGTGCAATGGATGCTGAAGATGGACTGGGCGCGGCGTTTTGTCAGGCCGTCGATCAGATCGCGGAACTCGAAGGCCGTGTGGTCGTGACCGGCATCGGCAAGTCCGGCCATATCGGACGCAAGATACAGGCCACGCTCAGCTCGACCGGCACCCCAGCCATCTTCGTGCATCCCGTTGAAGCATCACATGGTGATCTCGGCATGGTGGCGCGTGGCGATGCTGTGCTGGCTCTCTCAAACTCCGGCGAGACTGCTGAACTGGCGGATATCGTCGAACACAGCCGTCGCTTCGGCCTGCCGCTGATCGCCATGACGGCGCGCCCAACTTCGACGCTCGCACGCGCCGCCGACCTCGTTCTGCTGCTTCCTTCCGTGCCGGAGGCCTGCCCGATGGGTCTGGCCCCGACGACGAGCAGCCTGCTTCAGCTCGCCCTTGGCGACGCTCTGGCCGTCGCACTGATGGAAAGACGCGGCTTTACCGCCGGTGACTTCGGCGTTTTTCATCCGGGCGGCAGTCTCGGCGCGCGTCTTCGAAGCGTGAAGGACCTGATGCGGACGGGCGAGGCACTGCCGCTTGTATCGCCCGATACGGTCCTGCGGGACGTTATTGTCGAGATGACCCGGAAGGCGTTGGGCTGTGTCGGCATTGTGGATGCACACGACAAGCTCGTCGGCATTATCACAGACGGTGATCTGCGTGGCGCTCTGGACCGTGATCTTGCCACCACCCCGGCATCGGCGGTGATGAATCCTTCTCCCCTGACTGTCTCGGCCGACATGCTTGGCGTTGAGGCGCTGCGCATCATGAATGACCGCCCCAAGCCGATCACGTCTCTTTTCGTGCTTGATGATGAGCAGCGTCCGACTGGCGTGCTGCATATCCACGACCTTCTGCGCGCCGGAGTCGCCTGATGTCAGACGATCAGACGCAGCATGACCCGACACAGAACAACGAGACCGGAACCGGTGGTCGGGTAGAGAGACAGGATTTCAAACGCTCGGCGACGTCCGTGAAACGTCAGCGTGAAGTCATCGAAGCTGCGATCGTCACTGCCCGCAAGGCTCCCGGACAGAAGGAGCTTGCCCGCCGTCAGGCCACGCTCAAATGGGCGAAATGGCTGCTACCGTCACTGGCGCTGCTCCTGCTGGGCTCCATTGCCATCTGGCCTGAAATCGACCGCCTGATGAACGCCAACCGGGCGGCGCTGACGGAAGTTACGCGCCTCAAGATCGAAAGCGGCAATCTGGAAGGCGCTGTCTATCGCAGTGTGGACGCGCACGGACGCCCCTACATGATTACGGCGAAAACGGCGCACCAGATCAACGAAGACCGGATCGATCTGATCAATCCGGCTGCCGATACGCTGTCGCAGGGCGGAGAATGGCTGTACCTTCAATCGGAACAGGGCGTTTACATGCAGCATGAGCAGTTGCTCGACCTGAAGGACGAAGTCACGCTCTACAGGGACGATGGCCTGATGATGCGCGGGCCGGTTGCCGATGTGTCCATGCATGACGGCGTGATCGCCTCTGATTCCTGGGTTCATGCAGAGGGTCCGTTTGGAGTCCTTGACGCTAAAGGGTATTGGCTGTCGCAACATGAAGGTATTGCCCAGTTCCGCGGTCCCGGGCGATTCATCCTGAATGACGATCGTAACGGACCGCACGACAAGGCCAGCTGAATGGTATCGCTTCGCACCTCTTCCCTGTTGTTCACCAAGCACTTGTGGCGGAGCCTTGCCCTGACTGGCGCCCTCGCCGTCTCCGGCACGAGCCTCACCGTTCTAGGAACAGCTCCAGCCTTTGCTCAGGCCATCGACCTGTCTCATGGCGGACAGATTACCGTGACGGCTGTGGGTGGTTTTGACTGGGATCAGAACGCACAGAAGGTAACGGCGTATAATCAGGCGCAGGCAGTCAGGGGCGACGTCACTGTCACGGCTGACAAGCTGATCGCGTATTATCGCAAGAAAGCAGCCTCACCGGATGCGCAGGCACCGGGCGCAGCGCCTGCTGCAACGCCTGCAACGCCTGCA
>NZ_DHNR01000005.1:137398-269678 GCF_002409645.1 Acetobacter sp. UBA5411
ACGCCTGCAACGCCTGCAACGCCACCCGAAGCCGACCACCCGACAGCGGTCAATCCCGGCGGAGCCGAAGAAAATCCTGCACCTGCCAAACAGGCAGACGCACCTTCCGGTGGACCAGACTCTTCAGGATCGAACGAGATCTATCGTCTGGAAGCGATCGGCAACGTGCATATCTTCACCCAGACAGATCAGGCGTGGGGTGACAAGGCGATCTACGACATCGATCAGGCCACACTGGTCATGACCGGCCATGCGCTGAAGCTGACGACGCCGCAGGATCTCCTGACAGCCCGCGACACGATGGAATATTACTCGCAGACCCGCATCTCCATCGGGCGTGGGAATGCGACGGTCACCACCAATGAAGGCAAGCAGATCAAGGCTGACGTGCTGGTTGGCTACAGCGCGCCGCCTTCAGACGCGCCGGCCCAACCGGCTGATTCGAAGAAGGCAAGCGGTGATCCACTCGCCAACGGCTCCGGCAAGCTGGAGAAGGTCAATGCCTTCGGCCATGTGTGGGTCCGCACGCAGACCGAAACCATCACAGGTGACCGCGGTGTTTATGTGCCGGATACTGGAATCGCCCGGATCGTTGGCAACGTCCATATTACCCGTGGCCAGAACCAGCTTCAGGGCTCTGCCGCCGTCATCAACATGCACACTGGTGTCGCAACCATGACTGAACAGCCGGGAGCCCGTGTCAGTGGGCTCGTCGTTCCAAACAGTGACGGCAACAGCAAGGGTGGACACTGAGATGAACTCTGAAGATTTCATGCAGGATTTCGTGCCAGCTTCTGTTGACGCAAGTCCAGGCGGACCGATTCTGCGTGACCGCAAGCATGGCCTGTTTGCCGACGGAATCGGCAAGTCCTATAAAAAACGCGAAGTGGTGCGCAACGTCTCGATCGAGGTTCATCGCGGCGAGGCTGTTGGTCTCCTCGGTCCCAACGGCGCGGGCAAGACGACCAGCTTCTACATGATCGTTGGGCTGGTCCAGCCTGACACGGGCAACATCACGCTCGACGGCGCGGATATTACGCGCCTGCCCATGTATCGGCGCGCCCGTTTGGGAATCGGCTACCTACCGCAGGAAGCCAGCATTTTCCGTGGTCTGAACGTCGAGCAGAACATCATGGCGGCGCTTGAAGTGGTCGAACCCGATCCCGACAAACGTGACGCGATGCTGGACGGTCTTCTCGGCGAGTTCGGCATTTCCCATCTGCGCCGCTCTCCTTCTCTGGCTCTGTCTGGTGGTGAGCGTCGTCGTCTTGAGATTGCCCGCGCGCTAGCCAGCCAACCGCACTATATCCTTCTGGATGAGCCGCTGGCCGGTATTGATCCGATCGCTGTCGGGGAAATCCGTGATTTGGTGTCGCATCTGAAGGATCGTGGCATCGGCGTGTTGATTACAGACCATAACGTGCGCGAGACGCTGGAAGTCATCGACCGCGCCTACATCATGCATGGCGGTCAGGTGCTGATGCAGGGCGTTCCGGAAGAGATCGTGGCGCACGAAGACGTCCGCCGCGTGTACCTTGGAGAAAGTTTTTCCCTCTAGTCTCACCGTATGGTGACACTACCCGGGCTTCATCTCCGACAGACACACAATCTTGCCATGACGCCGCAGTTGCGTCTGGCGATCCGGCTTCTTCAAATGACCAGCGCAGAGATAGAAACGCTTGTCGAAGAAGAGCTCGAACGCAATCCTTTCCTCGTTCGGGAAGAAACAGAAACGCCTGCTGCAGGGGCAGATCAGGCACCGCTACTTGCCAATGAAGCAGCATCGGCTCAGGAAGAAGCGTCTCTTGATATCAGTTTCGCGCAGGAAGCTGCCGCTGGCGGATTTGATGACACCTACGCGGAAGATGGAGCGCCTCAGGACTGGCGCCAGAGATATAACGGTGAGGATCATGATGTTGCCGCACAAGTCCCTTCCCTTGCAGGAAGGCTTGATGAGCAGCTGCGTCTCACATCGCATTTCACTCCGGAGCAGCGCCTTATCGGCCGAAGTCTCATTGAACATCTTGACCCGGCCGGACGACTGGATTGCTCGCCTGATATAATCGCTAACGAGACCGGATCATCAGTTACCGACGTTGAAAACGTGCGGCAAAGCATGATGCTGTTTGAGCCAGCAGGTCTCTTTGCATGTTCGTTGAAAGAATGTCTCTCGGCACAACTGAGAGCGAGAAACCGCCTCGATCCCGTCATGGTCGTTCTACTCGATAATCTCGATCTGCTCGCACGCAAAGAGTATCTGGCTCTTCGGCGGTTATGTTGTGTCGATGAAGCTGATTTCGCCGAGATGATTTCGGAACTGCATCATCTGGACCCCAAACCCGGTTTTGAGGCGCTTGAAGCCGACACCAGCAGCCGGATTGCGGATGTCTTCGTGCAACAAGCCCCGGACGGACAATGGTCTGTGCGGATCAACGAAAACATGCTTCCACGTCTGTATCTCGATAAAGCACTCCTTGAGAAAACAAGGAGGCCCAGTCATTCCTCAGACAGACAGTTCATTCAAAATCAGGCTCATCACGCGTCATGGTTACTGCGATCTATTGAACAGAGAACAAAAACTCTTCTTCGTGTTTCATCAGAAATAATTAAACATCAGACCAATTTTCTCGCTTCCGGTCCATCTTTTATTCTGCCTCTCACGATGAAAACAATCGCAGCAGAGACCGGATTACATGAAAGCACAATCAGCCGCATCACAACGGGAAAATACATTGCGACTCCCCAAGGTCTCTTCGAACTCAAATATTTTTTCACACGGAAGATAAGTAGCCTTCATATTTCAAAAGAACACAGCTCTGAGGCTGTAAGATACAAAATTCAAAAAATGGTTTCACAGGAAACGAGCCGGAACATCCTGTCAGATGAGGAGATTGTGCAAAATCTTCGCAAGGAAGGCATAGACATTGCCCGCCGAACCGTGGCCAAATACCGGGACGCGTTGCATATCGGAAATTCAGTGCAGCGCAAACGGGAGAAAGCCGCCTCCGCCTGATGGCGCAGTACGGCACCATTAACGCTGGGGCGACCGGTTTCCTCAATAAAAAGGAGCCTGGCAGAATGCATATCCACGTTTCAGGTAAACAGATTGACCTTTCTGACGCACTAAAACATCGGGTTACCATGCACCTCGGCAATATCGCCGATCGATATTTTGAGCAGGCACTCGAAGCCAACGTCACCTTCAGTAAAGCACGCTCATTTTTTACATGTGACATCAATGTCCATGCAGGTCGTGGACTAACATTAAGAGGCGAAGGCGAAGCTTCTGATGCACATGGAGCATTCGATGACGCTGCAGAACATATTGCGCGCCGCCTGAGACGTTACCGAAGAAGAGTCCAGACGCACTCCCGAGCATCCGCCCGCATTCAACGACCAGAAATCGGTCGAAGCTACATTCTTCAACAAACTGATGTGCAAGAGCCTCCCAAGAACACTCTGGAGAGCGCTTCAGAAGGGCCCTACGCGACAATTATTGCCGAACAACCGACAGAGATCGCTTTTTTGAGCGTCAGTGAAGCAGTCATGCGACTGGATCTGGCTGACCGTAACCTTCTGGTTTTCCGTAACAGCGTCAGTCGACAAATCAACATCATTTATCGACGTGACGATGGAAATATCGGCTGGATCGAACCTAACGGACCGATAAATTAAATTGGCTAAACCAGTGGGCACCTCACAGACAGATCTGTCTGTGAGGTTTTTTTATATCAAAAAAACAGAAACTAACTTGGATTTATCTGTTTTTCTCGTAATCTTCTGCTTTCTCGACCAGCAATGCAGCAAGCTTTCTTGCTGTCATTTTCTCAAGACCGGCATGGCAATTATCGGAAACACCATATTCGGTCATTACCAGACCACAGACTGCGGCTGTAATGATGTTGCCCAGTCGGCGCACCTGATCCAGCCTTGACGCAATCATCATCCGGGCACCCGCATTCCAGAACAGCTCAGCCACATCTGCCGTTTCCTCGGAATCATACCCGGCGGGGACAACCACACACAACTCCGATCGCGTGACCAGTTCAAGTTCCATCAATATAGCCAGAGCGTTTCCGTCATAAGGGTCGACAGGAGGAGTATCAATCAACACAGGCTGATTGTTTCTTCTCTGGGCCATAGCCTGCTGAAGCGTCTTTTTGTCATTGGCAACGATAAGAGGGAGCCCCAATCGACGTGTATGAGTAGCCAACTGATCAATCCCGCCAGCTCTTTCTCTGTCCGTCGTGATAACGAGTGGAGGATTTCCAGCCAGAACAAGGCGCGAAGACAGTTTAGCGACTGAAAGACTTTTGCCCGCCCCAGCCGTTCCAACCAGCGCCAAGGGTCTCTTGGCCTGAGAAAACGAAAAAGAACCAAACTGGATATTTCTGGCAATCATTGCCTCGAAGTTGGCTGACGAAAAAACATCAATCAGAGCATCGGGCACTCTATGCCATCTTAAAATATCTGAAATTCTGGATATTTTTTGAATATCTTGCGAATAAATGGATGTTTCAGAATCGTTTGAAACCTCAGAAACTTTCTGGACACTATCCTCTATGGAACCATTTTCCATAGAATCCTTCCTTGCAACGACCTCCACTCCATTATCCACAATACGCTCGGAAACAATCAAAGCTGTTTCACCCAAGTTCGCCCGTGCTTTACGGACAGCATCTTTCATATTTATCCCGACAAAAGTCTCATTTTCCATAAAGCACCAAATAAAAATTATTGTATTGTTGAAACAGTTCTGATTCTTGCCCGTGGTGCGATTTCAGCCTGCGCCATAACAGGAACCGATGGTTTTAGGCGCTCCATTATAGCATGCACAGCATCACGGATCCCGCCATTCACGACGACAACCGGAGTTTCATTTACACTAGCAAGGTGGTCGAATACAGCGCGTAATTTTCCAATGAATTCGTTCAGTTTGCTGGGAGCCATCGCCAACTGACGATCGTCAGGCGGTCCCACCATGCTATCCAGAAATACCCCTTCCCATACCGGGCTCAAGGTTACGATAGGAATATAGCCATTGGGCCCCATTACAGATGCACTAATCTGACGAGCCAGCCTGATACGCACGTGAGCAACGATCTGCGGCACAGCACGAAGCCCCTGCCCGCACGCTTCCTGAATCCCTTCCAGAATTGTTGGCAAATCTCTGATCGAAACACGCTCAGATAAAAGTGCCTGCAAAACACGCTGAACTGCTCCCAGAGAAATCTGGGATGGGATCATATCCGAAACAAGCTTTTGCTGATCGCGTGGTAACTCATCAAGAAGTTTCTGTGTTTCTGCATAGGTCAGAAGATCTGAAAGATTTTCCCTCACCAGTTCGCTCAGATGCGTCACGATCACACTGGCTGGATCGACAACAGTATAATTTGCAAATGTGGCCTCTTCTCTGAGGCCAATATCAACCCACATTGCCTGCAGACCGAAAGCGGGCTCTTTGGTCACTTCGCCCTGAAGTGCGGGCAAGCCACCCGCAGGATTCATCACCAGAAGTCTATTGGGACGAACCTCCCCCGAACCTACTTCTATTTCCTTGATCTTAATGACATACTGATCACCGGGAAGCTGTAAATTATCCTGAATACGGACAGGTGGAAGAATAAATCCCATCTCACTGGCTATAGTACGCCGCAATATTTTTATCTGTTCTGTCAGTTGTGGATTTTCACCACTAGCAAGACTGAGAAGACTGAAACCAAGTTCAAGTCTGATCATATCAATGCGAAGGGAATCTGTAATAGGCGGCTCTGCATTATGAGGCACAACATGTGTTGCAGCCTCTTCTTCATCTGCTTCTTCTATCGGATGAGTGTGGCGAGACCAGGCAACGCCACCACAAATCGCAGCAATTCCCAAAAACGGAAGAGCCGGCAAACCAGGCATAATAGCCATGATTCCAGAAATACCAGCAGCAAGCGCCAAAGGTTTGGAACCACCAGCCAACTGCTTCAGCAACGTTGCGTCAGCCGCTCCTTCGGTTCCTCCTTTTGTTACGACAATACCAGCGGCAGTCGAAACCAGCAAAGCGGGAATCTGAGCAACAAGACCATCACCAATCGTCAATGTTGTGAATGATCCAGCCGCTTCACTCAGTGGCATTCCATGCCGAACAACACCTATAGTAAGGCCGCCAATAATATTAATCGCTGTGATGATAAGGCTCGCAATCGCGTCACCTCTTACAAATTTGGCAGCACCATCCATTGATCCATAGAAACCACTTTCTTCTTCAAGCTCCTTTCTTCTTTTTCTCGCAACCTTGTCGGAAATGGCGCCAGACGCAAGCTCGGCATCAATCGCCATCTGTTTTCCCGGCATTGCATCAAGAGAAAATCGGGCTGCCACTTCAGCGATACGGCCTGAACCTTTTGTAATAACCATGAAGTTTACAACAAGAAGGATCGAGAACAGAATACCGCCAATGACAACATCTCCTCCCATAAGAAAGCCGCCAAACGCAGCTACAACATGACCAGCAGCATATACGCCTTCATTACCATGCCCCAGGATGAGACGAGTGGTGGCCACTTCCAGAGCAAGACGCAGAAGCGTTGTCAGAAGCAGGAGAGTTGGAAAGGAAGTAAAATCAAGTGGCCTTTGTAAAAACAGCGCTACCATCAAAATAAGAACTGAAACCGTAATAGAAATTGCCAATCCCACATCCAGGAACATGGTGGGCAATGGAATAATTAACACAGAAAGAAGAGCCGCAACGCCTAGCGCCAACCCCACATCACTACCTGGAACAAAATGACGCCAGCCACCGTTCTTCAAGTCTTGAACATTAAAAGACTTTATATTTCTTAGGATAATCTGATAATCAAACAGATTTTTTAAAGAGGTTTTTGTCGACTCTGACATTATATCTCTGTCAAGCTTTGATATGGAGGAGGAACTGCAACACCCTGACCAGCATACTCACGCAATTTATTTCTCAGAGCCCTAATGGAAATCCCCAATATAGAAGCCGCTTGAGTTCGGTTTCCATCTGTGTGCGAAAGAGTTTCTATAATAAGAGCCTGCTCAACTTCATCCATCCGATATCCGACCCAAGAGGATAGCGAATGTTCCTGAGAATGTTTCTCTGACTGTGCATCAGGAAGATCGAAACAATCGACATCTATAATGTCACCGGAAGAGACAACAACAGCACGATGAACTGTATTCTCAAGCTCCCTGACATTTCCAGGCCATTTATATTGCTTTAATTTCTCCAGTGCACTTTCAGAGATAGTCTTTGGTGGAAGGGCATTTATCTTACTGTAATAAAGACAAAAATGATTTGCCAGATAAGGAATATCCATTACACGATCACGTAATGGGGGAATCTTGACTGAGACCACATTCAATCTGAAATAGAGGTCTTCTCTAAATTTTTGTGCTTTAATTTCTGCCGGAAGATCTCTGTTGGATGTTGCAATAATACGAACATCAACCGAGACAGGAGTATTTCCTCCCAATCGGTCTATTTCTCGTTCCTGAATTGCTCTCAACAATTTTGCCTGAAGACGGACATCCATTTCACTGATTTCATCAAGCAATAACGTTCCGTGATTAGCAGCCTCAAACCGACCAACTCTTCTGGCCGTTGCACCGCTAAATGCTCCTCGCTCATGGCCAAAAAGCTCTGATTCAACCAATGTTTCAGGTAGAGCAGCGCAATTCAGTGCAATAAATGGGCCAGTTGCCCGCTTTGACTTGTGATGAATATAACGAGCAATAATTTCTTTTCCTGTTCCAGACTCTCCTGTCACAAGAACAGACGCTCCTGATGCAGCTATCTTATCGACCTGCTTCAACAGTTTTTTCATAACAGGATCGGCAGTATGAAAAATTGTTTTTTCGTTACTCGCATCCTGCAGGAATGCTGCGATGATATCGGGATCTGGAGGAAGAGGAAGAGGAATATAATCCTCAGCACCATTGGCAATTGCATCTGCTGCGATGACAGGATCTTCTGGACCGCAGGCAATGACAGGAATAGCTATTCTTTCCTGCTTTAATGCCTTAATCAATTCTGTAATATTTTCTCTTACAGAACATATAATAAATTTATAGTCTCCATTTGAGCATATTTTCTTTATAGCATAGGCATTGGTCTCAGCATGATCCACACAGGCTCCCCGTGCCAATACAATCTTTGTGGCCTTTCCTAATTCATCTGAGAGAGAACCAATAATCAGTATACGCACGGAGAATAGCCTTAATTATTTTTTTCTGATTTGATAATTTCTGTCATGGTTATACCGAGGCGGCTTTCATCAACCATGACAATCTCTCCTCGAGCAATCAGTCTATTATTAACGTAAATATCAATCGCCTCACCGACTTTTCTATCCAATTCGACAACAGCTCCCCTTCCCAGTTTCAACAACTGACTTACCTGCATTGTCGCTCGGCCCAAAACAGCACTTACAGTAACAGGGATATCATAAACCGCTTCTATGGAATGCTCATGTTCGCCTTCTGCTGGCGCAACCATTCCATCTTGCTGCATTAAGTCCTCTTGCAATGGTGCATTAACCATTGGGAACGTCTCCTTTGACATTTAAGTTTATAGAATTAGATAAATCAGTTAAGATATTTGAAACGATTAACTCTATATGCCGAGATATTTTTCCATCAGAGTATTCTATTTCAAAATCAGTTTTATGAAGTTTTGTATCTTCTAAAAATTTTATCCGATCATCTTTTACATTCCTGCTTTCAAATAATGTTTTTTTTACTTCTTCACAACAATCTGGATGAGTTTTTACACAAACAGTAAAATCATCTGAAAAATATGATAATATTTTGTCTAACATTCCTGATGCCCATAACTTTTCTTGAGAATCGCTCCACACAGGGAATGAAGACACAACTGCCGTTAATATCGATCTTGATAAATTTTCAGAATAATTACGCAGAGATGAATCTATATTTTTATTTATAGAATCAAATATATTTTGACATTTATTTTTGTTTTCTTCTTTTATTTTTTCAATTTCTTCGAGATGGGATTTTTCCATCTCATCTCTGACCTTTTCAGTGGCCTTTAAGGCAGAGGCGGCAATAGCAGAATCCATTTCTTCTTGTGAATAAGTCGGCGCTGGTGGAGCCTCAGGTTCTTCTGGAACAGTATCTTCATTATGGTCTGACGATTCCTGAATTCCGTCAGAAATATCATCAAAATCCTCGGCAAACAGGATGCCGGATTTATTCTCTCCAGAAAGAACAATACACGTATTCATGCCAACATCTCATTGTTGTCACTTCCAGGATTCAGATCTATCTCACCTTGATTCGCAAGATTCTTGGCAAGATTAACGATTTCCGATTGGGCCGCATCAACATCCTTTATACGCACAGGACCCATTGCAGAAATTTCGTCTTCCAGTATTTTCCCAGCGCGTGAGGTCATTGATGACAGGAACAGTTTTCTTATATCTTCTGATGCTCCCTTGAGCGCTAAAGGCAACTTCTCCCGGTCAATATCTCTCATGATTCTCATGATTGCATCGCGAGGCAGACGCTTGAGATCTTCAAATGTAAACATGAGCGCCTTGACCTGCTCAGCATCTTCAATATTTCTTTTCTCAAGAGCATTCATCAACTGCCCTTCAACGCGTCTGTCGAAGTTATTGAAGACTTCAGCAAGAAGTTCATGACTATCCTGCTTGGACGAACGTGCAAGACTTGCCATGAATTCTGATCGCAAGGTTGTCTCAAGACTGTCGATAACATCCCTCTGGACGTTTTCCATGTGCAGCATGCGCATCATGATATCGACAGCAAAATCTTCGGGAAAAAGCGCCAACACACGCGCTGTCTGTGACGCCTGAAGACGGCTTAGAATAACAGCCACAGTCTGGGGATATTCATTGCGAAGGTAGTTAGCCAGAATATTTTCCGGGACATTCCCCAGTTTGTCCCACATGGTCCTACCAGCAGGATCACGAATTTCTTCCATAATGGCGCTGACCCGATCTCCCGGAAGCGCCTTTCGTAAAATTTTTTCTGTCGTATCGTATGTACCTACCAACGTATCAACAGAAGAGAACGCTCCAGAGAATTCAGCGCAAACAGCCTCAACCTTTTCTGCAGAAACAGCTCCCATAGTGGCCATAGCAGCAGAAATCTCACGAATTTCATGCTCCTGCATGGATGAAACAAGCTGTGTGCCGCCTTCTTCTCCTAGCGCCAGCAAAAGTATCGCGGCCTTCTGAACTCCGGTTAAGGCTGTTTTCACCAACATATTTCAGCCCTCATGCTGTGGCGTGAGCCAGCTTCGGATGACATTAAGGCTTTCCTCAGGATTTTCGGTTGCCATTTCACGCACATGACGAATAGCCGAAGCCTTGAGACGCCCTTCGATTCCAGAAAGACTCATGAAATCAGACGTTTTTTCGCGAGGTCCTTCCAGCGCGAGCTGTGTGGGAGAACCCTGCATCAATTCATCTCCCTCCGCTTCTGTCAGCGGTGTCACAGGACGCTCTCCACCATCATTTAACGTCGCCGGCAAAGCGGACGACTCTCCACCGTTTTCACCTGCATCATCTTTTTTCAGGAGAGGTTTGACGAAGAAGATAAGAGCCAGAAAAATAAGAAGACCTGGAGCCAGACTGCGCAACATCTGAATGGCGTCGGCTTTTTCGATTGGCAGCCCCATCCATGAAGCATGGGCACTGGCCATGTCAGTGGGTTCCGAAGCGAAACGCATTGAGACAACATTAACTGTATCCCCTCGCTTTTCATCAAAACCAATGGCTGTCTTTGCAAGTGTCGTGATTCTATACAGCTCGGCCTGGTCCAGAGGAACCCATTCGGCCTTACCATCCGCTCCTTTATTGGTCTTGCCGTCAACCATGACCGCCAGACTGATACGAGACACGCGGGGCTGGTCCTGAACAACAGTACGAACACGTTTGCCAATTTCGTAATTGTTCGTTTCTTCTCGCCTGTCATCCTGGCTTCCGGCGCGAGGTTGTCCAGCATTTGCATTCGGCAGGTTATTCGCGACAGAAGTATTCTGCTGCCCTTCTGTATTTACAGACTTGTCTGTTGTGCTCTGCTGAGAGCGCAAAACCTGCTGATCAGGATCATAACTCTCCTGCGTCTCATGCACCCGATCGAGATTCATCAGAACGGAAGCTTCCGCACGCACATGGCCAGCACCCAGCGTCGGCACAAGCATGGCTTCCACTGTCTGGGAAAGCCGCGCCTCCATGGCCTGCCGCTGCTCATCAATATTCTGGGCAAGACCCGCCGGGCCATTGCGGTCTCCCGGTCGCGCCAGAACATTACCGTGGTTATCAATGATCGAGATGTTCTGGGGTAAAAGCCCCGGGGTGGCAGCGGCGACAAGATTGAGCACAGCCTGCACACTTTCAGCATCCGGGCGGCTTCCACTCATCGTCAGCAGCACGCTGGCCTGTGCCGCCTGCTGATCAGCAGAGAACATTTCACGATGCGGAAGCACCAGATGAACACGCGCGTTCCTTACGCCATGAATCAGGCGAATTGACCGCTCCAGTTCACCTTCAAGAGCACGGGTTTCGTCAATATGCTGTTCAAATTCCGTAGTGGTCAGCGTGTTGGAATGATCGAAGATCTCATACCCAACAGACCCTCCGGACGGCAGGGAATCACGGGCCAGAAGCAGGCGCGCCGCAGCCACCTGAGCAGGGGCCACATAAATCGCATCACCAGACGGTGAAACGGTGTGGGCAATATGGGCTTTCTCAAGATCCTCGGCCATCTGCGAGGCTTCATGCAGATCAAGATCCCTGTACAGCAGCGCTGTGGCCTGCCCGCCACCATGAAATGCAAAGACCGTCAGCATGCCCAGAATACCCAGACCGACAGCTCCCAAAGCAATCAGACGAGGCAGTCCGAGCGACTTCAGGCCGGAAAGTGTCGCTTTCAAAATTTAGCTTCCGAACAATGAGTTGAACTGCATGAGACTCCGGATGAACGTCTTATTGGACCTTGCACGTGAATCACTTGGTTCCTGATGTGTGTCTGAACTGATCGTGCATAAGTGCCATTACTCTGGAGTTAATATCGGCAAAATTTGCCGGGTTGCTGACAAACAAAAAACTCCCTTCACGGAGACCGGAGATCGAAACGCCAGAAATCTGCGACCTGTCCCATAAAGTCTGTTTCGCCCAACCCGAGCACTCAGTCCGCCGTTGCCCGTGGCGTTCCATGCACGGCACGTATAAGTTTGCGGCAGTAACCACGCCTGCAGCCAGAAAGACGCGGACCGGAATATATGGAAAAAGACTCTCCAGAGACCTTCTGGCCGCCTGCCACGCGCCCTGAACGCCTTGCTTTTGTCGCAGCAGAAACGGCGACGGCTCAGGAAGAACTGCTTCGACTCTCCCGTCGTTACGGCAACTGCTCTCAGGAAGAAGCAGAGGTCATCATCTGTCTGGGCGGCGATGGCTTCATGCTGGAAACACTCAGACAGGTCATGGACGGAATCGTGCCTGTCTATGGAATGAATTGTGGTTCCGTAGGATTTCTGATGAATCCGCTGGATGAAGATGATTTGCTGGATCGGCTTGCCGTGACCCAGAGCGCCCAACTTCATCCCCTGCACATGAAAGCTGTCTGCACCGACGGGTCCGTGCATGAGGCTGAAGCCTTGAATGACGTCTTTCTGTTCAGGGAAACCCGTCAGGCGGCCAAGATCAGAATCGATGTAGATGGACGCGAACGTCTCCCCGAACTGATCTGTGATGGTGTGCTGGTTGCCACACCGGCTGGCTCCACCGCCTATAATCTGTCAGCACACGGTCCGATTGTGCCGCTCTCCGGCAACCTGCTCCCACTTACTCCCATCAGCGCCTTCCGCCCACGGCGCTGGCGGGGCGCTCTGCTTCCCTCAACCGCTGTCGTGACATTTTCGATTCTTGAGCAGGAAAAGCGCCCTGTTGCCGCGGTCGCCGACTTTACGGAGATAAGGGACGTCAAAACCGTGTCCGTACAGGAAAATCGTAACCGCTCGGTTACCGTCCTGTTTGACCCCGGGCAGTCCCTATCAGAGCGCATTATTGCTGAACAGTTTTCGGCCTGAGATATCCAGCTATGAGCAGACGCCTGTTTCTCAAATGTTTGTCGGGAGCACTTCTCCCCGGAGCCACAAGTCTAGCGGGCTGCGCTGCCAGCCGCCCCTCTTACGATTTTTCGGAAGTCGATAGTCTTCTGTCAGGTGCCGTTCAACGCGGCGAGATTCCTGGCGTAGTCGCTGTTATCGGTCAGAGTGACCTTATCCTTCACCGCGCCGTCATGGGGCACAGAGCGCTAGTTCCTGCTCCCGAGCCCATGTCATGGGACACACGGTTTGATATGGCCTCGCTTACAAAAGCGACCATCACGGCACCGTCGATCATGCAGTTCTGGGAACAGGGCGTGTTCCAACTTGATGATCCGGTTTCACGCTATCTGCCGGATTTCGCACAGAACGGAAAAGCGGCGATCACCATTCGACATCTGCTGACCCACTATTCCGGTCTGGCCCCGGATCTGGATCTGTCCACGCCGTGGACCGGCAAGGACGAAGCCGTCCGAAGAGCCATGACCGCAGCACCGCAGGCTCCGGCTGGGCAGCATTTTGTCTATAGCGACATCAATTTTATCGTTCTCGGATTGCTGGTGGAGCAGTTCAGTCAGTTGCCGCTGAATGTCTATGCGACACGCCACGTCCTACAGCCGATCGGCATGGAGGAATCAGGCTTTCTACCGCCAGAAACATTGCGGCCACTCATCGCGCCGACACAATATGACGAGAACCATATTCCGCTTCGTGCTGTCGTGCATGACCCCACAGCGCGACGCATGGGTGGTGTCGCCGGACATGCGGGTCTATTCTCAGACGCCCACGACATGGCGCTCTACGCTTCCAGTCTTCTTGACCGGCTTGCGGGGCGTCCCAGCAATTACCCACTCCGCACCGCGACGCTACGGCTCATGACATCGCCCCAGTCACCCGGCGCCACGGATTTGCGCGGGCTCGGCTGGGACATTGCGACACATTACTCCACCCCTCGGGGCGATATTTTCCCTGTCGGTTCCTTTGGGCACACCGGATATACCGGCACATCTCTCTGGATGGATGCTGGCAGCTCTGCGTTTGTCCTGATTCTGACCAACCGGGTGCATCCGCTGGACGCCAACGGCAAGGCCATTGTCAAGCTCCGTCATGATGTCGCGACGGTGGCAGCGCGTGCGTTAAGGGGCAGAGCGTAAAGCAAGGGTCATAAACGAATGGGGACCACAGTTTATGAACTGTGATCCCCATTCAAAACACATGATGCGGGGACGAAAAAATCTACGTCCCGCCCTCAAACATCACTTCAGGCGGCGACCGGCGCGCCTGCTTCCAGATCATGCGGCTTGCGTCCAAACAGACGCAACACGAACAGAATCGTCTTGGCGATATTCGGAGCCAGCTTGGGCCGGAGCAGACGCGGGTCATAACCCGAAAAACGTCTGGCGTTCTCGGTGAGACAAAGCTGCATGAAGTCCGCCAGCGTAATATCCTGACTGGTCATGTCCTTGGTGCCGGTCACCGTGAAGTTGTTGTCCTGCGTATGCTCTTCACCATTGGCGTCGACAGAATGAACAAGACCCAGACGCTCGTAAATCAGGAAGCCCCACACGGCGAGAACCTTTAGTTCAAACCAGGGACGCTTCCACGCCGGCATGACTGCACGATACCAGGCCAGCCAGTTGGCGAAGAGCAGGATGTGACGGCACTCTTCCTGCATCACAGGCTCGAACGTCTCGATCAGTTCCGCAGGAAAGAACCCTGACGTCTGGGCGACGCGGAACATGCCGAACGCAAAGAAGCTGTCCACACATTCAGAGAAACCCGTGACGAGATAGGCCCACTCGACGTCCTTCGGCTCGACGTATGGCGGCTCGGGAGCCATCTCGATTCCGTAAGCCTCGACCAGCTTGCTCAGAACTTCCTTGTGCCGGTTTTCTTCCCATGCATTCCGGGAAATCGCGTCCTTGATGTCCGGATCGTCGATCATCCGCGCATAGGCTGCCATACGCAGACGCGCCTTGCCTTCCGTCTGCACGGCGATGTCCCAGATCGGCAGGGACGTCACACGCCTCAGGGCATCCGGCTCCAGCTTGGGCCAGTTGATGACAGAAGGACGATAGGGATTGAACGTCTCCCGAAACATGTCCGCCATGGCCCGCTTGTGCTCCGGCGAACCGGGTTTGAGCGGACCGGGAATGGAAGAACTCCAGTGACGGGCGCGGTAATCGGCCTGCTCTACGGCCTCTGCGTTCGGCGGAGGAGGCAGGTCATCAATGCTGTCCGGGAGTCTGGTGTAGATATCGGCAAGTGCAGTCATTTCCACGTACCCATGTTGGAAAATGGCGCATCCCCATCACGGAGACGCGCCATATCTGATGATGGATCTCTTTCCACGCACACAGCGCGGGACAGAGCGCGGTTAGTGGATATCGGACGGCTTGGAAATGATCCGTGTCACGAGACCGTAAGAAATCGCCTCTTCAGCCGACATCCAGTAATTACGATCCGTGTCCTTGCAGACTTTCTCGTAAGGCTGGCCTGTCTCACGGGCGAACAGGTGATTCAGACGCTCACGCATCTTGATGATCTCGCGGGCCTCAATGTCGATATCGGTTGCCGGCCCACGCACGCCGCCCATCGGCTGATGCAGCAGGAAGCGCGTGTTGGGGAGACAGAATCGACGATCCTTGTGACCAGCTGCGAAAATCAGCGCACCAGCCGATGCGACCCAGCCGGTGCCGATCATGTTGACCGGGGCCACGGAATCGACAAAGCGGATCATGTCGTGAATCGTGTCGCCACTTTCCACATGACCGCCCGGGGAGTTGACATAAACGTCGATCGGCTTGTCGGACGCACCGGCAAGAGCCAGCAGACGACCGGTCACATCGCGGGCGATCTTGTCGTTGATACCGCCAAAAATCAGAACCTTGCGCTGATCGAACAGCTTGGTTTCCAGCTCATTGATCGGCGAGGACAACGTCTTGTTGTCATCCGGCTCAGACGGCTCCGGGCCTTCGGGAGCAGGAATGTCAGGGCCGCTCGGATCCTCGTCATCGAGTCTGATCCGCCCTTTGGTGACATCGTCCAGCATGCGATTGGCGCCCATCAGGTCGGCCTCCTTGGTTGAGTAATGTGATCTCATTCTTCTTATTCTGCGCCGCCCTGCCGGCAATGCCAAGAGGTACAGCACAACATCGCTTTCACGACAGTGGCTCTCGCCAGAGAAACCCGAAGCGATTAAGATGAGCCCAATGACAATTTTTCCGTTCCAGTCGGCTGTGAGCCGAAGCTTCTTCAGGATCGTCCTGCCGTTTTCCTGTGCGCTTCTGGCTGGCTGCCAGCATCGCGATCTGGTCGACACCACGGTTGACTGGTACCACCAGCATGAGGGTGGAATCATTGCCCAGCAGCGCCCTCCTGCGCCGGGACAATTCGATCCATATCCCCGTGTCGGCCTGACGCCCACCACACCACCGGAGCTTCCGTCCCCGGAACTACGTCAGTCCATCACCAATAATCTGATCGCTTCCCGCAATCTCACCATGCGGACTGAGGCGCAGAACGGGACTCTGACGCCCGTCATTCCTCCGCCACCCAATGCAGCCGCCGCGAACAAACCTGCGGCTCAGGATGCGTCCAAAGCAGGAGCGACACAGGCGGCTCCGGCAAGCGCATCCACTCCCGTTCCTTCCGGCGGGATGGGCGCCATCCTTGACGCGGCAGATTCTTCGCCCACTCCAACTGCGGCGGCCCCACCCACAGCGCCCTCTCCTGCCCCCAAGGCAAAACCTGACGCTACACCGGCAGCATCTGAAGCAGAACTCGCCATGCCCGACTTCCGGGGGGATGCTGCGGTTGTACAGACTTCCGTGACCCAGCCTCTGCCGGAAATTCCTGCCGGACCGCCTGCTATCCCTTCCATCCCGGGCTTTGCGCCTCCTCGCGACGCACTCGCCTTGGAACCGATTCAGCCGGATTATGATGTCTCACCCAAGGACGGTACGCTGATCGGTTTCCTTCCGGGATCGGATCAGATGAAACCCGGACAGGATGGCACTCTGACCAAGCTGATCAATAACCGTCGCGGCGCTCCGCTATTCCTGCATTGCAGCGGCGAGACGGTTTCCATGTCACCGGACGATCAGACGCAGGCTGTTGAACTTGGTCTGCTGCGCGGCAGAACGCTGGCAGACGCGCTGATCAAGAAGGGCGTTCCCGCCTCTGCCCTGCATATCACCAGCTCCGCATTTGGCCCCGCAGCACGCGTCAGTACGCAGGGTTAACCCCTGAAAGACAATAATTTTGTTTTTTCTTTCATATGCCGCTTGACGCCCATCGCTCCCTCGCCTAATTACGCCCTCGCCTCTGTCCCGTTCGTCTAGAGGCCTAGGACACCGCCCTTTCACGGCGGCAACACGGGTTCGAATCCCGTACGGGACGCCAATTTATTTGGCAATTTTATGAGGGGTTTACGGGCAAACCGCTTTATTCCATCCAAAAATCAAGTAGCGATTTTGGACCAATGATGATTCCGTTTCATTTCGGAGTTCGTCTGATGACCCGTACAAAATCCGCCGAGATTGCTAGGCTCAGGACTCATTGTCCGATAAAATCCGGTCGTAATCATTCCGAAATCAAAATTGCACGGAAATCATTGACGTTTGTTCCGGTGGGACCGGTTACGAACAGATCATTCAGCTTGGAAAAAGCAGTCCACGCATCATTGCGTCTCAGGAAAATCTCCGGATCCAGACCGTACTGATACAGCCTCGCCGCAGTAAAGGAGTCCGCAAAAGCTCCTGCATTGTCCTCGCTACCGTCTATGCCGTCCGTGTCGGCGGCCAAGGCATGGATGCCTTCGATGCCGCTGATTCCGATAGCCAGACCCAGAGCAAATTCGCTGTTGCGCCCCCCTTTTCCTTTACCACGGAGCGTGACGGTTGTTTCCCCACCGGACAGGAGAACGACCGGTTTTGGAAAAGGCCGATTGCGCATAACGATTTCGCGAGCGATCGCCGCGTGCATCTGCGCGATATCCCTTGCTTCACCTTCGATGGAATCCGAGAGAATGACAGCGCGGATACCTTCCATCTCAGAAACAGCTGCTGCTGCCTCCAGAGATATGGAAGCAGAAGCGATGATCTGCACTGTGTTTTTCTGAAAAACAGGGTCATCGGGACAGGGAGATTCGACTGTCAGGGCTTCAAGATGCCGCCTGACGACTGCAGGCAACGGGATATTGTAGCGCTCCGCTGCGTTCAGAGCATCCTGACAGGTCGTCGGATCAGGAACTGTGGGACCAGAGCCGACCAGCGCGGGATTGTCCCCGGGAATATCAGACACAATGAGGGACGCAACACGGGCTGGCCACGCGGCGGCGGCCAGCCTGCCACCTTTGATGCGCGAAACCTGCTTGCGTATCATGTTCATGACGGAGATGGGCGCACCTGATGCAAGTAGGACTTCATTGAGCGACATTTCGTCCTGAAGCGTCAGTCCTTCGGGCGGCGCGGGCAGGAGTGCCGAACTGCCGCCACAGATCAGGGCGATGACCAGATCGTCCGGTTCTAGTCCGCGCACCTGTTCAAACAAGAGTGTCGTCGCTTCCAGTCCCGCCTGATCCGGAACCGGATGACTGGCTTCGACCACGCGTATCCGTTCGCAGGGCGCGCCATAGCCGTAGCGCGTCACTACGATGCCGGATAACGGCCCGTCCCACGCATTTTCCAGAGCACGGGCAAGCTGGGCGACTCCCTTCCCTGCCCCGACCACGACTGTTCTGCCGGCGGGACGTGGCGGAAGAAATGGACGCAGCACGACTTCAGGGTCCGCCGCTGCAACGGCTGCTTTGAAAAGCCGCGTGAGAAACGCGCGTTCACCCGACATGGATCTGTTCTCCTCACCCGCTTTTCCGGCTTATTCGGACAGGCCATCATGACGAACGGTCGGCAGGATCAGGGAAAGATCATCTTCCAGTTCCTGCCGCGCTGTTATGCCATGTCCGTTTCTGATTTATGGCCGAAACGGGCTATTTTCAGGCTGCGACGCGGGCGTTTTCGGACGGGGCTTTTCCATCGGGACGGAAAAGAGCAGCATCCATGACGCGGAGTGAGGGAGAAACGAGCAGCGCTGTATGGGCCTGATCGAGAACCTGAGTTTGCAGATCAATACCGGGTGCAATTTCGGTGACCATCAGGCCATCCGGAGTGAGGCGCATGACACAGCGCTCAGTGACGTACAGCACTTCCTGCCCCTGTTCGACCGCGCGTGGCCCCGAGAAGGAGACCTGTTCGAGCTGATCGACAATTTTCGCAACTTTTCCCTCTTTTTCAACGACCAGTCTGCCGTCAACAATGTTCAGCTTCGCGCCAGCATTGAAGTAGCCGGAGAAAATGATCCGGCGGGCGCGTGAAGTGATATCGACAAAACCGCCAGCGCCAGCCGTGACATGAGGTCTGGCGGACAGTCTGGAGACGTTGACCGAGCCGTTTCTGTCGATCTGGAGGAAAGACAGTAGTGAAATATCGAAGCCACCAGCCTGAAAATAGGTGAACTGATGCGGAGACGCGACAAAGGCTTCGGCATTAGCCGAACAACCGAACTTGAAGTCCAGAAGCGGGATGCCTCCGACGGCTCCCTGTTCGATAACCCATGTGACGTCACCGTGACGACCTTCCTCAAGAAGTATCCGAGGCACATTGGCGGAGATTCCGAACCCGATGTTGACGGCCCAGCCGGGTTTCAGTTCCTGCGCGACACGGCGCGCCATGACTTTTGCCGCATCGAAAGGCGGCATAGTGAAACTGTCGAGCGGCCGGAAAACCTCGCCGGAGATGGCTGGATCGTAGGGAGTAGCAGTTGTCTGCAACTGGTTGGGCGCTTCGACGATGTAATCCACCAGAATGCCGGGAACCCTTACATCGTGAGGGCGCAGCGTGCCAGCCTGCGCGATGCTTTTCACTTGAGCTATGACGATGCCACCACTGTTATGCGCGGCAAGCGCCAGTTCCATAGCACCAAGATAGGCGCCCTCGTTTTCGAACGTCAGATTACCGCGTTCGTCAGCGGTGCTGGCGCGGATGATGGCGACATCCGGTCGGATGGAGGGGAAATACAGCCATTCCTCGCCCTGAAACTCTACTTTGCTGACCAGCGGTTTTTCGCGGGCCGCCTCATTCATCGCGCAACCTTCCTGCGCAGGGTCAACGAAGGTATCCAGTCCAACCTTTGTAAGCACGCCGGGACGCATGGCGGCCCCTTCACGCAGGATGTCAAATATGATGCCGCTGGGCACGTTATAGGCAGCAATCTCGTTGCGGCCCAGCATCTGGCGGATGAGAGGCGGTTCGGCTGAAGACGGACCGGAAGGATAGGAACCGCCGATAATACGGGAAATGAGACCAGGTTGCGCAAGGTGATCCACACCTCGGGTTCCGAACATGTCACCTGCGGCAATAGGATGGATTGTGGTGATGTTGCGTGGCGCACCTTCATTGCCAAATCGTTCGCCAATGGCTGCCAGAACGGCATCGGGGCAACACAGGCCACTGGAAGAATTTACCGCGACGATAGCGCCATCTTTGATCATCGCTGCAACGTCCGCGGCGCTTTTTGTTTTTGTCATACCGGAACCTCTTAACCACATATAACTATCTGGTTATTTATATGCACAAGACCATCTGACCTCAAGCATAATCCCATGATTCATCGATTTACCCACGCGTATGTGAAGTTATCTGAAACCGGAAAAAACCTTTTGTGCAGAAGAACTCTTCTATCTGGCAGGATTATCTGTGCAGAACCGATTCAGAGCGGCTTAAGTAATATCGTCGATCCGCGAACCCTCTTACGATTTTGCGCGGAGTTTCATGTTCTGGGCAGATGTACAGAATAGGTATTTCCGTTCAGTGCGTTTATTTGCAGACCAGTCTCGTAATGGTTTGCAGATTGAACTTTATCCGTTTTTTCAGCTTGTCCGGCGCCATGAAATCACAGTCGAAGATAATGGAGCCTGTGAACCGGTTTGTAATATAATAATAGCCAATAGCAGCGATAGTGATGTTGAGCTGCATCGCGTCAACACCCGAACGGAACACACCTGCTTTTTCTCCGCGCGCCAGAAGAGATTCTACCATATTTAGACGGTTGCGACTGATGACTGGTAGCACTTCAGAATTCTGCAAATGCACGCCGCGTTGCAGGTTTTCATTGTTGACCAGCGTCAGAAAATCCGGGTTATCCAGATAATATTGCCACGTGAACCGGACGAGAGTTTCAAGTGCAGTTTTCGGATCCAGATGATCCAGTTTCAGAGATTGTTCCGCCATGCAGATATCGGCATAGGCATCTTCCAGTACGCGCTCGAACAGTGCTTCCTTATTGCCAAAATAATGATAAATCATGCGCTTGTTGGCTTCAGCCCTGGCCGCGATGATATCGACACGCGCACCGGCAAGGCCGTTCATTGCAAATTCTTTTTTAGCTGCGTCGAGAATACGTTTCTGAGTCGCCTCCGCGTCTCTAGCATGCGGCATTGGCGTTACTCTGGTGGACGCGGTCTTTTCCCCCCGCACTCCGGCCTGACTGGCGACATTCGACACTTTTGTCATGGTATCTCCTTAAACTGGCAGAGCGTGCGGCAGATCATGTCCCTAGTACCCTTTCCCAGCTTAAGTAACAAGACATTTACCGGATGTAAAAATACTCGCAGATCAGTGTTTTTCCGTTATCCCCAGTCATGAAATAATCCTTTTATACACGGTAATTTTCGCGTCTGATCGGCTCCATTCTGTTACGCTGACGGGGTGATCTGAACTTTCAGAATATCTGGTCTGTCTTTCAACGTATCGAACGCCTCCTGTATCTGATCAAGCGGAACGACGCTCTGCGTAAAAGGTTCAGTCCTGAAGCGGTTATGCGTCAGAAGCGTAAGCGCATCGTGCATATCTTCGCCCATACCGGCGACTGAACCTTTTATGGAATTTTCCTTCAGGATCACGTCCAGAATCCGGAGCGGGACGGTATCATCCGGCCCTGTAATACCGAAGGCCGCAATGTGACCGCCAGGACGAATAAGATCGAAAGCACGGGCATAAAGCGCAGGCGAACCGATACTCTCGATGACGATGTCAGCACCCCTATCGCCTGTATGAGCCTTGACGATCCGCACTACGTCCTCCGGATCGGTGATTACGACATCCGCTCCAGCTTCCGTCGCGAGTTTCGCACGTTCCGGGGACAACTCCACGGCAATAATCGGAGCCGCTCCGACAAGGCGCATCATCTGGATATGAAGATTTCCGATCGGACCTGCACCAAGCACGACAACGGACTGACCGAAGCCCACCTGAGCCTTGCGAGCAGCACGCACAACGCAAGCAACAGGTTCGGTCAGAGCTAGTATTTCTGGAGCGGTTGTCTCAGGCGCAGGAATAATCTGGCGGGCGGGCACGGAAACATACTGCGCAAAACCACCATCACAATGGATGCCTATCTGGCGCATGTCTTTACAGTTCAGAATTTCGTTTCGACGGCAGAAATAGCAGTGGCCACAGCCGATATTGATGTCGGCGACAACGCGCTGTCCGGTTTGCAGACCGCTAACGTGCTCACCGGTACGGGCGATGGTTCCGGTAAATTCATGACCCGGAATAAAAGGCAGTCTGTCCGCAACATAATGTCCATGGAATATATGGACATCGGTGCCGCAGATACCGCAGCGGTCAACCCTGACGAGCACATCGTCCGGACCTATGACGGGGATGGGAACTTCCCTGACCTCGAACCGGCCAGGGGCAACGAGAACGGCTGCCTGCATGGTTTCCATGGCTCTATCTCCACGTTATTTATTTGACGACCTTCATTTTTGAACGATCTATTGTTGTCGCGATGGCGACGATCAGGACTAGACCGAAGAAAATCTGCTGTCCTGTCGCAGGAATATTAAAATAAAGCATGCTCGCCCGCACGACAGCGACAATCATGGTGCCAATCAGCGTGTTAAGGACGCCGCCGACACCGCCTGTCAGAGGCGTTCCGCCGACTAGGACGGCAACAATTGCCGGCAACAGAAAGCCTTCCGCCAGAGTTGGTGAACCACCGGAAAGACGAACAGAGAACATGAGACCGGCAATGGCTGCGAACATGCCGGAAAGAGCGAAAGCCAGAATCTTGTAACGGTCCGCACGGATGCCGGAAGCGACAACGACCGGCTCCCCTGCGCCAATGGCTTTCAATGTGCGTCCAGGTAGCATGCGGACCTGCATGAACCAGGCAATGGCAACAATCGCGAGAGCGAGGACAAGAATGTGTGGAACGCCAGCAGTCTGGCCTGTCATCCAACCGAAAGCCTGCCGCCGCTGTTCCGTATCCATATGCAGCGCCTGCTGGCCAGACGCATATTGTCCAACGGAAAGCGCGATGCCGCCGACAGCCAGCGTTGAGATAAAAGATGGAACTTTCAGGCGTGTTGTGACCACGCCTGAAACCATTCCGGAGACCAGACCGGCTGCGATGACCAGCAGCGCGGAACCCACCCCCAGCGCAGGCAGCGAAATGGTCGCCAGTACGGTCGCCATGTTGGCGATGGACTGCGAGGACAGGTCGATGCCGCCAATATAGATAACGAACGTCATACCGGTAGCCATGATCAGCAGCGGCACCACATCAGACGACAGCGTAATCAGATTCTGCGGACTGAGAAAATTGATATCCCGCAGACCGACCAGCAGCAGCACACTGACGAGTGTAATCCACGGAAGGTGACGCCGTAACTTTTCGGTCAGGGTCAGATCGCCACTCACACCATGTGCTGGATGAGGTCGTAGAGTGACGGTTTTGCGCCCGGCTGACAGTTGAACCATTGTTTGATGTCCCCGTCTTTAATGACAGCGATGGTGTGACTGAGGCCGATTGCCTCTTCCAGTGTATCCGCGATGAGAATGATGCCGACACCGTCTGCCGACATGTCCCGGATCATGGCGTAAACATCTTCTTTCGCGCCGATATCGAGACCGCGTGTCGGATGGTCGAGCAGGATGATGTCCGATCCGCCGCTGCGCCATTTTGCCAGAACGACTTTCTGCTGATTTCCGCCAGAAAGATTGCCACAGTCGGCATATTCGGACGGAACCTTGATGGACAGTTTCCCGATCCATTCGCGCGCCAGCTTCCGTTCGGCTGCAATGTTGAGCACACCGCCCTTTGTGTAGTTTTTCATCTGCGAGAGCGTCATGTTCTCGAACACGTTCATGCCGCTGGCGATGCCTTCGATCTTTCGTTCCCGCGGGATGTATCCGATGCCGTGCGCTACACTGTGCGACGGGCTGAAGCGGTTGACCGGCTTGCCACGAATGCGGAGCGTGCCTTTTTCGGGCCTGAGCATACCGAATATGGTGCGAAGAATGGGCTCCCGCCCCGATCCCTCAACGCCGACAAGGGCGAGAACCTCTCCGGCATGGAGTTTCAGAGAAACATCGTTACCACGTCCCACGATTCCGACATGATCCAGTTCGAGAAGAACCTTCTCTTCATCATAAGGAAACTGGCGATCTTCCCGGTAGTATTCAGTGCTGATGTCGCGACCGACCATCTCTTTCTGAATGGTGGCAATGCTGGCATCTTTCGCTATCATGACATCCACGACAGCGCCGTCTTTCAGAACATAAATGCGATCTGAAAGAGCGAGTATTTCATCCAGCCGGTGAGAGACGAAAATGAAAGACGCCCGCCTCCGCAATGCACGAACGACGCTGAACAGAAGTTCTATTTCATCGCGAGAGAGAACCGAGGTCGGTTCATCCAGCAGAATGACAAGTTTGCCCTCTACGCGCTCTTCCAAAGCAAGAACCTTGGCCAGTTCGACAAGCTGACGCTGGGCGAAAGTCAGCCGCGATGTGATGGTGGCCGGGTCGATATCCAGACCGACCTTTGCAAGCTGCACCCGCGCGGCTTTAGCCATTTTCTTCCAGCGGATCGCGCCAAAGCGAACAAAGGGTCTTTCAAAACCGAGGAAGATGTTTTCCATGACCGTCAGGTTCGGGATCAGGGACTGTTCCTGATAAACCATGCCAACGCCCATCTTCATCGCGTCACGCGGTGTCCGGAAGGTGACGGCTTGTCCATCCACCAGAATGGTGCCGCCATCCTGCTGGACCGCACCATATATGATTTTCATCAGTGTCGATTTTCCGGCACCATTTTCACCGACAAGGCCGATAATCTCCCCATCATCGATCCGGAAATCCACGCCTTTGAGCACATGCACGCCGGTATAGCGTTTTTCGATATTCTGTAGCTCGAACATGGCTTCTTACTTTACAAATGAGAGCGAACGCCGGTCGGTGGAGAGCCAGACCGCAGTGATCACCAACAGGCCGAGGACACCGTCCTGGAAGTAATCGGCCAGACCGATGACAACCATTCCGTTGCCGATGACATTCACGATCAGCACACCGATGAGCGTGTTCCATACGCCTCCTTCACCACCACGCAGTGCGGTGCCGCCGACCACGACAGAGGTGATGGACATGAACATGAAGTTGCGGCCGGTTTCAGTTTCAGCGATGCCCAGTCGTGCGACGGCAAAAATGGCGCCCAAGGCATAAAACATGCCGGCAAGCACGAAGCCGATGATACGTAGCCTTCCGACATTCAGACCGGATGCCCGTGCCAGATCCTCTCCGCCGCCTACGGCGTAAAAGTTGCGTCCTGTTGTCGTGTGATCCTGAATGAACCAGGCCACCAGCAGGCAGGCCAGAGCCGCGTACATCATCAAGGGGAAGCCACCAACACGCACGGTCAGCAGGGAACGGAAAAGTGGGTCATCGATCAGGATCCGGTCACCGCCTGTTATGAGCAGGGACAATCCGATACCGACGAAGCCGAGTGACAGGCTGGCCATGAAGGAGGGGATACGCAGTCTGACATGCACCAGACCGTTCACCGCGCCCATCACCGCTCCGACAAACAGTGCCACGGGGATCGCCACCCAGCCCCAACCGGCGATCGAACCGCCGAGAGCGTTGAGAGTGAGTGCAAACAGCACGGCACAGACCGCGACGGTGCCTTCCATAGAGAGATCGATTGATCCCATGAGGATGACGAACGTGACCCCAATTGCGACCATCAGGACGGGTGATGAAGAAATGGCGATACGAGCGAAGTTACGCGGTGTGAGGAAATGGGGATTCATCGCCGTGAAAAACAGACATAAACCTGCGAGCACGAGCAGCGGCACCCATTTCCTTAGAGTTTCCATGGCCAGGAACCTGTTCATTGATCCAGCCTCATTTTTCTGGTCAGAGTTACGACATCGTCACGGACAGGATATTTTTGATTTTACTCTGTCGCGACAGTCTGTTTTTATTTGTACTGGATCTGACCGCCGGACAGCGCCCAGAAGTTTTTCCAATCGTATTTCGGGTTGGTATCTATGTATTTCGCCTTGAAATCGCGTGCATCTTTGGTGGTGACCAGTGTCGTCGGACCGTAAAATTCGCGATGTTCTTTTGGCTCCGCTGACGGTTTGAATACGCCCGTCGCTGCGTAATATGCGAGAGAGGCCGTAATGCCACCTGCCCAGTAAGGATTGGTGAAAACGGTTGCCAAAATCTTGCCTTTTGTAACGAGATCGACTGCCTGCGGATTGCCGTCATACGAAACGATCGGCATGTTTTCGATCCCTTCGGCGCGGAGGGCTTCGATAACACCATAGGCCATGGTGTCGCTGGCGCAGTGCACACCTTTGATGGCATCGTCGTAACGGGTGAGGAACCCGGACATGACCTGATTGGCTTTCTGCGTATCCCAGTCAGCGGCCTGTACGGCAAGCAGTTCAATATTCGGATAGGCTTTTAAAGCATTGCGAAATCCTGCAAGGCGTTCGATGGCCGGGTTATTCGAGCTGATACCTCCGAGATGAACTACGCCCCCTTTCCCACCCATGGCCTCGAACAGAACGCGAGCAGTCTGTTCGGATGGACCGACATCCGACCATGTCATGTGTGAGACATAGTGATCACCGAAATCCCAGGGATGCAGATCGTCGGTTTTATTCCAGATTGTCGAAGCGTAGGCTTGTGCTTTGCTGACAGCCTCGACGACGGGGCGGCAGTTCGGCATGTCGTTGGGATCGACTGCCAGCGCGACATTGCTGCCATAGCGGGACAAGAGGGATTGAATATCCGCCAGTGATTTTTCGCTGGACCCTTGGTTGATCAGATTGATGAGGGCGCTTTCGGGCTTTCCCAGACTCTGCACAAAGGCATTGCCTCCTGAAACGATCGCATTCCAGTAAGGATTGGTTCTGTCACGATAGCTCCATGCGATTTGCGTATCGGATGAGGCTGCTCTGGCCGCATGAGGTCTGATGGCGGACGTGACGGCTGCGCCGCACAGTCCATATGCTGACATCAGGAGCAGGTTTCGGCGGTTGATCGTCTGCTGCTCAATATATTTCCTGATGAACGACATGTTTGTCTCCTGGAGACATGAACTGGATACGTTTTACCGCTCGCACAGATTTTTGGCTTGTAGATGTATCGGACCAGATAGTTACCATTTTACCCGGAGAAACTGAGCGTAGTAAACGTATTGAGTGAAGTGATTGGAGTTTGATGATTTTACTGAAGACGTTTCTACGTCAGCCCGTCATGGCAGAGACAGAGTGCATGCTACTGCTATGGGGAACAGGCGCATCTTCACGCAGTAGACCACGACTTTTCAGATCAGCCCAAAAATCGTCCGGAATGGGGTAACGAAACCATTCGAGATTCTGTTCAAGTTGGGCGACATTTCTTGTGCCCGCACAGAATGTCGGGATGGCGGGATGCGCCACGACAAACTGAAGCGCGGCCGCAGGAAGCGGCACATTATGTTCCTGGCAGACAGTTTCTATAAGGGCGACACGCTCCATGACGTGCCGGGGCGCGGGTGCGTAGTTGTATCTGGCTTCCAGCGTGGCTCCCGTCGCGAGTATCCCGGAATTGAAACCGCCCCCAACAACGACGGCGACATTCTGTTTTTCGCAGAGCGGAAGAAACTGATCTAGAGCATCCTGCTCCAGCAACGTGTAACGTCCGGCGAGCAGGCAGCAGTCAAAATCCCGCTGACGGATGGCGTCATAACAGACTTCCCACTCATTCACGCCGACGCCGATCGCGCTGACAACCCCTTCATTCCGGAGACGCTCCAGAGCGCGCCAGCAGCCATCCATTGCTTGTCTGAAAACCTCCGGTTGGTTTTCTCCCTGCGTAAATCGGTCAATGTCATGAATAAAGAGGATATCAATGCGTTCCAGAGCGAGGCGTTGCAGAGAGTCTTCGAACGAACGCATGGTGCCATCATAACTGTAGTCAAACGTCATGGTATTGGGTGCTGCGTTGTTCCAGGGCGTGAAATCGATCTCCGATCGTTTGCCTGCACGCAGCACGCGCCCCACTTTCGACGAAACCACGAATTCATCACGCTTTTTCCAGCGCAGAGCCTGACCCAATCGCAGTTCCGCAAGACCGTGACCATACATAGGTGATGTGTCGTAGAAACGAATACCGGCATCCCATGCATGCCGGATCATGTCTCCTGCGACGTCTTCGTCCACTTCACGCATGAAGTTGCCAAGCGGCGCCGTGCCAAACGCGATGGCGGTTACATCCAGATTTGTCCGACCGAATTTACGCTTCTCATCAGGGTTCATAGCCTGTCATCCTGTTCTTGTGCCGCGTCATGTTTCGCGCGGCTTATTTTTACAGACGGCTTTATTCCCGGGATAAACTCCGCAACCCATGCTGGTGTTCCCAGAGCATTGGAAAATATCCGTTAATTATTTCGTGAGTTGCATCCTTGTTCAATCCATTCTGACGAAGGACCGGGTTAGAGTTTTGCTGTCAGTTCGGGGACGATTGAAAAAAGATCACCAACCAGAGCATAGTCCGCAACTCTGAAAATAGGCGCGTCTTCATCCTTGTTGATAGCAACAATAACTCTGGAATCCTTCATACCCGCAAGATGCTGAATGGCGCCTGAGATTCCGACAGCGAAATAGAGGTCCGGCGCCACGACCTTGCCGGTCTGACCAACCTGCCAGTCATTGGGAGCGTATCCGAGATCAACAGCGGCACGACTTGCCCCGACAGCCGCTCCCATCTTGTCAGCGAGTTTCACAATCGTTTCGAAATGCTCTTTCGACCCGAGCCCGCGTCCACCTGAAACAACCACCCGCGCGGAAGTAAGATCCGGACGCTCCGAAGCGACTGTGGTTTCTTCCACCCAAGATGAAAGCCCAGGATCGGTCACGGGCCGGGCTGTTTCCACCGGAGCTGTCCCGCCTTGACCGGCGGCCTTGAACACGGCGGTTCTGATGCTGAATACCTTGATGCGATCTGTGGAAGTAACGGTCTGGACGGCATTGCCTGCATAAATCGGGCGTTCGAATGTGTCAGCGCTTTCTATGGCCGTGACGTCTCCGATCATCATCACATCGAGCAGCGCCGCAACACGGGGAAGGATATTTCGGGAATATGCCGTGGCTGGTGTGGCAATATGCGTATAGCCGGACGCGAGAGAAAGAATGAGCGCCGCTGCAGGTTCTGCAAGGCCATGCGCCAATGTTTCGTCTTGAGCGACCAGCACTCGTGAAACACCTTCAAGTTGCGAAGCTTCGTTTGCAGCCCCGATGTCTTCTCCTGTCATGATCAGAATATCGATGCTGTCATTCAGCGGCGACAGGGCGGACAAGGCTTTTGCGACGGTATCGGTGGCCAGTTGTCCGTTATGGACTTCGGCGAGCAGTAGAACAGACATCAGAGGACTCCTGCTTCGTTTTTCAGTTTTTCCAACAGTTCATCGACTGAGGCGACACGCACGCCTGCAGAACGTCCGACCGGTTCGACTGTTCGAACCACTTTCAGTCGCGGGGCAATATCGATGCCCAGAGCCGCGAGCGGACGTTCTTCCAGAGGCTTTTTCTTTGCTTTCATGATGTTGGGCAGGGCGACATAACGCGGTTCGTTGAGGCGCAGATCGGCCGTCACAACGGCTGGCAGCTTTACACGGATGGTTTGCAGCCCGCCGTCAATTTCCCGCGTGACGAGAGCACCCCCATCCGCGATTTCGATGGCCGATGCGAAAGTAGCCTGTCCCCAACCGAGCAGACCCGCAAGCATCTGGCCTGTGGCGTTGGCATCATTATCAATGGCTTGTTTGCCAGCGATAATCAGATCAGGATTTTCATCTTTGACAATATGCACAAGTATCTTTGCGACGGACAAAGGCTCGATGTCCTGATTGACGTCCGTTGTAGCCTCTATGAGAATGGCGCGATCAGCCCCCATGGCGAGGGCGGTGCGGAGAGTGTCTTTTGCCTGCGGCATCCCTATGGAAACGACGACAATTTCGGAGACAACGCCTTTCTCCTTCAAACGCACGGCTTCCTCGACAGCGATTTCGTCAAACGGGTTCATGGACATTTTCACGCTGGTCAAGTCCGGACCCGATCCGTCCGGCTTCACCCGGACCTTGATGTTGTAATCAATCACACGTTTTACAGGAACAAGAACTTTCATGTTTCCCTCTGACATTCAACAGACGGTCCGGAAGCGGTCGATCATAACATCCAACACATCGACCGGATCGCGCTTCCACCAGTTATTTACGGAAAAGATTTCAACCTCGCAGGCACCACAATACCCCGCGTTTTCCACAGAGGCGCGAAGTGCCTGAATATCGGCCACGCCGTCACCCATCATGCCACGATCGAGAAGAACATCCCGCGTTTCGACAAGCCAGTCACACAGATGGAAACCGAAGATCCGATTGCCCGCGCGTTTCAGCTGTCGAGACAGATCCGTATCCCACCAGACATGATAAACATCGATTGCGACACCCAGATTGTCGGCGCTTATCCGGTCGCAGATATCCAGTGCGTCACGGGTAGTGGTGAGGCAGGAACGGTCGCCACCATAGACGGGATGTAATGGCTCCAGCGCCAGCCGGACATTCATTGTCGCGGCATAGGACGCAGCTTGCGCAACATAATCCGTGACCAGCCCGAGGCTTTCACTCACGCCCTTTGTGCCGAGCTGCACACCACCGACCACGATTGTCAGGATATCCCCACCAAGTTCAGCCGTCTGGTCAATAGCAAGGCGGAAATCGTCGGTAACATCCCTGCTCTGACGAGAAGCAAGGATACCTGTCAGAAATGGCGCACGGCACAGACCGATGACACTGACCCCGGCTGCGCGGGCGTATGCGCCGATTGCGGCAGGTCGATCCGCGATCTCTCTACGCCAGAAGACAATGCCCTTGATGCCGCGTTCGGCACAGGCGTCTATCGTCTGTTCGGGCGACCACCCTGCCCCTGCCCCGGTAACATTATGACCCAGTGTTGCAGTGTTCAGAGCAAGGGCGGACAGATCATTGCTGAAATCGCGCATTTCATGCTCCGTACAGAGCCAGAAGCGTGTTCATGCGCTGCACCGCGAGGTCGGGTTCGCGCAATAGACCGCAGCCATCCGCCAGTCTGAATATTTCGGTGAAATAGGGCAGCGGACGCAGAGCCTGAGCACCGTTGAGCATAATGAAATGGTTCTGAAACCCGTTCAGCCAGGCGAGAAAGACCACTCCGGTTTTGTAATACTGTGTCGGTGAACGAAAAATGACGCGCGCCAACGGCACAGTCGGATCAAGAATGGAACGGAACGCGGCGGTATCCCCTTCCCCCAGCTTGCGAACAGCCTGAGCAGCGGCGACGGCCAAAGGATCGAAAATCCCAAGCAGGGCATGGCTGAAACCCTGCGCATCACCCTGAATGAGTTCAGGATAATTGAAGTCATCTCCAGTATACATCCGCACACCTTCAGGCAGACGACGACGCAGGATAATTTCCTTGTCCTTATCAAGCAGAGAAATCTTGATGCCGTCGATGCGGGATCTGTTGTCTTCAATAATGCTCAGGACCGTTTCCAGCGCGCCATCGAAATCTTCCGTTCCCCAGTATCCTTTCAGGGCCGGGTCAAACATATCTCCAAGCCAGTGCAGGATGACCGGCTCGTCGCAGCTTTCCAGAACTCTGCGATAGACTTTTTTGTAGTCTTCAGGCGTTTTCGCGACCTGAACCAGCGCGCGGCTGGCCATCAGGATCAGTCGTCCGCCTGCCGCCTGGATTGCATCGGCCTGCTCAAGGTAAGCTTGGATGACCTGATCGACCGATGTCACATCGCGCGGATCGAGCTGATCGGTTCCGCAGCCATTTCCGACCAGCGCATCCGGCAACTCGGCTTTTGTGCGGCGGATCAGTTCGAGCGAACGCGACCAGTTGAGTCCCATGCCGCGCTGCGCCGTGTCCATGGCTTCGGCGATGCCCAACCCGAGCCCGGCGAGATAACGACGGAATTCCAGTGTTTTTTCCCAGTCGATAGCTGCCTGTCCCGAAGGATCTGTTGCGGCGAACGGATCAGCCACGACATGGGCGGCGGAGTAGACAATCCGCACAGGATCGGATGGTAGAGGCATGGGAGGAAGCGGCGTTCCGGTCAGAAGGTAATCCACCTTCCGTCCGGTTTCATCAGGCAGAGCGATTTTCATGGCGGTTCTCAGAAACGGGGCACAAGCATTCCGGCGTCTGCCGAAATGACCTGTCCGGTCGTGTAAGGAAGCTGACCGCCGGCCAAAGCGGCGATGATGGAGCCCATGTCTTCCGGCGTGCCCACACGCGGAAAAAGAGTAAGGCCGTCGGCGGAGCGCTGGCGATACATTTCGATGACGGGTGCGGTCATATCCGTAGCGATCAGGCCCGGCTGCACGTCATAAACAGCAATATTCTCGGGGCCGAGCCGGACCGCGAGGGCTTTTGACACCATCGCGGCGGCGGCTTTCGAAGCGCAGTATTCGGATCTCTGCACAGCCACGGCCGTTGCGTTGGACGACGTAACATTGACTATGGAATAAAACAGACCGACTTCCCGTTTCGCGGCCAGAAGACGACGTGCAAAGACCTGAGACAGGAAGAACAGCGCACGGGCGTTGATGGTCTGGCAACGGTCCCAACTGACTTCCGTGACATCCAGAAGATCGCCTCGCTGAAGCACACCGACACCGGCATTATTGACAAGCGTGGTGAGCGTGCCGATCCGGTCTTCGATAAAGGCAAGTGTATCAGCATGACGTCGGGTATCGCTGACATCGAACGGCGCGGCTACGACGGGAACATCATAGGCCTGTATCCGCCTGACGGCAGTGCGCAGTTCCTCGTCTTCCGCCGGACCGTTGATCGCAATCGCGAAACCGGCCTTTGCGAGCGCTTCCGCGGCGGCGAAGCCTATGCCGCGCGAAGAGCCGGTTACGAGCGCCGCCTGTCTCATGTGCGGGCACCTTTTTTAAGAAGTTCCCGCGCTATGATCATACGCTGGATTTGATTTGTTCCTTCGTAAATCTGCGTAATTTTTGCATCACGATAAAGGCGCTCGACCTCGAAACCACGAATATAGCCGGACCCTCCAAACACCTGAACGGCATCAGCCGTACGGGCCACGGCCATGTCACCAGCAAAACACTTGGCCATGGAACAGGAACGTGTCGCATCCTGTCCCCTGTCGATTTTGTCCGCTGCGGAATGCACAAGGAGACGCGCCGCCTCAATGTCTTTCGCCATATCGGCCAGAAGCCACTGCACGCCCTGGAATTCGGAAATATGTTTACCAAACTGCTTGCGGGTGCCTGCGTAATCGACAGCGGCTTCAAGTCCAGCCTGCGCGATGCCAACAGCAAGTGCGGCGATGCCGACACGGCCCTTGTCGAGCACACTCATCATCGTATGGAACCCGCGGCCAGCCTGTCCGAGAAGCGCGTCAGGACCCAAGCGAACATCAGTGAAGTTGAGACCACCGACCTGACTGGCCCGCTGGCCCATCTTATGTTCCTTGGGGCCGCGATCGACACCGTTCGCGTGCAGATCTACGATGAAAATCGACATACCCCGGTTTCCGGCTTCCTTGTCCGTCCGGGCAAGGACGAAACCGGTATCGGCGACTGGCGCATTGTGAATCCACAATTTTCCGCCATTCAGAACCCACCCTTCACCATCCTTTTCGGCAGTGGTGCGTATTCCTGAAACGTCGGTCCCCGCTTCCGCCTCGGTGATGCAGTAGGCCACCTTGCGCCGCATACTGATGACTTCCGGCAGCATTTTCTGCTGGACCGGTGTGCCGTGGCGCACGAGAAGCGTGGAGATCAACTCAACCAGACCGCACTGATCCGCCACACTGGCGTAGCCGCGCGACAACTCCTCCATGACCACAGCATAGGTCAGAGTGTCGAATCCGGGACCACCCAGCTCTTCCGGAACGCCGATCCCAAAAAGACCGACTTTTGCCATTTCCTCATATATTTCAGACGGAAAACGCTCTTCGCGGTCCAGCGCCTCGGCGGCCGGGCGGATGACTTCATCCGCGAAAGACCGGGCTGTGTCGCGCACCTGTTCCTGTGTCTCGTTCAGATACATTCCGGCAATTCCTGCTCTTATATGCACTATCTGGTTACATACCTTCTCCAGTTAGCAGGAGCAAGCGAAAAACAAGAGTTGTTTTTGAATCCTCTTATTATTTTCGGGCGATTATGATCACAGGAGAGTGTACGAGACTTATTCTTTTCACGAATTCCACCATCAAATGACCAATTCTGATGATCGAATCACTCCATATCACCGACTCTATGAACCGCCGCTTTTTCTGGCGGCATAAATCACGAAAATATGAATTACTCCTTTTGAACTGACGTTCTATCTGTGACGTAACCAGATGGTGCATCTGGATGATGTCGTTCTAAAAATACGTGCCGTCAGAAAACGAAGAGCACAAACAAAAAAAAACAGGACGTCGACCAATGGTCAGTATCGGGCGGTCGCGCCGTGTGCCACACGCATATCGGCGTTTCAATGTATTCCGTAAAGAAACAGAGGCTTTCCGAGGTCGCGTCTGCGCTTAATCTTGCGCTTCCTGAAGTGACGCTGAATTATGATCATCGTTACATCCATAATTCAATGAAACGACCCGATCTTTATTTCGTTTATGAAGTTCAGGCGCATTTCACCTACCTCAGGAAGCGTCATTACTTACCATCAGATCACAGAACCGTCCGGGAGATACCCGGATCAGAAATACGGAGAGGCCATCCATGCAGGAGATGACATACGGGATTACGTTACCGGAAACACCGCGCGAATTCGGTTTTTTTATCAATGGTGAATGGCGTGGTAGCCGGGAACTGTATGAACGTGACTCCCCCAGCCATGGTGTACCGGTGACACTCACGTCCCGTTGCACACCTGATGATGTCAATGATGCTGTCGCAGCTGCCCGTCTCGCTTTTGACGATCGTCGCTGGGCGGGGCTACCCGGAGGCACCCGCGCAGGAGTCCTGTTGCGGACAGCAGAAGGCATTCGTCAGCGCCGCGAAGAAATTGCCCGATGGGAAGTTTTGGAAAACGGCAAACCGATTTCACAGGCACGGGGAGAAATCGATCACTGCATTGCCTGTTTTGAAACGGCAGCAGGTGCGGCGCGGCTTCTTCATGGTGACAGCTTTAACAATCTTGGCGACAACCTGTTCGGGATGGTGCTGCGTGAACCAATTGGCGTGGTCGGGCTGATTACACCGTGGAACTTTCCTTTTCTTATTTTGTGTGAGCGGGTGCCGTTCATTCTGGCTTCCGGCTGCACGTTGGTTGTCAAGCCTGCGGAAGTTACAAGCGCCACTACACTGATTCTAGCTGACATTCTAGCCGAAGCGGGTCTTCCAGCTGGTGTTTATAACGTGGTGACCGGTACGGGACGCACGATTGGACAGGCGCTCACGGAGCACCCCGATATCGATATGCTGTCATTTACCGGTTCGACCGCCGTTGGACGTTCCTGTGTTCATGCATCTGGCGACAGCAATCTCAAGAAACTTGGACTGGAACTTGGTGGCAAAAATCCGATCATCGTCTTTGCGGATGCAGATCTGGAGGACGCCGCCGATGCTGCCGCTTTCGGAATCAGTTTCAATACGGGCCAGTGCTGTGTCTCTTCCAGCCGTCTCATTGTGGAACGATCGGTCGCGGAGGAATTCGAAACAATTCTTGCAAATAAAATGAAAAAGATTCGCGTCGGTGACCCGTTCGATCCTGAAACGCAAGTCGGAGCGATCACCACGACCAGCCAGAACGAGACGATCCTGAACTATATTGCAAAAGGCAAGGAGGAAGGGGCAAAGATCCTGACTGGCGGTGAGGTACTGGACTGCGGGAATGGCCGCTACATTGCTCCCACGCTGTTTTCGGGCGTGAAGTCATCCATGGCGATTGCGCGTGAGGAAATCTTCGGCCCCGTTCTCTCATCTTTTCACTTTGATAGTCTCGACGAGGCAATTTCACTTGCCAATGACACGGTTTACGGACTGGCAGCATCTGTCTGGTCAAAAAATATCGATAAGGCGTTGACTGTGACGCGACGGGTGCGTGCCGGACGATTCTGGGTCAATACCATTATGGCCGGAGGCCCTGAGACACCAACCGGCGGCTTCAAACAGTCCGGCTGGGGCCGTGAGACGGGCATTCTGGGTGTGGAAGAATATACCCAGGCAAAATCCGTGCACATTGAAACCGGCGGCCGTTCACACTGGATTGCATCATGAAGCAGGGTTTCGATTACATCATCGTGGGTGGTGGTTCAGCTGGATGTGTTTTGGCTGCTCATCTTTCCGAAAATCCAGACGCACGGGTGTGCCTGATTGAAGCGGGGAAAAAAGACACCAATCCGCTCATTCATATGCCGATCGGGTTTGCAAAGATGACGACAGGTCCTTTGACATGGGGATTAACGACCGCACCTCAGAAATATGCCAACAACCGTGAGATTCCTTACGTTCAGGCAAAAGTTCTGGGAGGCGGGTCTTCAATCAATGCCGAGGTTTTTACCAGAGGGCATCCTTCGGATTATGATCGATGGGCAGATGAAGGTGCTGACGGTTGGGCATTCAAGGATATCAAGAAATATCTTTTGCGTTCTGAGGGAAATACATTCCTTGCTGGCTCATGGCATGGCACGGATGGTCCACTGGGAATTTCCAACCTGTCCACACCGAGTTCAGTCAGTCGGGCCTTTGTGCAGAGCTGTCAGGAACTAGGCATGCCTTACAATCCCGATTTTAACGGACCTGTTCAGGAAGGTACCGGCATTTATCAGATGACGATCAAGGATAACCGTCGATGCTCAACGGCACAAGGTTATCTAAAACCCGCTCTGAAACGAGATAATCTACGTGTTATTACAAATGCTCAGGTTCTGCGTATCCTCTTTACAGGCTCTCGTGCAATCGGTGTTGAATTCGCAGTCGAGGGTAAAACATATGCCGTGCAGGCGGATCAAGAAGTTATCGTAACATCCGGTGCCATCGGAACACCAAAACTTCTTATGTTGTCGGGCGTAGGACCTGCTACGCATTTGCGGGAACGCGGTATTGACGTAATTCATGATCTTCCTGGAGTTGGTGAGAATTTACAAGATCATTTCGGAATCGACATTGTTGCAGAATTAAAAAATCATGACAGTTTCAATAAATACAACAAACTTCCATGGATGTTCTGGGCTGGGCTACAATATGCCATGTTCAATTCTGGACCCGTAGCATCGAATGTGGTTGAAGCGGGGGCCTTCTGGTATTCAGACAAAAAAGTATCTAACCCTGACTTGCAGTTTCATTTTCTGGCTGGAGCCGGTGCGGAAGCTGGAGTTTGCTCTGTTCCAAAAGGCGTTTCGGGTATTACCCTGAACAGTTACACGTTGCGTCCGAAATCACGAGGGACAGTCAAACTGAAATCTTCAGATCCGGCTGACAAACCGATTGTCGATCCGAATTTCCTCGCTCATCCGGATGATCTCCGTATTTCGTGCGAAGGCATCAAGCTGAGCCTTGATATTTTCAGACAGCATTCTCTTGGAAAATATATTGATAAAATAAGTTTCTTTGAAGAAAACAATCCTGACATAGAAACGTTTCAGAACTATGCACGCCAACATGGTCGGACATCGTATCATCCGACCTGCACGTGTAAAATGGGACGGGACAGTATGTCTGTCGTTGATCCGGAACTGCGCGTTCATGGCCTGGATGGCATCCGTATCTGCGATAGTTCGGTTATGCCATCTATTATTGGTTCCAATACAAATGCACCAACAATCATGATTGCAGAACGGGGATCTGATCTTATTCGTGGAAATGCATAAAACATACACTACTACCCTTATTAAAAATGGAATGTGTCCTTGTTAAAAGTCAGTTGACACATTCCACAATTACTACCTAACAAATGATTGTATCATTCATGGGAAAATATAATCGCATTTATTTTCTCAACAATAACTCTTGCCCCACAATCTTAAAAAGACCGTTTTGATATAAATATGGTTGCTATTGCCCAACTATACCGCCTTCAAATCACCTCAACACTCTAGTTCCACAAAACAACAACAATCGTGGAGATAAAAATGGCACATCACATGCGTCAAATATACCAGAGTGACCTTAATACATTCTCGTTAATGAAGGAAACTTTGGGAAGAAAAATTTTTTCAAAAACCTCATCAAAATTCTTTTTCTTAGAAAAAGAATACATAAATACATCCTTTCTTATAGAAAAAAACTCAAATAGCGCACGAATTATTTTTTCTGTTTTTTCCATTCTAGTTTGGCATCCCCGCAATGTACAGGCGCAGACCGCTCTGGTTAATATTTCCCAGAATGAGTCTGGAACGCCTGACTGGCTCAATGCTTTTCGCAATGATTACGCTCCCAACCCGACAAAAACCATTCAGCCTGCACCAGAATTTCCCGCTCTCCCACCACCTATACGACGCGGCAGAATGCCTACCCTCTCGCCTATTTCTGATACCACGGAAAAGAACCTGTTTCCGGCCAGCTTTCATGACTGGACGACGCAAGCGACGATGACCGGAAACTGGGCTGGATGGCGACCATGGTTTGCTGATAACGGCGTCACAATTACCGGACATTATTTCCAGGACAGTGCCGGAAATCCTATGGGCGGCAAATCCAAGAATGTTCGTTATGCTCACGAATTCGGTCTTAACTTCGATTTCAATCTTGAAAAACTGACCGGATATAAAATTGGTGTGTTCCATTTCACAGTGACATCCCGTGATGGCAAAGGACTGGGTGCGACATTACCTGCTCTGGACAGCCCCCAGGAAATATTTGGTTCTCCAACAGTACGCCTGTCGCTTCTGGCATGGGAAATGCCATGGAACCGATATGTAGTGACGAACGTGGGCGAGGTGAACGCCGAAACCGATTTCGAGACGTGGTCCATGTATTGGAACATGAACAATTACTGCCAGTTTCAAAGCAATGCCATTTGCGGTATGCCACAATCAATCGCCTTTAATTCCGGCTATAGTTATTATCCGACAGCCCATCCAGGTGCATGGGTCAAGTTCTATCCGGCAGGAAATAATCATTACTCAATTCAGTTCGGTGTCTATTCGGTAGATCCGACAATTGCGAATACGCATAATGGGTGGAAGATGAACCTTCATGGTGCGACGGGCACATTCCTACCCTTTCAGCTTATATGGCATCGGGGCGGTAAGGATGATTATTCCGGACCACTTCAGACCAATATTAAAATCGGAGGTTACTGGGACACGTCGCAAGTTAAAAACGTCTATGCGCAATTAGGAAATTTCGGTATTGCATCGCAGTATCTTGCTGCAGCACCTGTTTCCAACGTGCGTGGACGTTTTGGCGGGTGGTTTCAATTCGACCGCATGCTTCAGCGTGACCAGCGTGATTCGAGGCGAGGAACATCATTCTTTGCTTCATTTACTTGGGGTGATCCGCGCACGTCCCTAGCACCTTATTTTGTGGATGCCGGCATTACGCGCAAAGGCACTTTCTGGGACAGACCTGAAGATACAATCAGTTTCGGGATGAAGATGATCTGGGTGAATCCAAAACTGACGAACTGGGTACGTGAGTTGCAGGGCACCGGTGTGACCGGGGTGTATAAACCCTCAGGCGAGCCAGCAATTGAACTGAATTATGGATGGCGTCCGACGCCGTGGTTGCTGATCCGGCCCGGCGCGCAGTATATCTGGAGCACGGGCGGAAACAATCATTATAAGAATCCACTGGTTCTCGATTTTGAAACAGGCATTACATTGTGAATACTTTCTTATACAACAAAATTTATTATATGCGTTTTAAAAATATCTTATAAATCAATATTAATGCATAACGATATTGTTGATTTATTCTGTTATTATCGATGGATTGCATTAAAACAATAATATCAGATTTTTCTAGAATCGGGGCCTGTTAATTCATTGAATTGAACTGGCTGTTGTGATTCACAGGCTTACCGATGGAGGGTGGGCCTGTGAGTGAGCTATTTTTGCTGTCTGAGAGCCAGATGGAGCGGATTGAGCCGTTTTTCCCTTCTGGCGCACGGAGTACCACACGTAGATGACCGTCATGTTCTGAGCGAAATTGTTTACATGATCCGCAATGGTCTTCAGTGGAAAGATACCCCGAAAGCTTATGGCCCGCACAAGACCTTATACAATCGCTTTATCCGGTGGAGCCGTCTCGGTGTCTTTGACCGGATCTTCATGCGCTGACAGAACAGGCTTGCCGATCGCAGCGTCTGATGATTGATGCAACACATCTGAAAGCACACCGGACAGTGGCCTCCCTGTTTAAAAAGGGGATTTTCCCCGCCATATCGGACGGAGAAAAGGAGGCCTGAACTCAAAGCTGCATACTATGTGCGACGGCGAGGGACGTCCTGTCCGTTTTCATCTGACCGCAGGGCAGGTCAGTGACTTCAGAGGGGCTGATGTTCTTCTGACAGATCTCTGGATGAGACAGAAGAAGTCATCGGATACCGTGGCTATGACAGCAACTGGATCAGAGGGTTTCTCGCAGACCGGAATATCACCGCCTGTATTCCGCACAAGAAGAACCGGAAATCAAAGCCGCCTTACGACTGGCATTTGTATAAAAGGCGCCACTTCATCGAAAATATGTTCGCAAAGCTCAAGGACTGGCGACGTGTCGCAACACGATATGATCGCTGAGCCCATACATGCATGTCCGTAATCCATATCGCAGCAAGCTTCATCTTCTATCTCAAAAAATGAGCCCTGAGCCTAGAATGCGGAGAGCGCACTCGTCTGCTTGGCTTCATTTATGACAGCGAAGAAAGTTCGGAGGAAGCAGACGGACATACCGGCCATCCTGTTCTTGGCTGGACCCGCCGCGCGATGCCTGCGACACTATCCGCATCAGAGAACCGACGCGCATCGATAAGGAAAGTCAGAAATGGACGGTTCAGGGGACGGAAAAGAACCTCACGATCCCTTCTCGCGGGAAGCCCTGCGTCTCGGGCGCAGCTTCCGGGAAATGAATCTCTACGAAGGGTTCGAACTTTTGATCATGCTGATCCTGACAGCACTGATCATGATCATCACGGCAATCGCCACCTGGAGCCTCACGAAAGAAGTCTGGCGGCTCGCATGGTTTGGTCAAATCAGCCCGGACAACGCACCTACCTTCCAGAGCGTGTTTGGCAATATTTTCACCGTCATCATCGCCCTGGAGTTCAAAAGCTCGCTCCGGATCAGTCTCTCACACAACAAGGACGTTGTGCGCGTCCGCACGATCGTGCTGATCGCACTTCTCGCCGTCTCCCGGAAATTCATTATCCTCGACCTCAACGAAGTACGTCCCATGGAAATGATCGCCTTTTCCGCAGCGGTGCTGGCGCTCGGCGTCGTGTACTGGCTGATCCGTGAACAGGACACGCGCGTTGCTGCCCAAGCAGCCCGTTTCTCCGCCGTCGAAAAAGCCCCGCACGATCTACCGTCTCACACACAGGAATAATTTCGCCTTACCGGGCCGTCATTTTTCGTATACATACCTGCATCCATCTATAAAAAACAAGAAGGTATCATGAAACGCAACATCCTCATTCTCACGGCTTTCGGCATCCTTCTGGCTGCGTGCTGTCCCAAGCCTGACCCGAATAATAGCCCCGTGGACGGAAGCATTTCCTGCAATTTCGATCATCTGCCCGGTGAGAAAACCACCTGCCCTCTGCACCACTGACGAAATTCAGCGCAAAGCCTGAAATGTTTCGGCATGGATGGCAACTGTCTCGGGTTTTTCTCTGCTTCTCAAAGAATGCGGCTCCTTTGATCCCGGTTTATAAATTTCAAAGAAAGCAGGACAGCTTTCCGTCCAGGGGCGGCGGGACTGAATGATGGACGGTTACACAATTTCTGCCACTCCTTCGCCTCAGATGCACTGTGTCACCGGGACATCAGACACATCGAGGATTTGTCCAGAATATTCAGCGTAGCACGCCCATAATCCCGGTCTCCCAGCACTCCGAACAGGCCATTTCCAGTCGTATCCTGCGATTACTTTCTGTCCATGCTTACCTGATACGAAAACAGAAAATTGAGAGAAGAATATTCCTCATAAATAAGCCGTCCCATTTCGTGAAAAACTTGCACGATAGAGCCGCAACTTCCCTCTTCTTGCCGCGTATAGACGACTGATAACGCATTCTGACGTTTCCTTCAGTGAACCCGAATGCGTCAGAGGACACGCTCCTCCTCGGACCGCAGCCGCCTGTCATCCGTCACGACCAATAGCACTACACAAATAGCCTCCGTTCAGAACAAATAGAAACGGAACTGCCAGTATGGAAAATGTTTCCAGTATATGGTCGATTTTTACCTATGCACTTGTCATAGGAATAGTGCTGGCCGGCATGATGGGGCTGTCCGCCATAACCGGCACCCGACGAAGCGGCAGAGCCATGGGCCGCTCCATGTCCATGCCTTTTGAGTCCGGTATCATCCCCACGGGATCGGCGCATCTGCGGCTGCCTGTACAGTATTACTTGGTGGCTATGTTCTTTGTCATTTTTGATGTCGAAACCGCCATCCTCCTGACATGGGCAACCGTTGTGACCGAAGTGGGTTGGATCGGCTATGGCGCAGCACTCGCCTTTATTGTCTTTCTGGCGATTTCCCTTGCCTATCTGTGGCGAGGCGGAGCGCTGGACTGGGGGCCGCAGGTTCACTCACGCCGTGTAACGGACACACGAAAGGACCTCGTATCATGAGTTGGTCTCTTTCCTCTCCCGGCGCTCCCAGAAACGCACAGTCCTCACCCAGTTTCAGTGAAACTCTCCGTCGTAATCTGGTCATGGGCCGGTTGCAGGATTTTGTATCGTGGGGACAGAAAAACTCGATCTGGCCGCTGAATTTCGGCCTGTCATGCTGTTATGTGGAAATGGCGACTGCGTTCACCAGCCGCTTCGACATCGCCCGCTTCGGGTCCGAAGTCCTGCGCGCCACACCACGCGAAGCGGACCTGATCGTTATTTCCGGCACCGTGTTCGTCAAAATGGCTCCCGTTATCCAGCATCTTTACAATCAGATGCTGGAACCACGCTGGGTGATCTCCATGGGGTCATGCGCCAATTCCGGCGGCATGTACGACATTTACAGTGTCGTGCAGGGCGTGGACAGTTTCCTGCCCGTAGATGTGTATGTGCCCGGCTGCCCCCCGCGTCCTGAAGCGCTGCTGGAAGGACTACTCCTATTGCAAAAATCTATTGGCACACAACGCAGACCCCTGAGCTGGATGGTGGGGCCACAGGGCGCGGAACCCGTGACACCGCCCAGCCTGCGGGATGCAAAGCGCGACCAGCGTCGGGCCATGCGCGACCTACGCACGCCCGACGGGATCTGACGCCCATGACGACGCTCCTTTCTCCCGCCCGCGACCAGAGTCTTGCGGAAAGAATTTCGGAGCATCTCCCCAACGGTTTGCTAGCCACACAGACTGGATGCGACGGGGTCTCCATCCTCTGGATCGCGGCGACCGATCTGCGCCCCACCTTCGCCGCACTGAAGGCTGCTGCATCCCTCATGCTGCTGGACCTGACGGCCATAGATGAACGTGATCGCGCCCACAGCGACGGGCAGCCAAAATCGGCATTCACGGTTGTCTATCACCTGATTTCGCTAGCCACCCGTACCGATGAAGTGCGGATCAAGGTGCCTCTCGGCGCAACAGCCCCCACCCTCCCCACCATCTGTGATCTCTGGCCCAACGCCAACTGGTATGAGCGCGAGGTCTGGGACCTATTCGGCATCCATTTCCAGAACCATCCCTCCCTGCGCCGTATCCTGACCCCGCCCACATGGACCGGACATCCCCTGCGCAAGGACCACCATGCCCGCGCCACGGAAATGCCGCCCTACAGCCTGACGGAAGAACACGAAGCGCAGGAGCAGGACGCCCTGCGCTTTGACCCGTCGGCGTGGGGCATGCGGCGACACAGTGACCACAGCGACTTCATGTTTCTCAATCTCGGTCCCAATCATCCCAGCGTGCACGGGGTGTTCCGCATCGTGCTGCAACTGGAAGGGGAGCGGATTGTCGATGCCGTGCCCGATATCGGTTTTCACCATCGGGGCGCGGAAAAGATGGGGGAACGCCAGTCATGGCACACCTACATCCCCTACACCGACCGGGTGGATTACCTCGGCGGCGTCATGAACAATTTCCCCTATGTGATGGCGGTCGAGACGCTGGCCGGAATTACCGTGCCGCCACGCGCACAGATGATCCGCGTCATGCTGGCGGAACTGTTCCGCATTGCCAGCCACCTCGTTTTCTACGGCACCATGGCGCAGGATGTCGGACAACTTTCTCCCGTATTCTACATGTTTACCGATCGCGAGCGCGTGTTCGGGATTATCGAAGCGATATGCGGCTTTCGCATGCATCCGGCGTGGTTCCGCATTGGCGGGGTCGCCATGGACCTGCCCAACGGGTGGGAAGGACTGATCCGCGCCTTCCTTCATGATCTGCCCCTGCGGCTGGACGAATACGATGCGATGGTCATGCGCAATCCCATCTTCCGCGCCCGGACGAAAGGCATTGGCGCCTATACCACCGCAGAGGCAGTCGAGTGGGGCGTTACCGGGCCGGGGCTGCGCGCTACAGGGATGGAATGGGACTACCGCAAACATGCGCCCTATGCCTGTTATGACCAGCTCGAATTCGACATTCCCACTGGTACCAACGGCGACTGTTATGACCGGGTTGCCGTGCATGTGGCGGAAATACGCGAGAGCCTGCGCATCATCCGCCAGTGCGTGGACAACATGCCCGCAGGCCCGATCAAGGCCGACCATCCACTGACAACCCCTCCGCCCAAGGCGCGGACGATGCACGACATCGAAACCCTGATCCATCACTTCCTGAGCGTAAGCTGGGGGCCGGTCATTCCACCGGGGGAAGCTCGGGCCAGCATCGAAGCCACGAAAGGCGTGAACACCTACACACTCATCAGCGATGGTGGCACGACGTCCTACCGCACGCGCATCCGCACGCCGTCCTTCGCTCACCTGCAAATGATCCCGCTGCTCAGTCGCGGCATCATGGTCGCGGACCTGATCGCGATCCTGGGCAGCATCGATTTCGTGATGGCCGATGTCGACCGCTGATCTCCCCCTCCCAGCGCCCATGCGGGCGGAAATCCTTGCCCTTGCGGCGCAGGAACTGCATCCGCGCGGCGCGAGCGTCGCAGCCCTGCGGCTGGTGCAGGCCCACTTTGGGTGGGTCAGCACCGCGCATCTGCGCGAAGTGGCCGATCTGCTGGGCATGTCGGCGGATGATCTCGACGGCGTCGCGACCTATTTCAACCTGCTGTTCCGCAGACCGGTCGGACGACATGTCATCATGCTGTGTGACAGCGTTTCATGCTGGATCATGGGATGCGAACCGCTCTGCGCCCATCTGTGCCAAAAGCTCGGCATAAGGCCCGGAGAAACCACGGCGGACAACGCCATCACGCTGCTCCCCACGGTCTGCATCGGGCACTGCGATCACGCTCCGGCCATGCTGGTTGATGACACGCTGCATGGCGATGTGACCATGGAAAGCCTTGATCACCTGATCGATACGCTGAGGAACACGCCATGACGGTCGCCTCCGAACGTCCCCTGACCGCGATGATTGATCCTGCCATCGGTCCACCGAACTGCGCGGCATATGAACGCGCTGGCGGCTGGCAGGCGGCTCGGCTGGCGCTGGGAAGCCTTACCCCGGCTGAAATCATTGACAGGGTGACACGCTCAAAGCTGCGCGGACGTGGAGGCGCGGGCTTCGGGACCGGGCAGAAATGGAGCTTCGTGCCCAAGGAACCTGCCTCCGAACGCCGCAAATATCTGATCGCCAATGCCGACGAGATGGAGCCGGGCACTTTCAAGGACCGCTGGCTGCTGGAAGGTAATCCTCTCCAGCTGGTCGAAGGGATGATCCTTGCAGCCTACGCCGTGCAGGCCGGGCATGGCATCGTTTTCCTACGTGGGGAATATCAGGAAGCCTGCGTCCGCCTGCACCGTGCGATCGGAGAGGCACGGCAGCAGGGCTGGCTGGGCGAGAACATTCTCGGCTCAGGCTTCACTTTTGACATCCATGTGCATTCCAGCGCCGGACGCTACATCTGCGGCGAGGAAACCGCCCTTCTGACCGCACTGGAAGGCCGTCGCGCCACACCACGCAGCAAGCCGCCCTTTCCGCAGACCGGTGGCCTGTGGGGCGCACCCAGCGTGGTGAACAATGTCGAGACGCTGTGCAACCTGCCCCATATCATCGCCAACGGGCCGGAATGGTTTGCGGGCCTCGGACTGGGCGAGGATGGCGGCACCAAGATCTATGGTGTCAGTGGCCGAGTGGCAAAGCCGGGCGCATGGGAACTGCCGATCGGCACGCCGCTGCGTCAGATCATCGAAGACCACGCAGGCGGCATGCGTCCCGGCTACCAGTTGCGCGCCCTGCTGCCCGGTGGGGCGTCCACCGCCTTTATTGACGCAACTGCCCTCGACGTCGCCATGGATTACGGATCGGTGGAAAAGGCGGGCAGCAGGCTTGGCACCGGCATGGCCATCATTCTGGACGACCGCACCTGCCCTATCGGCATGATCCGCAACCTTGAACATTTCTTCGCAAAGGAATCCTGCGGCTGGTGCACGCCCTGTCGGGATGGACTGCCTTGGGTGGAGCGCCTGCTAGACGCGATCGAGGACGGAACAGGACGGGAGGAAGACATGGAGCAGCTCGACCGGCATGCCCGCATGCTGGGCGCTCCGGGGCGAACCTTCTGCGCCCATGCACCGGGAGCGATGGCGCCACTGGCCAGCGGGCTGAAGCTTTTCGCCGCCGATTTCGCTGCCCACATCCAGCAGGGCCGTTGCCCGCATCACGCCGGAGCAGGACCATGACCACCATCCGCATTGATGGACGGGATTGCCCGACCCGCAGCGACATCAACCTGCTTCAGGCCTGCCTGGAGGCCGGGGCCAACCTGCCCTATTTCTGCTGGCATCCCGAACTCGGCTCCGTCGGGGCGTGTCGACAGTGCGCCATCAAACAGTTTAGCGGGCCGGAGGACAGGAAGGGCCGCATCGTGATGGCCTGCATGACCCCTGTCAGCGAGAACGCCATCATCTCCATCGACGATCCGGAAGCCCGTGACTTTCGGGCTGGCGTCATCGAATGGATGATGGTCAATCATCCACATGACTGTCCCGTCTGCGAGGAAGGCAGTGAATGTCACCTGCAGGACATGACGGTCATGACCGGGCACAACACCCGCCGCTACCGGTTTACGAAACGGACCCATCGCAATCAGGATCTCGGGCCGTTCGTAAAGCATGAGATGAACCGCTGCATCGCCTGCTATCGCTGCGTGCGGTTCTACCGTGATTACGCGGGCGGGGACGATCTGGCGGCCTTTGCCTCGCATGACAATGTCTATTTTGGTCGTGCCGAAGACGGCACGTTGCGAAATGCTTTCAGCGGCAATCTGGTGGAAATCTGCCCGACTGGCGTGTTTACCGACAAACCTTTTTCCGCCGTCTACACACGCAAATGGGACATGCGGGGCGCGCCCTCGGTGTGCGTGCACTGCGCGGTGGGCTGCAACACCATCGTCAATGCCCGCGAGGAAACCCTCCGGCGTGTTCTCAACCGCTATAATACAGACATCAACCGCTACGTATTGTGCGACCGGGGCCGGTTCGGTCATGGTTTTATCAATGCGCCGACACGGATCCGCACGCCGCTACGCGCCATTGACGGACAGCAGGTGCCCGTCCCTATGGCGGACGCCCTGACGGCTTTCGCCCGTATGGCGACGCAGGGGCGGATTGTAGGCATCGTCTCTCCTCGCGCAGCATTGGAGACCTGTTTCAGCCTGCATGCGCTGGTAGGGCCAGAGCATTTTTCCACCGGCCAGACGCGGCAGGAACAGGAATGTACGGAACTGGCTCATACTCTGCTCACCCGGCATCCCGGCGCCCTCCCCACCTTGCATGAAATGGAAAGTGCCGACGCTGTGCTGGTGCTGGGTGAGGACGTCTGCGCCACCGCTCCCCGGCTGGGCCTGTCGTTGCGGCAGTCGGTACGTCAGGCCTCCTTCCACACAGCGGACAATGCCAAAGTGCCACGCTGGATGGATGCGGCGGTTCGTACGCTGGGCGGCGAGTGTCCTTCCAACCTGCATATCCTGACGCCTGCGCCGACCGATCTGGACAATGTGGCTGCGGAAACCTTTCGCGCAGCGCCTGATGATATCGCACGGCTTGGCTTTGCCATCGCCTACGCAATTGATCCCTTCGCCCCACCCGTCACGGATCTGACGCCGGATGATGCGGCGCATGCCGCACGCATTGCACAGGCGCTTATGGCCGCCAGAAAGCCTCTGGTCGTATCCGGCATGCAATATGGCTCTCCGACATTGATGCAGGCCACCGCCAGTATTGCAGCCGCTCTCGTCCGCACCATACCTGCTGCGGGTCTGTCGCTGGTTCTGCCGGAATGCAACAGCATGGGACTGGCCATGCTGGGCGGACTGCCGCTGGAAACAGTGATGGAGCAGGCCCGAGCAGGCGAGATTTCTACTTTGGTCGTCGTGGAAAATGACCTGACACGTCACCTCGATCTGGCCGATGTGGCGGACCTTGTGGCAGCCGTTCCCAACATCGTCGTGATCGACCATACGATGACGCCGCTGTGCCAGCACGCCAGTCTTGTCCTACCCATTGCGACCTTCAGCGAAAGCAACGGCACGCTGGTCAATCAGGAAGGCAGGGCGCAACGCTTTTTCCAGGCGGTTTTTCCCCCTGCTCCCATACAGGCTGGCTGGCGGTGGATACAGGCGCTGGCCCGGAGTCTTGACCCGTCCATGCACCCCATAACGGGTCTGATCGACTGGCGGGATCTCGATGAGGCTCTTGCCGCGCTGGCAATGGCATTTCCCGATCTGGCCCCGGCCGTTATGGCCGCGCCCGAAGCGGATTACCGCATCAATGGCGAGAAACTGCGCAGCCAGACCTATCGCGCCAGCGGACGGACCGTCATCCGTTCCTTCGTCAGTGTGCGCGACCAGCCGCCCCCCGCCAGTCCGGACACACCATTCAGCAGTTCAATGGAGGGAGCCTATGAACCGGACATGCCCGGCGCACTGGTTCCCTACTATCAGACGCCGGCATGGAATTCGGTGCAGGCGCTTAACCGATTCCAGTCCGAAATTGGTGGACCGATGCGTGGTGGTCCATCCGGTATCCGACTTTTATCCCCAGCGGAAAATCAAAACACGGAAGCGCAGCCCTACGCTTACGCTACGGACATTCCGGCCCCCTACATCCCGCAGGCGGATACCGTTCTGGTGCTGCCCGATACGCGCCTGTTCGGCAGCGAGGAATTGAGCATGTTCTCGCCTCCCATTACGGCGCGATCCAGCGCGCCAACGCTGGGCCTGCCCGCCAGCGCGACCGGATCAGGCCGTATGGTGCTGCATCTGGAAGACGGACCACATGACCTGCCCGTGGAGCCGGTGCCCGGTCTCCCCGAAGGCACTGTCCTATGCCCCACGCACATGGTCGCACGCGCGTTCCGTTTCCCTCGCATTGCCCGGCTTGAGGGTTTGACAGATGGAGGGGAACGGCCATGACTTCTTCAGCACTCCTCACCATCATTCTTACTCCGCTTCTCCTCCTTGCCCTTGCGACTTTACTGACATGGGTCGAACGACGTCTGCTGGGCTTATGGCAGGACCGGCATGGTCCCAACCGCGTGGGACCGGGCGGCATGTTTCAGGCTGTGGCGGACGGAATCAAGATCCTGTTCAAGCAGGACTGGATTCCTCCCTTTGCCGATCGGGACGTTTTCATTCTTGCCCCCGCTATCGGCATGATGACGGCCCTGCTGTCCTTTGCCGTCATTCCGATCACAATGGGCACGGGCATTGCAGGCGATCTGAATGTCGGGCTTCTGTTCATCCTCGCCATGATGGGACTGGGGGTTTATGCGGTGGTGCTGGCCGGCTGGTCCTCCAACAGCAAATTCGCACTGCTGGGCGGCATGCGGGCCGCAGCGCAGATGATCAGCTACGAAGTCTTCATGGGACTTGCTCTGCTGGGCGTGGTCATGATGGCCGGATCATTCAGCCTGCATGACATCGTGACGGCGCAGGCGGGGTTGTGGTTCATCATACCACAATGCCTCGGCTTCGGCGTGTTCCTGCTTGCAGGCATTGCGGAAACACACCGTCTGCCCTTTGATCTTCCCGAAGGGGAGAACGAACTCGGAGCGGGATTCCATACCGAGTATTCGGGCATGAAATTCGGTATGTTCTTCATTGCCGAATATGCCGGGATCGTTCTGGTCTCAAGCCTTGTGACCACGCTCTATCTTGGCGGCTGGCGCGGGCCACTGCTGCCTCCCGCCGTGTGGTTCCTGCTCAAGACGGGCGGCATGGTGGCGTTTTTCATTCTGTTGCGCGCAAGCCTGCCCCGCCCGCGTTACGACCAGTTGATGGCGTTGGGCTGGAAAGTCCTGCTGCCACTTTCACTTTTAAATGTCATGGCGACCGGAACTATTCTTATGCTGCGTGCGTCTTTGTAGCACGCCCGATGCAAAGGCATCTCCCATGTTCAATACATTGCGCACCCTGCTCCTGACGGCGCTGCATGCTTTCCACCGGCGCGCGACCGTGCAGTATCCCGAACAGCAACCCTATCTGCCGCCGCGTTATCGCGGACGGATCGTTCTGTCGCGCGATCCCGATGGAGAGGAACGGTGTGTGGCGTGCAATCTGTGCGCTGTCGCCTGCCCGGTGGACTGCATCAGTCTGCAGAAAACCGAGACCGATGGCCGCTGGCGTCCAGAATATTTCCGGATCAATTTTTCCCGTTGCATTTTCTGCGGCTTTTGCGAGGAAGCCTGTCCAACCTACGCCATACAACTGACTCCCGATTTTGAGATGGGCGAATACGCGCGCCCCAATCTTGTTTATGAAAAGGAAGACCTGCTGATAAGCGGAACCGGGAAATATCCCGATTACAGCTTCTACAATGTCGCGGGCATCCCCATCCCCGGCAAGGAACGTGGTGCTTCCGAACGTGAACGTCCGCCAATCGATCTCCACTCGCTGCTGCCGTAACCATCATGCACGCCCTGGCCCTCCTTGCTGCCAGTGTGACCGTCATCGGGGCCATCATGGTCATTACCCGGAAAGTCGCCGTGCATGCGGTGCTGTATCTGGTCGTAACATTGCTGGCGCTGGCGGCATTACTTGTGATGCTGGGAGCCTCCTTCGCGGCGATGCTGGAGATCATTATCTATGCCGGCGCGATCATGGTGCTGTTCGTTTTCGTCATCATGATGCTCAATCTGGGGCAACCGGACAGCGCGCGTGAAAAGGAATGGCTGCGTCCGCGCGCATGGCTGGGACCGGGCATTCTCGCCGCCATTGTGTGTGCGGAACTTCTTTATTGTATCAGCCCTCTTTCCGGATCCATGCCCTCTCTTGCCTCAATAACGGCACATGATGTCGGGCTGAGTCTGTTTGGCCGCTACGTGCTGATGGTCGAGCTGGCGTCATTCCTGCTTCTGGCTGGTCTGGTCTCGGCCTTTCACATCGGACGCAACCGGATGGAGAACCGCTGACATGCCAGTGTTTTCCTTCAACGACACCCTGCTGCTGGCGACCATCCTGTTTTCGGTCGGGCTGGCGGGCGTTCTGATCCGGCGCAACATGCTGTTCATGCTGATGTCGCTGGACATCATGCTCAATGCGGCCGCCCTCGTCTTCGTGGGCGCAGGTGCACGCTGGCATGACGCGGCGGGACAGGTGATGTTCCTGCTGATCCTCGCCCTCGCCGCCGTAGAAACGGCGGTGGGACTGGCCATCATCCTATGCCTGCACGCTCGGGGACGTCCCACGCTCGATGCCGATACCGGCAACCTTCTGCAAGGATAAGGGCCATGGGCGAAATTCTGCTTCCCCTTCTCATTCTTTCTCCATTGGCGGCATCCCTGATCCTGTTCGTAACTGCCGGACGCATGAGCGCGTATGCTGTCGGGACGGTTGCCTGTGTGAGCATGGGACTATCCGCTGCCATCAGCATCGCTCTTTCCATTCTGCTTCTGTCCGGTCCAGCGACAGGGATAGTGCAGACAATACTGTGGCCATGGATGCATATTGCAGGATTTTCAGCCGATATCGCATTCATGCTGGACCGGATTTCCATGGTCATGATCCTTGTCGTCACGATCGTGGGATTGCTGATTCATATTTATGCCGCAAGCTATATGCGGGACGATCCGGGGATTGCCCGCTTTTTTGGCAGCATGACGCTGTTCGTGGCCTCCATGCTGGTACTGGTGCTGGCGTCTGACCTGCTTTGCCTGTTTATCGGGTGGGAGGGCGTGGGGCTGTGCTCCTACCTGCTCATCGGGTTCTGGTATGACAACCCCGTCAATACTGCCGCTGCACGCAAGGCTTTTTACATGACACGCATGGGAGATGCGGCCTTGCTGTGCGGGCTGCTGCTTCTGGCCACGGCGGCAGATTCCCTGCACATCGGCACCGTTCTGGCGGCGGCTGCAAACGGGCAGATAACCCCGACCGCCCTAAACATGGCAGCCCTTTTCATTCTCATCGGGGCCCTCGCCAAATCGGCGCAGATCCCGTTCCAGACATGGCTGCCGGATGCCATGGCCGGACCGACACCAACCTCCGCCCTGATCCACGCGGCGACGATGGTCACGGCAGGTGTCTATCTGATTGCACGACTGCATGACCTTTTTGCCTTGGCGGTCCCCGTCATGGCGCTTACGGCCGTGCTCGGAGCGCTGACCATTCTTATGGGAGCCTGTACGGCGCTGGTGCAGTCCGATCTCAAGCGTATTCTTGCCTGGTCCACGATCAGCCAGCTTGGCTACATGTTTCTCGCCCTTGGGTGCGGCGTGTGGCAGGCGGCGCTGTTTCACCTGATGACCCATGCCTTTTTCAAGGCGCTCCTTTTCCTGACTGCGGGCGCGGTTATCGTGCGCACCCATCATGAACAGGATATTTTCCGTCTGGGCGGCCTGCACCACACCATGCCGGGACTGACCGCCGCCTTTGTCATCGGAGCCTCCGCGCTAGCCGGTCTGCCACTGGTCACGGCCGGATTCTACAGCAAGGAAATGATCCTGTCGGGCGTATGGCCCGCCCATTTTCGCCTGATCCACGAATTGATGCTGAGCGGACATTTCCTGTGGGGGATGGCCCTGCTGGGTGCCTTCCTGACCGCGCTTTATATTTTCCGCTGCGTATTCATCGTTTTTTTCGGAAAAGTGGGAACCACGGCGACAGGACGAACGTCACGTCTCATGACCATTCCCCTCGCCTGCCTGTGTGTCCTGTCCCTCTGTGGAGGCATCATTGAAATGCCCACGACATTTCCTCCCCTTCATCTGTTCAGCGCCCTTCTTGATCCTGAGGCATCCCACTCACACGCGGATGAACCCGGCTGGCTTGTGCTGGCGGGCGCGGTCGTTCCTCTTGCCGGACTTGGCGTCGCATGGGTGCTGTGGGGACGTCCTTCACCCGTCATGTGTGAGATACCGGGACAGGCGGCCGTCATCCGCTTTGCCCGCACCGGCGAAGGCATAGATGTCCTGTATGACCGCCTGTTCGTACAGCCCTTTCGCTTCCTGACGTGGCTGACGCGGCATGACATTCTTGATTATGTCATAACCGGAACAGGACGGCTGACACGGACAGCCAGCACCTCGGTTCTCAGGGCACGTTCGGATTTTCTGGGCACGCTGACCCTGTGGGGAACCAATGGCATCAGAGGCGCGGATCGCCTGCTGGGCCAGATACAGAACGGTCGCGTGCGGTGGTATGCGGCATGGATTGCCGGTGGATTGTGCGCGGCTCTCGCCATGGCGGTGCTGTCATGAATCCCCTTCCCGCCCTTGTGCTGCTGCCTGTCATAGGCGGTGGTCTGGCATGGCTGGCTGAGCGCGTCCGACCTCATACCGTCGTACCCTCACGCAATGCGTCGTGGTGGGTGATGCTGGCGACCCTGATTGTGGAAACCCTGTTGCTTGCAATGGTCACATTCAATCATCCGACCATTCGCACAGGACCATGGCTGGAGCATTTTTCCATGCCATGGATTCCGACCATGGGGATCGCAGTCAGGCTGGATATGGACGGTCTTTCGCTCTCGCTGATCTGGCTTTCGCTGCTCCTGTGCTTCCTGTGCGCATGCCTTGCCACCCGTCAGATTACGGTGAAGGCAGGCACATTCCATTTCCTTTTTCTTACGACGCTTACTGGTATTATCGGGACATTTCTGGCCACAGACCTGTTCCTGTTCTTCTTTTTCTGGGAACTGATGCTGGTGCCGATGTTCGTGCTGATCGCCGTATGGGGACATGAGGACAGGCAGCGCGCCGCCCTGAAGTTTTTTATGTTCACGCAGGGCAGTGGGCTACTCATGCTGCTGTCCATACTCGGTCTGGTCATCACGCACGACCGGGAAACCGGTGTGCTGACATTCGATTACTTCACACTGGCGCAGACACATCTGTCTCCTACCCTGTCCATGCTGCTCATGCTGGGTTTCTTCATCGCTTTCGCCGTCAAGCTGCCGATCGTGCCGGTCCATGTCTGGCTGCCGGATGCGCATACGCAGGCACCCACGGCGGCCAGCGTTCTACTCGCTGGCATCCTTCTAAAAACCGGTGGATATGGCATGATCCGTTTCAATGTCATGCTGTTTCCCGATACGGCCATGCACTTCGCGCCCGTCGCCATGGGGCTGGGCGTTGTCGGGGTTCTGTACGGGGCGTGGCTGTCCTGTGCACAGGAGGACATCAAGCGCCTGATTGCTTACAGCAGTATCAGCCATATGGGCTTTGTGGTGCTTGGCATCTTTACCGGTTCCCGCATGGGGATGCAGGGAGCGATCATTCAGATGCTCGCCCACGGATTGAGCGCGGGCGCGCTTTTTCTGATCGCGGGCACCATTCAGGACCGACTGCATACACGGGACATGAACCGTATCGGCGGCTTGTGGACAGCCATGCCACGCCTGTCCGCCACGGGGCTATTTTTTGCCGTGGCATCGCTTGGAATGCCGGGACTGGGTAATTTCGCTGGCGAGTTCCTCGTGCTGCTGGCGACATGGCATGTCAGCCCTATCATTGCGACAGTGACAACCGTGGGGCTGGTCCTAGCCGCCATTTATGCGCTGCGGATGGTCAATCGCGTCTTTCTGGCGGCTCGCCGGGAGGGCCAAATCCCCCTGAAGGATTTGCCTGTGCGGCAGATGGCAGTTTTTGCCTGTGCGATGATTTTTCTGGTCGTGCTGGGCCTGCATCCACAGCCTTTCATGACGTTTTCCGCTCCATCTCCCCTGTCCGTAATAGGGGTGACCGGTCAGGGAGAGCACGCGCCATGATCGGACACGATGTTTTCCTGCCAACATCTTTGCTGGTGCTCTGTGTAGGGATCACGGTCATGCTCGCCGCAACGGCGTGGCGACGTTCGACGAGCCGTAGTTTTCTGACCGGAATGGGGACACTGCTGCTGGCTCTTGTGTTTGTAGGGCACCACACCGGCATAGCACCGGATAATGGCGACAGCCTGTTCATTCAGGATCAATGGGCAAACTATACTGCCATCCTCATCATGTTTTCCAGCATGTGTATCCTGCTCATGTCATGGCGGAATGATGCGAACGACAGAACTACGTCGCTGGTGGATGAATATCCCCTGCTGTGCATGCTGGGCACGCTTGGCGCACTGACCATGGTCTTCAGCGCGAATTACATGCCCTTTTTCCTGGGGCTGGAAATCCTTGGTGTCTCGCTTATGGGACTTGTGACTTTCCGGCATCGCCCTGCCATCCAGGGTTATGAAGCGGCGATGAAATACCTGATCCTGTCAGGCATGTCTTCCGCCATTCTTCTGTTTGGTATCGGTCTGGCATACGGCGTTACGGGATCGCTGCGGTTCATGCCGCCCATCACGATCGGGAATATTTCCCCGGCGTTGCCGGTTGCAGCCACGATCATGATCCTTGTCGGCATGTTCTTCAAGCTTTCTGCTGTTCCCTTCCATATGTGGCTGCTGGACGTGATGGAAGGCGCACCCGTTCCTGTGGCGGCGTTTTTAGCCGTGGTCTCAAAAATCGCGATATTTTCTTCTCTTGTCCGTTATTTCGGAACGGGGAACCAGTCGCCCTTCCTCAACGACATCCTGTATATCGTCATTATCCTGACCATTATGGGGGGCAACCTGCTTGCATTGCGTCAAACCAGCCTCACACGTCTTCTGGCCTGCTCATCCATTACGCATGTGGGCTACCTGCTGATTGCCTTTCTTTGCCCCGGCCGTCTGCAATCGGGGGCCATAACCATTTATCTTCTGGCCTATACAGCCAGTACATTAGGCGTCTTTGCGACCATGTCCGCCTTCGCAACGTCTGACGGCCCCGATGGCACGGTCATCGCGCAATGGAAGGGACTGTTTTTCACTCGCCCGTTTCTGGCTTCTTCCATGTCGCTCATGCTGCTTTCGCTTGCAGGCATTCCACCCGGCATCGGATTTTTTGCAAAGTTCGAGATCGCGGCGACAGGAGTTGAATACCAGCGCAACCTGCTTCTGGGTGCGCTCATAATCGGCAGCATTATCGGGTTGTATTATTACCTGAACATCATCCGTGTCATGATGTCAGCACCGTCGCTGCCATCCGCCAGCCTGAATCGACATATCCGCCCGGAACTGATGGCGCTTGTCATCGTTCTCACAGTAATCGTGGTGATTGGAGGGCTTTTTCCCGCCCGCGCCCTCCATCCTCTTCTTCCTGTCTCCGCCATCCCATCTGACACAGAGACTGAGATGACGATGCGTTGACGAAACTTATTTTCGATTTCCCCAAAACATGGAAAGGATTTTCCCATGTCCTCTCATGTCTTTCACATTCTGGCGCAAAAAGGCAGCACGGTCATTACCGTGAAAGCCGATGACCCCGTTGTGAATGTCGCCACCATACTGGCGCAGCATAATATTGGTGGCGCTCCGGTTCTTGATCCTGATGGACAACTGATTGGTATGGTCTCGGAAAAAGGCATTGTTCATATGTTATCCGAACACGGCGCGGACATATCCATCCTGACCGCAAAGGATATCATGACGAAGGATATGCCGACCGCAACACCCGATGACAGTATTTACGATATTGCCTGCCGCATGACGTATTCCCGTAATCGGCATGTACCCGTTCTGGAGAACGGAAAACTCGTCGGACTGGTCAGCATTGGCGATATTGTCAAACTCCGCGCTGAAAATGCCGAACAGGAAGCACGTGAACTTCAGGATTACGTGACCGGCAGTGACCATGCAGCCGTCAAGCCTCCCCATGAAGAGTTACCGATGCAGTGCGGAGAAAAGCAAAGCTGATTGCGTGTTTCGACAGATGATATGAAGTGCGGATACCTCCCCGTGGGGGACATGGTGGCATACGTCAGATATCGGACACCCACCTCCTTCCATTAGGATCGAGTGACCGAAAATCGCGCCGATAAAGCAACCTGATCTTCAAACCGGCTAAGCGCGACAGAAACATGCGGTCAACAAAGATCTATTTTGCTTTTGGCCCCTCCTGCGGTCCCCAGCCACCTCCCATGGCCCGCACAAGATCCACGCCACTTATGAGACGGCGCGTATTGACCGTAATCAGGTCTTCCCGCGCCTGGAGTTCAGCCGTCTGGGCAATGACAACCTGTAGGTAGTCAACGGCCCCTTCGCGATACTGAATACTGGCCAGATGGTCGGTGCGCGTCGCCGCCGTCACTCCTTCTTCCTGCCGCGCGGCGGCATCAGCCAGATGATTGAGAAGCGCCAACTGGTCCTCAACCTCCCGAAAAGCCGTCAGTGCTGTCTGCCGGTAACTGGCTGCGGCCTGAGCATATTCCGCGTGTGTAAGGGCCAGATTGGCGAACCTCCGTCCACCATCAAATATGGCCAGTGTGGACAACGCCGGACCAAGCGCCCACACACCGGTCCCGGCCGAAGCCAGCATACGGGTCGTGGTTTCCGAACCACCCATCGCCCCAAGCGTGATGTTGGGAAAAAAGGCTGCCCTCGCTACCCCGATCCGCGCATTGGCTGCCGCCATGTGCCGCTCCGCCGACGCGACATCCGGCCTACGTTCCAGCAGGTGGGCAGGCGCGGTGATGGGAATGACCGGCACGGGCGTCAGCTCATCTCTCGGCGGAATGGAAAAGGTGGAAGGCTGCTCACCGATCAGTACGGCAATGGCATGTTCCACCAGTGCGCGGTCCGCCACCTGCTGCTCCAGTTGGGATTGCGTCGTCGTCAACTGGGTGCGTGCGCGGCCTACATCCAGTTCATTCGACGCCCCGCCAACAAAGCGCTTTGTGGTCAGGTCCAGCGCCGCGGAATAGGCCGCTATGGTCTTTCGTAGCAGACTGACACGGGCATCCAGACCACGAAGCTGGAAATAATCGTCGCCCAGTTCGCCTTCCAGACTGAGGCGGAGTGACGCCAGATCGGCCGCACTTGCCTGTGCATTGGCCCGCGCCGCCCTGACCAGATTACGGATGCGCCCCCAGATATCCGGCTCCCATGAAACGGTGCCGCCGGATTCATAGTCGCGATATTCGTAATAATTTCCGGTGGCGGCAAAGAGCCCGCGTTCACGCTGTGCGCTGGCTGATGCATCGATCTGGGGAAAAAAGTCGGCACGCGCCCGCCTGACCAGCGCCCGCGCCTCATCATAGCGCGCCACGGCGGCGGCCAGTTGCGGGTTACCATGTTCAACCCTGTCCTCCAGCCGGTTCAGATCCTCATCTCCCATGACCGACCACCACGCCCCTCGTTGCGCGGTATCGGCGGGCTGCGCCGGTGTCCACGGCCCGGTTTCCCGAAATGTGGCGGGTATGTCGGGCAATGTGGGCTTGTGGTACCGGGGGGACAGGTCGCAGCCGCACAGCAGGGCGAGGAGGAACAGGATCGTCCAGCCCCGCTCAGCCATTATGCCCACCCTCACGCGGCTTGACTGGATCCCCATCTCCAATATCATCCGGCGGGTTGGTTATGATCCTGTCCTGTGGTGTGAGTCCCGTCACTTCAAGTTCGGTGCCGAAATCGATCAGGATCGAGACGGGCTGTATTTTGGCATGGTCATGTCCGTCCACCAGCGCCACAGTTGTCCCGTCCTTGCGGAAAAGCAGGCTGCTGGCGGGAATGCGCACGGTGGGAGGTGCCTGTGGCTCCGGACCGTGAAATGTAAAGGCAATCTGGGCATAGGCACCCGGTTTGAGAAGATTTTCCCCGTTATCATAAACAAGCTGCACCAGCATCGTTCCCGACTGGGAATCAACCGCATCCGCAGAACGGAGCAGATGGGCGTCAAACTGCCGGTTACGGTAATCGGGCACTGTAAAATGCGCCACAAAGCCCTCCTGCATCCGTGCGGCATAAGCCTGAGGCACACGCACATAAAGCCGCAGGCGGGTTACGTCCGAGACGGTAAAAAGCGGTTGGCTGGCAGCCGTACCGGCGACGATCAGCGCACCGATATCGGTCGCACGACTGGTCACCACACCGGTAAAAGGCGCAATGATACGCTTGAAGGCGGAAAGCGTTTCAAGCCGTTCCACCTCCGCCGCCGCTTCATGCCGCGTGGCCTCGCTGGCTGCCAGATTGCCCCGGCGTTCGTCAGTTTCCTGCTGGGATACGGCGTTTTCAGCATTCAGCCGGTCCCAGCGGCGTGATGTAATCCGCGCCAGATCCCGTTGTGCGGTCCGTGTGCCCAAGGCGGCTCTTGCGCCGGCAAGTTGTAGATCAACATCGGGCGTATCGATTTCCGCCAGAAGCTGACCTGATTCCACTTTCTGTCCGATATCGACATACCATTTCCGAAGATAGCCGTTGGTGCGGGCATAGACCGGAGCGCTGTACCATGCCTGCAGGATACCGGGCAGAACCAGCGTATCAACAGCGTGACCACCCGGATGTACGACCGTCACACTGGGCACCAGTGCCGCAACATTTATCGCATGAAGCTGATGGCGATCATGGATGTGCACGATCGTTCCCACGGCGAGAATGATCCCGAAAACGCATGCCGCTACAGGAATGATCCAGCGCAGACGTGGTTTGGGTCCGGAGGGCGTGACATGGGTTTCAGCCATGAGCATGCGCCCCGTCGGACCCATGGCGCGCCCGCCTGTCGTAGATAACGGCGAAGAGTGAAGGCACAAAAAACAGGGAGGCGCAGGTGGCAAAGATCAGGCCGCCAATGACAGCGCGCCCCAGCGGTGCATTCTGTTCCCCGCCTTCACCTAGCCCCAGCGCCATGGGCAGCATACCGATGACCATAGCCAACGCCGTCATGATGACAGGCCGCAGGCGGGTGCTGCCCGCAGTCAGGGCTGCCTTGAGCGCATCTCCATGCTCCGCCAGTTGGTCGCGGCAGAAGGTGATGACAAGGATGGAGTTGGCCGTCGCCACCCCCATGCACATGATCGCTCCCGTCAAAGCGGGCACGGAAAGCGGGGTGTGCGTTGCAAACAGCATCCAGCATATCCCCGCCAGAGCGCCCGGCAACGCCAGCACAACAATGCACGGATCAGTCCAGCTCTGAAAATTGATGACAATAAGAAGATAGATCAGAACGATCGCACCCAGAAGACCAAACCCCATGCCGGAAAAAGCGATGGTCATGGCCTGATACTGCCCTCGCAGCGTAACCGTGACGGTCTCGGGGCGGTCATGCTCCAAACGATGCAGGGCCGCCTGCACGTCCGAGGCGATAGCCCCCAGATCGCGTCCATCACCGCCTGCGAAAACATCGATCAGCGAGCGGATGTTATACTGCGCCTCGACCGGTGATGTCGTGCCACGCGTGATCGCGCCAAGAGCTCCGAGCACCTGAAGCTGGGGGGTTGAAACTCCGGTTACGGGCAGGCCGATGATATCCGCCAGAGAACTTATCCGGTATTCAGGCATCTGCACCGCAATGGGGTAAGTGACCATGCTGTGCGGATCCAGCCAGTAAAGCGGAGCAGTCTGCACGGTTCCGGCAATGGAGGTCGCGATGGCGTTGGTGATATCCCCTTCCGTCAGACCAAGCTGGTTGATGCGGGTGCGATCTGCCTCAAAACGCAGTTCGGGATAATGGCCGGGCTGCTGGATGCGGGCGTCGACCAGACCGTCAATGGGGCGTATGGCGCGCAATATGCGCTCTGCAAACTGCCGCGTCTCATCAGGGTTGGGACCGGATATCTGAATGTCGATTGGTGCCGGTGCGCCGAAATTGAGGATCTGGGTCGTGATGTCCGACGGCAGGAAGGCAAAGCTGGCCTCGGGGAATGCTTTGGGCAATTCACGGCGTAGAAGGCGGATGTACCGCTCGGTCGGGTGATGATTTTCCTTGAGGGCGACAAGGATGTCCCCATCCTGCGGTCCGATGGTGCCCGATGCATTATAGGCGACATTGATGGCGCTGGTGGGCAAGCCGATATTGTCGGCAATGGAGTCAATTTCGTCGGCCGGAACCTGTTGGCGGATCTCCTTCTCGATACGCTGGAACAGGGCCGATGTTTCCTCGATCCGCATGCCTATGGGGCCACGCACATGCAGGGTCATCGTGCCCGCATCGACCTGCGGAAAGAAGTTGCGTCCAAGAAATGGCAGCAGGCCCATGCTGAGAGCGGCAAAGCACAGGAAACCGGCCACAAACCGGCCACGATAGTCCAGAATACTTCCCAGAAGCGCACTATAGCGGGCACGCAGCGCCTCAAAACGCCGCTCGAATCCCTGCTGGAAGCGTGTGAAGATATTCTGCCTGGGCTGCTTTTCGTCCTCATGCGGGCGCAGCAGGAACATGGCCATGGTCGGCACAAGCGTGCGTGACAGGATGAAGGACATGGTCATGGCGAACATGACCGACAACGCCATCGGCACAAACAGGAAGCCCGCCACTCCCGGCAGGTAAAACATCGGCACAAACACGATGCAGATGCATACGAGCGAGAGAAAGGCCGGGACGATGATCTCTCCCGATCCATCCACGATGGCGGTATGGACGTCCTTGCCCATTTCCAGATGACGCTCGATATTCTCGATCGTGACCGTCGCCTCATCCACCAGAATGCCCACGGCCAGCGCAAGGCCGCCCAGTGTCATGACATTCAGCGTCTCGCCCAGCATGGATAGGGCCACGACCGCCCCCATGACCGATAACGGGATGGAGGTCGCCACGATCAGCGTGGATCGCCATGAACCAAGGAACAGAAGGATCATGAGGCTGGTCAGACCAGCCGCGATTGCCCCTTCGCGCATGACTCCATCCACGGCTGCACGGACAAAAAGAGACTGATCGTTGACGGGCCTGAGTTTAAGTTGCTTGGGCAAGCCACGTGTCGCATCTGGGATCATCGCCTTGATTCCCTCCACAATGGCGATGGTAGAAGTAGCGCCCGATTTCAGCACGGTCAGGAGTGCTGAGCGCTGGCCATCCACATGCACCACGTTCTGCTGGGGCGTGGAACCGTCCCGCACATGGGCCACATCACGCACACGCACCACGGCGCCGTTGATCGTTCGTACAGGCAGCATGTTGAGCAATTCGACCGAAAGAGGCGCATTGTTCAGTCTGAAATTATACTGGTATTCCCCGATTTTTACGAAACCGGCAGGCGTGATCTGTGTCTGGGTGGTCAGGGCGTTGCCCACATCCTGAGCCGATACGCCACGGGACTGTAACTTGCCGGGGTCAAGATCCATCTGGATCTGGCGCACACGACCGCCATAAGGATAAGGCAGGGCCGCGCCCGGCACCGTCACCAGCCGATTGCGGATAAAATTGAAGCCGTAATCATAAAGTTGTTGTTCGGTCATGCCCTCACCCGACAGGGCAAGCTGCACGATCGGCACGGTGGAAGCATTGTAATTCAGGATCAGCGGCGGGGTGGTGCCTACCGGTAACTGGCGCAGGATGGTCTGGGCAATGGCCGTGACCTGTGCGTTCGAGATGCGGATATCGGTGCCGGGCTGGAAAAAGATCTTGATCACCCCGATGCCTGTCAGCGACTGTCCCTCGATATGCTCGATATTGTTGACCGTCGTGGTCAGCGTGCGCTGGAACGGCAAGACAATGCGCCCGGACATGTCCTGCGGGGAGAGGTTACTGTAGGTCCATGCCACCGCAATGACGGGAATACCGATCTCAGGAAAGATATCTTGCGGCGTGCGAATGGCGGAAAGCACACCGGTTATGGCGATAAGGATGGCCATCACGACAAACGTATAGGGACGGGCAAGTGCCAGTAGAACAATTGCATTCATACTACTTGCCTATTTTCTATCGACGATGATGCCCTGTTGTTTAGAGATTATCGGCTTTCAGAGAACGCCCACCGCGCTGACTGGTTTGTCGGTAAGGGCGATAATTTTGAAACACGGATCGCTGTCTGACTTAACTGACAGACGCCCATGGTGGGCACGGAACAGAAAACGGGAAAACTTTTTCTGTTTTCCTGCTTTGTCTGCGAAACAGGACTCACATCGTAAGTGAGACGAGATTGTATGCACAGCACAAGACGGGAGGATGAATTATGCCACGTGGAGACAAATCCGCCTATACAAACAAGCAAAAGAGACAGGCTGAACATATCGAAGAAGGCTATGAAAAGCGTGGTGTTAGCAAGGATGAAGCGGAACGCCGTGCATGGGCTACGGTCAACAAGGAAACCGGCGGTGGCAAGAAGAGTGGATCGGGAAGAGGTCACCCCGTAACACACGAACCGTCACAGAAGGGTGGTAAAGCGGGTGGAGCAGCCTCTGCTCACAGGACAGCGGAAGAACGTTCTGCTTCAGCGAAAAAAGCCTCTGAAACACGTAGTAAAAATACGAAATAGCAGGATGTCGGAGCTCAGTCGGGACGGCCGAATACGCGGCGGAGTTCTTTTTTGGCTCTGTCCAAAATTTGGCGTCTCTATGGGGCAAGCGAGAGACCTACACGATTGATACAGAAAAGAAATAGAAAACCAATATCGATATGGCTCCTGCACGACATACTGAAGGTTTTTTACCAGGCAGAAAAAGCGTATATCAGTCGCGTCACGTCTGCCGGACGGATGGGATGAATCAACCGGTAGACAAGCTGTTTTCTGGTGCGGAATCAGCGTTATACGTAATCGGGCGATGGCCTGATTCGTAAAACCCACTCGACCACACTGCCTTTGCACCAGCGGCGTAGTCGTCTGTGGTGTTATTCCTATTCCAAATCGGGCTGTTCCGCGATCAATACCCTGAAGCCGTATCCGCCCTCGTCACGATGGAAGAAGCGCCTACAGTTTTGCGGAATTCAGCAACGGAGTTCTCGGCCGCCTGAGCAAGCAGGCGAACATCATTGGACACCGTGACCAGATCGGCACCCCAGGAAACGCCCTTTGCGGCATAGGATGCCGTGCCGTTATGCAGCCCCATGCGAATGCCGGCGCCATGGGCCGCAGCAATGACGCGCTGGATCGCTTCGACCATTTCAGGCTCTTCCCGATCGAACCCGGTCCGATATCGGCGTCCGGTCAGGCCCAGCGTCAGATCGGCCGGCCCCACGTAAACGCCATCCAGTCCGGGCGTTCTGACAATCTCATCGAGGTTGGCCATGGCCTGTGCTGTCTCGATCATCGCGAAGCACACGACTTCATTATCAGCAAAGGCGGCATAGTCGCTGCCAAGGGCGAAGTTCGCTCGTGTCGGTCCAAAGCTGCGCGTGCCATTCGGCGGATACCGCACATAGGAAACCAGCCGTTCTGCTTCTGCGCGCGTATTGATCATGGGACAGATAATGCCCCACGCCCCAGCGTCGAGGATTTTCATGATTGAGCTTGGATCCAGCCAGCTTGCCCGCGCCATAGTCGCCACACCGGAGGCACGCACCGCCTGAAGCATGGGGAGCATGCCGGTATAATCGACGGCTCCATGCTGAATGTCGATGGTCACGGAATCATAGCCGGCGGAGGCCATGATCTCGGCCGAAAACGGACTGGATATGGAAAGCCAGCCATTCAATACGGCCCGACCTTCTGCCCAGATGCGACGTATGGGGTTTCTGGGGATAATACTCATCATCCTGTCTCCATCGGTGCCTGTCAGAACTGTGTCCGGGTTTAGTAGATCACGGGTTCTGAGACCTGCTCGCCGAAATTGGTTTGCAGGAAGTCAAAGTCGCATCCCTTGTCGGCCTGCATGATGTGGTGGGCCGCCATCCAGCCATAGCCTCGTTCATAACGCGGCGGGGGCGCTTTCCATTCGGCCCGGCGTCGTGCCATCTCTTCCTCGGAGACTTCCATGGAAATCGAACGGGCTTCCACATCTACAGAGATGATGTCACCCGTTTTCAGAAGTGCCAGTGGACCGCCGACATAGGCTTCCGGTGCAACATGAAGAACGCATGCACCATAGCTGGTACCGCTCATCCGTGCGTCGGAAAGACGCAGCATGTCACGCACCCCCTGTTTAATAAGTTTCTTTGGAATCGGTAACATTCCCCATTCTGGCATGCCGGGACCTCCCAAAGGTCCTGCATTGCGCAGAACGAGAACATGGTTTTCGGTTACGTCCAGATCCTCGTCTTCAATAGCTTTCTTCATCGAAGGATAGTCGTCAAAGACAAGTGCTGGTCCACTATGCTTATGGAATTTCCTGTCACAGCAGGCGGGTTTCATGACACACCCATCAGGCGCAATATTGCCGCGCAGGACGGTCAAAGCCCCTCCAGCCTCGCCGGTAAAGACGGGATTATCCAACGGGCGAATAACATCGTCGTTATAGACATGGGCCTTCTCAATGTTTTCGCCAACGGTTTTACCGGTAACCGTGAGGCAGGACAGGTCAAGAAAGCTCGAAATACGCTTCATCAGGGCCGCAATACCACCCGAGTAATAGAAGTCTTCCATCAGATAGGTCGTGCCTGTGGGGCGCACATTGGCGATGACCGGCACTTCGCGACTGAGACGATCGAAATCGTCGAGACCGATATCGACTCCAGCCCGTCGTGCCATGGCGATGACGTGGATGATCGCATTGGTCGAGCAGCCCATAGCCATGGCAACGGCGATGGCGTTCAGGAATGAGGCGCGAGTTGTTATTTTTGAAGGTTTCAGATCCTCACGCACCATATCTACTATCCGTCGTCCGGAGCTTTTCGCCATGCGGATATGATTGGAATCAACGGCTGGAATGGAACTGGCGCCAGGTAATGACAGGCCGATCGCTTCGGCGATGGCTGTCATGGTGCTGGCTGTGCCCATGGTCATGCAGGTGCCGGCGCTGCGGGCGATCCCTTCCTCAACACCGCGCCAGTCTTCCTGAGTTATCTTTCCAGCCCTCAGCTCATCCCAATATTTCCATGAGTCCGCCCCTGATCCCAACGTTTTTCCATGCCAGTTGCCGCGCAACATGGGGCCGGCGGGCACAAAGATCGCCGGAATATTCATGCTGGTTGCCCCAAGCAGCAGTCCCGGGGTGGTCTTGTCGCAGCCGCCCATCAGCACTGCACCGTCCGCCGGATAGGCGCGAAGCAGTTCCTCAGCCTCCATGGCGAGCATGTTGCGGTACAACATTGTTGTAGGTTTCATAAAGTTTTCAGAGAGCGAGATCGAGGGAAACTCCATCGGGAAGCCTCCCGCTTCGAGCACGCCCCGCTTCACATCCTCTATCCGCTGCTTGAAGTGCATATGACAGGGATTGATATCTGACCAGGTATTGAGGATGGCAATGACCGGCTTGCCTTCCCAGTCTTTCGGATCGTAACCCATCTGCATCGCACGTGAACGATGCCCGAAACTGCGCAGATCAGCCGGACCAAACCAGCGCTCACTCCGTAGTCTGGTTTTGGCGGTGTTTTCTGGGCCAGCGGTCGAGGCGCGCTCTGCGGCGTCTTCAGTCATATATTATTCTCCCTCGTCCATCCCGATACGTGTGCTTGTCGCGTGACGGGTGTTTGTCACCTCAGTTAGGGCGCGACAGACTCAGGCTGTCCAGATTAGATACGGTATGGTTTGAGACAGGATTGATATTGATGCTTCAGCTCACTCAGGTCCGCTGTTTCGTCGCCGTCGCGGAAGAACTCCACTTTGGACGGGCAGCCGCCCGCCTGAACATGACGCAGCCGCCGTTAAGTCGGCAGATTCAGCTTCTCGAACATGTGCTGGGCGTCGAACTGCTGGAGCGTACCAGCCGTGTCGTGCGTCTGACGCAGGCCGGGGCCGTTTTTCTGGCGGAAGGACGACGCCTGCTGCAAAATGCTGAAGATGCGACGCTCGCCGCACGACGGGCAGGACGTGGAGCGCTGGGCCAGATCGCGATCGGATTCACGCCGGGGTGCAGTTACGATTTTCTGCCGCGTCTGATTTCAGCGCTACGCAGTCATTATCCCGACGTGGATCTGATTCTTGAAGAAATGATTACGCGTGATCAGCTCTCGGCTCTGGCTTCGAGTCGATTGGACATCGGTTTTATCCGGCCGCATTTTGATGCGCCAGACATTGAGCTGCGCAGGATCATCAAGGAGCCCATGCTCGCAGCCATTCCGGAAGATCACCCCATGGCCCGGCTGGAAGTCGTGATGCCTTCGGACCTCGATGGGCAGGAGCTCATCATGTATTCCGTACTTGGTGGCGGATATTTTCACGATCTTGTGCATAGGTTGTTGATCAGTTCGGACATTCGGCCGAAGCTTGTTCACCATCTGACCCAGATTCATGCGTTGCTTGCGCTTGTGAAGGCCGGAATGGGGGTGGCCCTGATACCCCAGTCGGCCTCACGTCTTGGCATAAGCAATGTTGTTTACCGCAGTCTTGGCTTTGGAACGGATATTTGCGCCGAACTGTTCATGGCCTATCGGGCTGATAATCCAAGCCTGGTTTTGGGCAATGTGACGAATGTGATCGCTCGTTTCATCGAGGAAAGGGAGCCTTCAGACTAAGCGATATCAGTTTTGAATTGATTCATTTACAGATTGATTTTGATCTTATGACACCCAGAGCGTTGTGTCTTGCGCAGTGATCGTGGAGTTCCAGTGGCTCGTTCGCCAGCAGCAGTCCAGCGTGTTCCAGATCCCGCATCAAGGGAGACACAGGGTGAATATAATAAAAGGGTCATCAGAAACCCCAACCGCCACATTCCCGTCAGAAACCGTAAGCTCCGAACGGCGAACGATGATCCGATACTTCGTTCTCGCGTTCCTGTTTACCATAACAGCAATCAATTACGGTGATCGCGCGACTCTCGGAATTGCACGATCGAGCATATCCCACGATCTCGGGTTAAGCCCGGTTTCCATGGGATATATCTTTTCGGCATTCGGGTGGGCCTATGTGCTGAATCAGGTGCCTGGAGGGTGGTTGCTGGACCGCTACGGCTCCATACGCGTGTATGGCGTAAGCCTCTTCGCGTGGTCGCTGTGTACGTTGGCAATCTCTGGCGCCGGTTATGTTCCGCAGACGCTGGCTTTTCCGGTGCTGTTCCTCCTCTGGGCCGGACTTGGTCTGGTGGAAGCACCAGCTTTCCCAGCCAACAGTCGTATCACCTCAAGCTGGTTTCCCATCGGCGAAAGAGGTCTGGCGACATCCATCTTCAACTCGGCGCAATATGTTGCGGTCGCTTTCTTTGCGCCTCTGATGGGCTGGGTCACGCAACAGCTCGGTTGGGAATACATCTTCGCCATGATGGGACTGCTGGGCGTGCTGCTCGCCGTGCTGTGGCTGGTGACAATGCGTCCTCCCGCCCAGCATCCGAGCGTCAGTGCCGCAGAACTGGCCTATATTCGTGAAGGGGGCGCTCTCGTCGATATCGACGACAAAAGCAAGCAGACGAAACACAGGCTCAACCGCAAGCAGATACAGTTCATGCTCACGGACCGGACTTTGTTGGGCGTCTATGGTGGGCAGTACTGTATCAATGTCATTCTTTATTTCTTCCTGACCTGGTTTCCGTCCTACCTCCATCAGGCGCGCGGGCTGTCACTCACACAGACGGGCTTTGCCGCCAGCGTGCCAGCACTCTGCGGTCTTTTTGGTGCCATTGTCGGTGGAGCGCTGTCTGACAGGCTGCTTCGCTCCGGTCGTTCAGCGAGCTTTGCGCGCAAGACGCCCTTCATTGTCGGAATGGGGCTCGCTTCAACTCTTTGCCTCTGCAATTTCGTGCAGTCACCACTGCTCATTGTCGCCATCATGTCGTTGGCTTTCTTCGGCAAAGGAGTGGCCGCAATCGGATGGGCTGTCATTTCCGACATTGCCCCAAAAGAAGTTCCTGGTCTGGCAGCCGGCATTTTTAACGGCATTGGCAATGTTGCCGGAATCGTAACGCCCATCGCAGTTGGTTACATCGTGTCGCTGACGGCTTCCTACGACGGTGCATTACTGTTCGTCGCTGTGCACTGTCTTGCTGCTATCCTGCTTTATCTCTTTGTCGTCGGAAAGATCCGGCGTCTCGCTCTGCCTGTCTGAGGTAACCTGCGAGCCTTTTCTTCTGAACATGAAAGAAGAAAGGCGCGTCCTGTCAAAAAAATAAAAATACAAGGACGTTGTCATGAATAGTCAAGAATTCGCGTGTTGCGCGGAAAAGCATTATCGCCTTCCTCGCGCATCTTCTTTTCCCCGTGCGGTCTACGCTTCCTCTTTCTGGCTTGTCACCGGAAGTCTTTGCGCTCTTGGGGCAGGAAGAGTCATGGCGCAGACAACCGTGCCCACGGCTCAAGATCGTCCGGTGACAGCAAGGCATGTCGCTGTTCGGAAATCCCAAAGTGCTATCAAGGCAACGACGCAGACATCTGCTGCCCATGCAAAGATGGGAACTGCACCATCGGATGCTGCGTCCACGGGCAATTCCTCTACTGCCGCTCCCGCAAAACTGAGCCGGACCCAGCTTCTGCCACCATTGACGTCCCGTCCTGAACTCTACGGACAGCCTCAGTCTCTCGGTTTGCATCAGCTGCCGGGCGCATTACTGCATCAGGGACCTTGGGGCGTTTTCAACACCAATTCAGGCGCAGCCGCGGGCTTTGGAACCGTTGCGTATTATGCCGTAGCCCGGTGGGCCGAAGACTGGTCGAATCTGCGTGACAAACGCAATCATCTCGACCCGATGGATGCGCTCAAATATATCCCACTTAATAACGAGGGGGATATTTACCTCAGCCTTAGCGGCAACTTCCGTCACCATGGTTTTTATGACCAGAATGCCGGTCTTGGTGCGACGAAACGCTCGCCCTCCTATCGGTCTAACCTGCGTTTCAATATTGGCGCAGACCTGCATCTGACAGAGCATGTTCGTCTATATGGCGAATTGATGAGCGGTGAAGCAGGCGGCATCAATTACTATGGTTATACTGGGCGCTGGCGCAGCAAAATTGACCTGCATCAGGCTTTTCTTGAAATAAAAGGGAATATTCTGGGTGCAAAAACCGGGGTTATGATCGGTCGCTATAAATTTCTGGATGCTCCTGCTTACTTCACCGGCGGAAGTGTCTATCCATCAATCCCATTTTCCTGGAATGGTGTGCGTGGCTACGCATTCTGGAAGCGCTTTCGCGTTGATATCTTCGATTTAACGCAGACGAACGAGCTTCCGCTCAAGCCTTTTGCTGACACAGTCGGATGGCGAAACAGACTTTTCGGAGCCTATACGTCCTATGCTGTTCCGGAATTTAAATTTCTTGGTCAAAAGAGCCAGATTTTCGCTGATACGTTCTACCTCGGCTTCATCGTGGACGATAGTTCGCTTGCTGCCATGCATGGAAATACAACCGGTTCAACGCATCGCGATACACCCGGCACCCGCATCTGGGGCAATGCTGGTCCGATCGAGTTTTCTGTTGGCGGTATGTGGCAAGGGGGTACGTTTCAACAGGCAAAGAACGGTCCTTCCCGGAAAGTGGATGCGTGGGCTGTCAATGCCCAGGCATCATGGCGTTTCAGTCATTGGTGGGGGCGACCTTCGCTTGGACTTCAGTTCGACGATGTGTCGGGCGGTGATTACAGGACCAGTTCGACCAGCACATGGGGCGGGTTTCTGTCGCCTTACTCACCCTCGGCCTCTTATCTCGATCTGAGTACCTATTTCAACATGCAGAATCTGATCAGTATTGGTCCACTTGTAACGCTTACACCAACAAGCAACACGTCATTACAACTGAAATCCCCTGTTATGTGGCGTAACAGTACGCATGATGGGATATATCCCCAGTCTACAGTTGCTTTTCCCTATCGCCCTCGTGGTCATTATACAGGGGTCCTGCCGCAGGCCAGTTTCAACTGGCGACCAACCCGGCATATCAGCTTCAGCCTTGAGGGTGAATATGTCTTTCTGGGCCGTAATGTTTTGCGGTCAGGCGCTGCTCAGGGTGCCTATGTTCAGACAAATCTGGAACTGACATTTTGATATAATAGTAACTTTTCATAACACTTGTGAATTTGGAATTTGTCTCTGCAATAATCAGTGAGGTGTGACAGAAAACTGTTTTTTCTATGCTTTTATAAATGAATTTTGTCAGCCAATGTGATGTTAGTCCGTATGAAAAGCCGATAGAACATCGGCCTTTTTTTTTCGAAACTATATTGTTTCGGAAGAGATTTTTTCTGGAGTTTTCTTGTTTTGCGAAGAAGAAATCATTTTGAAAATCATCAAAAACAGAATGAGGCAGGCTACAGCTGGTACAAGCATGGGGAGATCCGCGCTTCCACTCCAATAGCGCGCCCAAGCTACCAGATTTTGGCCAAGGAATGCTCCAAAGCCTCCGATAGATGTAATGGTTGCGATGCCGACGGCGGCCTTGGCGTCTTTAAGAAATCTGGATGGCAATACCCATAGGCAAGGCAGTAAGACGTAGATGCATGGCCCACCAAGACAGAGCAGAAGAAAGCGGGATGAATTGTCATGCATGAAGACAGAAAGTCCAAAGCAAAAAGCCCCAAGCGCGGAAGCCGCGAGCATTGCGTAAAGCGGGCGGTCTCCTTTTCTTACAGTAGGAACTAAAAAAATCAGAGCCAATGTACCCAAGAGATAAGGAATGGCATTCAGAAATCCGTTGGTTGTGTAGCCTACTGCAAATTCGTTCACCAGAGAAGGAAGCCAGTAGCTCAATCCATAACTGGCTATTGAAATCAGCATGAAGCAAGCAGCGAGTTCCATTACACGGATATCAAAAACAGCACTGAGAGGATTGGCATATCGTGTATCATGTTGAAAAACGTGCTGTCGTTCTGATTCCAATGTGTCGATCAGCCATTTTTTCTCGGTATTGTTTAGAAAAGTCTGGGTTTCTGGGCGTTCTGGAAGAAAGAAAAATACCAGGATCACTAGAATTGTTGGAAAAATTCCTGTTGTCAGAAAGATGATTTGCCATCCCGCCAGAGACGCGAAACCATGCTGACTCAAAAGCCAGCCGCAGAGTGGGCCGCTCAACATGTTGCCAATACTGCTGGCTAATGTAAAATATCCCATCATACGAACACGATGCTGGGCTGGAAACCATAATGATAAATAGTATATTATTCCGAGATATAAGCCTGCTTCTGCTGTCCCTAGAAGAAATCTTAAAATGTAAAACATTAAAACGCTTTTATTAATGCCATTAGTATTGTAATAATTCCCCACGATAATCCAATTCTGGCAATCCATCGTGAAGCGCCGAATTTGTGGAGAAGCATATTGCTTGGCACTTCGAAAATCATATAGCCAATAAAAAATAGTGAAGCACCCGATGCAAATATTGTTTCACTAATATGCAAATCAGCCGCCATCTGCAGTTTTGCAAAACCAATATTCTGACGATCTATATACGCTCCAAGATAGCACAAAGTGGCTAGAGGCAGGATTCGCCATGCAATCCTGTTTATGGTCTGCGTTTCGTTTTCAGGAGTGTCTGACATGTTCTCCACTCTTTTTGTTTGTTGTTTTTGAGGGACTTATTACACGACAACACATAAGCGCTATTTTTCGATGTTAGTTCCTTCTGCATTGGTGTATAAACAAAATTTTGAAAACTCCTTTTTATTTCTAAGTGTATAAACTTTTTATCTGGTTTTAGGGAGCCCTTTCTGATAGGATTAATTAAATTAACAATAACTACTTATTCGTTTTGGAAATTTTTAGAAATAATTTTCGTCAAAGTTGAATTGTTGAATGCCTCTTTGCGTAACTTCTTAAGGTTTAGATAACAGAAAGAAAAATAAAACAATAAAATAAGATTTTTGAAGTTTATGCGTTGTGACGATTCTGGAGTTTTAGCCATAACATGACAGTTAGTCTGATATGGATGAGAGCGTGAAACCTCTTGTTTTCATTTAAGGTTCCATATTAAATTTTAAAACTGGCATCTATAATAAAAAGCGCCATCTGATCGAAAACATGTTCGTAAAACTGAAAGGCTAGCGACGTATTGCAACAAGATACGATCGCTGCGCTTATACATTCATGTCCGCAATCCACATCGCAGCAAGCTGCATCCTTTAGTATGTTTCAATATTGATTTTTTCGAGAGATGCCGTTCAGGGCCATTTCGATTAGTGGCCAGTTTCCACTTCTTGCGGTAGCAGCGACGTAACCATCGGGTCTTACCAGCCAGATACCATTTTCATCCGGTGGCAGATATACTTCAGGCATCAGCAAGGATGAGTGACGAGCGATCATAGCTCGCGCATCCGCACTGTCTCTTGCAGCGATTACAAAGCGGGGAGTATCGCAATGCCCGGAATTTCCTCCTGTAATCAGTCGTTGCCCAGGTCCGGGACCACGCAGTCCGCGGGCAGACCCCACGTTGAGAGGACTGTCAGGATAATCAATCATGATTCCGGACAGTCGGTCAGCCATGGCGCGACGGATCACCGAAATGCTGAAAATCCATTTCACAGCAAAGTTGCGTACTCTCTGCGCCAGATGACGTTTGAGCAGAACAACTGTGGTCATACGTCCGGAATCAGCCAGTATCTGCCGTGCAACACGGCTGCGTTCGATATTGTAGCTGTCCAGCAGGGAGGGATTGGCTTTCTGTCGCTCGACCAACGCCAGCTTCCAGGCAAGATTGAAGGCATCCTGCATGCCCACGTTCATGCCCTGACCGCCGGCTGGACTGTGGATATGGGCCGCATCGCCGGCCAGAAAAACGTGACCCTTGCGGTAATCTTGGACTATACGTTCGTTGACCCCGAAATCCGATAACCACACTGGATCGGAAAGGATAATGCCGCCCGGTCCGCGCCGGTCGACAATTGTCTGTATTTCCTTAAGGCTCGGCGTATGCAATGGCGCAGACCCAAGATCGGCGATGATACGGTAATGGCTCCGTGATATTGGAAAGAACATCACAGCGCCGTCCGGGTGCCAGAATATCGCTGGTTCATCAGGTGGAATGGCAAGACCGGTCACATGCACATCGGCGAGGACAAACCCTGTGGGTAATGTTTCTCCACCGAATGTCAGGCCCAACCTGTTACGAACAAAGGAATGCGCACCATCGCAACCGATGAGCCAACCCGCTTCCAAAACTTCGATCCTGCCTTCCCCATGCATGAGCGTGCATGAAACACCGGCATCCCTGTTAACGAAGTCCCTCAGTTCAGTTCCGCGTTCGACAGTAATGCCAAAAGTCCTGAGATGGTCTTCCAGCAACCGTTCGGTTTCCGATTGCGGAATCATCAGCAGGTAATTGAAGGAAGAAGCAATCGTCCCGAACGGGATGCGGGCGAGTGTCCTGTTGCCTACGTGGATACTGACGGTCTTTGCATGCAACCCGGCAGCCACAAACAAATCCGCACAGCCCGCAGCATCAAGCAGTTCCATTGTCCGGGGCCAGATGGCCAGTGCCCGGGACTGGTTCGTACAGGTCGGTGACTTGTCGATAATCCTGACAGGTACGCCGTACCGGGCCAGTTCGGCAGCCATAATCAGACCGACAGGTCCGGCACCTGTAACGAGAACGGGCTTCGACATGGTTTTTGTCCAAAGGAAAAGAACTGTCCGGTCACATGGACAGTCACAGCATGTTAACGCGAGACGTGCCCTGACTGTTTCTGTCTGCCCAGATGCAATGAAACGCTTGATTGAGATGTCGGCTTTTCAGATCGCGGTCTGATACAGCAGCCCTAAGCGGCTGCACGCGGATACCCAACTCGTTCCGAACGAAGCACGCATCATCACGTCCGAGTGAACATTGCCAATCCAGTCGTCTTGCTTGATGCGGATCAATACTCCCTCGTCTTTTTAGACATAGTTTGTCATACTTCTCATCAGGCAGGAGGCAGACCAGTGAGCGATCTTCCATGGGTTGATTCAAAACCTGAAGCGCCGGAACCCATTCGTGACGGACGGGGCGCGAGTATTCTGGGGCCACGGAATCTTGCACGGGAACGGGAGGTTCCGGATCTTCTGGCTTCGCCGGATACGGATGCCGGGACCATCCCGAATCTGAAATTCTCTTATGCTGACGCCCGAAATCGTCTTGGCTCGGGTGGCTGGGCGCGGGAGATCACCATTCGGGAACTGCCAGTTGCCACGACGCTGGCGGGCGTGAACATGCGGCTCAAGCCGGGCGGATACCGAGAGTTGCATTATCATAAAGAGGCTGAATGGGGCTTCATGATTGCGGGGAAGGCACGGGTGACCGCGCTGGATACAAGCGGGCATCCGTTTGTGGATGATGTCGAAGCCGGAGATATCTGGAACTTTCCAGCGGGAATTCCGCATTCCATTCAAGGACTTGGCAACGAGGGTTGTGAATTTCTGCTTGTTTTCGATGACGCCAACTTCTCCGAGAACGAGACTTTTTTGATCAGCGACTGGTTCGCGCATACTCCGCGGCATATTCTGGCGAAGAATTTCGGAGTGCCGGAATCGGCTTTTGCCAATCTGCCGACGGATGTTGAAAAATCCCGTTGGATCTTCAATGGAACTGAACCGACGGTGGCGAAGGAGGATGCAATCAAGTGTCCGCAGGGACCTTCCTCGATCCGCTATACGCACAAGTTTCTGAAGCAGGAGCCTGCGAAAGCAGCCGGTGGGACCGTAAGGGTTGTGGATTCACGCAATTTTCCGGCCGCCTCGACCATTGCGGCGGCGATCAATGTTGTTGAGCCGGGGCGGATGCGCGAACTGCACTGGCATCCGAACAATGACGAGTGGCAGTATTTCGTTCGCGGCCGGGCACGGATGACGGTTTTCGCTTCCGGCGGGAAAGCGCGGACGTTTGATTACTGCGCAGGCGATGTGGGGTATGTGCCGCTCGGGATGGGACATTATCTGGAGAATATCGGTGATGAGCCGATGGTTTTTCTGGAAGCGTTCAAAAGCGATCACTTTGCCGACTTCTCGGCCAATCAGTGGCTAGGCCTGTCACCGCGTCAGATGGTGAAGGAGCACCTGAATCTGGATGATGAGACGCTATCGAAGCTGCGTCAGGACAAGCCGCTGATCGTGTGATGGCTCCTCTTACCCGTTCTGCTCTGTGTGTTCTCTCGCTGGGACTGATTGCCGGGTATGTGGATGCCGTGGGGTATGTTGAACTCCACGGCATTTTCACGGCTGCGATGACAGGAAATTCCACCACGTTTGGGATTGCTCTGGCGGACGGAGACTGGGTCAGGACGGCGGCTGTCGGCACTGTTCTGGGGTTGTTTTTCTGCGGAGCCTTGGGGGCGAGCCTGCTGCGGCGGGCTTTACCGGCTTACCGGCATGAATGGCTGTGGATGGCGGGGCTGCTGATTGTGGCTCAGGGTGTTCACTGGTCTCATGCGGCGGGGAGCAGTTCCCGCGTGGAAACGCTGCTGCTGGCTGTCGCGATGGCGATGCAGGGCGAGGCGCTGTCGCGTTTTTCCGGCGTGTCGGTCCAGACAATTGTTGTGACCAACAATATTGTGAAATTTTCTGATAATATTGCGGGATTTCTCTTCGGACTCTGGCGGGGAAAGCCGGGGTTTACGCTGGCTTCAGTGTTGCCGGGGCTTGGCTGGGGAGGATGTATTGCCGGAGCCTTTCTGTCGGTTTTTGCGCGGGAAGCGACTTCGGGTTTTTTCCTGGTGCCGGTTCCGTTGCTGACAGGGCTGTTTTTTCTGTGGCCTGACGAGGGGTGATACGGGTTGATGGGTGGTGCTGAAGCGGGAGATTTCTTTTGTGCTGTGAGGATGACTTCAGGAATGCTTGAGGCCCTGCAAGCACTAATGTGAGATTATACCAGTAATGAAAGCAACCGCCGTCTGTCTGGTCCATCTGTTCCTGTTGATTACAACGAAAACCGTTTGCCGGCCTCGACATTAAACTTGCGAGACGAGAACGTCTCGTATATTTACCGTATCAACGAGCATCAGGAAAAATTCATGCCGGACAGAGACGAAAGAAAGAAGGTTTCAGGTCGGCCTGATGGTCGAGTATCCGAGGAACTGGATATTCTCATCCTGAAGACTGCCAGCCGATTGTTTGGAGAACAGGGTTACGCGGCCACATCTGTCGAGCAGATTGCGGCAGTAGCTCAGGTGGGTAAGCAGACCATCTATCGGCGGCACCCTTCCAAGGAAAGTCTCTTCAAGACAGTCATTTCGGAACTGGGGAAAAGTTTCCTCGTGGCGGCAACGCCATCGGACACCATGGTTTCAAGTGATCCGCTACTGACATTGCGCAAGACAATGCGGATGCTTCTTGATCTGGTCCTGAGCCCCGAAACGCTCTCTCTCAGTCGCACATTCATCGCGGAAGGATGGCGTTTTCCCGATCTGGTGAACCATGCCGGAGCGCATATTTTCGACCCCATTGAAGAGCTGACCTGCCGGCTCATGACGGCAGTCTCCGACGCGGGTCTTTTGAAAGAGCCCTGTCATCTGATGGAAACGAGCCGATTGTTTTCCGGTCTTTGTCTGGCTGTTCCTCATCAGAAGATGCTGTTCGGACGGGATGTTCTGATGACGGCCAAAGAACGGGATGATTATCTCGATAATGCCTGGACGGCTTTCATGACGGGAATACTGCGCACGTCCGTTTCCAGACCGACAAAGGTCAAACAGGCATGAATAAACGATCCTTCATATCCGGGACCAGTCTTTGCACTTTCATGCTCGTCGCGCTGTCTGCCTGTCACAAGAAAGCTCCCCCGCCTGAAATCAGGCCCGTGCGCTCCTTGGTGGTTCATCCGGGGACTGATGGAAATGCGGAGTTTCTGACAGGACAGATTGCTCCGCATCGTATTGTCACCCTGTCATTCCGTCTGCCCGGCAAGATCGTTGAGCGTACAGTGGAAACGGGCGACCCAGTGCATGCCGGGCAGCTACTGGCCCGTCTGGACGATACCGAGGTCCGCCAGACGCTGCGTGCTGCCACCGCTGACGCACAGGCAGCCAGAGCCTCTCTTGCGCAGGCGACTCCCTTGCAGAAACGGGCGACGGCTCTTCTCCCCGACCGCGCTATCTCACGTAATGATTACGACGAGGCCGTTCTCCGCTACCGCACCGCCCAGCAGGCTGTGCAGTCCACGGCAGCCCGGGAGCAGATCGCTCATGAGGAACTGGACCATACCCGTCTGGAGGCGAATGCGGACGGTGTGATTACGGAACGTCTGGCTGAAGTCGGGGAAGTCGTCGCCGCTGGCCAACCGATCCTGCGCATGGCCGAGGCTGCTGGTCGTGACGCCCAGTTCGACGTTTCAGGAGATCTCCTGCGGTCCGGTCTGACGGTTGGAGCAACAATGACTGTCTGTCTCGACGCGAACCGTCATGTCTGCACGGATGGGACGCTCTACGAACTCGCGCCGGATGCTGATCCACTGACCCGGACCTATCGGGCAAAGGTGCTTCTTCAGACGCCGCCGACCGCAATGACGCTTGGTTCCGTCGCAGTGGGACGACTTGCCGCCAGTGCTGCGTCCGATATCCATCTTCCACCGTCGGCGTTGACTGCACAGGATGGAAAAACGGCTGTGTGGGTGATTGCGCCTGATACGATGACCGTCACATTACGCCCCGTCGAAGTCTCCCGATACAGCGCCAGCGACGTTACGGTCGTCTCGGGCCTGAAAGCCGGAGAGCGTGTCGTGACAGCCGGCGTGCAGGCGCTTTATCCGAACCAGAAGATCTCCCTGCTGGATGACGCCGATGTCCGCCCCTGAAGAGTCCGGACAGGACGCAAAAACGGGTCACATCCTGAATCTTTCGGAGTGGTCCATCCATCATCGCGCACTCGTTGCGTTTTTCATGATTCTGATCGCCGTTGCGGGCGTCAGATCCTATTTCGCTCTCGGCCGGAACGAGGACCCGCCCTTTACGGTCAAGACGATGGTCGTTGAGGCCATGCTGCCGGGCGCAACGGTCGAGGAAACAACGCATCAGCTGACGGACCGGATCGAAAAGAAGCTTCAGGAAACACCATATTTCGATTACGTCAAAAGCTATACCACTGCCGGAAAGACCACCATTCTGGTCAATCTTCTGGGCAGCACGCCAAAGAGTCAGGTGGCGGATATCTGGTATCAAGTCCGCAAAAAGGTCGGCGATATCAAGCCTTTTCTCCCCTCCACGACCGTGGGGCCATTCTTTGACGACGAATTCGGCGATACCTATGGCATTATCTACGCCTTTACCGCAGACGGTTTTTCCCATCGCGACCTGAAGGATTATGTCGAGACCGTCCGCGACGAACTGCTGCATGTACCGGACGTCGCCAAGATCGAGACGCTCGGCGCGCAGGATGAGAAGATTTTTGTTGATGTCTCCAGCCGACATCTCGCCCGGTTAAGCATTACGGGCGAGATGATCGAAGCTGCCCTGCAGGAGCAGAACGCCCTCGTCCCTTCTGGTACTATTGATACGGGGAAAGAACAGATCCTCGTTCAGCCGACTGGAAAATTCAATTCCGTCGAGGATGTCGCCAACGTGACGATCTATGCGGGCAATCGCAAGATCCGCCTGGGCGACATTGCCACCATTACGCGCGGTTATGCCGATCCGCCGCAAACCCTGTTCCGTGTCAATGGGCAGGATGCCGTTGGACTGGGTCTGTCCATGACCAAAGGCGGCAATGTTCTCGCACTGGAAAAGAACATTGCCGCGAAGATGGCCGAACTTCATGCCCGCATGCCTGTCGGTATCGAGGCACATCTCGTCGCCAATCAGCCTCAGGTGGTCAAGGAGGCAGTCGGAGATTTCACCGAGGCTCTGTTTGAAGCCATCGCCATTGTGCTGGGCGTCAGTTTTCTCAGTTTGGGTGGTCGTGCAGGCACCGTCGTGGCGTTCTGCATCCCTTTCGTGCTGGCGGTCGTGTTCACCAGCATGGAACTGCTGGGCATCGACCTGCAACGCGTCTCGCTCGGCGCACTGATCATCGCCCTTGGCCTTCTCGTCGATGACGCCATGATCACCGTTGAGAGCATGGTCAGCAAACTGGAGGAAGGCTGGAGCCTCCCGCGTGCGGCGACTTTTGCTTATACATCCACGGCTTTTCCGATGCTGACAGGCACGCTGGTTACAGTGTCGGGTTTTGTGCCCGTTGGTTTTGCGCACAGTGTTGCCGGGGAATACACGTTTTCCCTGTTCGCGGTCGTCGGGCTGGCCCTGATCGTGTCATGGTTCGTGGCCGTTCTGGTGGCTCCCCTGATCGGCGTGACCATTCTGCGGGCGCATCCGGATAAAGCAGGTACCAAACATGAGGAGCCTCACAGAGGGCGGATCATGGCGTTCTTCGAGCGCTGCCTGCTCGTCACCATGCGGCACCCCCGCATGACGGTTTTGATCAGTCTGGGCGCACTACTCGTCGCCATGATACTGACACCGCTGATTCCGAAACAGTTTTTCCCGGCCTCAGACCGTCCGGAACTTCTGGCCAATCTCTCGCTACGGCAGGGAGCCTCCATCACGGCGACGAGCGACGTCTCACGCAAACTCGACGCGATGCTGCGCAATGACCCCGATGTCGATCACTGGAGCTCCTATGTCGGCCGGGGAGCGATCCGCTTTTACCTGTCGCTCGATGAACAGCTTCCGAACGATTTCTTCACACAGACCGTCATTGTGACCAAAAGCGCCGAAGCCCGCGACCGCCTCCGTCACCGGCTTGACGAGAGGCTGAGCCGGGAGATGCCTGACATCGTACACGGGCTGTTTCCCCTTGAACTCGGTCCTCCCGTGGGCTGGCCGGTGCAGTATCGCGTGTCCGGCCGGGACCCGGATAAGCTCCGCCATTACGCACAGGACGTCGCGCAGATGATGGCGGCGACCGGCAATCTGCATCTGATTAATTTCGACTGGGGTGATCCGGCGCGAAAACTGCGGATCGATGTGCGTCAGGAGGCAGCGCGTCGGCTCGGTCTTTCCTCAGCCGCCATCGCACGCGCCATTAACTCGACCGTCACAGGCACGACCGCCACCCAGTTGCGGGATAGCATCTATCTCGTCGATATTGTGCTGCGCGCCAGAAAAGAGGAACGGCTGTCCATTGAGAGCCTGCGCAATCTCGATGTCCGCCTACCGAACGACCTTACCGTGCCGCTTTCCTCGGTCGCCACCGTCTCCTACGTGGAAGACTATCCGCTGATCTGGCGGCGCGATCGTCTTCCGACCATGACAATCCAGGCGCAGCTTCGTGACGGTGTGCAGGCAAATACTGCCGTATCCGCACTGGCTGGCAAGATTGCCGATTTCAATGCCCATCTGCCGCCCGGCTATCATGTGACGGTCGGCGGAACGGTTGATGAGGCGGCAAAGGCGCAGAACTCGGTGATCGCGGTCATGCCGGTCATGGCGCTGATCATGATGGCCGTGCTGATGATCCAGCTTCAGAGCTTCAAGCGGCTGGCGCTCGTACTGAGTGTGGCGCCCTTCGGTCTGATCGGTGTCGTGATCGTGCTTCTCGTCACCGGTAACCCTGTCGGCTTCATTGCGCTGCTCGGACTTGTCGCGCTGGTGGGCATGATCATCCGCAACTCGGTCATCCTTGTGAATCAGATTGAGATCGAACAGCAGAACGGCAAGGCCGAATGGGACGCGGTGGTCGCCGCCGCAATGGTCCGTTTCCGTCCCATCATGCTGACAGCCGTGGCCGCCATTCTGGGTATGCTGCCCATTGCCTCAAGCGTCTTCTGGGGACCGATGGCGGACGTCATCATGGGCGGACTTGCCGTTGCTACGGCGGTCACGCTGATCTTTCTCCCCTCGCTTTACGTGCTGTGGTTCCGCGTCAGAGAACCTTCATCCGGGACGAAGGTGACGTCATGAGGAAAACCCTTTTTCTCATTCCTCTGATTTTGGGCGGATGTTCCTGGCTTTCACCTGATTACAAACGTCCTGTCATGGCTCTACCGGCGACATGGAATGGCGTGCAGGCCGTCACACGCGACGATCGCGCATGGTGGCAGCGTTATGGCGATCCGGTGCTTGATCAACTAGAAGAAGAAGCCGCGCACCATAATGACGATCTCGCACTGGCGAAATCCAGCCTGTCACAGGCTCAGGCCCAATACAGCTACGCTTTTGCGAACCAGCTTCCATCCCTGTCTGTCGCGGGCACGGATGCTTACGGGAAATTCGCCAACGGAAATCTCCGGGCCGCCGGTCAGAGTTTCCGTTTTCCCAACAAGACGAGCAATTTCGGTTTTGTTGGTGGAATGCTGAATTACGAACTGGACCTGTGGGGCAAGAACGCCAGCCTCAGTGACGCTGCTAAAGCGGGTGTTCAGGGGGCCGTTTATGCGCAGGAGGCAGCACGTCTGTCGGTGGCCGCCGCTGTAGCGAAGCTCTATTTCAGCCTGCGTGCGCTAGATCGCAATGTCGCCATTCTGAAGGAGAGTGTGCAGACGCAGGACGATATTCTTAGGCTTGTTCAGCATCAGTATGACGTTGGGGCTGTTGACGCCCTGCTGCTGCAGGATGCGACAGAGCGTCGTGACGCCGTGCACGCGGCCTTGCCCGACATGGAGGATCAACGCAACAATGCGGAAAGCGCATTGACTGTTCTGGTGGGGCGTTCACCGCAGGACATCGTTCAGGCGGGAATTTCCAGAGGTCGGGATCTACAGGAACTCAGTATACCCGAGCCAACCCCTTCGGTTCTGCCTTCGGAACTTCTGGAACGCCGCCCGGACATCGCGATGCACGAGCAGATGCTGATCGCGAGTAATTTCAACATCGGCTATGCCCGGGCAGCCTATTTTCCGAGCATCTCGCTGGCGTCGCTTGCCGGGGTGAACAATATCGACATAGACAATCTCTACCGGGCAACCAGCCGCTCATGGACACTTGGTGCGGCTATGGCGGCCCCCGTTCTGGATTTCGGGAGAACGGAAAGCGGTGTCAAACTTGCGAAGGCAAACAAGAATCAGCAGGTCGTGCTGTATCAGCAGTCTATCCGAACGGCGTTCAAGGAAGTGCGTGACGCGTTGCTGGCGCAGAACACAGCGGCGGAACGTGATGCGGATAACGGTGCGCGTGACGGAGCGGCGCAGCAGAAGCTGCATCTGACAACGCTCCGTATGGAACACGGATACGCAAGCCAGATTGACGTCCTAGCCGCGCAATCAACTGTGCAACTGGCAGAATTGTCTCAGATTCAGGCCCGGCTACAGCGGCTTGATGCGTCGGTTGATCTCTACAAGGCGACAGGTGGTGGTTTTACGGCCTTGCCCACAAAGAAAAAGATTTGAATCTTCTGAAAGTACAATCGATCTCGCTGGGAGTATAGTTCCCAGCTTTTATCGCAGAAGGAAATTCATCTTCCAATATTCGCGCCACCATCTGTTTTAAAGCACAATCCGCATGTCGGGATATTTCATCAATCGGATTGTCTCTCAACACAAAAAACCGGAGCCTCATCCGCCTCCCCAAGGGAAACGGACAAGACTCCGGCTCAAAGTAAAAGAACCTCAGACCTGACTGAGCGTCCGGCGTACAGCGACGTGCCAGCCGTCGATCATGCCCTTGCGGGTCGAGGCTTCCATCTGCGGCTCAAACAGCGCGCCGCGCTGCCATTCGGACGCGACTTCTTCCAGATCGTTCCACAGACCCACACCCACACCCGCAAGGAATGCGGCACCAAGGGCTGTCGTCTCGATCTGCTTGGGACGCTCGACCTTTGCCTGCAACATGTCGGACAGGAACTGGCAGAACCAGTCATTGGCCGCCATGCCACCATCGATACGCAACGTGTCAGCCGTGCCGCCTCCGTCCTGCGTCATCGCAGCCACGAGGTCGAGTGTCTGATACGCCACGGATTCCAGAGCCGCACGGGCAATGTGCGCCTCGGTAGCGTCCAGCGTCAGACCGCAGATGAGACCACGTGCATTCGGATCCCAGTGCGGAGCACCGAGGCCGACGAAGCCCGGCACCATGTAGACGCCGTGGCTGTGCGGAATGCGCGTCGCCATATCGTCGGTCTGGGAAGCATGCGTGATCAGATGCAGACCATCACGCAGCCACTTGATCGCCGCACCGGCGACAAAGATGGAGCCTTCCAGCGCGTAGGCCGTCTTGCCTTTCACACGGTAAGCGATGGTCGTGAGCATCCGGTTCTGGGAAACGACAGGCTTCTCGCCGGTGTTCAGCAGAACGAAGCAGCCCGTGCCGTAGGTCGCCTTGGCCATGCCCGGCTTGAAGCAGGTCTGGCCAACGACGGCGGCCTGCTGGTCACCAGCAATACCGGCGATCGGCACGGCGCGACCGAACAGGTCAGGCGTGCTTTCACCAAAAACGCCGCTGCTGTCTTTGACTTCCGGGAGCAGAGCTGCAGGAATGTTGAAGAGTGCAAGAAGGTCATCATCCCACTGCTGGCGATGAATATCGAACAACAGGGTACGGGACGCATTGGTCACATCGGTCGCATGGACCTTGCCGTCCGTCAGACGCCACAGCAGGAAGCAGTCGATCGTGCCGCAGGCCAGTTCGCCTTTTTCAGCCCGCGCCCGTGCGCCCTCTACATTGTCGAGGATCCAGGCGAGCTTTGTGCCTGTGAAATACGGGTCGAGCAGAAGACCGGTGCGGCTGGCGACCAGTTCTTCCTTGCCCTGTTTCTTCAGTTCGGCGCACAGGGCCGCCGTCCGGCGATCCTGCCAGACGATGGCGTTATGGATCGCCTTGCCGGTCTTGCGGTCCCATACGACGATGGTTTCGCGCTGGTTGGTAATGCCAATGGCCGCAATGCGGTCAACGCCGCCAGAGCGTTCCACGGCTTCCTGCGCGGTCGCCTTCGCATCGCGCCAGATGTCTTCAGGATCGTGCTCAACCCACCCCAACTGCGGGTAATACTGGGGAAACTCCTGTCGCGCGACGGAAATTTCCTGTCCGTTCATGTCAAAGACAATGCTACGGGTTGAAGTGGTTCCCTGGTCAATCGCCAGAATACGATCCTGTTTGATCATGATGGCAGCTCCTTAACGGTCAGACAGAAGTTTCGATCGAGGACGCCGCCACAGCAGGCCTCGGCATGAAAGGCTGGATAAGCGTCCGGTACAGTCCGGCTCCGATTACGCCACCAGAAATCGGGCCTAAAATGGGCACCCACCAGTAATTTCCCGGAGATGGCAACGCCTGCGGTCCCCAGCCCGCGAAATAACAGAACAGACGTGGGCCGAAATCACGCGCCGGATTAATGGCCCACGCATCGAGATATCCGGCGGAAGCGCCAATAGCGGCCACGAGAAGACCGATAATCAGCGCACCGGAATTCGCCTCCGGCGCCATTGTGTTGTGTTCGTAGGTAATTGCGAAGATTCCGAAAACCAGCATGGCTGTCAGAATGGTTTCAACCACGAAGGAATGGAGTGGTGTGACGAATTCACCCGGATGCGTGAAGAACACACCCGCCGCTGCACCGTCATGAAGACGATCGAGACCATGCGAAATGGCAAAATGCTCGATGACAGGCGAGAACATCGTGTAGACCACAACAGCACCCAGAAAGCCGCCCAGAACCTGAGCGGCGCAATACGGCGCAACCTTTGCCCATGAAAACCCGCGATATATGGCAAGCGCCACCGTCACCGCCGGATTGGCGTGCGTGCCGGAAACAGCGCCCGTCGCATAAATAGCGATCGTGACGCCGAGGCCCCACACGATACAGACGCCCCAGTATGCCGTCTTGTACGGGCTGGGGTCGTACAGGGTGTACATCGCGGCTACAGAATCCCCGAACAGGATGATTATGAAAACCGCAACACATTCGGCGATCAGTTCGCCGATCAGTTTTTTCCGGGCTGTCATGGTGCTCCGATAGTCGTTAACCGACTTTTTCTTTTATATACGCGCCCACACGCTGACGCTGCTCTTCGGTCATATGGAGACCGATTTTGGTACGCCGCCATAGCACATCCTCTGGCGCGCGTGCCCATTCGTTTGCGATCAGGTAGTCGACTTCGTTGGCCGTCATACCCTGACCGAAATCCTCGCCCATATCGGAAAGCGACTTGGCTGTTCCGACAACATCATAAGCCCGCATGCCGTAGGTCCGCATCAGACGCCATGCCAGCGGCAGGGACAGGAACGGAGCTGCGTCACGGAAACGGTTCAGAGCGGCCTCAAAGCCTCCCGTACCCAGATCACCGCCGGGCAGAGCCGCATCCGCCGTCCAAGAATAGCCTCCCACGGCAGGCAGAACCGGCGCAAGCTTTTCGAGCGCGTGTTCGGCCAGCTTACGGAAAGTTGTGATCTTGCCGCCGAAGATGGAAAGCAGCGGTGCGCCGTCGGTGTTATCGAGATCCAGCACATAGTCACGCGTCACGGCCGATGCATTGGCTGCGGCATCGTCATAGAGCGGACGCAGGCCAGCATAGCTCCATACCACATCGCTCGGCTTGACATCTTCCTTGAAGTAGCGGTTCACGCTCTCACAAAGATACTTGACCTCTTCAGGCGAAATCTGAACCAGACCCGGCTCTTCATTCCATGTCACGTCGGTCGTGCCGATCAGCGTGAAGCGCTGCTCGTAAGGAATGGCGAACACAATGCGCTTGTCCGGGTTCTGGAAGATGTAGCACTGCGGACCGTCAAAGATCTGCGGCACGACAATGTGACTACCCTTGACCAGACGCACGGATTTCGAATTCGGCAGGTCAAGCTGATTGGCCAGCAGACGCGCGACCCACGGACCGGCGGCGTTCACAACACCTTTGGCGCGAACCGTCTTTGTGCCGCCCTTGCGCATGTCCTCAATCTCGGCTTCCCAGATGCCGTTGACGCGACGTGCGGAAACCAGACGCGTGCGGGTGCGGATGTCGGCGCCACGATTGGCGGCGTCCATCGCGTTCAGCACCACAAGACGGCTGTCCTGCACCCAGCCGTCGGAATAGACGAAGCCCTTCTTGTACTGATCCTGAAGCGGCTGACCGGCGGAATGCGTGTTCAGATTGAGCGCCCGTGACTTGGGCAGCTTCATCTTCGGAGCAAGGTGATCGTACAGGAACAGACCCAGACGGATCATCCAGACCGGGCGCTGTTCCGGGGAATGCGGCAGCACGAAACGCAGCGGCCACATGATGTGCGGCGCAATGGAGAGCAGTCGGTCACGCTCGATCAGCGCCTCACGCACAAGGCGGAACTCGTAATATTCAAGATAGCGCAGGCCGCCATGGATCAGCTTGGTGCTGGCGGAAGAGGTATAGCTGGCAAGGTCATCCTGCTCGACCAGCAGCACGGACGCACCGCGGCCCGATGCATCGCGCGCGATACCTGTTCCGTTAACACCGCCGCCTACAATAAGCAGGTCATATACGGTGGAGGAGTCGTCGGCTGCAGCCATCTTCATCGGTCCCGTCTGTTGTTCGAAAAATGTATCGGTATTTTCGTATCCGAACACGAACCTCTTTGGCAACGGAAAAATCGCGACAGGACTCTGCAAAAAGTCGCCACAATTCCATCATTCAGCGGCTCACTGCCTAAAATGTTCGTTTTCGAACATCTTCGCCCACAAGAACAAGCGCGACATCATGGGCTGCGAGCATTTCGCAGATTGGAGCCGGCGGCGTCCGATCCGTGAAAAAGGCCGTCACACCGGCAATACTGCCCGCATTCATTAACGGCCGACGTCCGAATTTGGTGTGATCCGCCAGCAGAAAAATCTTACGGGAGTTGGCGCGGATAAGTTCGGATGCGCGAATTTCTTCGGCATCATAGTCCAGAAGCGTTCCGTCCTCGTCGATTCCGCTGATGCCGATCACGCCATAATCAGCGCGATACCGGCTGAGCATGGTCAGGGAATCCGGTCCGAGAATCCCGCCATCCCGCATACGCACCGTGCCGCCAGTGACCACGACCCGACAGTCCTCGCTGCCTGCCAGCAGGGTCGCGACATGCAGATTGTTGGTGATGACCTGCAAACCCTTGTGACTCGCCAGCGCACGGGCGAACGCTTCCGTCGTTGTGCCTATATTCACGAATAGGGATGCACCGTCGGGAATAGCGGCTGCGGCCAGTTCTCCGATAGCGTCCTTTTCACTGCGATTACGAATCTGCCTTTGGGGATACGCTATGTTTTCCACTGAAGACGGTGCGCTGGCCCCTCCGTGGTGGCGCAGCACCTCTCCGGCTGCATCAAGCGTGCGGATATCCCGCCGGATGGTCTGTACGGCTACGTCGAACAGACGAGCAAGCTCCTCGTTCGAGGCATATCCCTGCCGTTTCACCGTCGCGATGATCGCCTGATGACGCGCCTGCGTGCGGGACCCGTCTCCACCGACATCTCCACGAACCTCAGGCACAGCGCTCACCTTCCAGGGTCATAGATCTTCAAGCACTTCCAGAACCGCCTCGCCATAACGCGTGAGCTTGGTGCTTCCGACGCCTTTGACATCACTGAGTTCATCCAGCGTGCCGGGACACTCCAGCGAGATTTCGCACAGGGTCGCATCCGAGAAAATGTAATAAGGCGGAATTTCCTGCTCCCTAGCTTCAGCAAGCCGCCAGCGTTTGAGAGCGTTGAAGCGTTCCCGCGCATCCTCGGTCAGTTGATCGGCGATCGAATCGCCCTGCCCTGTGGAACGGTTGTTTCGGGCAGAGGCCTCGACAGCATCCTCCCTCAGCCGCACCTCTTCCTCACCACGCAGGATCGGACGGGCGACTTCTTCGTTCAGACGCAGGCCACCATGCTCATCCCCGGTCACCAGAGCGCCACGAGCAATCAGCTGCCGCACCACGCTGCGCCAGAATGTCTCGCTTTTATCCTTGCCGATCCCCCAGACCGACAGACGATCATGACCCGCCCGCGAGATATTATCTGACGGTTTGCCGCGCAGAACGGCGATCACGTGGAGCGCGCCATAACGCTGGCCAGTGCGATAGATGGCAGACAGCAGCATCCGCGCCGCCTGTGTACCGTCGAAAGTCGGCACCGGTGTGCGACAATTGTCGCAATGCCCGCACGGCTCGGTCAGGGTCTCGCCAAAGCAGGCCAGCAGCGCACGGGTCCGGCAGGACGTGCTTTCCGTGAAGGCGATCATCGCCTCCAGCCGGCCCCGCATGATGCGCTTTTCACTATCGGGCGCATTGGACTGGTCCAGCCAGTAACGGGCGCGACTCATGTCCTCGCCGCCGTAAAGCAGCAGCACGTCAGACGGCAGTCCGTCGCGTCCGGCACGGCCGATCTGCTGGTAATAGGCTTCCGGCGAGGCGGGCATGTCGAGATGGATCACCGTCCGCACATCGGGACGATCAATCCCCATACCGAAGGCGATGGTGGCGACGATGACAATCGGTTCGCCTGACCGGAACCGGTGCAGGGCGGCGCGCTTTTCCTGCGGCGACAGACCGGCATGGAAAGCGCAGGCGGGATAGCCTTTCTCGCGCAGGGAGGCTGCGATCCGTTCCGTGCGGGCACGCGATCCGCAATAGACAATGCAGGCGTCACTGCGGTGCTTCTGAAGCGCATCGACAAGCTGCCGCATCTCGCCGCCCTTGGGGCGCGCGGCAATCATCAGGTTCGGACGATGGAAGCTGGCGGACAGAACCTCTGCCTCCGGCATAGCCAGAGCGGTGAGAATGTCATTACGAGTCCGCGGATCTGCCGTCGCCGTGAGAGCGATACGCGGCACGCCCGGAAAATGCTCCGGCAAGGACTGGAGCGCCCGATATTCGGGACGGAACTCATGCCCCCATGCGGAAATGCAATGGGCCTCGTCAATTGCGATGACAGAGATCTGCTGACGCGACAGACGATCCAGCGTGCCGGGAGACAGCAGCCGCTCCGGGGACACATAGAGGATATCGACCTGTCCGTTGAAGAGGTCGCCCCGGATACGGGAAGCCTCGTCGCCGTCCAGTTCAGAGTGCAGAGCCGCCGCGTTGACGCCAAGCTGACGCAGCGCCGCCACCTGATCATCCATCAGTGCGATCAGCGGTGAAACCACCAGCCCCATACCGGGGCGACACAGCGCGGGCACCTGATAGCAGACACTCTTTCCGCCACCTGTCGGCATGAGGACGAGCGTGTCCTCTCCCGCCATCACCCGGTCGACGGCCTGCTCCTGCAACCCCCGAAAGGCCGGAAAGCCGAAAACACGGTGAAGAACTTCACGCGGCGACAACCCGACGAAACGGTCACGCCCTCTTGCGGGTCCGGATGCTTCCGAAGGGAAACCGCTGTCTCTGTGTTCGTCTTCCGACAAGGAGGGCCTTTCCAGCATAGGCGGGATTATTGAGCGAGCAGTTCTATCTCGACACGGCGGGAACCGACGACACCTTGCGCGTTGGAAGGAGGCCGGGTTGTTTCACGAATGCGCCTGGGAGAAACGCCGTCCGCCATAAGCTGTTGCGACACGGCCTTGGCCCGCTGGACAGCAAGAAGCGATTCCGTGGAGAGATCACCATTCTGGCGAGCATAGCCTTCCACAACAACAGTCCTGCCGGAATAATCTCTGGCTTTTTCAGCGACCTTTTCCACGACCGAGAGCGCAGTATCATCCAGCGCCGAGGAACCCTGACTAAAAAAAACGACATACTGCCGCCCCGGCCCCTGATCGGCGCAAGCGGCGAGTGAACAAAGACTGACAACAGAAAGAAGGCGACGCATGATCCACTCCTTGCGATTTGATGGGCCGGAGCCGTCCTGACGTCAGACTGGCCGAGTTCGTTTCTCGTGCCTGCGCGAGAGCAGAAGGTCAATAAAAGAGCGTAACCGGGCTTTCCGCCGGGTGGGATAACGTCCCCGACTTATACCGGGACCGCTTCCCCGCCAGCGATACGCCAGACATGATCGAGCTGCTCAACCCCGGTCAGGCGATGGGCGATCAGGATCACAGTCCGCCCCTGCGCAACGCGGTTCAGGGTAAGGAAGAAGTCCTGCTCAGTCTGGGCGTCGAGACCCGTTGCAGGCTCGTCCAGCACAAGGATCGGCGCTTCAGACAGCAGGGTCCGCGCCAGTGCGATACGACGTCCCTGCCCGCCCGATACCTTGACGCCGCCTTCGCCGAGCCATGTATCGAGCGTGTCAGGAAGCGTGCGCACGAAGTCACCGACAGCCGCTTCATCAAGCGCTTTCCACAGAGCATCCTCATCCGCATCAGGTCTGCCGAGCAGCAGGTTATTGCGGATCGTGTCATCAAACAGATGCGTCGCCTGTGACAGCCACGCGATGTGTTGACGGAGCCAGACATCTGGCAGAGCAGCGATGTCGACGCCGCCAATCAGGATCTTTCCCTCCTGCGGGAAAGCCGCCTTGAGGAGCAGTGCCGCCAACGTGGATTTCCCGGCACCCGAAGGCCCCAGCAGCGCGACCCGGCTGCCCGCCGGGATGTTCAGGGAGAAATCACTGAACACGGCAGGACGATCGGCCCGCCAGTGAAACGCAACATGCTCAAAGGCGATGTCGAAATGGGTCGGCATCACGGTTGCCGGCGTTACAGTCTGCACAGGACGCGGATGCTCATCGGCAATCGCCACCACCCGGTGCGCCGCAGCCCCCATATTTCCGGCCAGCATACCCGCGCGGGTAAGACCCGACACGCCTTCGAAACAGGCGAAGGTCAGGAACATCAGCCCGACACCCTGCACGGCGGGAATACGATCGAACCCGACACCCGCAATCGCGGCCAGCAGAAGAAGCAAGGCTGTCTGCGTGCAGACACTGGACAGCGCGCCGACAAACGCCATGCGCCGCGAGAGCTGGGCCTGACGCGTGAGCAGACGGCTGTTCGCGCTGTTCACCTGATCAATGATCCGCGGCCCTGCGCCGAAAGCGCGGATTTCGCGCATGCCGCTGACAAGGTCCAGCACACCAACGCGAAGCGCCGCCTGTGCGTGGCTGAGACCGGTCCCTTCCTTGCGACTCAGTCGGGCCGCAGCAAGCGGCATGATGAAAGCTGACAGGGCAAAGAGGATACCGATCAGGATACCCAACAATGAGTTGGTATTGCAGATCACCAGTACCAGAACGGGGAATGTCAGGCAGGCTCCAGCCAGCGGCAGCAGAAGGCGGAGATAAAGCCCGTCTAGCGTCTCGATATCCGACACAAGCCGGGACAGCAGATCGCCCGCGCGCCGGAAGCCCAGACCCGCGGCTGCACCCTGCGCCAGAGAACGGAAAAACCACACCCGCAAGGTCGCAAGCGCCCTGAACATGGCGTCATGAGCATACAGACGCTCGGAATAGCGCAGAACGATGCGACCCAGACCCAGCACACGGAGCGATGTGGCGGTGACAAGCACCATCCCCAGCGCAGCTCCGGCGAAACGCAGACCGGCGCTGCTCATCAGAGCCAGCCCGGCGAGAACGGCCAGCAGCGAAAGCACCAGCCCCATGATCAGACGCGCCGCATGCGGACGCCAGACTTCGACAATACGGATCAGAGCGTCACGGTCGGCCCGTTCGCGCGCAGTCACATCCCGGGAAGATGGTCGGCTCATGAACGATCCCCTCTCATGCCGATTTCATGTGCTGGAGAACAGCTCATCCTGCCTCTCCTCCGGCACCGGCAATCCGGCCTTCTGACAGTTCGATCCTCTGTCCCTGAAACACCTGAAGCGCCGTTGAATGACTGGCGAGAATCACGGTGCGATGCTGAGCCAATGTTTCAAGGCTCTCGAAAACATCCCCTTCCGTCACTGGATCGAGGTAAGCCGTCGGCTCATCCAGCAGCAGAACCGGCGCGTTCTTCAGATAGGCACGCGCAATCGCGATGCGCTGTGCCTGCCCACCGGACAGTCCAAATCCGCCCTCGCCGATCATGGTTTCAATCCCGTCCGGCAGACTGTCGAGGAAGCGGTCGACAGAAGCCGCATGAACGGCCTGTTCCAGTTCTTCCTCGGTAGCGTCCGGTCGGGCGAAAAGGATGTTTTCCCGCAATGAGCCGGCGAACAGGATCGGTCGCTGTCCGATCCAGGAGATCAGACGCATCAGACTTGTCGGGGCGATCGTCTGCATATCGACGCCATTGAACGTAATGCGTCCGGAAGTCGGCTTGATGAACCCCAACAGCAGTTCCATCACCGTGGACTTGCCTGCGCCCGATGGACCGGAAAGAATCACGGTTTCTCCGGCTGCGACCGAGAACGAGACATCGTCCAGCGCCCGCCCGCGCGCCTCATCCCAGACAAACGAAACATTTTCAAACGCGATCGCCACACCTTCATTGGCCGCTACGCGAAGCTGATGTGTCTCGCCCGTGGCGGCAACCTCTGCCGGGAGCGCCAGAATGTCTTCGGCGGCTCCCTGCACGAGCGCACGATCCTGATAGGCGAGCGCCAACCCACGCAGAGGCGCGAAAAATTCCGGAACAATCAGCAGCGCAAAGAGGCTGGCCGTCACCATTGAGCGAAATGTCGCGGCATCAGTCGTATGAATGGCGGCCTGAACATGCCGTCCGTCGATCAGTGCAATCAGGATGAGCGCAACGATCATGGCGCAGTCGATGGAAGCGGATGACAGGAACGCTACCCGCAGGATTTTCATTGTCCGTTTGCGCAGATCATCGGCAGCCTGCCCGAGACGCTGGGCTTCATCATCCGCACGTCCCGCCAGAACGATGGTGGCGATGCCGCGCATACGGTCCAGAAAGCGGGCCTGAAGCCGGGTCATGGCGAGGAACTGCTTGCGGGACGCGACAGCAGCGCCAATACCGAACAGCGCCTGCGCGAACGGCACGAAGAGACCGCAGAGCGCCAGAATCAGAGCGGCACGAGGCTGCACGAACGCAGTCAGCACAGCCAGCACGAGCGGCGAGGCCACCCACAGCACGGAAGCCGGAGCCCAGCGGGTGAAGTAGCCATCCAGCGCTTCGATCCGATCCACAGCCAGCGCCGCCAAAGCGCCGCTATGCGCGTGACGCAGCACGGCAGGGCCAGCCCCGACGATTGAGCCGAGCACCTCGTTCCGCAAGCGACTACGGGCGCGTCGTCCTGCCATAGCGGAGGCATTTTCGCTGAGAAAATTGATTGCGATACGAAGAAGCGCGAGGAAGACAAAAGCAGGCAGCGGCCAGACCGGAACAGGCGTTCCTGCGCCATGTCCTGAAGGAGTCACGAAATCTGTCAGCGCCGGGCCGAGGATATTGGCCACGCACCAGAACTGTGCGGCTCCCGTCAGACTGGAAACAATGCCCAGAACAATGGACGGACGCACCGCACGCAGTCCCAGACGCGCCTGCGTCTTGGTCCAGGCCTTTATGGCTGCCTTACTCTCACTCATGCGGCCCCTATACCGAAGACTCGGCTCCGGAAACAGAGGGCATGTGACGTGTCAGCGTCGCATTCCGGGAATTGGAGACCCCTTCTCTCCGTCGTCCCGTCGCACCTGTTTTACGGGACAGGTCACGATAACACGCACCCCGCCCTCCTCCTCGATACGGAGGGTTCCGCCAATCTGCCTCGCAAATCCCCGAACCAGTTGCAAACCAAGCCCCCCTTCATCAAGGCCCGCCTGCAACGCGGCAGTACTCTCGCTGTCATCTTCTACTATCAGCGTCAGACTATCCATTTTACGGGCAAGAGAGACGCGCACGGTTCCAGTCCGACCTGCAGGGAATCCGTAATGCAGAGCATTCTGCAACGCTTCGGCGATAATCAGCACAACCGAAGTCGCCAGATCGGGCGGCAGCACGACATCGCCCGCATCTTCCTCAATCGTCACCCGGCTACGCACATCATCCGGCGTGGCCTGCTGTATCTGTTGTATCAGAACAGGCAGAAACTCGGCCATTTTCAGATCAGCCAGTTCGTCACCTACATAGAGATGACGCTGTAGCATTGAGAGAATTCTCACACGGTTTCGGGCGACCAGCAGCGCCGTGCGTGTATCGTTGTCTGACACCCGATTGGCCTGCAGACTCAGAAGAGAGCCGACAATCTGAAGATTGTTTTTCACCCTGTGATGGATTTCCGCCACCAGCCGCTTCTGGTGTTCCAATGCGGCTTCCAGCTCGGCTTCACGATGGGCCAGTCGCCACGTCGCTGTTCCGAATGCGCCGGAAAGTTTGCGAAACTCCCGCGGCATGCCCGAGGTGTCCGCCACACTCTCGAACTTGCCCTTCCTCAGCCAGCTTTCAACATCCCGCGTCAACTGGTTCAACGGTTCAACAACCAGTCTCCGACCCGCGATCATGATGCCGGCCAACCCCGCAATCAGCAGGACTGCGACCATTGCGATCCATCCGAAAAGCAGAAAAAGCGCCCGCTTTTCTTCCGGAAGCCGCTGAACTTCAATGAGCGCGAAATCAGCCTGACCAACAGGACCGTAAATATAGGATCGGTTGTCTCTGCGTTCTACGATACGCTGATGTTCACCACGATGGCGGGCTTCAATCGCCGCCTGACTGACCGCCACGTCAACGGGCGCTGTCCAGGCACACTGCGGACAAACCGACACCAGCGATTTGTCATCCATGACAAACCAGGCTGACAGGGATTTTGACGAGGCTTTTTCGATCGTCTCATGGGAGGAGGAAGCGTCATCAGAGAGACCCGGTTGCCAGCCAACCGGCTGAATCGCCACCAGAAACCGTTGCTCCTCATCGGTGTCGACTGGGGGGAGTTCCTGAATAACCCTCAGATAGGGACGCCCCCGATACACCATCAGTTGGGCGGATTCTTTGGTGGGTGCAAGGCTGTGAGCAATATCAAGACAATTGGAGTCGGCAGCGTCGGAGCCGGTCAGCGCATCCTGCAAGCCTCCTGTCCTATCAACGACAGCAAGAAGACAGTAACGCCCCTTACTCGCAGCCTGAGCAAGCAACAGCAGATTTCGAAGGGAACTGTCGTCAGCAGTCTCTCCGATCTGCTGCAACATCGAAACAGTACGAAACGTTTCGCTGTCGAGATACTTATCGAGCTCTGAAAACGCCAGCTTTCCACGCTGGATACCAGCCTCATTCAGGCGGATATAATCCTGCCAGATGACAACGCTTCCAAGCGCAGCCACTGGCAGCACAGACCCCATGATGACAACAGCCATCCGGCTTCTGACCGAGTCGAACAGACCAGCGATACCGATCAGAAAAGAAACCAGAAAACGACAGGATCGCCAGCCGCGCTGATGATCATCTCCCGTCATTCTATGTTTGGTGTGTCTGGTGTTGTTGCGTCATTAGCAAGGCACCACCGACCGAATCCTGCCCTGCCCCAGAGAGAAGGCGGGACATCAAAACAAAAACACACGTCCACTCACGTTCACCCAACATAATCTGGGGACACAAACAGACAGCATTCCCTCACTGATCGTCCTCGTCTTCCTCAAGGAGACGCAGAAGCTCTTCAGGGATAGGCTCATTCGCAACATCGTCGAAAAGCTGATGAAGGCCACGCTTCAGCCAGATATCGAACGCGTCGTCCTCTTTCTTGCCGCTTTTCGCGGAAGAACTGGATTTTCGGTTTCTGGCTGACATCGACAACCACCCCGGCAGATATTCAGACGATTCCAGGCATGATGTCGGGAAGCTATCGCCATTCATACAGCAGAACCTCCCCCGTTTAACATTTCATTCTCGGAGCGCCGCCAGCTTCTTACACGACTGCAGGGTTTGTTACCACAGGGCGATTACCGAAATGTTTGCGACGCTCTTCAACTTCGTGCCGCAGGGCCATCGCCTGCTGACGCAGACGGTCACTCTCCGGCAACTCCCCCATCATCCAGGCTTCAAGCTGACGACGGGCGCGGAAAACGCGGCTTTTGGCCGTTCCCACCGCACAACCGGTCGCTTCAGCAAGTTCCTGATAGCTCATACCCTGAAGCACCACCATAACCAACGCCTCACGCTGATCGGCAGGCAGACGGGCAAGAGCAAAACTGAGATCTTTCACAGCAAGGCGATCTTCGTGGTCCGCCTTGGTGGAAAGCATGTCTCCGGGAAGATCATCAATATCCGTCGTCGCTCTGCGCTTACGCAGATCCGAGATGAAGCGATTCCTAAGAATACGATGCATCCATGCCGCAAAGTTTGTTCCGGGAATAAAGCTGTCGCGTGCACCAAGTGCATTGCATACGGCATCCTGCACCAGATCTTCGGCCTGAGCACGATTTCTGGTGAGAGCAAGAGCCTGCACGCGAAGCTTCGGCAGGATAGCAAAGATCTGGGTCTGGAAGGTATCAGCCATCTTTTTTCCCCTATTCTTATGGGATCAATGAATGGCGACACCCATTCGTTCCATCAGACAGAGATTTTTTCGATCACGAGAAAGAGAGGTCTGCTTTATCGGGGTGCAGACCTCGTTATCCCTACTTCAATAACGCGCCTCACAACGACGGGTTTTCGGAGCCAGACCCAAATCTTGAAAAAGATCAGAGCGTAAAGCTGAACGCCGAACTGAACACGGCGGCATTCTTGAAGACCGTGCTCCCGCCGGGGCGCTGGATGTACTGGAAATCAGGCTGCACACTGATGCCGGGCATCACCTGAATCGTATAGAAAAACTCATAGATATTTTCATGAGACTGAATGCCATAAGGCACACCGAAATTCGCCCCCTGGAACGGCAGTCCCGCAGCCTGTGACGCTTCCTGCTGCCTGATGGCGGACCGGCTGAACTGCGCCCACTGGAACGCAAATCCGACCATATCCTTCGGTCGGTTCCACCAATGGCCAGTATCCATGATCACGCCAACAAGGTGATTCTTCATCGCCGAGGTCTGACCTGAGGCATAACTGTACTGACCACCGATGATGAAACCGTTCATTGGTCCATCACCATGACGCACCAGCATCTGGTCGATCATGACCCACATGGAGGTCTGGCCGCTCTGACGCCGCGCAGGCTGCCCTGACGTCACCCAGGCATGACCATAGATATCCCTGTACAGATCGTCATATTTTGAATTGTCATACATCGCGCCGACCTTGTAGTGGCCGATCAGATGGTCTCTTCCGAACTCCGGAATCCACCCCAGTTCTACTTCGGTCGAAAGCTTTCCAAGCCCCGGCTGCGCCCACGCCCAACCTGAAATGCCACCGTTATAGGCGTGGGGAGACACCGCAAACAGACCGCCCATGATGTAGAAATGCTTCGTCGGCATCAGACGCAGCACTGTGCCGATGTTGCCCGACGGCCAGTCGCGACCACCATTCAGATATTTTGTCGGTGTAACGTTACCGCACATCCACACGTTCATGAATGAGCAGCCCCACGGAGAGTTATTGAAAAACGTCCCCGTCGGAATCCAGCCCATCGCCAGATCAACCTTGTTATGGTACATCGATTTTTCAAAATAGGCCCACACAAGATGGGCCACGACGTTACCACGCGCACCGTAAATCTGCTGCACCTGGTTGGCGTTATCGCCAAACTCGGCACTCAGGTTTCTGCCGTGTCCGTTGACCGCCAGCATGTGCAACCAGAAATTGTCTGACCAGTGGCCGGCATTCAGAATTTTCTGCCAGTCGATATCCAGAGTGACACCAACCTGTCCGGCATCCGTCACGGTCTGCTTCTTGCCGCCGATGGGATTGCCCGAAAGACTCTCATAGACATTGACCGCTACGTAAACACCACGCTTCTGCAGCCACGGCTGAATGCCACCCCAGTCACCGAAAAGATGCGAAGTGCCGTAAGGTGGGCCGAATGACGGCGGGCCGTAGGGAGCCTGAAGAAATCCCGGGATGGACTGATAGAGGGGAACGATCTCCTGCCCCTCTCCATACATGGGAGGATTCGAGACATCCGGGGACGGATCGTAAAATACGTTATTTTTTTGCGGCTGATTCGTCTGGTGTGTGTAGGGTGATCGCGCTGCGGCCTCATCAACAGAACCGGCAGTCAGAAAGCACGCAAGCGCACCTACGACAGCCTTGCGGATATCGAAACGGAGCATTTGGGTAACTTTCAACATGACGGTCTGCCGTGACATAATTTTTCCTTGTTAGGGCGTAAATGTTCCGTCACAAAACATGACAAAACATTTCCACACAAAAACATTTCCGTAGGGAGGCTCGGCGAGAGTCCATAAAGCGCCTGTTTTTATCTGTGTAGTGCTCAGAGAAGAAGTGTTGGCACTGTGTCTTAAGTGTCACGCAGGCCTGGAACTCCCGTCAGTGGCCATACAGCCTGAAAATTCAGCGGAACATGGCCGGAATATATAAAACAACCCGTCTGACGGTAAAAAGAACGTTTCCAGTCAGATGCCGATAACACCCTGCAATTGTGACCTTTTTACATATCATCACCTGCGAACGAACCGGCATCAGGGAAGCATCATTCTCTTTCCATATCCAAAGGTCGACTTCTGCCATCAACGATACGACCGCGTAAAAGTTCAATCCGCTACAGCGCCAGAGATATCTTTGATAACACAAGGAATTCCCGCCACGCTCAGCACAACTTTCCTGGCCTGCGCAGCAATAGCCTGATGTAGCCAGCCAGCCTCATCCCTGAAACGACGTGCCAGCGCATTTTCGGGCACGATGCCCAGACCAACCTCGTTACCAACCAAGACCGTCAATGCCTTCCGGTGGGAAAGCACATCAAGCAGTCGCTTTTTCGCAACAGAAATATCACGCTCCGCCATCAGAAGATTTGTCAGCCACAGCGTCAGACAATCGACCAGAACCGGCGTATCTCCTGCTGCGACCAGCGCGTCCGCCAGTTCCAGCGGCTCTTCAACCGTGCGCCAGCCCTCGCCCCGATCAGCCTGATGACGAACGATGCGTTCCTGCATCTCCGCATCCCAAGCGCGCCCCGTGGCCAGATAGATCCATGGCGGAGGAAGCTGTTTCACCACGTTTTCGGCATAGCGACTTTTGCCGGAACGAACGCCGCCCAGAACCAGTTCAATCATTGCCCTTGCCCTCCGAAAACGGCATGTCTCTGTCCATGAGCACGCCCCCTTTTACAGACATAGACAGTCTGCGCGCCCTGTGTCGCGAACCCGCATCCAGCGATACCGTCGTCATAAACCAGATTGCCGAGCGTGAGGCCACACTCACCAAACCAGCCGGCAGTCTTGGGCGACTGGAAGAACTGACCTCATGGCTTGGCGCGTGGCAACGGCGCAGCACTCCACGACTTGAACGCGTCCAGACGATCATCTTCGCAGGCAATCACGGCGTCGCAGCGCAGGGCGTCTCGGCGTGGCTATCGGATGTGACCGCCCTGATGGTTCAGAATTTCCGTAATGGCGGTGCGGCCATCAATCAGCTTTCCCGGTATGCCGAGACAACCCTGACTGTGGAAACGCTGGAAGATCTTCGCCCAACAGCGGATTTCACGCAGACCGCAGCCATGGACGATGAGACGTTTCTGCGGACGCTCATCCGCGGCTTCAAGGCCGTTTCACCCGAAACCGACCTGCTCTGCCTGGGCGAAATGGGCATCGGCAATACAACACCTGCCGCAGCACTTTCGGCCGCACTCTTCGGTGGTGACGGAAAAGAGTGGGCCGGACGCGGCGCAGGCAATGACGATGACGCGATGGCGCGCAAGATTTCAGCCATCAACCGTGCGCTGGAACTCCATCGCACCTCTTTCACCGACCCGCTACAGGTCGCACGGCGACTGGGCGGTCATGAACTCGCGGCCATTATGGGAGCCGTCATTGCCGCAAGAATGCATGGTATTCCCGTGCTTCTGGACGGTTTCGTCTGCACGGCCGCCGTTGCTCCCCTTCATGTCCTGCATCCTGAAGGATTGACACACTGCCGGATCGCGCATTGCTCCGCCGAACCTGGCCACATACGTCTGGCGACTCTTCTGGGACAAAAACCGCTTCTGGATTTTGGTCTTCGTCTGGGGGAAGCATCCGGCGCCACTCTCGCTGTGCCGTTGCTGCGGGCGGCGCTCGCCTGTCATACCGGCATGCACACCTTTGCCGAGGCCGGGATTGCCGGATAATCGCAACAACAGATCGGTTTCGGGGCGTGTCGCCGCCGACCTTCTCGCGGCTCTTGGCCTGTTCACACGCCTGCCTCTGCACTGGCTCGAAAAACACGCGGCAGACGTCAATCTTCGCCGCTCGATCTGGGTCTGGCCACTTACAGGTGGCCTGATCGGCGGGCTGACGGCATGCGCCATGTGGGTCGGCTCTGCCGCACATCTTCCTCCAGCCGTCTCGGCCATCTGCGCTGTCATGGTGCAACTGCTGATCACAGGCGGTCTACATGAGGACGGGCTTGCGGATTGTGCCGACGGACTGGTCGGCGGCAGAACACCGGAGCGCCGTCTGGATATCATGCGGGACAGCCGTATCGGTTCCTATGGAGCCTTGGCGTTGGGCACTGCGGTTGCGCTCCGCTGCGCCTGTATGGCTTCCCTGCCCGCAACTCTCCTGTTTCCATCACTGATTCTGGCAGGCAGTCTCGCGCGTGCGACCATGCTACTGGAACTGAAGTGGGGAAAGCCTGCGCGACAGGATGGGCTTGCCAGCGCCCTGTTTCCTCTGCCTCCCCGACCTTTGGCAGTGGCGCTCCTTACGCCGTTGCTGCTGGCGATGATGCTGATTCCTGCTGATAAAATCGTTGCCCCATTTGCCACGTGCCTATTCGTGACCTTTCTGATGCATCGATTCAGTATGAAAAAGATTGGCGGGTTTACCGGCGATATCCTTGGGGCAGAAGCCGTGCTTGCGGAACTTGCCGTGCTTGTCATCCTGACCGCGCAGGCCGGATAAAACTCCATGAATATTTATAATATTTTCGAAAAAATCTGAAAAATACAGATCTTATTAAAACTCCACTCTGCGAGCTACGGAATTAACTTCACCATACCCAAGGGCATCGCAGGCACACTTAGATCGACGCTCTTTCCTACAGCAAGAGCTTCCAGAACGCGCAAAGGCCCGCCATGCGAGAGGATTGCGCAAGATGGACTAGTCTCACACTCGTTCCAAAAATTCGTGACCCGACCAATGAGTTTCTGACCGCTTTCACCCTGCGGCGGTGTGAACCCCAGTAAATCCGCAGCCCATTCATCCAGGGCATTGCGCGGGATAGTGTCCCAAGGACACATTTCCCACTCCCCGAAACTGATTTCTCTCAGACGTTCATCCAGACGCAATTCACACTGCGTACGCGCAGCCACCCATTGAGCGGGAATACGACAACGCGACAAGGGAGAAGCAAACAGCCTTCGGATGCCTGTTTTTCGCAGGGAAGCAGCTAATTGAAAGGCAAAATCCTCCCAACCGGCAGCAAGCGCGACATCTGCCTGCCCATAACAGATACCCTGAGGCACCGCGACAGACGGATGTCGGGCAAGGCATCGAATAACCATAAGACCTATCTGTGAGGTCTTATTACATCCGGGACAAAGGCATTTCGTAGTGATGGTCGGGCTTGTCACCCACCATCGACAGAACACCAAAATTATCTGACACGAGCTTGAAGGAGAGCGTTACGTTGTTCTGGACGCCGCTCCACTCATCAGCGCTTTTCTGCGACAGGGAGAATGTCTCCTGACCGGACTTCTGAAGGTTCCGGGGCAGACGCACAATGAGACGACTTGCCGGACCGGCAGCCCGATTGGCGACGATTGTCACGACTGTGCCCATGGAAGACCAGTCACCTGAAAAAAATGCTGCTGAATGAACAGATTTTTCGGCAGCTTCCGCTTTCGGGGCGGCCTGAGCCGGTGCATTCAACCCGAGAGACAGACCACAGACAACGACCGAGCAGGCAGCGGCAAAGCGTAAACGCATGATGTTACATCCTTGTTTGTCCGGACATCAAAAAACAAACAAGTTTCTCCAGACATCCCGACCTGAAACAGTTCTCAGCAAGAGATGTGCCTTACCTCCCCCGCCACGTCCACCCTATCCAGTTCAGACAATCTCCCAGACAGACGCACAGCAGCGGATTACGAGGTCCTCATCACAAAAAGTCACCCGCAGACGTGGGCTCCTTCCAGACAGACCTGTTTTCCATCTTCTCTAAAAAAATCGTGATCTGTCATCACATCAGGGCCCCAGACCTATCAAAGAGGACAATCTCCCGGCTTCAGAACACCGAAAATTATGGGAGACGGTGAAATTCTCCCGGTGTGCCCTGATCGGTTTCCACACGAGCCGCCACCCTGTCCACACGCAAGCTGAACAGTTTTGGCAGGGATGTATCGGGGTTTGGACAGTTGCCGGAATGCTTTTCCATCACGTCGATCATCGTGGCCGTTGGCGGGCTGTTGCCGTTCACAATGAACAGCAGACAGTCCGGACGATCCCCCGTCATGCCATTATGCGTAATGGTCTGGCGCAGATGCCTGACCAGCGCCGTATCATCAAACCAGCTCGCCGGTTTGAAAGTATACTGATCGACAAGACGGTCCATGAAGCCTGATTTGGCCAGAACAATCATCAGGAGACTGAGGGGCAGAACCAGAATCAGACGACGCAGGATATGCTGCTTCAGCGAGCGCCCCTTGAAAGGACCACTCGTGAAACGACGGGGACCTTTGCCTGAGTCCGGTGTGACAGGAGACGTCATCAAGTATTTTCTTTCCAGACAAATCCGTCGCGCGCCAGCAACTCATCTGACGAGGCCGGTCCCTGCGTCCCGGCAGGATAGATTTCAAGAGGCCGGATGTTCTCTTCCCAGCCATGAAGAATCGGCTCGATCCAGCGCCAGGATGCCTCGACCTCATCCCGTCGGATAAACAGAACCTGATCGCCACGCACGGCCGCCATCAGCAGATCCTCATAGGAGTCCGGGTAACGGGTGTTGAAGGCCTTCACATAATCCACATCCAGCACGGCTTCCCTGAGGCGATATTGCTCCGATGCAGGATCCTTGCTGGCGAGCGACAGGGAAACACCCTCATTCGGCTGGATGCGCAGCACAAGCTGACTGGGTTCGGGATTGTCGGTAAAAATAGCCCACGGCTGCGGACGGAACTGGATGACAACCGTCGTTTCCTTGCGAGCCATCTGCTTGCCTGTGCGAATGTAGAACGGCACACCGGCCCAGCGGGCGGTCCGGATTTCTGCCCTTATGGCAAGATAGGTTTCCGTCGTGCTCTTCGGCGCACCAAGATCATCCAGATATCCGGGAATCAGCTTGCCATTGACATGGCCCTCGCCATACTGGGCGCGCACGGTATCAGTCGCAATATCATGATCTGACATCGGCTTCAGGGCCCGCAGGATCTTCAGCTTTTCATCTCTGAGATCCATGGCAGAAAAAGCCGTCGGCGGCTCCATGGCAACAAGGCTCAGCACCTGCAGTAGGTGATTCTGCACCATGTCACGCAGGGCGCCTGCACTATCATAATATGGTCCGCGTTTACCCACGCCCACCGTTTCGGCGGCGGTAATCTGCACATGCGCAATGGAGTCCGTGTTCCACACACGTTCAAGGATCGGGTTGGCAAACCGCAGCGCCAGAATATTCTGTACGGTCTGTTTGCCAAGATAATGGTCTATGCGAAAGATCTGCTCTTCCGTGAAATGCTGACCAACACCATCGTTGATCTCAGCTGCCGTGGCCTGATCCGTACCGATCGGCTTTTCCAGAACGATCCGGCTGCTGTCAGTGATAAGCTTGTTATGAGCAATCGCATCTGCGGTCGGAACATAAAGTTTCGGAGCTGTCGCTACATAAAAGACCCGTGGACGATCCTTTTCCGTGGAAAGCTGGCCTCTCAGCCCGGTCCAGTCAGCGTCCTTATCCGACATATCGAGCGAGACATATTCCACCAGCCCCAGAAAATCCTGGATTGTGGCGTCATCATAGGATGCGGTCGCAACGAACCCTTTCAGAGCCTCATGAGCGCGCGTGCGATAGTCTTCGACGCTCAATCCGGAGCGGGCGACTCCGATAATTTTCGTGCTTTTCTCGATCTGCCCGCGCCGGAAACACTCATAGAAAGCGGGAAGGAGCTTACGCATGGTCAGATCGCCGGTCGCTCCGACGATAACAAAATCGAAGGCAACTGCTTCTGACGCAGCCAGCTTTCCTTCGGCCTGAATCCTGCTGGATGAGCCAGTAGCATCCATCCGTTCAGCCATCCCGTTCTCCATTACGTTCTGCCATCCATAAGGTTTGTCCCATGCTCCAGGAAGACAACAAGCCAGCCCGTCACAGGTTCATTCGTGGGAGGCATGAACGTCTGATTGACCAGCAAATCACAACGAAAGCAATCCGCTGGAGGCTCGGGACAGCGTAAGTCTCTTTTCCCGTGAAAGTTTTTTCAGGCTCATATGCCGTGTTTTGTATTATTTTTTACATACAAAACATAGAGTTACAGGAGGCAAGCTCATGTCCGACCATAATTACGGGCTACCCCCGCTTGCTGACTAACCATATAAGGGCCGCTATCTGCGGCTACCCAGTCGTTTCGGCCCATTGAGACCACCGAGGAAATCATGTCTGACGTCCCTTTTGATATTGATGACGATGCCGCCGCCAGCCGCGCCCGCCAGGCAGCTGATCCGGAATCGAATGTCGGTGGTATTGCCGCCGATCGCCTGCGGAGCATAATTGAACGGGTGGAGCGTCTTGAAGAGGAGCGCAAAGCGCTCGCCGGCGATATTAAAGATATTTTCAGCGAGGCAAAATCTGCGGGTTTTGATGTTGCCACAATCAAGCAGATTCTGCGCCTGAGGAAGAAAGAGCCTTCCGAGATTGAGGAGCAGGAAACACTGCTTGATATCTACAAAAGAGCACTTGGAATGTAATTCAGGTTCTTTTTCGTAATAAAAGCCTCCTGCGCTTATAATTTTTAAATTCAAGCGTAGGAGATTATACTTATATAAAAATTATATTTTATAAAATATTGTAAGTATTTTTAAATTATTGGCCATGACAAAAATTGTCTTACATGCCTCACAAGATCTCCTCAAAGATTTCAGCAAGCAAAAGCCCTACAGATAAGTGTCGTTAAATTCGGCTTATCTATTTAACTCGTTATTAATAAATGTTTCGTTATTTAGATAAGGATCAAATTTTTACACAGTGATGCAGGCATGATTCCGTCCAAACACACGCTTCCGCTAACAATGTGGGGACCAGCAGCCCGCCAGGACACGTCTATCGAGTTTCTGGCGCAATCAAATTCTCCAGTGAGAGAACACCCACGCTCATCAGCCTTTAAGGGCATAGCTGTAGGTGCCGCTTTCTGTGTACCCTTTTGGGCTGGCGTCATATGGTTTATGGCTGATCACTTCTCTTCATAAAACCTGCCGCTACTTCTTGTAATACGGACGCGCTTTAATCCTTGGACTTGAAGGACAGGTAGCGGTATCGCTCCACTTGCTTGCATCTTTTACAAAACAAAACCATCGAATGAATGATTCAATGGTTTTGTTTCAAGCACTATCCTCATTTATTACATGAGGAACGATTCATGAACGGTTTTTCTGAAAAGTTTTAGAAAAACCGTTCATAGATTGTAATGACATCCCCCGGAGCGAGATAAGTCTCTTCAGAAATTTTACCCTTCATCGGGCGACCATCCGGCGTTCCTTCTGTTCGGACCACACTTGCCGGATTTTTTATGGCTCGATAGGTATATCCCCCAGCAAGGGCCACGACTGTCTCCATGGTCATTCCGGGAAGATAGTTATACTGACCGGGTTTCTGTACCTCTCCAAGAACAAATACCGGCCTGTATTGAGCCACCTCTACTGAAACACTTGGTTTGTGCAATAGACCACGCGTTCCCAGTTGATTGCCAAGAAACGCAGCAAAATCTGATGGTGTCTGACCTGCTGCTGTAACAGTTCCCAATAAAGGAAACGCAATCGTGCCCGCATCACTGACAGAAAAAGAATTACTCAATTGAGGGTCATTATATGTCAGAACCCGGATCTGATCCCCGGCTCCCAGATGATAGGGACCAGTCACCGGAGGGATCGGTTTTAATCCATGCGTTGGAGAACATGCGGCCAGAAGCAGGCCAGATATGCCGACCACCACAAAGCGCTGTATGAGACTTATCGACATTCTGTAATCGCACTCCATTGCCGAGAAAAGAAAGAAGTAAAGCAAACCGACCGTGGCGATCGATCAACGTGCAAACGCCACACCAAACGTTATGGAATTATTTGTGAATGTGGCATGAGAAAAACCGTTATCGAGTACGGCGGGCACGCCATGCTTTGTGTAACTGGAAGTATGACTATAATTCAAAGTGAATTTAATATCGCGCGTGAATTGCCAATCTAATGCAGCCCTGAAGCCAATCTGATTTTGTTGGCGTGACCTGGTTCCCGCAGTAGATGACCGGGAATCTGTGCGCGCATACGACACGCCTCCATGGAAAAACACATCCTTTCTCAACTCACGATCCCAAACAATTTGCGCACTTGACATAACCTGATTACGTGAAAAAGGAGAAGTCGGATCAAACAACCCTCTCTGACCAGAAAATGTCAAGGTATTCAGTTTATCCGGCATCCATAATATCTGCGCTTCTGCTGTTGGCGTCGTAACAGGGTTACCCCCGCCTCTTATAAAACGACGGGTTTCTCCTCCAGCCAACAAACGATACTGCAGGACAGGATCAGCACGAAGATCAATACCTACAAAACCGCCTCCACTGACATAATCACTTGATAATTGTCCAGTTCGGGGAGTGAATTGAGCTTCGGCGCCTTTCAGGACTGCTATCAACGCATTACCTTTAGAGATTTCGAAACGTCCCTGAAGTGCCTGCATTTCAAGTTGATGGCTTAATGCACCCATATTACGCGAAGCTGCCGGTAAAGCCCCCTGACTTTGACCAAAAGAAAAATTGTCGTACGATGCTGTGGGAATAAGAGCAAAACGTGTCCAGTTTTTACGGTAACTCATCCGCACGTCGTCTGTGGTATAAGGTACAGGATAGCCAACCCCGAAGTTACCAAGATCCGTTGCAGATAGATGTCGCAAAGAATGAGAATATCCGAGAGACAATGTGTCACGACGAAGGTTGAGCATACCTCCCACAGCAGCAGACCAGTCTGTGTAATTAGCAGCACTTAATGACGGATAAGCCTGATTTGTTACAGACATGGACGCTCCAATAGCATGTCTGGACCAATTCGAATTCACTCCCAGTCCGGCCGAAGTAACGAGCGAAGCGCTAGAGGTATGATGGACACCCAAAATACTCGTTCTATAGCCGAACTGTTGAGATGCCGTAGGCTTAAGGATATAAGCTCCAACAGGAATACCAGTGTGTTTATTCTGTACAATTTCTCTCAGAGAAACACTCCCGGTTGAATCTGCAGAGTAACCAGGCAATTCACTTGGGAAGTATTGCTGAGCAAGCTGAGCCCGTGCAACTGGAACATACAAAACAGCCCATACTGCCATAGAAAACAACAGTATATTAAATAAAAACCCTATTTTCCTTTTGTTTTCATTTCGGCATTGAGGTTTGAAAATCATATTCAGGATACACGTTCAGACGAAATCATTGGCACATGCAAAATCTCAGCGTACACATCTACATACCGCCGAGCCACATCCTTCCAATCGTAACTTCGAGCACCTGAAATAGCAAAAGCTCTTGCATCCGCCATGGTTTTAAAATCAGTTTGCCTAGCTTCCATTTTAGCAGCCAAGCCTGCCATATCATTTTCTTCCAGCAACAGCCCTGCCCCCGTCTTGCCAACCAAACGACGAAAGGGAGCTATCCCACTAAGAACCGGAACAAGACCAGCCGACATGGCTTCCACTGCGGCCAGACCAAATCCTTCATGATCTGAAAAGCTCGTAAACCAACTGGCGGAAGCAAGAGCAGCACGCAACTCTTCATCGGAAGGCTCTGAGATAAACTCTACGGCGTCTTGCACGCCGACACGTTTCGCAATTTTTTCCAGATCTGAAACAGACTGTTCCGCAGGTCTTCCAGCGATAATCAGCTTCCATTCCGAATTCTGTTTTTTCAATTCAGCCAGAAGATCAAACAAACGATCAAGACGTTTATGTGGCGAAAATCTCCCAAAGCTTATCAGTGTCCGAACAGGTGTCTTTGAAGCCGCATCAGAGAACTTCGACTGATTGATCCCATTCTCAATGGTAATCAGACGACCTTTTGCCACTTCAGCAAAAATATCCGCATCATTCTGACTGCAGGCGACAACCTTCTCATATGCTGCGATGCTTGCCCGTGTCAGCGTTGCGAACCATAGCTTCTTGAGCTTTGCATAAGCACCACTATGGAAAAAACCACCATGCGTAGAAACAACAAGAGGCTTTCTGACCAGAAACTTTGTCAGTGCAAAGAAATCAAAGAAGAAATCGATTGCATGCACATGAATGAGGTCTGCTCCCCCAATATGTGCAATCACGCTGGGAGCCAGCGGATACCGGGTAGATCCACACCAAGGAACCCGCGTGACCGGAATACCCTGTATGGATTCACGAGGTGGCAACACCCCTTCCCTGTTAAACACTGTGTTCAGTGTGATGACCTGAGCATCAATGCCCATAGCCCTTTGTTCAAAAGCAAGGCTCAGAACAGAATCTTCCAGCCCTCCCACTGAGGGACTGAACTGTCTCACAACATGAATGATTTTCACGCAGTAACGTCTTTCACGCCTGACGCCGATGGGCGATCAGTCGGGTTTCCTGTCGGGTCAACTGAGCACCGCAAAGAAGATTGAAGGAGCCGCTATCAGTACCTGTCACCACAAAGCCTGACAGTCTGGCTCCATAAAGCCGTAGACGCTCAATACATGCAGCCGTTGTTTCCCGAGACGTGCGTCCCCAGCGACAGACAAAAAGCGTCTGATCCGCCACAGAAGCCATCGACAGACCTCCGGCTGTTACACCCAAAGGCGGTGTAACAAGAACGATCACACGATAAGAGCGGGAAAGATCACGAAACAGATCCTGTAATTGTGAAATCTCGGCCCGGTCGAAGATATAGCCACGCGGCGTGCCGGCGGACATGACATCACAGCCTCGGCTCTGATCACGCACAATGACGTTCCGGGCTGCGACTTTTCCCTGCAGAACATCTGAAAGCCCAAGAGAACTACCTGCCTTGTTTCGATCAAGGCCAACGCGACGACTGAAATCGGTATCAATGACCAAGGCCGTTTCGCCAGCTTCCTCTGTGGCTGCAGCGAGCCATGAAGCCAACGTCATCTTTCCATCGCCAGGTAGTGCCGAGGTTATGGCGACAATCCTCGCATCGCCACTACGTGATCCACCACTGGCCATGGAAAGCTGAGCTCCCAGCTGCCTCACAGCTTCAGCGGGCATAGAGAATGGGTGGTCCCGCATAAGATCGACAGGAGATTTCTTCCGACCCGCCTGTATCCGGGGGAAAACAGCCAGCAAAGGCATGCCGCCAAAGCCCCTGAACTCATCCAGATCCGTAAAGCCCGAAGAAAAGAAAATCCGCAGCGCGACCGCACCAACGCCGCCGACAAGAGCGAGGACAATCACGCCCATCATCAGCTTTTTGCGATTGGGAAAAGTAGCCGTTGCCGGAACCGCTGCATGTGAGACAAACATGATGGGAGGCTGAAGAAGGGCGACGCGATCCGTCAGTTGCTTGGCCCGCTCAAGGAAAGCCTCGTATATGCTGCGTGCGCTTTGTGATTCCTGATCGAGAGTGCGGTATTCCGCCTGCGCCCCACTCTGCTTGCCTGACTGGACACGAAGACGATCAAGATCTGACGTCAATTGGTCAACATCAGCCCGTGCAGAAGCAAGTTCTCCATTAATCGAAAGGAGAGCTCTACGGGTGGCGGCGGCCAGATTCGCACGACTGCTGGCAATCTGTTTATCAAAAGCAATAACGTCTGGATGATTGGGACCAAAAGAAGCGCTCTTCTGTGCCCTCTGGCTTTCTTCCTGCATCAACGCCGTCGCCGCCGCCACTACAAGAGGCTGTTCACCCAGAGACAGAAGTGTCTGCGGATCACCACTCTGTATAGCAGCTTTCAAGGTAGACACCCGCGCTTGGGCAGCAGCGTAACGCGTCTGCGCCTGCCCCAGACTAACAGCCATATCGGAGATTTGATGTTCGACAAGCGGTGACCCGCCCGTTGTGTTGACCAGAGCGTGCTGGACATTATAGGCGCTGGCAGCCCGCTCTGCTTCCAGCCAGCGCTGACGAAGCGCGGCAGTCCGGTCATCCAGCCATTCCGCTTCACGCTGCAAATCGCTCCGCTGCTGATTCAACGCCAGCTTCTGGTAATTGGTGACAAACGCATTTGCCACGGCAGCCGCCCGTTCACCTGTATCGGCTTTTGCCGTCACCGTAAGAATACGGGATCTAGGCACCGGTTCCACCGTTACACTTGCCAGCAGACCGTCAATCTGCCGATCAATGACATCAGCGCTATTGCTTGCTGCCTCCGTCCCCGCTGCGCATCCCAGCCTGACACCATGTTCACACAGAAAATGATGCCAGTTATGCGATACCGGCGCAGGCGGCGGCGGAAGTTCTTTCAGAACCAGAGCGGCGACATCTCGTGAGGCAATCAACGCTGACTGTGTGGCAGGTTCATCATCTTCGATAGACTGGCTTGCATCTGATGACTGCGCCATCGGGTCCACAACATGCGTTGTAACAACCACGGTTGCAGGGGCCATAAAAGAGCGCTTCAGAGACAGCACTGCCACTGTGCCCAGAAGAAAAATCCCCAAGGCGACAGTGCTGAACAGATAACGGTGCCGCCACCCCATCGAAAAATAACGCATCGTGAGGCCGTAAGCCCCCGCGGCTACCGGAGGAGGTTCAGCTCTTGGCTGCTCGAAAGTACAGTCCAGTGGTCGATCAAGCATACCAGAAGGATCCTACATCCAACAAAATTCTATCAGTGTTCTCACGTCTCCGTGGATTACACCATTTTTTTACCAAGTAACGCAGACAATCGCCACCACAGTACATACAGGCCAAAACGAGGTAGCCCCAGCAGATATCGACGCCACAGTCTTGTTGGCTCACGGCTCAGTCTGACTAGCCATTCAAGCCCCAGATTCGCAACCCATCTCGGAGGCCGCGATACACGTCCGGCAGCATGATCGACGAGAGCACCAGCCGTGATCGCCACCATTGGCGGAAGTCTGTCCCAATTATCCCACAACCATCGTTCCTGACGCGGCATGCCCATATTGAGCAGAAGTACCGATGGTTTGGCCGCTACAATCTTTGCGAGAACCGTCTCAGATTCCGGGCTGCCAGGAGTGGCGTCAAAAAAACCATGCTGAACACCGGCAGTCCGACAGCCATATTTCGCGGCAAAGGCTGCCGCGCCTTTTTCAGCAACTTCCTGCTCTCCGCCCAGCCAGAAAATATCTGCCTTCCCACCTAGGGCAGACAGCATGTTGCCAATCCATTCGGGTGGCGTTGTCCTGTGCAGATTCTTGCCCGTCAGGAACATTGATGCCAACTGGACACCGGCACCATCGCAAAACGCGATTTCAGCCTTATCAAAAAGCTCTCGGAGCCAAGGCTGCTTTTGAGAAAGCGTTACACAGTGGGCATTCGCATTGATAACTCTCGCCGCACCATTCTGCCTTACAGTTTCTATCAGACAGGCGACAATATCTTCACGAGGAATATCCATCAGGTTCAGCCCCATGACCCCGACGACTGGGTAATCATGGCCACAGAACCGTTTGTACTTTTCCTTGGGCATAACGTCAGAATGCATGACGACTGAAGACCTCCCTGACGATGGTCAGAATCATGATCCTGAAATCAAAGACAAGAGACCAGCGGCGGATATAATCAAGATCGTAAGCCACCCTCTTTTTCAGGTCGTCAATCGTGACAAGCTCACCACGGGCACCATTGATCTGCGCCCAACCGGTGATGCCGGGTTTGACATGATAACGCAAAACATATTCGGCCAGAGCGTCATCCAGCAACAGACCTCCGGCACGGGTGTGAGGCGCATGAGGTCTGGGGCCGACCAGCGACATTTCCCCCTTGAGCACATTCAGCAGTTGGGGAACCTCGTCAATACTCAGACGTCGCAACCATTTTCCGATACGCGTCACACGGGGATCGTCACGGCTTGTCTGACGTTCCGCCATAAAATCCGACATATGAGTATGCATGGAACGGAACTTGTAGACCATGAACTCCCTGCCATTCTTTCCGATCCGGGGCTGTCGAAAGAAAACAGGGCCTTTCGAATCACACTTTATGGCAATCGCAACGCCGATGAGAAACGGGAGGAGAAAGATGGAAACGCAGAGAGCCAGAATAAAATCGACGATCGCTTTCTCAATAAGCTGAACATCGGAAAGCGGCCGTCTCTGAATCACAAAGACCGCATTCTCACCCAGAAATTCACAGGGAAGAACACGGTCAAAACCAGAGACGAGATGGGGCGTGACATAAATATCAGAAAGCACAGGTTTCAGACCAACCGCTACAGTACGAACCTTGGTTTCTGAATCACCCGTTTCCGGAAAAGCCAGAATGATCGCATGCAGCGCCTCCCGACGGCTCCTGTGAATCAGATCATCAAGCGTTCCATCCAGTTTTCGATCAGCATCATAATGTGAATCATCATCGAATTGACCGAAGAGAGAATAGGCCTGTCCTGCATCTGAACACAGGCGGTTCACCAGATCCGTGGCCACAGCTCCCGTCCCCACAATAGCAACCCGACGGCGCAGCTTGGCCACGATGGAGGGCTGGTGCAGGCAGAATGTCAGCACTGACCTTTCGACGGAAAGCGCAATACATACAAACAGCGCCCACACGGCAGCCATTTTCAGTGACGCGATCCCATCCGACAACAGAATGGCCGAGAAACAGACATACGCAATGCATGCAGCAAAAACGGGCGTAATCAGATAACGAATCTGCGCTTTGGCGCGCCTGATTTTTGGAAAGGCAAGCAGCTTTGACTTTTTTGGAAAAAGACAGAAAACTACAACAGCGACCAAACTAGCCGCCTCCACGCCCCTTTCTCCAGAATGAGCAAAAGGGCTCTGCTCAAACCAGTCTGCAACCAGCGTTCCGGCAGCGACGGAAATGGCATCCAGACAGCGGACGACCATCGCCAGAACACTGTGCAGATAAGGGTAAGGCTCCCTCAATAATTGGCGTATAGCCGGAGTCTGCACCAATGGCTGAGTCTCCTCAAAGCCAGAGGCCGCATAACCTGAGTCCACAACCAAGCGCCGGTCACTCATCAGCATCCACTCTCCCGACACATAGCGGACGGCCTTACACCACCCAATCAGTCATCGTCACTGAGCGGTTTAAAAAGATATAACTCCGCTGCAGATTTCTCAAGAGGAGAAAGATAAGCATTTGCAACGAAACCATTTATAAACGCGCCCTTACACCATACGAAGTGAATATTTCAAATCGTTGACGCCTATCTTTATCCGGACGTTTCAAAAAAAACTGAAACCCGAAACGTCCAAAGATATCCGCTCAATGTTTATTCCGATGTCTTATTAATCGTCCCTACCCACAAGGACATGCATAAAAACGACTGGAACGCCGTAACAACCAGCCGTTTTCACCTACATTGAAAAATAACTTCAGGCCTCAGCCCCCATACGAGTCTGATCCACAAATTTTTCAGTATCATCATCCAGAGTACGGGATTTTCTTCCTCCAGGACCATGAACATACAGTTCCTTGACGTTCATCTTATCAACAACGTCCGGCTGAATCGGCATTTCATAGCGCGGCCTGCGCATATGATCCGCCAGCTGCAGCTTGGGATTGAAGACGGAGTTGAACTTCCAGATCATCTTGACGAAGTTCGTCTGCCCCTTGCTCAGCAGACGGGCGGCGATACCGACCGTGTCGCGAAGAGCCGACCACCCCATGTGCTTGGTGTTCAAAACCTGCTGGGTTTTCACCAACTCTTCATAAAACTCGGGAAGAGACAGAGTCGTCGGCAGAACCGCGTGCTGAATGTCAAACAAACGATAATCGCGCGTGGTCAGACGACGCGCTTCCTTGTGCCATATCTCGGTGCCCGGATAAGGCGTCGTCACCGAAATATTGACGATATCCGGAATCTCCAGACACCACTGACGGATCGTTTCAAAGCGCTCTTTTGTCCATGACGGGTCTGCAATAAGGTTGATCGCCACCATCAGCCCCAGTGAACGGGCATACTCCAGCGCTTCAAAGTTGCGATCCACAGAAACACGCTTACGGAACTTTTTCAGCCCCTCTTCATCGACCGCTTCAAGACCAATGAAGATATAACTGAGGCCGATCTCACTCCATTCCTTGAACACTTCCTTGTTGCGGAGGAGAACGTCCGCACGGGTTTCAAGGTAATATTCCTTCTTGATGCCACGCTTACGGATCTCCGCAGCGATCGCAAGACCATGCTCGGCATGAACAAAGGCAACGTCATCAACGATGAAGACGCCGGGCTCCTTCAGAGCTTCAAGCTCATCAGCGATGACCTTCGGGTCAGCCGTACGATAGGAACGGCCATAGAACGTCCAAGCGCTACAGAACGTGCAATCCCAAGGGCAGCCACGTGCAAATTCGATGGAAGCCGCCGGATCGAGCGTGCCGATGAAATACTTGTTCCGGTGACGCAGCAGGTCACGGGCCGGCCGTACCTCGTCAAGGCTTTTGACGAATGTCGGAGGCGGCCCTTCGAACTTGGTCGTGACAACACCCGGAACCTGAGAAATATCCCCGTTTAGCCAGCCTTCGAGTAGCGGGCCAATGCTGGGCTCGCCTTCGCCCTTGAGAATACAGTCGATCGCGCCTTCCGACAGACCGAGAACGTCCTGCGGAATAAAGGAAACGGAATGGCCTCCCACGATGGTGAAACAATCCGGAAAACGATCTTTTGTCTCCTTACAGAGATCGACGATTTCAGGGATGTTCGCCAGATAATTACCGCAGAAGCAGATAGCGTCAGGACGGAACTCCTCGACCAGCTTCCAGTAATCCTTATGCTTCTCAACCTGTAAATCTATGAGCTGCACATCATGACCTGCGTTTCTCGCAGCACCCGCTACCAGCTCAAGCCCAAGAGGCTCCAGTCTCAGAAACACTCTTGTGTACATCAATGCGCTTGGATGTACCGCCAAAAGTTTCATTGTGTCGCCTCCGGGATGTCACTTCAGTATTCTTGTTACGTATTGTCGACTAAATAAGAGCTATTGTCACACGTTTAAGGGAAATACCTCCTATTCATTAAGAGGTTACCGAGGCTTGCTCTGCCCGGAATCCGGCTTCCCATAAGTGACTTCCGTATCGGGTGTCGCGTTGGATGTGCCGGGTTTCGGCATCGCTGTGCCAGCATAAGGCGCAGGCTCATAGCCCTCCCTTACACCCCCGCCGGCAGGCGGCGTCTTATAGTTCGCCTCCCGCTCGTGGCGCTCTTCCGCCTCAGCGGCTTCGGGAATATTGCGACCGGGACGTTCCGGCGGAACATCGATATTGTCCCCGGCCCTCGGGTCAGTCCCGGACAGCCCGCAGGATGCCAGAAAGGCGACGGGCGTGAAAACCAGAACCCATCGCGACACATTCATTATGGCCGGACGACACATCGCACTCTCTAAGCCGCAGACGTCCTGATCAAAGTGCGCGGGCTTCTTCCGGCAGCATGATCGGAATCCCATCCCGAACCGGGAAAGCCAGACCGGCCCGTTCGCTGATCAGCTCCGAAGCCTCACGATCATAGATCAGCGGCCCTTTTGTCACCGGGCAGACAAGGAGAGACAGAAGCCGCTGATCCAGAGGGGGCGAAGTCTCGGTGGTCGTCATGACTGTCTCCAAAAAAACAAACAGAAATTCTATACTGGCCGGGCGCCGCCGTTCTGTGATCCAGAGAGATCAAGAAGCGACTGCAACACCCGCGCCCGTTCGGTCAGCGTATCCGCCTCAAGCAATGCCTGTTTTTCCGGCGAAGGGAAAGGACAGATCATCGGCAGCGCAACCAGAAGGGCGTCATCCGCCATCTGATCGATCACTTCCCACCGCACCCCCATGCCGCGGGACTCAAAATACTCCTTGAGCGATTCCAGCAGCAGTTTCCGATCAAATGGCGCAGAAGGAATCTCGTTCAGGTCACCTGCATACGCAGAAACATCGATACGGGCGCGACGATAACCGCGCGCACCTTCACTCTCGCGCAGATACCGGAAGCGACTGATACCCGTCAGTGTAATGGCATATGTATTGTCCAGCCGCTCCACAAACGATGTGATGCGACCGATGCACCCCACCTCAAACAGATGCGGCTCGGCAGCGAAATCCTCATCGTCATCAATTTCGCTGAATGGCTGGATGATGCCGATCAGTCTCTGATCGGCAAGCGCATCCTCAATCAGTCCGATATACCGCGGCTCAAACACATTCAGTGGCAACTTTCCCCGTGGTAGCAGCAACGTGCCGAACAAGGGAAACAGCCCTATTTCCGCTGGAAGGTCCGCAAGGGTGATGTCACCGAGGCGGGGCACTCTCCGCGGGGTATTGTCATCGAAAAAGTGAGAACCGGTAGCCAGACCCATTCCTCCTCAGGAGAACAGCATGGAAGAGAGACGACGACGCGACGACACGGTCGCCGGGTCCGTATGGCCCCATGCCTCAAAGAACTTGAACAGCAGCTGCTTGGCAGCGCCTTCTTTCCAGTCACGATCCGCCTTGATGATCGCCAGAAGCTCGGAAGCAGCCTCTTCGCGGTGACCGGCGACATTCAGTGCGTTGGCAAGATCCATCCGTGCTTCAAAGTCGTCAGGATTGGCCGCAATGCGCTTGCGAAGCTCATCGGCTTCCCCGGCGACCTTCCGGCCCTCACGCTTCAGTTCAAGCTCGGCCCGCGCACCTTCGATCTCCGGATGCGTCGCAATGGCCGCCGGCACATCGGCCAGAGCCGCCGCTGCCGCTTCCTCATCGTCCAGCGCCATCATGGCGCGGATGAGGCCACCCCAAGCCGCAGGATTCTCGGCTTCATCTTCCAGAACAGAGGAATAAAGCTCGGCAGCACGGGCAGGCTCTCCCGCTTCCATCGCCGCACCAGCTTCAACCAGAAGATCGGCACTCGGAAGCGTGCCACCACCAGCTGCTTTCAGAACTGTTTCGACGAACTGCTTGACCTGACTTTCCGGAAGCGCCCCCTGAAACAGGTCCAAAATCTGCCCTTTCCAGAAAGCCGCCACCATCGGGATGGATTGAAGCGGCAGTCCCACACGGGTCAGCTGCGCGGCAAGATTGCGGTTGGCCTCGATATCGACCTTGACGAGTCTGACCCGTCCCTTGGCCGCCGTGACCACACGCTCGATAACCGGCGTGAGCTGTTTGCAGGGACCACACCAGTCAGCCCAGAAATCGACAAGAACCGGCACATTGCGGCTGGCTTCCAGCACGATCTGCATGAAATTGGCTTCGGTGCCATCCATGATGATGTCACCGCCAGCCTTCTGACCGGGAGCCGTTCCCGGAGTCACTGGGGTCGTCTCCCCGTGCCGGCCGGCTCCGCTACCGGTGGGAGGCGCTGAACGGTTCTGGCCGATTATATAATCCATCGTCTGCAATCCTGCCTTCCTGAAACCGCCACACGCCTGCCCGCACCAGACTCAGCTTGGTTCTGGCTCAGGTTTAGCGCAGGGACGCGAAAACAGAAACCCGCCTTCAGAGTGAACGTCCTCATCAGGCAGGCTCCTCAAAACTTCACCGTACCGTCGCATTCTCCGAAAAGAGGATAAGCGACCGCCACAGTTATGCCTTTCAGGTGGATTGAAGGCAGGATCGTTTCAAGAGGGGGACAGCCATGACACGAACAGCGTGTCCCCTCCCCTGCTTCGATCAGGCCAGCAGGCCGCCATCCACAGGGATGGCCGCGCCTGTGACATATCCGGCATCCGGGCGGGCAAGGAACGCCACCATGCGGGCGATGTCACCGACATGACCGTAAGCGCCCGTCGCAACGAAGCCCGCAAGCGCCGCCGCGCCCTCTGCATCCGCCGGGTTCATGTCGGTATCGATCGGGCCGGGCTCAACCACGTTGATGGTGATGCCTTTCTTGCCGAGATCACGAGCAGCACCCTGCGCAAAGCCACGCAGCGCCGCTTTTGTCGCGCCATAGAGAGACAGGCCGGGGAACGGCAGACGCCCTGCGAAAGCTGAGCCCATCAGGATGATGCGACCACCGCTCTTCATGTGCTGGAGCGCTTCCCGTGTCTCGATCATGACACCGCGGACGTTGAGGTTCAGAACTTTCTCGATATCCTCAATGCTGGCCTGATCGATGGTTGTGTATGGATAAGCGCCCGCGTTGCACACCAGCGCGTCAATCCGTCCAAAGTGCTTCACGGTTTCCGCGATGATCTTCTTGTTGCCCTCAACCGTCGCGCCATCGGCCTGAATGGCCTTGGCTTTCCGCCCAATCTGCTCGATTTTCTTGCACAACTCGTTGGCCTGCGCCTCGCTTCGCGCATAGGAAAACGCGATATCGAAGCCATCTCTGGCGAGATGCTCTGCAACAGCAGCACCAATGCCACGGCTTCCGCCGGTAATAACAGCAATACGATCAGTCATGGTTGATATCCCCGTTTTCAATGATGTCGAGAGAGACTTTCGGCCACACAGGATGACAAACAGCAAGACGAACCATCATCACCACACACAGCCTACTTACGCCTTCATGCTGTGAGGTTTGCGCTCAAAAGGCATGAATGGGATAGAATGATCTTCCTAAAAAATTGCCTGATTTTCTACAGAGACAACCGTCCGGACTGTATTCATGACCTCTGAGACCCTCAGAAAAATCCAGTCACGCGTCGCCGCTCTCTGTCAGGAGAAGGTCGTCAGAACCAACATCTCCTGCCTGACACTCTACAAATCCGAGCGGAAAACAGATCCTGTTCTCTTCGTTTACGAACCCCGCATTTACATCGTCGTGCAGGGCAGCAAGCAGGTCTCTCTTTACGACAGAATCTACTACTATAATGAGCGCCAGTATCTCGTCTCGACCGTCGATCTGCCGGTCTCAGGCATGATCACCGAGGCATCGCCCGAAAAACCCTACCTCGCAGCCTGTATTTCCTTTTCTCCGCTGGAAATTCTCGAGGTGATCGAAGCATGCGGCACCGATGCCATGCCCCGTCCTTCTTCCCGTTCAGGAATGGGACTCAGCGCATTGACCGATGATCTTCTCGATACGGTCCTACGGTTGCTGAATTGTCTCGGCTCTGAACAGGACGTTCATTTTCTCGCGCCCCTGATCAAAAAGGAAATCATCTATCGGATGCTTGCGGGGGAGCAGGGGAAAACGCTGTATGACATTGCCAATGACCGGAGCGACCTGTCTGGCATCAATCGCGCCATCGCCTTTCTGAGACAGAGTTTCTCGGAAAATGGCGATATGACTACCCTGCCCTCTCTTGCCGGGATGAGTCGCTCCCGCTTCTACAAAAAGTTCCAGCAGGCCACCAACCTGACTCCCCTGCAATACCGTCTTCGTCTACGGATGCAGGAAGCCCGCCGTATGCTGCTTCATGACGTCATGTCCGTGGCGGAAATCGGATTCCGAGTGGGGTATGAAAGTCCTTCCCAGTTCAATCGGGAATACAGGAAGGTGTTCGGTCTGCCGCCTCATGCCGACATGAAACGGATCCGCACGATCGGTATCGATCGCTACAAGGATGAAAACGAAGCGATCTGGCGGTAAGTTTCGCAATTTCTGTGAAGCGCGGAGAGTTCTAAAAGAACCTCAGCCCTTTTGCTGTGCTTTCTGTTTCCCTCCAGCTTTCCGCTGGTTCGCCGGATCACCCACACGGTTCCACCAGCCTCCGCCTAACGATTGAAACAACCCAACCGTATCGGACAATCTCGCGCCCTGCGCCTGCGCCAGAGCCAGTTTCGCCTGCAATTCGGCCTGTTGTGCGTTCAGCATCGTCACCCGGCTGACATCGCCCAGACGCAATTGCGTCTGTGAGATACTGGCGCTTTTACTCGCCGCCTGCGCTGCGTTCTCTGTCTGGATCAGCATTTCGGAATCATTGTGGACAGCATTCAGACTGTCCGCAACGTCCTCAACCGCCGTGGTGATGGTTGAGCGATACTGAGCCGCCGCTTCATCGTAACGGCGACGCGCTCCGGTTTCCTGGTGCTGCAACTCAAACCCGTCAAAAAGCGGCTGGCTCAGCATGGCGGCCAGTTCCCACTGCCCAAAACCCGGTGCCGCCATCTGCGCGATGGTCGCGGCCGCAAAGCCCGGCGAGAATCCCAACTGCACATTCGGCAGACGGTTGGCGATCGCCACGCCCACATGCGCGCAGGCGACATGATAATAGGCTTCTGCTGTTTTTATGTCCGGCCGCTGATTGATGAGCTGCGCGGGCAGACTGACAGGCAGTTCGGCAGGCAGCGTAAAGCGGGCCAGTTCGAACTCTGGCGTCGGCTGATCCGGCGAATCATTGGCCAGAGCCGCGATCTCGTCATGCAGGGCGTCCAGTGTCTGACGCAGAGTCGGCAATGTCGCACGGGTCTGCGCCAGAAGCGTCTGCTGCTGCGCCAGATCGGCCATCGACACATCGCCAAGCTTCTGCTGCACCTCCATAGAGTGCAGCACTCTTTCCTGCTGGTCGATCAGCACATTGGTGACAGCAATCTCCTCACGCACCATCGCATAGGAAATCGCCGCATCCACAGCGGAACTCGTCAACGTGAGCCACGCTGCCTCAAGCTGGTATTTCTGCGCCTCCCGTTCGGCGGCGGCGGCTTCGACCTGACGTCGCACCCCACCCCACAGGTCCGGCGAATAGGAAATGTTCAGCTGCGCCGTGTGCATGTTGTAAAGCCATGAATTGGCCATCGGCACATTGGAATAGGCGCGAGAGGTCTTGAAACGGGCCGGATTGAAGTAGCCGCTGACCGACGGATACAGCGCGCTTTCCGAGGCCAGCTTGTCCTGCTGGGCGGCATAGAGCGACTGTTTCGCGGCTTCCAGAGACGGATTACGGGCCAGAACCCGCTTCAGAAGCTGGTCAAGTTCCGGATAATGAAACAACCGCCACCAGTCGGCGGGAATGTCCGCGCCCGGCTGGAAAACCTGATCGCCATCCTGCGCCGACTGCGCTCCGGCCCGACCACCACTGCTCTTCGGCAGACCGCCCTGAACGTAAGACGTGACAGGCGCAGCAGGCCGATGAAAGTCCGGACCGACCGCGCAGCCCGCCAGTATCAGGGCACTGGAAGAAACGCACACATAATGCGACAGACTTCTGGAGAGACCATATCGCTTCATTACTGGTCTCCCCCGTCACCATTCTGAAGCGCATTCATCCGGCTCTGACGACGCCGTTCGAACATGGCTTCCATCTCGGCGTAATAGGTCGGCAGAATGAACAGGGTGAGGATGGTGGCGATCCCCAGTCCACCCACCACGACCGTCGCCAGACCGCGCTGCACGTCCGTGCCGATGCCGGTTGCAATCGCGGCGGGCAGCATACCGACGGAGGCGACCGTCGCCGTCATCAGAACAGGACGGAACCGCTCGCCAGCGCCTTCCAGCACGGCGTCGCGCAGGGAATTCCCCTCCGAGCGCAATCTGTTGATGTTGGAAATCATGATGATTCCGTTCTGGATCGCCACACCGAACAGCGCGATGAAGCCGACCACCGTGGCGACGTTTAGCGTCTCTCCGCGCACATGCAGAGCGATCAGGCCACCCAGCGTGGCCAGAGGCACGACGGCCAGCACCAGCACAGCCTGACGGAACAGGCGAAACTCACCAAACAGAAGCATCAGCATCACGGCGAACATGATGGCCAGCGCCACACTCAGACGTGCCTGCGCCCTCTGCTGCTGCTGGAAGGTTCCCGCCCATTCCAGACGATATTTCGTGGTGTCGAAATGCACTTCACGATCGATATGAGCCTGAGCATCCGTCAGATACTGCGACAGAGGCCGGTCACCATTGTTCACGCGAATGGTGATCTGACGCCGGTTATATTCGTGCGCGATATTACTCTCGCCGGTTCCCAGCTTGATTTTCGCCAGTGCTTCCAGAGGAATATGATCACCCGAGGTGCCGGTCAGAGGCAGGTGGCCCAGCTTCTGAAGATTGGCCGTCTCGTCGGGCTGGAACCGCACTGTCATATTATAGGTGCGATCGCCGACATAAACTTGCGTGACGGGCGCATCGCCAATGCCGTTCTGGATCACCGCCATCACATCAGCGACCGAAACGCCGTAACGGGCGATGGCCGGTCGATCCACCGTAATAGCGAGCTCCGGAATTTCCGGTCCCTGAAAGATCGAGGCGTCGCGCGTGCCGGGAACTGCGTGCAGAATACGCACAATCTCGTCGCCGATCCGCCGAAGCTCGCCGAAATCCTGACCATAGACACGTAGCACCAGCGGTGAGTGAGCGCCGCCGACGAGGTCATTCATGCCGTCTTCAATCGGCTGGCTGATATCGAAGCTGATGCCGGGAATCTGCCGCAACCGGTCGCGCAGGCGGCGCTCGAACTGCGCTTTGTTCTCGCCAGAAGGCCATGTGTTGTAGGGTTTCAGTCCCACCGGCATTTCAATATGCGACGGTGTCCAGGGGTCCGTGCCGGAATCATTCCGTCCAAGCTGTGTGATGGCGTAGGAGATTTCTGGAAACTCTTTCACAGCCTTGCGGATTTCGCTCGCCATGGCGCTGGCCTTATCGAGCGAAATGCCGGATGGCAGCCCCACCTGAAGCCACAGCGCGCCCTCATCCAGTTCCGGCAGAAACTCGCGTCCGGTGCTCAGCCCCAGCACGATCACCAGAGCAAAGGCCGCCCCGCCCCCGAGATAGGCCAGAAACGGCCGGTCCACGATATGACCCAGCCAGTGGAGATACTGATGATGCAGCCATTCGAGCGGCCGGTTGTGGAACAGCCGGTGTGGATTGCGCATGGCCAGCCACGCCAGCGCGGGCGTGAGCATCGTGGCGCTGAGCAACGCGCCGAACAGCGCGAAACTGACCGTGAACGCCATCGGCCGGAACAGCTTGCCTTCCGCGCCGTCGAACGCGAACAGCGGGCTGTAGGCCACGATGATGATCAGTGTGGAGAACAGGATCGACCGACCGATATGATTGGTGACGCCGAGAATATCCTTCATCTGGATCTTCTGCGTCGGTCGCTCCTCGCGGATGCGCAGGATCGCTTCTGTCACCACGATGGCGCCGTCCACCACCACGCCAAAATCGATAGCGCCCAGCGAAAACAGGTTCGCGGGCATCCCCGCCAGATCCATGATCACGAAGACCATCGCCAGCGCCAGCGGGATGGTCACCGCCGCCACCAGCGCGCTGCGCGGACTGCCGAGGAACACCAGCAGCACCACGACCACCAGCAGAACACCCTTGAATACGGTGTCCATGACCTTGTCGGTGGTCGCGTTCACCAACGTGTCGCGGTCGATATAGGGGACAATCTTCACGCCCATCGGATCAAGCTGCTTCTGCAACAGCTTCACCTGCGCATGGACCTTTTGCAGCACCAGCGAGGCGTTCTGACCGCTCAGCATCGTCACGATCCCCTCGATCGTGTCCGGGTTGGAATCCTTGCCCAGAATGCCTTCCCGCACCTGATGCCCCATCTGGAGGCGTCCCAGATCGTTCAGCAGGATCGGCACGCCATGGTGCTGATTGACGGCAATCTCGCCCATGTCATCCAGCGTGCGCACAAGCCCGGAACCGCGCACCACATAGGATTGATCGCCGCGCGTGACGCGCCCCCCTCCGGCGTTGGCGTTGTTATTCTGCATCGCCGTGATGACGTCGTTCAGGCCGATGCCGTAACGCTGCAACGCGCCGGGATTGAGGACGAGCTGATATTCCTTCGTGAAGCCGCCGAAGTTGTTGACCGCCGCGATGCCCGGAATCTGCTGGAGCGCTGGCATGACGATCCAGCGTTGGATATCCGAAAGCTGCATCAGGTTGGCGCGGTCGGACTCCAGCGTGTAGCGATAGATCTCGCCGGATGGTCCTGTGACCGGCCCGAGCCCCGGCGTCGCCCCATAGGGCACGGAGACCTGCGCCAGTTGTTCGGTCACACGCTGCCGGGCGAAATAGACGTCCGTGCCGTCCTTGAAGATCAGTGTGATCAGGGACAGTCCGAAGGTGCTGCTGGACCGCGTATCCACGATCCCCGGCGTGCTGGCGAGCTGCCGTTCGAGCGGAATGGTGATCTGCTGTTCGATCTCCTCGGCGGCCAGACCGGGCACCTGTGTCGAGACCTGCACGGTCGCCGCGCCGAGATCGGGATAGGCTTCGATCGCAATGTTGCGCCATGCGAAAAGCCCGGCGATAGCCAGAATGAACGCACCCAGAAAGACGAGCTTACGCTGACGCAGGCATCCTGCGATGATGGCGTTAATCATCGTTGAGCAGGACCGCGCCGGTGGTCACGATACGGTCTCCCGGAGCCAGTCCCGAGGTCACGCGGCAAAGAGCGCCGTCGTCGTAAATCACCTGCACGATCCGGCGCTCGAACACATGCGGGGATTTTTCCACGAACACCGTCACCTGATCATTGTTCATGACCAGCGCCGACTGCGGCACGGAGATGGTTTCCGGCTGTGGGGCCATGACCGTCATGTTGGCATACATGTTCGGGTGCAGCTTGCGATCCAGATTCTGCAGAATGACGCGCACCATCAGCACCTGTGTGTCGGCCTGCATGATCGGCTCGATACCGGACACGGCGGAATGGAAGATCTGTCCGGGGAAAGCCGGAAGCGTCAGATTGACGGCCTGCCCGAGTTCCACGTTGCGAATGTCGCGCTCGGGAACGCTGGCGACGGCCCAGACCTCGGCGATGTTGGTCACCACCGCCAGCGGCTGCGTCAGATCCACGACATTCATGCCTGCCGTGGTGTTGACGCTCCCAACCGCGCCTTCGATCGGCGATCGCAGCGTGATGACGCCGCCCGCATTCACAGTGGTGGAGAGGGATTCAAGATGCGTGCGGGCGCGCTGCTCTTCAGCCTGAGCCTGCGCGTAGCCGGTCTTTGCGGTCTCCACATCCTTGACCGCCTCACCTCCGGCCGCCAGTACACCCTGCGCACGGCGGAGCGTTCGGCTGGCAAGATCGAGCGCCGCCCGCGCCTTCAGTTCGTCGGCGGACGCCTGCGCCGCGTCAGCCGAGAGAATATGGGCGATTTCGTCACCGACATCGACGTGCTCACCTACCCGGACGGCGACATCGAGCACTCTTCCGGTCGCAGGCGCAAAGACCGTTACATTTCGGGATGGTTCCGCCACGATGACGCCGGGAGCGGTCGTGCCACGGTTCCAGTGACTGACGCTGACCGCCGAGACCGCAAGACGCCTGTCGACCGGCGAGCCTTCCGGCACCACAATCTTCCCGTCCGATCTGTGCTGCACAGGGGCCTGTCCGTCTGCATACGCCGAACCAACTGTCAGCATGCCCATGCACAGCAATGCGGCGGCACACCCGATCCTACGCATCAGAGGCTGCGTATTCCGGACAGGCGTCTCCGTCCTGCGAACAGGACAGCCGAAGACAGAACTGACCGCCGAAAGAGCGACCTTGAACCGCACGATGCAGGGGTCATGAGTCTTCATTACGAACCAAAGGGCAAATCAGAGAACGGAACAGCGGGCGACAGCAAATTCTCTGATGCAATGGCCGGTGACCTGCCTGAGAATGCGTCCCTGCACCTAGAACACAGGAGCAGGCAGCGCAACGGGCGACCGGGCATCAGACTCGTGTCACTGCTGCAACAACAATGAAATTTGCATGACGATCATGGTTTTCTGATGAACACCGAACGTCAGCCCTACCGTTTGGGCGCGATCATTTCTTTTTCAGGATAAAGGCAGTCTTTCGTCGCCGCACAGCGCCAGCACTCGGGCCGTCGGGCCTTGCAGACGTATCGCCCCTGCAGGATCAGCCAGTGATGCGAGTCCCGTAGCAGCTCACGCGGAATACGGGCCTCCAGCGCATTCTCCACTTCCAGCACAGTCTTTCCACGGGCCAGCCCCGTCCGATTGGCCAACCTGAAACAATGCGTATCGACCGGCATCGCTGGAAGGCCGTAGGCGACGTTCAGGATGACATTCGCCGTCTTGCGGCCGACGCCGGGCAGTGCCTCCAGAGCGTCACGGTCCGCAGGCACTTCACCATTGTGATGAGCAAGCAGATCACGCGACAGGGCGACGATGTTCTTCGCCTTGTTCCGCCACAGGCCGATGGTCTTGATATACTCGCCGACCGCCTCCTCGCCGAGCGCCACCATTTCCTTTGGACCGGGCGCAACTGCAAACAGCGCGGGCGTCGCCTTGTTGACCGAGCTGTCCGTCGCCTGCGCTGCCAGCGCCGTAGCGACGAGAAGCTGGTAGGGCGAGCTGAAAACAAGCTCGGTTTCCGCGTCCGGCCATGTCTTCGCCAGATCAGCCAGAAAGCGGGTGATTTCCGGCTTTGTCATATCACGGGGAGCGATGGCGGTGCCGTTGGGGAGACGGGAAGTGTCTGCTTTGGCGGCTGGCGTGGTTTTCTTGGAACGGGTGGAGGGCATGCGGCTGTTATTCGATAGAATGAGCAGTTCGTCAAAAATGGAAACGAACCGGAATTAAAGAAGCAGACGATATGCAAGCACTGACCAGACCGAAGTTGAGAGAACTGACATCAGTCCATACATCTATGATCGTCAATTTAGGAGTACGAAAGCCGCCTTCGCCACTCTGAGTGTTCTATCCCAGTCTACACGACTGGATATCTTCCGCCTGCTGGTGCGTCACGAACCGGACGGATTACCTGCGGGAAACGTCGCGTACCATCTCGATATCCCGCAGAATACAATTTCCGCCTATCTCTTCACCTTGATTCGCGCCGGCCTGCTGACTTCGCAACGCCATGGCCAGCTGTTCGTCTGTCGCGTCTGCCTTCCTCCACTAGATGTTTAGTCCCAGGGTTTGATGGGCTGAATTGATGATGAATCTTTGTGGCTCTGAATTACAGGTCCAGCAGAGTTATTCATAGATCGTGCACCCTCTTCCGTTCCCGGGAAAATTCCTGATTCACAGCTTCATCTGAAATCGTAATTCAGTAGCCTGCGGAAGTGCTTCGGTAACAGTCTGATGCCCCTGAACATGATTCCACGAAAAGCGGTAAGTCATGCTGATTTGATCTCTTTAAATTTGGTGTTGGTTTCAGTGCCACCAGAAGGGAAGCGGATGGAAACGGTAATACCTCTTGCCTTTCCCGAAACAGGAGAAGTAATCGCGAGATCAGCCCGAAACTGAAGCGATATCTGGCGAACGATCGCAAGTCCAAGCCCGCTTCCTTCTGCATCTGTTGCACCTCTCACAAAAGGCTTTTCCATATCCCTCAGAATTTCAGGTGTGAGAGGATCGCAATCATTGGAAATCAGGACTTCAGAATCTTCTGTGATAACTACCCTTACCGGCTGTAAGGAAGAGCCATGAAGAACTGCATTTTCCAGCAGGTTGCGAAACAGGATGCCAGCAGCATCCATGTCGCCTTGGATCATAAGACAAGGCGTTCCTGACAGTTCAATGATCTGTTTTTTTTCCCGCTCAAGTTCCTGCGCCAGAAACCGGATGACAAGCACCAGATCAAATCGATCCTCCCTGAGGGCGATCCCCGATGTTGCACGGGACAGCTGAAGCAGTTTTTCCATCATCCGGCCAATTCTGCGGGCCTGATGCATGATGGTTGTCGCACGTTCTTCATGTTCCGAGTGCTGAAGCAGGCTTCTCAGAATTTGCACCTGCGCCAGAAGTGCTCCGATGGGATTCCGGAGTTCATGGGCTGCGTTGGCGGCGAACGCACGTTCGGTGGAAAGCGCCATTTTGAGGCGGTCCAGCAGAAGGTTGACGGCAGAGTGGATTGCGACAAGCTCTTCGGGCAGATCCAGCGGCGGGATAGGAGCCAGATTTGCTCCACCTCGGCTTCTGATCTCCTCCTGAAGACTTGTAAGAGGCTGCATGGCGCGACGCACACGCCACCGGACCAGAAGCCAGATCGCCGGGAAGAAGATCACCATCGGCAGGACTGAAATCAGAATGGCCCGCCTGACGGCTTCAGTTCTGTGAAAAGTCGGTTCGCCCACCAGAATGTAATGATGGCCAGAAACAGAAGGTGCAACATACACCCGGAACGACGGAATATTGTAAAATCCCGTTTCCAGATGCGGAACGAACAGCGTCTCCGGTGCATTCTGCGACCGGACCTCAAGCTGACCATCCGTTGAAGCAATCTGATAGGCCAGAGTGCGTCGGTTCACACCGGGCAGGCGTGCGATCTGTCCGCCCGGCATGGCAGATGTCGGACCGTTTTTATCCAGTTCACCAATAACGAATTCCAGACGTTCGGCCACTTCCTGCAAGGAATTATCGAGACGCTCCGTGACTTCATAACGGGTAAAAGCTGCGACAAGAATGCTGAGAAGCACCAGCGCCCCGAGCACAATGATCAGGGTTCCTGAGACGATGCGGGACGCCAGACTCCAGCGCTTCATCGGGACGCCGTTCCTGCGAGGCTGTAGCCTCGTCCACGCACCGTCACGATCAGACCAGCTTCCGTTTTCTTGCGTATCCGGCTGATAAAAACTTCAATAGCGTTGCTTTCCACATCATCGCTGAGACCATAAAGAGCGTCTTCGATCTGCTCACGACTACACAGCGCGCCCGGTCGACGGGCAAGAAGTTCGACAATGGCCCACTCCCGCGCGGAGAGATCGACATCCTGTCCGTTGCGTCTGAGTTGCCGCCGGGAGAGATCAATCTCGATATCGCCAATCGTCACGACATTGTCGGGCAGGGCCACATAACGCCGAGCAACGGCCTCGATACGGGCGACAAGTTCGTCCAGATCATAAGGTTTGACGATATAGTCGTCCGCCCCGTCCGATAATCCGGCAATCCTGTCGCTGATCTGATCCCTCGCTGTCGTGATCAGGATCGCCAGAGGAGAACGATCACGACGGATTTCCCGCAGCAGGTCCCGGCCATTGCCATCCGGAAGACCGAGATCCAGCAGCAGAAAATCATAGGACGAGGCCCGCAGCGCCGCACGGGCATCCGAGAGGGTTCTGAACCAGTCGGCGACATGCCCAGCCTGCCGGATACGGTCCCTGACAGCCGAGCCAAGCGCGCTTTCATCTTCAATGATCAGGATTTTCATGAGACGTAATTCTTCATGACACGAGCATAGAGCGATGGCAGCACAAGTAACGTCAGAAGAGTCGAGGAGATCAGTCCGCCGATCACAACCGTGGCCAGCGGTCGCTCGACCTCGGCACCGGCGCTGGTCGAAACAGCCATGGGAATGAAGCCCAGACTGGCGACCAGAGCGGTCGCCATCACCGGACGGAAACGCTCTTCCGCCGCCTCGAACGCCGCGCGTGCCGCACTTTTACCCGTCAGACGCAGGGAGCTTATCGCGGTCACGAGTACCACACCGTTCAGAACCGCCACACCAAACAGGGCGATAAAGCCGATTCCCGCCGAGACGCTGAACGGCAGGCCGCGAAGGGAGAGCGCCAGAATACCGCCTGTCGCAGCAATGGGCAGATTGATGAACACGAGTCCGGCCAGTCGAATGGAATTCAGGGCGGCGACAAGCAGCGCGAAAATCAGCGTCAGGGCGATCGGCACAACAACTTCCAGACGCGCCATCGCCGAGCGCAGATTCTGGAACTGTCCGGCCCAGACCATGCGATAGCCTGCGGGCAGACTGACTTTCGTGCTGACGGCCTTCTGCGCTTCCGTCACAAAGGAACTCAGATCACGCCCGCGCACATTGGCCTGCACGATCAGGCGACGGCGGATATTGTCTCGACCAATGCGGGGTGGGCCATCCTGCACCGTGACCTTCGCCACCTCCGAAAGCAGAACCGCCCCACGTCCATCTGCGCGACGTATTCTGAGGCGGGCGATCTGGTCCGGTGTGCCGACCTGCGCCGGATCATAACGAACCTGCGTGCTGATCAGGGCGTCACCGACCGTGACGGGCTTTCCGATGTGACCGCCGACAGCTTCAACCACATTCAGAAGTTCCTGCTGGGAGACGCCAAGACGCGCAGCCTGTCTGCGGTCGATGTCGATATGGATAAACGCAACGCTTCCCTTTCCCTGTGGCGCAACATCGGCTGCACCGGGGATGGCTTTCAGGACCGCCGCCACCCTGTCTCCGAGCCGGGCCAGCGTGGCGAGGTCATCGCCATAGATGGAGACGGCGATCTGTGTCCGGACGCCGGACAGGAGATCATCCATCCGCATCTGCACCGGCTGGCTCCATGACTGCGCCACTTCCGGCAGTTCATCGCTCAGCACCCTGCTCATCGCCGTCACGAGGCCTTCCTGTGTCCGAGCCGTGGTCCACTGGGATGGCGGCTTTAGGAATATGAAACTGTCCGTCTCGTTGGCGCCCATTGGGTCGGTGGGGATCGCCGACGTTCCCGTATTGCTGACAACGGCGGTGACTTCGGGAAACCGGCGCAAGATACGCTCCTGAATACTGACTTCCTTCA
>NZ_DHNR01000005.1:269900-287804 GCF_002409645.1 Acetobacter sp. UBA5411
ATGAACTCCCCGCCGAGATGCAGCCCGACCCAGATGGAAAATGCAAAAATGACCGTCGTTGTGCCGAAGAGGATACGGGGGCGATGCTCACACCAGTTCAGGAGGGGACCATATCCACGCCGCAGAACCGCCACCAAACGTGTATCGTTGTGACGGCCGACGGATTTCATCACCAGAGCCGCCAGCACCGGCACCCCGACGATGCAGTAGAACAGTGAAGCCAGCAGGGCCATGATCACTGTCTGCGCCATGGGCCGGAACATTTTGCCCTCGATGGCCTGAAGGGTCAGGATCGGCAGATAAACCATGACAATGACAAGAATGCCGAAGCTCACGGGCCGGAGGACTTCCGACGCCGATGCAATCGCAAGAGTAGCCAGCGGCGTCTTTTGCCCGCTGGCCTGATCCCGCGCGCGGTGGGTCATGAGGCTTTCCACCACGACAAGGGAGCTATCGACGATCATCCCGAAGTCGATGGCACCGAGACTGAGCAGATTGGCCGAAATTCCGAACCAGCGCATGCCGGTCATGGCGCAGACCAGCGCAAACGGAATGACGGACGCGATGACCAGAGACGCCCGCCAGTCACCGATGACCACGATCAGAACGCTGATCACCAGAAGCGCACCGACGACAAGGTTTTCCTTGACCGTTCTGATGGTGCTGTCCGTCAGTGTCGACCGGACATAATAGGGTTCAAGCGTCACGCCTTTGGGAAGGGAGCGGCAAATATCGGGAAGCGCAGTATTGATGGCGGCCAGCGTGGCGTCGGAACTCGCTCCCATGCGCATCATGACGACGCCGATAACGATCTCGCCCTGACCATCCCGCGTGACCGCCCCAAGCCGTGTTCTCGGTCCCATGGAAATACGCCCGACATCCCGCAGGAAGATGGCGGAGCCGTTGGCGTTGGTCCGGACCGGGACGGCCCCGAAATCCTTGAGCGAACCAATCAGCCCGCGCCCGACGACGATCTGCTGTTCCTCGCCATGTTCGATCCAGCCGCCGCCGGATGCGGAGTTGTTGCTGTCCACGGCCCGGAAAACGTCATCGACCGACACACCGAGCGCCAGAAGGCGGGCCTGATCGAGCGCCACCTGAAAGGTCTGTTCTGCGCCACCGTTGACATTGACGTCCACGACACCCGAAACCAGCTTCAGCTGAGGCGCGACCGTCCATGTCATCAGACGGTTCAGATCCATCAGGGAATAACCATCGCCCTTGATCTGTAACTGCATAATCTCGCCGAGACCGGTCGCCAGCGGTCCGATATTTACGCTGATCCCGGGCACGGATATCGCGTCTCTGGCCTGCTGAAGCCGTTCCTGCACACGGGCGCGGTCGAGATTGATGTCCGTATCGTCAGCAAACTGGAGATAAACCACGGAGACGCCGGATCGGGAGACCGACCGGAGATCCGTCATCTCCGGGATGCCCGCCATGCTGGCCTCGATCGGAAAGGTGATGAGTCGTTCGACCTCTTCCGTGGCAAGACCCGGCGCAACGACGGACACAAGAACCTGCCGGGGGGAGATGTCAGGCACGGCTTCCACAGGGAGGCCGCGCACGGCGACGCATCCGGCGATGAAAATCAGACCGAGCACCCCGAGCACCAGCCAGCGCCGGGCCTGAAGAGCGGAGAGAAATCTACGCATGACGCTCTCAGTCTCCGTCATCCATATCCGACACCAGCATCACCGCCTTCAGGGCGAATGCACCGTGCGTCACGATCCGCTCCCCGACTGAGAGGCCGGAGGTGATGACTTTCTGCCCATTGCCCGAAGCCCCAACATGCACCTCCTGTGGCCGGAAACGGTTCGGACCCGCTGGCACAAAGACGAAACTCTCGCCGTTGATTTCCGTGACAGCGCTTTCTGGCACAATGATGCCTGCTGTCTTTTCGCGGGTCGGCAGATGGGTATTGAGGAACATGCCGGGATGAAGACGGCCTTCCGGATTGGGAGCAACGCTTATGACACGAACGAGGCCCGTAGCCGGGTCCGCCATGTCCCCGACCGAGGTTATCTTCGATGTCAGCAGGGTCGTCCCTGCGTCCGACACGAGTTCCGTGGTCTGCTCCCCGCCTTCCACCACCTGAGCGGCGTCCTGCGGGAGGATGTCCGAGACAATCCACACGGAAGAGATATCGAACAGGGTCATCAGTTCCGTGGAGGGAGAGACATCGTCCGCAACACCGACGAATACATTCTGCACTTCCGCAGCTGCGGGTGCGATGATCGCCGATGTTTCATCGGAGGTGCTGGTCTGGACCCTGTCGGATTCCGTAACGGAATTATATTCCTCCTTGAGCTGATGGTTCAGCGTGTCGATATCGGCTTGTCGGGCGGCAATATCGTTTTTCGCTGTCTGCAAAACTGCCAGACGACGTTTGGTCTCACCAGCAGCGACCGTTGCGCCTTCGAGCAAACGTCCCCGACTGTAGGAAGCGGCGGCGTTCTGGTAGGCCGCCTGCGCCGTCGCCAGCGCAGACTGAGCTCTGGCCATCTCAAGACGGACCAGATGCAGGGAGTGATCCTGATAGGTGAGAAGCACCTCGCCTTTATGGACATGCTGTCCGGGAACAACGGCTATGGTCAGAACTTTTCCTGAGCCCGCCGGGTGAATGCGAACGTTGCGGTTCGCTTCGGACATGACGGTTCCCATCGCATCGAGAGTCTTGCCGAGCACGCCGGACTGGACCACTGAAACCGTCAGGGCGGCATTGGTCTGCGCCGCCGCTCCCATCGTGATGATCGGTTCGTTTTCCGCCGCCGCTGCGGGGTGCCTTAACATGCCAGAGAGACAGAAGAGCGCCAGAAGTCCCCTTCCGCACCTGACAGCAACAAGTCTGAAACTCACTGAAACTCTCCTGCTGCGATTAAGGTGCGGATAATGGCGACATGCCAAGCGATCTCCGCCTGATTACGTATCTGCTGTGCACTGTATGCGGCGGTTCTGGCAGTTTTGATGGTGGCGCTTCCCTGCCCGGGCAACCAGAGTGGAACGGAGACGCTGCCTTCGTAGGTCGTGTAACCTTCGTTACTGCCTATGGCATGATCGTCAAAATACTGACCCGATACTGCTGGGCCACCTGCAAACCAGAAGCCAGCAGCTTCGGCCCGAGCCGAAGCTGATCGAAAGTTCGCATTCATTTCAGTTCGACCCGGATCGATAGTCCAGGCCGCCTCCGCACCCTGAGAGAATGTGAGGTTCTGGCATTTGGCTTTTGAGATAGTTTCCGAAAAAAGGAAAATGGTGATCAGGATAAAAGAAATAAAAAATGCACTGATTTTTGGAAAATGGATACCTACCCATTCTGCATTGCGATTTATGGCCAGATAATTGACATGACGAACACGCATGAAACTAGGTCGGCTTTCTGTATCGTCGCATTAAAGAACTGCGACACGATTTTCAGCATATCAGCCGAACCTGACAGCTTCCTGAACGTCATCGCGAACAGGTGTCAGAAAGTTTTTCTTTTACAGGCAGAAAGGAAAACGTTTGTGTTACCCATGAATTGTTCGGATGCCATGATCACTCGATCGCCCAGAATGAATATTGTTTTCTGTTGTGATCAGACTGAAATATCTGAAGGAGTGACCAACTGTTTAGGCTGGAAGTATGATGGTGTGATATTTTCACGCGAGTGGAAGGAAGCATTAAGGGACAGATACTTCTTTGGTGGTGCCACGACCAGGAACGCGATGCGAGCAGCAATACAGTGATCGCAGGCTTCGCTCTTGGTGCCGAGCCAGGAATTCGGGATCAATCCGAAAACGGTGGGGATATGGCGGAAGCGTCAGGCTGTCGAGGATCAGAAGACCGGTCCCCAGGAAACGGGTTCAACGGCCCTGTCCGGAATAGACGAAGCGATGGTTGTGACTTTCCGGCGACACACTTTCCTGCCGCTGGACGAATGCACTTATGTGTTGCAGCCCACTATCTCACATCTGACACACTTAGTGCTGTATCGCTGTCTTCAGCGTCATGGGATTTCACGCGGCCTTTCACGACGTCTGGGAGGCATCAAAGGCGCGATCCACTCCCATTCCTCGTCCGTCATGTCAGACGGATAGCGTTGCGTCTTGCGAGTGATCCTGGCCATCAGACCCCTCTGCTCCGGCATCCACATCCAGAGCTTGAATCATATCTCGACGATTTTCCAAACAGGCTCACACAACTACGCCTGTATAAAAAGCATCACAGCAAACCCTTTTTTGGGCGAATGAATGCGTTCTGAGCACATGACGATGGAATATCGAAGCTGGTAAATAAGTAAGAATAGACTCATAAAATTAATAAAAAATCACTTTCAAAGCCATAGACTTCATACGATTGCCATCAAATAAATACCAAATAATTAAAATTATATTATTTAATAAAGAATAGTTTTTATTTAATATTATGTTATTTTTCACTATTTATTCCATAAAAAAATTATACTTTTCCATGTTGATCTATACCAATTACAATATAGAGAAACGAAAACGGAACATCCCCTCACACCCATCACTTGCACACAATTATGGAGACACATAAAAAAACCAACATAATCGCTAGTGAATGAAAATGTCTATTTTATCATTGAATTCAGAAAATACACCCCAATCCATTAGTTCTAACATCAACATACAAGACGCTAACGGAAATACACTGACGCCTATTCATGTCAAAATAATAAACTCGAGACTTTCAGAGTCGTGCACTTTTAATGCAACCATCCCCATAGATGCAACATATAATAGCATTCCATTTTTTGACGGTGGCAACTCTATTGATATTTACGCGAACACCACCTCGTCTGGCTCAGGCAATACAACCAGTGAGGATAAAATATTTTCGGGGAAAATTGACAGATCTACTTTCAATCCACCCAAAAGAATATTGAATTTATCCGGACGAGACTGGTCAGCCAGTCTCATAAATTATGAAATATCGGGTGAGTCATTTTTAAATATGACAGCATCCGACGCTATAAGCTATCTTGCAAATCAAGTTGGTTTATCAACTGATATTGATAATACATCTGGTTTTATTGGTCAGTTTTATCAATATGAGCATAAGGCGCATGGTCTCTCCGGTATGCATAGATATCAGACTGCATGGGATTTATGTGTTGGTATGCAACATGAATATGGGTATGATTTATGGGTCGAAAACAAGACCCTGCACTTCAAAAAGAAGTCTGAAAGCGATAATATAATCACTCTGGAATGGCAGAATCAGACAGATAATTCCAGTAGTTACCAAAGAGCTATTCTCGATATAAATTTATTAAATAATCATATTTATTCAGAAGAGATATATGTAAAAGTATCTTCATGGGATGCTCGTCAAAAAATAATACATTCAGCACAATACCCAGAAGGCAGCACTTCCGGGCATGCTTTCAATTTCACGGCTCCCATTGGAACAACAACAGATCAATGTAAAAATATAGCGCAAAGACGCTATACAGAGATTATGGCGCACGGAAGGAATATAGAATTATACCTACACCCCTACCTAAATATATCAACAAGACAACTAATAAAGATAAATGGAACAGGAACTTATTTTGACTCTACAGTTTATACTGTTGATCAGGTTGTTATTGAGTACAGTGGAAAATCCACAACAAAAAAGGCGATTCTAAGACCTCGATAGACAGAGAAGACCAACAAAATGACACAGCTGCATAATTCCATAAACATGCTTATGCATTCGCATACAAACAGAATTGGACGTGCGAAATTCGGCATTGTAAGTGCGCTCGATTACAAAAATGGATTAGTAAAAGTACGATTACAACCCGATAACTGCGAGACAGGTTGGATATGTGACGCAGCAATCTCCGTCGGAGAGGCTACCATTTACTCTCCATCACCAGTAGGAACTCATGTTTTTGTTGATACAGCGCATGGAGATGGAGACAACTATGTCGTTGTAAGCCGTGTTTTTGATTCAACGACACCACCACCAACATTTACCAGCCTGAACAACCAACCTGTCTCAGTCGGACAATTCGGTATAAAAATAGGAAATATAGAGTTCTGCATTGAAAAAACAGGTATAAAAATAATTTCTGATGTTGAAATTACCGGCAATGTGACTGTTTCCGGTGACGTAAAAGCATCGGATATTTCTCTATCAAGTCATACACATTCAGGTGTAAAGGCAGGAACAGACTCCACAAGCCCACCTCAATAAAATAAACTTCAGGATATAAAAATGTCCGATATATCTCATACATTTGGATATGATTTAGATATTTCAGATACTGGTGATCTAGCTATCGTATCAGGTTCAAACATTGGAAAACAACGTATTACGCGACGTTTGTGCACCAATCCCGGTGATTATATTTTTTGGACTGATTACGGAGCAGGCCTTCCTCAAAGAATAGGAAATACTGACACATTAAACGATCTCACATCAGTTATATTAGAACAAATGAAAATGGAAACATCGATTTCACAGTCTCCAACTCCTTCCGTCAAAATGTACGCATTAACAGATGGAACAAAAAAAATCAGCATACAGTACTCAGATTCAACCACTGATGAAACAACATTGATGGAAATTTAGCATGAATCTATCTTTACAAAATTTTTCAACATTGGTTTCAAATTCATGTACAGCAGCTCAAAGTGCATGCTCATCATTGATGGATTTTACAACAGGCTCAGTTTCAAGATCAATTTTTGAAGCCAACGCCACCGTCGCTCTCTGGATACAATATTTAATTCTTCAAACCTTATCTGTCACCAGGCTTGGGACATCGTTTGGTGATGACGTTGATTCCTGGATCGCTCAATTTGGGATTACCCGTCTGCCAGCAGCTGCGGCGACCACAACTGAAACTTTTATTTGTTTAACTCCAGATGCCTCATCAGCAACAGTACCCGTCGGTGCTATCGTCAAATCCTCTGATGGAAGCATATTATTTTCTGTCATAAAGGATCAGACAAATCCATCATGGTCAGAATCGTCAAATGGTTATATTCGCCAAAATGGTGTTGCATCCATTACATGCCCCGTAGAATGCACTGTCGCGGGCTCTGTTGGAAATGTTATGTCGGGTGCTCTCAATACCTTGGGCACTCAGATCTCCGGTATCGACACTTGCACAAATCTGTCAAGTGTTAGCAATGGCTATGACGAAGAGACTGACGAATCAGTAAAATCACGTATAAATCTATGGTTTTCTTCATTATCTTCGGCAACGTTATCTTCCATAGAATATGCCATAGAGAGCACTTCACCAAATATTTTCTACCAGATTATCGAAAACAAGGATCCCTCCGGTTACTATAGAGCCGGTTTTTTTTATGTAGTCGTTGATGATGGATCGGGTAATATTTCGTCTGACAGCATTAATAAAATCACAACAGCCATAGAATCTGTTCGTGCTTGTGGTGTAGAATTCTCTGTGATTGCATCAACAATAATTCCAGTATCGGTTGTGGTGCCTATAACAGTAAAAACCGGAACAGATACGACAGGTATAGAAAGCACGATTACAACAAGTATATCAGATTATATCAACAGCCTGACGGTTGGCGCAGTATGCAGCTACACAAAAATATCCAGTGTCGTTTTTTCTGCCTCTGAAAACATTGTAGAATCCATTGGAGTCATAACGGTCAATCAGCAGTCTATTGATGTCGGCGGTCAAACTGGCACTGCAGTACGATTGAAAGACGTGGAATTTTCTGTATCTTATACTTAGGAAAAGATAATGGCTACCGGCGATAATGAAGATATTTTCAAACGTATTCGCTCTACATTACCTCAATCATGGTTTCCTTCATCATCCGAAAATGCAACACCAGTACTCGATGGTATTTTAACCGGACTGGCATGGCCTTGGGCTATGCTTTATAGCTTGCTGGAATACACAAACAATCAAACGCGCCTTGATACCAGCACAGGAAACTTCATAGATCTTGCCGCCTCTGATTATTTTGGAAGCAACCTACCACGACTGACAAATGAAAGTGACGCTTCTTATATAGCCCGCATAAAGCAGGAATTTTTCGTCAAGCGCAATACGCGGGAAGCATTTGATACCGTAAAAGCAGCTGATAGTACAATTGAAAAAATCACCGAGCCCTGGAGCGCGGTAGATTGCGCCTGTTATGGACGGGATCAATATGATGGTACTAGTCTCTGTTATGGTTCAAGAAGCGCTCCGGGAACGGTTTTCGTACAGATTTCAAAAGAAGCGTCACTCTCTGTCGTATCCCATGAATTAACGGATATCAAAGCAGAAGGCACAGAAGTCATGCTGGTAGTCGAAAGCTCCACTTAGCTAGCGCTCCAGTTTTACACATAATCAGAAGCTGGAAAAACAACCAGAAAGCAAACCCCTTTTTCAGGAAGGCCCGGTTGAGCATCAAGAATCTTCAATTCTGCATTGTGCAGACGCAAAATCGAAGCCACCAGACTCAATCCCAGACCGCTGCCGGGGATATGCCTGCTTTTATCAGATCGGTAAAAGCGCGATAAAACAGCCTGCCGTTCGTCAGGCTGTATGCCGATGCCTGTATCTTCGACGGCGATAAAAGGATGATGTCCGGTCATACTGACGGAAATCCGGACCCTCCCACCAGCAGGCGTAAATTTTACGGCATTATCAACAAGATTTCCCAGCATTTCGATCAAAAGATCTCTGTCACCACTTACAAAAATCTTTTTCTCTGGGCACAGAGCCTCGAACTCAATACCTTCACTCTCTGCAATCGGCTCATAGAGATCGACAATATCGTACACAAGCTCAGCTAGATCTATTCTGGCAAATGCTGCACGCCCCTTGCTGTTATCGATCTCTGTCAGCCTCAGCAAAGCTGTGATAATCGAAAAACACTGATCAAGATTGCCGATTGCGCGTTCAATCACACCCCGCAAGGCGTCCGCTGATAAAGCCTGAGGACCAGAAAGAGCCCTTTCCAGTCCTACGCGAACACGGGCCAGAGGTGTACGCAGATCATGGGCAATATCATCCCCCACACTCCGCATATCGCGCATGAGCTGTTCCAACCGATCCAGCATCCGATTGACGCTGCCAGCCAGTCGCTGCAATTCGTCCTGTTGAGTCCCTGCGGGCAGCCGTTCGTGGATGTCTCCCTGCATGATGAGGTCGACAGCTTCATGCATCTCCTTCACACGGGTCAGAGCCCTGTGGCTCAGCCATGTTCCCGCCATAAGGGCAAACAAGACGATCGGGACAAGAGTGACGAGCGAAGCATGCCGGAGCATGAGTTTCTGCTCATCCAGAACATGCAGACTACGACCAAGCACCACAATATGTCCGTCCGGCGTTCCAGCCGCAAGAAACCTCAATGTGTAAGGACTGCCCTCCTCCGGCTCCATCACGATATTATGGAGCTTGCCATCCGCTACCAGACCCTCCGGCCATGAACGCAACTCGCCTGCAACTGGCTGATGGGATGCCGTGAAAATTCCAGCCTCATTAACGACAAGTCTCAAATCGTCCGTGGCGCGCTCGCGGATGACATATTCAAGATGCTCTGGCGGCATCGCCAGTAGCAGTTTCATTTCCCCTTTGAGCACCTGACCGGATCGACGGAATTCGAACGATGTCATCTGCGTGTAGGTCAGACTGAACTGCACGACGATGGTGCCCAGCATCGCCAGCGCGAATGCGAGTCCCAACTTGAAGCGCGCTGTCCGAAAAAGAGCCAGCCGATCACTCTGAAGAAAATTTTTCAGCAGAATGCTCCTAATCAGAAGACTGAAGGGTAAACCCTGCCCCCCGAATACTGTGAATCAGCGTCTGCTCGCCGGGCGCATCCACCTTGCGACGTAATTTGCCGATATGCACATCCACCAGATTGGTCTGGGGCGTAAACCGATAGTTCCAGACTTCCTCAAGGAGCATCGCCCGTGTCAGAATCTGGCCGGGACGCCGCATCAGATATTCAAGAAGCCGAAATTCTCTGGGCAATAATTCGATTTCACGCTCGTCCCGCTTCACCGTGCGATCAATGAGATCCATCGTAAGAGGACCGACACGCAGAACAGTCTGACGCGTATCGTCCGGACGTCGCAGAAGCGCTTCAATCCGGGCGATCAACTCCACCATGGCAAACGGTTTTGTCAGATAGTCATCCCCGCCCGCCTTGAGACCACTCACCCTGTCATCAACCGCTCCAAGTGCGGACAGGACAAGAACGGGGGTACGCCCGCCCTTCTGCCGAACCGTCTCAATCAGGGAAAGCCCATCAAGTTCTGGCAGCATACGATCAACGATCATGACATTGTACTGGCTGGTGAGCGCCTGTTCCAGACCCGCACTCCCCGTCTCTTCCAAAGTCACGAAAAAACCACGGCTTTTCAGCTCTGCTGAAATTTCTTCAGCAATATCAGCATCGTCCTCGACAAGCAGAACCCTAATCTCTTCGGCGCCATCAAGCGATGTAGTGGTCATATCTATCATCCTTCACCGATGCCCTGCACATGCCGATCTGACCACTAAAATCCTTTTCAGAGTCAATGCGGGTACCACATCCCAAATCATTCCATCCCTGCGCAGGACAATGCTCTTGAACCCAGCCCGATTAAGTCCCGTTTGCGCACCGTTGACCAATCAACAGTGCGAATAAACAACCAGCACCCGCACGAAGACCACCAGCCCGTAAAAACTGTCTATGTATATAGCGGAACTGCGCCTCATTGGTTCAGACAGAAACTCGCCTCTTCATAACAACGTGTTTTGTCGTCTCCACGATATTCCGAGCAACTGATCCTCAAAGCGATGGGGCAGAAAATGTATCGCACTGCTTGATATCGCCGCTGCCAAGCCCACGACGGAACCACGTGACACGCTGGGCTGAGGTGCCGTGCGTAAAGCTGTCCGGGACCACATAACCCTGCGTCTCTTTCTGGAGCCGGTCATCACCCACTGCCGCTGCCGCATTCAGGCCGGACTCCACGTCCCCGTTTTCAAGAATATGTTTGGCGTCATCGGCCCGCTTTGCCCACACGCCTGCAAAGCAGTCTGCCTGTAGTTCCAGACGGACTGATTGACTGCTCGCTCCCCTCTGAGCCGCGCCATACTGCTGGTTCATCTGCTGCATGATGCCCAATTGATTCTGGACATGATGCCCGACCTCATGCGCCACGACGTAAGCCCGGGCAAATTCGCCACCAGCGCCTAGACGATCCTGCAATTCCTGAAAGAAACCAAGATCGAGATAGACTTTCTGGTCAGCCGGGCAATAGAACGGACCTGATGCGGTCTGCGCATAACCACATGCCGAGTTAGTGCCGCCGCTGAAAAGCACCAGATGCGGCGCATGATAGGTTTTACCCATCTGCGTGAAGTAACTGGTCCAGACATCTTCTGTAGAAGCAAGCACGCGGGCGATAAACTGCTTTTGAGCGTCATCGGCTGGTGAAGGTGCCTGAGCAACGGTCTGACTGGTCGGAGCAGAACCGGCGCTTCCTTCGAGAAGATTCAGAACAATCTGTGGATCGACGCCAAAATAGAGCGCTCCGAGGATCAGCACTACCCCGCCGATGCCGCCGATACGCAGAGGCATGCGCCCCCCGCCGCCCCCGCCAGAACCGCGCACATCCTCAATATTGCTGCTCTCGCGTTCATCATCCAGACGCATAATTACGGGCCTCGTCGTGTCATTTTCAGCGCCGTTGTATCACCTGTCACCGCTTCATGGGAAACGTTGAAAACACAGGCTTTTCCAGACACATCCCCTGAACAGGACGAAAACCCCGTAAAACGTGACGGCGGCAGTATCTCCCCTTTAACTGACCGGAGATCTGACGAGCATCATCTTCCGGAAATCGTCTGAAAATGCCGCCATCCGAAGAAAGCGGCACTTTCCGGCAATCAGCTTTTTCTGACTGCCCACCCTGTCTCTTTCAGTGGCAGGGACAGTATGAGCGCAATAACAATACCGACAAGAAGCGGCATGAAGGCGTGCTGATACTCTTGGAGTGTCAGATCGGTGCTTTTACCCATCAGGGCCGAGACAAGCGGCGACATGACACCGGTCGTGCCGAACACGAGGAAGTTCATCACGCCAGCAGCCGTCCCTTTTACTTCGGGAGGATTGGCCTCTTTCATGGAAGAAAACGGAATCATGGCCGCACCAGAGGCAATCCCCATGATAAGCGCGACCGAGTATTTCGGCATCACGCCAACCGGCAGATAAACCGCACAGATCGAACAGGCGAGAAGAACGAGCGCGCCCCCGATCAGCACCGGCTTGCGCCGTCCGATCTTGTCGGAAATCCATCCCAGTAGCGGACACCCGATCACCCACCCGATCGGCACCATCGAAACATCGGAGGCCGCAAACGCCATGGTGGTGTGCTCGCCGCCACTCAGCATGGAAGCGCCCCATCCGAGCGCGCCAATCGTCGTCGGTACGAACAGGAGGCCACCAATCAGACCCGCATACCAGCTCTGGGGGTTGGAAAAGATGATTTTGAAGGGCTTGAGCAGATTGCTCATGGTGAGATCACCATGATGATGCGCGCTGTCTCCGGCGTCACGCGGCATGATGACCCAGACTGCCGCCGCGAGAGCCAGTCCGATCACGCCAAAACCCAGCCAGACATGCTGCCATGCGGCATGAACCGATCCATTGGGATCGATCAGCATACGGGTCGGCTTGGAGCCGAAAGCCGCACCGGCCATACCGAGGCACTGTGTCAACCCCACGAAAAGCGCGAGCGTACGGGCCGGAAGATAACGGGCCGCGACGTAGGATGAACCGACAAACGCACAGATCGCACCGATAGCCTGAATGACGTAGCCCCCGATACCGGCGACAGCGCTTCCCTGCGCGAAGATCAGGCAGCCGACGGCAGTGATTCCGATGAAACCCGGCAAAATGGCATGTGCACCGTAACGGTCCAGCAGCACGCCAACGACAAGCGCCATCAGCGCATAAACAATGTAATAGGACGCGATCATCAGACCGAGATGGCTGTTACCCCACGCGGTCGCCAGCTCATGCTGCATGATGCCGGGCGCTGACCGGATTGCATATTGATAGAAGTAGAACAGTGCACAGAGAAACCAGGCCAGCACATATATCGGCTGGAGTTTCTGTGGCTGTGCGGCGGGGACGGCGGTCGGTTTGGCGGACGCGCCTGCCGGTGGTGCTGTTGGCGGCATGAAGTCTCCGTAAGGGATGGCGTTCAGACGAAACAGGCGACCCGAAGGCCGCCTGCCTGAAAAGCGCGAAGCGATTTATTTCGCTGGCGGACGACCGTTGGCAGTCGCCACGTGGCGTCCCCACGAAATCAGTTCGCTTGTGCAGTCATCACGAGGAATCACGCATTCGATCAGCACCGGTCCACCTTTGTGAGCAAGGGCTGTTTTGACGGCGTCATCCAGTTCTCCGATGGTCGTGGCCCGCAATCCCTTGCCTTTGCCATCCTCGGCGTTGAACGTGTCGATGATGCCCGCGTAATTCCAGTTCTTGATGTTGTTGTAAGGACCGTCGTGGATCTCCACTTCGATCGTGTAGCCTGCGTTATTGATCAGAAAGATGATCACCGGCAGATTCCGACGGACCATCTGGCCGACTTCCTGTGCGGTCAGTTGGAACGAGCCATCGCCAACCATAAGGATGTTGCGACGCTCCGGCGCGGCGACGGCGTAACCGAACATGGACGGCACCGACCAGCCGATATGCCCCCACTGCATTTCGTATTCCACCCGCGCGCCACGTGGCAGTTTTGTGCGGGAGACGTTGAACCATGAATCGCCTGTCTCGCCGAAAATGGTGGTTTCAGGCGTGACGATGGACTGAAGCGAGCGCTGGATGTGCTCACGCGTCAGCTTGCCATCCTTCTTGGCGTTTTCTGGCACGGTCTCCGTCACACCACCACCGATGCGCTTGTACTCGACCATCGTCGCATCTTTCTTCGCCTTGCCGGCAAAGTGTTTTGCTACGCCGTCAAGGACATCGCGGAGATGGATGCTGTCGAAAGTCTGCTCACCGACTTTCGTAATCTCCTTGTCCGCGACAACGACGTTCGCGCCACGCGGCCATGCCGTCCAGCCTTCGGTCGAATAGTCATTGAAGATGCAGCCCAGAGCGAGAACGCTGTCTGCCCAGTTAAAGATGTCCACAACCTTTGGCGAACTCGCGCTCCCCCAGAAAGTGCCGATATAATTGGCGTGATCTTCGGGGAAAAAGCTCTTGGCGGCGCCCATGGTGGCGACACAGCAGCCCAGAGCGTCAGCAAGACGGATGGCCGCTTCTTCAGCACCAGCCGCACGCAGCTTGCTGCCGATCAGGATGACAGGCTTTTCCTTGCCTTCGATGAATTTCGAAACCGCTTCAACAGCAGCTTTCAGCGTGGCGGCGTCAGAAGTCGGTTCGTTCAGCAGGGCGCTGATCGGGCCGGGCGCACGGCAGGGCTGGGCGGAGACGTTGCAGGCGATTTCAATGTAGGCCGGCTTTTTCTCACGAAGGGCCGTGCGGATCGCATGATCGATCTTTTCCGGCGCATCTTCAGCGGAAATGATGGAAACAGCCGCACAGGTCAGCTCTTTTGCGATACGGAGCTGATAGCCGTAATCCGTCGTGCCGATGGTGTGATGCAGGATATGGCCGCTGGCGTGATCGTTGGAATTCGGCGCACCGGAAACGAGGATGACCGGCAGGTTCTCTGCATAAGCGCCACCAATGGCGTTCAAAGCGGAGAGAGCGCCGACACTGAACGTCACGACACAGGCAGCCGCACCATTGGCGCGGGCATAGCCTTCCGCCGAAAAGCCGCAGTTCAGTTCGTTCGAGCAGTATACCTGCTCACAGTTCTTGTTTTCCAGAAGCTGGTCGAGCAGGACGAGATTGTAATCACCCGCCACCGCGAAATGATGTTTCAGACCGATCCGGGCGAACCGTTCTGCGAGATATGTGCCGACAGTATAAGCCATGTCTTTTTATCTCCTGTTGTCCGTCCGACTATTGCTGAAAAGGCAGATAGCGGAACGTGACGTAAACCGTGTTCCCTGTCGTCGCGGGATTGACGCTGTTGCCAAACCCGTCGTTGCCGCTGAAGGCGAACTTGCGGATGTAGGTGTATTGCAGGCCGCTCATCACGCTGCCGTAATGGCCGTCCAGCAAGTGCCACCATCCGCCGGCAGTGAACGAGGCAAGTGTTCGGGTCTGCGCATTGCAGGTTCCGAATTCGACATCGCAGCCGGCAAGGTTCAGGTCGCCTACGCCGTACCCGTACTGGTTGCCATCCGCTGCGGTGAAACGCTTTCTTCCGGCGGCTTCGACACCGCCATAAAGGTACAGCAGCACGGAACTGGTCGGATGACCGATCAGTCCGAGCGCGCCCCTGATCTCGGGAATGGGTGTCATCTGGCCTCGACTGTTGAACGTCGTGTCCGGGATGAGAGTGGGGCCGTAACGCCCGATCCCTTCGCCCGCGATGACATTTCCGGCGAGCTGGAGTTTCGGCGTTCCGAGCGGGACGGTCATGCCACCCCCTACCCCGCCGCCAAACCGCGTGTCCTTGTGGGTGTGAGCCGCTCCCGGCGACTGGATGACGGAGCGGAACCAGCGTGCCAGACCAAACACCTCATAATGACCGACAGACGTATCCACAGCCCCTTTCAGAACCACGTCGGGCGCGGGGTTATCCGTATAACTCGTCTCGGGGTTAAGCAGAGCGCCACCGCTGTTCTGATAATACACCCGGGCACCGACTTTTTCGTTTCCAACGGCAGGCAGATAGCCCCCGGAGGACATGGCTGAGGAAAACCCGACAGTGGCCTGAGGATCTTCAATTGAGAGCGACAGCCAGTATTTCTCCCCCAGTCCTTTGTCAGACGAATCTGCGGAACGCGGGTGAAGGTAATGCCGGGGATCTGGTTGTTATCGGTGACCGCGGGCAACTGCTCGCTTCGGGCCAGAACGCCCTTTGCGTAGTTGGTGGTCAGGCTCCATGCCTGTCCCATGAGGACATGGAAGCCCCAATTCTTATCGGCAAAAGTGAAGTAACCCTGCCGCAGGCGGGGCACATAGCCGCTGATCTGCACACTGTTGGTGCTGCCGCCGGAACCACCGAAATCCGTCTCGATATAGGCCTGCAGACGGATGGCGCTTGTCGGATTTGCCTCAAGCAGCGTTGAAAACCGGCTGAGCTGGGCGGAAAGTCGCTCTTCACTCAGCCCATGATTGGGGCTGTTGGCGTAAGGAAAATTATTCCATGCGGTCGCCGGGCCGCTGCTGAGGTTCGAATCACGCCAGATATTGGAGAGCTCCAGAAATCCACCGAGCCTGACGGAGATATTGCCGATACTGAAGACGGGTGGCAGATGATCCACGGCTGTCTGGGTAATGGCCAGCGGGCTGGATGAACTCAGATCGATTGAGGATGTTTTTTCCTCGGAAGCCACAGCAACCGGCTGCGGCCCCGTATCATCAGGTCCACCCAGATGAAGGAAGGGATGTGATGAGTGAGGGCGAACCCGGTCATCGGAAAAAACAGGCTGCGGTTCGACGGGCGTATTATCATCATTGGAGGCGAACGCGGTCTGGCTGTTGGCGTGGGTGGACCCGGCAGACTGGGCACGCGCCACCGTCTGTCGCGTTTTTCCTACCTCCTTGTGGGCAGAAAGAGACCGTCCCGGATGACGATGCTGCTCTATGACCAGCACCTTCTGTTCAAGCTTTTTGATCTGCTCCTTGATGAGCGCCAGATCAGCGTCATCATCCGCTCTGGCCGGAGACGCATATGTCACAGCCAGCCCCATCACCCCGGCGCACAGCGTGACAACGCGAGCAGGCTTTTCCAGTCCGAGAAAATGAGAAACAAAAATACGCGACATCAAGAGCTCTTGTAAAAGTGATTTGCGGGCAATGATTTGACAAAAATCAATCGTGAAGTGAAATTTTTTTTACAGCTTCAGAATGGCGCTCGATTCAGGACAAGCCCACCCGGACAGCTGGAATGGGCCCGGCAGCCTGCCTTGCCGAAAAGAAGCGGGCGTTAACATCCCGGACAGAATTCAGAAACAAATTACCGGACAAAAACCTTGCATTCCGTTTTTTAGCACCCATATCCTTCAACAAGATCAAGACCATGGCCGCGCTGCCTCCTTGAGGGGCGCCCTTCATGGCCCTGACCGTCGCCTCACTTCAAAGGGACAAACAGGAATATGGACATTCAGAAATTTACCGAACGTAGTCGTGGCTTTCTTCAGGCCGCACAGACGATTGCGCTTCGCGAATACAACCAGCAGCTCACGCCAGAGCACCTGCTCAAGGCGATGCTGGATGACAACGAAGGCGCTGCCTCTTCGCTGATCAAGGCCGCTGGCGGCAACCCGCTCGGCGCGCTTTCCGCTGTTGAAGAAGCTCTCGCCAAACTGCCGAAAGTTCAGGGAGGCGGAGCCGGTCAGCCACAGGCGACGCCCGACCTCGTGCGCCTGCTCGACAACGCCGAACAGGCCGCCCAGAAAGCCAATGACTCTTTCGTGGCGCAGGATCGTCTTCTCGTCGCGATTGCGGCGTCTGACACCGCGGCCGGTCGCGCCCTGAAAGACAATGGTGCATCTGCCGATGCGCTTGAAAAAGCCGTCGCCGCTGTCCGTAAGGGCCGCACCGTCACCAGCGAGAACGCCGAGGCGGGCTTCGACGCGCTGAAGAAATACGCCCGCGACGTGACCGCCGTGGCGCTGGCCGGCAAGCTTGATCCGGTGATTGGCCGTGACGAGGAAATCCGTCGCGCCATCCAGGTTCTCGCACGCCGCAGCAAGAACAATCCTGTTCTGATCGGTGAGCCGGGCGTTGGTAAGACCGCCATCGTCGAAGGACTGGCCCAGCGTATCGTCAATGGCGACGTGCCGGAGGCGCTTCGCAACAAGAAGCTGCTTTCCCTCGACATGGGCGCGCTGATTGC
>NZ_DHNR01000005.1:287968-289049 GCF_002409645.1 Acetobacter sp. UBA5411
GGTGCGAAATATCGGGGTGAGTTCGAAGAACGCCTGAAAGCGGTTCTCAAGGAGATTGAGTCTGCCGAAGGACAGGTCATTCTGTTCATCGACGAAATGCATACACTTGTTGGTGCGGGTCGCTCCGATGGCGCGATGGACGCCTCCAACCTCATCAAGCCGGAACTCGCCCGTGGCACGCTGCACTGTATCGGTGCGACGACGCTCGACGAGTATCGCAAATACATCGAGAAAGACGCGGCGCTGGCCCGTCGTTTCCAGCCCGTGTTCGTTGGCGAGCCTTCTGTGGCCGACACGATTTCGATCCTGCGCGGCATCAAGGAGAAGTATGAACTTCACCACGGTATCCGCATCGCTGACGGCGCGCTTGTCGCCGCTGCTACGCTGTCGAACCGCTACATCACCGACCGCTTCCTGCCGGACAAAGCCATCGATCTGATCGACGAGGCTTCCAGCCGTCTACGGATGCAGATCGACAGCAAGCCGGAAGAACTCGATGAGCTAGATCGTCGTGTCATCCAGCTCAAGATCGAACGTGAAGCACTGCGCAAGGAGGATGACTCCGCCAGCCGTGATCGTCTTGAGAAGGTCGATGCCGAACTGGCCGAGCTGGAAGAGAAATCCGATGCGATGAACGCCGCTTGGCATGCGGAAAAGGATCGGGTCAACGCTGTTCAGAAGCTCAAGGAGCAGCTGGATGAAGCCCGTTCGCAGGTAGAAGTCGCACAGCGCAAGGGCGATCTGGGTCGTGCTTCGGAACTGATGTACAGCACCATTCCGCAGCTGGAAGCCAAGATCACCGAGGCGCAGAACGAGGAACAGAGTAATTCTGCCACTGACCTCGTCTCGCAGGCTGTCACCGAGCAGAGCATTGCCTCGGTCGTGTCCCGCTGGACCGGCATCCCCGTGGATCGCATGGTCGAAGGCGAGCGCGCCAAGCTGCTCCGCATGGAGGACGAGCTGCGTAAGCGGGTCGTTGGTCAGGAGCCTGCGCTCAAGGCCGTGGCTAACGCAGTCCGTCGTGCCCGTGCTGGTCTTCAGGACCCGAACCGTCCGATCGGTTCGTTCCTGTTCCTCGGCC
>NZ_DHNR01000005.1:289192-332906 GCF_002409645.1 Acetobacter sp. UBA5411
GGCGTCGGCAAGACCGAGCTGACCAAGGCGCTCGCCGAATTCCTGTTCGACGACGAAAAGGCCCTGCTCCGTATCGACATGAGCGAGTTCATGGAGAAGCACTCCGTGGCCCGTCTGGTCGGCGCGCCTCCGGGTTATGTCGGCTACGAAGAAGGCGGTGTGCTGACCGAGGCCGTGCGGCGTCGGCCCTATCAGGTCATCCTGTTCGACGAGGTGGAGAAGGCTCATCCGGACGTCTTCAACATCCTGCTTCAGGTGCTTGATGATGGTCGTCTGACCGATGGTCAGGGCCGTACGGTGGACTTCCGCAACACGCTGATCGTGCTGACCAGTAACCTTGGTTCCGACGTTCTGGCCAACCAGCCGGATGGCGAAACCACCGACATGGTACAGGCTCAGGTCATGGAAGTCGTCCGTGCGCACTTCCGTCCCGAGTTCCTCAACCGTCTGGACGAGATCGTGCTGTTCTCGCGGTTGCAGAAGAAGGACATGGCGCGGATCGTGGATATCCAGATCGCCCGTCTCCAGTCGCTGCTGACCGACCGGAACATCGTGATCAAGCTGGACGATCTGGCCCATCAGTGGCTGGCCAACGAAGGCTACGATCCGGTCTACGGCGCCCGTCCGCTCAAGAGAGTTGTGCAGCGCAGCCTGCAGAACCCGCTTGCAGAGCTTCTGCTCGAAGGCGCGATTCACGACGGCGAAGAGGTCAAGGTCTCGGCCAATGGCGATGGTCTGATCATCAACGGTCGCGAGGCGGCAACTGTTCTCGCCTGATCGATCAGGTAAATGACGTCATGAAAGAGGCTCCCGGTTTCGGGGGCCTTTTTCTTTTTGGGGAAACTACAGATCGCAATGAAACTGCTACGTTCAGGAGCAGGATCGCTGATCGGTCTCTTGCGTCTTTGTCCGCAGTCTGAGAAACCGGCCTCCTTCATCGGCGCGACAGGAACCTCTTCTCATGATCGAACGCTATACGGATCACGCCGCGAACGAACGCACCTTTCTTGCGTGGATACGAACGGCTCTGGCGCTGGTCGCTTTCGGTTGCGTTCTCGCAAAATTCGATCTGTTCCTGCGTCTTCTGGCAGTCCAGCATGCCATGCCTGCCCATCAGTCTTTCGCGTCCACCTCGCAGGTAGGCATTCTTACTGTGCTGACCGGCATTCTGCTGATTCCGGTTTCTTACTGGCGGTTCTGCAAGGTGAGAACGGCGCTGAATGAAACGAAAACCATGGATATTGCTCTGGCGAAGGTCGAGGGCATCCTGACCATTGTCCTGATCGCCCTCTGTCTGGCCGTGTTTGCTGTGCTGCTGCCTGCTGTTACAGGCTGACGGCAGCATCGCGTTTCCAAAACGCGATCATCGGTAGACCATGCCTCCATCGATCAGAACTGCCTGCCCTGTCATGTAATCGGAATCCGATCCCGCGAAATAGGATACGAGTGCAGCGACATCGTCAGGTGTCTCGGGGCGGCCAAGAGCGATACCTTCAACATATTTATTGAAGGTTGCTCCTTTCTCAGCCCCTGTGAGTTCGGCAAAAAGACTGTCGATTTCGACCCACATGTCGGTTCCCACAATGCCGGGGCAATAGGCATTCACTGTGATCCCCTTGCTGGCATATTCCTTGGCCGCTGCCTGGGTCAGCCCCCGCACGGCGAACTTCGTCGAGGAATAGAGTCCCAGCAACGCGTAAGCCTCATGACCGGCGATCGAACAGGCGTTGATGACCTTTCCTTTCTGCTGCCGCATCATGAACCGCTCTGCCGCCGCCTGAATGCCCCACAGGACACCCTGAACATTGATGCGATAAATCCGCTCGACATCTTCCGGCGTGACAGCGGCGATCGATTTGACCTGTGCAATGCCAGCGTTATTGATCATGACATCAAAACCGCCCAGCGTCTGATCAGCATGTTCCACGGCGGCCCGAACCTGCTCCCGGTCTCCGATATCCGCGCTGAAAGTGGTGCAGGTTCCTCCTTGTGCGTGAATCTCCTGCGCCACTCCATCCAGCGCTTCCCGTTTGATGTCGACCAGAGCGACGGCAAATCCGTCACGCACCAATCGCAGGGCAATGCCCCGACCAATTCCCTGCGCCGCCCCAGTCACCAGTGCGACTTTTTGTGATGCTGTCATGCTGAACTTCCTCTCTGGACATCGGCTTTGGCCGTGACACGGGAGCACATCACGCCTGCATCTCCGATGACTAAAGACGCAGTTTCAACCTCTCATCTTCGTGACAACACCTTGTCCATTCTGTCGCATAAGCGCGACAGGTCAGCGGAAAACATACTGGACTTCAATCAGCGGAGAGTTGGTCAGAAGCAATTCACAGGATCAATCCGGAATGGTTTCGGAATGGGTCAGCACCAGACCTTTTGCGCACGCCCCATGAGCGTTTGCTGTATGAGGCCGTAGAAAGAACACACCCGCTAACATCACCTGATTCACCATGAGATCATCAGGCCCTGAAGCGCTTTCCTTCAAACCTGAGAAACTTTTCCGTTCCGCTTTGCGTTCAGAGATTAACAGAACGGAGTATTTCCCATGGACCTTTTACGCTGGACCCTGATCTTTCTGGTCTTCGCCCTGATCGCAGCTGTGTTCGGTTTTTCCGGTATAGCCGCGAACTTTGCCTATATCGGCAAGATCCTGTTCTTCATCTTTATCGTCCTGTTCGTCATCAGCCTCTTGTTTGGCCGCCGAAGGGCCTGAGTAAACCGGCGATCAGAAGAACGAAAACTGCAAGGGCTGCCACTCCCTCCATCACGGTCAGGGAGATCGGCAGCCCGTTAAAAAGATAGGTCGGCAAGTCACACGGCTTGGAAGGCCGTAACGGCATGGAAGCCAGCCGCTCGGCCATTGTCGCACCTGTCAGATGCGGTGACAGACATTCCGGAAGCGGACTCTTCCAGAAACGCCATTCAACACCGGCATGAACTCCGACAAGAATAAGATCGACAAGTAACGCCGGCACGCCGAACCACGCCACGGTTCTGGCCCAGCGTCTGGGCACGAGCAGACCCACCGCTCCAATCACCACCAGCGCACGCCACGGCCAGCGTTCCCACAGACAGAGCGGACAAGGCGCTATGCCCAGCCCGTCCTGCACCCACCACACGAAAAGCATTGCCACAACCCCTGCAAAAATCAGCAGGAGATTGGGCAGGCGGACAGTTCCGGGCGTCTGTTTATTGAAAATTCTGCGTCGTGGCATCAGCACCATGCGCCAAGCTTTCTGTTCCACATGAAGGTCATGTGTTTTCGGGAAACGTGCGTATAGCAGCCTCCCATAGGAATTTCACCCGGTGCCGGTCTTTCTGGTGCGATTCAGGGCTTTCAGGAAATCCCGCGCCCAGGAACCCGCTGTCGTATTCCTGATTTCATTGTTCAGGATATTCCAGCGACGCCTGCGCTCTTCCTTTTTCATGGTCAGCGCCAGATGCAGGGCATCCGCAATAGCATCTGAATCATGAGGATTGACCAGCAGCGCTTCATCCAGTTCAGGCGCGGCTCCAGCCAGATGCGACAGGACAAGAGCACCGGGATTGTCCGGATTCTGCGCAGCCACATATTCCTTGGCGACCAGATTCATCCCGTCCCGTAACGGCGTGACAAGAGCCACATCGGCAAGACGATAGAACCCCGCCAGCGTCTGGCGCGCAATCGGGCGTGTCAGATAACGGATTGGCGTCCAGTCATAGGCGGCAAAAGCGCCGTTGATCCGCCCGATGGTTTCGTCCAGCTGACGACGCAACAGACGATATTCCTCGACCTCACCACGGGAAACCGGTGCGACCTGAAGATAGGTCACATGACGATGATGCTCCGGGTAGCGGATCAGCAGCTTTTCATATCCAAGAAAGCGCTCTTCAAGCCCCTTGGAATAATCCAGCCGGTCCACACCGATAATCAAAGGCTCATCGTGAAGGCTTTCCCTGAGTCGACGCACTTCAGGTCCATCGAAAGCATCCCGCGCCTCTTCGCTGAAGGAAACCGGGTCGATACCGATGGGACAGGCCACAACTCGGGAAGGGTCGGTCATCCCTTCGACACGCAGACATTCCCAGAGGTTCTGGGCGTCTTCTTCCGTCTGAACGCCGATGAGATCATAGGCCTTCATATCGTCCAGAAGCGCGGTCGCAGGCGGCAGGGCGCGGAACAGGCTCCAGGGCGGAAAGGGGATATGCAGGAAGAACCCGATGGGCACGGTGACTCCCAATTCCCGTAACGCCTGCGCCAGCGGGAAAAGATGATAATCATGCACCCAGATGATATCGTCGGGCTTCAGCAGAGGGGCGAGCACCCGGGCAAACATCCGGTTCACCTCAAGATACTGCTGCCAGTCGGCCCGCGCGTAATCCATCAGGCCAAGCCGGTAATGGCAGAGTGGCCAGAGAATGGCGTTTGAAAAACGCTGATAATAGCCGCGATGCTGCGCGTGAGTCAGGGGAATGGTCGCGTAGGTTACCGTTCCATGCGTATCCAGAGCCGGCACTGGGTCCACATCTGACGCCACCACCTGCCGACCAGACCAGCCGAACCACAATGTACTCTGGTCTTCACGCAGGGCATCAGCCAGACCAACCGCCAGACCACCCGCCGGCTTGTTCCTCTCCCGAGGATCCGGCACGCGATTGGAAACGATAACAAGACGCCCCATCGTTATGCTCCGTTACCCGCAGCAGGCCGGTCTTCGTCCCGAGAGGGCACCAGAGACGCCAGCCAGCTTCGGAAAACCCCGGGCGTAGGGAAATCCACAGGGATACGGAATCCAACTCCGCCCAGACGGACTGCGGCCCGAATAGCGTCCTCATCAGTCACATCGTCTCCGACAAATACCGGTCTGCGACCTGCGAACGGCGCATTTTCCATAAGCAGTTCGACTGCGTAGCCTTTGTCGACCCCGGCTGGGCGAATTTCCCATGCCATTTTTGCCGCCTGAATATGGAATTTGCCGCCCTCGTCCTTCACCCATGCCTCCGCTGCCTTACGGAGCTGCCCTTCTGCTTCCGGCGCTCCCCTGTAATGCAGAACGAAACCGCCGACCTTTCGTTCCAGCCGCGTGCCCGGCAAAGACGCAACCAACTCCTGCGCCTCGATCACCCACTGGCTGGGAACGGAGGGAAGCGCTGCCCGCTCAATGGGGCCGCCGGGACGATGACGAATGGCAATGCCGTGCTCTCCAGCGACGGCGAAAGGCACATCTCCGAGAAAAGCGTCAATCTGATCAATGGACCGCCCGGATATGACCGCCAGCGCATCACCGGTCGCTTCTCTCAGGGCAAGCAGCGTTTCCTTCAGACCCGGCGGCACAACCACAGACTCAGGCGTGGGAGCAATGTCGACAAGCGTGCCGTCAAAATCCAGCAGAAACGCCACCTGCCCCAGAGGCATGTGATTCCGCGTCAGGGTAATGGTGGGACCCTGAGGAGCCGAAGTCTTGTCCGAAGAACTCACGACAAAATGCCTTCCCTGCTCACCTGTTTCAGCCTGCATCTGCCCGGCTTATCCCGGAGAGCAGCGCATACAGGTCGTTATACTGATGGAGCCGCTACCTGCTGCGTAGAGTGCTCAGTTTCACCACAGCTTCCCCGGCATTACCATAGACCGACCGGGGTTCCTGCCCCGCATCCCGGTCGGGGCAACTTCAGGGTTGATCGCCCTCCGTTGCACCATGATCTGCCTGAGAGCCGGAAGAAGAAGGCGTCACATCCAGATTCTGCGGGGCAGCATTCCCACCATTTTCATCCTGCTCCTGACCGGATTGTGAACCATCAGGCTTTCTTCCAGGTAAAGGCGGAACCGGCGGACGCTCCAGCACGGGCAACATGGGCTGAACGTCGTTTCCTTCACAGGTCACGACATGCACATCATAGATCGGGCTTTCGAGAATCCCCAGCGATGGTTCAGCGGCCAGCATCCAGCCGTGAAAAACCGCTCCCTCAGCTCGTCGATCCTGAATATCGAGCCACGCCGCCGCATCCTGACGCGCTGTCGGAGCATGCAGCAGGCACCGCGTCACGCCGATGGCGAGCGTCTCATACTGAGACGTTCCGCCGACAGGAACCTTGATGGTTTCAACACGAGAATCAAGACGATTGAGCACCCGAACAACGGCCGTGCTTTTCCCCTGCCATGTGTTGGGCGGATACATGGCAGGAGGCGCCAGCGGCTCCGCTGCGAGAGCCGAACCAGCACCAATCAGAACGGAGGCCAGCCCCAGACACGCTTGAGCAGACCGTAACAGCATCTTTGTTCCTACCCCGTCTGTCATACTGAAGACTTGCTTCGTGGACTGGAGAGAGACGCCACAAGAGACGTCAGCATCTTTTTCATTTCGGCCTCATCCACACCCATCAGTACGGCATCTTCAAACGCGTCCTGCATCACGCCCTGCAACTCTTCCCAGTTCTGACGCAGAACCAGCAATTTTTCCGTGCAGGAAACCGGCGTTCCATCCGGCTGGGGCCAGAGCGCAGGCGTCTCCATCACGGCTGGGCCTCGCCCTTTGGCGCGTCCATTCCCTGCTTCGCTTTCGCCTGATTGGCCTGCGTCAGCGTATCCGTCACAGAGAAAATGAACTTGCTGAGCAACTGCTCCAGACTGATCGCCCCCTGCGTCTCGCTGATCTCACCGCCCGCCTTGAGCATCTTCGTGTCACCGCCGGGTGAAATGGCGATGTATTTACCGCCAAGCAGACTGTCGCTTGTGATGATGGCAGCGCTATCCACTGGCAACTGCACGTCCGGGCGGACCGTGAACACAACCTTCGCCTGAAAAGTCTTCGGATCCACGCCTGCGGACGCAACATGACCGATGGGGATCCCAGCCAGCTTCACATCGGAGCCGATGTCGAGACCATCAATATGAGAGAAACCGGCCTTGAGCTGGTAGCCCGCATCCGTCTTGCGACCGCTGCTGACCACGGCGAGCCCCAGCAGAAGCACGAATACGACGATCACAGCAAAACCCGCCACGAGCTCTACGGTCGGACGTGAATTACGCAGAGGCGGCAACGCCGCCGTCGCCGGCTGGGAAGTGGTCGAAACAGAACTCATGGGTTCTCACGCGTCTTTGTGATCATTCGTTCTTGTCGTCTGGAACGATGAAGTCTGACAAGCCCGATAGCGCAACTCTCTGGCAAGAATGTGCCCATAGCGACGCATTCGTCTGTTCAGACCATATGAAAAAAGCGCGTAAGGGTTTTCACCCTCGCCGCGCCTTTCAGCCTCATTCAATGCCGTAAAGGCTCAGCTTTCCGGTGTCCAGGCATCATAATCGCCAGTCGCAGACGGACGGTGACCACCCTTGTAGGCGCTGCCGGGTGGACGATAAGCCTCAGCCGTACCGGTCTTGTTCGGCTCATATGGCAACTGCCAGGGCTTGCGGGTCTCCATGGGGATCGGCTGATCTTCCATGTAATGCAGCCAGCCCCACCATTCAGGCGGCACGGCGGACGCATCCTCGCCCTTCTTGTAGATGACCCAGCGCTCATAGCGCTCGCCCCCGCCCGTCTTCCGGGTGGGTCGCCGCGACTCGTAATAGGCGCGACCATCGTTGTCCTTGCCCACAAAACGTCCATGCAGGCGGGTATGAAGAAGGGTGCCGAGCGTTGCCATGAAGAAGACCATAAGGAGTCGAACCGCCGCCGTCCACTGCCCACACGCCTGCTCTCGTTCACGTTACGCAGTACTCCTTCCGGAGCGCACAGAAAGCATCGCCATGCCGGTCAGAAGAGTAATTTCAGCCCTGTTTCGGGCCTGCTGAAAGTTATCCCCCATATCCTCGCTATTCCGACCATTATCCCCCCCTTATCCTCAGCCTGCCCCGCTTCCGCCCGCCTCTTGCGGAACGATAAGCTTCCGGCATGAACGCTCATCATTTCTGGAACGGTGTCGAAATGCGCACCGTCATGGCCTCCGCCGACCCTGATGCTCCGGCACGCGCCATTACGCTGCCCGCCGACTGGGATGACGAGGCCGCCTCCGCACTCGCAGAAATCGTTACCGGAATCGGTGCGGTTTCCCTGCCGCGAGAATCCGCACGCTGGATCGACTCCTTTACATCCGGTGCGCCGCAACCGGATGGACAGAGCGCAGCGCCATCACGCGGCGAGATCATCAGCGGGCGCTCGCTCGCATGGCTCCTGATCCTGAGACAGGCCGCGCCGACGCTTGCCGTCTGGCATGGGGCTTCCGACAGACGGCCCGGATTTGTGCTCAACCTCGCCGCCTTTGTCCTGCCGGGCGAAGACTTTGCCGCCGAGACGTTTGTTGCGGCGCTTCGTCTGCTATGCCTCGTTCTGCGCACGGATGCCCGCGTCAAGGCAGCGCGACGGAACGGCGAACTGCCGCTCGACGAGGCAATGCCTTCCGAGCCGACGCTGTTTGATCTGCCTGTCGCTTCACAGACGACAGAGTCCGCCCCAGCAGAAGCCGACATGACGGGCAATCTGCTTCCGGATGCACCGCTTCCGATTGTGGGTGAAATCCTGTTGACCAATCTGGACGCCTGCCTCGCCGCGCTTGGACTGGATTATGACAGTGATGATGGGCGTGACGCCGCATGTTCGATCGTCGCACTGACGACACTTGTTTCCCGTGAGGGCACAGGGTGCGACCACCTCCCTCTCATGCCGCATCGCCATGTCCTGCCGGGCCTGTCCGCTGCAATCCGGGATGCCTGGTCGCGGGCCGCTGTGGATACTGAAGCACCGGAAGCCCGCATTGAAACCGGCTTTTCCTCACCCGGTCCTGTCGATGCGCTGCTCGGTTGCGAAGCCTGTGGCCTCGCCCCCATCTTTTCCCCGCTTGGACCTGATGGACAGCTTGCCGCAAGCACGCTCAATCGACTGGCTGCACGGGGCCTGTCGGTGGAAACGGCCCTCGCCGCTTCTCTCGCAGGTGAAAGTCCGCTGCTTCTGCCGACGACCGACGCGCATATGCGGATGTATCGCGCCCTCGCCGGATTTGTGGACCGCGTTCCGGCCCGTCCTGATCCGACGATGGCGCCGCCGCCCCGCATCCTGCCACGCGGCACGTTGCAGCCGCTTCCCGAGCGTCATACCGGCATCGCCCAGAAAGCTTCCGTCGGCGGTCATCGCTTCTTCCTGCGAACGGCTGAATATGAAGACGGCACGCTTGGCGAGATTGCCCTGACACCGGCCCGCGAAAGCGCGATGGTGCGTGGTCTGATGGAGAGCTTCAGTCAGGCCGTGAGCATCGGTCTGCAATATGGCGCGCCGCTGGAGGATTTCGTCGAGCGGTTCGCCTACTCATCCTTCGGTCCCGCAGGCACTGTCGAGGGCGATCCGGTCACATCCTACGCCACGTCGATTCTGGATTATGCGTTCCGCGCCCTGTCCAATCTGTATCTGCAACAGCGTCTGCCCGACGCGCCGCACGAGGATGACAATCAGGGTAATTCACCGCTTCTGCCGTTCGACTTCAAAAGCGGAGAGACACCCAAACCTTCAACGCCGGGTGGACGGCGTGGATTGCGACTGGTCAGTTAGGTTCAAAATCCACTTGAGAGAAGAATGACAATTCACCGCTTGATCGATGAAGATCAAGCGGTGAACGTAAATGTTTCTGCTGTCTGAAAGCCTGATGGAACGGATTAAGCCGTTTTGTCTCTGACGCACCCAGTTCCGCACGTGGATGACCGTCGTGTTCTGAGCGGAATTGTTTACGTGATCGGTAACGGTCTTCAGCCGAAAAGACGCGCCGGGCAGACGCCTCTTTACCCAAAAGAGGGCTTTTCCTGCCACATCGAGTGCACAAAGAGCGGGCTGAACTGAAAGCGGTATGTCGTATATAGCGCTCAGGGCTAACCAGTTCAGCAACATCTGATCACAGGTAGCGACTTCAAGGCCACCGATGTTTTACTGACGGTCTGTCGGAAGAGACGGAAAAAGTTCGTTTGAAGCAGGCTCTATGTCAGCAACCGGATCAGATGCCCACCTGCAAAACGAAGCATCAGAGCGCGTTTCCATCAAAGAAGAATCGCACATAAAGCCACCTGACCGTTTAACGGTCAGGTGGCTGTTTCGTATTAAATCCAACCAGCGGTTAAATTCGTAGTTATTCCGGAAGTGCTTTCGCCATTTTCAAATGTTCCTCAAGAGCAGGTATCGTATCCCCAGCCCATTTTTTCAATGCTTCATTTTCACCGCTTTTCGCGTATCGTTTGAAAAGCGACAGCGCGTTCTCATGAGCAGAAATCTGATCCATACGATACTGCCTTACAAAACTATCGCCATGAAGACCGTTCAATGTGTCCAGTTTTGTCTTGTGTGTGTCATCAATAGAAGTCGGAAGGATACTTCCCTTACTGTTCTCACCAACAATCTGCTTCAGTTCAGATGATGTTTTCTGATGATCTGCGATCATTCTTGATGCAAATGCTTTAAGAGAGGCATTTGACAAAGCCATCTGACTGGACTGAATCTCAAAAAGATCACTCCAGGCAACACTCTGAATGAAATCATCCGTTTTGGGAGCAACTCCCATCATGGAGTTCAGACCCGTTTTCTCCGGAAGTGACTGTGCCAAAGCGGGCGTAGAAAAACACAACGCTATAGCGAACAAATACGATATTTTCATAGGAGTTTCCTTTTTCAAACCGTGATGCTTATTTAGACAATCCTGGAAATAAAGCCTCAATCATACGATCGCCTTTGACTATATTTTCCAGATTTTACAGTTTCCCATAAGCTTCGTTTTCTACAGGGCGAAAAACAAAACTTATGGGTGATAGACGGCTAAGAGAGTAAAATTCTGAACGATATGTTCATCTGAAAGTTGCGCATTTCCGCCTCAATAAATCCGATACAAAGCATTTTTTCTGCATCGAGAAACTTTCTTTCTTGATGGTCTTTGGAACTATACCCTCAAGGAGAAAATTCCATGCCAAATGAAGAAAAATTCCCACCCCAGAAGCAATCTGTTCCGGGTGACACACAAAAAATGAATCCAACTCCCGATCACGGAGAGGAAAGTTACCGAGGTTCAAACAAGCTTTCGGGCAAAGTCGCTTTGATAACTGGCGCTGATTCAGGAATAGGTCGAGCTGTCGCGATCGCCTTTGCTCGCGAAGGTGCTGACATTGCAATTGCTTATTATACAGAAGACAAAGATGCAAAGACGACAGCTGATTGGGTTCAACAGGCAGGTCGTCGTGCCCTCCTCATTCCGGGTGATATCCAGCAACAATCCCATTGCAATGAGATAATACAAAAAACAATCGATGAATTTGGACGGCTGGACATTCTTGTCAACAATGCCGCTCACCAGAAATCCGTGAATAATATTTCCGAAATAGATGAGAAAGAACTCGACACAACATTTCGCACTAATTTTTATAGTATGTTCTTTTTGTGTCAGGCGGCATTGCCGCACCTGCAAAGTGGGGCCTCAATTATTAATACGAGTTCCATTAACGCCGCTCAGCCATCTCCTCATCTGCCTGCTTATGCGGCCACAAAGGCAGCTATTTCCAATTTTACGGCTGGTCTTGCTCAAATGCTGGCTGAACGCAATATCCGCGTTAATGCTGTTGCACCAGGCCCTGTCTGGACACCTCTCATTCCGTCTACAATTCCGGAAGAAGCCATTACTGAATTTGGTAAAAACACCCCTATGGGCCGAGCAGCTCAACCAGCAGAACTGGCAGCCGCATACGTGCTGTTTGCTTCAGATGAGAGCAGTTATACGACCGGAGCAGTAATTCCTGTAACCGGAGGCAGATCAATGCTCTGACAGTAGAGCCTCTCAACAGGTGAAATTTATAGAAACCATTGCTTCACGGGGCCATCACAGGCCCTGTGATTTTTTTAAATATAATTCTATAGACAACAACCGTGTCATTATCTGCCTTCCTGAAATTCTCATCCTCATCATTCAAAAATATCTTTTACCCAATACATCCCAAGAAACCCTACCATGAGTTAAAAAACACATCACGTTGGTCGTAATATCGCTTCGTCCATATCACAGATCACACACTAACGTCCGTTTCCAACGCTTCTCTTCAGACTATGTTGAACCAGATAACTCCTTATTCAGTCACTCTGTTTACATATATATCCGAAGAGATCACGATTTGTGTGAAGGCAGAATGGAAGCAAGCATTTCCTTTGCCGATCCCATGATGACACTGGCACGCTCAGGTTCCGTCGGTAAAGAAGACAGGAATGCTTTTGCCTGCTGCAAAGTAATATGCGGAGGCAGCGGCGGCACGTTGGGATCTGTACGCGCTTCAAGAATGACCGGACGGTCGGCAGTCAGAACTTCGTCCCACGCGGCAGCTACTTTTTCGGGATCATCAACATAGATACCCTTTAGTCCCAGCAGTTCGGCATATTTGTGATAGGGAAAATCCGGAATGGATTGTGTAGATTCCGTCTTTCCCTTGCCAAGCTGAATACGTTCTTCCCATGTCACCTGACTGAGATCCTGATTATTCAAAACAAGAACAATCAGTTTCGGATTCGACCACTGTTTCCAGTATTTGGAAATTGTAATCATGACATTCAGGCCGTTCATCTGCATGGCGCCGTCACCCATACACGCAATGACGGTACGCTCAGGATAAGCCATCTTCCCTGCCATCGCGTAAGGTGTTCCTGCTCCGAGCGACGCCAGTCCACCCGACAGGGAGGCTTTCATTCCACGGCGCATTTTGAGATCACGCGCGTACCAGTTGGCGACGGAACCAGAGTCAGCAGTGATGATGGCGTTCTCGGGCAAGCGTGGCGAAAGTTCCCAGAATACACGCTGAGGGTTGAGAGGCTGGGCGCTGGTCATGGCGCGTGCTTCCAGAACCTTCCACCAATCGGCGACTTCTTTCTCGATCTGTACGCGCCACGACCGGTCCTCGTTGCGGTGAAGCAGCGGGATCAGGGCGCGCAGGGTTGCCGCGCTATCGCCCTGAAGATTGATTTCCATGGGGTAACGCAGTGACAGGTTGGCTCCATTGATGTCGATCTGCACACCACGCGCCTGTCCCGGTTTCGGCAGAAATTCGCTGTAGGGAAACGATGATCCGACCATCAGAAACGTGTCGCATCCCTTCATGAGATCCCATGAAGGCTTCGTACCCAGCAGGCCGATCGAACCCGTGACAAAGGGTAGTTCATCGGGAACCGCGGCTTTTCCCAGAAGCGCCTTGGCGATGCCAGCACCGAGAATTTCCGCGATCTCCAGTAGTTCATCTGTTGCCTCAAGGGCACCGGCCCCCACAAGGATGGCGATTTTCTTTCCTGCATTAAGTATATCAGCTGCCGCGCGAAGACCTGCGTCCTCTGGTACTTTGCTGCCAATTGTCGTTCCGATGCCTGTATGGGTCGAACCATGCTCCATCGGCGGATCGGAATAGGACAACTCCTGCAAATCATTGGGCACAATGACGACCGTAGGCGACCGTTTATCACGGGCAATACGTACGGCACGATCAATGGCATGCCGCATTTGTGATGGTTCAGTGACTGTCACAATGTATTCGCATGCCACATCCTTGCAGAGCGATTGCAGATCGACTTCCTGCTGATAATTCGAGCCAATTGCCGTTCGCGCTTGCTGACCCATGATCGCCACGACGCCGACATGATCGAGTTTAGCATCGTAAAGTCCGTTCAGAAGATGGATTGCGCCCGGTCCGGATGTGGCGAAACACAGCCCCACCTGCCCGGTAAACTTGGCATGAGCCGTAGCCATGAAAGCCGCCATTTCTTCATGTCTTACTTGAATATATTCAATGTGGCCTGCATCAACTTCCTTCTGCAAAGCGATATCAATGCCACCAGCACCATCACCAGGATAACCGTAAGCACGCTTGAGGCCCCATTCCTGAAGACGTTTCCATAGGAATTCGCTGACGTTCATCTCGCCCTCCTTTTTGGAAGAAGTTTATAAAAACCAGAAATGCTTTGTATGATCGTATTTTCTGAGAAAATTCACCCAACGTATCGACAGAAGGAACATCAATCCCTTCTTATTACAGGAAGATTTTTTCTAATCTTTATCTATAGAACACTATCATCCACCGAATATTACTTCGATATCATCGCAGAGAATTCGTTTTATTTTGAAATACAGACTACAAACCACACTGGATAGATCTTCGGTCAAAAAAGATCCAATTTCCGTTTGACCCACCTTGTAAAAGAAGAATTACAGAGACTTTTCCCTGCTCTCTCCATGTCAAGGAAGGTCAAACCTCTCGCTCAACCGAAGAAGTTCTGCAGCTTCAGACAGCATGCAGGTTCACGCCTTTTTCAGCGATGCGTGTCAGCTTCTGATCTGCCGACTTCTCTTCCTCAAGTGTCTGCTTCAGGACCGCTGCACAATCGGGGCGACCAAGTTGTGTGGCATAAGCAATAAGGCTGCCGTAACGGGTTATTTCATAATGTTCCACGGCCTGAGCTGCTGAAAGCATGGCGGCGTCACAAACCTCGGCATCATCACAATCACTGATAATGTCTTTTGCTTCGGCAAGGATTCCATCCATAGCCGGACACGTGACCCCTTTGACGGGCTGGTCATGCATCTGGAACACCCGCTCCAGCCTACGGACTTGCTCCTCTGTTTCAGTCAGATGATGCTGAAAAGCCGCTTTCAATTCAGGATCTGTCGCGCTGTCCACCATGGTTGGCAGATTCTTTATGATCTGATTTTCAGCATAATAGATATCCTGAAGTGTATGCACGAACAGATCATCAAGAGTCTTTATAGGATGTGAGAAAAAGCCCATGGGTTTTCTCCATTTTCAAAAACATATCCCTAGCCTCACTGGCGCGGGATGATGCGTAAATTGATGGGAACATTTGATTTTCGGGAACACCAGCACATCGCCGATGTTCCCTCTAGCTGACAGCAAATCAGCTCTTCTTGTGGCTTTGCTGTCCTGCTTTGACATGCTGTTCATGCGTGCCGCCCCGTGTGCTGGAGCCATGCTCGCCTTCCCCTTTCTCGCTATGCGATGTGCCTGCATTCTTGTGGCTTTGCTCGCCCGCCTTGACGTGCTGTTCGTGAGTGCCGCCACGCGTACCAGAAGCATGTTCACTTTCGTTCTTTTCGCCATGAGAAGAACCAGCATTTTTATGGCTTTGTTCGCCAGCTTTTACATGCTGTTCGTGACTACCACCTTGGTTTGCCATTTTTCCATTCCTCTTTTTTGATACAGGGACGATTGCACATTCAACCGTCCTCATGACAAACCACCTAGTTTGAATGAAGTTTCGAAAATTCTAGGGAAATTACAAAATATTGAGGAATAAACTGATTAAAAATAAAAATGCAAAACAGATTCATGTTTTGAAATCGATAAATTTCCAACCCATGACTGATTGGATTATTTGGCATACTGATTATCAACCTCAGAATACAGACAGCCGAATCTGATGTGTTACGAAAATTAATTACAATATAAATCATAAATTTTTATAAAATAAACTAAATACACAATAATTTATTATAAAATTTTACATTTCTTTTTTTGAAATAAATTGAAAATATTCAAATTTTTAATTTAATATACTTCACATAAAAACACCTTTTATTTAACCACAATTAATCAGAGATTCCTTCTTATAAATCCTGAAAAAATCTCGAATTATCTTTATCCAATATATTTCTCCACTCTCAAAAAGAATAACTCTTCCTACAGCAGCACTTCTTCTCCACCATCGTCAGTCGTGTCGAGGCTTCGCAACTGCCGGGCCACAACCCGTGTGCGCTGCCGTGCGTCCTCAATCGTCGAACTCATCGACTGGGCGTTGCGCGACAGTTTTTCGAGAACACCGTCCATTTTCAGCATTTCCTGACGTGTCGCACCAAGCAGTCGGGCAATGGTGTCCGTGCGTTCTTCAAGAGAAAGCGTGACATAGCCAAGATGAATGGTACGCAGGAGAGCAGGCATCAATGATGGCCCCATGATCAGAACACGGTATGTACGGCCAATCTCGTCAATCAGTCCTGGCGCACGGGCCACTTCCGCATAAAGACCATCTGTCGGCAGATAAAGAACAGCGAACTCCACCGTTTCGGGTGGCACGATGTATTTGGAAGCAATCTTGCGCGCCTCCATCTTCACCGTATTTTCCAGAGCCCGCCGAGAACCACGTTCCGCATCCTTGTCATCCTGCGCAACGGCGTCGAGCAGTCGCTCATAGGCTTCTGTCGGAAATTTGCTGTCTATGGCGAGCACCGGCGGATTCGACCCCCGCACAGGCATACGCACAACAAATTCGACGACCTCACGCCCCTGCCCAAGACGACGGTTGGCCTCGAAGGTACCTGGAGGAAGCACATCCTCCAGAATGGCACGCAGTTGCGCCTCCCCCCATCCACCGCGTGTTTTGACATTGCCAAAGAGACGCTTGAGATCGCCAATCTGCGCCGTCATTGCAGACACTTCGCCCATAGCTTTCTGCATGGCCGAAAACTGCTCCAGCACGCGCTGGAAGGATGTCTGCATCTGACGCTCAACCGCTGCGTGCAGCTGCTCCGTGACTGCACCGCGGATGGCGTTCAACTGAAGCGCACTCGCCTCCGCCATTTCCCTCAGCGCTTCGGACTGCACCGCCCGGGCCTCCGCCTGATCCTTGCCGAGTGCGCCGGACAGATGAGCCACGCGTTCCATCAGTTCAGCCCGCATCTGCTCGACACGACCGATCAGCGCCCGTTCGGTTTCCGCCAGCCTGATCCGCTGCTGTTCAGCTTCGGCACGGCGCACTCCGGCCTCTCGCTCCACCAGCACATAAAGCCGCGCCAGCAGGTCGCTGTCACTCTCCCCACCAGAAGTTGAACGGTAACGCAGAACTATGAACAGCAGAAAAGCGATTATCAGACAGGCGCACACCAGCAGCCCAATCCACAGACCGGTTTCAGGGGAGCCCGCAGACGTTGGAATCATGACTCACTGTGCTTTCTGAACGATCGAACGCCTTCCCTCTAACAAATCAGAACAAAACAAGAAAGTGCTGCTGAATTTGGCGCAAAGCCTTTGTCCTGTTATCGAAACCATTCCATCCACCGCCTTGCTGCTGTGACAGGACCAACAACAACAAGAATTCTCCTGTACGGGATCACTCAAAGAACCATGATAATGACAGAAACCTCTTCTCCATCCCCTCGGCGGCAACTCTGGAAAAGCCTGTATGTGCAAGTTCTGGTGGCCGTGGTGGCCGGTGTCCTGCTTGGCTACTTTGATCCCGGACTGGGGGCCGCCCTGCGACCGCTGGGCGACGGCTTCATCAAGCTGGTAAAAATGGTGATTGCGCCGGTCATCTTTCTGACCGTCTCAACAGGCATTGCCGGAATGGGCAATCTCGGCAAGGCGGGACGGATTGGCGCAAAGGCCATGACCTACTTCCTGTTCTTCTCAACCCTTGCGCTGATTGTGGGCATGGTGGTCGCCAACATTGTCCAGCCCGGGGCCTCGATGCATGTGGACGTGCGCTCCCTTGATGCCGCCAGCGTCGGCACTTATGTCGAACGGGCGAAGGAACATTCCTTCTCCGACTTCCTGCTGCAGATCATCCCGACAACCACGGCCAGCGCCTTCACCTCTGGCGAGATCCTTCAGGTTCTGTTCGTCGCCATCGTGTTCGGCATCAGCCTGTCGCAGATGGGACCACGTGGCGAGCCTGTTCTCAAGCTGTTCAAACAACTCACCGAACTTGTCTTCGGCGTGGTCCGCATTGTCATGCTGGCAGCCCCTATCGGCGCTTTCGGAGCCATGGCGTTCACCATCGGCAAGTTTGGGATTGGCTCCGTCATCAGCCTGATCTGGCTGGTGGCCACATTCTACTTCACCTCAATTCTGTTCATTCTTCTTGTTCTGGGAATTGTCACGCGCCTGTGCGGTTTTTCGATCATCAAACTACTCCGCTATCTGCGCGAGGAACTGCTGATCGTGCTGGGAACGAGTTCTTCAGAATCTGCCCTCCCCACCCTGATGTCCAAGCTGGAAGCCGCAGGTTGCGATCGTCCCATCGTCGGACTGGTCGTGCCGATGGGCTATTCCTTCAATCTTGACGGGACCAACATCTACATGACGATTGCCGCCCTGTTCGTGGCGCAGGCAACGGATGTGCATCTTTCTCTGGGAGAACAGCTGGCGCTGCTGCTCGTCGCCATGGTCAGCTCCAAGGGAGCCGCAGGTGTTACAGGCGCAGGCTTTGTCACACTGGCCGCAACACTGTCCGTCGTGCCGTCCATTCCGGTCGCAGGCATGGCGCTGATCCTCGGCGTGGACAAGTTCATGTCCGAGTGTCGCTCCCTGACCAATATTGTCGGCAACGCTGTCGCAACCATTGTGGTAGCGCGTTGGGAAGGCGCACTGGACATGGACAAGTTGCAGGACGCCTTGGCAGGCAGGCTTCCTCCGCCGGAAGCACTAGCTTTGGACAATGCCGCAGCCGATCATGATGAAATACCGGACGAAGGAGTCCATGGTTTTCATTAAGGCAGGAGAGCATCCTGATTTGTTTGTGAAGCGTCTCACCTAATCAGCCAGCGCTATTCCTTCCTCCTTTCAGGGAAGGAATAGGAGGCTCTTTCATACCAAGGACAACAACTCTCATGTCGTGATGAAGACAGACCCCGCAGATCAGGACGTGAAAACGATCGCCTTGTTTCCATTCAGGATCGTCCGCATCTCGATGTGATAGCGCACGGCCCGTGACAGAACACGGCGCTCGATATCACGCCCCTTGCGGATCAGATCTTCCGGGCTGTCAGCGTGCGAGATACGCTCCACATCCTGCTCAATGATCGGACCTTCATCCAGATCACTGGTTACATAATGTGCGGTCGCACCAATCAGTTTTACGCCCCGGTTCCATGCCTGATGATAGGGGCGCGCGCCCTTGAATCCCGGCAGGAACGAGTGATGGATGTTGATGCAGCGTCCCGAGAAGGCGGCAGCCATCTCATTGGACAGGATCTGCATATAGCGCGCCAGCACGACGAGTTCCGTCTGACTCTCCTGAACGAGCGAGAAAATACGCGCTTCCTGTTCGGTCTTCGTGTCTTTCGTGATCGGCAGATAATGGAAGGGGATGCCATAGAAATCGACATCGCGGTAGGTCTCTTCAGGGTGGTTGGCGATGATCCCGACAGGATCGATCTGCAGCTCACCAATCCGCCAGCGATACAGAAGGTCCACAAGACAGTGATCGAATTTCGACATAAGGATCATGACCTTGGGACGATAGGACTGACAGTTCAGCCTGTATTTCATCCCGAACCGATTTGTGACCGTCTCGATAGCCTCGCGAACTTCGGCTTCTGAGTGACCGCTTTTCCTCACATCGAACATGATGCGCATGAAAAAGCTGCCACTGCCCGTGTCATCGAACTGCTGCGCTTCAGTGATATTCGCCCCTGCTTCAAACAGGGTCTGGCTTAGAGCGGCCACGATGCCCGGCTGATCCGGACAGCTCAGCGTCAGAATGTAGCCTTTGCCATCAGGAGAGAGCGTCGTCATACACACAAGTCCAATTTCTGAAGAAAAAACCATTGAGCGTAACAGGAAAACTTCTGGTCGGCCCACTGCCTGCCTTGGAAAGCCAATAGGGACAGCAGGCATTTCCTCCCATGGCTCATAAAGGGCAGAGCATATCCTGCCAACATTAAGACGGTATGATGGGTGTGGGGCAGTGACGAATACAGCCTTGCGCCTACCGTCTCTACCCGGATTATGCTTCTGCCGCTCAGCGTCCGTCTTGGGTACCATTTGCCGTCTCGAAGTGTCCTTCAGGCGCTCATCAGCAGTTACTACGTTCCACAGCTTCATCCTTCAGGAGCGAGCGGTCGTCGGGCAGCTGCGTTGTTTATCTTTTTCTCCTCAGAACACTCTCCGTTACGCCGGACGATATCCCCTTCGTTTCTTTTTCCTGACATATGAGGGCGAAAACAGCATTTCGCATGCTTGGGATGATTTTATATTTTATCAAAACATTGCTGGAACGGGGTGCGTTTACGTCTGGTTTGAGACTTCAGACCTGTACAAATTCGCGCATTTCCTGCCCCATCTTACAAAAGAAAATGCGCTCATCATGGCACGCCGCAACATACGCGTCTTCGACAAGTGCCCATCACGTCATTGCACTATCGAATATACAAGAGATTCTCTTACCCGAAGTAGGGCCTAACAAAGGACCGCCCCTTCCTCTAACCATTAGCCATTTATTTATTCAAAATATGGATAATCGTGATAATTATATCGCATATATAATTATCCTGATGACCACACGATTTCTCGATGTGACGAAACATAAATATGCGTGCAGCGTATGTATTATCTGCCATGCAAGAGCAGCATGGGTTTCGACGGCGTCAGGCTGCAAAAAGAATGAAAAACAAACATCGCATCGCCCCCTCTGGAAAACTGTCCCGTTCCCTGATCGGCCAGTTGATCTTTTCGACTGCACTGGCTGGCCTCCCCGGGATGCTGCCGGTTTCCGCTATGGCTGAGACGGCGCCAAACGCCAACGTGAATCACCACGCGCAGATTCCGGAGGAATATCGCAGCACCCCCAAAACTGTGACACCACCGGTCCCCAGATCGAACCCCTGGAGCAGCAGCCTTCTGCCGCCTCTGGAATCGCGTCCGGAAAACTATGCACAGCCGCAGACCCTGATGCTGACAAAACAGCAGTCAAACCCGGCTCTGCTGCATCAGGGCCCATGGGGGATCTTCAACTCCAACACCGGCGCGGCCTCAGGCTGGGGCACCGTGGGCTACTACGCGATCTCCCGCTGGGCGGAAGACTGGTCCAATCTGCGGGACAAGAAGAATCGCATCGACTTCATGGACCCGCTGAAATACATCCCGCTGAATGACAGCGGATCGATCTATCTGTCTTTCAGCGGCAACTTCCGTCAGCACAATTTTTATGATCAGCGGGCAGGTTTCGGACAGACCAAGAAAGATCCGGCCTATCGTAACAACTTCCGCTGGAACGTCGGTGCTGATCTGCATCTCGGCGAGCACGTCCGTCTGTATGGCGAACTGCTGAGCGCTCAGGCCGGCGGCACGAACTATTACGGCTATGCCAATGGCCGCTGGCGCAGCAAACTCGACGCCCAGCAGGCTTTCGTCGAGGTCAAGGGGCATCTTCTCAACGCCAACATGGGCGTGATGGTCGGCCGCATGACCTTTCTTGACGCACCCCCCTACTTCACGGCCGGATCAGTCTACCCAGCGGTTCCGTTCTCCTGGAACGGCGTGCGCGTCTATTCTTTCTGGAAGAATTTCCGTGCGGACTTTTTCGACCTGACGCTGACAAACTGGACACAGAAGAATGTGCCGTTCAGCGATCAGGTCGGTTACAAGACGCGGCTTTTCGGAGCCTACACGTCATACGCCGTGCCGTCCTTCACGTTCCTCGGTAAGAAAAGTCAGATCTTTGTCGATACCTACTATTTCGGCTTTATCATGGCTTCAGCGCCAATAGCCCAGCAGACCGGCACGATGGCGGGTTCTACGCACCGCGATAATCCCGGCATGCGTATCTGGGGCAATGCCGGTCCTCTGGAATTCTCCGCCGGCGGCGCCTGGCAGGGAGGCTCTTTCAACGCCGCCAACAATGGACCGTCCCGCCCTGTCAGCGCCTATTCCTTCAATGCGCAGGCATCATGGCGTTTCGCCAAATGGTGGGGGCGTCCGGCCATCGGTATCCAGGCGGACGATATCTCCGGCGGTAATTACAACAAGAGCAAGACAAGCTCATGGGGCAGCTACCTGTCGCCCTTCGTACCGTCAGCCTACTACCTCGATATCAGCACCTATCTGGGCAACCAGAACCTGATTGATGTCGGCCCTATTCTCACGATGTCGCCCACACCGAACACAACCCTGCTGGCGAAAGTGCCGGTCGTCTGGCGCAACAGCACCAATGACGCAATTTACGCGAGCGGAACGGCGGCTTACGGCCTGCGCCCTCATGGCGGTTACACAGCTACCCTCCCGCAGGCCAGCTTCACCTGGCGTGCGACCCGCCACATCACGCTCAGCATCGACGGAGAATACATCTTTGCGGGCAAGGCGATGATCAAGGCAGGCGCTTCGTCCGGTGCCTACGTGCAGAGCAACCTTGAACTAACGTTCTGATCGTGTATCGAACCCGCAGCCTGCGTCACGACACAGGCTGCTCACCCAGAGTTGCTGGAGGGATATCTTTATGAACTCCCCGATTCCGGCCAGTTGAACCACACTCTTGTGTCGCTTTTTTCCGGAATACAGGCCGCAATGACATCATCACCCTCCGACCAGATGACCAACCTCCAGCGTCTGCGCGGCATCTTTTCCGGCTCGGCAGGCAATCTGCTCGAATATTTCGACTGGTATGTCTATTCGGCCTTTGCGCTCTATTTCGCGCACGCCTTCTTCCCCGGACATGATCACACCGCCGAACTGCTGAACACGGCAGCCGTCTTCGCCGTCGGCTTCCTGATGCGCCCCGTCGGCGGCTGGCTGATGGGCGTCGTCGCCGACCAGTATGGCCGCAAACGCGCCCTCACCCTGTCAGTCGGCGCGATGTGTATCGGCTCTCTGGCCATAGCCCTCTGCCCGACCTATGCCCAGATCGGGCTTGCTGCTCCCATCATCCTCGTTCTGGCGCGTCTGGTTCAGGGCTTGAGTCTGGGAGGAGAATACGGCGCTTCGGCAACCTACATCGCAGAAGTCTCACAGCCCGAGCATCGTGGCTTCTGGTCCGGGTTTCTCTACGTCACGCTGATCATGGGGCAACTGGGCGCAATGGCCGTGCTCCTGCTCATGCAATATCTGTTTCTGACGCCGGAACAGATCAATGCATGGGGCTGGCGTATCCCGTTCCTGCTTGGCGCAGCGGGTGCTGTTCTGATCTTCTGGCTGCGTCGGAACATGGAGGAAAGCACGGCCTTCAAGAAATCCGAGCAGGCGCATGAAGGTGGCGGCCTGAAAGTTCTGCTCCGTCACAAGCGCGCCGTGCTGACGGTCGTGGGTCTGACGCTTGGAGGCACGGTCGCGTTCTACACCTACACCATCTACATGCAGAAGTTCCTCGCCAACTCGCTGGACTTCGGCAAGGACGAGGCGACGCTGATCTCCTCCGCCTCGCTGCTGGTGTTCGCCGTGGCTCAGCCGCTGTTCGGCGCAGTGTCGGACCGGGTCGGTCGCAAACCTCTGCTGATTGCGTTTGGCGTTCTTGGAACACTCTGCACCGTTCCGCTGATGACCCTGCTGGCTGACACCCATTCCAAGCTCGGGGCCTTCGCCCTGATCACCGTCGCCCTGCTGATGGCGTCGGGCTACACCTCGATTAACGCCATTGTGAAAGCCGAACTGTTCCCCACCCGTATCCGCGCACTGGGTGTTGCGTTCCCTTATGCCGTGACTGTGTCAGTCTTCGGTGGCACAGCGGAATATATCGCGCTCTGGTGCCGACATGCGGGTCATGAAGGCTGGTTTGCGTGGTATGTCTCGGCCTGCGCCTGCTGCACGCTGATCACGGCGCTGACGCTTCCGGCGCGGGGCTCAACCCTGCCGGATAATGGAAGCTGAGCAGGCAGAGTTACGTTTTTTAAACAGGAGAGCTCATACCAAACGACAAGTCGAGAACGGCTCGCATTTGGCTTCCCTCCACGATTACTTCATGGTGTCCTACCTCGATCTTCCCTCGCAGGAGTCCTCCCATGAACAAACACGCCCATATCGCGCTTGAGTCGCTTCTGTCCCGCTCCTCCACGGATGCCCTGACCAAGCCCGCCCCCAAGGGTGAGGAACTGGAGACAATCCTTTCAGCCGTCATGCGTGCGCCCGATCACGGCAAGCTGCGCCCCTGGCGGCTGGTCGTGGTCAAGGGCGACGCGCGCGTCAAACTCGCGGAAAAGATTGTCGAGAGCATGAAGCGGCTCCATGCGGACCCGGACCCGAAGAAGCTGGAAAAGCGCTACAAGCGTTTTTCCACCATGCCGATGACCATTGTTCTGGGCATGCATCTACGTCCTGATGACAAGATTCCCCTGCTTGAACAGGAACTCGCTGTCGGCGCTGCGGGCATGAATCTTCTGAATGCCCTTCATGCGGCTGGATATGGCGCGGTATGGGTCTCCGGTGATGTCGCCTATGATCCGGTGCTGGCGGAAGAACTGGGCTTCCCTGCCCCTCATGCGCTGGCGGGTTTCTTCTTTGTCGGCACGCCGGAGAAGAAGGATCATGAAACGAAACGTCGCCCTGTCGCGCCTTACGTGGCCGAGTGGACTGGCGAACCGGTTTCCTTCGACGCCGACAAGGATTAAGAACTGGTCGTCATGAGCACCTTTTCCGATCACGATATGGCCCCGGATCACGACGTCACCATCGTTGGAGGCGGTCCTGTCGGGCTTGCCGCAGCGCTGGCGCTGGACGCCGCTGGCCTTTCGGTGGCCGTTCTGGAACGCGCTCCCGGAGCAGTCTGGGCCGAGCCTTCCTTCGATGGCCGGGAAATTGCTCTGACCTATCACGCGCGGGCGCTGCTCGAACGGCTGGGCGCGTGGCGGCACATCCCGGAAAGTGTGATCTGCCCGTTGAACGAGGCCCGTATCGAGACGGGACGCGGCAATCATCCCCTGATCTTTGAAGCGGATCGGCCCGCCGGAACCAAGGAAGCGCCTCTCGGCTGGCTGGTCTCGAACAACATGATCCGCCGCGCCCTGTATGCCGAAGCTTCCGAGCGATCGGGGATTACCCTTCTGCCGGACGTCACGGTCGAAACCGTGCGTCAGGATACGGCGACTGCTGTGGTCCACTGTCAGGGGGCAGAGCCTCGTCGGGTGCGGACACGGCTAGTCATCGCCGCCGATGGGCGTTTTTCTCCCACACGGCGTCGGGCCGGAATCGGGGCCGTAATCCACGATTTCGAACGGATGATGATGGTCTGCCGTATGGCGCATGACCTGCCGCATCATAACGTCGCGCTCCAGTGGTTTGCCGAGGGGCAGACCATCGCGCTTCTGCCGGTGAACGGACATGCTTCTTCACTGGTCCTGACGCTTCCTCCTGCCGAAATCCAGCGCCTGATGCACACCGAGCAGGATGCGTTCAATGCCGAGGTCATGGAGCGTGTCGGCAATCGGCTGGGTGCCATGCGGCTGGTCAGCACGCGACACGCCTATCCGCTCAAATGTGTCTATGCCCATCGCTTCGCCGCCCGACGGCTGGCGCTTCTGGGGGATGCCGCTGTCGGGATGCACCCGATCACAGCGCATGGCTTCAATCTGGGCCTGCGTGGCGCGGAAGTTCTGGCTGGCGAAGTGGCAGCGGCTTTTTCCCGCGGTCAGGACATTGGATCAGCGGCGGTGCTGCGTCGTTTTGAAAAGAAACATCGCGCAGCCACGATGCCGCTCTTTGCCGCCACGAACGGAATTGCGACGCTTTATACGCACGACGCCGTCCCGTTCCGTCTGCTCCGCAGCCTCGGCCTTCGGGTTGCGGATGCTCTTCCGCCGTTGAAATCAGCCGTCACCGGCATGCTGATGGATCGCTCCCCCGCCGCCTGACGCGGGATGAAGCGGACAGGCGAATCCTGTCCGGGGAAACTGTTTGTCAATTTTTACACGGCACTGTGTCTCCAGAAGGAGACGTCTGCCGCATGGACAACACGACCTATATCGCGCTGTCACGCATGGACGCAGAGCAACGCGCCATGAGCGTGCTCGCGAACAATATTGCAAACGGTTCAACCGCTGGCTTCAAATCAGGGCACGTTCAATTTGCCGATTATCTTTCAAGGCTGAAGGACGGTCCGCATGCGCCCGGCGAGAATCCGGAAGTCTATGTGCAGGACCGCGCGACCTATCGTGACTTCACGCAGGGCGCTCTCACGCAGACCGGCAACCCGCTCGACATCGCCATCACCGGCGAGGGCTTCTTCTCCGTGATGACCGAGCAGGGCGTGCGCCTGACCCGCAACGGTCGTTTCCAGCGCCTGTCCGACGGAAGCGTCACGGATGCTGCCGGTCACGCCCTGCTAGACCGCACGGGGCAGCCCATCGTGCTGCGCCCTCAGGATCGCACCGTCAGCATTGCCTCAGACGGCACCCTGTCCACGGAAAATGGTGTGGCTGCGGAAATCGGCCTCGTCCGGGTGGCCAACAACCATGACCTGCACGGAGAAGGCAGCGAACTTTTCCGGGCAAGCACGCCAACGACACAACTGGACGTCAAGGAACTCCGGCAGGGGATGCTGGAGGGCAGCAACGTCAACATGATGAGCGAGACGACAAATCTCGTCGAGCTGCAACGTGATTTCCAGATTACGGCCAATCTTGTCGAGAGTGAATCAACACGTCGCCAGAATGCGATCGACAAGCTCACCCAGACCCAATCCTGACCCGCCTTCCATCCTGATCTGACACAGACGAAAGCTTACCGACATGATGCGTTCTCTCGATATTGCCGGAACCGGCATGCAGGCCCAGCAGACGAATGTGGAGGTCATCGCCAACAATATCGCCAACATGACGACGACGGGTTTCAAGCGTCGCCGTCCGGAATTTCAGGATCTGATCTATCAGGACATGCGTCGTGTCGGCACGATGAGTTCCGACAGCGGCACTCTGGTTCCGGCTGGCGCACAGGTGGGCCTTGGTGTCCGCACGGCGGGCATTTACCGAATCAACGTGCAGGGCACGCTGGAGCAGACAAACAACAGTCTGGATCTTGCCATTGAGGGTCCGGGATATTTTCAGGTCACCCTGCCTTCCGGTGAATATGCCTATACCCGTGATGGCACGTTTTCCCTATCCGACACCGGACAGATCGTGACAGCGGATGGTTATCCTGTCAGTCCCGGCATTACGGTCCCGAACAACGCCCAGACCATAACGGTTGATCAGACCGGTCAGGTGCAGGTGACAGTTTCAGGTCAGACCCAGTCAACGGTTGTCGGTCAGCTCCAGATGGCGACCTTCCAGAACGAAAACGGTCTGGCCGCCATGGGTCAGAACCTGTTCACCGAGACCCAGTCCTCCGGCAACGCCATCACTGGCACAGGACAGAGTGTTGGTTTCGGTGATGTCCGGCAGGGCTATGTCGAAGAATCCAACGTCAACGTGGTGACTGAAATCACGGATCTCATCACCGCCCAACGCGCTTATGAGATGAACAGTAAAGTTATCACGGCCTCCGATGAAATGCTGCAGACCCTGACAGGACTGAAATGAGGCGTATAGCCCTTCATTTTTTTGCCGCATGCCTTGTGGGGGGATGCCTGAACATCGCTCCCGCGGATGCAGCGAGTCTTCGTCGGACAAGCGTGCTGCATCATTCACAGGTAAAACTCTCAGACCTTTTCAATGGGATCGCACCCGATCAGGATTGCGATCTTGGTCCCGCCCCTGCGCCGGGACAAAGCCTTACTATCAGCGCGCCGCAGCTACAGGCGATTGCCCAGCAATACGGCATTGACTGGCCGGAAATGTCTGATTTGGCGCAGGCTACGCTCACTCGAGCCAGCCATACGGTGTCACGTGATGACATCATGCCGCTGATCGTCGATGGATTAAAGACGCGAGGCGTTTCGGATAGCGCCACCATCGAACTCACAAACTTTTCCGGACCAACGGTCGCAGCCGAACTGGCGAATAATCCGCAATTATCGAACATTGTTTACGATGCTTCGCATGGCAGGTTTTCAGCATTTTTTTCCATCACATCCGATGATTCCACGCAGTCGTTCCGTGCGGATGGAACAGTCAGTTCCCGTGTAAAGGTTGTGACAGCACGCACCGATCTGCCTGCAGGACAGATTATCGAACAGCCGGACATTGAAATCGCCGAGGTCGATTCACGATCAGTGCCAACCCGAGCCATCTTTGATCCCGCCGATATCATTGGCCAGTCCACACGACGGGCCGTTCGTGCCCACACACCCCTTACCTCCGAGATGACATCGCGTATCGATCTTATTGAAAAAGGGTCGCCTATTATTCTCGATGTTTCTTCATCAGGCCTTCATCTTACCGCAGCAGGAGTAGCATTGGACTCCGGCGCTCAGGGCGAACGGATTCATGCGTTGAATCCCACATCGCGAATGGTCGTTGTTGGTCAGATTATCGACAGGACACGCATCGCGGTAACCCCTGGAACGGCTCCAACTCCTGCCGATTCCAGAGAGATGCGCTCTGCAGGAATCAGGGCGCCGAAAAATATCTAGACATTTCCAGATTGGATCAGATTTTTTTTCATGAAACGTTCTTTATTGCTTCTTCCCCTCCTCAGCCTGTCAGCCTGTAATGGTGGCATTGGAAGTCTGAGCGAAATCGGACATCCTCCGGCAATGACGCGGACACAGGATCCGACACGCGACACGACCTACAGACCTGTCACGATGCCCATGCCTCCCCTGCAGCCACCTCCAGCTGAGGTCGCCAGCCTCTGGAGACCGGGAAGCCGAGCGTTTTTCAAGGATCAGCGTGCTGCACAGGTCGGTGATCTTGTGACTGTTATTGTCGACATCACAGACAATGCCACAATGGTTGATAATACAAGCGCAAGTGGCGGCGGCAGCGAAAGCATGGGTATACCGAGCCTTTTCGGTTTCCACGGCAAGGCCATTTCCCACATCACGGGTTCCAGCGCTCTTTCAACATCCAGCAACAACAGCAACACCGCCGCCGGACGGATCAGCAGAAACGAAACTGTGACCGTCAGGGTAGCAGGCACAATCACACAAGTCCTCCCTAACGGTAATTTCGTTGTCGTGGGAAGGCAGGAAGTCCGTGTGAACAGCGAACTCCGCGAACTACAGGTAACGGGTGTTGTCCGGCCACAGGACATCACAGCAGACAACACAGTTACTCATGACCGCATGGCTGAAGCCCGGATTTCCTATGGTGGGCGAGGACAACTCTCCATTCTTCAAACACCACGGTATGGCCAGCAATTACTGGATGCTGTTGCGCCATTCTGACAGCATATATGCCTGACATTACCCACTCATGTATCCTTTAATATACATATTTTATCAGGAGTGATGAAATCTCTACTCCTCCTGATACAGTAGAGTTTCTTTCCTGGACCATGGAATCTACCTGATTGCCCGTCCAATCAGGTAGCTTGGGACGAAAAATGCCAAATCTGACGCGTTAGCGATGACGTTATTCATCCCGTTATTTTTCAACTCCATTGTGCGCAAAACAAAAGGGCATACTGTCGTGACTTTCACACGTCTATGCAGACAGAATCTTTTGAACACATGAGAGTTTTCGCAATACCAAAGACTGGTTCAAAATCCCCTTACCGTCCTCAAAGGTTTGAGCTTTCGTAAGAAGAAGTTACATCCAGGCGGCTAAACATCAGAATCAATGTCACCAGATATATCTCATACTACATTTGTCTCTCGTTCACCCCGCATGAAAAAGTCCTCATAAGAATCTGCTCAGTCATGTCACAACACGCCATATCACCAATAGAAAGCCATGCCTCCCAATCTTGTGACAAAGTCAGGATTATGGCCAATTGCATGAAGTCCATTAACTGATCACAATATTTTATAGTCATACTGCTTTACGGCAAACAAAACCCAACTGAGAATCAAACACTCTCCCTCATTTCAACTCTGATAGAACCTTGAAAAATCCCGAAATTCTCAGTATAAACAAATAAGATAATTTATGAGTTTGTTTACTTTACTCGTTAAAACAGAAAGAAACAGATATGATTCCGAAAGCATGCGAGATAGGTATTGCAATTACAACATACAATAGAAAAGAAATGGTTTGTGCTCTTGTCGAAAGAATACGACAACTAACAAAAGAGAATTATTTTCTGGTTGTATGCGATGATGGATCGACAGATGGAACAATTGAAGCCTTAAAAAAATTAGGAGTCACAGTTATAGGCGGTATCAATAAAGGCATTGCCTGGAATAAAAATAGAGGGCTTTTCTTTTTCTCAAACATTTGCAAAGCAGACTCCATTATTTTAATGGATGATGATGTTTTTCCAAATATGTTTGGCTGGGCACAAGAGTGGGCTTACGGCAGCTACCGTGTTGGTCATGTAAATTATGTGCCTCATTTTTATGACAGATCGTCCCCACGGCGTCCGATGACCGCCATGAATCTGGGAGTGGGGCACATGATCGGCGGCATGTTGCTAGCGCAGAATGCGAAAGCTTTGGCATCTGTGGGTTATATGGATACCCGATTTGGGCGTTACGGGCATGAACATACAGATTTCTCCCTGCGATTTTTAAGAGCTGGTTTTGGGGGAGTGCGCGTTCTCTGGAATGGAGAAATGCATAATAGATTTTATCTAATGGACAGCGGTATTGAGTTGAAGGAAGCAAAGAGCTCTGGCCAGGAAGCCGATCTGGAGCGAAATGCAAATCTTCTGACCGCTTTGCAGAAAGAGCCTATCTACCGTTCTGCGTGGAACAATGAAGAGGAAAAGAGGGATTTCTTACAGGAATTTGGAACTGGATTTTTTGAAATGGAAGCACCTCCCCTCGCTGGAACTGTTTTTAATGCCGATAGTTATCTCTCTTTAAACCCCGATATTTCGCATTCTGGCTGGGATAGTTTTGCCCATTATATTGAGCACGGCTTACGGGAAAACAGAAAATTTTAAGTAATTTTTCCATGTTTGCGTGATGCATTTACTTTTTATATTTTAATATTTCCGAGCCCACACGAAGGAATATTCATGATTGTCCCATGTGAACGTGAAAATCTGTCATATGATCTTCTTAGTAAAGACATGGAAGTGTTTGAATATAAAACAGCTCTCGCTATCCCTTCCAGTGAAAGGCTACTTGAGGATTTTTCTGGTATTTATGATAAATATGGTCGTATCATATCAGCAGGTTCTCTATTCAGGGGACCTGAACTAGATTATGTGATGGGGAAAAACCATTATATTCTTGGGAAATTCAATCCCAGAAGTGCTTTTCCTTCTGTTTCAGATGTTTATTGGGGCGGTTTTTTTGTAGGCCATTACGGTCATTTTATAATGGATACACTACCTCGGTGGTGGAACTACAAAAAATTTAAAAATATTGGTTATAAAATTGCTTTGAATAGCCCTCTAAGTAGAGAAAAAATTCTTTCCTTGTCTTGGTTTCGTGAATTTTTATTTCTTCTTGATATAGATGAAAGTGATCTTATAGTTTTTATGTTTCCGGTAATTATTAAAAATCTTATTGTCGCAGAATCTCCTATGATGGATAGGAATTGCGTAAATGAAGAGTTGGCCAAATTTTATCAATCAATTGGCGATAAAGCGACTGGGCATTCTGATCCAGAATTGCGTTCAATAAAAAATGTATATCTTACCAGAGAAAATTTAAAATATGGGGGATTGTACATAAAAAATGAAAAGGAGATATCAGGGGCTTTAATGAAAAATGGATTTTCCATTGTAAGTCCCGAGAATTTATCTTTATGTGATCAGCTTTCTCTTTTCAGAAATAAAAACATAACAGGGTTTGTTGGATCTGCATTTCATAATAGCGCTTTTAGTAAGGGCACTAACGGCCTTGCTTTGTCATTTTCAAAAAAAATCAACCGATCATATGCTCTTTTTGATGCTGTCAACGCAGCAAAGATTTCTTACTACCACATAGAAAACTATTCGATCGAAGGAAAGGAACATTTTGGTGGCTCTTTTTCTGTCCTCAATCCCGAAAAATTATTATCATTTATTGATAATTGGGTCTCTGGAAAAGTAGAAAACAACTTTCTTTATGAATTTTCAGACTGGGAAAAAGAAAATATTCCCTCACAGGCGATGGATCTTGATGGTCCATATAAAATCTATGATTACAAAGGGTTAGAGGCATATGTTCATCCACAGGAAAGCACGATCTGGTTTGGCAACAGTGGAAACGGCACGCCTTTTACTCACTCAGTACATGCATTTATCTCAGGAAATACCATATTCCTGATTGTAGCTCATAAAGATGCGCCTTTACTGCACATTGACGGCATGAATGATAGCTTATCGCCGGTTTTGATGCTGGATTTCCTTGGCGATAAAAGCCTTTGCGGCATGTCTTTTCAGAAAAAAGGTATGGTGACATCTTCTCTGATTAATGAAAACAATAAAGCAGTTATAAAAGGAACCGATTTCGGTGAGTGGGAAAAATTTCGGTTAGAAAAGGACAATAATATTATTTCTTGCGGTCGTTATGACAAAATAATCTCCTTAATAAAGAAACAAATTCATATATCAGGAAGAGAATCAATTTTGGAGAAGGTATCTATATTTTAGAAAATTCTTCATTACAAAAACGACGCTGTCATCGCCCTGTTAGACGTTCACCGCCGCAAAAGACGAACTGCCGGTCATGCCGGGCGATTGCAATCAACGTCTGGTTCGTCCGCTCAGCCAGCCGAAAAGCACGCTCAGTCGGGGCTGATACTGCGACAACAGTGGTCATGCCCGCGCATATTGTCTTGAGCGCCATTTCATAGGAATAACGGCTGGTCAGCAGACAGATTCCGTCGTCGGAAAGTGTGCCGTTGCGCATACGAATACCGATCAGCTTGTCGAGCGCATTGTGGCGACCGATATCTTCCCGGATCAGAAGAATCTCGCCCTCCCTGTTTGCCCACGCTGCTCCGTGGACCATGCGTGTCGCAGTATTCAGTGTCTGCCAATGGTCAAGATCCTGTAACGCACGACAGATCGCAGCCGACGAAACCTTGGGATTGAGCGCAAAAGGTGACTGACAGCTCGCATCCACTGAGGGCACATCGTCGCTGCCACAGATACCACAGCTCGAATGCCCGGTTTGGACTCGGGGTCTGCGCCGCAGCAACGCCGAAAGGCAGTCACCCGAAACCGTGATATCAAGCGTCGGACCATCTTCGTCTTCCGACATCACGACCGATCGGATCTGTTCCGCCCTCTCAATAATGCGTTCCGTCAGGCAGTAACCAAATGCGAAATCCGTCAGATGATCCGGCGTCAGCATCATCACGCCGTAGGGAAACATTCCATTGAAGACGAGTTTGACCGGCACCTCGTCGGCAATGTTCAGGTCGACCTCTCCCTCCGGATGATCAAGGCTCGTCACTTTCCTTGTATGAAATAAGGGAATCATGGCGTGCAGCCACCGCCCGTACCGAATAGACCTGCCGTTTCAGCCGACATGATGACAGGCTACCCATTCAATCTGACCATCCACATAATGCTCACGTTTCCAAATCGGCACGCGACGCTTGATCTCATCAATGACGTAACGGCAGGCCTTGAATGCGGCATCGCGATGGGGTGCGGCAACACCGATCCATACGGCGAGATCACCAACCGGCAGATAACCCGTCCGATGCATCGCACAGATCGCCGTGATGTCAAAACGTTCCATCACCTCGTCGAGAATGGACCGTCCCTCGGAAATGGCCAGAGGCGCAAACGCCTCATACTCGATGGCTGAAACGAGCCTTCCGTCGTTCGTCTGCCGCACCCATCCCTCGAAAGTGCAGAAACCGCCAGCCTCAGGCTTCAGAAGCGTTTCCCGTAGTGCGCCGATGTCGACGGCCCTATCGGCAATCAGAAAGCGGTTCATCCGCCACTGACCGGCGGAATGAACACCACATGGTCCCCCTCTTTCAGACTCTGGGTCCAGGGACGGAAAGCCGCATTCACGGCAACACGCATCTGCCCGGCAGGAAGCGCGAAGCCGTATGCCGCACGAAGTTCCTCATAAAGCGCCCCCGCCGTGGTCTCCGACGTCTCTCTCGTTTCAGCGCGACGACCAGCCTGTTCACCCAGTTGTGCGAAATATTCGAGTTCTATCCTTGGCATATCTGCTCCTGACAGCGGGCAAGTCTGACTTCAGCCTGCTCCCGCTCCTCGGGTGTATTGATATTGTCGAGTGCACCGGGCGTGCATGGCGGTAAAAGAGCCGTAACACCGCTGAGGAGCGCCTGCCGCGGCCCGACCCTGCCAGACGCTACCAGATGAGATAATATTTCCAGAGCCTCTGGTTCCCAGATGGTACAGAACGGTTCCGGCAACCCGTCATGCTCACTTCGGAACGCAACAGCCGTATAGTCCTCCCGACGGACCTGAATCAGCGCGTCAAGCGTTGGCGCATCCAGAAACGGCAGGTCGCATGCCAGTATCAGCCATGCGACATCAGGATATTCCTCATGAGCCGCGAGCAAACCTGCGGCAGGTCCGATTTCCTGAGACCTGTCGGTTATTCCAGGATAAACGCATCTCACGGCATCGGTTTTCTGGTCTTCCCGCAGGGATACGAAACAGCGGCTGACGCGCGGCGCAAGCAGGCTGAACGCACGGTCAAGTTGTGGCCGCCCCTCATAAGCAAGCGCCGCCTTGTCCTGTCCCATGCGCCGACTGACACCACCTGCGAGGACAAGTCCGTAAAGAGGCTTCATAAAACCGCAGTCACAGACATCGTCTTACCGACAAGACGCACCTCGCGGATTACCATGTCATGAGTGAAAACCGACCTTTCACCATTCATCGCATCACCCTCCGATATAGTGCATTTCAATTTTTCCCTCCGCCCTATCCTCAGGAGAAGCTTCAGCCCGGGACCGTCGTTCCTGACGCTCTTCGCTGTATCGGTCGGTGCGACGATGCCAAATGCCCGCCAGCGCCTGTCGGAGCGGCTCATCCTCGCCCCCCTGATCGGCATCACGCAGGACTGTCCGCAGGTCGGTGCCTTTCGTGGCGAAGAGACAGGTGAATAGCTGCCCATCCGAAGAAAGCCGCGCCCGCGAGCAATTTCCGCAAAACGGCGCACTGACCGAGGAGATGAACCCGATCTCTCCACCACCATCGACATAGCGGTAACGGGTAGCGACTTCGCCACGATAGGCGGGGGACACCGGATCAAGAGGCCAGAGCGCATCGATCCGCGTCATCATCTCGCGCGAGGTTACAACGTCAGCACGGTCCCAGCCGTTGCGATTGCCGACATCCATATATTCTATCAGGCGTACGATCACATCCGTATGCCGGAAGTGTGCAAGAAGTTTCGGGACACCCGCATCGTTCACGTCACGCTGCACAACCGTGTTGATCTTCACTCCATGTGGAAAACCGATTGCACGCGCAGCCTCAATACCATCCAGCACGGTTTGCAGATCACCGCGTCCCCCACTCATGCGCGCAAACACAGCCGGGTCCAGACTATCGAGACTCACGGTCACACGGTGCAGACCTGCTGCACGGAGCACCGCAGCCTGACGCGCCAGCAGCATCCCGTTGGTCGTGAGCGCGATATCTTCGATCCCCGGAATCCGCACAAGCCGCGCCACCAGTTCCGGCAGGTTTGGACGAAGCAGCGGTTCTCCTCCGGTCAGCCGCAACTTGGTCACGCCCAATTCAGCCGCAACTCTTGCCACCCGTTCGATTTCATCAAAATTCAGCCGTTCAGCAGGCGTCAGAAAACTGAAACCTTCATGATAAATCGAATCCGGCATGCAATAGGGACAGCGAAAATTGCACCGATCCATCACGGAAATTCGCAGATCCCTGAGCGGTCGATTGATCTGGTCTTTTGTGAGCCTGACGCTCGGCAAGAGTTCTGCATTCATGTTCTGAGGTCTTCGCTTTCCATCCGCGACATTATCCCCAGAGGGATAACGCCGCATTGAATGGGACATACTCAGCCGGCGATCCGGATTGGCGCTGCCGAGGCAATACTCGGCACCACTTTAACCGGAATGGCTTTGGCGGCTGGCGTGCCACTGATCTCGTCATAAAAATCAAGCGGCAGGAGCGGATTGAGTTCCGGGTAATATCCCGCGATAGCGCCACGCGGCATGGGGTAATCGAGGATTGTCAGCCCATCGACATACCGACGGCGTCCGTCCTCGCTATAGGTTTCCAGACCGATGACTGCTCCGTTTTCCAGCCCCCGATCTTCACGGTCCTCCTTGTTCATGAAAATGACCTGGCGATTGTTGTACACACCACGATACCGGTCACTGTTGCTGTAGATCGTGGTGTTGTACTGATCATGCGAGCGGATCGTCGCTAGACGCAGCATGGCCGGATCTTCGATGACGTCGTTGACTTCAAGTCCCGGCATGACGATGAAGTTCGCCTTGCCGTTCGGCGTTTTCCACACGCGTCGGCGCGGCGGAATATCGAGATGAAAACCGTGAGGATCTTTCATTTTCTCCGAAAAACCGGTGTAAATCTCGGGATAGACCTCCGCAATCCTGTCACGGATCAGCGTATAATCCTCGATATAATCTGCCCACGCTGTCTTCGAATGAGGCAGCGTCGCCATTGCTATGCGGCAGATGATCTCGGTTTCCGGTCTCACATCCGGGCTGACTGGTTCGAACACACCGCGCGACGGGGTCACGTTCGACATCGCATCTTCGATGGTGACGAACTGCTCTCCCTTGGATGTCCGGATGATCTCGGAGCGAGACACGACCGGCAGGATCAGTGCATCCTTGCCGTGAACCAGATGACCGCGATTGAGTTTGGTTGTGACGTTGACCGTCAGGTTCAGCCGTCCCATCGCTGCATAGGAACGCTCGGTATCCGGAATGGCGCGGGCGAAGTTTCCGCCCATGCCAAAGAAAACCTTTGCCGTGCCCTCTTCCATGGCCGCGACCGCTTCAACGACATGATGACCGTGCTCACGCGGCGGCTCGAAGCCAAAGACATCCCGCACGCGGTCCAGATAGGCCTGCGTTGGCTTCTCGTCGATGCCGACCGTGCGGTCGCCCTGCACGTTGGAATGCCCCCGGATCGGGGCGATACCGGCACCCTTCTTTCCGAAATTTCCTTTCAGAAGAAGCAGACTCGCCACCTGCTGAACAAGGTGAGAGCCTTCCTGATGCTGCGTCAGCCCCATCCCGTAGCAGATGATCGTCGCGTTCGATTTGGCGTAAATTCCGGCAATCCGACGGATCTGTTCTTCAGACACTCCGGATATGCGGGTGATATCCGCCCACGAGACCGACATCACATCCGCACGCAGCGCCTCCAGTCCCGCTGTGTGTTCCGCGATGAAGTCCTGATCCAGAACCTTCTCGCCACGTTCTTCGGCTTCGAACAGCGCGCGCATCATGCCTTTGAAAATGGCCAGATCGCCGCCAATACGCACATGCACGAATTCGCTGGAAATCGCGGTTGAACCGAATGTCCCCATCTGCAGGATGTCCTGCGGCTCGGTGAAGCGGATCAGCGCGCGTTCAGGCATCGGGTTGATCAGCACGACCGGAACGCCGCGTTTACGGGCCTCCACGAGGTTTGTCATCATACGCGGGGAATTGGTGCCCGTATTCTGTCCGATAACGAAGATTGCCTCGGCATGTTCGAAATCGGCCATGACAATTGTGCCTTTGCCGATGCCAATGGCTGGCGGCAGTCCCCGCGATGTCGGCTCGTGGCACATGTTCGAACAGTCGGGGAAATTGTTGGTCCCGAACTCGCGTACGAAGATGGAATAGAGAAACGCCGTTTCATTGGCCGTTCTGCCGGATGTGTAGAACTCCGCCTGATGCGGGCTGTCGAGCGCCTGAAGATGCTTGCCGATCAACGCGAACGCATCGTCCCATGCGACCGGAACATATTTGTCGGTTGCCGCATCGTAGCGCATCGGCTCGGTCAGACGCCCCTGCATCTCCAGCCAGTAATCGCTGCGCTCCATCAGTTCGGTGACAGTATGCTGGGCGAAGAACTCCCGCGTGACGCGCGCCTTGGTCACCTCATGCGCCAGCGCCTTGGCGCCGTTCTCGCAGAATTCAAGTGTCTTGCGATGATCGGGATCAGGGAAAGCGCAGCTCGGGCATTTGAAGCCGCCCGGCTGGTTCATTGCCAGCAGACCGCGTGATCCCTTGACCAGAACGCTCTGTTCCATGAGGACCTTGGCTGTCGCGTTCGCGGCTCCCCATCCACCAGCAGGATGATGATAGGGCTTGAATTCAGATTCTTTTTCTTTGTTCATGATATCAACCCTCTCCCTGAAGGATGCCGAACTCTTTCAATGCAGGCACGAAATTTTCATTTTCATGCTTCGATCTTGCGAGCTTGATCAGCGCAAATCGCTCAAGCGGCGATAGCCCGGCCCACTGCTGCGGCGTGGGAGCGGGCACACCGTCCGCCTCTGCCTGTGTCGATACCGCGTCCGGCATCTGATCCGCCTCGCGCCAGTCTTCAAACGTCAGAGGTGGCAGAAAGCGGACAGGCTCATCCGCCCGTGCCGCAATCAGATCCAGAACAAGGGCACGGTATGCTTCCTGTTTCGCGGGCGTATCGCAGCGCATCTCCACAAGCCTGCCCCGTTCCTCACGCGACAGCCGGCTCCACTGACGAAGCGTCATCTTGATGCCAACGATATCGAGCTTTTGCCGCGTGATCATGGGAATACAACGCAGCGAACCGGCGAAATCACGCTCAAATTCGAAAATCATGGGACTTTCAGACATTGTGCCTGCTCTTTCGGCCATCAGGAGAGATGCATTTTTCATTTGGGCACCAGAAGATGAAGTAACGAGGCTGCGATAAAGAATGCGGCGGTACTGACAATCCAGATGGCGGTAAGCCACGCCAACCGGATGCTCAGGTGACGGGACGCCCGCGAACCGTCACCCTTTACAATTTCAATGGTAGCCATCGGCTTCAGACACTTTTCCGCGAAACACGCGATAGGAGTAAATTGTGTAGGTCAGGATGATCGGCAGAAGGATGACGGTCCCGACAAGCTGGAAGAACTGGCTGGAAGGCGGCGACGACACGTCCCACAGGGTCAGCGTCGGCGGCACGGCATAGGGCCATACGGTAATGCCCAGACCGGACAGGCACAGAAAGAACCAGCCAAGAGCGCAAAGGAACGGCACACGAGAATGCCCTTTTCGCAGACTTGCAGCCAGCAGAAGACCAAACACGATCACGAGTACAGGCACCGGGGCCACGAACAGGATGTTCGGCCATTCCGTCCAGCGGCGGAGATAGGGCGCATGCAGCAGGGGCGTCCAGAAGCTGACAGCGACGATACATGTGAACAACCCGATCGCCAGTCGCCCCGCCCAGTGACGGCAAGAAGCTTCCAGAACGCCGGTCGTCCGCCATACCAGCCACGTTGCGCCAAGCAGGGCATAACCGCACATCACCGACAGTCCGCAAAGGATGGTGAATGGTGTCAGCCAGTCGAGTGATCCGCCTGAAAAAGCGCCGTCAGTAACCTTGACGCCCTGGATCACGCCGCCGAGGACCGATCCCTGACAGAACGCGGCAACCGCCGAGCCGATCATGAAACCAAGATCCCAGTGTCGTGCGCGGGGTGTGCCTCTGGTCATCACGCGAAATTCGAAGGCGACACCACGAAAGATCAGGGCAACCAGCATCAGCACGATCGGCAGATAGAAGGCAGGCAGCAGCGTGGCATAAGCGCCGGGGAAAACACCGTAGAGCACGGCCCCCCCCAGAACCATCCACGTCTCGTTACCGTCCCAGACCGGAGCGATCGTGCTGATCATGACATTGCGTCGTGTCTCGTCCCGTTCGAGCATGAACAGCATGCCGATGCCGAGATCGAACCCGTCAAGAATGACATAGATCGAGATCGCAGCGATCAGGATAACGGCCCAGATGATCGGCAGCCAGTGTGCAAAATCCATCATCTTTCAAGCACCTTTCTCAGCAGAAGCATCGACGATGGCGGGATGGGTTCGCGTCGCCAGAATATCGGAGGCATGGGACGGATCGGCGTCGTGTTCGCCTTCCTCGGGTTCACGGCCAAGCATGCGGACAAGAATGCCGAGACCCGAACCAAAAACGACGACGTAGACAACGACGAACACGGTCATCGACACCACCATGCTCGACAGCACGACTGGCGAAACACTCTGTGAAGTCCGCAGAAGTCCGTAAACGGTCCAGGGCTGACGACCGACCTCGGTGGTTATCCAGCCACACAGCAGGGCCAGAAACCCGGCGGGAGCCATACATAGCGCCACGCGATGAAAGGCCGGGCTGGTAAAGAGCGTGCTGTTCCGCCGATGCCAAAGCGACCAGAACCCGACCAGCATCATGAGAACACCCAGAGCCACCATGATACGGAACGAGAAGAAGATGACCGGAGACGGCGGCCGCTGGTCACGGGGGAAATCCTTCATTCCCGGCACCTTGCCGTCGAGGCTGTGTGTGAGGATCAGCGATCCCAGCAGCGGCACTCCGATGGCGTAATCCGTATGCTCGGTCTTCATGTTTGGGATACCGAACAGCAGTTCCGGCGCACGTCCTTCGCTGTTCCAATCGCCTTCCATCGCAGCCAGTTTGGCAGGCTGATATTTCAGCGTGTTCAGTCCGTGAGCATCGCCTGCAAGAATCTGGAGCGGCGCGACGATGGCCGCCATCCACATGGCCATTGAGAACATGACACGCACGGGCTCGCTTGAAATCCTGCCCTGCCGTCGCGCTTTCAGGAGGTGCCACGCGCCTGTTGCGCCAACGGCAAAAGCCACCGACAGGAAGGCCGCCAGCCCCATATGCACAAGGCGGAACGGAAAGGACGGATTGAAGATGATGGCCAGCCAGTCATCTGGCAGAAATTGTCCGTTGGCCGGGTCAATCCGGTAACCGCGCGGTGTCTGCATCCAAGAATTGGACGCCAGAATCCAGGTCATGGAGATCAGCGTGCCGACCGAGACGCAGCAGGTCGCGGCGAAATGCAACCCTCGTCCCACCTTGTTCATGCCGAACAGCATCACGCCGAGGAAGCCGGCCTCCATGAAGAAAGCGGTCATGACTTCGTAGGACAGCAGGACGCCGGTAATCGGTCCCGCCTTCTTTGAAAACACCGACCAGTTCGTGCCGAATTCGTAAGCCATGACCAGACCGGACACGACTCCCATGCCGAAGACGACGGAGAAGGCCTTGATCCAGTATCGGTAGAGATCGAGAAAAACCTGCCGACCGGTTGCCAGCCATAATCCTTCGAGAACAGCCAAGTATGCGGCAAGACCAATTGAAAAGGCTGGAAAGATAATATGAACGCCAACAGTAAAGGCGAACTGAAAACGTGCCAGAAGGAACGCTATATCATGAGCATTCTGCATTCATAACATCCAAGATCTTTTCGACATCTGAAAAGACGCCTTTTATTTATAAAGGGTGAACCTGCGTCGACAGTCAGAAGCAGTCATCCAGTAGCCGTCTGATGACGCGTCAAATTGTTGCACTGTTCATTTCGGGATTATTTAAAGGCCATTCCGACTCACCCGTCCAAGACCTTCTCTTTATAGTATTATATGCGTAGATTATATTATGATCTATATTCTATTAGATATGGTTATAATTCAGGATACGTGGTCAGTTCGCGCTCGGTAGCGTGAGGCTTGTACTTCCATCTGATCTGAGGTGTTTTTTCACTGTTTTCAGAGAGCGCGTGAATGCGTCGGTACTGTCTGAGCGACAACCAGTGGGAACGGATAAAGGATCTTATCCCGGGTCGTGAAGGTCATGCTGCCGGGACGATCCTGCGCTCTGCATTACCATGCGACATCAGTCTTAGACGGAACAAAGCCAAGAACATCTGCAAGGTGGGCACGATAGCGCGCGATCGTCTGGTCAACGTGTGGCTCCTTCATGACGTTCGTTGCCAGATACGTTGGAAGTGGAGTCATCCCCAGAAACTGATTGGCCTTGTGGAAAGGGAAATAGACCGCATCAATCCCCTTCCCTTCAAAGAACTGGGCCGGATCGACAAAGGCCTCTTCGGGAGCGTTCCATGTCAGGGAAAGCATGTAATGCTTCCCTTGCAGTAGGCCGCCTGAACCGTATTTGCGCTCAGGATGTGACGCGGCTGCGCCCATCATTGGCGTAAAGCGTGCCATGACCGGCAGTAAAAACTTCATCAATATATTTCTTGACGGTCCATGGCAGCGTCCATCCACCAGCCCGGCATCTGGTAGATGACCAGATCAGCCCAATGAATATTTTCAACTTCCGCCTGAATGTCGTACCCAGCGTCGATCTTTGTCTGCCTCGTGCTGAAACCCGCGTCCGACAGGACCGCAAGGGCGGCGTCGTGCAGCGTATCGTTCAGACGACCATGAGAATGGGCGAAAGCCTTTCCGCCATTCAGGAGGAGAATATTTTTCATCACAATAGTGTCCCGCAAAAAGTATCCCGGATACGCCTGACCAGAATTCAGAGCCGATTATCCGAAAGAATTTTCAATATGATGGCGTCTCGGCACATCAGCAGTGAGAGCGGCATCTGTTCCCTACGGAACATGATGAACTTGACAGGTTTTGATAATCCGTCGCTTCTCCATAGAACCTGTTTCATCAAAGGGGCGCTGATGGATAACCGGATTGGCGAAATGCAGATGTTTCTGCGTGTCGTGGAAAGCGGCAGTTTTTCCGAAGCAGCGCGTCTATCGATGACAACGCCCTCGACGATCAGCAAACTGATTGCCCGCGTTGAAACACGCCTTGGCGTACGCCTGCTCGAACGTTCGACACGTCGCCTTTCCGTCACACCGGAAGGGCAGCTTTACTACGAGCGTGCGCAGGCGCTGATCGCCGAACTTGACGATATGGAACATGCGCTCACAACAGGATCAGTTCGGCCAGGACGGCACTGTGCGCATCAATGCTTCGGTGGCCTTTGGAGCGCTCGCGCTCGAACCTCTCCTTCCAGAATTCTGGGACGCCTATCCAGATATCGTCGTTGACCTGTCGCTCTCCGATGAACTGACGGACCTTTATCTTGATCGCACTGATGTCGCCTTTCGGGTCGGACCGTTACAGGACTCAAATCTGACAGCCCGGCATATCGGCACGGCACGACGTAAGATTGTTGGATCGCCGGATTACCTAAGCCGGTTCGGCACGCCGCAAAGCATTGATGATCTGGACCGCCACAAATGCCTCGGCTTCAATTTCCGGCGTGCGGCCCCTGTCTGGCCGCTACAGGAGAAAGGCCGCATTGCCGATCGTATCGTCCGAGGCCCCCTGCTCGCCAATAACGGGGAAACGGTAAGACGCCTGACCCTACGGGGTGCGGGACTGGCGAGGCTTGGCGACTATCATGTGCGCGATGATCTCAAGGCCGGCCGTCTCGTTGAGGTTCTGGCTCATGCGGACGCGCAGGACGAAGAGGAGATCCATGCGCTCTATCTGGGCAGCAAACAGGCACCCCAGCGCGTGAGGGTGTTTCTTGACTTCGTTATTCCGCGCCTTCAGACATATATGCGCGCCTAACCTGCATGAAGACCATCCGATGTCGCGCTCGAAGTTCCGGAATATCTCCTCGGCGGCGCGTAAAGATTACGCAAGGATTACCGCAGTGGTGCTGGCAGACGGGAACCACGCCAGCGGGACCTGTGAACTGGCGAACGACCACTCCCCTCAATGGCACCGTAAACGAGTTCTTCTGATTCCTCACGCGGTATGCCGACTTTTGTATTCTGTAGAAATCGGCCCACGTCCCGACTTCAGTCGTTTATTTTACTGCAGGGCGATCCAGACGTTCGTGAATTACCAAGGTCGTCATACCCAGAACATTGCGTCAAATGCAGACGTCACCATGACGGCGGCCGAAAAGTTATATCTCGCCACCAAGAATAAGCCTCACCCTATGCAAAATTTGCGTTCTTGACCTTCAGGAGGGGGATGTCGGTCTTCATGCTACGCACGCCTTTGATCCGCGCAAGCTGTTCACTCTGAAAACGTCGCAGTCCTGGAAGGTCTTCTGCAATAACGCGCAACAGGAAATCACAAT
>NZ_DHNR01000006.1:0-37785 GCF_002409645.1 Acetobacter sp. UBA5411
GAAACACGATCCAGCAACGGAAAACGCCCACGCGTGGGGATGGATCCGGACGTATCGCTCATGGCTCTCAGCTCCTGCGCTCTACGACGTAACGCGCAAGGTCGCGCAGCCGATCGGCTTTCTCACCAAAAATATCAAGGGCATGGCAGGCACGATCGGCCAGCTTCTCGGCTTCCTTGCGGGCACCATCGATCCCCAGCAGCGCCACAAAGGTGGACTTTTCGGCAGCCTGATCCTTGCCAGCCGTCTTGCCGAGTTCTTCCTCGGTCGCTGTCGCATCCAGAACATCGTCTGCAATCTGGAAGGCGGCACCAATATCGCGACCGTAATTGGCGATACGTTCACGCTGTTCCGGATTCGCACCGCCCAGAATCGCGCCGGCTTCAGCCGAGTAGCGAATCAGGCAACCGGTCTTCAGAGCATGCAGATGGCTGACTTCCTTGAGGGAAAGGGCGCGGCCCTCGCCTTCCATGTCGATCATCTGACCACCGACCATGCCCTGAGCGCCGGAAGCCTGCGCCAGAGCCAGCACCAACTGGATACGGACTGCCGCATCCGGGTGAGTCTCAGTCTCGGCCAGAACCTCAAAGGCGCGTGTCTGAAGGGCGTCACCAGCGAGAATGGCTGTCGCTTCATCGAATTTGCGATGGGTGGATGGCTGACCACGGCGGAGATCGTCGTCATCCATCGCGGGCAGGTCATCGTGCACGAGAGAGTAGGCGTGCAGCATCTCGACTGAGGCCGCGGCGCGATATGCCCCTTCCTCGCCATCCTGTCCCGGGAACATGGATGCCACTTCCGCCACAAGATAGCCGCGCAAACGCTTGCCACCGTCCAGTGTTGCGTAACGCATGGCGTCGATCACGCGGGCCTCAGGCCCGTCCACACGGGGGATCAGCCGGTCAAGCATGCCCTCCACGGCAGCGGCACGTTGCTTGAGGGATATGCTCAGCGCTTCGGATGACATGCTGGAAGAAGCGGGGCTTTGGCTTGCACCGGGGTTGGTCATGACGAACTTCAATCCACGTTCTTGGCGTCAAGTGAGCCATCAGCCCGTTTGACGATAGCCTGCACGCGCTCTTCGGCCTCGCGCAGTTTACTTTCACAGTGAGCACGCAGGGCCGCACCGCGTTCATAGGATGTGATGGCCTCTTCAAGCTTGAGCTGTCCGCCTTCAAGACTGCGAACGATCCGCTCAAGTTCGGTGAGGGCGTCCTCGAAGGACAGGGAATTCGTATCGCCCGTCATGTCAAATAGCATCCTCAATAGGTCATCAAGCCGCTGCCCTTACCCCGCAGACAGGCTGATGCCAAGACCGAAGGTGATATTCAGAGGCTACTTTGCCCTGCGAAATGGACGATTTTGCAACAGATGTCGCCTGTTCGCATCAGGTCCGCCACCCGCTCAGGCGGGGGCATCGCTCTTTTTACGGATCACGAAAGACAGCACACCCGCCTCTTCTCCAAACGCGACAAGCGCGTGCCCGGTCTCCCGGCAGAAGCTGCGGAAATCGGCTGAAGAGGCGCGATCGGTCGCCAGCACGCGGAGATGGTCCCCGGCGGCAAGACCGCGCAGGGCCTTGTTGGCTTTCAGGACAGGCAACGGACAGGAGAGACCTCTCACATCCAGAAGAGTCTCACTCATCTTTTCTCTCCCTGACTTTCAGCATTGCCGAACCGCGTTCCCATCCCAGCATTGCCTGCCCGGGTCTGGAACATGACTGCACTATCTGCTTTGAAGTAATCTTAACAGATCGTTTCGCACGATACGCAGTAACGGATAGTCAGCATGAACAGCATACGCCTTGGAATCGACCTGGGTGGCACCAAGATCGAAGTCGTGGCCATGAACCCCACCGGCGATATCCTTCTGCGTGAACGCGTGCCGAATCCGGGATCATACGAACCGATGATGATCGCCATCCGGGATCTGCTGGATTCCACCACCGCCAAGCTCGGGCTGGATGAAAGCGGTCGCGGCGCACGTCTTCCTTTCGGAATCGGCATCCCCGGTTCGATCGACGACACGACCGGCCTGATCAAGAACGCGAACGCGACGTGGCTGAACACCATGCCGTTCGGTGTCGATCTCCCCAGAGTCACGGGCCGTCAGGTCCGGGTCGAAAATGACGCCAACTGCTTCGCCCTGTCGGAGGCCATAGACGGCGCAGCGAGCGGACGCAACATCGTCTTTGGCATCATCATCGGCTCCGGTATGGGCGGAGGACTGGTGGTAAACCGCAAACTCATCAGCGGCCATCACCACATCGCCGGCGAATGCGGACATATTCCCCTTCCTTGGCCGCGTCTGGAAGAGTTCCCGATGCCGCGTTGTTTCTGCGGAAACGAAGGATGTCTTGAACGCTTCCTTTGCGGCCCAGCTCTGGCTGCAGCGTGGAAAGGCGAAGGTTCCCGCAGCGCGGAAGGCATTGAGGAAGCCGCAGCAGCCGGAGATCGCAAAGCGCAGGCAGCCCTTGATTCCTATGTGGATTATCTGGCCCGCGCCTGCGCACTGTTCATCAACCTTCTGGACCCGGACGCCATCGTCTTCGGTGGCGGCGTATCCAACCTGAAAGCCACGCTTGCACGTGTGCCGGGACTGCTCCCGCGCAATGTCATAACGCCCGTTTGCAAGACAGAACTGCTTGTCAACAAACATGGAGACAGCTCAGGTGTCCGGGGGGCTGCGTGGCTTTGGGACGTCGAGGAAATCCGCTGAATGCAGGCAAGCACCCGGTTTTATGCCGGGATTGTCCGGACCTGTTCTGGCCACAGGGCAGCGCAGCCGTTTCACGCTGCCCCGTCTGCGGGTCCCGGCGGCTGGTTTCGCATCCTGAACTGAGTCGCCTTTCCATCGCCCATATCGATTGCGACGCCTTTTTCGCCAGCGTCGAAAAGCAGCGCCGTCCTGAACTGAAGGGGAAACCTCTTCTCGTGGGCGGCACAGGTGAGCGCGGGGTCGTAAGCACGGCCTGCTATATCGCCCGTCTGAACGGTGCCCGCTCCGCCATGCCGATGCGCCGCGCCCGCGAACTCTGTCCGGACGCCGTGATTCTTCCGCCCGACATGTCGGCCTATCGGACCGTGGCCGAAAGCATCCGGGTCATGATGCGGGAACTCACCCCGCTGGTGGAAGTAAAGTCCATCGACGAAGCAGTGCTGGACTTGTCCGGCACACGGGAACTCCACGGTGCTCCGCCCTGTGTCGTGGTCGCACGACTGGCGCAGCGGGTGGAGAGAGAGCTGGGTGTGACGATTTCGGTCAGCCTCGCCACCAATACCATGATGGCCAAACTCGCCGCCGGAATCGACAAGCCGCGCGGTTATGGCGTGATTGGTTCGGAAGCGCGGGAGTGGCTGGCGGATAAACCGGTCAGACTTCTACCCGGTATCGGCAAGGCTCAAGAGGACTCCCTGCAAAAGCGTGGCCTTGTAAAACTGGGAGCGATCGCCGCCCTGACGCCTGAAGAAGCTCTGCGCAGACTGGGGCCGCGTGGACCGGAGCTGGTGGCTCGGGCACGGGGAGAAGGCTCTAGAAAAGTCACACCTTTCCATCCGGTAAAATCCGTCAGCACCGAAGTGACATTCACGCGCGACATCCGGGACGCGACCCTGCTAGAACGGGAATTGTGGGATCTCTGTGAACAACTGGCGCTACGTCTGAAACGCAAGGAAGTCTCGACGCAGGGGATCTCGCTCAAACTGCGCACGGCCAGTTTCCAGACCCGCAGTCGGGCGATGAAGCTGCATACCCCGACTGTTCTGCCAGATCGTCTGTTTCAGGCCGCCCGAACTCTTCTCGCAGCAGAAGTCGGTGATACGGCGTTCAGACTGATCGGCCTTGGTTCAAACGGGCTTGCGCCGCTGGATGATGCCGATCCGCCAGACCTTGCTGACGAACAGACGCAGAGCCGGGTTGCCATGCAGCAGGCTATCGACGCCCTGCGCTCGCGATTTGGGAAAGCCGCCATTCAGCGCGGGCGGGCGCTGGGCGACAGGTCTGAATAGACCCTGTGCGGGCTGCTCAGACGTGAAAACTCATCCCGCAGCCGCACCGACCTTTTTCATTGGGATTGCTGAACACAAAACCGGACTCGAAATCGCCCGTCTGGTAGTCCATCTGTGACCCGATCAGAAACAGCACGGCTTTCTGGTCGATCAGCACCGTGACACCCTGACTGGTGACACGCTCATCGCCGGGCGTACCCGCCTCATCGACAAAGTTCATGTCGTAGGCGTGGCCGGAGCAGCCTTTGGTGCTGACCGAAATGCGCAGCAACTGTCCGGCGTTCGCTCCTTTATACAGCTCCCGCAGACGGTCAGCCGCTTTCTCCGTAAGCGTGATAACCGGCGGCAGCTCACGAACCGGACGGGAAGGAGCCTGGCCTGCTGAAGTCTGTGTATTCATCTCGGCGTCTCCGGACTCAGAACATGTTGAGGGCAAGGCGGGCCTCGTCGCTCATGCGCGACATATCCCACGGTGGATCCCACACGACATCGACCTCTGCAGAGGTAACGCCTGGCACCTTTTCCACGGCCTCACGCACTTGCACGGGCAGTTCCTGCGCGCTGGGGCAGTTGGGAGCCGTGAGAGTCATTTCAACTTTCACGCGACCGTCATCATGCAGGTCAATCGCGTAGATCAGGCCAAGCTCATAGATATTCACCGGGATTTCCGGATCGTGCACTGTCGCGATCGCGTCGATCACGGCATCTTCCGATGGCGCACCGGTCGTAGCCGGCTGCACTTCTCCATCGGGCGTCCAGTGCGCAACCTGCCCCTGCTGCACCTCAGCAACATCCTTGTTTTCAACAGACAACTCGGTGTCCTGCGGCGTCATCTTGCGTTCGTCCTGTGCGGGCATGGTATCGGTCATTGAGTGAGCGCCTCCCCCAGCGCTGTCCATGGCAATGTCGCACACCGCAGGCGGGAGCGATGGGTTCTCAAAGGGCGAAATGCCTGTAACCCCACGGGTAAAACATCCTCGTCCGCAACCATGTTCTGCGAAGAAGGGGTCTCAAGCATATCGGTAAACCGACGCCCCAATTCAAGAGCATCAGTAACGGAACGGCCTGTCACGGCTTCCGCCATCAGGTCAGCGGAGGCCATGCAGATTGCACAACCGCGTGTCTGGTGACGCACAGCGTCAATGGTCCCGTCGGTCGCACGCAGCGAAAGCGTCACGCGATCGCCACAGACCGGGTTATTCCCCTGCACCGTCGCCGTTTCCTCTTCCACGCTCCCCGAAAACTCAGGCTTGCGGGAACGGGAGAGAATCAGCGCATCGTAACAGGATGATCCGTCCATGACCGGCCTATACGAAAAACTGCCGGATACGCTTGAGCGTTTCCGCAAGTGTATCGATTTCTTCTTCGGTCGTATAAATGCCGAAGCTGGCGCGCGCCGTGGCCGTCAGTCCCAGACGATGCATCAGAGGCTCGGCACAGTGATGCCCGGCCCTGACTGCGATCCCGTTGCGGTCCAGCAGCGTGGCGATGTCATGGGGATGCACATCATCCATTGTAAAGGAGATGACCCCACCACGCTCTTTCGGCTTTCCGACGACCGAGAAACCCGGAACCTCAGGCAGCACGCGCAGGGCATGCTCTGTCAGAGCGGCTTCATGCGCACCGATGGCCTCGTAGCCAATGCTCTCAACCCAGTCGATGGCTGTGCCAAGGCCAACAGCTTCCACAATCGCCGGTGTGCCTGCCTCGAACTTTGCCGGAATGGGGGCCCAGGTGGACTTCTCGAACGTCACGCTCGAAATCATGTCGCCACCACCCATGAAAGGCGGCATGGCTTCCAGCAGTTCTCCACGCGCCCACAGCACACCGATGCCTGTCGGACCATACAGTTTATGGCCGGTAAAAGTATAGAAATCCGCACCAAGTTTCTGCACATCGACCTTGCGATGCACAACAGCCTGACTGCCGTCGAGCAGGATTTTTGCCCCTGCATCGTGCGCCATCGTCACCAGACGCTCGGCCGGCGTGATGGTGCCCAGCACGTTCGACATATGCGTGATGGCGACCAGAGCCACCTTGCCGTCTGAAAGCAGTCGACCATAGGCATCCAGATCAAGATCACCGTCATCGGTGATGGGCGCGACACGCAGCTCGATCCCGGCCCGATCACGCAGCATCTGCCACGGCACCAGATTGGCATGGTGCTCCATCTCGGAAATCAGCACAGCCTGTCCCGGCTTCAGCAGACTGCCGTAGGAATAGGCGACAAGATTGATCGCCTCGGTGCTGTTGCGGGTAAAGACAATCTCCTCACGCGCACCGCCAAGGAAGGACGCCACGCGGTTGCGAGACGCCTCATAGGCTTCCGTCGCCCGCTCGCTCATCCAGTGCAGACCACGATGGATGTTCGCATATTGCGAGCGCATCATCTGCGACATGGCGTCTATGACAGCATCCGGCTTCTGGGCGGAAGCAGCACTGTCCAGAAAAACCAGCGGCTTTCCATGGACCTTTTCCGACAGGATCGGAAACTGCGCTCTGATGTCTGCGATATTCATGCAGTTTTCTCCGCTGCACCAACGCGCTGGCTCAGGGCCGTTGCGAGTGTCTGATGCAGCACTGTCCGCAGCATTTCATCTTCAACAAGGTCAACGGCTTCGACCAGAAAAGCCTCAACCAGCATCTGACGCGCCTGATCGTCAGGGATGCCACGGCTCCGCAGATAGAAAAGCTGGTCGTCATCCAGCGCGCCGACTGTCGCACCGTGGCTGCATTTGACGTCGTCTGCGTAAATCTCAAGCTCTGGCTTGGCATTGATCTCAGCAGAAGGCGACAGAAGCAACGCCTGATTCATCTGGTAGCCATCGGTCTTCTGCGCAACGCGCTCGACCAGAACCTTGCCCTGAAACACGGCCCGCGAGTGATCCGAGAGAACATTGCGGACGGTCTGACGCGAGATGCAGTCAGGTGCCGCGTGCGCAATCACGCTGGTAATGTCGCCAACCTGCGAAGCAGCAAGAAGCTGTGCGCCATTCACATGCACCGCAGCGTGATTGCCATGCATCGTGGCATGCACTTCATGACGCGCCATAACGGAGCCGAGGCCGAGTGTGAAGCTGTCATAGGCAGCCCGCACGGCGATGTCGGCATAGACCGTCGCCAAATGAACCGCGTTCTCGGCTTCCTGCTGGATCTTCACGTGCGTCAGGTGGGCTTTTTCGGCAATCGCGCAGGTCAGAACCGGATTGTGCAGATAAGCGCCTGCGTTTTCAGAAGCCGCGATTTCGATAACCGAGAGCGAAGCGCCCTCACCCAGCGTGATGCTGTGTCGCGGATGAAACGACACATCACTGTCCGTGCCAAGCGCCAGAGAGACGAGCACGAGTTGTCCAGCCTGCTTGCCCGGAGCCACTATGATCTGCACACCGTCATCGGCCAGCGCGGTGTTCAGCGCGACCATGCCCTCACGATCGGGAGACGCCAGAATTCCGAAATCCGGTGACTGGACGAAGGATGTGCAGGACACGCCTTCTGGCAGGTCTGTCGATGACAGCGTCGGCGCGAACCGACCATTCACCAGCACCAGCCGGGGAAGCGTCGCAATCGCTGCATCCGGTGGCAGGATACGCGTCAGCGCAGCCTGAGCAGCTGTTTCATCAAAGCCGACGGGCGCATCAGCAAAAACACGTCCTGAGAGCGCCCGCAGATTGGTGTAATGCCACGCCTCAACTCGCGGTGTCGGAAGCCCCGTGCGGGCCAGAGCGCCAGCGGCAGCCTTGCGATCCTCGCCTTTCACATCGGAAAGACGGGCCGCAAACGGCTCAAGACTCAGCGTGATCGGTGCGATGGCGTTCATGCCGCCTCCTTGAGAAAGGCTGCATAACCTTCCTCGTTGATCTGCTTGGCCAGTTCCGGACCGCCACTGCGGATGATGCGACCCTTCGCCATGACATGCACACGATCCGGACCGAGATAATCGAGCAGTTTCTGATGATGCGTGATCACCAGCGCCGAGAAATCCGGTGAGCGCAGGTTCTGCACGCCTTCTGCGACAATCCGCAGCGCATCCACGTCCAGACCACTATCCGTCTCATCGAGAATGGCCAGCGTCGGCTGAAGCATGGTCATCTGAAGCACTTCGTTGCGCTTCTTCTCACCACCGGAGAAGCCGACATTGACATTACGCTTGAGCATGTCATCAGCCATCGAGAGATTCTTCGTGGCGGCGCGAACAGCTTTCAGAAATCCGACAGCGTCCAGTTCCGGCGCGTTGCGTGCGCGGCGGACCGCGTTGACAGCGGTACGCAGGAAGTTGGCGTTGTTCACGCCCGGCAGCTCCACAGGCGACTGGAAGGCAAGGAAGATGCCGGCAGCAGCCCGCTCTTCCGGCTCCATGGCCAGCAGATCCTCACCCTTGAACAGAGCCGAGCCTGCCGTGACCTCATAGTCCTCACGGCCAGCAAGCACATAGGACAGGGTGGACTTGCCACAGCCGTTCGGTCCCATGATCGCATGCACTTCACCCGGCGGGATGACCAGATCAACGCCGCGCAGGATTTCCTTTGGGGTGCCATCGGCGTCAATGCTGGCGTGCAGGCCGGAAATCTTCAGTAATTCGCTCATTTCTTCCATTCCTCTCCGCACGTTCAGCCAACGCTGCCTTCAAGACTGATCTGCAACAGTTTCTGCGCTTCCACGGCAAACTCCATGGGAAGCTCCTTGAGAACTTCCTTGCAGAAACCATTGACGATCAGACCAACGGCATCTTCCTGAGAAAGACCGCGCTGACGGCAGTAGAACATCTGGTCTTCGGAAATCTTCGACGTGGTGGCTTCATGTTCCACACGCGCCGTCATGTTCCGGCTTTCAATATAAGGCACAGTGTGCGCGCCGCACTGATCGCCGATCAGCAGACTGTCGCACTGGGTAAAGTTCCGCGCGCCGGACGCTTTCGGCATGATTTTCACCTGCCCACGGTAGGTGCTGTCAGACTTCCCGGCGCTGATGGTCTTGGCGATGATCGTCGAACGGCTGTTCCGGCCCAGATGGATCATCTTGGTGCCTGTGTCGGCCTGCTGGTGATTGTTGGTCACCGCCACCGAGTAGAACTCACCCACGGACTCCTCCCCCTGCAAGATGCAGGATGGATATTTCCATGTAATGGCCGAACCGGTTTCCACCTGCGTCCATGAAATCTTGGCGCGCGCGCCACGGCAGGCGCCACGCTTGGTGACGAAGTTGTAGATGCCGCCGCGTCCGTTCTCGTCGCCCGGATACCAGTTCTGCACCGTGCTGTATTTGATGGACGAGTCTTCCATCGCAACCAGTTCCACGACCGCCGCATGAAGCTGGTTCTCGTCACGCATCGGCGCGGTGCAGCCCTCAAGGTAGGAGACGGAAGCGCCGTCTTCGACAACGATCAGTGTCCGCTCGAACTGGCCTGTGTTCTTGGCATTGATACGGAAATAGGTGGAGAGCTCCATCGGGCAGCGCACGCCCTTCGGCACGAACACGAACGAGCCGTCCGTAAACACGGCGGAGTTGAGCGCTGCGTAGAAATTGTCGGCAACCGGTACGACGCTACCGATATACTGCTTCACCAGATCCGGATAATCGCGGATCGCCTCCGAAATCGGGCAGAAGATCACGCCTGCTTCAGACAGTGTTTTGCGGAAGGTCGTAGCCACGGACACGCTGTCGAACACGGCGTCCACCGCCACCGGCAGACGGGCTTCCTCACCCTCTGGCACTTCCACGCCTGCCAGCATCGCCTGCTCGTGCAGCGGGATGCCCAGCTTCTCGTAGGTCCGCAGCAGTTCCGGATCGACTTCTTCCAGAGATTTCGGACCGTCCTTTTTCTTCGGGGCGGCATAGTAATGCACGTCCTGATAGTCGATCGGCGGATGCGTGACCTTCGCCCAGGTCGGCTCTTTCATCTTCAGCCAGGAGCGATAGGCCGCGAGACGCCATTCCAGCATCCATTCCGGCTCTTCCTTGCGGGTCGAGATCAGGCGGATGATGTCTTCGTTCAGGCCTTTCGGCGCGACATCCATCTCGATGTCGGTCTCAAAGCCCCATTCATAGGAGGACTTGCCGAGCTTCTCGACCTGTTCACGGGTTTCTGTAACGGCTGGCATGACCCACTATCCTCCAAACGTCCCGGCCGTTGCGGCCGTCACCTTATTGCCTTGCGGCGCAGTGCCTGCGGACACCGTCTCACCTGATCGTCTGCGACCCGGTGCATTGCTCATCTCGGCCATCCGGGCGATGGAAATGCCGGACAGCGTGTCACGGATGGCGTCATTCACTACATCCCAACTGCCGTAAAGAGTGCAGTCACCATTGTCGCACCCAGCCCCGCCAGTGACGCATGCCGTCAATGAAATCGGCCCATCCACAGCGGTGATAACCCGTGCTATGGAGATTTCTTCCGGCTTCAGGGCCAGCCGGTATCCGCCACGTGCGCCCCGCTGCGAGACGAGCAGGCCGTCAGAGGCCAGCGCCTTGAGCACCTTGGCCACAGTCGGTTCCGGCACGCCGGTCTCGACCGCAAGGGCCGGTGACGTGACAACGCCATCGTGCCGTCCGAGGTTAACGAGGGTCAGAACAGCGTAATCCGCCAGTTTCGACAGCCTGAGCATGGTTTCCGTCCGTTGCGGCGGAGCTTCCGCCATTGAGGACCAAAACGGTCCTGTTTAAGGACAGATGGAACGCCGCAAGCCCGGCGTCAAGCTCAAAGCCTCGTGAGAGATCACAGCAGAGTGCAATGCTGCACCCTGCAGGCGGACTGTCGGGAGTGATCTTCTCCCCTTTGTCCGCCTCTTAGGCTTTGGGGCTCCGCCCCATACCCCGCCAAAGGCGCGCCTTTGGAAACCGTTTGTCGGCAATTAACCCATAAGGGCGTTGCCGCAAAAGGGCCGTCTATCAGCCGAACGCGCCAATCCCGTGCATAAGCGCCACGCTGATTTCGCGCATCATCTGGAACATCTCCTGCATCGGCTGGAAAATCTCGTCATGTTCCTGACTGTAGGAATTATCCACCTGTGGCCCGGCCGGTTCATGGAAATTGTAATCAAGCTTGGAGCCGCCCCGTGGGAAGATCGCATCCAGTTCCCGCAGAACGGATGGGATTTCCAGACACAGAATCCGCCGCATCATCACGTCGCGGGTGAAATTCCCGCGCGGCATGAAGAACGGGATCTGCGTCGCCAGCACCCAGATCTTTTCGATCAGGGCGATGCGGATGGCGTGCAGCAGTTTTTCAGCCGGGTGAATGGTCGGAGCCTCCGGCCAGACCGCTCGCAAAGCCAGATGATCCTCCTGAATCCGGCGGAACATGGACTGCGTGTCCGCCCAGAAATCCAGCTTCTCCAGATCATGCATCACCGTGAGGTAGCGCTCACGCTTGCCGGAACGAGGCTCGGCAGTCGCCCGATCCAGCCAGTAGCCCGGATCGAGAAGCCAGATCACGCTACGCAGCACCTGATCGTCCGAATGCGCCAGAGCGTGCGCTGCGAAGTCGAGCGCCCGACGGAAACGGGCGCTGCCTTCCCGGAAAGTCTCGAAGGTTTCCGGATGACGCCGCGCCGCCGAGCCGAGCCCCTGAATGGTGTTCGCGCACCAGCCGAGTTGCTGGAGAATGGCGTTGTTCGGAATAGCCCGAAGCTGGCTCGGATGCGTGATGCGCGGGGTCGCCCCGCCGCCTTCGCTCTGCCGCGCTGCCGGGCGTGAGCCGGTCTTGTCGATCAGGGACGGACCAAACGCTCCGAGCACATCGGCGTAACCGGGGTCTGCGACCAGACCGGTCATCGCATCAGCGATAGTGGAGAAGAAATCCGAGGAAAAGTCAGGCTCGTCATAGACCGGATCGTCATGACGACGGGCGGGTTCGAACGTGTGCTCCGCGATTGTGACAACACTCGCCGCCGCCAGTTCGGGCGTGCCGAACAGCAGGTAGCCATCACCGCCCTGAAACGCGCTTTCCTCGCGGTATTTTACACCACGTTCGGCGAACTTCGCCCGCACATGCATGGGCGAAAGATAGGCGAACCGGTCGGACAGGCGGAACGGATGCCCCCCTCGCCCCACACTTTCTCCGTGCGTGTCGAACAGCACGACCTCGACATCTTCCAGATCCCAGACATGCAGCAGATCGAGGATCTTCAGGCGCAGCCGTTCGATCAGATAGGTCGCGGCAAGCTGCCCGACATAACGACCGGAATCGGAGTAGCCGAACTGGAGGCAGAGCCGCCCGGTCTTGCGGAGATAGTCCCGCCAGTGAGGGGAGCGCAGCGCCTCCTCAATGATATGCGCCCCGCCCATCAGGGCTTCGCGCGTCTCGAATAGTGGCGAAATCTCGATCTTGTCGTCGATGCCGAAATGCTTGGCGAGCCAGAGCGCCGCCAGCAGCGTGTAACCGCTCTCCGTTTCAGCGATCAGGAAGCGCACCAGTGTCGTCGAATCGATATGTTTGACGATCTGGGCGACCGTCATCATCAGGCGGGCCGCAGAGGCCTGCTCGACCAGCAGCGCGCCGAAATCGACCGGCACGGCGGAGACATTTTCCAGCGCCTCATTGATATGAGCCAGCAACGCACGGCGATGGGCCGGGTCAGCCGGATCATCCGTGAAACGCAGACGCTGGCGGATCACGTTGTGAAGCTGTGTAGCGTTCAGGCGCGTATGGCTGTGAGAAGCCGACATGCCATGCGCGAAGAAGCCTGCGCGGGCGACTGCAACCGATAGGGCCGCCTCTGGGGAAGTCGCCGTGTCGATAGCGTCCTGAAGCGCATCCCCCAGCACCGCAGGGTCGAGAATGGCGTCTGCCTTGTGATCCACGATGAGCGTGGCGAATTCGACTGTCGCATCTGCATCAGCATTCTTCGGACAGGCTGCGATCTGGGCCTCAACCGTGTAACAGGCACGCGACAGGCGGCTCATCAGCGTGGAAGCCTCGACACCTGAATCAGCAATCTGCTGCCGAAGCCGCTGCAACTGGAACAGCTTCATCTTCAGGCGCAGGCGGAGCGTGTCCCACCAGCCGATATCCGTGCGTCCGTCCGTGTCATATCCAACCCAGCTCGTCATGATGATCGGACGGGGAATGATGGTGGACCAGGCGTCCGGCCAGGTTTCACGGGCCGCTCCGAGCAGTTCCACGTTCAGTCTGTCGAGCGCGTCGCGTCCCCGCAGGATCGCTGCTGAAGCGAGTGTAAACTCTTCCTCCAGCGTGGGAGGCGCCTTGCGACGATGGGTCAGCAGATCCGGCGCGGTATCCTGCGGCTCCGGGGCGGATGCGTAGCCAGCGAGCGCCGCGTACACTTCATTCGCAACGGCGAAAGTCGGGTGCGCCGTGAAAACAGCCGCATACTGGGTGCGCTCAAGTTCACTCCGAAAACAGGCCAACGCCTCCGTGGCCGTGCGAGGTGAAGCCTCAGACCCTTCACTGTAGCTCGTCCGACCGAACGCCGTGTCCAGAACCTGCCGGACGACCCCTTTCAGCCGGTCTTCCGTGACAGAAGAACTCGTGCCTCCCGGATAGCGATGCAACCGTGTCGCGCGCCGCAGAAAAGCGTCATCACGCAGATGCCTGATAACCGTCTGCAGATCGGCGAGAGACGCCTTGTCCTGTTCCAGCAGCGTGGAGACACGCCATGCTGTCGACAGCACATCATTGCCGGTCACCTCCGCAGGGGGCAGGCTGTATTCGTCTCCTTCTTCCGCTCCGTCATGAAGATGTCCCATGGCCAGAATGGCGCGCGCACCTGCAGAAAGAGCGTCGCCTTTCGCGATCAGCGGAGAACCGGAAGACGAATGCGCAGCAGCCATTGAAACTTCTCTCTGTCATAAGGACGGACATGATCGACAGGACGATACGATACAGCAACCTTATCGGAGCATGTCAGCGCGCATTTGGGAAGAGCGTCATGCCGATGCTATTAACCTCGTGATGAGCATGCAGACGCACCCGGATGATGAAGCCCGCCGCACTCTGGCTCGCCAGAAACGGGCGGCGACAGGGCTTCTGGCCATGATGGCCGGCCTGACGACAGCAGGCTATCTTGCGCCTGCATACGGCCTTCTTCACGAAAGTCTGTGGCTCGGCACGCTGCGGGCGGGTGCCAAGGCGGGCGTTGTCGGCGGACTGGCGGACTGGTTCGCCGTCACGGCGCTGTTCCGCCATCCGCTCGGCCTGCCGATCCCGCATACGGCGATCATCCCGGCGCAAAAGGAACGGCTTGGCCTCGCGCTTGGACGGTTCGTCACCACGCAGGTCTTTACCGAAGAAGAAATCGAGCGCGTTCTCTCCAAGGTCGATCTGCCCGGCTTTGTCGCCAACATCCTGTCCGATCCGGCGACGGCGAACACGCTGACCAGCAGTCTGATGGGAGCCGTACCTCAAATGCTGGAACGGCTGGAGGACGGTCGGGCAAGCGCAGCTATTGGGAAAAGCCTCCCTCTCCTGCTTGGCGGCAGCAATCTCAGCCCGGTCATTGCGCGTGGCCTGCGGTCTCTCGTGGACGGCAACCAGCATCAGGAAGTGCTCAGTTTTCTTCTGCGGCAGTTGAAATCGGGACTACAGGCCAAGGAACCGGCACTACGCGCCATGATCGAGACCCGTGTGCGCGAGCAGGGCGGCAGACTTGTTGGCTGGGCGATCGGCGGGTCCATTGCGAACAAGGTTCTGGCAGCGGCCAGTGAAGAGCTGGACCGGATCAACCCGGAAGATTCAGCCATCCGGGAAGGCTTCACGGAATGGGTGCGCAGCGAAATCGACCGGATCGAAACCGACCCCGGTCGTTCCGAGGAGATTTCCCACACACTACGTTCCGTTTTCTCCCATGAATCCATGGTGGGTTGGGGAGCCGACATCTGGGCGCGCATGAAACGCATGATTGAGGCGGATATCACGCGTGAGGATGGCTGGACGTCCACACTGGTGCGCGAGACACTGAGCCGCATGGCGATTCAGGCGCGGGAAGATCCCGCCATGCGTCAGCGCATCGAGGAGGCGGCGCGGAAAGGTATTACGCGGTCCCTGCCCTATCTGCGGGAGCATCTGACGAAATTCATCGCTACCGTGGTGGGCAACTGGGATGCCGACGTCGTGTCCGAGAAGCTGGAACTGCGGGTGGGTCGTGATCTTCAGTATGTGCGGGTCAACGGCACGCTGGTCGGGTTTGGGGTGGGCGCAATTCTGTCCCTGCTTCTCTCGCTTGTTTTCGGGATTAACGGCCAGTAAGCGGCGGATAACTGCGGGTGGAAGGAAAGTAATATCTGCGCGGAGCGGGATGCTGCCCTGCCGCCTCAGAAATACCTTTAAAAGTTCTTGTCGTGAGCACTTCCCTCTTTTGTAATCCGGTGTATCTGAGGAAGAGAGAGGCAGTGGCAACATCTGTCTTGATGAAGGCCCCCATCGGGCCAGATAAACTCATAAGGATACCGTCATGCGGTTCTTCGCTTCAAAGGCCCTTCTCGCAGCAACACTGATGGTGGGCGCGCCTGCTCTGGTCGTGTCGGCAGCCCAGCCTGCTGCTGCCCGTTCTCACCACAAGCACCACAAGTCCTCTTCCAAGACGGCGAAGACGACTGCAGACAAGGCTGAAAAGTCCACGGATGCAGGAACGTCTGACCTGAACGCCCAGAGCCTGTCCGCTGCCCAGCAGGACAAGGTGCCGGCAATCGGCGCAACAGCCCCGGCCGCACCGGCTGTTCCTTCCGTTCCGGCTGCTCCTTCTGTCTCGGCTCCGGCCGTTCCCGCAGTGCCAGCTGTTCCGGCTCCTGCTGCGAACTGATCTGTCTCAAGGCAGACAAAAGGGTGCCGGGCTCTCGCTCGGCACCTTTTTTTATGATTGAAACGATCGAAAACAATGCAGACAGATATCGGCATGCAGCCTGACGCTGAAACAAAATTGCGCTTATTTCTCGCGGCAGAGTCCTTCCAGCAGCACGTTTAATGCAGCCTGCACCGGCTCTTTCCCGACCTTTTCTTCAAGAAGCTGACCGCTGATCGCCAGCATGGCCAGACCATGCACCTGCGCCCAGCAGGCCGCCGCCTGTGCGCTGATGGCCACTGGCTGGAAACTACAATCGCGTTGTCCGTCTTCCAGCAGGCGCAGAAGGATACCGAACGTGCCCATGGCGGCGTCATGCAGTGCCGGGTCGGCACTCTTGTCGGCGTCGGCGCTGAACATCAGCCGATAAAGACCGGGATTCTTCAGCGCGAAATCAATGCAGGCTTCAGCGCCAGCCACGAACTTTTCGCGTACGGACGCGCTATCCGACGACAAGGCCGCCGTCATGACCTCCCCAAGCCTAACGAAACCAATCCGCGCCAGTTCCCGCAACAGCATCTCCCGATCACGGAAATGCTTGTAGGGCGCAGCATGACTGACACCGGTGCGCCGCGCCACTTCCCGTAGCGTAAAAGTCCAGTTCTGATCTGCTGCCAGCATGGCGAGCGCCGTGTCGATCAGCGCCCGACGCAGATCACCGTGGTGATAAGGGCGGTCTTTCGTTTCACTCATTCGTGAGGCCTATGTTTACACAAGAAACTTCATTGACACCAACACGTCATACTTCATAGCCTGCCAACATAAGTTTCTCCTGTAAACATGGAGGGCATGATGTCCGATGCTACCCCCGCCGGTCTGTCCCGTATCCTCGATCGCCAGCGCACCGCGTTCGTACGCAACGGACCACCAGGAAAGGCGCAGCGCCGGGCCGATCTGCGTCGTCTGAAAGCCGAAATCCTGAAACGCCGCTCACAGATCGTGCGCGCCCTGAATACCGATTTCGGCCAGCGGTCGGAGCGGGAAAGCACCATTGTGGAACTGATTCCGCTGGTGCAGTCGATCAACTACATGATCGCGCATCTGGGTCACTGGATGAAACCGGAACGCCGCCATGTATCAGCCTATTTCCAGTGCGGAAGCGCATGGGTGATCCGGCAACCGGTAGGCGTTGTGGGTATTATCGCGCCGTGGAACTACCCGCTTTCTCTGGCACTTGTGCCGCTGGCGACAGCGATTGCGGCGGGCAACCGCGCCATGCTCAAACCCTCGGAACTCACCCCGGCCACATCCGCAGTGATCAGCCAGATCGTGCAATCTGTCTTTGCACCATCGCAGGTTGCCGTCGTCACTGGCGACGCCGAAGTGGGCGCGGCGTTCTCATCCCGGCCCTTCGACCATATCCTGTTCACCGGCAGCACGGCGGTCGGCAAAAAGGTCGCCGAGGCAGCCGCACACAACCTGACCCCGGTCACGCTGGAACTGGGCGGCAAGTCCCCTGTGGTCATTGACGCCGGATATTCCCTGCAACGGGCAGCAAACCGGATCGCCTTTGGCAAGCTGACCAATGCCGGACAGACCTGCGTCGCGCCAGATTATGTGCTGATCCACGAGGGTGAGCAGGAGGCTTTCGCCACAGCCTATCAGGAAGCGGTCAAAAAGCTGCATCCGGGTGGTTATGCCGGCTCGCCCGATTACACCGCCATTCTCAACCAGCATCATTACAATCGGCTGAGTGGTCTGGTCAGCGATGCCCAAACGCAGGGCGCTCGCGTGATCCGCCTAGGCACAAACTCAGACGACGATCATGTTCTCGCGCCCGTTCTTCTGCTGAATGTCACCCCTCAGATGGCGGTCATGCAGGAAGAGATTTTTGGACCCGTCCTGCCTGTTCTGACCTACAGAACGCTTGATGAAGCGATCGCCTTCATCAACGCCCGTCCCCGGCCTCTGGCCCTGTATTACTTTGGAGACAAACGCGCTGAACGGGACAGACTTCTGAGCCGCACAATTTCAGGAAACGTCACCATCAACGGCACATTGATGCATTACGCTCAGGACGATCTGCCGTTTGGCGGCGTTGGTGACAGCGGCATCGGAGCCTATCATGGAAAGGAAGGCTTTCTGGCGCTGACGCATCCTCGCGGTATTTACAAACAGGGGCGTCTCAATGCGGCGACACTGCTTCAGCCGCCGTTTGGCAAACTGACGGACATCATCACAAAGTTCATTCTCGGCTGAATGGAAGCGGATCCTGCGCACCGATGTCCGACTTTACGAAAGACCGTATGCCCCGTCGCGCACGGGGCACCTGATCCGAAGCGCCGGTTTTCAGGCTGCTTCGGTCAGCGCGGGCTCTTTAGTAAACGCGGCAAGCGGGACTTCCGCGAACAGCGTTTTCAGTGCTGTCACCATCTCGTCCATCATCTCGTCCGTATGGAACGGTCCCGGCGTCAGACGCAGTCTTTCGGTTCCCTGAGGGACCGTCGGATAGTTGATGGGCGTCGCATAAAGCCCGTATTCGTTCAGAAGCCGCTTGCTGATGACCTTGCATCGCTCGGCATTGCCAACCGGCACAGGCACGATATGGCTGGGCGTCATGGTGAATTCCACACCCGCCGCACGCATCTTGGCGCGGAAGGTATTCACCCGCTCGAACATCTTCTCACGCCGCCAGTTCTGGGCACGCACCATCTTCACGCTGGCCAGCGCCGCCGCGACGACCGAAGGCGGCAGGGATGTTGTGAAGATGAAGCCGGAGGCCGTGGAGCGCAGGTAATCGACGATCTGGCTGGACGCCGTGATGTAGCCGCCATGCACGCCAAAACCCTTGGCCAGTGTGCCTTCGATAATGTCCACCTGATCGGCCACACCATCGCGCTGGGTGACACCGCCGCCCTGCTCGCCGTAGAGACCGACAGCATGGACTTCGTCGATATAGGTCAGGGCATTGTATTTCCGGGCCAGAGCACAGGTTCCGGCGATGTCTGAAATGTCGCCATCCATGGAATAGACGCTCTCGAACGCGATCAGCTTGGGCGCATCGGCAGGAGCAGCCGCCAGCTTTGCTTCAAGATCAGCAAGATCGTTGTGCTCGTAAATGACCGTCGTAGAGCCACGTGCGCCCTTGATCCCGGCGATCATCGACGCATGATTCAGGCGATCGGAAAAGCAGATCCAGCCCGGCATGGAGGTAAGGATTGTCTGGAGACTGGCCTGATTGGACACATAGCCCGATCCGAACAGGAGGCCGGCTTCCTTGCCGTGAAGCGCTGCCAGTTCGGCTTCCAGCGCCTTGTGAAGCGGGCTGGTGCCAGCAATGTTGCGTGTGCCGCCGGCTCCGGCACCGTGTTCGCGGATGGCGCTGATTGCGGCCTCGCAAACTTCGGGCTCCACGCCCATGCCAAGATAGTCGTTTGAAGACCAGACCACCACTTCCCGGCTGATATCGCTTTCCGGGAGCGCTTCCTCATAGACCGGATACCGTTCGGCATCGCGCGCCAGTGGGGTGAAAGTCCGGTATCGTCCCTGTTTTCTGATACCGGCGAGCGCCTCATCACAAAAATCGTAAAACGGGTGTCTCGCGTTACGAATCGTCACCCTGCCCCACTCCTGCTTCTGGACAGTCCGCCCGAAGCGGACCTTAGCTTAACTTTTACGGCGCTCTGCCGGCCTGATGTCTACAACAGGTATCCAAACGCCCGTCAGAAATCCTCTTCCGTCCTCGTGGACTAAAGATAAATCCCTTGCTGACGAAGACGACCGTGCCTGCGACTCTGGCCCTGTTTCCGTTCCGAATACACTTTGTGAAACAGAGCATATTCAGATTGCCGACGCATGAAGACCATGCGCCGGTCGGAATCATTCAACGAACATATACCCGTATGGTGGGCTGCGTCACTGTCGAATCCGGCATGGCGGACATCTCCACCTGTGCGGGAGAGGCTCCGGCGGCAACGATTGCATCGGTGACAGCCTGCGCATCGGACGACACCAGACGCGACAGGGTGAGACGAGTCGCATCCGGATCGGCACCGGGTGGGGCCACAGCCTGCACCTGAAACAGGATGTTGGGCTTGCGATCCAGAGCCTTCCTGACGACCGCCCGCACCGGCCCGCCCCATTCCTGTTCCGGCGTTCCGGCCACGAGCTGAATCAGCGGCGGAATGGGTGGCGGCCCCGGTGGCGGCGGCGGAATATAGACTTTTGGCGGTCTGGACGCGCGGGGATCGAAGGTGCGCTGGTCCAGCAGACCACATCCGTCAAGAGCCAGCACAGCTGCGCCCATGAGGCCGCCACGCAGGACAGCCCTCCGGTGCGGATAAAAGGAAGGCGTGGAGCCCCGCAAACGCGGAACGGGCGCCTTGCTGGCGGAAGAGGAATCAGACGGCATGGTTCAGACGGTCGCAGGAAGTTGGATGTGGAGCAAGCTGCGTGCATACCGCTCCTGCGTCATGAGCGAAATCCTTCGCGCAGGAATACTTGCGGGAAAACAGGCCCGACACTTAATTATAACGACAACTGACGCTCGCTTCCCGATCCTGTTTCCACGTCATTTGCAGTCTGGACAGACCCTGGATGGCTCGCAAGCCACACCTTCCCACATTTTCAGATGATCCTCTGACCTTTGCCGAAGAGGCCCGCGCAGCGGCGCTCCAAGCCGAAGGTGTAACCGCCACGGCCATTCAGGATATTCCACATCCGTTCTGGCTCGTCTCCGCCCTTCTCTGGCAGCAGGCTGTCCGATTTGATCCCCAAAGTCCGCTCTGGCCGGATCTGGACCGTTTTTTTGTCTCCTCGACCCGCCTGCTCCCGCTACGTAATGCATTCCTCAATCTCGTCTCGACCTCTGCGCCTTCCAACGCGGCGACAGAACTATTCGGGCTGGCGGGAGCCCTTCCGGGACAGGCCATCGCCGCCGCATGCGGCATGACGCTGGCCGAAAAAATTCTTGCCGGACGCTTCGGGCGCTCCCTTGTCGATCATCGCACTTGGCTGCTGGCCCTGCCGGGAGACCTTGAAACCGGCGTGGCGCTGGAAGCAGCGGCTCTCGCCGACCGGTTCAAGCTGGATCGTCTGACCATCATTGTCGCGTCAGCCACCTCCGCGCCTGAAGAGAAGGCGGACCTTTCTCTGGCTGTGAACAGGATTGAAGCCTCCGGCTGGAGCATCCGACGGCTCGACGGCGACGACGCCACTGCCATCGCACAGGTTCTGGCCGCCACGCCCAGAGCCCGGAAACCCCGCCTTGTTCTGTGTGAGACCTCGGGCAAAACACTGTCTTCGCCTCCTGAAGCGATCAACGCCACGCCGCCAACCCGTTCTTCCGATGCAGGTCGCCGCAGTTCCGTCCAGCGGTCGTGGCTACGCCGACTGATCCGTCATCCACTGCGAGCCGAGTTCGAACGCACACTTGAACGCCGCGCCCCGGCCCGTCTTGAAGATGATTTTCTGCGCCATGCGGGTGAGGCTCCACCCACAAAACATGACGACGATGGACCGGACATCACCCTTCTCCGCTCCGGCGTGAAGGCCCGGGAACGACTCGCTGATCTGCTCCCCGAGTTTGTCTCCCTGTCCGCAGAGCATGCACCCAAAGGCGCGGGCATCTCTTCCGGCGAGGCGGATATTTTCGTCTGCGGCCCCCGTGAGCCGGCGATGGTCGGCTTCATGAACGGGCTGGCGCTGCATGGAAGCATACTACCCTGCGGCACAGCCAATCTCTCATCAGCGGATCGCATGCGCCCAGCCCTGCGGTTTGCCGCCCTGTCGCGGGAACGGCTCCTTTTCGTGCTGATCGAGGATGACCCCGAGGCCTCCGCCTGCCCGCCGTGGCAACAGGTTGAACAACTCGCCAGTCTGCGCGCCATGCCCAATCTGGCGCTGTTCCGCCCAGCGGATTCGCAGGAAGTCGCGGCAGCGTGGCTGGCCGCCCTGTCATGGCGGCACGGCCCTGCCGTCATTGTCCTTGCCCGGCACGCCCGACAGGGGCCTTCAGCCAGCAATCCGGACACACTTCCAGCGTCCGCTGAGGTCGCCGTGCCGTCCATACGCAAAACCGAACAGGGCGGTTATGTGCTGCGTGAGGCGAAAGGCGGCTCCAGCTATCGCGCCGTCACCCTGATTGCATCTGGTCCTGAGGTAGCTCTGGCGCTTCAGGCGCAGCATAGACTTGAGAGTGAAGGCATTCTCGCCGCGGTGGTGTCCCTGCCCTGCTGGGAACTGTTCGAAAAACAGAGCAGCGCCTATCGCAAGGCCGTTCTGGGACAGTGTCCGCGTGTAGCGATCGAGGCAGCTTCCGGGTTCGGGTGGGAGCGCTGGCTCGGGGACACAGGAATTTTCATCGGAAGTGAGGAATTCGGAGTAGCATCCGGGTTCGACCCGTTATACCAGAGTTCTGGCCTTACGCCGGATGTCGTCTGCACGCGTGTCCGCGCCCTTCTGGGAGTGGAGCGGAAGCAGGAGGCCCGTGCGCGTATGGAAACTCAGAAACGCGGAGGGGACCCGCGACTACGCCCGTCCCCCATCGTAAAGTCCAACCAGCGCCCCGTTGCGGGGCGATAAAAAGAAGAACAAGACGGAGACAGAGCAGATGGCAGTCAAAATCGCGATCAACGGGTTCGGTCGCATCGGTCGCCTCGTCCTGCGCGGCATCATTGAAAGCGGTCGGACAGACGTTGTGCCTACGGTCATCAACGATCTGGGCAGTGTCGAGGCCAACGCTCACCTCCTGTCCTACGACAGTGTGCACGGACGTTTCCCGGCTGAAGTAAAGGTGGACGGCAACAAGCTGCACATCACAGCAAATGGCCGCACATGGGACCCGATCACCGTGTCCTGCGAGCGCGACCCGTCCAAGGTTCCGCTTCAGGGCGTCGATGTCGCCATGGAATGCACGGGCCTGTTCACGTCCAAGGAAAAGGCTTCCCCGCTGCTCGCAGCCGGTGCGCGCAAGGTCATCATTTCCGCTCCGGGCGACGCCGTGGATGCGACCATCGTTTACGGCGTGAATCAGGACATCCTGACCTCTGACATGACGGTCATCTCCAACGCCTCCTGCACGACGAACTGCCTTGCTCCGGTCGCCAAGGTTCTTGACGACACGTTCGGCATCGTGCGCGGCTACATGGTGACGATCCACTCCTACACGGGCGATCAGCGCACGGTGGATACGCTGCACAAGGATCTTCGCCGCGCCCGCGCTGCCGGTCTGAACATGATTCCGACCTCCACAGGCGCCGCCCGCGCCGTCGGTCTGGTTCTGCCGCACCTGAAGGGCAAACTGGACGGCACCGCCATCCGCGTCCCGACAGCAAACGTCTCGCTGGTATCCCTCGACTTCGTGCCGAAAAATATCCCGGCCTCCGTCGAAGCCGTGAACGAGGCCATCAAGAAGGCGTCCGAGTCCGGCCCGCTGAAAGGCGTTCTGGCCTACAACACGGCACCGCTGGTCAGCAGCGACTTCAACCATGCCCTCGCCTCCTCCACGTTCGACGCGACGCAGACCTCGCTTGTCGATGGCGGTCAGCTCGTCCGCATCTGCGCATGGTATGACAACGAATGGGGCTTCTCGAACCGCATGTCCGACACGGCCGCGGTTTTCGGCGCACTCTGAGACTTTTCAGGCGGTCATCCTCACTGGCATGACCGCCTCCCCCGATCATGTTTCCCGGACGGTGCCTGCCCGAACGGGCTATACCGGCACGGGCGACTGGAAAGGCTAAAGCGATGGCTACCCTCTCCTACAATACGCTCGACTCTCTTGACCCTCGCGGCAAGAAAATCCTCCTCCGTGCGGACCTCAACGTCCCTGTGCGTGATGGGGCAATCTCCGACCTGACCCGCATCGAACGACTAGCTCCGACCATCAAGGAACTGGCGGACAAGGGCGGACGCGTGATTGTCGTCAGTCACTTCGACCGCCCCAAGGGCAAGGTCGTTCCCGAGCTTTCGCTCGCCCCGGTTTCCGAAGCTCTGGCCAAGGTGCTGGGCAAGAAAGTGACATTCGTTCCTGACTGCGTGGGCAAGATCGCGCAGGACGCGGTGGCTGCCATGCAGGACGGCGATGTGATCGTTCTGGAAAACACCCGCTTCTACGCCGGTGAGGAAAAGAACGACCCGGAAATGGCGAAGAGCCTCGCTGCTCTGGCAGATGTTTACGTCAACGACGCTTTCTCTGCGGCTCACCGTGCTCACGCCTCCACAGAGGGTGTGGCACACCACCTTCCCTCCTTCGCCGGTCGCCTGATGGAGATCGAGCTTAGCGCGCTGGAAACCGCGCTCGAGAACCCGGAACGTCCGGTCGGTGCGATTGTCGGTGGTGCGAAGGTTTCGACCAAGCTCGACCTGCTCAACAACCTGATCGAGAAAGTCGACATGCTGGCGGTTGGCGGGGCCATGGCCAACACCTTCCTTGCGGCTCAGGGTTATCCGGTCGGCAAATCCCTCAAGGAAGAGGACATGCTGGATACGGCCCGTGAGATCATGGCCAACGCAAAAGCGCGGGGTTGCGATCTGGTTCTGCCGGTCGATGTGATCGTTGCTTCCGACTTCATGGCGGGCGCACCGACGGAGACAGTCGACGCCACGGCCATTCCAGCGGACTGGATGGCGATGGATATCGGGCCGAAGACCACGGCGCTTCTGATCGAAAAGCTTTCCGGTCTGAAAACACTGGTATGGAACGGTCCGCTGGGCGTGTTCGAACTGCCTCCCTTCGATGAAGGCACCAATGCAGTTGCGCAGGCTGCAGCGAAGCTGACCCAAGCCGGTAAGCTGAAGACGGTTGCTGGCGGAGGCGACACGGTTTCCGCTCTTCGCCATGCCGGTGTGCTGCATAAAATGAGCTATGTCTCGACAGCCGGTGGCGCGTTCCTCGAGTGGCTGGAAGGGAAGATTCTTCCGGGTGTCATCGCTCTTGGCGAAGCAGGACACGAGGTCGCTCCTCTTTAAGAAACTCTTAATTGGCGTCAGAGTAATCTGACGCCATGATTTCGACCGATCTCATCTCGATCCTGTCTCGACCTGGCGATCGCAGCACGGCGTCTCGTGCCGGACGCCGGCGCAGCGTTGAGGCGACTGATCTGGATGAGACTGACAGCTCTTCACCCCGCCGCTCCCGTGGATTGATGGGCGATCTGGACCTTGATGGTCCGATGCCCGTTTTCCGGCGTCGCGGGTATTATCTCGACCTTCTGATCTGACGTTTCCGTCTTGTAGGGGACCGGGCACTGCGTTACACAAACAGCGTGTGTCCGCGTAGCTCAGCAGGATAGAGCACAGGATTCCTGGATAATTGGGCGCCATGAGGGGAAACCGCATGGTGGATCTGCTCAAATTCGGGGAACGCTTGGTCTTCTTCAGATCATGCCGATCCCGAGCCAAGCCCGGAGTTTTTCGGGAAGGTGTAGAGACTGGACGGGCAGCACCTACAGGTCCGCAAGGATCCAGGGTGAAGGGACAGTCCAGACCACGAACGTCGTCCTATAGGGCGATGGCGGCGAAAGTCGAAGTGGTATGAATCCTGGGGCCGTGGGTTCGAATCCCGCCGCGGACACCAATACCGCCAAAAAACCTCAGAAATCTGCAATTATTCCACGAGGTTTTACAGAACGCTCCTTTTGCCTACTTTCGCCCTCTTCACCGCTCAACGCGCACTTCTATACTCTATCGGCGGAATGTTGGGTTTTGCGCGAGGTGCGGTGACCCGAGAAGCAAGTTCTTGATAATAGCTGAGCCGGTGAAATTCTGGATAAGCCGCAGCTAGGAAGGTGCAGTGTTGCGACCGATACCGTCCGAATAGAAGCTTGAATCCAGACTAGCAGACGAAACTAGAACGTGTCGGCAGTTAGGGCGCGAGGATTTGAAGAAGCTTGTACTACTCCTGCCAAACCTGTGATGTTTTTCTTCTGTTTTGACGAAGAGTGTGAATGCGACGATATGGCCTAAGTGACAGCCATTGAGCGCGGATAGAAGGTCTTTTTCCAAATCGTGAAAGTCATGTCGGCGAAACGACTTTGAATAGCTGTTTGTTTGTGGAAGCCGTGCTGTATCGTTATCGCGCCGGCATTCTCTCGCATGATCTGCCCTGCTTGGTTCGGAGACTGGAAGAAAGCTCACAAACGACAGCACCGCTAGTACGAAAGCGGGTTGATCGAAGGGAGTTTCCGGCATCCAACCGCCGATCGCGACAATGCATACATGATAATCGACAGCACGATTGTCCAGGTCCACCAGCATAACACTGAAACCCGTAAAAAGGATCGCAGATCAGGCTATCGCACGATCCCGTGGTGGACTGACTACCAAAATCCATGCTGCCGTTGATGCTACGGGGAAAACTGTGGCGCTTTCCCTAACGCTCGGACAAAGGTCTGGCATCACGGAAGCAGAGCCATGGCCCATGGCTCAATGAAGTCGATCCCAAGGCCTTCATTGCCGATAAGGCTTATGAAGCCGATCCGCTCATTGAAAAGCATGAAAAACGGGAAATCACACCGATTATCCCTTCAGAAAAACCGACGCCGCCAGAAAATCCTGTTCTTTCTTTATAAAAAAACGAAACATAATTGAACGGTTCTTCGCCAGACTGAAGTAATTCAGAGGTATTGCAACACGATAGAACAAGCTGAAATCAACCTTCATAGCAGCAGTGCACTTCGGTTCCGCTATTCTTGGGATGAACTGACGACACGCCGTAACGATAGGTTCACCCGATCACCTGTTCCTGAATAATGATATTTTCACTTTTGCCTGCTTATGATCAATTCCAGAAACTCTCTCATATCAACAAACAGCCTGGATGCACCAGCTTATATACAAGCACTTTTCCAAAATACGGATAATAAATATTATAATTATCCGTATATTTACTAGAGAAAGATGATAGAATGGAAGATGAAATAATAACAACATACTTTGGGACATTTTTGATAATTGATAATAATTTAAATATAATTCAAAAAGATATGTGTGATATCAATGAACATAAATGCACCGCATTAAAAAAAGATGATTTTATCAATTCTGGATTTGAAATAAGGGAAATAGACAGTTTTTATTTTTTAATTTCAAAAAATAATATGCATTTATCGTCAAATCCAGATGGCACGACTACAATGAGAGAAAATACAGCATCATGGGAAAAATATAAAATTTCAAATAAAAACTTTCGTGGTGTGATTCAAAGAAAAGAAGAAACATCGATTCCTAAACTCATATTTCAAACAGATAATTCCAAAAATATAGACAAGCAGTACCTAAGAAACGTTTCTCATATAAAAGAAATTAACTCTGGCTGGGAATATAAATATTTTTCAGAAAAAGATCGCATAGATTTTATATATGATAAATATGGATGGGATATTTTAAAACTATATTTGCAAATAAATCCATTATATGGAGCATGCAGGGCTGATTTATTTAGATATTTATGTATTTATTATTATGGAGGGATCTATTTGGATATGAAATCCAGCACAGAAAATCCTCTTGATAATATTATAAATAAAGAAGATGAGTTAATCACTTCAAATTGGCATTCTCAACGTGAAACGCCTTGGAATAATTATGGAGGATGGCATGATGTCGCTCATATTCCAAGCGGAGAATATCAACAATGGTTTATAATTTCAAACAAAGGAAACAAAATTATCGAAAAACTCATAAATCAAGTTCTAGAAAATATAAATAACTATGATTTTTCATTGCATGGATACGGCATAAATGCGGTATTTTTGTTAAGCGGACCATCTGTATATACAAGAGTAATATTTAACAATATCAAAAATCACAAAGTGAGATTTATAGATTCCGCATTGGAAGGAATTATATATCACGCAGTGCCATCAGAAAAGCAGAAAACAAATTATAGGGATCAAACTCTTCCTGTAGTTTTAAATACAAACTTTCAGAAGGCGGAACAGAGACATATGGAGCATATGAATATTTTTTAATTGTCTCTTTTCGGTATGGTCTAATTGAGAGTCTGCGGGAACGGATAAAGGATATTCTTCCGGGACGTGAAGGTCATGTCGACAGAACGGCTGTCGAGAACCGTCTAATTGTGGAAGCGGTTCTGTATCGCTACCGTGCCGGCATTCCCTGACGTGATCTGCCTATCCGGTTCAGGGACTGGAAGAACGCCCACCGTCGACTGCGTCGCTGGCACGAAAGCGGCGTGACCGAACGGATTTTCCGGTATCTGACCGTCGATCACGACAATGGATATATGATGATCGATAGCACGATTGTCCGTGCACACCAGCACAGCGCGACAGCCCTCAAAAAGGGAGTATGGATCAGGCCATCGGGCGATCCCAAGGCTTTGATCGCCGATTCAATACGCCGCATATTATCAGAGCAAGAATCATAACAAGTGACTGATGAAGGATACCGAACAGAAAAAATAGACGACCGGTCTAATTTCTATAGACACCTCATTCAGTCGGCCCTATACACATCATCATGAAGATCGCAGACAAACATCGCGCTGCCCGACAGCATATCCTGGAAGCGGCCAGACCGCTGATCGGCCTGCGAGGTTTCTCTGCGGTTGGTCTGGCGCAGATACTGGATGTCGCAGGTATTCCCAAGGGATCATTCTACCATTACTTCGAATCAAAAGAAGCCTTTGGCGAAGCTCTGCTACAGTCATACATCGACGACTATCTGATAAAAATGGATGACATCATCAGAAATGACAAAGAAAGCGCCATAGAACGGATCACGCGTTACTTTACATTCTGGCGTGATACACACATCGACGGGCAGATTGGAAACAAATGCCTGATCGTAAAATTGGCAGCAGAAGTATCAGACTTATCTGAACCCATGCGGGCTATTCTTAATGTTGGCACGCGTGCTGTTATTGACCGCCTCAGCGCCCTTATCGCCAAGGGTCAGGCAGAAGGGTCGATCTATAGCAAGCAACCCGCACAGATGCTGGCTGCGTCATTGTATCAGCTCTGGCTGGGCTCAACGCTTTTAGCAAAGATTACGCGCAATTCCCCACCGTTTGATCATGCCTGGACGGCAAGCAGGCAACTACTGGAGATCTAATTTCCCAAGCGGGTCATGGCGATTCGTTCTCTCACTTTAATAGACGACCGGTCTAATATAGTCGACCGGTCTAGTAGGTGTAAAAATGCAGAACTTTGAATTCTACAACCCCACCCGGATCCTGTTCGGCAAAGGCATGATTGCCCGCCTTAATGAACAGCTTTCACCTGAAGCCCGCGTGCTCGTGCTGTATGGCGGCTCAAGCGCAGAACGCAGCGGTACGCTGGCTGAAGTAAGGGCAGCGCTGGGCAACCGGACTTTCCGTGAGGTTGGCGGCATCGAAGCCAACCCCACCTACGAAACCCTGATGAAGGCCGTGGCTCTGGTGCGGGAAGAAAAGCTCGATTTCCTTCTCGCCGTTGGTGGCGGATCAGTCATGGATGGCACCAAGTTTGTCGCAGCGGCCGTGCCGTATGAAGGCGAGCCTTGGGACATTCTGGTCAGCAAGGGCGAAGCCGCAAAAAAGGCACTGCCACTGGGCACGGTCGTCACGCTGCCCGCGACCGGTTCCGAAATGAACTGTCTGAGCGTGATTTCGCGCCAGTCTACCGGTGACAAGCTGCTGTTCTCAAATCCGCTGGTCTATCCGCGCTTTTCCGTGCTGGACCCCATGCGCACCATGAGCCTGCCAATGAAGCAGGTCATCAACGGTGTGGTGGACTCCTTTGTCCATGTGATGGAACAGTACATGACCTATCCGGTCGATGGCATGGCGCAGGACCGCTTCTCCGAAGGGCTGCTATCCAGTCTGGTCGAGATCGGGCCTCGCATTGTGGCGACACCGGATGACTATGACCTGCGCTCCAATCTCATGTGGGTCGCAACCCTCGCCCTGAACGGTCTGATTGGCGCAGGCGTACCGCATGACTGGACCACCCACATGATCGGTCATGAAATCACGGCGAAATACCACATCGACCATGCCCGCACGCTGGCCATGGTGTTCCCTGCCCTGCTGAAAGTACGCCGCAACGAAAAGCGCGCCAAGCTGCTGCAATATGCGGCTCGGGTCTGGAACCTGACCGACGGCACGGAAGACGAGCGCATCGACGCCGTCATTCGCAAGACCGAAGAATTCTTCGAAAATCTCGGCGTTCCGACCCGTCTGTCTGCCTACGACATCGGAGCCGAAGGCATCACCGATCTGGTCAAACAGCTTGAAGATCACGGCATGACGCATCTGGGCGAAAACGGCGATGTCACGCTTGATGTCAGCCGCAAAATTCTGGAAGCCGCCGCCTGACCTGAAGGCCACGATCGCCGGGATACGGAACAGCCGCATCCCGGCACCAACAAGTTGACAAGAAAGAGGCTTTAAATGGCTTACGCCACGACCAATCCCTATACCAATGAAGTTGTCGCGACCTTCCCTGATGCCACGGATGCGGAAGTCCAGACCGCATTGACCGAAGCCCATGCCGCCTTCGAAGCCTGGCGTGATACGTCCTTTGCCGAACGCGCGAAAGTGATGAACGCCGCAGCCGCCATCCTGCGTCGTGACATCGACAAATATGCCCGCCTCGGCACACTGGAAATGGGCAAACTATTTGAAGAATCAAAGAAAGAAGTGATTCTTTCTGCCGAAATCTTCGAATATTATGCCAATCACGCTGAAGAACTGCTCAAGCCGGAAATACTGCCTGTAGCCGACCCGGCAGAAGGCAAGGCCATGCTGGTTCACGAACCATTGGGCATCGTGCTGGCAATCGAGCCGTGGAACTTCCCTTTCTACCAGGTCGTGCGCATCATTGCGCCGCAGCTTTCTGCCGGTAACGCCGTCCTGCTCAAGCACGCTTCCAATCTGCCGCAGTGCGCCGCCGCTTTTGATACGCTGATGGCGGAAGCCGGCCTGCCCAAGGGCCTGTTCCGCAATCTGTATGCAGCCCGCCCGCACACCGCCATGATCCTCAACGATCCCCGTGTGTGCGGTATTGCTCTGACGGGCTCTGAAGGAGCCGGCACGGTTATCGCCGGTATTGCTGGCAAAGCTCTGAAGAAGGCCACCATGGAACTGGGCGGCGCGGATGCCTTCATCGTGCTTGAGGATGCCGATGTTGAGAAAGCAGCCCGCTGGGCAGTCATCGGTCGTCACTGGAACGCCGGTCAGGTCTGCGTGTCCGCCAAACGTCTGATTGTGGCTGACTCTATTTATGACCGCTTCGTTGCGCTCTACAAGGAAGGAGTTGCAGCCCTTAAGGCCGGTGATCCGATGGATCCTGCAACCACGCTGGCTCCGCTGTCATCTCAGGCGGCAGCTGATGACCTGCGCGATCAGGTAACACGGGCGATGGATCTGGGAGCAAAGGTTGAGGTAATCGGCGCACCAGTTCCCGAAGAGGGCGCCTTCTTCCAGCCGTTGCTCATGTCCAATCTGGATGAGAAAAATGCTGCACGGCACTGGGAGTTCTTTGGTCCCGTCACCCAGATCTATCGTGCAAAGGACGAGGCGGACGCCATTCGCATCGCCAATGACTCCCCGTATGGTCTGGGCGGCAGCGTCTTCACGAAGGACGAAGCCCGGGGCGCACGCGTCGCACGCGCTCTCCGCACGGGCATGGTGGTGATCAACCACCCGCTCTCGCCCAAGGCGGACCTGCCCTTCGGCGGCATCAAGAACTCAGGCTATGGCCGTGAACTGATCGGTCTGGGCATCAAGGAGTTCGTCAACCACAAGCTCATCAATGTGGTGGATATTGACGCCGCGTTCTGATGAAACATGAGGGGTCGGGCAACAGGATCAGTTGCCCGACCCCTCACCTGAAAACCGCCGCATATTATGGCGTGTTGGCGAAGGATGTGGCTTTCGGGAAATTCCGACAACAGCCGAAACAGTCATTCCACATATAGCCAACGATCCGTGCTTCGCTTCTGTTCGTTTGGGCTCCTTTCATTTACCGTAACCGGTAATGACGCGGCCCCACCGCCGCATTCAAGATTCTGCGGAGCACACCATGAGCAAATCCTTCCCTTCAGACTCTTTCATGGACGCCTCCGTTGCCGATGCAGGCCATGAACTGGAGCGCCTTATTCAGATCATGGCGCAACTGCGTGATCCGGAAACAGGCTGCGCATGGGATGTGCTGCAGACGCCTGCAACCGTCGCGCCTTACGCGATAGAGGAAGCCTACGAGGTTGCGGACGCCATCGAGCGGGAAGCGTGGGACGAGACGGCGGATGAACTCGGTGATCTTCTGTTGCAGGTGGTGTTCCAGTCCCGGATTGCCGAGGAAAAACAACGTTTCGATTTCGCCGAGGTAACGCGTCGTATTGCCGACAAGATGGTGCGCCGTCATCCGCATGTGTTTGGGGAAGCGAAGGATATCGGCGACGACAAGGCCGCTCTGACCGCGCAGTGGGAGCAGAACAAGGAGCAGGAACGGCAGAAGCGTTCCGAACATGGCGCGCTGGCGGGCATTCCGCTGGCGCTCCCTGCCCTGCTCCGTGCCAGCAAGCTGGCCTCCCGTGCGGCGCGTGTCGGGTTCGACTGGCCGGATGTCGGCGGGGTTGTCGCCAAGGTGCATGAGGAACTGGCCGAAGTGGAAGCGGAAATCGCGTCCGGAGACAAGACGGCTCTTCAGGATGAGGTGGGGGATCTGCTCTTTTCCGTCGCCAGTCTGGCCCGCAGGCTTGATCTTGATCCGGAAGCCTGCCTGCGTCAGGCCAATGGCAAGTTTACCCGTCGCTTTGAAGCCGTCGAGAGCCTGCTGGCCCTGAAAGGCCTGACACCGGCTGAGTGTGATGTGGAAAAGCTCGATGCCGTCTGGAACGAGGTCAAGAAGCAGGAAAAATCCTGACACTTCAACGGATGATTACAGCGCAGGACTGGCGATGAAAGACCGCAGCGCCTCCGCTACCCTAGCGACTGGCTCCCTCCAGGCGATATCCGGTCTGTCCGCCGTTTCCTGAGCAAATAGCCGCACCTGTGGATACCAGAGGTGACGGCCCGTCTGCTGGTCCCAGTTGCTCTCCGCCCAGCGCCAGTCGCCGCCGAAGCGATTCAGAAGCCACAGCGGTGCTCCCATCGCGCCCGCAAGATGCGCGATGGCCGTATCGACGGAAATCACCAGATCAAGCGTGCTGATTCTGGCGGCGGTCGCGGCCATATCACCGTCTTCCGGCAGGGGTTCAAAACCTGATGGAGCCGGACCTCTGTTCAGGGAAACCCACTGTACATCATCAATTTCCAGAAGGGGTTCCAACAGGTTCGGCGCAATCGAACGTCGGCGATCAAAACGGTAACCCGGATTACCCGACCAGCACAGCCCGATACGGGGCCGCTGCTTGTCCTGCGAAACGCGAGACGACGTGGCACAAAGATAAGGCGCTGTCTCCGAAGGCCGCCCTACGCCCAAAAGAGAGGGCAGACTCAGAAGCGAGGCTTTCGCCACCACGGCCTTGTCACTGGCCGAAACAATCAGTTTCAGCCTGCCACTTTCATGAATCTGCTTCCAGATGGGCAGCACCAAAGACTGCTCGACCAGTGCAGCCAGACTGTCCGGCACCAGCAGGTGAATAGGCGCACGCTTCGCTGCCACTGGCACAAAACGCAGAAACTGGATGTAATCGCCCAAACCCTGCTCGCCGCACAGCAGGACCGGTTTTTCAGACGGACTACCATCCCAGTCCGGAAGATCAGACCGGGGAAGCGGCTGAAGCAGAAGACGCCGGGCCTCGAAATCGCGCCAACCTTCAGGAAATTGGCCTTCGGCCAGCTCCACAGTAGCCAGATTGAAACGCGCTCTTACCGCATCCACTGTGCCGGGCGCGTTCTGCATGACCTGCCGGAACAGATCCGCCGCTTCCTCACGTCGTCCCAGATCATTCAGCAGCGTCGCCTGATTAAGCATGACGCGAAGATCACCCGGACGCAGCGCAATCGCTTTGGAAAAATCCTTTTCCGCTTCAGCAAGATGACCAAGCGCCATATGCACAAGACCAAGATTGGTCAGTGTCTCGGCTGTGGGCAGACCAAGCACTGTCGCCTCTTCCAGCGCAGTGCAGGCTTCGTCCAGACGACCCAGTTCAAACAGCATGGCGCCATGATTGGCCCATGCAGCCGGGTCAGTGGGACGAAGGGCGCATATTTCTGCAAACCGCTTTTCGGCTGCGGCATGATCGCCAGTTGCATTGAGGAGTGTCGCTTCATGCTGCCGCGTTGTGACGTCATCGTCAGCGGCAAGCCGTGTGGCACGGCGCGCCATGGTCAGCGCTTCGGTAGCGTAGCCATGCCGGGCCAGAAACTGCGACAGGACCAGCGGATAACCCGCTTCCAGAGGCCGCAGATCCAGCGCCATGCGGAGCGCCGCCTCGGCTTCGACAAGCTGTCCAGCCGCCTCGCAGACTTCAGACAAAGCCAGTTGTGCTGAAGGATTGCTTGGGTCCGTCAGCACGGCGACCCTGAGCGCACCTAAAGCGGCTTCGACATGGCCGAGCCTGAGAAGCGCCAGCCCGAGTGTGACATGGAATTCGGCGCGAGGATCGGTTCTGATAGCTAGTCCCGAATAGCCGACGGCCTGATCAAACCGCCCCTGTGCGAAGGCTGCTTTCGCAATGCCATGCAGAAGAAGTGGATCGCCGGGTTTCTCAGCTAACCGGGCTTTCAGCTCGTCGTAGGAAGCTTCTTCCGCCATATCGAAGGAAGTCGGAGCATGATCCTTCAATGGGGCCTCCACGAAAACAGACAACTGTGCATGTAACAGGTTTGCGGCACAGTTTCGAGCGAAGGAAAAGTGTGAAACAGGCTTACTCAGTCAGATAGAGAACCGGTCTCTGGTCCGCTGCGCTAGAACTGTGCTTTGGATAGCCCAACTCCTTGGATTCCTTTGATGCGGAATCGTCCAAGTCGGAAATGCGCCAGACGTCAAAGTGTATATATCCCTAAAATGCATAAGGAATAACTTTACTTAACACTTTGATTTTTCATGAAATGCTGGGGCGAACGACGGGGATTGAACCCGCGACAACCGGTACCACAAACCGGCGCTCTACCAACTGAGCTACGTCCGCCACACAGCGGGCCTGCTAATAGAGAATTGCGAGGCACCCCGTCAATAGCAAAGTTGCTATTTTCTATCCTCGGCTGATGCGGTCCCGCAGCCGCGTAAGAGCCTGCTCCAGAATGATGGGCTTTTTGCAGAATGCAAAGCGAACCAGATGGGAAGGCGCGCCCGGCAAGGCTCCGTCATAAAATGCCGAAACAGGAATAACCGTCACTCCGGCCTCAACCGTCATACGCCGACTCCATTCCAGATCGGTCTCGGCTCCTGTCATCAATTCTCCAACCCCACGAATATCGGCTGTAAGGAAATAGGTTCCGTCACAGGGAAGCACGGAAAAGCCCATCTCCCTGAGGCCTGACGCCAGAATATCCCGCCGTAGCTGCATATCGGACGCCAGAGTCTCAAAGTAGGCAGTATCCTGATCCAGCCCGACAGCGACTGCGCGTTGCAGATTCGGAGCCGTGGAAAAAGCGAGATTCTGGTGAGCCTTGGCAATAACGGCTGCCAGAGCAGTAGGAGCGGTAATGTAGCCAACCTTCCAGCCCGTCATTGAAAAGCTTTTTCCGGCGCTACCGATCCGGATGCAGCGCTCGCGCATTCCCGGCAGGGTCATCAGCGGAATATGGCGTGCGCCGAAAGTCAGATGCTCATAAACCTCATCACACAGCGCGTACACGTCATGCTGTGCGACCAGTCCGGCGATGAACTGCAACTCATCCTCAGAAAAGACCTTTCCTACAGGGTTCATCGGCGAGTTCAGGATGATCGCCTTGGTTTTCGGTCCGAAGACTGCCGCCAGTTCATCGCGGGGCAGAGACCATTCCGGAGGCGTCAGGCGCACCAGCTTAGGGACCGCGCCCAGAAGCCGGATCATGGGGAGATAGGTGTCATAGGCCGGTTCAATAACCACCACCTCATCACCGGGATTCAGCAGGGCCGCGAGAGAAGAGGCCAGCCCCTCCGTCGCGCCAGACGTCACAATCACTTCACGCGCCGGATCGATCTTCAATCCGTAGAAACGAGCGTTCGACCGCGCGACGGCCTCTCGCAGTTCCGGCAGACCCGTCAGGGGCGCATACTGATTGCGTCCGTCCTGAAGCGCCTGTGCCGCCACTTCAGTCAGATGGGCCGGGCCTTCCGTGTCAGGGAATCCCTGTCCCAGATTGATCGCGCCATGTTCTGAGGCCAATGCCGACATGACCGTGAAGATGGTCGTGGGCAACTGCGTCAACTGATGATTCAATGGCTTCACGGTGACCCCCGGGCCTGACTGATGAAAAGAAGGGAGGCGTTCTCTGCGGTATGAGCCTCACGGCACGGAGGGCATGAGGGAACTGGAAATAAGCCCAGCGTTCGGCTCTCCGTCAACAATCCGCGCTGAACGGCCCTGCGGCGGGATTATTTCGGTGTCAAGCCGATTGCCCGCAGGCCAAACCCGTGCAACTGTTCTGCCTGAACCGCAGTTCAATCGCTGCCGTTCACATGCTAGAAGCTTGGCCGCAACAGAAATTGGTGTGACGACAGGGACATGAAGAAGATTGAGGCCATCATCAAGCCCTTCAAACTTGACGAGGTGAAGGACGCCCTTCACGAACTCGGTCTTCAAGGTATTACCGTAATCGAAGCGAAGGGGTTCGGACGCCAGAAAGGGCATACCGAACTGTATCGTGGCGCGGAATATATCGTTGATTTTCTCCCCAAGATGAAAATCGAAGTCGTCTGCCCCGATGATCTGGCGGAACGAGCGGTAGAGGCGATTTCCAATGCAGCGCGCACCGGACGAATCGGTGATGGCAAGATTTTCATCATTCCGGTCGATGACGCTGTCCGCATTCGCACAGGCGAACGTGGTGGAGACGCCATCTGACGGACAATCCGCAGAATGGATGATTTTTCCGTCTTGCTAGGACGTCCGGCATAGGACACAAAAGTTTCGGTGCGGTATCGATCTGATCATCCACAGGATGGAATGACGAACCGCAAATCTGGAGGCCGCGCTGGCGGCGCTAACAGGCAGGTAGAGGCACTAATGGCGAAAAAAGAAACCGGTTCGACCAAGGCGTCGTCGGAAGCAGTAGCCCGGGTTTTTGAGCTTATTAACGAAAACTCCGTCGAGCTGGTCGACTTGCGCTTCACCGATCCGCGCGGAACGTGGCATCACACCACGCAGTACATCACGACGATCGAAGAAGACACCTTCACAGAAGGTTTCATGTTTGACGGCTCCTCCATCGGCGGCTGGAAAGCCATCAATGAGAGCGACATGGTCCTGCTGCCCGACCCGACAACGGCCGTCATGGACCCGTTCTCAGCAAAGCCGCAGCTGATCCTGATCTGCGACATCGTCGACCCGGCGACAGGCCAGCTCTACAACCGTGACCCGCGCTCCACCGCCAAGCGCGCAGAGCAGTATCTGCAGTCCACCGGTCTGGGCGACACGGCCTTCTTTGGTCCGGAAGCTGAATTCTTCATCTTCGACAACGTCCAGTTCGGCACAGGCCCGAACTACGGCAAGTATCAGCTCGACAGCATCGAAGGCCCCGGCGCTTCCCTGAAGGAATATCCCGAGGGCAACCTGGGTCACCGTCCGGGTGTGAAGGGTGGTTACTTCCCCTGCGCTCCTGTCGACAGCGAGAACGATCTCCGCGCTGAAATGCTGACGACGATGGGCGAGATGGGCCTGCCGATCGAAAAGCATCACCACGAAGTCGCGCAGTCCCAGCATGAGCTTGGCACGAAGTTCGACACGCTGGTCCGCTCGGCCGACTTCATGCAGATCTACAAATACTGCATCCACAACGTCGCTGTTTCCTATGGCAAGACGGCAACCTTCATGCCGAAGCCGATTTATGGCGACAACGGCTCGGGCATGCATGTTCACCAGTCCATCTGGAAAGCTGGCAAGCCGACCTTCGCTGGCAACGGTTATGCTGATCTGTCCGACACGGCGCTGTACTACATCGGCGG
>NZ_DHNR01000006.1:37915-59004 GCF_002409645.1 Acetobacter sp. UBA5411
TCGGCGGCATCATCAAGCACGCCAAGGCGCTGAACGCGTTCACCAACCCGTCCACCAACTCCTACAAGCGTCTGATCCCGGGCTTCGAAGCTCCGGTTCTGCTGGCTTACTCTGCCCGCAACCGTTCCGCTTCCTGCCGTATCCCGTATGCGACGAGCCCGAAGGCAAAGCGCGTTGAGGTTCGCTTCCCGGATCCGACAGCCAACCCGTATCTGGCGTTCTCCGCCATGCTGATGGCTGGTCTGGACGGCATCAAGAACAAGATCCACCCGGGCGACGCCATGGACAAGGATCTGTATGACCTGCCGCCGGAAGAGCTGAAGCAGATCCCGACAGTTGCTGGCTCTCTGCGTGAAGCTCTCCAGTCTCTGGAAGCTGATTACGAGTTCCTGCTGGCTGGCGGCGTCTTCACGAAAGACCAGATCGAGAGCTACATCGAGCTGAAGTGGAAAGACGTGTATCGCTTCGAGCATACACCTCACCCGGTTGAGTTCGAGATGTACTATTCGGTCTGATCTTTTCAGACAGAGTGGGACTTTCAAGGAACGCGGCCTTAACAGGCCGCGTTTTTTGTTGGGGTCAAGCGTTCTGCGCTTTCGGGACGAGCGCATCAATCCGATTAACGGACATGGAGCCTGTTTGCTCCGAGCGTTGAGCGCAGATCATCGTCAGCGTTCAAGCAACACCAGTTTTTTAGAAAAAACGTCCATCTGATTTCATTCGAAACCAGAGATCAGGCAGTACGACTTGGCCGTTGCAGATGACGTGCTGGACAGGCTTAGACTCTAACCAACAATCAGAACATTCAAATCCGTCTGTGCAAACAGAGCAACAGGACATCATTTTTGCAAAAGCTCAACTGCTTCCAGAATAGTTTTCAAAGACCGGGAATGCTTTCAGGGCTTTGCCCCGAACCCCACAAAGGAACACAGTCCCTTTGATCCCAATTTGTTAAATAAAGGGAGACAAAAGCAGCACCCTATCTCGCCTCATATTTGTAAAACACGTCAGCGTCTTACAAAAAAGCTATAGCAACATTTCTACAATCGAGCTTCTGAACTCTGTAGAAATGTTCCGAAAGCTTACCCCACTATCCGTAAGTTTCAGTTCCGGTCAGAGCCCGTTGCATATCCACTACCGCGCGGATCGACCCACCCGAAACAGTGATTGCTGCCACCCGGCAGACCATTGCGGCATGAAATCGCATTAGCACGACCGTTAGCCGTGGCAGCCTTGATGTCTCCCGCCAATGCGCCAGACAGCGCAGCGCCGGCAGCGTCAGCAGCATCAGCCTGTCCGGATGCCGTCGCCGTAGCGAGAAACACACCGTCCTGATGAGCAATACCAGCCGACAGGATCGGGCGCGGGCGATGGGCGGCTGACGCACCCAGCACAATACCTGTTGAACCTGCGACACGCCCGTTACCGAACAGATTGTTCATCGAAACGGCACAAGCGACAGCCTCGCCCTTCCTGTCCACAACAGCAAAGGACGTCGAGGCAGGCAGGTTTGGCAGGCTGCTTCCTCCCGGCATTTTTCCGGAATCAAGCAGGGCCTGAGCATGTGCAGTCAAAGTCGCAACAGAAGCGCGTCCTTCTGTTGCACGCCAGCCTGCAACAGCCCGCGCGCCGGTATTTCCAGCAGTCTGGCCGTTTTCAGCCGCTTTCCATGCAGCGGCCATACCGTAGCCACCGTCCGCAGGAGGCGGCACAAAGGATACTTTCACATTGCCGACGGTTGCGGTCAGAGGTGTCGTTTCGATGGGAACCGCCCCACGCAGCCCAACCATGGTCAGACCTGCACCGGTTGTTTCATTCGACGCTACCAGAACCTGAGCTAGAGCACCGGTATAAAGATCACCGGAACCGGCTGACCGTATCCGCTCAAGCGTGCCAGTCAGATAACGCTGACTGAAGATATCGCCCGCCTTCAGCACTGTGCCATCAGAGCGTCCAAAAATACGACGTGCGCTCTCGTCAGCCAGAAGCGGTGCCTGCACCACGGTCAGATCCGCAGCCAACTGCGAACCGACCTCGATACCGTTTCGGGCCAGCGTGATGGCTGGCTGTGTCGTCTCGGCAAAATCCACACTACCGTAACGCAGCTGCATCAGGAAAAGACCGCGTGCGAGCATGGGGATCGAGGCAGGCCTGTCGACCCGCCCCTTGCTCCCTGACACAGGGTCAGCAGGCGCATCGCCTGTCGGCATGAACAGAAAAGCCCGTCCGGCTCCGCGATCCTCGGGACGCCAAGCCACACAGGCGCCACCGGAGCCAAGAGAGGCACGCGAGGGCAGTGTCACCGACAACGCCAGACCCAGCGCGGCGGCGGCATCGGCGGCGTTCCCTCCCCGCTGCAGAACGGTCATCGCAGCCAGCGCGGCATGCGGCTCGTCAGCGACGACATTGCCCACGTAACCCGACAGCATCTTCGATCCGGTGCCATACAAGGAGAGAACAGGATGCTCGTCGGACTCGCTCTGGGACGGGGTTCCGAATATCCACGAACAGCCGGACATCATGCCGGTCATGGCCAGCAGAAGACCGATCCGCCGGACAACCGCGACCTTCCGGCCAGCGCCCTTCGCAACAGGCGTCTCGCCGCACGAAACAGAACGAAAGCTTACGGGACGTTCACGCACGCGAGAGACACTCCATTATTGCAGTTGGCCATCATGACTGTTGATCTGTCCGACACCTTCCGGGGCCGGACATGGCCTTGTGACTTGGTTAGCTTTCTTCCCGCAATGCGGCAACGGGGCAGCCTGAGGTTTTCCCCACTCCGGGGCAAAGTCATACGCCCGAAACAAAGCCTTATTGCTCACTTCGACACGAAAGACGCCGTCACCCCGTGCTCACGGTTATAGGCAACCTGTGTGTGGTTGAGCTGAAACCCGACCTCAAAACGATAGCCGTTTTCTATTGTGGTGGGCTTGATCGGCAGATCGACGGTGACAAGCCGCGTATCGACGGCAACAGCATCCTGTCCGGCCGGGAATGTAACTTTCTGCTCGAAAATGTGTTTTCCGACGATCTTGTCATTATGCACCACGGCGACAAACCAGGGCAGAGTGATCGTCTCTCCGGGAGCCGCCGGTCCCTTACGGACCACCATATGCACACCGACCCGCGTTCTCAGATTCTTGCGTCCGCTCGACATGCAGTCGCCACTCAAACTGCTGAGACTCGCATGAGTCACCAGATGATCGAATGAAGGCCCCTTGGCGGAGTAGTTGTAATAATCCGCCACTTCCGAGGGAATATGCATCTCCGGGCAACTCGGGGCGAAGACATTGTCATCGCTCTCGGTGCAACCGGTCAGCGCCAGAGGCATCATCAGCGCAGCAAGTCCCGTGACGCCCCATTTCATGAACCCCACGCGAATCGATAGATGATCACGCACCGCGAACGAACGGAAAGAATGCAGAAACACAAGCGGAGACCGGGCCATGCGACAATCCAGACTGACAAGTTACACGACCTGATGCCACATTTCCCCTCACATGGAGGCGTCATGCAGTGGGCACAGATCACTGGGCGAGTATCGACCAGAAATGCGTTCACGAAAACCGGTCCGGCCTGAAATCGTACACAAAAAAATAAACAGTCACATGAGATATGGGGCAAACGCCCGGTTTTGTGTCATAAGAGAAGAATAGCTCTTTATCACGATACGGCTTGCGCGATCCGCCCGTCTTGCGTAGGGCGAGGCAAAACCGATCCTGTGGCCAGCCGACGCTTCTGCCGGTTGCCCCGTAATGTCGCCCGCCGAATGTTTGGGGAACACCATGCCCGACCAGTCCACTCTCTCCCAGAAGCCTGCCGAAACGCAGGACCAGACACGCGCCCTGAAGGTGCTCTTGGCTGGCCCGCGCGGCTTCTGCGCCGGCGTCGACCGCGCCATCCGCGTGGTGGAAGAAGCCATCCGCGCTTACGGCGCTCCGGTCTATGTACGTCACGAAATCGTCCATAACCGGACCGTGGTGGAGGAACTGGAGGAAAAAGGCGCGATCTTTGTGGAGGAACTCGACGAGGTTCCCGCCGATGGTCATGTCGTCTTTTCCGCTCACGGCGTTCCCAAGACCGTTCCGGCTGAAGCCGTCCGCCGTAACCTGCTTTACCTTGATGCGACCTGCCCGCTGGTGTCCAAGGTTCACCGCGAGGCCGAGCGTCATTACGCCAATGGCGGACCGGACAGCCGCCACATCCTGATGATCGGTCACGCCGGTCATCCGGAAGTGATCGGCACGATGGGTCAGCTGCCGCCGGGAGCGGTGACGCTCATCAACGACGCAGAAGAAGCCCGGACGGTGCAGCCCGCCGACCCGACGCGTCTGGCGTTCATCACGCAGACCACCCTTTCGGTCGACGACACGGCTGAGATCGTGGACATTCTCCGCGACCGTTTCCCGCTTATTGAGGGCCCGAAGCGCGAGGACATCTGCTACGCGACGACCAACCGTCAGGAAGCCGTGAAGGCCATCGCTCCTGAGTGCGATCTGGTCATCGTCATCGGTTCACCCAATTCTTCCAATTCGCAGCGCTTGCGCGAAGTGGCGGAGCGTTCCGGCACCAAGCGCGCCCTGCTTGTTCCCAAGCTGGCTGCCCTCGACTGGTCCGTGCTGGAAGGCGTGAAGACGCTGGGCATCACGGCAGGCGCATCCGCACCGGAAGCGCTGGTGCAGGAAATGGTCAACGAGCTTGCAAAGCGTTACACGCTACAGATCGACGAGCGCACCGTGAAGGAAGAAAACGTCACATTCCGCCTTCCCGCCCCGCTCGGCTAACGCAAAGAGACTCATGGCCGTCTACACAGAAATCACCGACGAGGAGCTTTCCGCTTTTCTCGTCGGTTACGACATCGGGCATCTGACTGCCTTTCGCGGCATCGCGGAAGGGGTCGAAAACAGCAATTTCCTTCTGCGCACCGAAAAAGACGGTCAGGAATCTGACTACATTCTTACGCTTTACGAAAAGCGTGTGAATCCGGACGATCTGCCGTGGTTTCTGGGCTTCATGCGTCATCTGGCGACCAAAGGCGTGTCCTGTCCCCTGCCCGTCTGTGGCCGGGACGGTGAAGCACTCCGCACACTCGCAGGCCGTCCGGCGGCGATCACGACATTCCTCTCCGGTGTCTGGCCGCGCCATATTCACAGCGAACATTGTCATCCACTTGGCGAAGCTCTTGCGCGTCTGCATGTCGCCGGAAACAGCTACCCGCCCGTGCGCGCCAACAGCCTCGGTCCCGATGCGTGGCGACCACTTTTGCAGGATGCCGCTCGTTCAGACCGACAGACCGAGACGACGAAACAGCTTCTCGAAGAACTTGATCTCGCTTTGAACCGGATTCTTCCGGCATGGCCCGCAACTGGTAGTCAGGCCGATCTGCCTCATGGACAGATTCATGCCGATCTGTTTCCCGACAACGTGTTCTTTCTTGACCACAAGGTTTCCGGCCTGATCGACTTCTATTTCGCCTGCACGGATTTCCTCGCCTACGACGTCGCTATCTGCCTGAACGCCTGGTGCTTCAGCGAAGATGGCGGATTCAACGAGACCTTCGCCCGGCAGCTGATCAGCGGCTATGAAAGCGTGCGTCCTCTCACTGCTGCCGAACGGGATGCCCTACCGGTGCTTTGCGCGGGTGCCGCGATACGTTTTGCCCTGACCCGTCTGTATGACTGGATCAACACACCGCCGGATGCGATGGTCACACGCAAGGACCCGATGGATTACATCCACCGTCTCCGGTTTCATCTCGCTGCGGGCAATAGCGGGGTCTACGGTGTCTGAAACACAGGATGCTCCGGAAACCGTTCAGGATGACGATGCTGTCGTCATGATCTGGACAGATGGTGGATGTCGCCCCAATCCCGGTCCCGGCGGCTGGGGCGTGTTGCTCCGCTACAAGGGGCATGAGCGGGAATTGTCTGGTGGTGAGCCGGAAACCACCAACAACCGCATGGAACTGACAGCCGCCGCCGAGGCTCTGGAAGCCATGAAACGCCCATGCAAGATCGCACTGCATACCGACAGCGAGTATGTCCGCAATGGCATCACGCGCTGGCATACAGGGTGGGTGCGTCGCAACTGGCGCAACGCCTCCGGTGATCCGGTCAAGAACATGGATCTGTGGCGACGACTGCTCGACGCAGCCAAACCGCATGATATTTCCTGGCATTGGGTCAAGGGGCATTCCGGTGTGCCGGAAAACGAGCGCGTGGACGAACTGGCGACGGAAGCCCGTATCGCGATTGAAAAAGACTGACCAACTTAGGTGACGGCCAGTAAAACGGCTGTTCCCGGAAGTGCAGAACCCGGACTTGCCGTATGCGGTCCGAAGTGACAGTCTGCCTTTTTTGTTTTTTAGCGAGTTTTCACATGTCGATCCGCTTCCATACTTCATCTGCCCTTCTTCTTCTGGCTGGCCTGTCTCTGGCACCTGCTGCGATGGCCGCAGATGCACCTGAGAAGCCCTGTGAAAGCGATCTCTGCCGTTCGGTGCGTCAGTCCTGGTCCTCAGTGAAACACGGCACCACCGATGCGGCGCAGTGGACCAAGAAAGAAACCGTGAAGGGCTGGGACGCCACCAAGAACGGCGCAACAAAGGCTGCCAAATGGACAGGCAAGACGGGTGAAAAAGGCTGGAACGCCACCAAGAACGGCACCCAGGAAGCCGCTCATGACACGGCGAACTGGACGAAGAAGACCGCGCACGACATCGCGCAGTAATAGCTCGCAGCCCTTACAGGCTTGTAAGAGTTTCTGAAAAGGCGCCGATCGAAAGACTATCTTTCGATCGGCGCCTTTAATTCATTCTGCTAATTGATGATCTTCATCTGGATTGAAGCAGAGCGTTCGACGACATTGATCGCGACTTCATCACCAGCCCGCACAATCCTCACAGTCAGCCACTCCCCTCCTACTGCAAGATTGAACAGCTTGAGGGAATGAATGGCTTCCGGCAAAACCGGACGAACGAATTCAACCGCCACATTATCCGGGTCATAACGCAATCCCATGACCGCTTGCACGAGCGCCGGGAGAGTGGCCGCCGCCCAAGCCTGAGGCGAGCAGGCCACAGGATAGCGAACCGGCCCCTCCGCCTGACTACGGGTAAATCCGCAGAATAGTTCAGGCAAGCGACGAAGATCGGTGTGAAGCGCCGCATCGCTTAATCCGCTGAAGATAAGTGCCGCCTCTTTTCTAAGGCCATGCTTCACAAACCCCATGGCGATCAGCGCATTGTCATGCGGCCAGACAGAACCATTATGATAGGCCATGGGATTATACCGGGCCTCTCCCTCAGGGATGGTTCTGATGCCCCAACCCGAGAACGATTTCCGATTCATCAGGTTCTGCACAACCTTATCCAGCCGCTCACCCGGCACCATATCGGTCAGCAACACATGTCCTGCGTTTGAAGACCGCACGACGCACTGCTTCTTTTTCCCATCAAGGGCGATGACGTATGTGCCGATGTCATCGTTCCAGAACTTCAGATTGAACGAGACTCTCAGAGCGTCCGCTCTCGTATCCTGATGGGCCGCATAGGCAGTCTGTCCCAGCCTGCGCCCGATCACCGCCGCAGCACGTCTCGCTGCATAAACATAAGCCTGCACTTCACATAGTGCGATCGGTCCTTCGGCCAGAGTGCCGTCGGCATGAAAGATACTGTCGTGGCTATCTTTCCATCCCTGATTGGCCAGTCCGTCCTTGTTTTTACGACCATATTCCACAAAGCCGTCACCATCACGGTCACCAAATCGCTCTATCCAGTCGATGGCCCGCGTAATATGCGGCCAGAGATGGCTGAGCGTTCCGACATCTCCCGTTCGGTCGAGATAGGCACCGGCCAGCATGACAAACAGCGGTGTGGAATCAATCGAACCATAGTAGCGCCTGAATGGCACTTCCCTGAGCTCAGCCATTTCACCCAGACGCACCTCATGCAGAATCTTGCCCGGTTCAGCATCCGCCAGCGGGTCTTCATGATCCGCCTGATTGACGGCGAGATACTGGAGCACGCCCTTCGCAATCAGAGGATCGAGCCACAAGGTCTGTAGCGCCGTGATCAGTGCGTCCCGACCGAAAACCGTGCTGTACCAAGGAATACCAGCGTAAGGATAAGGCCCGGTCTTTTTCTCCGTCAACAGCATGTAGATGTCGCAGATGGACCGCCGGATCGCCTCATTGAATGCTTCGTTCGACGTGGCAATGGCGGATGCACGGGAAGATGAATTTCTCAGCGCCCGTCTGGCCGCAACGGCAGCAAACAGAAAGGCGCGCGGAGGCGGTTCAGTGCTCTGCTGCCTTTCCGAAGGATCACACTGAACCTCCAGATGGATTAGCACCTTTTCTCCAGGCTTGATGGAAAACCCGAATGTCGCCCGATCTGTCGATAATGTTTTCGGTTTAGGACAGAACCGCAAACGTGTCGTCCGCGTGCGGTCATCCAGCCCTTTATAGGAGAGCGTGACCGTATCGTCTTCTATGACGGGCTCTAGGGTCTCGCCCCGTCTGGGACGCTTCATGCCTCGCGCTTCGAAAAGATCCGCGAAATCGGCAAAGAACCGCATATCACAGACGATTTCATGAGGGCTTATATCGAAATTGCGTATTTCGATCCGCTCGTAACACGCACCGTTCCACAGAAAGCGCGAACGCAGCACGTGAAGCAGATCATGCGCAAGACGCGAGCCATTACGCAGTGACAGATTCTCATTCGTCAAATTCACTGACATCATAATGTTGTTTTCGCGAACAACAGATGACAGAAGGATTGGTCTCTGATCTTCCAGCCGGAATGTCAGGCCGGATAGATAGCGCGTGTCACGGTAGTACAGGCCGTCGGCAATATCCTGCCCCCAGAGGATATCTCCTGTCTGATCAAAAACGCCGAAAAGATCACCATTTTTCAGGCAATGTAGCCGTCGGCTCGACAGGATCGCGCTGGCCATCGAGCTCAGATCATCAGAGAGAAGTCCGGTATCGACCTGTTCGTCCACAGAAGTATCAGTATGATCGGCAGAACCAGTAGGCTGGGCATCCATGAAAACACACTCCATTCTGTGTCTGGCAGGACAGCAGCAAAGGAAAAATGTATCAGCTCTTGCAGAAGGGCCGCTTTTCCGCCTTCTGATGCCTAACGCAGGATGGACGTGATGGTCGCCTCAAAGAAAGAAAAACTTCCTTACGGATGAGTTATCTTTGCTGGCTCGGTCAGAATCTTGGTGGCAGGATCATGGCCTGCCGCACCATATGCACGGGGTTCGCCCGATAGGATGCCAGTGAACGCCCCCCACCTTCTCCGCCAAGGAAAGCAGGACGGGAGGCTGGAGCTGCATAGCCTCCGGCCGGCCCTGCGGAAGAGACGGGGGCTGTCGCATTGCCGCCGCCGCCCATGGACGCCATGGTGGCTGCGGCTCCCCGGGCAGTGACATAGGGCGTAGTCGGTTGCGTGGACGGAGCCAGAGGTGCCGTGTGGTGGGGTGTCATCGCGACTGGGGACGCAGAATGCGACGAACCGGCACCGGATGGCATCGCCCAGGATTCCAGCACTTTCCACTGATAGGCGGACCCGATATTGGGCGTGAAGGAATGATAGGCCGCAGCAGCTCTGGGCCAGCTTCCCGTTCGACTGAAAAGATCGGTCAGAAAACGTGCCGCAAACATGGCATTTGTGGATGGATCGAACGCTGCCTCCAGTGAAGGGAAAGCATCCGCATGCTGCTGGAGATTCACCTGCATGCAGCCAACATCAATCGAGCGGATGCCCTGCGCCTGAAAAGCGCGGACTGCCTCTATCGCCTGACGCTTGTTGTCATAGACATAGCCCTTGCCCTGCGCATTGACCGTCCATGGCCAAGGAACAATCTCGCCATTGATATGACGGCCACTCTCGACACGCGCCATGGCGACAAGAAACTGGTCCGGAATGCGGGTGCTGCGTTCCGCCATCAGAATGGCGTTTGTGCACAGACGAGCATCTCCGGGGGCAATGTTTCCAGTAGTTTGCAACGACGGCTGGATGCCCATCGCCAACGCCGTCTGTCCCGGTGTGGGTGCACCAGTAACTGCCCCACTTCCACCAGATGCGGCAAATGGTGATGGTGTGCGTGCTGCCGACCAGAATGACTGGACATTGGCGCCACCCTGCTCAAGAGGCGGATGTGCAGCCCATGACATGGCCGGAAGCGGGGTCTCAGCCCATGCGTCCGAAACTGGAACTGACACACACCCGATGGCAAGAAAAAGAAAACGCCGCATCCCAGCAGAATGCAGCGTTTTCCCTAACCAACCGTTAGCAGAGGCTTATGCTGCTTTCAGAGCCTTCTGAAGGCGTGTGTCGATCGCATCGAGGAACGGCTGCGTATCGAGCCATTTCGTGCCTTTGCCGACCAGCAGCGCCAGATCTTTGGTCATCTCACCCGCTTCGACTGCCTCGACACAGACGCGCTCAAGCGTCTCCGCGAACGCCACCACATCCGGTGTGTCATCAAAACGGCCGCGATAGGCAAGACCACGCGTCCACGCATAGATCGACGCAATCGGGTTTGTGCTCGTTGGACGACCCTTCTGGTGCTCACGGTAGTGACGTGTCACCGTGCCGTGCGCCGCTTCCGACTCAACGACGGTGCCGGTCGGATCGAGCAGAACGGACGTCATCAGACCGAGACTGCCGAAGCCCTGCGCCACGATGTCGCTTTCCACATCGCCGTCATAGTTTTTGCAGGCCCAGACATAACCGCCTTCCCACTTCAGGGCAGAGGCCACCATGTCGTCGATCAGACGGTGCTCGTATGTGATACCCAGCTTTTCGAAATCAGCCTTGAATTCCTTGTCGTAGATCTCCTGAAACACGTCCTTGAACATGCCGTCATAGGCCTTGAGGATCGTGTTCTTGGTCGAGAGATAGACCGGGAACTTGCGGTCACGGCCATAGCTCAGCGATGCCCGGGCAAAGCCTTCGATTGAAGCGCGGGTATTGTGCATGCCCAGCGCCACACCCGGTCCCTTGAAGTCATGCACTTCAAGTTCAAGCGGTTCTCCACCATCCGCAGGCACATAGTTTAGCGTCACCTTGCCGGGACCGGGGATCTTGGTCTCAGCAGCGCGGTAGATATCACCATACGCATGACGGCCAATGACGATCGGCTTGCTCCAGTGCGGCACCAGACGCGGCACATTCGAGCAGATGATCGGCTCACGGAAGATGGTGCCGTCAAGAATGTTGCGGATTGTGCCGTTCGGAGAACGCCACATCTTCTTGAGACCAAACTCTTCGACACGCGCTTCATCGGGCGTGATGGTGGCGCATTTGACGCCGACACGATATTTCTTGATGGCCTCGGCAGCCTCAACCGTGACCTTGTCATCCGTCTTGTCGCGATTTTCGATCCCAAGATCGTAATATTTCAGGTCAATGTCGAGATAAGGCAGAATCAGACGCTCCTTGATGAAGTGCCAGATGATGCGGGTCATCTCGTCGCCATCGAGTTCAACGACCGGATTCTTGACCTTTATTTTCGCCATAGGACGTGGATTTCCTTCGATAATCGTCATATTTCATGCCATTTTCCGGCACTGAACATGATTTTTGCCTAACACGACCACCGATGACGCCCAACGGTCGAAGAGTGCATTTTCACTCACATTTGCGATAGGCGTCATACAGGTGGCGTATGAACAGGACTTTTTGGTGTCACGCTCGTGTGAGGCATGGTGAAGGATAAGGCCGCATCTTCAGAACCAGACCGTGCGGCTCAGAAAAACGCCCGTGTATTGCCGCCCGCAACGGCCTGCTGCACGCACATATAGCGTCCGTTCGGGGTCGCGCCGTACCAGAAGCTGCCCGGCATGTGATAGACATGCGTCTGCTGGTTCACCCACACCTTTACACATGACTGGTTGTTACTGGCCTGCGCAACAGTCCGGGACACATCGCTCTGGCTTGATACGTGCTGAATGGTAACGCGGGGCCGGTCGGAGCGTGTGGTCTGACTGTCAGCAAAAGCTGCACCCGTCATGCAGGTCATGACACATAGAGCGGCGAGATAACGCTTCATAACATCTCTCCGGATTTGATTGAGGATTGAGTAAATCCTGTAAAATTCCGAGAGATATGGCCAGTAACGGCCCCGTTATGTGGAATAATAAATTTGTGTGCTCACATCTTCATTATCATCATCACAAGCACGTCAGATAATTCTACATCTTCTCCAGACGAGAGAAACACAACAGATGCATGATTACTACACGTGCATTCATTACCATTAAAGAAGAATAAGAAACTGGATGGGCGTATTGCCGATGATGCCATAAGCAAACAAAAATCCCTGATGAAAGACCCGACTTCTTCTTAGAATAATTTCAAAATATAATTATAATATAAGAATATTTTCAAAACGGGCGAGGTCTTCTTTACAAAAAGAAGCCTCCTCCTGTAATACACAGCGAAAGCAGTTCTTACGCTTTCACCCGCTTGAAATGACCGAATGTCGCTGTTTTACGGGTGCCTTCAGGCCGTTTCAGTTCACCGCGCTCTACTTTCTCAACGAGATAACGGTAAGTCTGAAGCGCCTGCGCCCACATATGATCACCGATCATCATCGCCTCGTAAGACGCCCCTTCCTTGTCGAACGCGGCAAGCGGCTTGATCTCGGTGTGATAATCGCACGCATAGAAAAGCGGAAAGGAGTAACGCTCTTCACTGACTTTGCGAACGCGGTGCGCTGTGGCAACAAATTCACCCGCCGTCATCACTTCCAGCATGTCACCGATATTGACGACGAAAGCGCCGGGAATGGGCGGTGCATCGATCCAGTCGCCGTTGCCGTTCATGACTTCCAGACCGGGTGCGTCAGCAAGAAGGATGGTGAAGCACTCATAATCCGTATGCGCGCCGATACCCGGAGCGTCCTGAGCGTCTCCATCATAGGGATAATGGATCATGCGCAATTTGGACGGTGGGAAATTGGCCTTATCGTCAAACGCATCTTCCGGCAGGCCAAGCGCCAGCGCGAAACCGCGAAACAGGGTCCGACCGAGATCAAACACCGCACGGTAATAGGCTTCTGCACGTTCGCGAAAATGCGGGATCGTCGGCCAGTTGTTTGGACCCAGCAGCGGCGTTCCAGCCTTGACCAAAGGATTGTCCGCCGGCACCTCGTAACCGATGTCGAAGGCTTCCTTGTGGTCAGGACGATCGCCGCCATACATCTCCTCGCCTTCCGGGACGAAGCCCTTATGCGTGGCGGAGGTGCCGATATAATATTTCATCTTCTCGTCGAAGGGTTCGGAGAAGAAATCCTTTGCCGCCGCCCGGACACCGGCAATCAGGTCGTCACTGACCTTATGGCCTTCGATATAGAGAAACCCGACCTTGCGGGCGGCGTCGCCAAGCTCGCTGGCGACCGCTTCACGATCCGCCAGATTGTCGGAATACAGTCCGGCGATGTTGACGCACGGAATGGATGTGAATGTTTCTGTGGCCGTCATGATTTATCAGTCTCAGCTTGTCCAGAGGGCGAACCGACGCATCTGCTCAGCGCCGATCCAGCGATTGAGGTCCCAGAGATCCGCCACGGGGGCGTTGGTAAAGGGCAATGTATGAAGATACCCATCCGGCCCGAATTCGGGCGTCATGGTGGTCATGGTGTAGCCACGCCTCTTCTGTGAGTCCCAGACAGACTGCCAGAATTTCTGATGGAACGAGAGCGCAGCGGCATATTCGGGGGCGCCGGGATGCGTGACCTGCGGTCCCTGATCATAACCGACACGGGCCTGAAGATGATGGACCCGTTCGATAAAAGGTGTGAAGTCATCGCATGGATCGTCAAGCAACCGTTCACACACGACAACCCAGTGACTAATGTCGGCAGTGAAGACCGCATCAGGACACTGACGCAGCACTTCAAGCGTCATCCATGGCGAGGACAGGATGCGCGCACGATGCGTTTCAAAAGAGCAGGTAAATCCCGCTTCTTTTCCCAGTTCATGAGCCTTGTTGATGAACTCGGCCTGCTGGCTGGCGCACCAGCGGTCATTGCCACCTAGCACATTGATAAAGCGTGGTGCCATGATGGCCGCTCTATCAAGGCATCCCCGAAAGTCATCGAGATGATCTGAAACTGTTGCAGACTGTCGTGGGATAACACCGCCGCCGGTCATGGCGATGGCGATGTAAGGCACTCCCTCCCCTTGCAGGACAGCAGCCTTTTCCGCAGCTTCCACGGCGGTCTGGGGGATGCGCGCCTCCAGACCGACAAACCCGGCCTCTCGCGTTTCCGGGATGATGTCATCCCAGTCCCGCATATCGCCCCAGAGTGTTCTGAACAGTTCCAGTTTCATAAAGCAGGCTTCAGAAGTTGTAACGCAGGTCACAGCCGACCCAGCGTGGTGTCTGGAGATACTGCACGCGGCTGTTGTCGCTTCCCGTGTAGGAGTAGGTGTTGCCGTGTTTGTTCAGCATGTTGTCGACATAGACAGCAGCCGTCCATTTTCCGGTCTTCGGGCCGACCTCAAGCCGCATGCCCATCGAACTGATCTTGCTGGTCTGACCATTCGGATCACCAAGAGCGACAAGCATGTTGTCTTTCCAGGTGTAGTTAACCTGAACAGTCGCACGATAATTATGGATCAGGTCAATACCGTACCGGGCGTAGGCGCTCCACGAGAAGCGGGGCGCAAACGGCAGGGCCGAATGTGCATCCACGTTCGAGAGAAGCGGCAGACCTCCGATATTGGTGACTGAAGAAATCGAGCGTCCGTCAAGATAGGCAAACGAACCGTTCAGATCGAGGTTCGGAACCAAGTTATGGAGTGTGCCACTCAGTTCACCACCACGCGTTCTTGCCCGGGGGATCGGGCCAAGGCTGAGCGATGTGATATTGCCCGGCATCTCAGCAACGAACAGCGTCTGACGGTTGTGATATTCGTAGTCGAATAGAGAACCTTCCAGAATGAACTTGTCATGGAACAGGCTGGTCTTGGCGCCCACTTCATAGGCGATCAGGTTCTCGGGACGAACGTAATCCAGCGCACTAGGAGAGCTGACCGGTCCAGCGAAGTAGGAGCCCGCCTTGTAGCCGTTTGAGATCGTACCATAGACGAACGTGCCCGGTACGATCGTATACCGCAGGCCAACTTTTCCAGTCCAGCGCTCATAGGTGTGATTGCTGTTCAGGTAGCTGAGCGAAGAGCCGGGGACACCCGTCAGGAGACCGCCATCATCATGGGTGCCGCCGTGGAAACCACGCTCGTCATAGGACAAACGGCCTCCAGCGATAAAGTCCAGACCTTTGACGATATTGGTGACGGTGTTGACATAAAGGCCCGTCGACAGATTCTGCTGCACGAAATGATCTGTCAGATTTCCGTCAGGACCACCCAGCAGGAAGGAACGATAGCTGGTGTAAGCACCGTTGATCTTGTCGTATGATTCATACACACCGACGGTCAGATGCAGACGATTGGCGATCGTCGTGCGCAGATGCATGTCATGCTACTGGACGATATAGGTATCGTTCCAGTGGTAATCGCCAACATTCACGGATTCACCATCGTAGTTGTCATAATTGCTACGACGATAGAAATCGATGCCGGTGGCTGACGTGAACGTGCCCCAGTCGAACCGGCGTGTGAAGTTGAGCCCGACGCCGCCGCCATTCTCATCACGGGAAGCACGGTTTGACCCGACATTCACCGCATTGTTCTTGGCGTTCGGACCAACACCATAAGTGCCGACAGGCACATTGTTCATCTGGTCTACGTTGGTGTCCTGTGGCGACATTGGTGTACCACGGTCACGGGTATAGTGAATGTTCAGCAGGAGGGATGAGCGGTCATCAAGATCAAAGCGGGTCTGGTTACGCAGACCGAGGATATCCTGCGCCCCGTACAGCTTGTGGGTATTGACGTCATGCTGCCAGCCATCACCCTTGATATAGCTGAAAGAAAAACGGTTGAAGATATGATCCGTAATGGGAACGTTGATCGCACCCTTGCCGGTATTGGTGTTGTAGCTGCTGTAGCCCCAGTTAAGAAAACCACCGAACTTGCTTGATGGCTTTACAGATTCCACATTGATGGAACCACCTGTCGTGCTGCGGCCATATTCGAAACCCTGCGGTCCTTTTTCGACACTGACAGTCTGAACGTCATACATCTGACCGTTATAGAGAACGGGATAAGGCGCAAAAACACCGTCCTGATAGATCCCGATGCCGCCCATATTGGTGCCAATATAATCATCGAGACCGATACCACGGATCGAGAAGATCGGCGTGCTGCCGGAAACGGCGTTCACGGCCGTCACACCGGGCACGAACGCTGCAATTTCCTTCGGGCTGACAATATGAAACTGCTCAAGCTGACGACCGCTCAGCGTATTCACGGTATTGGCCATCTGATGGAAACGGCGCGTACGGGAACTGGTGACGGTGATGGCTTCCGGATCAGCTTTCGCTGCAACCCGCGTTCTTGGAGCTTTTTTGGCGGGCTGTGCGGAATGGGCTGCTGCCCGGTGCGCAGGATCCTTGCCCTGACCAGTCGCAGCGACTGCCGTAGCGATTGGACTGGCTGCACAGAGCAGGGAAGCGGTGAAAAGGGCGTGGCGAGGGGGACGGGAACGGAACACAACTCTCATCGGATGCCCTTGGCTATCTGCTTACTTGTTTCGATTAAACAACAATAACCGATACGGTTTCGTTAAGAAGCTCCAAAAGCTCACTTTAGTGTCACAAATTCTTTCTGAAATACGACAGGTCCTGTTTCACAACATGCTTCTGGAAACAGAAACCCGGATGACAGTGTATCCGGGTTGTAAAAATCAGTTCCGATAGTCGGGCTGTTCGCGGTCGAGCTTGCGCTTTAGCGCTGCCCAGGGAAGACCGCCCTGATCCTCATCTTTTTCAAACTGTTCCCGCGCACGCAGGACGTAGCTTTCAGGAGGTAGAGCGGGCGGCACACCGGTCGATTGCACGGCAACCTGAATGCGACAGGCCTGCTCAAGATACCAAGTTCGGTAAAATGTCTGCGCCACCGTCGAACCAACCGTCAGCAATCCGTGGTTCTGCAGAATCAGGCCGATATTGTCACCAAGATCGCGGACGAGCCGTTCGCGTTCGCTGAGATTGTCGTCAGCAGCGATTCCTTCATAACCGTGGAAACCGACACGACCGTAGAATTCCATGCTCATCTGATTGACCGGCAGAATACCCGTGGTCTGGGCAGCGATCGTCATGCCCGCAAGCGTGTGCGTGTGCATGACGCAGGCCGCATCCGGCCGGGCGCGATGAACGGCGGAATGAATGACGAATCCGGCCGGATTAACGGGCCAGCTTGTCGCCTGTTTCGGATGTCCTTCCGCATCGACCACAACCAGAGAACTGGCCGTGATTTCCTCAAACAGAAGCCCGTAAGGATTGACGAGAAAACGGTGATCCTCGCCCGGCAGACGCACAGAAAGGTGCGTGTAGACAAGATCCGTCATGTCGAACATCGCCAGCAGACGATAGGCTGCGGCCAGATCTTCACGGAGTGTCTGTTCGTCCTGCGCTGACGACGCAGTAGGAGATGTCTGCATGTTTCCTTATCCTTACTCACACAGCAATGATTGTCTGACGCAGCTCAGTATCCGCGTTCCGGACGATACAGGAGCGGCGGCGTCCGTCCTTCTTCCAGTTCCGCAATGGCATGCGCCACATAGGCTGCCTGTGCGTCACGCGAAGCTTCTGACGCCATGTGCGGCGTCAGAGTGATACGCGGATGATCCCACAACGGCGACCCGGCAGGCAGAGGCTCTGTCGCCACGACATCCAGCACGGCACCATCCAGCTGTCCTGACGATAGCGCCGCCAGAAGATCTTCTTCCACCACATGATCCCCGCGCCCCACATTGATGAAACCCGTGCCCGGCTTCAGGCGTGAGAGGAAATCCGCGTCAATGATGTGTCGTGTCTGCGGCGTACTGGGCAAAAGATTGACCAGAATATCGACGGTCGGGAGAAACTCGGACAGTCCTTCCTCGCCGAAAAACAGTGGGATCTGCTTTTCTTCACGGGGACTGCGGCACCAGGCGGAAACAATAAAACCTGCTGCGGCAAGACGACGCGCAACTGCCGCACCGAGATTGCCAAATCCGAGGATTCCAATCCGCGTTTCCGCACTATTGCGAAACACAGGGAGGCGATGCCAGACATGCTGTTCCTGCTGACGGGTCCAGCTTTTCGCATCCCGCAAAAGCCCGATTGCCGCCCACATCACATAATCCGCCATGAGAACGGCAGTCTGATCGCCACCCATGCGCACCAGCGGCACATCCGCCGGGAAATCAGGTCGATTGACCAGATGATTGACCCCCGCCCCTGTGCTCAGGATGGCCCGCATGGAGGCCATGCGCATCATTTCGCCCGCAGGCGGCTCCCAAACGAGAACATAACTGGCGTCGGCTGGATCAAATGTCGGGTCAAACCAGGAAATGGTGGGGAGGTCCGGGGCAACACGGGCGAAAGCATCCCGCCAGCTTTCCCAGGCGTCTGGTCCATCCGCGCTGACAGCGAGTCTTGTCATCCCTTTCTCCCGTAGCGTGTCGCTCATTCTGATATCGCAACATACAGCAGAACGACCATGATCTGCATTTTCATACAGCGCAATATGACTTTGTCATTCTCTTAAGTGGCGACCTGAACCACCGTGTTGATCAGGCTTATGCCGTGCATTCGGTTTAGCAATCGCAAAAGTAAAGTCTTTCGAAAGCAGTTGACGCCACCTCCCGGATTTTGTTTAACTTTCGGAACGACATGAGATGCAACCGACAATGGAGACCGCTCTGAGCCGCATGCCGTCCAGTTTCCCCAACCGCACCACCGGCTTTCAGGGCCGGATCGCAGAAGTCGATCTGCGACTTCTGCGGGTCTTCGCCGCCGTTGCGGAGCATGGTGGGTTCGCTGCGGCGGAAGTGGCGCTCGGCAAAAGCAAATCTGCGGTCAGCATCGACATTTCTTCGCTTGAAAAAAGACTGAACACGACCCTCTGTCATCGTGGTCGCAGCGGGTTCGCCCTGACTCCTTCGGGGGAAAGCGTTCTGGATGCCACCAGAAAACTTTTTGATGACATTGACAGTTTTCAGAAGCGTCTCAACGAGGCGAGCGGTATCCTTTCCGGACGATTCCGGCTCTATCTCCCCGATACAATCCAGATCCACGGTGAGACAGTCCTCGTCAGGGCCATAGAGCGATTTACCGTTCATTATCCCGACATTTACATGGACGTACGCTCGGCCACACCGCGCGAAGTAGAATTCGCCGTAATCAACGGGTCGGCGACGATGGGCATTACGCTCTATCCGCATCAGCGACCGGAAATGCAGACAACCCCGTTGTTTCAGGAAACCGCGTCCCTTTATTGCGGGCAGCGGCATCCTTTCTTCTCCATGACCGATGAGGAAATCACGCGGGCCCATCTGACGGCAGCCCGCATGATCGAGGTTTCGGACGCCACGACCTCCCCGCGCTGGGATGAACTACGCAGCGAGATGAACTTTTCCGCCGCTGCAGACAACATCGACTCCCGCACTCTTCTGATTCTTTCTGGCGTTTACATCGGTTTTCTTCCCGATCTGTTCGCTGAACCGATGGTAGAGGAAGGCCGTCTGCGCCGGATTGGGTTTGACGGTCTCGCCCTGACCAACAGCTTTTATCTTCTCGCCCGCCCTTCGCAGGACAGCGAGCCGATGACTGCCGCCTTCCGCTCCGTTCTCAATGAGGTCAGCCGGTGAAAATCCGCTCTTTCATACACCGGTCAGCATTACGTCTGATCGCCACGACAGGTCTGTTTGTGGCGATGTGCGGGCTTGCTCCAGCAGGATATGCCCAGGATACGAACGTCCCATCTTTTGCAGCAGCAGGTCACTTTACTGTCTGCACAGATCCCACGCTTCCTCCAATGACCTTCGTGAATGGGCAGGATACGCGCGATGTTGCGGGATTTGACATTGATCTTGCTCGCGAACTCGGTCGCATATGGCATGTCGAACCGACCATTCTGACAATGGACTTTGAGGGCATGCTACCCGGCCTGTCGTCCCACCGATGCGACATGGTGGTCAGCGGCATCATGAAGCAGGCAGGCCGCGAAAAAAATTACGATGCTGTGGCCTATCTGGACTCATCCATTGTGGTCATTGCCCGCTCCGGCACCCCACGCATCACGTCACTGGACGATCTTTCCGGACTGAACGTCGCTGTGCAGTCCGGCACCAGCTACGCAACTCTTGTGGAAAAGACCAACCAGAAGCTGATACAATCGGGACGTAAGCCAATCGGCCTTCAACAGTATCCGGCCGAGGATCAGGTCGTACAGCAGGTCCTCCTTGGCCGTGCGCATGCGCTGATCACTCAGGATGTCGAAGTTTATTACCGCCAGAAACAGCTGGGCGGAAAAGTCACGATCATTCTGAAACCTGATAATCCCGACTTTCGGGAGTTCGGTGCCTATATCAGTAAAGATCCTCACAACAAGGAAGTCCTGTCACAAACAGTCGCAACGCTGAAACAACAGGGCGTTCTGGAAAATCTGAGCCGGAAATGGAACATTTCCAACGCACAGGAACAGGCTTTTACCGAGAAAGCGGCCCCTTCCGCATTCAATCTTGAAGTCTTTTTCTCCGCCCTGACATCCATGGCTTTTGTAAAAGGCGCGGCTCTGACTCTGATTGTTGCAGTGCTGTCCCACCTGACCGCCATCGCCATCTCCATTCCTGTGGCGTTGAAACTCAATGGTCCCCGCTCACCATTACAGATGCTGCTTTCGGCCTATGTCGCAGTCTTTCGTGGAGCGCCGACACTTTTGCAGCTCCTGTTCATCTGGAACGCCTTGCCCCAGTTCTTCCCGATCTTTCGTGAAAGCTGGTTCACACCGTTTCTGGCAACATGGCTGTCCCTATCGATCAATGAATCCGCCTATCAGGTGGAGATCAATCGCGCCGCCTTGCGCGCAGTTGATCAGGGACAGTTGGTCGCAGCCGACGCGCTGGGCATGAAACGTTCACAGATCTATCGCTATGTCATCTTCCCGCAGGCGCTCCG
>NZ_DHNR01000006.1:59181-80484 GCF_002409645.1 Acetobacter sp. UBA5411
CTTGCTTCGGTGATCTCGTTGCAGGAACTGCTGGCCGTGACACAGATTCAGGTGGCGCGCACATTCGAGTTCACCGAGTATTATTCAGCAGCCCTCGTCTATTATCTGGCGATGGTGTTCTTCTTCCTTTTCCTGCAGAAGCGGATTGAACGTCGTTTCTCCTGGGCAGACCGCAACAAGGCGACCGGCCATGGTCAGTGACACCGCACCCAACCCGGATATCCGGATCTCCATTCGCAATCTCAGCAAGTTTTACGGTGAGTTTCTTGCACTTGACCGTCTGAGTCTCGATATCGACAAGGGCGAGAAGATTGTTGTTCTTGGCCCTTCAGGTTCTGGAAAATCGACTTTCATCCGATGCTTCAACCGCATTGAACCACATGACAGCGGAACGTTGATGATCGACGGACAGGTCATCGACAACAGAACCGACCTTGCTACCCTACGTGGTCGCGTGGGCATGGTTTTCCAGAACTATAATCTCTTTCCTCATCTGACTGTTCTCGATAACTGTACTCTCGCGCCCCGTCTGGTTCGAGGCACCCCACGGGAACAGGCGGAGGAAGACGCACGGCGTTATCTGGCACAGGTCGGTATTGGCGAGCAGGCGGGGAAATATCCAATCCAGCTTTCCGGTGGACAGCAGCAACGTGTCGCTATCGCCCGTGCGCTGAGCATGAACCCCGAGATTATTCTCTTTGATGAACCAACTGCTGCTCTCGATCCTGAGGCCATTTCCGGAGTTGTCACCATCATGGAGGATCTTGCTGCCCAGCAGATCACAACGATCTGCGTAACACATGAAATGGGTTTTGCCCGCCGCATTGCGGATCGGATCGTGTTTATGGACAAGGGCAGCATTCTCGAAGTTGCCCCTCCACAGGAGTTTTTCACCGCGCCACGCACAGAACGCGCCCGGGCATTTCTTGATCAGATGATCCAGTTCTGAATGAGCTACCAGACGTAGAACAGCAGTTCCGTGAGCTCCTCATGGAGCTTTGGTTATTGGAAACTCTTATGACTCCTCGCTCAAAAACCTAGCGTGACAGGCAGTCTATTGTCACACAGTGGGGTGATGGATACTAACCCTATTTTTTGGGTGACACGGAAATCTAGGTTCATGCCTCATTCTTTGAGATAGAAGATAAAACTTGCCGCGATATGGATCGCGGACATGAATGTATAAACGCAGCGGTCGTATCTGGTAGATATTCGGCACCGGCTCTTGCTGCTTTGCGAACATCTTTTCAATCAGATAACATTTTTTATACAAATGCCAGCTGTCAGGTGGCTTTGATTTCCGGTTCTTCTTTTGACGAATCCAGACCGTGGATATTACGTTCGGCGAGATATTGTCTGATTTTATTACTGTTGCATGCGCGGATTTTCCGGCATCTGGGTGCCCATCTCGACAATACATACATGATGATTGATAGCACGATTGTTCATACACACCAACTCAGCGCGGGAGGCCTCAAAAATGGGGCACGGATCAGGCCATCGAGCGATCCCGTGGCGGACTGACCACGAAGATCCACGCCATTGTCGATGCTGAAGGAAAGGCTGTATCGCTTTCCCTGACGCCCGGATAAAGGATCGACATCACTGAAGCAGAGTCACTGCTCGATGAAGTCGATCCTGAGGTTTTCATCGCCTACAAGGCTTATGATGCCGATCCGTTCATTGAAAACTCGAAGAGTGGCAGAGCACACCGGTTATTCCTTCAAGAAGAAACTGACGAAATCCCCGCAAAATCCCGTTCTCTCCTTATAAACAAAGAAACATCATTGAATGGCTCTTCCCCAAACTGAAGGGTTCAGAGGCATTGCAACACGCCACAACGAGATGACATTAACCTTCCTCACAGCAGTCCAACTCGTCGCTGCTATTATCGGGATTAACTGATGACACGCCCTAACACTTTAATATCCTGATATGGTTTCTGAGAACAAAACTGATCAAGGCGTCTAATTCTTTTTTGCCATGGCCGTTCAATAAAATAATATGAAAGACATGAGACAACAAGCAACATGATAAGAACTATCATTGGCCTCAATATAGTATGATGACCTTTCCATACATCTCCAATCACAAACAGGAATGATCGGTGCCAGAGATAGATAGCATATGACCAAACGCCAAGATAATAAATAGGAGTCCATGACATAACACGAGACAAGTAATTTCTTTCGTTTGTTAATGTAATGATACATGCAGAAAACAGAAACACGGAAATGACATCCATTCCAACAACAAAAAGAGAGGCGAATGTTACAGATTGAATTATTAAAGACATTACCTTTGAACGAAAAAATCCAAACTCCAAGAAAGATATTCTATAGCAGATTATACCAAGGAGGAATTCCGAGAAACAACGAATCAAAGGAAGACCACTGTGTGGATCAAATATATCAAGTGGCCCTTTTCGTTGTATCCCACTATTCTCTCCAAGTTTAATTATTAATACAATAAAAAAAAGCGATATAAATGGAATAACCTTATGCATTTTCAATGCTGGAAAAAAAATAAACGGGAAAATAAAGTACACAGCCCATTCTACACTGACAGACCATGAGGCACCGTTGATTGACTCTCCAATCCCCCATGTCTGAATCATCATGAAATTTGCTAACCATACAACAAATGGAAATGATTTTCCCTCGGTAAAATACGTAAGAATTCCAGTTACGATTAAGGTGACAATATAAAGAGGCCATAAACGACCAATGCGCCTGATCATCAGACTAAGATAGTCTGATACTCCCCATCGTTTTTCAAAAAGATGCCCATATGACATAGACATCACTAATCCACTCAGAATAAAGAAAAGATCTACAGCCAAATATCCATGAAGCAACAGTGTTCCCATATAGCCGGAAACGCGATGGTTTCCAGACAACCATGTATGATATGCAACAATCCAACATGCGGCTATTCCACGGATTCCCGTGAGAGACTTAATCTCTTTTTTGTTATTCATCTTGCTTTACTCTTATCAGGAATCATTTTATCACAAAACAAGATAATCGAAATTTAGTATGAATTCTATTCTGCAAATCCTATAAATTACGAATATTTATTTCTCTTATTCATTATAAAATAAACTGTATATTTTCATTATAGACAATGAGCCCTTCATGAGAATTTATTTAAAATTCATCACTTAATCAGAAAATAAGACAACATCAGATTTCTCATATAATTCAACTTCGGAACATAGATCATCGAAATCTCAGGCTTCATTCTTTGAGATGGAAGATAAAGGTTGCTGCGATATGGATTGCAGACATGAAGGTGTGAGCGCAGCGGTCGTATCAGGTCGCAACACGTCGCCAGTCTTTCAGCTTTGCGAATATGTTTTCGATGAGGTGGCGCTTTTTATACAGATGCCAGTTGTAAAGCCGCTTTGATTTCCGGTTCTTTCTGGGCGGAATACAGGCTGTGATATTGCGTTCTGCAAGCGATAATCTGATCCTGTTGCTGTCATAGCCTCTGTCCCCAATGACTTCTTCTGCCTCGTCGGGGAGATTTGCCAGCAGAATATCGGCCCCTTTGAAGTCACTGACCTGATGTCAGATGCAGGCGGACAGGCCGACCCTGACCATCGCATACGGCATGCAACTTTGAGTTCTGGCCGCCTTTTGTTCGTCCGATATGACGAGGAAAGCCCCTTTTTGAGCAAGGACGCCGACGTTCTGTGCGCTTTCAGATGTGTCGCATCAATCATCAGACGCTTCGAACGGCCAGCCTTCTCCGTCAGGGCAATAAAGATCCTGTCAAAGACACCGAGCCGGCTCCAGCGGATAAACCGGTTATATAAAGTCTTGTGCGGACCATACGCTTTCGGAGCATCTTTCCACTGAAAGACAGTTGCAGATCACGTAAACAATCCCGCTCAGAACACGCTTCATCCACGCGTAGCACTCCGTGTGACAAAAGAAAAAACGGCTCAATCCGCTTCATCTGGTTCTTAGGCAGCAAAAACACGTCACTCACAGCCTCACCTCCATCGGCAAACCTCTGAATCACCACGTCTCGCTCAGTTCAATTAACCAATAGGTCCTGACCTAGAACGTATCCTCAGTTAGCGCGCGGTGCTCATAAAAAAGGGAGGCAGGTCAGGCCATCGGCCAGTCCAGTGGCGGAGTGACCACGAAAATCCATGCGATCATCGATGCTGCAGGAAAGGAGGTCGCCCTGTCCCTAACGCCCGGACAGAAAGCGGGCATTAGGTAAACCGTTCCTTTTTCTGAATAAAGTCGATCCAAAAGCCTTTATCACTGACAAGGCGTATGACGCTGATCCGCTCATCGCATTGCTCAATGTAAGGCAGATTACAGTGGACATCCCTTCACGGAAAGTCAGCTTTTCACTCTACAAAAAGAAACGAAATCGAACGACTCTTCAACAGACTGAACAGTTCAGAGACATCGCAACGCGTTACGACACGCTGAAATAAATATTCCTCGCAACAGTCCAACTGCCTCCACTATCACCGGAATTAACTGACAACACGCCTCAGGGTATTGTCGCCTGTGATCTTCCTCTTCTGGAAAACAGCATTGTGCAGGAGTTCACTTCCAGTCGAAAACCTAAAACAGATGGTGTCGTTCTGTTACAGGAAACATAAGAAAATCCTATCGATCCGCTTTTGTACAGTATGGGAATCGGCAACACTCGCACAACTCTGCCTGCAACAGGATGCCTGTTATCTTCCGCTTTGCTTCCGTCTCTCCAATTCTGATTTTCTTCTGAATGCAAACGCACAGGAAGAACGAAAACAGGCGTTTCTGAAAACAAAAAGAGCTGGCGTATAAAACACTCACTCCGTTGCCTTTTCAGTCAAATTCCTCATCTCCCGTCCCGTGCGACAGACCGGAAAGTTTCCGTGAAATGGTTCCGCACAAGGAAGCAGACTCTAAAATGTTTTGACAACGTATCATTCCACATGACATCATAACATCCACACATCAGCTCTTAACATGTCTATCAATGACGGTGGATAAAGTGAGCGGATGACTGAACCAGCGATGACACCCGGATGACCAAGGACGGTCTCTGTGCCTGACAAGGGCGCATCTGTTTTCCTGCAGCAGATGCTGGACGTTATGACGTGGACAAAGGATTTCTCAAGGCTGGAAACCCGCGCACCCTTCTCGCGGCATTCCTCTATTTCGACGTGTCATTCATGGTCTGGGTTCTGCTTGGACCGCTGGGGATCTCCATCTCCCATGACCTGCACCTTAATGCAGGTCAGAAAGGGCTGCTGGTAGCCACCCCGGTTCTGGCAGGTGCGCTGCTGCGTGTGCTGGCCGGTGCGCTGGTTGACGTGTTCGGACCACGCCGTGTCGCCATTGGCGCGCAGGTTTTCGTGATTGCCGGACTGTTCCTCACATGGCTGATCGCGCCGCACAGTTATGTCGCCCTCTTCGGCGTGGCGCTGGTGTTGGGCGTAGCGGGAGCTTCCTTTGCCGTCGCGCTGCCCCTCGCCTCCGCGTGGTATCCACCGCAGTATCAGGGCACTGCACTCGGCATCGCTGGAGCCGGAAATTCGGGAACGGCCCTTGCTTCTCTCTTCGCTCCGGGTCTCGCAGCACTTTATGGCTGGGTGAATGTGCTGGGGCTGGCTACCCTGCCCCTGCTCGCCGTGCTGATCGCCTTTCTGTTCCTCGCCAGCGAACCGCCCAACCGCCGTGCAGCCGGAGGTTTCAAAACCTGGCTCCCCGTTCTCCGCAGCGGCGACTGCTGGGCCCTGATGTTCTTCTACGGCGTGACCTTCGGCGGGTTCGTCGGACTGGCCTCATTCCTCACCATCTATTTCAATGATCAGTATGGCCTATCTCCTGCTGTTGCAGGAACCTGCACGGCTTTTGTGGTGTTCGTCGGTTCTTTCGTACGGCCTCTGGGAGGCGCAATCGCTGACCGCATTGGCGGCGAGCGCACGCTGACCATTCTGTATGGACTGGCCGCCGTCATCTTTGCAGTGATCGGGTTCGGATTGCCGACCATCTGGCTAGCCTTTCCCGCTTTCTTTCTCGGCATGCTGGTGCTGGGACTGGGAAACGGCGCGGTGTTCCAGCTTGTGCCAACCCGCTTTCCAATGCAGGTCGGTATTCTCACCGGTCTTGTGGGCATGAGCGGCGGTGTCGGCGGGTTCTACCTTGCGTCATCACTCGGTGCCGCACGACAGGCGACCGGTTCTTACGGCCCCGGCTTTCTGGGGTTTGCGATCATAGCGCTGCTGGGACTGGCCTGCGTCAGCCTCTGCCGCAGACGCTGGAAAACCGAACGGAACGTGTTTCCTTCCGCCGCCAACGCCTCGGCGTCTCTGTAACCGTCCTCTTCTCTCCCATCAGCAGGAACGCGCACAGTGACTCCTCGCACGCTTCTCTCACGTCCGTTTCGCTTCAGCGCAGGACCAGCCGCCCTGCTCGCCGGTCTGTGCATGACGCAGACCGCATGGGCCGACACTCTTCCCACCAATCATAATCTTCCTTCTTCCCAACAGGGAAAAGCACCGCCTGCTCCGAAAAAACTCCCTCAGCACAGTCCTGACTGGGGCGTTTTCAACACTGGCAAGGGCGCAGCCGCGGGTTTCGGAACCGTGGGCGGTTTCGGTCAGGCGCGCTGGGCGGAAGACTGGAGCGATATCGTCAACACACCGCCTGAAAAACGGAAAAATGACTGGTTCAACCGTCTGAAATACATTCGCCTGACGGACAAGGGCGATATCTGGCTGTCCATCAATGGAGAGGAGCGGTTGCGTTATATCTTCGAGAATCAGCCGATGATGGGGGCCGCAGGCAAAACCAATGCCAGCCGTGTGCTTCTGCGCAATATGTACGGCGCCGATCTGCATATCGGTGAACATATCCGCGCCTATGCCGAATTCCTGTGGGGTGTAGGCGGCGGCTCCAACTATTATGGCTATCAGACCGGCTACCAGCGTGAACGTCTTGATCTCCAGCAGGGTATTCTCGAAGTAAAGGGAAACCTGCTCGGCGCGAAGATGGGTGTGATGGGTGGGCGGCAGGTGTTTCTTGACGCCCCCGTTTCCATGCAGTCCGCCCGCGATCTGACCAACGTACAGCAGACATGGGACGGCTTTCGTGGCTATGCCGTTTGGAAATCCTTCCGGCTGGACATCTTTGATTTCATGCAGACGAACAAGCTGCCACAGAACGTCTTTGCGGACGGCACAAACTATAACGCTCGGATGTACGGGATCTACACATCGACGGCGCTCCTGCCGCTTTGCCGACCATGACCGGCACACAGGCCGGATCGACCCGTCGTGACAATGCGGGCGCACGGTTCTGGGGCAATGTCGGTCCCTTCGACATCAGCCTGACCGGTGTATTTCAGGGCGGTGAATTCCGTCCCGCCGCCAATCAGGGCGCAACACGTCCCGTCCGGGCGTATGCCGTCAACGGCTCATTCGGCTGGACGGCAAAAAGCCTGAAAGCGAAACCTTCCATAGCTCTTCAGGCAGATCTGTTTTCCGGCGGTTCCTATCACAGCAAGGACGGCGCGGTTGGCACATTCGCCACCCCCTATTTCCCGCTGCCTTACTATAACGATGTGACACTCGCCCTCACCTCCCAGAACCTGATCGGGGTCGGACCTGTCGTCACCGCGGCACCCTTTGCGAACCTGCATCTCAAACTGCATGTGCCGGTCTTCTGGCGTGAAAGCACGCAGGACGCCGTCTATGGCACCGGAAAAATTTATAGCTATCGCAACAATCTTTCCGGCGGCTTCCTCGGCGTCACACCACAGACGCAGGTCGCATGGAACTTTGCGCCTCACTGGACATGGACCCATGACATCGCCGGGTTCCTCGCCTCACAGGGAATGCATCACGCGGGCGCCAGAGACGGAGCCTTCTACATGCAGACCATGGAATTCAAGTTCTGAGACCCGCACAGAGACAGTACACGACAGGAGACGCGACCATGACCAAGGCAGGCAACATCATCATCATCGGCAACGGCATGGTCGGTCATTACTGTGCCGAGCAGCTTGTGATGCACGGGCTGCACGAAACCCATGCGATCCACATCTTCGGCGATGAACTGCATGACGCCTATGACCGCGTGCATCTCACCGAGTATATGAGCGGCAGGGACGCACTGGCGCTCCGGCTTCACGTCGAGGATTTTCATGCTGCGCATGAACTTACCCTGCATCGTGGCGTGCGGATCACAGGCATCGATCGTGCGGCGCAGACCGTGGAAAGCGCTGAAGGATCTCTGCCCTACGACACCCTGATCCTCGCCACCGGCTCCACGCCTTTCGTGCCGCCGGTTCCCGGTAATACCGGCACGGCAGGACTGGTCTACCGCACACTGGATGACCTCGACATGATCCGCGCCGCCGCTGAAGGTGCCACACATGGCGTGGTGATCGGCGGAGGCCTTCTGGGACTGGAGGCGGCAAATGCCCTTGCTGGCCTTGGCCTTTCAACAGCCGTGGTCGAATTCGCGCCCCGTCTCATGCCGGTGCAGCTTGATGATGAGGGTGGAGCGGCCCTCAAACAGCGGATCGAGGCTCTTGGGATTGGGGTTCTGACCGCACACGCCACGCAGGAAATTGTGGCTGGTGAAACCCACCGACATCGTCTCGTCTTTGCAGATGGCACTTCTCTGGAAACCGATCTGGTGGTGTTTTCAGCCGGTATCCGCCCACAGGACCGATTGGCCCGTGACTGCGGTCTGGCCATAGGCGCACGTGGGGGCGTCGTCATTGATGACACATGCCGCACCTCCGATCCGGCCATTTTCGCCATTGGAGAATGTGCCTGCTGGAATGGACAGGTATTCGGTCTTGTTGCACCGGGCTACACCATGGCGCGTACCGTGGCTTCCACGCTGGCGGGTGAAGAAGCTGCCTTCTCCGGTGCGGACATGTCCACCAAGCTCAAGCTGCTGGGTGTGGATGTCGGCTCCATTGGTGACGCACATGGCGCGACACCGGGCAGTCGCAGCTATCGCTTCATCGGGGAAGTGGACGGCTCCTATCGTCGTCTTGTTCTTTCGGAAGATGGCAGTCAGGTGCTCGGGGCCGTTCTGGTGGGCGATAATGCCTATTACGACACGATCCTTCAGTATGTGCAGAACAGCATCAAGCCACCCGCAGATCCTGCGGCGCTGATCCTGCCGCGTGGCGAAGGCGTGGAACTGCTGGGGGCCGATGCGCTGCCGGATACGGCCATGATCTGCTCATGCCACAACGTCACCAAGGGCGCGATCTGCACCGCCATTGATGACGGCTGCGCAGACTTTTCCTCCCTGAAACAGTGCACCAAGGCCAGCACGGGCTGCGGCGGTTGCGCGGGCCTTCTCAAAAGCGTGTTCGAGACCGAACTGGAATCACGCGGCATCACCGTAGACCGCAGCCTGTGTGAGCACTTTTCCTATACACGACAGGAACTTTACTCTCTGGTCCGTGTTCACGACATCCAGACATTTGAAGATCTCATGGTGCAGTATGGCAATGGTGGAATCGGCTGCGATATCTGCAAGCCTGCCGTCGGTTCCATTTTGGCTTCCGCATGGAACAAGCCCATTACGGACCCACTCTACATTCCGCTTCAGGACACGAACGACACGTTCATGGCCAACATGCAGAAGAACGGCACCTACTCCGTCGTTCCCCGCATCGCAGGTGGCGAGATCACGCCTGAAAAGCTGATCGTTCTTGGTCAGGTCGCAAAGAAATACGACCTCTACACCAAGATCACCGGCGGACAGCGCATTGATCTTTTCGGCGCGCGGCTTGAGCAGTTGCCCGATATCTGGCTCGAACTGCTCGACGCCGGTTTCGAGACCGGCCACGCTTACGGAAAATCCACCCGAACAGTGAAATCCTGTGTCGGCAGCACATGGTGTCGCTATGGTGTGCAGGACAGTGTGAGCAAAGCGCTGGATCTGGAAAACCGCTACAAGGGCCTGCGTTCTCCTCACAAGCTCAAATTCGCCGTGTCCGGCTGTACTCGTGAATGTGCGGAAGCACAGAGCAAGGATGTGGGTGTGATCGCCACGGAAAACGGCTGGAACCTTTATGTCTGCGGCAATGGTGGCATGCGGCCCCGCCACGCGGAACTGTTCGCAACGGATCTGGATGCGGACACTCTCGTAAAATACATAGACCGTTTCCTGATGTTCTATATCCGCACAGCCGACAAGCTTCAGCGCACCTCCGTCTGGCGGGAGAACCTCGAAGGCGGGCTGGATTACCTCAAGGATGTCATCATCAACGACAGTCTTGGCATCTGCGAGGAACTGGAACGCCAGATGCAACTGGTCGTCGACCGCTATCATTGCGAATGGCGGGATGCCCTGACGGATCGTGAAAAGCTCAAGCGATTCCGCACATTCGTCAATGACAGCCGTCCCGACCCGAATATTCGCACAGTGCCGGAGCGTGACCAGATCCGTCCGGCTGACAATCTGCCGGAAACCGTTTCCTCGGCAGGTCCATCACATTGGACGGCCCTGTGCGGACAGGATGATCTCGTGGAAAACTCGGGCGTCGTCGCCTGGCATGACGGAAGCCAGATTGCACTGTTCTACATGCCCGCTACGGAAAACACTTCCGCCCGCGTTTATGCCATCGACAACCATGATCCATTTTCCAACGCCAATGTAATCGGTCGCGGCATCATGGGGGATCTGAAAGGACAGCTTGTGGTGGCCTCGCCTCTCTACAAGCAGCATTTCCGGCTGGAAGACGGACAATGTCTGGAAGACCCCACCGTCCGGCTGCGGACATGGGATGCCCGACTGGAGAACGGAAAGGTCGAGATCAGGGCAAAAGTCGAGACGAGCGCGCTGGATCTCGTAACGGCCTGATCCGATATGGCGAGAGAGGAAATCCGCACCGTCTGCCCCTATTGCGGGGTGGGGTGCGGGGTCATTCTGGAAGTCGAAAAGGACCGTATCGTCAAGGTGCGCGGTGACACCGCACACCCTGCGAATGGCGGCCGTCTCTGCACGAAAGGCAGCTCTTGCGACAAACCTCTCCTCTCCGACCAGCGACTGCATCAGGCTCTTGTCCGTTCCAGACGCGACGAAGCAGCCGTCCCGGCTTCCATGCAGCAGGCCATCGAGACCACGGCAAACCGCCTGCGGAGCATTCTCGACGAGCATGGTCCGGACGCCATCGCTTTCTATGTTTCGGGGCAGATGTCTCTGGAAGCACAGTATCTGATTAACAAGCTGGCCAAAGGGTTTGTCCGAAGCCAGCATATTGAGTCCAATTCCCGGCTCTGCATGGCCGCAGCAGGAACCGGCTACAAACTCTCGCTTGGAGCGGATGCGCCACCGGGCAGCTACGAGGATTTCGACTGCACCGACCTGTTCTTCGTCATCGGCGCGAACATGGCCGACTGTCACCCCATCCTGTTCCTGCGGCTGATGGATCGCAAACGAAGTGGCGCCAGACTGATCGTTGTTGATCCGCGCCGGACAGCTACGGCAGAAAAAGCCGATCTTTATCTTCCCATTCGTCCCGGCACCGACCTCGCCCTTCTCAATGGACTGCTCCATCTGCTCGTCAAAAACGACGCAATCGACAGGGATTTCATCGCACGCGCCACCACAGGATGGGACGCCATGGAGGCGTTTCTTGAGGATTACGCGCCTGAAACCGTAGCCGAGATTACAGGCCTACCTGCCGAAGACATTGTGACGGCGGCACGCTGGATTGCGGAAGCCGGTGAGTGGATGAGCCTGTGGACCATGGGGCTGAACCAGAGCATCACCGGCACATGGAACACCAACGCGGTGTGCAATCTTCACCTTGCTACCGGGGCCATCTGTCGGCCCGGTAGCGGTCCTTTCTCGCTCACCGGGCAACCCAACGCCATGGGCGGGCGTGAGATGGGCTATATGGGCCCCGGCCTGCCCGGCCAACGCAGCGCTCTGGTCGCCACGGATCGGAACTTTGTCGAAAAGCAATGGAACCTTTCTCCCGGAACCCTGCGTGATACAGGCGGTGACGGGGCCATCGCGATGTTCAGAGCCATGGAGCAAGGCGATATCAAGGCGTGCTGGGTCATCTGCACCAATCCCGTTGCGACGGTGGCCAACCGCAAGCATGTAGTTCGGGCTCTGGAAGCCGCAGACTGTGTCATCGTGCAGGACGCATTTGCAGACAGTGAGACCACCCGTTTTGCCGACATTCTGTTGCCTGCGACGCTGTGGGCGGAAAGCGACGGGGTGCAGGTCAATTCTGACCGCACCATGACGCTTGCGCGCCAAGCTGTACCGCCTCCGGGTGAGGCGCTGGCGGACTGGGACATCATTGCTCGCGTGGCCTGCGCCATGGGGTTCGAGCAGGATTTCACCTTCACATCCGCCGCCGACGTGTTTGCCGAAGCCAGTCGGTTCACCAATCCGAAAACAGGCTACGACATTGCGGGCGTCAGTCATGCCCGTCTGCGCGAAGGCCCCGTGCAATGGCCCGCTCCGGCTGGTGACACGCAACCCCGACATCCCATCCGCTATCTCCCGCCTGACAGTGACAGACCTGTCTTTGCGACAGCAGATGGCAAGGCAGTCTTTTTCGCCCGCCCCTGGATGCGGCCGGAAGAATGGCCGGACGACGAGTTTCCTTTCGTGCTGAACAGCGGTCGTCTCCAGCACCAGTGGCACACGCTCACCAAGACCGGGCGGGTGGAGAGTCTCAACCGCCTCAATCCGGGGCCGTTTGTGGAGATAGGGAGCGAGGACGCTGCCACGCTCGGGCTGGCGAAGGATGATTCTGTGCGCATCACCTCCCGGCGCGGACAGATCGTTCTTCCCGTGCAAATCTCGTCACGTGTGCGTTCCGGCACCTGCTTCGCTCCCTTTCACTGGAATGACAGGTTCGGAGAAAACATGACGGTCAATGCCGTCACGCCGGACGCCGTCGATCCCATCTCACTGCAACCCGGCTTCAAGGTCTGCGCCGTCGCCCTTGAGCGCGTGGAAAAACCGGCCCAGCCCGCTTCCGTGAAACCGGACAAGGAAGGATCTCACACCATGACCCTGCGGTCTCTTGTCACCCATTTCGGTCTGGATTCTTCGGCTTCTGCTCCCCTACCCACTCTGTCTGAAGAGGCGCGGACATGGTTGTCCGGTTTCCTTGAAGGGCTGAAAATCGCGCCGCCCGAACCGGGAGAACTGCCCTCCGTCCCTGCGTCCGCTCCCCTGCCACCACAGACGCGGACGCATCTCGGCGGGATTCTGGCCGGGCTGTACAGCCGGACACGACTGGAAGCGTCATCACAGGAAGACGCATCCCCAGCGTCTCCTCCCATCAGCGTGTGGTGGGCCTCCCAGACCGGGCGCGCAGAGGGACTGGCCGCGACCGTTGTGACATGGTTGCGCGAGACAGGACATCCGGCAGAGGCGAAGTGTCTTGACGGTTGGGATTGCGGCAAGCCCGTTTCCGGAAAAGTGCTTTTTGTGGTTTCCACTTTTGGCGATGGCGACCCGCCGGATTGCGCCGCGCCATTCTGGGATGCGTTGAGATCGCAGGAAGCTCCCTTGCCCGACCTGACCTATGCCATTCTGGCGCTGGGTGACTCATCCTATGCCAGTTTCTGTGGCTTCGGACGGGCGCTGGACGGACGACTGCGCGAACTCGGTGCAACATCGCTTCTGGAACGTGTGGAATGCGAGCCCGATTTTGAAGACACCGTTGAAGCATGGCGCGGCACCCTGCTGACAGCACTTAATGGGACGGTCACCCCGACCGCTCCCATTGTCGTCGAAGCTCCGCAGATCGTGGCTGGCACACGGGATGCGCCCGTCATGGCAAAACTGAGCATCAACGAACGGCTCTGCGCATCCGGCAGCGAACGGGACACGCGCCGTATCGGTCTTGATCTGAGCGGAACGGAGCTGATATGGGAAACGGGAGATGCGCTCGGCGTGTGGCCCTGCAATACAGAGGAAAATGTCGAACTCGTCCTGCGTGCCCTGAAACTTCCGGCAGACACTTCCATCGTTCTGAGAGGACAGGGGACGATCGGGTTGAGGGATGCTCTGTTACGTCATTTCGATCTGTCGCGGCCCAATCCGGCCATGCTGACAGCTCTCGGCGGACGGGAAACAGGTTTTCTACCCGAACTACTCAGGGAAGCGTCTCTTTCCGTCACAGCGCAGGACGTGCCCGCCCTGTTCCGGCGCATGCAGCCACGCCTTTACTCCATCGCCTCATCACCGCGAGCCACGGGCCGGGTGGTGGAACTGACTGTGGGCGTCAATTTCACGCCATGGCCGGGTGTATGCTCGAACTGGCTTGCCGGGCTGGAAGGGGACCATGAAGTGCCGGTCTTTACCCAGCCCACCACACATTTCAGACTGCCTCAGGATGACACAACGCCAGTGATCATGATCGGTCCCGGCACCGGAATCGCACCTTTTCGCGGCTTTCTTCAGGAGCGCGCCGCCCGCAAGGCTTCCGGGTGCAACTGGCTTTTCTTTGGCGAACGCAACGCTGAGGAAGGTTTTTACTATCGTTCCGAGCTGGAATCCTTCCAGACTGAAGGCGTTCTGACACGTCTGGACACGGCTTTTTCGCGCGATCAGCCCGAACGCATCTATGTGCAGGATCGTATGGAGGAGGCGGGTGCGGAATTGTGGAAATGGCTGAATGATGGAGCTTCTGTCTATGTCTGTGGAGATGCCAGTCGCATGGCGCGCGATGTTGATGCGGCTCTGAAGCGGATCGTGGCGCGGCATGGCGATTTGCCCAAAGGAGAGGCTGACTTGTTCGTGACGCAACTGACACGCGAGGGACGCTATCTGCGAGATGTCTACTGATGGGAGAAGGACGCCCTCCTCTGGTGGTTCTGGTCGCCGACGCCAATCCCAAACGGGGTTTCGCCCTGTCTGAAACCCTGCGTAGCGACAGTTCCCTTCGTGTTCTGACGGTTCCAGCGGAGATGGCCCTGATTGACGCCGTAAAGCTTCACGCTCCGGATGTCGTGCTGGTGGACATGGCGCGTGCCGACCGCGATGCGCTGGACAGTATCCGCGCCCTGTCCCAATCCGCGCAGGAACGCCCCATCGCGCTTTTTGTCGATGAGGACGACGCCGCCCTGATGGAAACGGCGTTCGATACTGGCATCTGTTCCTACAATGTGGTTGAGACCCCACCGCGTGACGTCAAGCCGCTGCTGCGGGCCGCCATCGCACTCTATTCCCGTTTCCGTCGGACACGCGAAGAGCTGAGCGAAGCCCAGCGCATCCTCGCCGAACGTAAACTCATCGATCAGGCCAAGAGGTTTTTCATGAAAAACGAAAAGGCAAACGAAGCCCAGGCGCATCGCTGGCTGCAACGTCGGGCCATGCAGACGTCCCGTCGCATTGCGGCCGTTGCGGAGGAGTATCTCGCCAGCCAGAAAAAGGATGACCTGTCATGAAGACGCCAATCCGCATCGGTGTATTGCAACTGGCGGACAGCGCGCCCGTCATCATGGCCCACCAGCAGGGACTGTTTGCCCGACATGGTCTGGAAACCGAGATCGTGGTCTCGCCTTCGTGGGCCAATATTGCCGACGGTCTTGCATGGAAAAAACTAGATGCAGCCGCAATCTTTTGTCCACTGGCAATGATGACGGCGCTGGGCAGACGTGGGCATGACGCCTTCCTGCGCCCTCTGACTACGATCAGCCGGGGTGGTAATACGATCATGTTGCGGGGCGTCAATCCGGTTGAGACGATCTGGCATGCCGGATCACACGGACGGCGCGCCTTTGATGTCTGGCGCTGCGGCATCGGACGACGTCCACGCATTGCCGTCGTGCATATCTATTCCACTCACCTTCTCATTCTCAGGCGATTCCTGAAAATGATTGATGTGGACATGGAAAACGATATCGAACTCGTGGTGATGCCGCCCGTCGATATGATCCATGCGCTCTCTGAAAAGAAGATCGACGGCGGATGTGTGGGGCCGCCATGGGGTGCGGAAGCGGAAAGGCTTGGCGTTGCTTTCCGGGTTGGCGGCTCGTCATCCGTTTTTCCGGATCATGTCGAGAAAATCATGGTGACTTCCGGGAAGCTTTCCCGTTCCGAAGAACAGATCGAAACGATGACACTCGCTTTGCAGGAAGCCATTACCTTTTGTCAGACGCCACAGTATCGACAGGACGTCATCGAAGCACTAGCCGCCTCTCTCGCGGAAGGGGGCCTTGCACTCCCGGCCGAAGCGACCCGTGCCGTGCTCCCGGAAGGATCGGCGGAAGAAGCAATCAACTTTATGTCCGGAGCACTTCAGGAACACGATATCGAATGGATCATCAACGATATGGCGTCGCTTGGATGGCTGGAGAATTCTGAACAGCAGACACTTATGCGCTGGAGTGTATCCGGCGCCATGACGTCAGCTCCTCCTGTTCCTCTCTGATTTTCAGGAAACGCCCTATAGAGGTTCACTCCCCATGCTGTTCAATTTCGAAATGGATTTTGCTAACTCGTTACGTTGTATCCCCATGATGGTCAGGATGAATCTTGACCTGTGCGGCGTAAAAGTAAGTCTCCGGCAATGGAGCCGTTTCACACAGGAAGATCGGAGTGCGCTTCTGAACCTGCCGATGGAAAACGCTGCTCAACGTGAGAAATATCAGACGTTTCTTGTCAATCTCATCAGACTACGGGCTGAAGAAGAACCCGTATTCCTGCCACCCGTTGCGGCTGCGGCATGGCAGGAAGCTGACAACGTGCCGCATAGCATCAGGCAGGCGGCTATCTCTCATGGAGTAGCAATACCAAGCCTGGATCAATGGAACCATCTTTCCACGTTGCAGCGCTTCGCCCTGATCAAACTCACCCGACCCGGACATGAAAATCAGAATTTTGTTCCTGCATTGCGCGAATTTTTTGATAATTAGAAATTTTTGATGCCTGTCGGTTTTGAAGACTTAAATTTCTATACTCATTAGAAAATGACTTTTTTGAATGGCACAGAGCAATGGGTTTTGCTTCATGATTGCTTAAAGTGAGTGTTTCCCGATTTTGAGAAAGAAATTGATGCACTCTATGGTTTAAGCGATGACCTATGCGACCGGACAAAAGAATGCCTTCCTGTCTGAAGGTCATGTCGAAGACATGGCTTTTGACAATCCTCTATCCGTTGATAGCTTTACTGTATCGCTACCATGTCGGCGCTCCGTGGCTTAATCTTCCTGACCGTTTCGGAGAATGGGAAATGTGTACGGACATTTACATCAATGAGATGAAAGCATTGTAAGTGAAAGGATTTTCATTATCTGACTACAAGTCATGCCAACGGATATATCGTGATCGAAAAGCCTTATTATCCGGGTGCATCAACATAACGGTGTCTCTTGCGTGGATGATTCGAGGGTTCTGACCGGGATCGTTTGCACCCTCCATGACAGTGACAGCGGAAAGATATTCAGAGAACCTGTTTTCCAGACAATAACTTATATAATTATTTTGTCAGATAATATCTTTGACCGACTTTTCATTACCCCGACAGAACAGGTCGATCATTCAAAGCACCTGATGGTTAATGCAACACATCTCAAAGCATACAGAACGATAGCAGCTTAGAGATTTCAAAGACGCAGACATGCTTTTGCACCCTCTTCTCGGTGACACAAAAAAATTATCAGTATCCAAAAATATGAAAAAACCGGATCTGGAAAAAAGCAATATTGCAGCCTGTATTCTACAAAAAAATTGGCAATCAAAACTATCGCAAAATGAGTCTCTTTATAAATAGAAACATCTTATCGAAAAGGATCAGGTTTGGATCGTATCAATACGAGATCAATATCACCTCGATATAGTCTACTGCCCAGCAGAAAATGAGCCATTCATGAAGCAATAGGGATTTGTATCGTAAACCCATTTCAGGAAACACATTGCCTACATATGTCGTTGAAAGCCCAACAGATCCGTATCGGGAAATTCATTATCTGCTGCCTTACCGAGCACGTTTTCGCTGATCAGACATTTAGGAAGAGACTGTTCATCAGAATGATTGATATCAGGAACGCAGAATAAAAATAGCCTGGTCACTCAAGCCGTTACACATTTAAATACATTTCTCGACGGTTGACAGAACCATCAAGAACACCTCGCTTGAACAAGAACCCTGCTATACCGCTGTGTCACATGGCATGCTCACATGTGTGGATACAGTGACACCCCACTGCCCAGGATTCATATGCAGTATTTGCGCCTTCTTCTAAAAGATGTCTGGTATTTGACACGCCCCTATTTCGTGTCCGAGGATAGGAAATGGGCTTGGGGCCTTCTGGTGGCGGTATTAGCCCTCACCTTCTCTGTGGTCGGGATGGATCTGCTTCAGTCCTTCTCGCGCAATGTATATTACACAGCGCTGCAGCAGCGTGACGCCACTACCTTCCTGCGCGGACTGTTCTGGTATGTGCATAACGAGGACGGGTATGTGCCCGGCTTCTTCATCATCACCATTCCGGCCATCCTGTTCAATGTCTACGCAACATACCTCCAGCAGATGCTGGGGCTGCGCTGGCGCCGATGGCTGACCGCCCGCATGACGCGACAGTGGATGGACAATCAGACCTATTTCCGGATCGCCATCACCACATCGGGTCTTGAGACCGGGGCTGACAACCCCGACCAGCGCATACAGGAAGACCTGAACAGGTTTGTGACCGATACTCTCACGCAGTTTATCGACCTGCTTTCCAATATCGTGACGCTGTTCAGCTATGTCAGCCTTTTGTGGGTGTTGTCCGGTCCTTTGGAAATATGGGGCATTTCCATACCGGGATACTTCTTCTGGGCGGCGCTGATCTATTCCGTGATAGCGACATGGGTGACGCATCTGGCTGGCCACAAGCTGGCGGGGCTGCAATTTTTCCAGCAGCGCGTCGAAGCTGATTTTCGCTACAGTCTGGTCCATGTGCGCAACAACACGGAAGGGATTGCGCTTTACCGGGGCGAAGCGGAGGAAAAGGCCGGTCTGGATCGCTCCTTTTCCGCCATTTACACCAATTTCCTGTCCATCATGAACCGCACCAAATGGCTGGGCCTGCTGACGACAGGACTGGACGTGGTGTCGGGCAACTTTGCGCTACTCGTGGGATCGATCCGCTACTTCGCGGGCAAGATGAGTTTCGGCACGCTCATGCAGCTTGTTCTGGCGTTCTCACGTGTGCAGGGCGCGATGTCATGGCTGTCCAACTCCTACGGCGCGCTAACCATCTGGCATGCGGAAGTAGCGCGTCTTGCGACTTTCCAGCGCGTCATGGACCGGGCACAGGCCATGCGCAGCGGCATCACTTTCGTCCCCGCTAGCGCCGAGGCCGATATGCAGGTCAGCGGACTGGAGGTGTTCCGTCCTGATGGCTCGGCGTTACTGAAAGATGTGAACTTTGCGCTACCGCATGGACAGATGACGGTGGTGACAAGCCCATCAGGCACCGGCAAGTCCACTCTGTTTCGTGTGCTGGCAGGGATCTGGCCGTTTGCCACGGGCACGATCACTCGCCCCGATACATCGATCATGTTTGTGCCCCAGCGACCCTACATGCCCACCGGCACCCTGCATCGGGCCGTAACCTATCCCGGAAGCTCGGATATCTGTTCGGTGGAACAGGTGAGCGAGGTGCTGGAACAGGTCGGATTGGGAGCATTGGTGCCGCGTCTTGGCAACGAGGAGCATTGGGGTCAGATCCTCTCGCCGGGCGAACTCCAGCGTCTGGCTTTTGCCCGTATCCTGCTTGTGCGACCGGACTGGGTGTTTCTGGATGAATCGACTTCAAACCTCGACGGTGCGTCTGAAGCCGCTCTTTATGCCCTGCTGGCGCAGACCTGCCCGGATATGACTGTAGTCTCCATTACGCACCGTCAGTCCGTTGCGAGACTGCACGCCAACATCATCGACCTGACGCCCTTTGCCGTAGCGCGTGAGGATATCCTCAGTGCGGACGCATCGCCTGAACCATGAGTTCGGTATTGTGCCGCATCATGGTGATATAATCGGGTGCAGGACCACCGGCGGGGGAAAGGGCTTCAGCGTATAGCTCCCCTCCAGGCCGTGCGCCGGTGGCATGCGCTACCTGCTGGACCAGACGCGGGTCGGTGGCGTTTTCGAGGAAATAGGTGGTCGTGCCGCTTTGCTGGATCTGTCCGATCAGCTTTGCCACAGCGCCAGCCGAAGCCTCGGTTTCCGTCGAGAGGCCCTGTGGAGCCATGAACGTGACACCATAGGCGCGACCGTAATAGCCGAATGTCTCATGACTGGTCAGCACACGCCGTCGCTCGACCGGGATGGTAGCGATCTGGGTGCGGATGTCATGATCCAGTGTGCGGAGCTGCGCAATATAGGCGTCTGCCGAGATCCGGATATCATCGGCGTCAGCCGGGTCTACAGCAATCAAAGCGTCACGGATGTTGGTCGCCCAGATGATCACGTTGGGCACGCTGTTCCAGACATGAGGATCGATCTGCGACTGCTGGCCATTTTTGTCCGAATAGATGTCGATCCCGTTTGAAACGATTACCGGAGTGCCCTGATAGCCCGCCGCATGGGCAAGGCGTCCAAACCAGCTTTCCAGTCCTTCACCACTCATGAACACCACATCTGCCTGCCGCAGTTGGCGGGCGTCAGCGGGAGAAGGTTCGAATTCATGCGGATCGCCATCAGGCGGCACCAGAGAAGTCACCGAGACATGAGTGCCGCCAACATGGGCCACGACATCCGCCAGCACGGTAAAACTGGCCACGGCATGCACCACATGCGGTGCGGCGGCGTGCGCCGGGGCAAAGGCAAAAATCCCCCAAAGGCCAAGCAGGCAGGTCAGGCGACGCATGATCAGTTGCTCCTTGACGGAGACGATGCGCCTCTCGTTCTGATACCGGCTGGCGAGGCCAGAAGAGAAACGACATAGGCCGTGCTGCATGTCAGGATGATGCACGGCCCGGCCGCCAGCTGGAAATAATAGGAAACCACCAGCCCTATGTAGCCAGCCGCCATGCCGACACAGGCCGAAAGGGCCATCATGGGCAGGAGGCGACGGGTCCAGAGCCGGGCTGTGGCGGCGGGGACCATCATCATGCCAACCGACATGAGCGTGCCCAACGCCTCGAAGCCCGCCACGAGATTGATGACGACAAGGAACAGGAACACCATGTGGTAGACCGCGCCCTTGGTGCCGGTCATGCGCAAGAAACCGGGGTCCACGCATTCCATCACCAATGGCCGCCAGATGACGGACAGGAGGCCTATGCTCAGCGTGGTAATGCCGCCCATGAGGTACAGCGCAGGTGCGTCAATGGCCAGAATGGTGCC
>NZ_DHNR01000004.1 GCF_002409645.1 Acetobacter sp. UBA5411
CGATCTGCTTGTTGCAGTTCATGTGCCCCGGAAAGGCTTCGTCGCCCAGACGGGGAAAGCCGCGCTGCACACCAAGGGTGACACCCGGTCCATACAGCAGCACTGACGTTTCAAACCCTTTTCGGATCAGACGAGTGGCTTGCAGAAGATTTACGAACCCGACCGAGCCTTCATTGGCGACGGTGTGGAAGGTGATAAGGGCTTTTTCGCCGGGTTTGGCTTTGACGTCCTCGAAAACCTTGTTTTCATAATTGACGAAGCAATCGCCATCTTTATGCGGAGCGTGTTCGACTTTCGGCATGGTATGTCTCCCGTGTGCTGCGGTCTCCAGCGAGAAGCCGGAGCTGACCGCTTTGCCGAAGCGAACGTGACATGGGATGACGGGGAGACAAAATATTGTATGCCTGATCTATGCATGACAAACGACGCAAAGCATGTGATAAACCTGTTTCCACCCAAGACAGATCCATACAAAAAGTATTAACGAGCATGACAATCGGGAGAAAATTGAATACCTATTTGTTTTGTAAGGATATTCATTTCACGCATTCGTGAACCGAAAGCGATTTTGTTTTTCGCGCGGTCGCGAACAGCCTCTGGGAATCAGGCGATTCCGACCATTCCTGATCGTGCTGTCAGGTCACACAATATCGGCAAAACCGGGAGAACGCTTGTGCTGCAGGACTGACAGGACCCCATGCAGGGATTCCTCAAGGCTTCCGGCGTCAGGTGCACTGCCCAAGGCGATCCGTGCCCGCTGCGGGGGCTCACCGCTGATGGCAAAAACGGTGCTGGGCACCAGCGCCAGACCGCGCCTGCGAGCATAGGCGACGAAATCCGCGCTACCCCACCAGTCCGGCAGTTTTAGCCAGACATGCGGTCCGTCGGGGTTCATGCAGTGCCCTGCCCCCAGCACCTTCCGGGCAATCGACTGGCGCAGACGCAGTTCCTTCTGAATGGCGTGCAGAATTGTATGCGCCTGCCCTGTCTGCATCCACCGTGCCGTGAGCGCACTGAGCAGACCGGCATTGGTGAGCGCAATCGCCCGGATCGCCGCCGTAACGCGCCGGGTCATGTCCGCGTTGGGCAGGGCGACATATGCTGTGCGCAGGCCCGGACTGAGCGTCTTGGCAAGAGTAGCCACATAGCTGACGCGACTATGGTCGAGAGCCGCCAGCGCAGGCAGCGGATTGTCCATCAGAAGACTGTATGGATCGTCTTCAGCAATATGCAGATGATGGTGCTGGGTGACCTTCAGGATGTCCTTGCGCCGTTGCAGGGACATCGTGGCCGTGGTGGGATTGTGAATGGTCGGGATGCAGTAGAGCAGTCGGGGATGATGCTCGGCGCAGACCCGATCAAGCTGGTCCGGCATCATGCCTTCCATATCACTGTCCACACCGACCAGAATAAGATCGAACTGCGCCGCGATGGTCCGGATACCGGGATAGGCAATGCGGTCAGTGACAATCACATCGCCGGGCTGGGTATGTGTGCTGACAATCGCCGCAAGCGCACTCTGGGCACCCGGTGAGACAAGGATTTCATCCGTACGCCTCTGCCCGATGACGGGCGCGATCCATTTCGCGCCGAGTTGACGCTCCTCCAGAGTGCCGCCCGTCACCCGGTAGGACATCAGGCTGTTCAGATCCTGCTGCTTCAGGATAGCGGTAATGTCACTCTGGATGATCCGTTGCAGAGGCGGATCCTGCGGGATCGGCGGCAAATTCATGGTCAGATCGACCACAGCCGGTCCCGTATGGCGCCAATGGCTCTCCCCGGCACCAACACGAACGAAGGTGCCCCGGCCGACCGTTGCGTCAATCAGACTGCGCCGACGAGCTTCGGTGAACGCCCGGGTCACAGTCGTCAGATTGGTACCGAGATATTCCGCAATCGTTCGCTGTGGCGGCAACCTGTCCCCTTCCCGCAGATCCCCCTTGCGGATGGAAAGAGCCAGCGCGTCCGCGATCGTCAGGTAGATCGCATTCGGGCTTCGGCTGATCTCTTCTTTCCAGTGGGCGAGATAGGGGTATGCGGACATGGGATGGGATTTCCATACATTTGATGAAATTCCATTTCACCATACGCCATACAATCAGCGCAATCATGATATCAATGAGGTTGAATATTCACCGATGAAGGTCAGACCCATATTGACCGGAAATATATTCTGGCGGGAGGCCGGGCCAATGTAGCCGAGAAAAAATTATCAACAAGGCGGTTGGCGCGACGGGGCAGGTTTTGGACTTTTAGCTGAGGTGCAGGGAGTGTATCGGACGAGGTCCAGAAGCCACTTGGGTATCTATTAGTCTCGCCTGGTAAGAATACAAAGAGGAACCTCCTTACTCCTGGTCGACCTCTGTTTCGTCTTTTCCAGATTCAGGGCTGTATTCTATTTCAGGAACTGCGACACGTTTTACGTGTGCGTTCTTTATTTGCGTCTGAATAGCGATAGCGCGGGCAGTTTCTGACTGTTGATCCATAGGACGCAAATCTGAGCATTTTATGACCATGGAAGACTGGTCATTTACTGTCATATATGGACAACCGCTGGCAGAAATTACTTTTGCCCATGCACAGACATGAACCAAGTTTGTAACGACAGGACCGCCATATCCATCGGTGAGAGAAAAGCTGAATGCGACGTTCTGCTGTGCCCGGTAATCCCCGGCGAGCGCATTCAGATACTGACGAACAAACTTGTCCTGTTCAGACATGCACGAAGATAAGCTTCACTAGGCAGAGCGTTGCCCAAGACAAGACATCGCCTGAGAAGCATATTTTTGAAAACCCCCAGCGGAAACGGGAGATTTCCGCTCTCTGTCCGGGCGTCAGGGACAGGGCGACCTCCTTTCCTCAGCATCGACAATCACATGGATTTTCGTAATCACTCCAGCACTGAATACTCCATGACCTGATCTGCTGGCAGGTAAAGTCCGCGATGTCCCTGTCCTGCCGGAACGACCGCATGCTTCACTTCTCCTGCATGTAGGAACGCCAGCCACCGGTCGCGGTAATGTCCGTGCCACTTCGGGCGACGGCTTCACTGCAGAGAAAACCACAGACTTCCTTGCCATCCGATAGTGTAATGCGCCCGATGGACATGGGCTGCGGAACGGACGCGACGAACCGTCCAAAACCGGCGGCATCCAGTTCATAAACTTCGACTTCCAGGCCCGCGCCAGCAAAGCCTCGTTCCCGCACAAGACCCGGCTTCGGTGGTGTCGCATCAGGCAGGGCAAACAGCCTGTAATCGAATGCCGTTAGCGTCGTTTCCCGCAGAACGGCATGCTCCTTTTCAAGCTGCCAGTGTAGCGGGAAACCTTTCAGATGAGCTCCAACCACCGCCAGAAGCACTCTTTCAGAGGATGGACCGTCCTGTTTTTCAGAGACGGCAGGCTTTTCAGTGCGTGCAACGCCGATACCTTCTCCCAGCGCTTCATGAAAACGTCCAGCAAGAGCAGCCAGATCTTCATCGGTGAAGGCTGGTGAGACGAATGTCACACCAAAGGGCAGACCATCGGGTGCAAAACCCGCAGGTACAGCACAGGCAGCCATATCAAGTAGATTTACGAAATTGGTATAGGCACCAAGCAGACTGTTGGCGGCAATAGGCTGCTCGATGACTTCCTGTTTCGTGACGATGCGTGGTGCGGTTGGCAACAGCATGACATCGAACTTATCCCACATCCGTTGTGCAATCTGCTGCAACGCATGCTGACGATAGATCCCGTCGAAAACATCTGTGGCCGTATAGTTTGCCGCACCATCAAGAATAGTTCCCACGGTCGGATCCATATCCTTGCGATGGGAGTGATAGAAATCCTTTATCGCAGCAAGACGTTCCACAACGAACGGTCCGCTGTAGAGTAATGCTGCCGTTTCCTTGAGCGGCGCGAAATCCAGTTCGACAGGCGTGCCTCCAAGCTGTTCAAGACGCTTTATGGCCTGAGCATAGAGAGCGGCATTCGCTTCGTTGCCATCAAAAAAGCGCTCGCTCTCCGGCAGAACTCCGAAACGGAACGTCGTGAACGGCAGCGAACGTGGCAAGAGAGTCCGCGAAAAAGGAGCCCGCGCATCCGCAGCACCAGCTACTCGTTCGACTTCCCATGCGTCAGACGTTAATCCTGCAAAAACCGAGATACAGTCGAGGGATTCACATGCTGGAACAAGACCATAGGTGCTGATAACACCTCTCGATGGTTTGAGACCAACGATATTGTTGAACGCTGCAGGAACGCGGCCTGATCCCGCCGTATCCGTTCCGAGCGAAAACGACACCAGTCCCGCTGCCACAGCCACAGCAGAGCCGGAGCTTGAACCGCCCGAAACATAGTCCGCATTGAACACGCAATGCGGTTGGCCATAGGGCGATCGCATTCCAACAAGACCAGTCGCAAACTGATCGAGATTGGTCTTGCCTATGACAATGGCTCCGGCTGCTTCCAGCCGCTTGATCACTTCGGCACTTTCGCTCGGTTCATAGGCAAAGGTCGGACAGGCTGCCGTCGTCGGTAGACCTGCGACGTCAATATTATCCTTTACCGCAAAAGGAATACCGTAAAGTGGCAGGTCAGCAGCAGGCAGTTTTTCCAGTTCAGCAGCGCGCGCTAGTAGCTTCTCCATTGGCACGCGACTGATCCAGACCGCTGGATCCTTGGCGGCATAAGCGTCAGCACGTGCGGCAACTTCACGCACAATGTCTGTGGGCGTCAGCGTTCCGGCGCGACAGGCGGAAAGCAGGGGTGTTATCTGCAACATGTTTGGCAAGGTCATGATTTTTTCCTGTTCTGTCAGCGGCGGATTATTCGGAAGTATCAGTCTGTGCGCACAACCATGATGCGCTCGCCACCACGCACTTCCCGCCCCTTGCGGCAGAGAATATCCGTAATGACGCCGTTTGCAGGCGAAACGATCTTCATCTCGGTCTTCATGGATTCAATGATGGCGACGGTGTCCCCAACTTTCACATGGTCGCCCACATTGACGGGAAGCTGCCACACACTGCCGGGCACCGGACTGTCCACGCCCATGTGACCTTCGGGGAGCAGGGATTCGTCAGCCTGACTGTCATTCGTTTCTTCCTCGAATGTGTCGAGACCTTTGGCGATCCAGTCCTGTCGTTCGGCCTCAAAGGCCGCCTGCTGACGATTGCGGGCCGCTTCGATCTCGTCTTTGTTGGCTTCAAGAAAGGCGCGATACTCCCGTAGACTGAACCGCGTTTCCTCGATCTTCACGGAGAAACGGCCATACGGAAAAGCGGCGCGGGCCTCCATCAGTTCGTCATGTGAAACGGGATAGAAACGGATCTGATCGAAAAACCTGAGAAGCCAAGGCGTGCCTTCATGAAACACATCCGTTGTGCGCCATGTGTTCCAGACCTGTGTGGTGCGACCAAAAAGCTGGTAGCCACCCGGTCCTTCCATCCCGTAGATGCACATATAGCTGCCGCCAATGCCCACCACGTTGTCAGGCGTCCATGTACGGGCTGGATTGTATTTGGTCGTCACAAGCCTGTGACGCGGGTCGATCGGAGTGGCGACAGGTGCGCCGAGATAGACATCACCCAGTCCCATTACGAGATAGGAGGCGTTAAAGATGATGTCCTTGACGGCATCAATCGACGGCAGACCATTGATGCGGCGGATGAACTCGATGTTGGAGGGGCACCATGGCGCGTTGGGACGCACGAGCTCCTGATAACGCTGCATGGCCAATCGCGCCTGCTCGTCATCCCAAGAGACCGGCAGATATACGATACGGCTTGGCACCACGATATCATCGTCGCCTGATGGAAGCGCCTGCTCGATACCGTGCAGGATTTCCAGAAGGGCTGACAGGCTGATGACGTCGGGATTGTAATGGACCTGCAAAGACCGGATGCCCGGCGTCAGGTCAATGATGCCATCCACAGCTTCGGTTTTCAGACGCTCCAGTACAAGCTGGGCACGCAGACGCAACGTCACGTCCAGTTCCGGGGGACCGAATTCGAGCAGCAGATAGCTGTCGCCCGCACGACGATACACGACCGGAATTTCACCTTCCGAACGGAACAGGATGGGGCTGTCGCCTGTCACAGGAGCGCTCAGGAATGGCAGCTTCAACGGTTCAGGCTGCACGCGACGGAAACGCACCTTGTCGCCGGGATGGAGCTGCCCCATTTTCCACAACTCGTCGCGTGTGAGCACGGCGGGACAGACAAAACCACCGAGGCTTGGGCCATCAGGACCCAGCAGGATCGGCATGTCGCCGGTAAAGTCGATAGCGCCGATGGCGTAGGCATTGTCGTGAATGTTGGAAGGATGGAGCCCGGCCTCGCCTCCGTCCGTGCGCGCCCAGCGTGGTTTTGGTCCGATCAAACGCACACCCGTGCGAGCGCTGTTGAAGTGAACCTCGTATTCACTGGAAAACAGCTCAGCGATATCCTCGTCACGGAAGAAATCCGGTGCACCATGCGGGCCGTACAGCACACCCAGTTCCCATGTCTGCGTCAGCGCCGGACGGTCTTCCAACGGGATGGTGGTGGTCTCTGGCGCATCTGCCAGAGGCGCGGCAAGTCTCAGAACATCGCCGGTGCGCAGCTGTCCGGTTGCATGACCACCGAACTGACCGAGCATGAATGTAGAACGCGATCCGAGATAAAGCGGCGCATCAATGCCACCACGAATGGCGAGATAGGTGCGATGTCCCGCCCCCTTGATCTGCCCCAGTGACAGAACCTGTCCGGCCTTTACCTCGATCGGCTCCCAGTAAGGGATTTCCTTGCCATCCATTGTCGCGGGCATGAACGCCCCGGCAAGACCGATGGTGGCAGGCGCGTTGAAACGGAGAACCGGGCCGGAAACAGTGAACTCCAGAGCGGCCACACCCTCGGCATTGCCGACAATGCGATTGGCCAGACGGAAACTGCGATCGTCCATCGGACCATTGGGAGGCACGCCCACGTCCCAGTAGCCGATCCGTCCCGGCCAATCCTGCACCGTAGACTGAAGCCCCGGCGCGATGACCTCGATTGTGGTGGGCGTATAGGCAAAGCTGTTGAGCAGGCCAGTAAATACTTCTCCCGCCAGAACGGCAGGTGCGGCGGTGATGGCGCGCAGGTAATCGAGATTGCTTTCCAGCCCCCCGATGCGCGTCGCCGTCAGCGCTTCATTGAGGTTACGAAAGGCTTCTTCACGCGTGGCTCCCCGTGCGATGACCTTGGCCAGCATCGGATCATAATAGGGCGTTACTTCCGTGCCGGTCTCGATCCAACCATCCACACGCACATTCGCCGGGAACTGCACTTCGGTCAGGCGTCCCGTCGAAGGACGGAAATTTTCCGCAGGGTTCTCGGCATACACGCGGGCTTCCACGGCTGCGCCCTGCGGGATCAGGCTGTCCTGAGATGGCAGGACCAGACTGCCATCCGCCTGACGCACCATCCATTCGACAAGGTCGATCCCGAACACTTCCTCAGTGACGCAGTGTTCGACCTGAAGGCGCGTATTCACCTCAAGGAAATAGAATTCGCCGCTTTCGGTGTCGTAAATAAACTCCACCGTGCCCGCAGATTCATACGCGACCGCGGAGCACAGGGCACGGGCTGCTTCACGCAGTCCCTTGCGTGTCGCATCCGACAGGCCGGGAGCCGGTGTTTCTTCGATAACCTTCTGATTGCGCCGCTGGAGAGAACAGTCACGTTCGCCCAGCGTGAGAATGTTGCCTTTACCGTCACCGAAGATCTGCACTTCAACATGGCGTGCGAAAGCAATGAACTTTTCCAAAAAGACACGGGCATCACCAAAGTTGTTGCCGCCCATGCGGGACACTGCGGCGAAGCAGTCACGCAGTTCCGCTTCGTTGTGACAGACCTGCATGCCAATGCCACCGCCGCCCGCCGTGCTCTTGAGCATGACAGGATAGCCGATGCGCTGAGCTTCAACTGCGGCCTCATCAGCCGTACTGAGAATATCGGAGCCCGGCAGAAGCGGCACATTGTTCTGCCTGGCCAGATCGCGGGCGGTATGCTTGAGACCGAACGCCCGCATATGCTCCGGACGCGGCCCCATGAAACGGATGCCACGTTCAGCCAGTTTTTCGGCAAATTCGGCCCGTTCACTCAGAAAACCGTAACCGGGGTGGACAGCCTGTGCTCCTGTTCTGGCGCAGGCGTCCAGAATGGCATCCATGTTCAGATAACTGTCCGTCACCGCTGCCGGACCGATCAGCACCGACTCATCAGCCTCCAGCACGGGAGGCGTAAAGCGATCGGCTTCCGAGCATACCGCCACGGAAGCGATGTTCATGTGCCGGAGGGTCCGGCTGACACGCCGGACAATTTCTCCACGGTTGGCGATGAGGACCTTGCTGAACATGACTGATCTTCCGATGGGTCAGATGGAAGCGGGGTCGCCGATGACCACGCGGATGGGAGTAGGTGTGAAGCCGTTGCAGGGATTGTTGACCTGCGGGCAGTTCGACACCACGACGAGCGTATCCATCTCGGCGCGCAGATCGACAAAACCACCGGGCGCGGACAGGCCGTCATCAATCACCAGTTCGCCATTCTGCATGATGGGAACATTCATGAAGAAATTGACGTTGTTGACGATATCGCGCTTGCTCATGCCGTATTTTTCCACTTCCAGAAGGAAGTTTTCACGACATGCATGCATGTATTTCGTCTCATGACCAAAGCGCACCGTGTTGGATTCACAGCTGCATGCACCGGCCAGCGTGTCATGACGCCCGCATGTGTCTTCCACAACGGTCATGAGCACATTGCCCTCATTGGAAAACAGCCGACCGCCCTTGCCGATATAGGCTGCTCCCTGATTTACAAGCGTATCCTGCGCACTATAACGCTCGTGATAGGCATGGGCATTGTAGAAAAGCGCATCTACTGCCTGCTGGCTTTCAAGATCGATGATGCGGAGGACCTGTCCCTTGCGAACCACGCCGGACCAGGGCACGCGAGCAGCCACGACCTGATCGAGGGTGATGGTCGAGAAGACCTTGCTGATATCGTATTCTGGCATCGATAGAACTCCCGGATCAGACAAAGAGAGGGTCGGTATTTTCGAAGCCACGGCGGGCTTCTTCACAGAATGTCCGGCACAGATCATCCGGCTTTATGGCGGGAGCCTGCCAGCGCACAGCTTCAATCGGTCCGGGGGCAAAGGTCTTTTCCGGCGCGAGTGGATGCGGACAATTTGAGACAGCGACGAGAAGATTCATCTCCGAACGCAGATCGACATGATCGCCGGGCCGGACATCGCCCTCAATCCAGCGGAAGCTGCCATCCGCCTGCGTGCTGATGTGCGAGAAGAAAGTAATGCAGGAAGTGACATCGTGCTGCGCCATTCCATTCTTGCCAGCGATCAGACGCAGGTTGTTGCGGGTGTTACGCAAACCTTCATTTCCGAAATTCCGGGCGTTACTCTGCGGTGTGCTGCCCCCCACCAGCGTATCACTGAAACCGCAGGAATCACCGATGATGGAAGCGAGCACACGCCCCATGTCAGAGAACAGAACACGTCCGGTCGTCAGACAGGTCGTCCATTGCAGCTTGATGGTGTCACCGGCGTTGTAGCGTTCGCTGAGATCGTCCGCATTCCACAAGCCGACAGAAACACCGTTATTGCCTGATGTGTTGATCAGACGCAGAGCCTGTCCGCGCGGCAGAAGCGTGCTCCAGTACCAACCACCCGGAATGGTTTCACGGTGCAGCACACTGCTTTCAGTCATCTCGATAGGCGTAAAGGCAGGACGTGCGGCATTTTCAGTAAGAAGGGCCTGATCGCGGAGCTGGTTGTAGCGGGCGCGATACCACTCTGGTGTCTGTTGATCGATCTGCATGAAACGCTCCTTTTTATGGAGTAATCCGAAAAATGCCGTTCAGCACGGCGTTATGTCGAGCGTGGGGGGACGCCCCTTCTCGTGAACCGGCGGAATGAGTGACGCAATGAGGTGAAGCTTTCCGGAAATAACACCTGACTGCGTCATGAACTGATCCGCGATTTCCTGAAGTTTTTTGACCTTCCCCTGTACGAGAAGAACCTCGAGCGTCTGACGACGCACAAGGTTGACGTGCAGGGAGCTGATGACTTCTGCAAGGTTTTCGTATTGCAGCTCAGCAAGTTTCTGGGAAAGTCCGGTTGCTGCATTGTTATAGAAAAGGATGATAACACCAGCCATCAGTTCATCCGCGCAGTCATTCCTTGAAGCCATAAGCTCCTGATGCAGGATGTTCTGAATGGCCTGAGACCGACTGGCGTAGCCCTTCTCCGCCACCATGGCATCCAGTTCCTGCAGGATACCGGGTGGCAGCGAAATGCTCACACGACTGACCTGTTCCTTTGTTTCCCGACTACTCATTGCCGCGCTTCCTACTCAGCCTTGTCTGTTACGAGGGTAAGGAGCGGCATGGTGAAATCATCCGCTCCCTCATCCGTTTCTTCGGTGTTACCACCGAAGGAACGGATCAGCCCCTCCAGATGGGCTTTGGTCGCCAGGAATTCGTCGGACATCATCTGTGCCGCCCGACGCGGTCGGGACAGCGGCACTTCAATGACCTCCTCCACCCTGCCGGGGCGGGGTTTGAGCACGAGTATCCGATCAGCCAGATAAATGGCCTCGTCCAGATCGTGCGTGATGAACACAATAGTGATGTCGATCTTGCGCCAGATCTCCATCAGATAGTTCTGCATCTTCAGGCGGGTCTGGGCGTCCAGCGCGCTGAAAGATTCATCCATCAGCAAAACGCGTGGGCGCGCGGCCAGCGCACGGGCAATGGCCACACGCTGCTGCATGCCGCCTGAAAGCTGATGCGGGAAGGACGCGGCGAACTGCTCCAGCCCTACAACCTGTAGCCACTGCATGGCCTGCCGGCGGGCCTCCGCGCGTTCTGTGCCACCCATTTCAATGCCGAACATGACGTTGCGGCAGACATCCAGCCACGGAAACAGCGTGTATTTCTGGAACACCATGCCACGATCCGGACCCGGACCGTTCACAGGCTTTCCATCCACGAGAATACGGCCTGTGGTTGTCTCCTCAAGGCCAGCCAGAATACGGATCAGCGTCGATTTACCGCAGCCAGACGGACCTACGACGCAGACAAATTCGCGCCTGTGAACGCCAAACTCGATATCTTCAAGCGCTACAGTCTGATGGCGCTTCTGCGCGAAGACCTTTCCGACATGGTCGATTTCCAGCACATACTCACGCTGTCTGATCTGGTCCATGCGTTCAGCAACATCTGCCGGAAGCGTGCGATAGTCGGGAAGCTGGTGTTCAGTCATCCGTCGATCTCCCTTTTCCAGGCAAAGAACCGGCGTCCCAGCAGACCGAGAACCATGTCCGTGCCAAGCCCTGCGATTCCAATGATGGCCATCGCTGCATAGACATTATCGAAATGCTGGTAGCGCGCCTGCTGCGTGATGAACCACGTGATGCCGGAAGATGTGCCGATCAGCTCAGCCACGATCAGATATGTCCAGGCCCAGCCCAGAAGAATACGCTGGTCGCGATAAATATCCGGCAGAATGCCCGGTATCACCACCCGAAAGAGCAGCTTCAGCCCTTTCGCTCCAAGCGTGCGGGACGCTTCAATCAGCGCGAAATCCAGCTTGCGTGTGGTGTTGGCAATCACAAGAATCTGCTGAAACAGCGTGCCAATAACGATGATCGCGATTTTTGGCGCGTCATAAATGCCCAGAATGGCGACAGCGAGTGCGCCGAAAGCGGGAGCTGGCAGATAACGGAAGAAATCAACCGAGGGCTCAACAAGTCGCGCCAGTCCCGGCAAGGCGCCACACATCACTCCCAGCGGCACGCCTATCAGGGAAGAGATGAGGAAACCCCAAAAAATGATCTGGATACTGTGCCCGAAAGCCTGCGTGATGGAGTGTTCAGCCCCCGTGGGAGCCGAAGACGTGAAGGCGTGGACAAAAGCTGTCAGCACCTCGCCCGGAGACGGAAGATAGACTGGATTTGCGGCAATCCCTTGCGGAACAGGCTCATTTTTTGCCTGCATCTCGGTCACGGCACGACTGAAATCAGCGCGGTTCATCCGCATGCCTGATTCCAGATAGTCCTCGCCACCCGGATCGGTGATGAGCACCTGCGGATGCCATACAAACGGTAGGTAACTGACAGCACTCCAAGCCAGCAAGGGCAGCAGGACCGCCAGAACACCGAAAACCCCACGGGATACACCGTCAGTCCGGCCGTATAATCTCCATGAAGCGGCAAGACCCTGCATGGCGGTTCTCCTGCCTCAGCGTTATTTCACAGCCGCCACGAAAGACGGGTCGATGTAGCTGTCTACATTTTGCGGAGTCTTGTAGACGCTGTAACGAACATTGAAGGAATCAGAGACAGAGGAAGAACCATAGAGCGAGCTCAGGCCTTCTTTCTTCGTAAACACAACCTTGTCGTCAGCGACCGTCAGCAGATGCGTCCCCTTGAGAAAACGCTTGTAAGCCTCGGGAGCAACACCCGTTCTTGTCGCCATGATACGCAATGCGTCAGGTTGAGTTTTCGGATCCTTGATGTAGGAGACGACGTGATCCCAGACACCGACCAGCTTCTGCCACTGATCACGGTTGTCATGAAGGGACTGCGGATCCACGACGATGGTGTCATAGATCAGGCCGGGCGCTTCGTGAGAAGTGAATATGGGACGGGCACCGGGCACCATATGCAGAGCCTGACCAGCATTGGGCTGCCAGGCTGCGACGGCAGCCACTTCACCTGACGCGAGCACCTGTGGTGTTTCATTGGTCTTGGTATTGACCAGTTTCACATCTTTCTCGCTCAGGCCAGCTTTTTCCAATCCTGTGAGCAGAAGGAGATGATCAACCAGCCCTTCCTCAACCGCGACGGATTTGCCCTTGAGGCCTTTCATGTCGGTGATGCCGGGCTGGGCCACTACCATGTCATTGCCGTCGGAGTAATCGGTGGCGAGGATCATTTCCCCTTTGTGGCCATTGGCTCCCGTGACCAATGCATCACCGTTGGTCGCCATGACTGCATCGAGTTTGTGAGCCGAAAATGCGTCCAATGAGGCGCTGTAATCGAACCACTGGAAGTCCGCATCGACCCCCGCTTCTTTCAACCACCCCTTGTCGATCGCCACCTGCCAGGCAACCCAGCCGGGCCAGTCACTGTAACCAATCTTCAGTGTCGCCGCGGAGGCGGAAGAAAGCGTCGCTGCGACGCATACGCCCGCCAGCAGAGTTTTTCGAAGAAGCGAGAGCAGGTGCATGGTCAGCCTCCAGTAATACGAATCGACTAAATCGTATTACTCATTCTCTGATGGAACCCCATTAGTTGCAACATAAAAATGTTCCCGTCATGCAACAAAAAGCTTCTGTGCACGCTAACAGTCTGATTTTGTAATCTTTCTGTCAGAAGAAATTTTTCGTCGGATTGAAGATTGTGCATATCCGGCAGCGATACTCACCCATCCGGACATTACAACAATCGATCTTACGGGATGCCGGTAAAGCACCTACTCGCATGGCTTCCAGCCGATAAAGACCCGTTCTGCACGAAAATCAGGACAGGTTTCCTGCCCTGAAAGCATCCATAGGAGAAAGATCAGAATTATCTTTTTATTTTCGAGAGAATTATGAAACCTAGGTGGACCAGCCAGCCCGTCCACCCACAGCCGCAACGAAGTCTCTTCTCACTTCAGCCTATGTTTTCCACACATTCTGGTGGAGAGCGGGAAACAAAATCACACCGTCCCTGCACACTTCGGAAGCCGGCATCCTGCCAGTCCGGCACGCTCCAGATGCCAGGCAACCCTGAACAGTTTATCTTCACATCCCGGTGCCGCAACAAACTGGAGACCGAGAGGCAGCCCTTTCGACACCAGCACAGGCACCGTCAGGACGGGCACCCCGGGCAGGCTGAGAGGCTGGGTAAACAGGCCGAGATTGGCGCGTGCAGAAACGACCTTTCCTCCCACAGTGACAGTAGGCTCATCCAGTTTTGGCGCCTCCCCCATCACGGCTGGCGCAATCAGCACGTCAGCTTCGTCTCGGAACACGGCATGGATCTGCTCGCGGAACCAGCGACGAAAGCGTTGCGCCTTGAGATAGGTGTCTGCGGGAAGCATCGCACCCGCCAGCAGACGGTCCCGCGTCGCCGGATCATAGGAATCGGCCTGCTCTTTCAGGCGGGGCAGATGAAGATTGCCGCCTTCCGCTGCTGTAATCAGAAAAGAACTCGCGCGGGCGATTGCGACTTCCGGCAGGGAAACCGTGCGTGTCACATCCAGCGCAGCACAGACGCTTTCAAGAGCCCTGACCATCGGTTCGGACAGATTGTCGGCAAACCAGTCTTCCAGACGCGCAATGCGCAGCGTCTCCCATGATCCTGCGACGGCGGGCTCCGGGATTCTGTCGCCTCCGTCCATAATGTAAAAACTTGCCGCCAGATCAGAGATATTTCTGGCAAAAGGACCAACAACATCCAGACTGGCCGCAAAAGGATAGGCCCCCTCTCTGGGAAGACGTCCAAACGTGGGTTTCAGCCCCCACACTCCGCACAAAGAGGCAGGAATACGGATCGACCCATTGGTGTCCGAGCCCAGAGAAAGAGGAAGAAACCCTGCCGCTACCGCAGCAGCAGACCCGCCAGAAGACCCTCCGGCCATGCGCGATGTGTCATGCGGGTTCAGCGTCGTGCCGTAATGGGCATTCTCCGTTGCAAATCCGTAGGCAAACTCATCCATGTTCAGTGTTGCGACAGGAATGGCTCCGGCCTGCCGCAGGCGTTGCACGACAGCCGCATCCTGTTTTGCAGGTGGGTTACTGCGCAGAACGATCGATCCCGCCGTGGTGACATGATCTGCAATGTCAAAGAGATCCTTCACGCCAAAGGGCACGCCCGCCAGAGGAGGAAGCGTCTCTCCCCGCTTCCGGAGAGCGTCGACAGCATCAGCCTGCCGGCAGGCCTCTTCGGAAAACAGATGCGTGACACTGTGGATAGACCGATCCTTGCTGGACAGGGTTTCCAGCGTGGCTTCAACCACATCACGAGCGGTCCTCTCTCCTGTACGGATTGAGGTCGCGAGTTCCAGTGCGCCAGGAGGGGAAAGATCTCTCATGGCACATACTCGAAAGCCGGTTCACACTCGTCGGAAAAGACGTGACGGTTCAACAGATCTGCATACTGGCCAAGCAGCTCCGTGTTGGTCAGCACGCCGGGCAGACAGCGATCGGAAAGATCAAGGCCTATCGCTGCGGCGCGGGCCTGAACAAGCAGTGTCAAGTCAGTCTGGGACTCTTTCATCGCGTAACCTTCCTGTTCAACGCTCTGTGCGATACTCCGTAGAAAGATCAGCGCCACGCCTCACGTGCGGCGTCAACGGCAATGCCTCGCGAACACGCAAACCCCTCGGAAGCCAGCACCGCTTCCAGAGCCCCCAGCGTGGTCAGTACGTTTGGCTTGCAGGCGTTGTACCCCATGGTACCGATCCGCCAGATACGACCGGCCAGAGGTCCGAACGCCGTGCCGATCTCGATACCAAAATCATCCCGCATAACAGAGCGAATGGCCTCGCCGTTTATACCCTCAGGAATCCATACACCCGTCACATTGGCCATGCGGTGCGCGTCATCCCCAAAGATGGACAGCCCCATGCCGCGCAGCCCCGCAATCAGCGCCCCGCTGGCGTTCCTGTGACGGGCGAAGCGGGCCTCAAGCCCTTCCTCCAGCACGATCCTCGCTGCTTCGCGGGCACCGTAAAGCATGGTGGTCGCTTCCGTATGATGGTTGAGCCGTTTCTCCGACCAGTAATCCATGATCATGGCGAGATCAAAATAGTTCGAAGGGATCCTTGAACGTCCACCATCTGTCTGATCCGCTCCACGAATACCGGCCTCGACATGACGGCGGCTCATGATGAACTCCGCTGCCCGGTCGGAAATCGTGATGGGTGCGGACCCCGGCGGTCCACCCATGCATTTCTGCAATCCCCCGGACACAACATCTATTTCCCATTGATCCACACAGACCGGCACACCGCCCAGCGTAGCGGTGGCATCGACATAGGACAGAACATCATATTTCCGGCAAAGGGCACCAATCCCTTCCAGAGGTTGCGCCATCGTGGTGGAGGTGTCGCCGTGAATACAGGCGAAAACCTGCGGACGATGTTCCTTCAGAGCTTCTTCAATCTGATCCGGGGTAGCGACTTCACCCCAAGGGAGATCTAGCGTGCGGATATCAGCGCCAAGACGCTCTGCAATTTCCGAAAGTAGCAGTCCGAACCTACCGGCGCGTACAATAAGCACCCGGCTTCCCGGTTCCACCAGCGAGACCATGGCGGCTTCGATACCGGCCCGCGCCGTTCCATCCACGAGAAAGGTCCAGCGGTTCTCCGTCATGAAAACCTGCCGGTACAGCGACATGGTTTCATTCATATACTCGGTCATTTCGGGATCGAACTGCCCAAGCATATCGGCCGACATGGCGCGCAGCACGCGTGGATGGACGTTGATTGGCCCCGGCCCCATGAGGAGGCGGCGTGGCGGATCAATCTGTCGAAAAAGACTGGAAGTCACGCTGACATCTCCCTGAAAGGCTTGATGAGTTGATTGGAAAACTCGTTTATGAAGCAGGAAGCTATTTCAACGACTTTATTGGACTGAATTCCCATCAGAACAGCCAATGAGCCGTCCTGAAGTTGAAATGAGATATCCCTCCAATTTCCGCTGCTCCGCGTTTGCGCAGTCAGGCGCAGCAGTCCGCGCCGAAAAAGACAGGCAGCGCGTCGGCTACCCCGTACACGGAAAAAGGATGCAGAAGCTGACATCTCAATCTTTCCAAGTATTCGAAAACCTGTCGATGAAAGCAAAACCGATGAAAAAGACATGACGCTTCTCTCTGTGTCCTTTTCGTCGAGCAGGGTGAATCCCTTGCCTGAGCATGAGGATGGCTCAGAATCACTTTAGGCAGTCAGTTCCGTTCTCACAAAAGTAAAAAAGACAATTATTCGTTGCTTTTAATAGAGCGGACCCCATGCGCAAAAAAGCAATGAGGGAGTGCTTTTTTGCTTCTTTTAGAGAACGAGGTGCCCTGTATGCATCGATAACGCAAAAGCTTCGATGTGGAGACGCCGCAGGTGCACAGGGCAGTCACAGCACGGTTTGTCAGTAGCTGCGCACAGATGGTGTGCAGCGATACATGAAGGTAGTGCCCTGATGCGCGACTATATCGCCTGCTCGTGCATTGTGGCCCTGTTCTGGTGGGGGCTGTCAGATACCAAAAACGGCATCCACCTCATCCCTCACGCCCATGCAGCGGTCACCGTCAAATCAGGAACTGGCGGAAAGCAGGCTATGCGGCCGATGCTCGACGATACAGATGCGCCCGGCTCCCTTCAGACAAGCGAAGAAGTCGAGCAGCCCTCGTCTCCCGATGAGGAGAACAAGGAAGTGCGGGAGCAGCATGAAGATCGCAAGGAGCAGCACAATCATGCCCGTTCCTTTACCGACATGTTTATTCAGGGCTATTTTTCAGGGTATTTTCGAACACTGTATTATTCATCACGCAATGCGTTCTATGCTCCGGGCGTCAATCAGGACACCGTCAGCTATGGCGGCAAGATCGGCTACAACACCCTGCCCTGGCACGGTTTCTCAGCCGGTGTCAGCGCCTTCTTCCAACGTGGCATTGCGCATTCGCACAATCCGGACAAGGTGAATTCCTACCTTGCGCCTGATCTGACGACGATCGGTGAGGCCTATCTCCAGTACGAGGGATACGGATTGAAGGTTGTCGGCGGCAATCAGGCGCTCGATGTACCGTTTGCCTCCTCTTATGACTGGCGTATGGCGCCGCAGCTTTATCAGGGCATTTCAGCCCGATACGGCGATGCGGATAATTTCATCCACGTCTTCAAGATGTTCCGATACAAGTCCTACACGTATAACTCGTTCAAGAATCATACGAATTACAATTCCGATTTTGATGCCTATTCCAGCATCGGCAATGCGCCAAGCGGCGGCTTCTGGGGCGCAGGCGTAGGGCATCGCTGGGAAATAAACCCGGTCGCCATTTCGGCACAGGGCTGGTATCAGACCTATCAGGACTACGCGAAATTCGGTTATGTCGAAGGACAGGTGATCCGCTCACAGGGCGAGCTCAAGCCGTTTCTTGCATTGCAGGGATTTCGTCAGGTGGGCGATGGCCGTCGGCTTCTCGGACATGTCGATGTACTGGGTGGCGGCGCACAGATCGGCCTGAAAAGACGCTCCCTGACCATCAGTCTCGGTTTCGACCGGATGGACCCGCACGCCGGTTCCTTCCGGAATGGCGTTCTGGTCACGCCCTATGCCCATAACGTCGCCTCCGGCCCACTGTTTGCACAACCGCTCCTGACCAGCGCACAGGATCTGGGTGGCGGCAATGCCTATGCGCTCAACATCACCGGCGCACCGGCTAAACACTGGTTTGTCGCAGGACGGTATTCCTATATGGATCTGCGGACACAGCGCAGCATACCGAGGATCGATCAGTCGGAATATCTCTTTCTCGCAGCCTACAGTTTTGGCGGTGCGCTCAAGGGACTGAGTCTTTCCGAACTTGCCGCCCTTCAGGTTTCACCGACTCATGACAAGAAGTATTTCGAGAACCGGCTGACCCTGCAATATGAGTTTGGGGGTCCTGACAACTGAGGGAGGAAGATATGCAGTTCAATAACGACAAGACAGTTCGGGAAATCGCAGACTGTGCCGATCGCTACGAAAAGGCCCTTGCTGATAACGATGTTGTGGCGCTGGACAATTTCTTCTGGGACGGACCGGAAGTCGTCCGTTACGGTGTCGGGGAAAATCTCTACGGTGGCGAAGAAATTGCCGCATTTCGTCGTGCGCGACAGGGCGGTTCGCCGCCACGGACGGTTCTGCGCCGACACATCACCTGTATGGGTGATGACATCGCTGTCGTCAGTCTGGAATTCAGGCGTGAAGGAAGCCAGCGTATAGGCCGGCAGATGCAGACATGGGTGCGTATTGACGGGCAGTGGAAAATCATCGCGGCGCATGTGTCGCTGATGGCGCAACAGTCAGAAGCCGCTGGACCTGCCGCATCATAGACTCTGCATGAAGAATGTTTCTATTTCCGCCATGATCAGACGGGCAGCTACCGAAAGCTGCCTTGAGCGATCCACGCAGAGAGCAAGGCTGAGGGGTAGAAGTTTCTTGTGATTGATTTTCACAAAAGCAAGCTGTCCACGGGAAATTTCGTCATAGGCATCCAGATAGCTCAGAATGCCGATCCCTACCCCCTCCTGCACCAGAGACTTGATCATCTGGATATTGTCCGTGCGGGCGACGGCAGCGATCTTGATCCCTGTTTCGGCCTCCAGCAGTCCGATCGGACGCCAAAGAGCGAGCGGGGGCGTAGGGATAATGGTCGGGTATTCTGTCGCCAGACTGAACGGGCCTTCCTTCATCCTGGCAATAGGATGTGAAGGCAGACACAGGAAGCCAAGCGGCACATCCTTGTGAATGCGGACTGCCAGCTCCCGCATGTGATTTGGATTGAACATCAGGGCGAAGTCGGCATGCCCCTTGACTAGAAGTTCACCCATGTTCTGGCTTTTCCGGATATGCAGACTCACCACAATCCCCGGATGACTCTCCCTTAGACGACCAACAAGCTGCGGGAGAAAACCTTTTGTCAGGGCATCGGGGATCAGCACGTCTACCGCCCCCTGTCTCAATCCCTTGAGACCATCGATCTGCGTCCTGACGGTATTCATGTCGCGTGACCAGCGATTGCAGGCTGTCAGCAGCAACTCGCCCGCAGCAGTCAGACGCAGACCCGTGGGAAGCCGCTCAAAGAGCAGCGTATCAAGCGTCCTTTCACCCTGAAGAATCTGCCGGTCGATTGCAGATGCTGCGATGTGCAGTTCATCGGACGCTTTCCGTATGGAGCCGTGCTGGGCGACACTCATGAAATACCGAAGAAAACGGGAAAAGACAGGCATCCGGATCTGCTCTCATTCTGCGAACGCATCATGCTGAATTAAAATATATACAAGAACGCTCCGGCTGTGAAACATTAACTTTAGAGTTGCAGGCGCTACCGGGAATGTCCGTTATAGAGCTTCTCTGATGGCGCAATGAGGATTGATAAGCCCTAATGGAACAGCTGGACGCACAGGTTAAGGCAGACCTGCAGAAAATTGAGTATGCCACAGGCAACTGGAGTATTCCGCGAGAGAAGGATGGCCAGAAGGTTCTGGATGTCGCCATCATTGGGGGCGGTCAGGGCGGCATCGCGACGTGCTTTGCTCTCAAGCGCCGCGGCATTTCCAACTGCTGCATTTTCGACGCCGCTCCACGCGGTGGAGAAGGTCCGTGGATCACCTTTGCGCGGATGCTCACACTCCGGACGCCCAAATATGTGACCGGACCCGATCTGGGCATTCCCAGCCTGACGCCGCAATCATGGTATGAAGCAAAATATGGCGCTCAGGCATGGAAAGATCTGAACAAGATCTCCCGTCAGGACTGGCAGGCCTATCTCGATTGGGTGCGGGACGTGCTGGAACTGCCTGTCCGGAACGAACATCGCCTGATGGACATGGAATGGCAGGACGGCCTGCTGCGTCTGTCCTTTGAATGTGCAGGCGGAGAGCGGAAAACCGTCTGGGCCCGCAAGCTGGTTCTGGCAACAGGGATCGACGGTGGCGGGCGGTGGTATGTACCTCCTTTCATTTCCGATGTCCTGCCACCTTCCTGCTATGCTCACACATCGCAGCCGATTGATTTTGAAAAACTGCGTGGCAAGAGAATTGGCGTTCTGGGAGCAGGAGCATCGGCTTTCGACAACGCCGCGACAGCTCTGGAAATGGGTGCTGCTCGTGTTGATCTCTGCCTGAGACGGAAGGAAATTCCCTCGGTCAATCCTTATCGCTGGATGGAAAATGCTGGATTCCTGAGCTATTTTTCAGAATTGCCGGACCTCACCCGCTGGCGTTTCATGCGCCGGATCTATGATCTCAACCAGCCTCCTCCGCAGGATACTTTCTGGCGCTGCCGTCGTCATGAGAATTTCGCATTTCATACCGGCGCGCCTTGGACAGCCGTCAGTCGGGATGGCGATGACATCGTTGTCACGACACCCAAGGGTGAGATGCGGTTTGATTTCCTGATCATCGGAACCGGCTTTACCATCGACATGGCGCTGCGCCCTGAACTGGCAGGCATCGCCGGTCATGTTGCGCTCTGGAAAGAACGCTTTACCGCACCGGAAGACGAGCCGAGCGCAGTTCTTGGTGATTATCCTTATCTGGGAAAGAAATTTCAGTTTCTTCCCAAGGATGAGAAAGACCCCATCGCGCCGATGCTGTCCGCCATCCACAATTTCACCTTTTCCGCCACACCCAGCATGGGACTGTCTGGCGCATCGGTGAGCGCCATGCGGTTCGGTGTCGAGAAACTGTCTTTTGCGATCGGTCGTGATCTCTTCGTTGAAGATGGCGATCAGCATCTGAAAAGTCTGCTGGCTTATCAGGTGGATGAACTTGTCAGCCTGGAACCACCACCAGTGTGAGTGGCAGTCACAGGACTGCCCGTTCCAGACTGAGGCTGGATTTTCAAGGGACAATATACTGTGGAAACACCAGAAAAAATCAGCAGGGAAGTTCATCCGATTGATGAAGTTCTTCCCTTCTGGCAGCTTGGGTTTTATGGACTCCAGCATGTCCTGACATTTTATGCGTCAGCCGTTATCGTGCCGATCCTCCTCGCCAGTGCGCTGGGATTGTCGCGGGACATGCTGGAGCATCTGATCGAAGCTGATCTGTTCACCTGCGGTATAGCTTCCCTCCTGCAATGCGTCGGCCTTGGCCCGATCGGGGTAAGGATGCCGCTTCTACAGGGCGTCACCTTTGTTGCCGTCGCTCCAATGATTACAATCGGTCTGTCGGCGGGCGGCGGCGTGGAAGGATTGCAGCAGATCTTCGGTGCTGTCATTGCCGCCGGTCTGTTTTCCTTTGTAGCAGCACCACATTTTGCAAAGCTGGTTCGCTTCTTTCCGCCCGTTGTAACCGGGTCGATCATTCTGGTGATCGGGATCGCGCTTCTGCCAGTAGCAGCCAATGACATTGTCAATGGCCATGGCACGTCCGTCATGCAGGATCCCGTGAATATGCGAAATGTAGCCTACGGACTGGGCACATTGCTTGTCATCCTGTTCATGCAGCGTTTTTTCACGGGTTTCTGGCGGGCAATCAGTGTACTACTGGGATTGATCAGCGGGACCGCCCTCGCGTGGCTGCTGGGCGACGCCCAATTTGACACAGTCGCCGCGGCACCTGCTCTTACTGTGGTAACACCCCTTTATTTTGGAATTCCGACTTTCCGTCTGATGCCCGTTCTCTCAATGATTGTCGTCATGATGATCGCCATGCTGGAAACGGTCGGAGACGTGTATGCAGCCGGAAAAATTGTAGACAAGCCTATCGGGCCAAAGGAAATTACGCAGGCCATCCGCGCTGATGGAGCAGCCACCATTCTCGGCGGGATTTTCAATTCCTTTCCCTACACCTGCTTTGCCCAGAATGTCGGTCTGGTTCGTCTGACAGGCATCCGGAGCCGGTGGGTTGTCGCAGCAGCAGCCGTGATCATGATGATTCTTGGCTGTGTGCCAAAACTGGCCGCCATGATGGCCTGCGTTCCTTTGCCGGTCATGGGCGGAGCGGCTCTCGCCATGTTCGGTGCTGTTGCGGTTGTGGGGATTCAGGCGCTCTCACAGGTCAATTTCGAGCATCAGGGCAATACCGTGGTTGTCGGGACCAGCCTCGGGCTAGGGATGTTGCTTGTGTCCCAGCCACATATTACGGACCACTTCCCTGCCTGGATGAAAATCATCTTTGGCAGCGGGATCACTCTGGGCGCGACTGCTGCGATTGTCCTCAATTTCATTTTCAACCGTCAGGACCCTCCCCCCATTTCTGTAGAGGGTGAAGTCTGGAATGTCGGCGTGCAGATTTCACAAGATCCGGACATGCTCGATCTGGAGTCCAGATCCGGCAGACGTATTCATAGGGTGTGATGCCTTTGAGGTTCTTGAGCCTTCGCCCGAAATTATAGGCGACATGAAATCATTGAGGAGTGTCCTCAACTGGTCTTGGCTGTCGTAATGGAGGCGTTTTGCAGTTGCTTCCGTGATTGTGCGGTTCATCTGCCCGACCTAGCCATTCGTTCAGGCAGGCGTGAAATCCCATGATGCTGAAGACAGCGATGCAGCACTGAACGTGTCAGATGCGGGATGGTAGGCTGCAACACATAAGAACAATCGTCCAGCAGCAGGAAAGTGTATTGCCGGAAAACCACGACTATCGCTTCGTCTATTCCGGTCAGGACCGTTGAATGCGGTTCCTAGGCTCAGGCCTCATTCTTTGAGATAGAAGATGAAGCCTGCTGCGATATGGATTGCTGACATGAAAGTATGAGCGCAGCGGTCATATCCGGTCGCGACATGCCTCCACTCTTTCAGCTTTGCGAACATGTTTTCGGTTAGATAGCGCTTCTTATACAGATGCCAGCTGTAAGACGGCTTTGATTTCCGGTTCTTCTTCGGTGGAATACAAACGGTGATACTTCGTTTTGCAAGTGACTGCCGGCTTCTGTTGCTGTCATAGCCCCGGTCACCGATGACTTACTCTGTCCTGGCAGGAAGATCCGCCAGCAGAACATCGGCTCCTGTGAAATCACTGACCTGCCCTGCGGTCAGATAAAGTCGGACGGGATGCCCCTGATCATCACACACTGCGTGAAGTTTTGAGTTCAGTCCGCCTTTTGTTCGTCCGATATGATGGGGAAAAGCCTCTTTTTGAGCAGCGACACTGACGTCTCGCGCCACACCCCGCACGTCCCGGAACTACGCGAGATTTCGTTTCCTGCTGATTCCTATATGATTCCAGTTGGTGTCCCAGAACGCAGAAAGCCGCCCTTCCTGGCGGCTTAACATGCTGATAGTATTGTATAAGTTTTGGTTGCGGGGACAGGATTGGCTCTCAAATTGCCACAATCGCAAGCTGAGAACAAAGCGGCATTAATACGCTGTTTCAATACACTTTTTTCTGCCTGTGCCTGATCCCTTACTGAAATTAATGAGCCCTGCCCTCATCAAACGGAGGATTTATTTATTCGGAGCCATGGCCGTTTACGCCTCATCCCAATCGCACCATTAGCGTTTTCTGCACTCTGAAGCGGACCTCCTAAATATAGACGTTATCATGGGCTTCATGATGGTCTTACTATCTTTGAGGACCATGGTATTGGGTATCTGTCACGTATTCGAGCCAGTAGACCGACTGCCTCTTATCGTCGGCTGCCGCGATGGCAACGTGTGACATGCTGCTTGTGCTGGTCGCCCCATGCCAGTGCCTGACATTGGGGGCGATGACGACGACGTCCCCGGGCAGCATGTCGTACACCGGTCCGCCTTCAGCCTGGACCCACCCATGACCGGACATGACAACCAGCATCTGGCCATGGGGGTGTGTATGCCACCTTGTGCGCGTGCCGGGCTGGAAGCTCACCGTGGCACCTGGCACCGAGAAGACTGGCGCCTCCCGTGCCCTGGAATGGTGTGTTGAGCGCCGCGTGTCCTGTAAAATTGACCGCAGGGGCCAGTGTCGCCTTAGATGCGAGCCGGTAGACCCGGATTGGTGGTGCGTCTGTCTGCGTATCGGGGGACGGCGCTGCAAGCGCTTTCTGAGTAGCCGTCACGGCAGCCAGTGCTTTGGGCCAGCCCCGATAGAAGGCAAGCTGGGTCAGCGTCTCGGCAATCTGGGCGCGGGTCAGACCGTTTTCGATCCCACGCTGGATATGAAACCCAAGCTGATCGTCATCCCCGTCCGCAGCCAAGGCCGCGATGGTAATCAGACTCCGGTCACGGGGGGCCATATCCGGGTGACGCCACAGGTCGCCGAACAGAACGTCATTCGTCAGGGTTGCAAGCTTGGGATCTGTCGGCCCGACATGGTCATTGACCAGTTTTTCCCTTGCCCCGTCAGAGGCGGGTACCGGCAGTAACGGCTTGCTCCCTGAGCCCGGGATCTCGACATGGATATGACGTTCGGCAAACACATGCTGCACGACATCCAGGGCCGACAGTGCATTCGGCCATCCGCAATAGAAGGCCAGGTGCGTGACAGTAGCGGTCAGGTCGGTCGGGTGAAGGCCGTTATCCAGTCCCCGTTGCACTTCCCGTTCAAGCTGCTGCCCGTTGCCGCTGGCAATCAGGATGGCGATCGTCACCAGACTACGATCACGGGGGGAGAGATCTGGCCGCTTCCAGATGTCCTCGGTAAGGACATGGTCCGTATAGCGCGCAAGTTCCGGAGTCAGCGTGTGCAGCGGGTCCTGGCTGTGCTGATCGGTTGGCTGTGCCATAGCGGCACGCGGTACGATCAACAGGAACAGTCCCGCTATCCAGCCTGTTTTCACTGCAGATACCTCACGACCGGAAAATCATAAAAACAAGAGTGCAATAGAAAGAGATGGGGCGGATTCCCCATCCAGACCCTCAGACCGTTTCCGGGAACGAGGCCATGTCGATAACGAACCGGTAATGGACGTCACCTTTTTCGAGCCGGACGAAAGCCTCGTTGATTTCGTCCATCCTGATCATCTCGCAGTCGGCGAGAATGTTTTTCCGACCACAGAAATCCAGAAGTTCCTGGGTCTGGGCGATGCCACCAATGATGGACCCGGCAAGCTGGCGGCGGCCGATCAGGAGCGGACTTGTATTGAATGCGGGTGTCGCACCGAGCTGACCGACCATGACGATTGCCCCATCAATATCGACAAGGGGAAAAAACTCGGAGACATCATGCTGCACCGGGATGGTGTCGATGATGAGGTCGAAACTGCCCGCAGCCTCTTTCATGGCCTGCTCGTCGGTCGAGACGAGGAACCTGTCCGCACCCAGAGCAAGGGCGGAATCCTCTTTCGATTTTGAACGGCTTATGACCGTAACATCCGCCCCCAGCCCCGCAGCCAGCTTGACTGCCATATGGCCCAGTCCGCCCAGACCGGCGACCCCAACCCGCGAACCAGGTCCTACATTGCGGAAGCGCAGTGGCGAATAGGTCGTAATGCCCGCGCACAGGATGGGAGCAACCCGCGAAAGATCGAGAGTTTCGGGAACGAAGAGAACGAAATCGTCACGGACGACGATATGCCGGGAGTAGCCCCCGAACGTCACCTCCTTCGTGACCCGGTCAACCCCGTTATAGGTCCACGTCGCGCCTTCCCGGCAATATTGCTCGTCACCCTGACGGCACTGGTCGCAGTGGCTGCAACTGTCCACCATGCATCCGACAGCCACCTTGTCGCCGACCCTGAAACGGGTCACGTCACTGCCGACATCCGTGACGCGGCCAACGATCTCGTGTCCCGGCACGGAGGGGTAGAGTGTGTTGCCCCAGTCATTGCGGGCCTGATGCAGATCGCTATGGCAGACGCCACAATACAGGATTTCAATGGCGACATCGTTGCTGCGAACATCGCGGCGATCAAAGGAGAACGGCTTCAGGGGAGCTTCGGCACTCTCGGCAAAAAAACCATGTGTCTTCATTGTCTGCATCCTTCTTTCAGGCCGTCTTGCGGCCTTCGACCGGATAGCCGGGGTCCGTATAACCGGGGGTGGACGCATGGCCGGGCCTGACCAGGCTGTCGATAAAGGCCTCGTCTTCGGGTGTCAGGGTGACATCGAGCGCCGCACAGTAGCTCTCCCAGTGCGCTTCCGTACGCGGGCCTGCGATCAGGGCGCTGACCAGCCTGTTTTTCATTACCCACGCCAACGCGAAGGCGATGGGTGTCGTCCCTCGGTCTTTGGCATGGGACGCGATCTTCTGGGCGACCTCCAGTGATTCCGGACGCCATTCCGTCTGCATGATCCGCATGTCGCCCCGACCGGCGCGCGTATCCGCTGCCGGAGAGGAACCGGGAGCGTATTTGCCCGTCAGAACGCCGCGTGCCAGCGGGCTGTAGGGCACAACCCCCAGCCCATAAGCCGCTGCGGCCGGAAGCTGTTCGACTTCACAGGTACGATCCACGATGTTGTAGAGCGGCTGGCTGACGACAGGGCGTTCCATGCCGAGCGCGTCCGCGAGGCGAACGATCTCTGCGATCCGCCATCCCCGGAAATTGGACAGTCCATAATAGCGCACCTTCCCCTGGCGGATGAGGTCGCTTATGGCGCGGAGACCTTCTTCAAGGGGGGCATCGACCAGGGCGCGGTGGAAATAGAGAATGTCGACGTAGTCGGTGTTCAGGCGCTTCAGGCTGCCCTCGACGGTCTGCATGATCCACTTGCGGGACTGGCCCTGCTGGTTGGGGCCGGATCTGGGGCCGCCATATCCGAATTTGGTGGCAATCACCCAGTCGTCACGATGGGCGGCAACGGCCTTGCCAACAGCAACTTCCGATTTGCCGCCATGATACACGTCAGCGGTATCGACGAAATTGACCCCCTGTTCACAGGCACGATCAATGATACGCTGTGCTGTCTGCTCGTCCGTCTCACCACCAAACATCATGGCGCCGAGGCAGAGCGGGGAGACCTTCAGGGCACTTTGTCCGAGATAGCGATAGTCCATAGGGAATCTCTCTGTGTCTTTTAGCGATCGGATTGTTGAGCCGCATCGGCGTCAGCGAACACCTGGCGGGCGATGCTGAGCGCGGTCATGGCGGTCGGCCAGCCGGAATAGAAGGCGAGCTGCGTGATCACCGCGATGATCTCGTCCTTCGTCAGCCCGTTCTCCAGCGCCTTCTTCATATGGAAAGGCAGTTCGTTTTCCCGATAGAGGGAGATCAGGCTGGTGATCGTGACAAGGCTGCGGTCGCGGGACGACAGACCCGCTCCGGCCCAGACCTGCCCGAACAGGACCTTGTCAGAGATCTCTGCAAGCTCGGGAGCGATGTCCCCGAATGACTGGCGCGCGGCCGTAGGTTCGTCTGCCATCAATTGCTCTCCTTCGTCGTTTTGCAGAGCATGTATCCCGCCTGTATCGAGAGGCGCCGATTCAGCCCGCTCCGCGAAGCGCACCCGATAACCGATGGCAACGTAGACGCAATGGAATGCCCGGAAGATCGAACCAGCGACGGCGGACAACGATCAGGTCAGCCTCTCTCCTGCCAGATCACCATGCGCTTCAGAGGCACAGGTCGCAACCGAACGCGAGAGGCGGGTCCCGCTGCGCAGATGCTTTTGCAATGTCGGGAACAACATTGCCGAAACCAGAAATCCGGCTGTTTTCCGCGGAAAATTGTTCTATTTGACCTCGGAACCAAGGGCTATTGATGAATGAAAGTCATCGTTGCAATGAATTATTCGCGTCATGCAAGAGCATGTGTTGCTATGATGTCAGGCGATCGGCACGGGATTCACTTCATCTGGTTTGATTCTGATGGCGGGGAGACATTCTGAGTCGATCGTAAGTTACGAGGAACATTCATGCATATCATGCAGTTCGGCCGTTCGGATCTTGCCGATTTCACCTATTTTCTTGCCATTGCCCGGCATCGGAACTTCCGCAAGGCCGGGCTGGAACTGGGAATCAGCGCTTCGGCCCTCAGCCATGCTCTGAAGGGACTTGAAACCCGACTGGGTATCCGTCTCGTTCATCGAACCAACCGCAGCGTCACCCTGACGGCGGCGGGTGAAGAACTCTGCAATTCCATCACGGCGCCGTTCGCAGCCATCGGGCAGGCCGTCGAAGACCTGAACCGGTTTCGTGACAGCCCGACCGGACGTATTCGCCTCAATGTCGTCGCCGATGCGGCGCCCCTGCTGCTCGGCCCGGTCCTGCCTGTTTTCATGGACCGGTACCCGGATGTGGACGTGGAGATCACGTCGAGCAACCGGATGGTTGACGTCGTCAGGGACGGTTACGATGCCGGTATCCGATATGGCGGGACCGTCCCGCAGGACATGATTGTCCAGCGTCTGTCGGCGGATATCCGCTGGGTTGTCACGGGAGCCCCGGCCTATCTGGAACGTTTCGGAACACCAGAAACACCATATGACCTGAAGGATCATCGCTGCCTGCGCATAAGACTGGGCGATGAAAGCATCTATCAGTGGGAATTCCAGCGTGACGGCAAGGAATTCGCGGTGCATGTCCCCGGGACGGTCACGATTGATGAAAGTCAGACCGGCCTGTCTCTGGCACGAAACGGAGCGGGACTCTTTTTTGCGGCGGAACCGGTTCAGGCACAGCTTGTCTCCGAGGGGGCGGCCAGGATCGTTCTGGAGGACTGGTCAACCACCGGGCCGGGATATCATGTCTACTATTCCAGCCGCCAGCAGGTCCCATCGGGACTGAAACTCCTGATCGATCTGATTCGCGAGATGCGTCCGCTCGGCTTTTAAATGAAATATACTCATCGCCGCACTGGGGGATGCTCAACACCAAACGGGCAATCATTAGTTTAGGATAGAGCAGCAGCCAAATCCGCCTGTTGTTTCAGGTGGTTCCTGTCGGCCAGAAGAAGGCCGCCCCTGAACGGATGAAAACACGATGAATCCTTTCTATGATTTCAAGGGCCGGGTTGCCCTCGTTACCGGTGCCGCATCCGGTATGGGACTGGCGACCGCCCAAGCTTTTGCGCAGTCCGGCGCCGCCGTCGTGCTCGCCGACGTCAATGCAGACGGCGTGAAGCGCGCCGCAGATGACCTGATCGCCGCAGGCCACAAAGCGCTGGGGATCATCTGCGACGTCGCCGATGAAGATCAGGTGGCCTCCATGGTCGCGCAGACCGTTGCCGCGTTCGGCCGTCTCGACATGGCGTTCAACAATGCCGGTATTCAGGTGCCTCCCTGTGATGCAGCCGATGAGCCGGCGGCGAGTTTCGATCTGGTCAACGCGGTCAATCTGCGCGGTGTCTGGGCCTGCATGAAGCATGAACTGGCTCAGATGCGTCAGCAGGGGAGCGGCGCGATCGTCAACTGTTCCTCGCTTGGCGGTCTTGTCGGTCTGCCCTGCCGTGCTGCGTATCATGCGTCCAAGCACGGGGTGATCGGGCTGACCAAGAGTGCGGCGATGGAATACGCGCCGCGTGGCGTGCGGATCAATGCGATCTGTCCTGGAACGATCGACACGCCGATGGTGTCTGACATGCTGGTCGAGCAGGCCGATGCCATCAAGGAAATCCTAAAGGAACAGCCCATCGGGCGTCTGGGTCGTTCCGACGAGATCGCATCCGCCGTGCTGTGGCTGTGCAGTCCCGGTGCGAGCTTTGTCCTGGGCGTGGCATTGCCCGTCGACGGGGGCTTTACGGCTCACTGATTGGGACAGACACGTTGATAACCGCAATCAGGGCATGACCGGTATGGACCCGGGCAGTGCTGTCCGGCAGCCCGGACATGTTCTGGCCATTCTGGGTCTTCTGATGGAGTTCGCGTCGATCTCGACCGATCTCTACCTGCCCGCCATGCCGGACATCAGAACGTCCCTGGGCACAACCAGCGGCATGGTGGAACTGACCGTGTCCGGCTATCTGGTCGGGTTCAGTCTGGGGCAACTTGCGTGGGGGCCGATCAGCGACAGGCTCGGTCGCCGTCTTCCGATCAGCGTGGGACTGACCCTCTTTATCCTCGGCTCGGCCGGTTGTGCGCTCGCGGAAAGCATTGGTGTCATGCTCGGCTGCCGGATCGTCCAGGCGGCAGGCGCCTGCGCGAGCGTCGTGCTCTCGCGTGCCATGGTCCGGGACCTCTACCACGGTGATCGGGCTGCACGCATGATGTCGACCCTCATGACCGTGATGGCGGTAGCGCCCCTGACGGGGCCGCTTGTGGGCGGCCAGATTCTGCGCCTCGCCGACTGGCGCGGGATCTTCTGGACGCTCGTCGTCATCGGCCTTGCGGCTCTGCTTGCCGTTTGGACACTGCCCGAAACCCTGCCGCCCGGGCAGCGGGTTCGAGGCTCTTTCCTGCGGGTCCTTTCCGGGTATGGCGCGTTGCTTCTCGATCTGCGCCTTATGGGGACAGCCGGAGCCGGCGCGCTGATCTATGGCGGCAGCTTTGCATATGTAGCGGGCAGTCCGTTTGTCTATATTTCGTACTATCATGTCGGGCCGCAATTTTACGGATTCCTGTTCGGAGCGGGAATCATCGGCATGATGTGCGCCAACCTGCTCAATGGGCGCCTGGTGACACAATATGGTGCCCGACAGATGCTGCGCTGTGGCTCCTGTCTCGCCGCATTCTCCGGTGGCCTTCTGGCTTTCAATGCCTGGACGGGCTGGTGGGGGATATGGGGGGTCTTTATCCCGGTATTTTTCTTCGTGTCATCCAGCGGATTTATCTTTGCCAATTCCATCACCCTTACGATGGAAGACTTTCCGCGATCCGCCGGGACGGTCGCGGGCCTTGTCGGCGCGCTGCAATATGGCTGCGGCATGCTGGCTGCAGCTCTGGTCAGCGCATGTGCCGACGGAACGCCATGGCCCATGGGATGGGTGATTGCGCTGGCGGCGACCGGCAGCCTGTTCTGTGCCCGTCTCCATCAGGATAGTCATCAAAGAGCGCCCGGGTAAGGCCTCTCGCTGTTTTCCATAATCGTAAGGTCATTGGTGTCACAACGGAGGCAAGTTTCATGCGTATGAAATGCGGGAATTCATCCCGTACAGAAAAAGGTGAGACCACGGAGCGGCAAAGGTTTCTGCCTGGAGGCGCGACGCTTGCCGCAGCCTCGTTCGGAGTTGCAACCGGCTCTGCCGATAGTGCCAGCGCACAGGAAAGCACAATCAATCTGGGATCATCGCGGGTACATGCTTATAGAAGTGCGGGTGATCATGCGCCCTTTCAGGCGATAGAGATCCCCCGGCGTGCCATGGGGCCGCATGATGTGCTGCCGGACATTATGTACTGTGGTGTTTGCCACTCCGATATCCATACCGCGCGAGGCGAATGGGGGCCAGCGCCGCGCCCCTGTATTTCAGGCCACAAAATTATAGGCCGTGTCATCGGGGTCGGCATGATCGTCGGCACGACCATGACGCTGTTCGTTCTCCCCTCGGTCTACACGGTCATCAGGCCGCGCCGCAGCAAGACGGTGTGACGGGCCATGCGGCGCCCGCCATTCGATCTGTGGCAACTGCTGTGCGTGCGGGCAATCGCCGAACACGGCAGTATCCACGGCGCGGCGCGTTTCCTGAACATCCGACAATCGGCCGTCAGCCGAACCCTGCATAACCTTGAGGAGCGGCTTGATGTCAGGCTGTTCATCCGTTCCCCGGCGGGCGCTGCCCCAACCATGTTCGGTCAGGAATTCATCCGCTGGAGCCAGACGATCCTGGACAATGTGGCAGGCATGAACACCCGCGCTCGGCGGACGGGCAAAGGCGAGAATGGCCAGATCTCTATCGGTATCCAGACCTGCGTCCTGCCCGGAAGACTCTCGACCTTCACGGCGGACTTCCGCGCCACCCACCCCGATATCGTCTTTCGCTATTCCGAGGGTACAGGCAAGAGGCTGCTGCGCCGGCTTCAGCGCGGACAGATCGATTTCGCGGTCGTCACCCGCCGCAACCTGGCGCCCGCCTTGCGGGTCACGCCTCTATGGAGCGACCGCATCGTGGCCGCACTCCCCACTGATCATCCCCTGGCAACACGACCGGAAGTATCCTGGACAGACCTGCGTCACGAGACGTTCCTCACGGGACGCGACAACGCGGGTCAGGACTTCGAGGCACTCATCCAGCGCAAGCTCGGGGAAACCGGCACCCGCCCAAAGATCCAGCGTCATGATATCGGCAGCAACAGAATCATCGCACTCGTCCAGAACCACGAAGGCGTTGCACTGCTGCCCGCCTCGTGGCTGCCACTGATCCGCGACCAGCATGGGCATGACGTTGCGATCTCGGAAATCCGGGATGCGGGAGGTTCCTCGCACCTGGAATTCGGGATCGTCTGGCGACCCGACAATGAAAATCCGTGTTCCGGGAGCTTCGCCCGATACATCGAAACCCGCAGACCATAAAATTACTTTCCCGATGACACTCCTTTTTCTTTTCTCCGTGCCCTGGCGAACGCCTTGTCCGACATCATGAACTGCCGGAGCATGGGCGCGACCAGCCGGGCTGGATCTACCGCCCCATCGCTACCGGAAAGAAGTGCTGCATAAGCGAGCAGATCACTATGAAGATCGGCTGGTAAGGCCACAGTCATTTTCACCGGTTTCTCGTCAGGGATTTCCCTGATCTTCAGCTCTGTCATCGAGGATTTCCTCCGTTCTGATAGGATTTGAGCAACAGGTCGCGGCCGAGAATGACGGTGAAAGGCAGTCCCGGCCGGTCGGTGAGAGTCGGCTGGACGTTCAGACTGCGGTCGATCAGCCGGTTGCCGACCATGGAAAACCCGTTGCTGGCCCCGCTGCGGATGGCCTGCATCAGATTGTTCTCGTTCCATGACGTGCCCGCTTCCGAACCGACGCTGAGCAGAGTCGTCACCAGGGCGGCTTTGAACAATTGCCCCCAGTGGTTGTTCACCTCGTCGGACAGCCCGGACTGGCCGATGGCATCGCCACCGGGGAGCTTCTCCAGCACCAGACTCTCGCCATCGGGGAAGATCAGCCGCGTCCAGATGATCTGGGTACGCTGCTGTCCGAAGGAAATCCCGCTGTTATAGGCCCCGAACAGGGTACTACCCTGCGGGATCAGAAGATAGCGCCCGGTCGGGCTGTCATAGACGTTCTGGGTGACATGGCCCACGATCTGGCCGGGCAGGTCGGAGCTGATTTTCGTATTCAGCGCGCCAGCGATCACCGTGCCCGCCTGGAGGACGTAGGGCGAGGCAGGCGGCGCGATGCGGTCCGGACTGGTCGTCGCGCGATCGGGCTGCCCTTCCAGAAAGGCGAGGTTTCCGGCCTGTGACCCAGCCGTGGCGGACGCCCGCCCCTGAGTGGCAGAAGCGCCCGGCGCGGGCGGGGTCGCCTGTTCGCTGGCCCGGTCACGCTCCCCCGTCTGCACAAACAGCCTGCTGGCGATCGCCGCCTCGACCTCCTGAGCGGCACGGCGATCATCCCCGCCGGATGCGACTTTCCCCTGCCCCTGTGCCTTCAGGACGGTGTGCCCCAAGTCACCGGGCAGAGCGGGACCGAGCTTGGGCACGCCATTGCCGACATAGTCTGAGGGCAGCCCCGCCAGCCCATCGGCCGATGGACGCACATCCGTGTCCTGACTGGCGGCGGGTGGCGTTTTGTGGCTGCTGTTCTCCAGCGCGTAGCCCAGAGCCAGACCGATGGCGAGCATACCGGCCCCGCCGAACGCCCAGACCACGGTGCGGGACAGACGCACGACGCGCGGCCGTTCCGCCCGCAAGCGCAGATCGGGCGGTGGCGACACGGAGTTTCCCCCGGTGGCCGGAGCCGCTGGATTTTCGCCCATTGTGGGCGCCTGCCCGGTCATGTCCGCCTCCCGTCGGTGCGGACGATGCGCACCCGCTGCTCGCTGTGTTTATCCCCGAGCCGCAGTTCGGCGGCGGCAAATAGGCGATCCACGATCATCCAGTTCTGCCGGACCCGGTAATTGACCAGTTCCGGCCCACCATCCGCCCCCAGCACAAAAAGCGGGGGCAGTTCGCCCTGCCCGACCCCGGTCGGAAACGCGATATAGACCTTGTGGCCATCGTCAAACGCCCGCAGCGGCAGCCAGGGCGGTGTCCCGCCTTTCACCGGCTGGATGACATAGCGGAAATTCAGCGTGTCGAGATTCAACCCCGCATCCACTGGCGCTGCCTCATCGGCCGCGCTGTCCTGCCGATGCAGGGCGATCAGATCATCCTCGGGATAATCCCAGGACACGGACGCCATGTATGTGGCCGAGGTGGAGCGCAGTTCGGCGAGATAGGTCCGCCGGTCCGTATTGACGATCAGATTGGTGGTGAGATCGGGTCGGGTCGGCTTGACCAGGATATGGATGCGTTTTGTCGCCCCTGCCCCGCTTTCGGTATCACCGATGATCCAGCGCACCGTGTCACCTGCCGCCACAGGCCCCGTGCCGACCAGCTTTTCACCCTGCTGGAGCATAATGTCGGTGATCTCGCCGGGCGAGGTGTAAACCTGATAGAGGGCACCGGGAGAATAAGGATAGACCTGCACCGCATTGATGAACCCGGCTCGCGTCGGCTGGATGCGCGCCGCCAGATTGGCCTGCGTCACACGCGCGGTCGGGTCGGCAACTTCGGGGGCCGTATGGACCGCGCGTCGTGAGGGCAGCGGCTTGAGTTGCCCCGGCAGGGGAAGTGGTCTGGGGACTTCCACCACCCGCACCGGTTTCGGTGGGTCCGGCAGGCGCGTGGCCTGAACAGCGTCATCGTAGTGGATGACAGGCGGATGGTAATGCTGCGCGCAACCGGCTAGGGGCAGGATCAGCAGCGGCAGGACACGAAGAGCACGACGGATCATTGGCCCAGCTCCTTCGACCAGTTGATGGCGGAAACGTAGATGCCGAGGGGATTTTTCCTCAGATGATCGGCGTCGCGGGGCGGGCGCAGAACAACCGACACGATGGCAGTCCAGCGTTCGGTGCCGGTAAACGCCCCGTCGCGGTAATGCCGCTCGGTCCAGGCGACGCGAAAGCTGCCGGGCGAGGCCCGGATGACAGAGGCGATATCCACCTCGACCTGCTCGTGCCCGATGCGCGAAAAGGGATCGTTCAGCCGCGCGTAATCGTTCAGGGCCTGCGCGCCCGACGTGGTGGTGAAGTCATAGGCCCGCAGCCAGTTCTGCCGGACCACCACGGGGTCCGACGACAGGGCGCGCACGTCATGAACGAACTGCGCCAGATACCAGGCGATCTGCGGATCGGCAGGCATATAGCCCGCTGTCGCGGGGGCCACGACCTGCGCCTGCCCCAACCGGTCCACCTGCACCACCCACGGGGTGATGGTGCCACGCGCGGACTGCCAGACCAGCCCTACGCCAAGGCCTGCGGACAGAAACAGGGAGCCGAACGCCATGAGCCGCCAGTTACGGGCCTGGATGCGGGCAGAGCCGATCCGTTCATCCCACGCCTGCGCTGCCCTTTGATACGGTGTCACGGGTTCGGGCGTGGTCCCGTAGCGTGTGGTCGAGCGACGGAACATCATTCTTTCTCCGAGAGATCAATGGACGCCGAGCCACCGCCGCCATCGGCGGAGCGGATGATATGGGCGGCCTCAGCGGCGTGGGCGGCGGCATTGCGGCGCTTCATCTTCTGCGCCCAGCGGGGCGAATGACCGTCGGGACTGCCGCCTTCACCACCACCCGTTGGGCCGCTGCCGTTACCTGACGGATCACCGGACTGCCCGCCGTTCGCATCGGACGATGACCCACCCGTGAAACGTCCGCCCGTCGCGGTGAAAGCGCCTCGCGCGCCTTCGCCGTAGCTCTGCTTCATGGCGGTCGCTGCGGAAGACATTTTACTCTTCACGGCATTTGCGGCAGCACTGCCCGGCGCCCGGGCGACACCGCCCAGACCAGCCGCCATACGGGCACCGGCACTGTCACCGGCAGCGTTCATGGCTCCCATGGAATAAGCCGTATTGGCTGCACCCGCGATCGCTGCCCCTCCCCGCGCAGCGGCAGCCGTGGCGCCCAGTGCCGCCGCGCCACCGGAAGCAGCCGCCCCGACACCGGCCGCCGCCGCACCCATGGCGCCAACCGCCATGCCAGTACCGACTGCCGCGCCCGCACCAAGCTGCGGGGCACCGGAAATCAGACCATTGGCGATGCTGCCGCCATAAATGGCGAGCCCGACTATCGAAAGCGACGCCAGCACCACCGAGACGGCCTGGCCGATGGTCGGCACATCGCTGCCATAGAACGTCGTGAACTGGGCGAACAGAACGGACGCAATGGCGGAAATGACCGCCAGCACCATGATCTTCACACCCGAGGAGACGACATTGCCCAGCACCTTCTCCGCGAGGAAAGCCGTGCGATTGAAAAGGGCGAACGGGATCAGCACAAAGCCTGCAAGCGTGGTCAGCTTGAACTCGATCAGCGCCACGAAAAGCTGCACGGCGAGAATGAAAAAGGCTGCCAGCACGATCAGCCAAGACAGACACAGCACAAAGATCTGGATGAAGTTGGTAAAGAAGGCGACCGGACCAAGGAGATTGTGGACAGAGTCCAGAAGCGGCTGCGCTGCCGTAAATCCGGTCGAGGCCAGTCGGCCGGGCCGCAGGAAGTTTCCAAGCGCCAGACTGCCACCGCCGACCTTCAGTCCGAGGGCCGCAAAGCTGTCGAAGACGATCTTCGAGAGCGCATCGAAATCGTTGATAACCCAGGCGAAGAAGCCGATATAGAGCGTCTTCTTCACCAGACGCTGGATGATGTCCTCATCCGCAGCCCAGGCCCAGAACAGACCGGCAAGAGCAATGTCCAGCACCGAGAGCGATCCGGCGAGCGAGATCACGCTTCCCTTGACCAGACCGAACCCCGTATCGATGGTGGTGGTGAAGGTGTTCAGAAAGGTATCGATAACGCCGACATCGTTCATGGCCATGGCGGTCAGTTCCCGCTGCTACCGAACATGGAAACCGAAGTCGGGCTATAGACATCATATTGGGAAAAATGCTGGTACTGCGCTGCACTTTCCGCCTCGGTTGCCGCCTGCCGCGCCCGCTCCAGATCGGCGGCCCGGCCATTGGCAGCGAGTTCGACCTGGATGTCGGACAACTGGCGCGACTGAAGCGCGAGAAGCTGATTGCCGGCCTGCGCCGCCTGCAGGGCACCTGTGGAATCCTGACTGGCCGAAACAAGCTGGGTCATGGCACTGCTGTCGGAAGGAATATTCCCCGCAACACGCGCCTGCAGTTTCAGAGCATCCTCAAAGCCGCCTACAGAATTCTGCCACCTTGTCTGCGCCTGGCTGAACAGGGCGCTGTCGGACATGCCCGATGAGACCGACGTATAGGACTGCTGGTACTGCTGCTCGACCGAGGTGACGCTGTAGGCGATGTTCTGCGCCTGCGCGAGGAGTGCCGTGGTCTGGGACATTGTTGATTGCAGCGTCGACAATGTCGACAGGGGCAACAGGGCAAGGTTCTTCGCCTGATTGACCAGCATCTGGGCCTGATTGGCGAGCGACGTGATCTGGTTGTCGATCTGCTGCAATTCCCGCGCCGCGATCAGCACGGTCTGGACATGCGCAGCCCCGTCATAGACCGCCCATTGCGCATGGGCGGATTGCACCGAACTGATGCAAGCACCGACGGCCAGCGCCGTGACGGATGCGAACAGTCCCATACGACGGAAAAGTATTGCATGAATCCGGAAGAGTTTTTCCGTCATGGCACGTCTCCTTCCCGCAGAAGGTCCGCAGCCCATGCCACGCTGCGTGCGTCGAACCATGCCGTGAGGAATCCGGCACGTCCGTGTTCCGCCAGCACTGCATCGATCAGCTTGTGATCGTCCTTCCCGGATGCCGCGCACAGGGCGAGCGCCACCGGTCCCAGCCCCAGTTCGAACAGACGGTTGCCGCGCTGGGTCTGGCAATAATACTCCCGCTTCGACGCGGCACGGGCGATGATGGCGGTCTGCCGGTCATTCAGCCCGAAATCCCGATAAATCGTGGCTATCTGTGGTTCGATCGCCCGCTCGTTCGGCAGGAAGATCCGCGTCGGGCAACTTTCCACCACGGCCGGCGCGATACGGGAATTGGCGATATCGGACAGGGATTGCGTGGCGAAAATCACCGACGCATTCTTCTTGCGCAGGGTTTTCAGCCACTCGCGCAACTGGCCGGCGAAATCCCCGTCATCCAGGACCAGCCAGCCCTCGTCGATCACCAGCTGGGTCGGGCGGCCGTCCAGACGGCCCTCGATGCGGTGGAAGAGATAGGACAGCACGGAAGACGCCGCGCCGGAGCCGATCAGCCCCTCAGTCTCGAACACGACGACGTCCGCGTCGCCAAGACGTTCGGCGTCAGCATCGAGCAGGCGGCCATAGGGACCGCCCAGACAATAGGTCACCAGCGCCTGCTTCAGGGCGTTGGACTGGAGAAGCGCTACCAGTCCGGACAGGGTCCGCTCATGGGCGGGCGATGACGCGAGGGAGTTGAGAGAAGACCAGAGATGGGATTTCACGTCCGGCGTCAGTGTCACGCCCTCACCCACGAGAATCTGCCCCAGCCATTCTGAGGCCCATTTGCGCTCGTCGGCATCGTCGATCTTTGCCAGCGGCTGGAGTGACACGGCGGGCTGCCCATCATCCTCGTCGGTCAGTCCGCCCCCGAGATCGTGCCAGTCTCCGCCCATGCCGAGCGTCGCCGCCCGCATCGAGCCGCCGAAATCGAAGGCGAAGACCTGAGATCCCGGATAGCGGCGGAACTGGAGCGCCATCAGTGCCAGCAGCACGGATTTACCTGCCCCGGTCGGTCCTGCGATCAGCGTGTGACCGACATCCCCGACGTGAAGGCTGAACCGGAATGGCGTGGCGCCCGCCGTCTTGCCGTAGAAAAGGGGGGAAGCACGGAAATGGCCATCCTGTTCCGGCCCAGCCCACACGGCGGACAGAGGAATCATATGCGCCAGATTCAGGGTTGAAACCGGTGGCTGGCGGACATTGGCGTAGACATGACCGGGCAAGGAGCCGAGCCACGCCTCCACCGCGTTGAGGCTCTCCGCCATGCAAGTGAAGTCGCGGCCCTGGATGATCTTTTCGACTAGCCGGAGCTTCTCGGCCGCGATGGAGGCGGAACCATCCCAGACCGTTACCGTGGCGGTGATGTAGGCCTGTCCGACGTCATCAGCACCGAGGGACTGCAAGGCAAGGTCCGCATCCGCCGCCTTGTTGGCGGCGTCGTTATCGACCAGAACGGACGCCTCGTTGGTCATCACCTCCCGGACAATGGCCGCAATACTCTTGCGTTTTGCAAACCACTGGCGGCGGATCTTGGTCAAAACCTTCGTGGCATCGGTCTTGTCGAGCAGGATCGCGCGGGTAGACCAGCGATAGGGCATCGCCAGCCGGTTCAGATCGTCGAGGATTCCGGGAAAGGTCTGGCTCGGAAAACCAGTAATGGTCAGAGTTTTCAGATACGCATCGCCGAGTTTGGGTTCCAGCCCGCCCGAGAGGGGCTGGTCCACCAGCAGCGCATCGAGGTGCATCGGGATTTCCGGCACCCTAACGCGCTGGTTCCGCGCCGAAATGGTACTGTGCAGGTAGGTCAGCGTCTCGCCGTCATCGAGCCATGCGGCCTCGGGCATGAAACCATCCAGCAAGGCCAGCATCCGATCCGTGCGGTCGACGAACGCATGGAGCAAACCATGCGGGTCCGGCCCCTGACGCTCCCTGCCCTCGAACAGGAACCGCGCTGCCCGGTCGGAAGATTCCGCCGGTGGCAGCCAGACTAGGGTGAGGAAATACCGGCTCTCGAAATGCGCCCCCTCATCCTCGAACTGCTCCCGGCGTTCGAGATCGACCATGTGCGAAGCGGCATCCGGGAAGTCGCTGTCGGGATAAAGCGTCGCCGGGACGCGCTGCGCTTCCACGAACACCGCCCAACCTGAGCCAAGGCGACGGAGCGCATTGTTCAACCGCCCGGTTACGCCGACCAGTTCGGCAGGGGTCGCACTGTCCAGATCAGGGCCACGGATGCGCGCCGTGCGCTGGAAACTGCCGTCCTTGTTCAGGACCACATCCTTTTCGACCAGCGCGGCCCAGGGCAGGAAATCAGATAGAAGGGCACTGCGATTACGGTACTCGCCAAGGGACATCATGGCCGATCTCCCCTATGCCCGCAGCCAGGCAGGATAGCGGAGATGCCGCCGCCCGACCTCGATGAACAGCGGATCGCGTTTCGCGCCCCAGAGCGCCAGCCCGTGGCCGACGATCCAGAAGGCGGCCCCGATCAGCCAGAGACGCAGGCCGAGTGTTATGGCCGCCGCCAGCGTGCCATTGGCGATGGCCACGGCACGGGGTGCGCCACCCAACAGGATCGGATCGGTTAGGGAGCGATGCACCGGGACATGAAAGCCCGGCACCGCGTCATCGTCGTATCCCGCCATCAGATCAGCGCCCCGCCGGAGAAGGAGAAGAACGACAGGAAGAAGCTGGACGCCGCAAAAGCGATGGACAGGCCGAAGACGATCTGGATCAGGCGGCGGAACCCGCCGGATGTTTCCCCGAAAGCCAGGGTCAGACCCGTGACCGTGATGATGATCACCGAGATGATCTTGGCGACCGGTCCCTGCACGGATTCCAGAATCTGGTTGAGCGGCTCCTCCCACGGCATGTCGGAGCCCGACGCCAGGGCCGATGAGCACCATGCGATGGAAAGCAGCAGCATGGTGGAGATGGCAGGCGCGTGCCGACGCACACGGAACAGCGTGAGGTTCATTTGTAATCTCCATCGGTATCGATTGAATGAATGCGATAGGCACCAGTGCCGGGATCAATCCCGTCCACGGTGGCGAGTTCGGACAACCGGCGCTGCGTGCCCCGCCCGGAGAGGACAGCGATCACGTCGATCGTCTCGGCGATCAGCGCGCGGGGTACGGTGACGACGATTTCCTGAATCAGTTGTTCCATGCGATGCAGGGCGCCGATGGCGGTGCCGGCATGCAGCGTGCCGATGCCGCCAGGATGGCCCGTGCCCCACGCCTTGAGCAGGTCGAGTGCCTCGGGACCGCGCACCTCGCCGATAGGGATGCGATCAGGTCGCAGGCGCAGAGCCGAGCGCACCAGTTCGGACAGCGTGACGATGCCGTCCCTTGTGCGCAGAGACACGAGGTTCAGCGCGCGACATTGCAGTTCGCGCGTATCCTCGATCAGCACGACCCGGTCGTCGGTTTTTGCCACCTCCGCCAGCAGGGCATTGACCAGCGTGGTCTTGCCCGTCGACGTGCCGCCGGCGACCAGGATGTTTTTCCGTTCCGCAACAGCGAGAAGGAGATATACCGCCTGCCCCTCTTTCATGATCCCGGCGGCGACATAGTCATCGAGAGTGAACACGGCAACGGCGGGCTTGCGGATGGCGAAGCTCGGAGCCGTCACCACAGGCGGCAGCAATCCCTCGAACCGCTCACCGGTCGGCAGTTCTGCGGATACGCGCGGTGCTGTTTCATGCACCTCCGCCCCGACATGGTGCGCGACCAGGCGCACGATGCGCTTGGCATCGGCGGGTATGATGACGTCGCCCGTGTCGGACAGGCCCTCGGACAGACGGTCGACCCACAGCCGCCCGTCGGGGTTGAGCATGACCTCGACCACGGCGGGGTCGGCAAGGTGCCCCGCGATCGCCGGTCCCATCGCCGTGCGCAGCATGGACATGCCGCGCTGTCGGGCACCATTTTCAATCGGTGTAACCGCCATGGGAATCCCCGTCCGTTTGGGTCATCCGGCTTTTCCGGACGACGACGGGGATCATTAGAGAGTGCTGTTTTCTGCCGTTTTCAACAGCATTTTCCTGCGATCGTACAGGATCGTAACGGATGCGGTTTTTACTTGCGGATCGCGGGATCAGGATTCCGATGTGGGAGGCACATCCTCCGGGATCTCATGCCGGAAAAATGGCCCCCGACTGCGTCGCCGCCCAAGGGCGGCCACGAACGCCTCGTAGCGCTCCGCCCCCTGCGCCCGCGCTGCCGATGCGGCCGGTTCCGGCAAGGGCGGACTGACCGTCATCCAGTAGCGGATGAAAAGAGCCAGCGTCTCAAGGCTGATCCCGAGATCGCGCTCCATGCGGGCGACCTGCCGGTCGAGACGGTCCAGCCTGCGACTCATCGCCGCTTCCCGCCGCTCATCAGCATCGGGCGACAGGAAGGATGCAATGGCGGCCTCCGCCATCAGGGAGAGGGACAAATCGCGTCGCGCGGCGTGCGCGGTCAGGGCATCCAGCAGCTTCGGTTCCAGATAGACCGACAGCCGCGCCTTCTTCGGGGATGTCCTCATCACGCCCTCACAGCCCGAGATCGTTGCCACGGTCGAGCCCGGCCTGCCGGGCGATCCGCGTCAGGTCAGCACGGTCCCGTGCTTCCGGATCCGGTGGCAGGTTCTCACCAAACAGGTCAGGTGCGGTGCGCGCCCTGCACTTGTCGGCATCCGCCGGGTCATGCTCGCGCGACCATTTCCGCCCCGTGCCGAGGGATTCATCACTATCGGCATCATCGGGTTTGTCGGGCGCTACCGATGACGTCGTCTGCTCCGGCGAAGGCGGGGCAGGAGATGGGCGGTCACTCCAGTCATCGGGCCTGATGGGCCGTGGCAACTGCGCCGGATCAGGCGGTGGGAGGACACGTTCGACAAATCGGCGGTCCCGGAAATACCGCGCCTTGAGCGCCCGGATGGGCGGACAGCCCGCCACCATGACCACTTCCTCCCGTGCCGGGAGTTGCTGGACCTCGCCCACCGTCATCAGGGGCCGCGCGCTTTCCTGCCGTGAAACCATGAGATGCCCGAGCCAAGGCGACAGCCGGTGCCCGGCGTAGTTCTTCTGCGATCGGATCTCGGTCGCCACGCCCAAACCATCGGACACCCGCTTCGCGGTGCGTTCATCGTTCGTAGCGAAGGATACTCGGACATGGCAGTTGTCGAGAATACTGTTGTTCTGACCGTACGCCTTGTCGATCTGGTTGAGGGACTGCGCGATCAGGAACGCCTTGATCCCGTAGCCCGCCATAAACGCCAGCGCGCTCTCGAAGAAGTCGAGCCTGCCCAGGGCTGGAAACTCATCGAGCATCAGCAGCAGGCGACGCCGTCCCTCCCGGCCAGACAGATCTTCCGTCAGCCGCCGCCCGATCTGGTTGAGGATCAGGCGGATCAGCGGCTTGGTGCGGCTGATATCCGAAGGCGGGATGACGAAATACAGCGAAACAGGCTGGTCGCCCTCCAGCAGATCGCCGATCCGCCATTCGCAGCGACTGGTCACGGTGGCTACCACGGGATCACGGTAGAGACCGAGAAACGACATGGCAGTGGACAGCACGCCGGAGCGCTCGTTGTCCGACTTGTTCAGCAGTTCCCGCGCAGCAGACGCCACGACGGGGTGAGGCCCTGCCTTCCCGAGATGCGATGTCCGCATCATGGCGGACAGGGTTGCCTCGATCGACCGCTTCGGGTCGGAGAGGAATTTCGCCACCCCGGCGAGGGTCTTGTCGTCCTCGGCGTAGAGCACATGCAGGATCGCCCCGACCAGCAGGGCATGGGAGGTCTTCTCCCAGTGGTTGCGCCGTTCCAGCGAACCCTCAGGATCGACCAGGATGTCGGCGATGTTCTGCACGTCACGAACTTCCGACGCCCCGCGCCGGACCTCCAGCAGCGGATTGTAGGCCGACGAGGACGGATGGGTCGGATCGAACAGCAGCACCCGCCCGAAGCGATTACGGAAACCGGCGGTAATCTGCCAATTCTCGCCCTTGATGTCATGGATGATGGCTGAACCCGGCCAGGTCAGGAGCGTAGGGATCACCATCCCCACCCCCTTGCCGGTGCGGGTGGGCGCGAAGGTCAGGACGTGCTCGGGACCATCGTGCCGGAGATAGGCCCGGCGGTATTTTCCCAGCACCACCCCATCCTCGCCCAGCAGCCCCGCCGCGCGGATTTCCGCGTCCTCGGCCCAGCGAGCGGACCCATAGGTCGCGGCGCGCTTCGCCTCGCGGGCGCGGCGGACGGACAGCGCCACGGCGGCTGCGAAGGCCAGCACCCCGCCCGAACCCGCGATCCAAGCGCCGCGCGCGAACACCGCCGGCGCGTAGGCGTCGAACTCGTACCACCACCAGAAAAAAAGCGGCGGCGCGTAGACCGGCCAACGATGCAGAACCGTGAACCACGGTTGACCGAGTTCCGGTTGGAACGCGAGTTCCCAGGCCGTCCATTGAGTGGCCGTCCACCAGGACAGCACGATCATGAACAGGACCAGCAGCGCCTGTCCCCACTGGATACGTGTTCCCGGCTGGTCCATCGGTCCCTCCCCTCGTTATGGGAGACAGCGAAGAACCGGGATTTTCCAAGGTGCAAGCATGATCCGGCACCCATCGTACCAGAGCGGGCAGGAGCGAAAAAATACTTGCGCGTTGCGGTCTGGCGTCGGCATCCTCATCTTATGCGCAGGACATGCGCATAAGGAGTCGGATCATGCCCAGCCGCACCAGCCTCGGAATTTCCTATGACCGGAGCGCGCCCCGCCGCCCGGTCAATCTGTCGCTCAACACCGATCTGCTGGCGCAGGTCCGGGAAGTGACGCCCAATCTTTCGGCGACGGTCGAGACCCTGCTGGGCGACTACCTGCAATCCGCACGCCAGCAACGCGAGGACGAACAGCGCAAGCTCGACGGCGTGATCGACGCAGTGAACGATCTGCACGCGCGGCACGGTTTCCTGAGCGACGAATTCTCGACGCTCTGATCCGATGCCGCAATTCGCAATCTACCGGAACCCCGGCCGAAACCGGGACATCCCGTTCGTCGTGCAGATCCAGAGCAGCCGCCTGGAGCGCAGCGTGGGCCGGGTCGTCATGCCGCTCGTCAGACGCTCCGGCACCGCGCCGCCGGATTACCCACTGACGCCGTATCTGCATGTCGAGGGAGAGGACGTCTTCGCCAACCCATTCGACCTGGCGACGGTCCCCACCTCCCGGCTGGAAGCCATCGTCGGCGTCCTGCCCGAACGCGATCAGGATGCGATCATCAGGGCGCTGGACGAGTTGGTCAGCAGAGCGTGAGGGGCACGCAACTTCCGCTGTCGCCCTTACTTCGACCGTCTATACAGGATTGATGATGTCCCCAAAGCAAGCGTAGCTCAAGGTTACGTTCCCGGTCGCGTTTTGCCGCCAGTGGACGGTCAGTTTTCTAGCGCATCAAGCATGGCGGCTGAGATTAAACGGCGACTAAAGCTTGCATCGCGATGCGCTCAGTGTAAGCTCAGCCAACTGCTCCATAGCCGCTGGCAACAGCGGTACAGTGTTGCTGCAGTGTGCAGCTTTGCTAGCAAACAGGAGTCATATGACCAGTTGCCTCCTCGTCAAGGCTGATAAGCGGCTCGTAGCCGTATCCGATGGCAGGCTATCTCGGGATGACAACACTCAGAGCTTCAACTCGACTAGGAAGCTAATCAAGTTCCCGATCAGCTACCAGATTCCGGTGTTCTCTAGGGGAAGGTTCGACTTCTTTACGGAATATCGAAGCACGCCTTGGTACCTAGCTTACGCAGGCACTCACACGGTTACAACCGAAATTATAGACCTCTTTCGGCAGCAAATCAACGGCCTGTACCTTACTCGTAGTGAAAAAGGCTGGCATGCGACACTAGCACACAGTACTCGTACTTCGGGCAGATTCGATGACGACTATAACTTCGAAACGAACGAGTATCTCAAGATCCATGCTCGCGACGTTCTTCAGGAACTGATTGAGGCCTTCGAGATTCGGGGAAGCGAGTATGCGGAGAACCGGGGAACGATGCCAGACAGTCAATTCATCCTATTTGGAAACGAGGAGGCTTCAGGGGATTATAAAGCCTTCGTAGTATTCGCGGATAGGAGCCTCTGGATTTCAGGCGGAGGGCGAATCCGGATCAAGGCTGATCCAGTGGTCAACGGGCAACTGGCTAGCATCGGATCCGAAGCCGTTAGGGACGCTGTCTACGCCGATCAGGAACTGATGGACGGCCTAAACGAATGGAATAAGGTCGACGATCTCTATGTCGACATTGACAGGATGCGGGCGGAATTTCTA
>NZ_DHNR01000008.1:0-168 GCF_002409645.1 Acetobacter sp. UBA5411
CCGGTAAACCCGGGGCAGTTCAGGGTCGGAATGTCTCCTGTTCGGCGACGACACTGGCGCGTATTGCCACGGCTCTGCATCTGTCCCTTGCGGAAAGGCTCTATCTATTCGAACTGGCCCAGTTGAAGGATCCCGATGCCTCACGGCCAGTCACCGCATCCAGTCTTC
>NZ_DHNR01000008.1:342-528 GCF_002409645.1 Acetobacter sp. UBA5411
CGAACCCGTCCGGACTTTCCCGGAGCAGGTGACCATGCCCTGTTATGTGCTGGATCCCCTGTGGAATGCCCGCGTCGCCAACAAAGCGGCCCGGCGTCTCTTCGTCGGATGGCTGGACAGTGAGGAGCGCAACCTGCTGCGCTACGTCTTTCTCGACCCTGCAGCCCGAACCTTGCTGGACGAATG
>NZ_DHNR01000008.1:669-4135 GCF_002409645.1 Acetobacter sp. UBA5411
GACGAATGGGAAGGCAGTGCCCGACGGGTTCTTGCCGAATTCCGGGCTGCCAGCATCCGTGGTGACACGCATCTGGTGGAAACACTCGTGCAGGAGCTTCGATCCCGAAGTCCGGATTTTGAACGGCTGTGGCATAATCAGAGTGTATTGCTACGAGAAGGCGGCCCTCGCCGGTTTCGACATCCAACTGATGGGCCATTGGACTTTGACCAGACCACCCTCACCTTCACGACATGGCCGCACTACCAGCTGGTAACACTCAAGCCCCGATGAACACTTTCGAAATCCTGCTCCCACATTATGATTTTTCTGAACGTCACGCGATTTTCATTCGTGGTCAGGCATCTGATATTCTCGATGCCGTTGCGGCTTTCCGCATACAGAATGATCCCCTTGTGCGCCAGATTATCCGTCTGCGTGAACTTCCTGGCCGACTGATGAAGCGCCTGTCCGCCCCGCCACTGGATCTTGAAGATTTTACGCTTCTGGCGCGTACCGGACACGCACTTGCCTATGGTCTGGTCGGAGCGTTCTGGCATGCCGATTATGGACTTCGCACCATTCCTTCTCCTGACGCTTTCATGGCTGTACGGGAGGGAGATCTCTGCAAACTGGTTCTTGGCTTTACTGTCGCGCCCATTAGCGAAAGCAGGTGTCGCCTCATAACCGAAACACGTGTCCTCTGCCTCAGTGACAAGGCCAGACAACGCTTTACGCCGTACTGGTTTCTGATCCGCCCGGTCCGCGGGTTGCTACGCCGCCGCATGCTCTGGAATATTCGTAAGGTTATTGAGCAGCAGTCATGAAGTCGTATCCGGACTGGATACGATCAGACCGTCACTCGCAGCGACCTGATCCATGAAGGCACACACTTGTGGCGGAAGTTCACCCATTTCCAGGTCAGGCGAGAACACCGGAAGCGCGCTCACCTGATCAAATACTGAGATAGAAAATGTCGCTGGTGCCATGAACGACAGAGCGCGCAGCATCGCAGTATTTGTCGAGTTGTGTCGTGTGCTTCCTGAGAGAGTCAATATTTTCACGATAATGCTTTAATTACCATATTCATATAAACCCCTGGAGCTATGGCTGTCGATAGCACCTCATTCCGAGGTATGGACTATCTCAGCTGTCGGTATGACTTTTGCATAGGTGAATGCCAACGCCGCCATATATGCAGAATGCACCTGATTTGCCGGAACGTTTGTTCCATTGAACTCCAGATCACGCGTGGCGACCGCGTCATGCACCACGGTCACGTCATATCCGAAGTCAACCGCAGCACGGACGGTCGCATCGATGCAGACATGGCTCATTGCGCCCAGAATGGTCAGTTTCCGAATTTCCCGCTCATCCAGAAGTGTTTTAAGGTTCGTATCCCGAAATGCGTTCGGATGGTGCTTGAGAACCACCGGTTCCCCTTCCTTCGGCAGGACAAGCTCGTTGATCTGTGCGCCATATGAACCCGGTGCAAAAAACGGCGCGTTATCGGGCAGGAATTCATGACGGATATGGACAACCGCCATATCTTTTTCCCGAAAGTGGCTCAGGACGAGACGTCCGTTACCAGCAGCCTCTTCAATGCCCACCAGCGGCCAACGCCCACCCGGGAAATAATCGTTCTGCAGGTCCACAATAATCAGGGCTTCATCTGTCATGTCTATCGCCTTTTCTGCATGAGATGATAATGGAAACTCACGCCTGTTCCACCTCGACCGGCACCGAGACAGGCCGCCGACGCACGAAGGCCAATACATTGCCTGCCATGACAAGCAGGAGTCCGATCAGCATGACAGCCGTCCACTGCGTACCTTCGAAAACGCATGACACCGCAAGAGCCAGAACAGGAGAAAGGATCGTCGTATAGCCGGCCCTGTCCGCTCCGATCCGGTGCACCAAAGACAGATAGGTCAAAAACCCGATGACCGAGCCAAATACCGACAGATAGGCCAAGCCGCCAAGCCAGGCTGCGGTAAGCGGAACAGCGAAGCTATATCCGTGCGCGAGCGCTACGGCTCCCACGATGACTGTCCCAACTCCCATCGCGTAGAACACGGCATTGGGCAGATCCAGATCGAAGCGACCGATCCTGCGGGTAACCATATTGCCCAGTGAAAAGAACAGAGTGCCCGCCAGTGCCAGCCCAACCCCGGTGAGACTTCCTGCGTGCAGCCCTCGTCCATGATCTCCGCCCAGCAGCAGCGCGACGCCCATTACGCCCAGAAGGCCGCCGCCGATAATCCGTGCGTCAGGCCGCTGGCGGAAGAACAGCCAGAGGTTCAGGGCGTTCAGAACGCTGGCCAGACTGAAGATCACCGAGACCATGCCGCTGGCCAGATAGGCAGCCGATCGATAGAGCACGAGATAATTGCCAGAGAACAGACACATCCCCATGGCGATCAGCCATGGAACACACTCCGTTGCCGGCCTTCTCAACCGTCCGGACAGGCATAACCAGCCGCCGAGCAGAACGAGGGAAAGCGCGAAACGCCAGAAGATCGCGACCTCTACCGGCGCTGCCCCAAGCTGAAGATGCATGGCGAACCACGTCAGTCCCCAGACCACGACGACGGCGATAAACAGAAGAACATTGGTCATGATGGCAGTTCGGCCTTTTCTCCACACCTGCGCACAGGACCAGCCAGGTGCAGGGCACGCCTGACTGCACGCTTGAGGGGTCTATTGTCCCCTTCCGTCGCAATCCAGAGCGTTGCGCCTTCCAACTGAGCCAACGTATCGGCAGCAGTTGCTGCGGGAGGCGCAATCTTTCCCGAACGCAGGATCCGGGTCATGGCCTCCTGCACAGACTTGAAAAATACCCTGATGGCTTTCTGCGCCTCAGGTGTCGCAGATGTCACGCCATAAGCCAGATGCAGGCCGACGCAGCGACCATGGTTTTCCAGCGTCTGCGCGATGCGCCCGATCAGCGTCCTCCATGCGTTACGCCAGTTCCGGTCTGGATCAGGCAGACCTTCCAGCATTTCTTCAAGCATCAGCGCCAGAACCTCGGACACCAGAGCCTCTTTCGACGGAAACCGCGTATAGAGGCTCTGTGGACGCAGCCCCACACGTCCGGCCAGATCACGCATCGACGCACCTTCATAACCATATTCACGAAACAGCTCGCGCGCTTCGATCACGATATCGCGCAGGGGGACCGGCTCTCGCATTTGTTCTTTGACTCACGAACACTCGTTCGTCAGCGTAGGTCCAGCGCCCTCAAAGAGGCAATTCACAAATCAGTTGTGCTGAATAATAACAATGATGATACCCAGCTCTCACGCACAGGATCCCGACTGCCAGCGACCTGCACGCCTCAACCGGCGAGACGGATCATGAACCGTTCAGACGTCCAGGCAATGAGAAATGACGTAGCTGTAGACACTGCGGTCCCATTTCGACAAATGGCTGCTCTCTTCGCTTTCGGAAGCTGTGCGCTCCTGAACGTCTATGCCACGCAGCCGAT
>NZ_DHNR01000028.1:0-29206 GCF_002409645.1 Acetobacter sp. UBA5411
TGGCTATGAGTCCTGAGCCTAGCCAACGGTTCTTTTATCCTCCATCTGTATCCATTTTCATGAAAATCTTTTGCTTCGAAAAACTTTTTTTGAGACTTGGATAAAAATTCTTTTAGATGAAGGATCAAACACTATAGCAGCAACAGAAAAAGCTAAAAATGACAATAGAGACGCAAGAAGAGACTGAATAATTGTCATTGGCACCAGAATTGATACCAAAGTGCATATCAGCATTAAACCAATCACCGGAAGCAGACGCTTTTGCTTATGATCAATACATCCACTGAGTAAAAAAAGAGCAATACAATTAATACTAACCCTTAAAGTCCAAGCAAGGGCTGCGCCCGCAAGACCCATCCATTGAATAAGTTGATATAGCACTGCAAAAAAAGGCAAAATCTCGATAAGACTGATCTTGGCAGTAATATTTGGACGCCCTTGTGCCTGAAGAAAATTGTATGGCAAGAAAGCGACACCATTAATCCAAGCCCCGAATAGCAGGATTTGTGCAACTGTTGCTGATTCAGCGGCGAAACGTGCTCCGATCCATAAATGTAAAAATGAACTACTAAACAAAATTGCCGGCCCCGAAATAATACCAAATCCGTAAGCAAGTGTTCCGGCCGTATTTTGTGTGATTTCCATAGCTTCAACACGCGATACGCGAGACATCCGAGGGAAAAGCGTACGCGCTAGAGCAGTCGCAACAATTTGTGACCGCATCGCTAAATTCATTGGAACTGAGTAATTGGCCACAGCTCCAGATCCCAGAATGGACCCAATAACAACCTGATTTGTCGTATCCAGTAAGGGATTGAGCAAATTTGATACGCTTACCCAAGAACCGTAGCCAAACAGTTTACGCAACCAGACACGATCAAAAACCATCACATGAAGTGGCCGCTCTATTTTCATAATCTGGTAAAAACTAGCTACAACATAAAACAAGCGAACAGCGACCAGAGCAGGAAGAACAACTAAAAGAGAAGGACTCCAAATAAACGCACTCGCCAATGGAACGACCTGCCCGCCAACATTGGAAAGGACATTCAATGTATTTGATAAAGCAAACCGTTCATGTGCCTCAATTGCTCCCTTCAGCACACTACCAATCATACCAAGAGGCAACATGGCGGCCATCCAAGGATAAGCTGCAATTACTTCAGATTTTAAATCATCTGGTATTTTAATAAAATCCGAAAAAATCACGTGTCCTACAAGCAGCATCGCAATACCACCAATAATACCAAGGGCAAGATTCGTATAAATAGCTGTCATAAGTACCCGTGACCTTGTAAATGTATCATCGGGCGGAAGCTTTGCTAGCGCATTTGAAGATGCACGAGACATACCAAAGTCAAGGAATTCAAAGTATCCCAAGAACACCCAGCATAATGTTACGATCCCATATCTTGGGAGACCTATTCCATGAATATACAATGGGACAACTGCGAGCGAAATTATTATAGGGACAACAGCTCCAATAATATTGAAGATAAAACCGGAAGATAAATTTCTTTTACTCATTATATTCTCCAAAATAAGATTTAAAATAGCTCTATGCAGTTTGTTTAAGAAAGAAATGGAATCCTGAAACTCCAACGATTAAATCTTTTATTGGAGAACTTTTTAAAAAAGAACTCCCTCCATACAACTTTTTCCAAGCCTTAGCTCTCTTGAAAAATGATCTATTGTAGTAAATATCAAGCCTATCTCTTATTTTATCTGACATTTTTTTATAAAAAAGATAAGATCGTTCGGCATTTTCTTTAAATGGAGAAGATGAATCTTGTGAAATTTCATAAAATATTTCTGACAATTTTTTGAAATACACCATTTTTTCTCGAAAACGCCACATAGAAATGTGGACACGATACAAGAACGTGGTAACTAGATTTTTTTTACTGAAACCATAGATGTTTTTTCCATGTTGACGATATAGTGCCAGTGGCTCCCTTATTTCAGAAATACGACCTAATCCTGAAGCAAGAGCATAAATCCATTTATCATGAGAAAGTGGGCGATCTGGATATTGTGGTTTGTAAGGGCGGTTTTTGTAGGAAAAACTCGTCAAAATTTCTCGTCTAAACATCATTGTATTTCCCCAAGCATTTCTGTTCGGGTCTAATGTTAGAGGCTCACAGACTTTATCCTCTTGAATCCCTTGCTTTAATTCTTCAATTGGATGTAGGTTTGCATCAGTTAACATATGCACATGCAAAGCTAGAACACTCCCATCCGCAATAATTCTATCTCTTTCTACTTTAATTTTATTTGGAAGCCAGACATCATCTTGATCGCAGAATGCTATCAGTTCGTGCGTGCAATGCGTGGCGCCATATAGGAAATTATTAGCGTAGCCAAGATTTTTGTCTTTTGTCAGAATTCGAACAGGAAAAGGTGCTGTAGAAGCAAACTCCCGAACAATATCCAGCGTTCGATCAGAAGAACCATCATCGCTTACGATAAGCTCTGCAGGGTAGACTGTTTGACGAGCAAGGCTATCAAGTTGCTCCAAGATATAACGCTCACCGTTATATGTTGCCATGACTACCGAGACCTGCATTGACTCTCCCCCGCTCGATACAACCGCAGTTTCACCTACATGAGAAGCCACGACATATATTCCAATCAAAAAAATATCGATAGATAACGACCTGTTATTCTATCTAGCCTGATAATTCAGCCAGGGCATAATCTGGCCTAACAGAGTCGTTTCAGAATCTTCCGCTTTTGATTCACCCTGATTGCCGACTGGGGCTGACACTCATAATCCAAGCATATTGTCTGATCTGCTATGTAACACCACAAGTGAAGTTTTCTCTGAGTCCGTTGAGAGCGGAACAACGTTCAAGTGATCGGAGTAAGCGCTACGACAGGATGGCAATCTTTGCTCCATCGGAACAAGACATGCCTCGACGGTCAACTCATGCTTTAGGCTAGAAGTCGCCGACCCGACCCGCTTCAACGAATGAAGCCTGAAGCAATATCTCTCTTAAAATCAGTATGCCTTGCTTCTAACCCCTCGTATCCAACTATCGATATGCTGTGAATGCCTTACAGACGCCTCAACTGCTTCAGGCTGGCCCAACTCCCACCATGTAGTGCAAACACATCATGCAGGGTGATCGCTAGAAAGCCACCCGCTCTCATCAGTTCACGTGCCAAAGGTTCGTCTAGTCCAATGACTTTTTCCGGCACAGAGCCCTCACCACAGAGACGAATCAGGATCAGTGCTGTCGCATGAACCTCCAGAGCACGTCGGAGAATATCAGCAGCTTCCCGTTGTGTCTCTCTACCCTGACTGGAGGTTCCACAGACCGCCTCATCTGCCAGAAGGCGATTTTTATTATCGAGAAAAAGCACACGCAATTGTCCCGGAACAGCCCCTTCCAGAGCTGTGTCGAAATATCCGAGAAGGGCCTCCCAGTTTCCCAGATGAGGACGCTCCCTCGCCTCCGCTCCTCCCAGACGCTGGGCGGCCAGTGAGGACAGTCTGAGAGCCGCAATACTGTCGCTGTTCATTCCGGCGTCTTTTAAGGCCGCGACTGGCGTGGAGAGGACACCTGCGAAAGAACCAAACTGATTGATCAACGCTTTCGCCTGCGGTTTCGTGTCACCACGCGGGATGCCAAAAAACAGCATCATTTCCAGAAGCTCATAATCCGCCAGAACCGATGCTCCGCGTGCAATCACCCGCTCGCGCATTCTCTTACGATGGCCATAAGGTCCCGTACTTGCAAACGGGAGAGTGCCATCGGAATGAGAGTTGTGAGCAGAGCCGGACATGGACGGATTCATGTCACTGAACGACATGAATGCCAAGTCAGCTCATCCCCGCTTGCATTCCTACAAGAGCAGAAGCCCATGCAGAAAAATGTGAATCAGTGCACAGCCGTCGGTTTCTCTCCGCTTTTCAATTTAGAAAGCAGAAAACAGAACGGAACAACGCAAAAAGCGACGATTCCAAAAATCATGAAGGCTTCATTGTAAGCCAGCATCGCGACCTGCTGACTAAAATCCGCAAACAAGTGGTGTGTCGCAAAGGCATTCGCCTGCGGCTGGTGATTATGATCGATAGCGACCTGTCGTCCGCGCGCCAGATAGTCATTGTAGGGCTGATGGAATGGCGTCATCCAGTGAACCATATCCGACTGATGGGCCTGCCGACGCTCAATGATCAGGGATGTTGCACCTGAAATACTCAGCGATCCCAGAAAATTTCGCACCATCGAAAACAGCGCCGAAGCATCCGCATTCATGGAGCGAGGCAAGGTCGCATAGGCAATGGTGGAAAGCGGAACAAACAGAAAGGCCAGACAGGCCGTCTGGCTCATGCGAAACAGCACCAGGTGCTTGAAATCAGTGGTAGGCAGGAGATGCGCTGACCAGAACAGGGCGCATCCCATCAACGCAAAACCAAGCGCGATTACCGAGCGTATCGGCATAAGCGTCATCAGTTTACCCACAATGGGAATCAGGATGATCACGGCAATACCGCCCGGCGACAGCACCAGCCCGGACAGCGTCGCGGTATAACCCATCACCTGCTGTGCGAACTGCGGCACAACGATAGCAGACGAATAAAGCAGGGCTCCCATTGCCCCCATCAGGAACGTCGCAACAGCAAAGTTGCGATCCCTGAAGACATTCAGATCCACAGCAGGACGTTTTGTTTTCAGCAGCCAGATAACAGCACCGATGATGCCGATCGCAGCCAGCGCCGCCATGATGCAGATGAAGGTCGAGCCGAACCAGTCATCATCCTCGCCACGATCGACCATAACCTCAAGACAGCCGAAACCGAGGGTAATCAGGCTGATGCCGATCACATCGAACGGTTCACGCCGCTTCTTTGCCCAAGGCGGATCTTCCACCAGAAACCCGACGGCGATCGTGGTGAGGATACCGAACGGCACATTGATGAAGAAAATCCAGCGCCATGAAAAATTGTCAGTAATCCAGCCGCCCAGTGTCGGGCCAAGCACAGGCCCGACCACAGCGGCAATGGCCGTCAGTCCAAAAGCCGCCGCCCGCTTCTCTGGTGGGAATACATCAAGAATGATCGACTGCTGGTTGGGCTGAAGGCCACCACCGAAGAAACCCTGCAACAGACGAAAGAGGATCAGTTCGCCCAGACTGGTGGAGATGCCGCACAGGAAGGATGTCACGGTGAACATCCCGATACAGACCATAAAGTAGAGCTTGCGACCGAACAGCTTTCCAAGCCAGCCGGAAATGGTCAGCACAATGCCATTGGCCACCAGATAGGAGGTCAGCGTCCAGGTGGCATCGTCATATGTACTGGAAAGACTGCCGGCGATATGCGGCAGGGACACGTTCACAATGGTCGTGTCGAGAATTTCCATGAACGCCGCCATGGTCACCACGAAAGCGACGAGCCACGGATTATATTTGGGCTTCCAGTTCTCGTCCTTTTTCTCGACGTCGCTGGAGGCCACGCTCATGGGTTGCCCTGCTCCAGCTCTTCATGACCGGGATCACGGTTCACGATATGCCCGTCAGCACTGCGCGCCGGAGCACTATCCGTATGCACGACCGGCACGACAGAAAGACCCAGCGCCAGCGGGATATCCGGGTTCAGTCCGCTGTCGATGCGGATCTTCACGGGCACACGCTGCACGATCTTCACATAGTTGCCGGTCGCGTTTTCAGGTGGGAAAGCACTGAAGGTCGCACCCGTTCCCTTCTGCAGCGAGTCGATATGACCGTGCAGATTATGGGAAGGATAGGCATCGACAGAGATGTCGACCAACTGTCCCGGCCGCATGCTGGTGATCTGCGTTTCCTTGTAATTCGCGATCACCCAGACTTCCGGCTCAACAATTGAGAAGAGGCTCTGTCCGGCCGTCACATAATTACCGCGCTCGATATTACGCTGTGAAATCCAGCCGTCATGAGGCGCACGGATTTCTGTCCAGCCCAGATTCAACTCAGCCTTGACCAGAGCCGCTTTTGCATTGGCCAGATCGGCTGTGTCTCCCGCAACCGCCGCCCGCACATTGCCAATATTCGGCTCGACCGGCGTCGCGATCACAACCTGTGCCTGAGCCTGCTGCACATGGGCTCTGGCCTGATCCAACGCAGCTTTGGAATAATCAATATCCTGCTGCGTTGTCGCCGCATGCTCGACCGAATGCTGACGACGATAATCAGTCAGCGCCTTGAACTCTTCCGCCTTTGCCGCAGAAAGCTCTGCCTGCGCCGCCGTCAGTCGTCCGGGGAAGTTTTTCTCCGCCACAGCCAGCATCATCTCGTGGGCGGTCATGCTGGCCTGACTCTGCTGAACACTGGCGACAGCACGGTCGCGTTCGGCCTGCCAGTCGCGGTTGTCGATGCGGGCCAGCAGATCTCCAGCATGGACGAACTGGTTATCGTCCACCAGCAGTTCGGTCACATAACCGGAGACGTGCGGCGCAATGGTAATGGAGCGTCCAGCCGTAAAAGCGTCATCCGTCTCGATTTCGAAGCGATGCAGGAACCAGTAAATGGCGCCACCCACAATGACCAGCAGGAGCACGAGAATAAGAATGACGCGGATAAGCGGATTCCGCTTTTTCTCCGGCTTCTTCTTTTCGCCCTGCGTGCTGTCCTGTGTCTGCTGTCCCTCGGCCATGCCGTCTCCGTCCGCCTGCTACCGGGCTTTTCAATGGTCAGCGCCGCTGCTGATGGTGCGCTGACCGATCGGTTCGGTCAGTTTCATCGCATGCCAGCGTCGCCCCATCAAGTCGGGAGCATGACACCACTGCTCCAGAAGCCTTCGAAATTAACGAAATAATGCCGCCGTCGCGCCCTTATAGACCGGGATCGCCCGGCAATGTTTCCCAGCCCAGACCGATAATCGCCGCACGACGTCGGCCCGCTCCATCCAGCCTGAGCACGATGACATTCTGCTCTTCCAACCATCCCAGAATACGGCGCGCCCGCCCGGTCGAGTGCGTCCCATAAACCTTGGCGATTGTCGTATCGGAAGGACAAACCGCCTGTTCCAACGCAGCGCGCGCCAGATAGAGAAACACACCCTGCATGTCTTCGGGCAGCGTGGAAGCAACAGCTTCCGCTTCCTGCCACTCGGCAGACTCGGCGGCTTCAACACTGATACCACTCCGGGCGGACGCAAGGGCGCGCCGGAAACTCTTCATATCCATCGCGTCACGGCCGAATCCGGCGATACGACACCGAACCAGAAAGTCCTGATAGAGCGAAGCGGGCGGACGGAACCCGCCATCGTCTTCCGCCAGCACATCCCGCAACACCGCTTCCATCTGTTGGCGACGCTCACGGGGATCGACACAATCCTCATCGTCTGAGGCATCTGTTTCGGCCAGAGCCGCACCGTGCGTGGCAAGCTGCGTCAGCAGGTCCGGCGGCGGCGGTGCGACAGGGCGCTTTGCACGCAGCATCACTTCGGCTTCCGGGAGCGGCGCGAGAATCAGATCGGCGACCTGTTCGGTCGGCGGCCTGAACGGCTCCAGCACGGGACCGGCGGAGCGGCTTTCCGTTTCAATATTCCCGATCCGGATAGTAACTGGACGACGACACAAAGCCGGACCGAGCGCCACGAATGTGCCACGCTGAAGATCACGGAACGCCTCCGCCTGTCGCCGCTCCATGCCGAGCAGATCGGCGGCGCGCGCCATGTCGATGTCGAGAAACGTGCGGCCCATCAGAAAATTGGACGCTTCAGCAGCGACGTTCTTGGCGAGTTTCGCCAGACGCTGCGTGGCGATCACTCCAGCCAGTCCGCGTTTACGCCCACGACACATCAGATTGGTCATGGCCCCCAGTGAGGCCCGTCTGGCTTCGTCCGAGACCTCACCCGCCGCCGCCGGTGCGAAAAGCTGGGCCTCATCCACCACGACCAGCACGGGATACCAGTGTGACCGGGGCACATCGAACATGCCGCCAAGAAAGGCCGCGGCCCGCTTCATCTGAAGATCGGCGTCCAGCCCTTCCAGATTGAGGACCACGGAAGCCCGATGCACCCGCATCCGCTCTCCCGCGGCCTGTAAAGCCATTTCCGTATGCTCAGCTGCATCGATCACGAGATGGCTGTACGCCTCGGCCAGACTGACGAAATCACCTTCCGGATCGATGATCGCCTGTTGCACGAGATTGCCTGTCTGCTCCAGCAGACGCCGCAGCAGGTGCGATTTTCCAGAGCCCGAATTGCCCTGCACAAGCAGGCGGGTTGCAAGCAGTTCAGCGAGATTCATCATTGCCGGACCGCCGCCGACAATCTCGCCCAATTCGATGGTGCTGGTCATGCCGCCCCGATACAGGCCCGACTCCTGTTCAGGCAACCGCTTCCCGCTCGGCAAGCCACGCCAGAACGCCCTGCCCCGCTGCCCGTCCCGTCGCCATGACTGCCTGCAACAGATAGCCCCCCGTAGGCGCTTCCCAGTCGAGCATTTCCCCACAGGCAAAAACACCCGGCAGCGCTTTCAGCATGAAGCGTCGGTCCACGCCGTCCCGACAGATGCCGCCCGCAGAAGAAATAGCGCGCTCCAGAGGCTCAGTGGCCGTCAACTTTATTGGAATGGCTTTCAGACGCTGTGCCAGTCGTTCAGGATCTGTCGGAATTTCCCCAGTTTCGCGGAGAAGACCCACTGCGACAGAGGGCAATTGCAGAGCTTTACGCAGGCGATTGGAAAGGCTTTCGCGTGCGCGGGACCGTTTCAGTCTTTCCGTCATCTGAGCCACATCAAAATCGGGTCGCAGGTCGAGCATGACTTCAGCCTTGCCATCACGCTCCAGAGCATCACGCAGGCGTGCCGACAAGGTGTAGACCGCGCCGCCTTCAAGCCCTTTATCGGTGATCACAGCTTCTCCCCGGCATGTTTCCCCGGCGAAGGACAGGGCTATCCGTTTCAGAGGAACGCCGGAAAATCTTTCCTTGAATCCCTCCGACCATTCAACATGAAAGCCGCAGTTAGCCGGGCGCAATGCTGCGACGGGAACGCCAGCAGCAGACAGGAGCGACACCCAACCTCCATCGGAACCCAGTCGTGTCCAGCTGCCACCGCCCAAAGCCAGCACTGTAGCGTCTGGCGTCAGGATTTCCTCGCGACCGTCCCGAGACATCAGAACGATATCGCCGTCGCTGTTCCAGCCCTGCCATCGCATTCCGGCCCGAAAACGCACGCCACGATCAGCCAGTCTGTTCAGCCAGGCGCGCAGCAACGGTGAGGCTTTCATCGTTTTCGGAAACATGCGGCCGGAACTACCCGTGAAGCAAGGCTGCCCCAAATCCTCCGCCCACGCTGTCATCATGGCGGGAGAGAAAGCGGACAGAGCGGGGGTCAGCCAATCCTCAGCTGCGCCATACCGTTTCAAAAAAGCGCTTTCCTGTTCCGCATTCGTCAGATTGAGGCCACTCCGGCCAGCCATCAACAATTTACGACCGAAGCTTGGCATATGATCCACGAGAGTCACCTCGCAACGGCCCTCCGTCAGGGTTTCCGCAGCTGCCAATCCGGCAGGACCACCACCGATCACCAGCACCTGTGGTCTGCTTTGCTCTGTCATGGTGATGGGCTCCCCTGCTCGTCAGCGTCTTGAGGCTTCCTATCCGCAAATCATCGGACAAGGATAGAGGCTGGATGCTCAGACCAATGCAGGTTGAAGGGAACGCTATTATGTCACCGGCGTCCGTTGTGTCCCGGCTGGCTGTTTCAGACGCCACACATACGCAATGATAGCTGCGACTGCCTGAAAATATTCGTATGGAATTTCGGTATCTTCCGGAAGCTTATACAAGGAACGAGCCAGAGGCGGATTTGAAACAACCGGCACCTTCGCTTCGTAAGCAAACTCTCTGATCCGTCCGGCCAGTTCATCAGCGCCTTTCGCCACGATCTTTGGCGCGCCACTCGTGCCGACTTCGTAGGACAAGGCGACGGCGTAATGGGTCGGGTTCGTGACAACCACTGTTGCTGACTGTACCGCTTTCCTGATCAGCTTCCGGTTGCGCTGCATACGCAACTGTTTCTGACGTCCTTTGACATGAGGATCGCCTTCGGAATCCTTCATCTCATCCTTGATGTCCTGTCGGCTCATCTTCAGATCCTGAAGTCTTTTGTAGCGTGTCCATCCTTCATCGAGAACGATGATCGCCACCTGAACAACAAGAACAGAAATCAGGACTCTGAGCGTAATCTTGCTTATCTGAGCTGAAAAGGTTTCAGCGGACCAGAACATTGTTCTCGGCGCCAGAACAAGAACATCCTTCACCACGCCGTAGAGAATAAGAGAAAAGACCACGACTTTTAGAATGGATTTCAAAGCCTCAATGAGACTTGTAATGCCGAACATCTTCTTGATCCCTTTTAGGGGATTCAATCTTGTAATATCGGGTATCAGGGCTTCCGGACGAAACAGAAAACCTGACTGCATCGCGGCTGTTGCAATTCCACCTGCCACAGCCGCAACGATGACAGGAAAGGCCAGCATCATCAGCATCTTGCAGCTCATTTCCAGAAGAAAGGCTACCGTTGCAGGATTGAGATGGATTTCATCAACATGGTCACAGAGACCAGCCATCTGAGAGATGAAACTTCTCGCACTGACAGGAACGACCATGACCAGAGCGATGGTTGCCAACCCCAGACCAGAAAAAATATGCAGCTCTCTCGACTGGGCAATATTACCCTGCTCGCGGGCTTTCTCTAGTTTTCTGCCTGTTGGGGCTTCTGTATTATCTCCATTACCGGATTCTGCCATTTACGTTAAATCCGACATGAAAAAAATTCTGTATTCAATGGACCAATCCGTATCCAGGCAACTGGACCAGACCAGCAGATGCCGCATGCGTCCAGACCGACAGCATGCCCTTGAGCAGCAAGGCCAGCAGAAATATGCCTCCCAGCAACTGGGCGGGCATTGCAAGATTGTAAACCTGTAGGCCCGGTGAGAAACGACTCAGAAGACCCAGCATGATCGGCCAGATTGTGCCGATCAGAACAACGGGCATTGCCAGCTGGAACGCCAGAAAAAAGGAATACTCTGTTGCTTTTGCAACAGATTTGGCAGCATCGCCAAGAAATGGAAAATGTCCGGGCGGAAAGATCTGATAACTTCCCACGAGCGCATTCAATGGAAAAACATAGAGACTGGAAGAAAAAACAATCAGTGTGATCGACAACTGCGCCAGATGACTGAGCGGCGTGCTTTGGGCACCCAATTCCGGATCTGGCTGCAATACGTTCGATATACCAATGAATGTTGACATGATCTGAATGGAGATTGGAAAAGACAGCATCATCAGTTGCGCGAGCCATCCGATCAAAGCTCCACTGAGGAAATCGGAACAAAGCAACGCGAGAAGCCGTGCCGGCACCATAACGTCATCCGAGATAGCGGAAGCAAATTGCGGCTGCACAAGCGGAAACAGAAGAAGACTGACCCCGATCGCCATTGCGGCTCTGACTGTCATCGGTGTGGACTGAAACATGAATGCCGGAAAAGCGACAAACATCGCAGCCACTCGCGCAAGAATGGCAATAAAAATCACGGCCTGCGTAGGCAGGGTCGCAATAAACTGATCCAGATCAGGGTTCAAGACGCCCCTGCAACAATCAACTGATCAAAAACATGCCGTGTGTAAGTAACGAGAGTTCCATACATAAAAGGCCCTCCCACCAACAATGCCGCCATGGAGGCCAGAAATTTTGGCAGGAACGCCAATGTTGATTCATTGATCTGCGTTACTGCCTGAAAAATAGACACAAGCAGTCCCGCCGCCATGGAAGCCAGCAACGCAGGGGCACCAACTTTTACAGCAACAAAAAGTGTTTCTCGCAATACGGAGGCTACATCGACTGAATTCATTTAATAAAATCCTGTTAAATATTTAAATCGTCATGCGCATGATATCCTGATAGGATTGAATAACTTTATCACGCACAACAGAGGCGGTTTGCAGTACCATTTGAGCCTGCGATACCGAGGTGACAATATCGGTCAGATTGCCGTGTCCCGTCAGCCCCGAAGCGGCCTTCAGTTCAGCTTCCTTGTTGCTGGAAACAGCCCCTTCTATTGCCGTTTCCAGAACATCGCCAAAATTCTGTCCATTCGATGCGCCGGATACAAGACCATCAGCATCATCGGCTGGCAGCCCTGTTTCCAGAGATGATTGGGTTTTGGCATAGGCTGCAGCAGCAGTAGAGTTATTTGCTGTCGAAGATATTATCATTTCAGAAGATCTATTGTTCGAGTGACCATTGTGCGGGTTGTCTGAAACGTATTCAGATTTGCTTCGTAAGATCTCTGGGCTTCATGCGAGTCAACAACCTCAACCATGGTGTTAACGTTGGGCATTTTGACATAACCCCTTGTATCGGCAGCTGGATTTGTCGGATCATAGCGCATTTCAAAATCGGACATATCATGCCCGACCTTTTTTGTTTTTACCTTTGAAACCCCAGTATTCTTATCAAGAACGTTTTCAAATGAAATGGTTTTTCTGCGGTAAGGATCAGCCCCCGGCGTGGAACCGACAGTGTCCTTGTTGGCAATATTCTCTGCCACCACACGCAATCTTTCTGACTGCGCCTCCATTCCCGCTGCAGAGATAGATAATGTCGAATTAATATCCACTCGCCAATCTCTCCTTATTTACCCAGAACGGAATTGAGCATGCTCCGATAACTTGAATAGACATTGGTCGCGAGCCTCTGCTGGTCCGACGTTTCAGCAACAAGCTGTATCTGAGTCTCAAGAGAGACTCGATTTCCATCAAGTGACTGCGTGCTGGAAGCTTCATTCGACTTCTGGTTTACATTTCTTTTGCCAGCAATATGCCGCTCTGAAGTCGTGGCAAGCTCACCACCGAACTGTGACAGCATACTTTCAAAAGGCGCCATGTCTTTTGCGGCATAGTTCGGCGTATCTGCATTCGCGATATTGGATGCCAGCACCTGCTCACGATTATCCAGCCAGTCCAGACGTCTCTGGGCGAGACCAAAGAGATCCCCCCCACCCGCAGCGGGACGTGAAGCATCAAACATGCACAAATTCCTGTATCATGTGGGTGGGACGTTGCAGCATTAGAAACTTCCGCATCTATCGGACAGAAAAACTGCAATATCGTTAATATCCCACCTAAATGGACCATTCGTTTACACAGAAAGAAAATGACCTTCTGTAAAGGAATGATTCACCTTTAGGGCCCAAATCAGACACTTCCGGAACCAGGACTACGGAACGTTATCTATATGGGATTCTACGATACACTCTCTGTGATGCTGGCTCTCATTGCCGTGCTCGCCATGATTCTGCTCAGCCGAAATGGCTGGAAGATTGCAGCACGCTTTAGTGGAAACCGTCGCAGTTCGGGGACTCTCTCCATGGAGGCCTCACTGGTTCTGGACACAAGAAGACGGCTGAGCGTGGTCACATGGGAAGGGCAACGTTTTCTTCTTCTGACAGGCGGCCCCAATGACCTCGTCGTCAGCGGAACCTACCCATTGGCCAGCATGGAAGAGAACAAAGCATGATGGGAGTTCACCGCCGCTCGCTTACCCGCAGCAATACCCTTCTGGCGTTTCTTTCTCTTGCTGGCGTTGCTCTGCTGAGTGGTCTGCTTCTGGCGTTCTGGCCCAGCGCAGCCCATGCTCAGGCCATCAGCCTTGATCTGGGCCAGAAAGCCGGACCCGGCACAACTGGGCGTCTCGTTCAGCTTTCCGCCCTGATCACTGTCATCTCTCTGGCACCCAGCCTGCTGGTGATGGTGACTGCCTTTACGCGAATCATCATTGTTCTGTCGCTGTTGCGAGGCGCAATAGGAGCGCAGGGCACACCGCCCAATACGGTTTTGATCGGGCTGGCTCTTTTTCTCACTTTTTTTGTCATGCAGCCCGTGTTCGAGCAGTCATGGAACGATGGTATTTCGCCTCTCGTCAACGGAACCATCAGTGAAATGGATGGCATCAAGGCGACAGCTGAACCCTTCCGGACCTTCATGCTGCACAACACCCGCCCCACTGATCTGGCTACATTTTCAGGTCTCGCTCACGTGGAGCCACCGAAAACTGCTGCCGACACCCCATGGCGCATCCTGATGCCTGCCTTCATGGTGGGAGAACTGCGCAGAGGCTTTGAAATGGGGTTTCTGCTCTATCTGCCATTTCTCGTGATTGATCTGGTCGTCTCAACCGTTCTCATGAGTCTGGGCATGATGATGCTGCCACCGACAACCATTTCACTCCCGTTCAAACTCATCTTCTTCGTGATGGTTGATGGCTGGCAACTAACGGCTGGCAGTCTGGTAAGAAGTTTCGGTGGGTGATGAGCTGACCGGCTTTCACCAAGACGCTGCATGTTGCGGATAACTCTGCAACATACTCAGTTCTCAGAAATACGAAGGATAACCCTGCCCGTTATCCTTCAACCAGAATCCCATCCCGCAGGGTCACAACCCGGTCCATGCGCGCAGCGAGTTCTTCGTTATGGGTAGCAATCAGCGCGCCGACGGCAGAACCACGCACCACACGTAGCAACTCATCGAACACGATATCGGCCGTGGAAACATCGAGGTTCCCGGTCGGTTCATCCGCCAGCAAAACCGATGGAGCGTTGGCCAGCGCGCGCGCAATGGCGACACGCTGCTGTTCACCACCGGATAGCTTGCCCGGCAGGTGATTCAAGCGGTGACCGAGCCCGAACACTCCCAGAAGTTCCTCCGCCCGACGTCGTGAAACCGACGGTGACGTTCCCGCAATCATCTGCGGCAAGGCAACATTTTCCCGCGCCGTAAATTCGGCCAGCAGGTGGTGAAACTGGTAGACAAAGCCGATTTCCGAACAGCGGATGGCCGTTCGATCCTTGTCCGGCAGACGCCCGGCGTCACGCCCGGCGATCTCAATCACGCCACCATCCGGATGATCAAGCAGTCCCGCTATATGCAGCAGCGTAGACTTGCCTGTGCCGGATGGCGCAACCAAGGCCACCGTCTCACCGGCTCGCAGTTCAAAATTCACGCCACGCAGGACATGCAATGTCTCGTCGCCGCTGACATAGGAGCGCGTGATGTCACGCAGGGCCAGAACGGTCTCACCCATGACGCAGCGCCTCCACCGGATCGGTCTTCGCCGCCCGCCACGATGGATAGAGCGTCGCCAGCAAAGACAATCCAAGCGCCATGACGATGATCTCGATCACCTGTCCCCAGACCAGTTTCGCCGGCAGGTGTTCGAGGTAATAGACCTCCGGATTGAACAGGTTGGTGCCTGTGATTTTCTGCAACAACTGGCGGATGCGCTCGATGTTTTCGCAGAACACCACACCCAGAACGGTCCCGAGCACCGTGCCGGTCACACCCACGGATGCGCCGCACATCAGGAAAATCCGCATGATCGCACCACGGGTCGCGCCGAGCGTACGCAGGACCGCGATATCGGCTGTCTTGTCCTTCACCATCATGATAAGAGACGAAATCACGTTGAAAGCAGCCACCAGAATAATCAGTGTCAGGATCAGGAACATGACGTTCTGCTCGACCTGCACCGCACCGAAGAAGGCGTTATTGCTCTTCGTCCAGTCGAGCACGCGGATACGCGGATCATCCAGTGTCTGCGTAATGGCTCGCGTGATCGGCTGCACGTTTTCAGCGTCGGTCGTCATGACCTGAATCTGGGTCACGGCATGCGGCTGCTGGAAATAGACTTGCGCCGCTTCAAGCGGGAGGAAAACATAGCCTGCGTTGTAATCGTTCACGCCAGCATCGAAGATCGCCACAACCTTGTAGGCACGCACACGCGGCACCGTGCCGAACGCAGTGGCAGCCCCGTTGGGCGAGACCAGCGTGATCTTTGAACCGATCATCAGACCGGCCCGATCCGCCAGCGTGACACCCACGGCAATCGCATCATCGCCCTGAAAATTGTCGAGCGAACCAGCGATAATCGAGGAACTGACTTCCTTCAGGTCCATCAGCCCCTGCTTCGTCATGCCATGCACGACGCCGCCGGAACTGTAGTTGCCGACACTGAGGAGCGCCTGCCCCTCCAGCAGCGGCGTCGCGCTAACGACGCCCGGAACTTTCCGGACCTCGCCCGCGATGGAATCATAATCCGTGATCGAGCGCGTGACGCTGGCGCTGTAGAGCGAAAGATCGCCATTCAGGCCGAGAATGCGTCCCATCAGGTCGGAGCGGAACCCGTTCATCACCGCCATGACGATGATAAGAGTCGCAACGCCAAGTGAGATGCCCACCAGCGAGAAGATGGCGATTACCGAGACAAAGCGCTCGCCCTTTCTCGCCCGCAGATACCGCCCCGCAACGGCGCGCTCGAAGGAGCCGAACATCAGGCGCTCAGGACTTTCGCCAGAGCTTCGTCCACAGTCAGTTCGAAACGCTCACCCGTGGCCCGGCGCTTCAGTTCGACCTTGCCTTCCTTCGCTCCACGCGGACCGACGATGATCTGCCACGGATGGCCCATCAGGTCGGCATCGGCGAACTTGGCGCCAGCGCGGTCGGAACGGTCATCGTAGAGGAACTGCTCGGGGGCCTTATTGTAAAGCGCCTCACACAGCGTATCGCAGGTCTCGTCACCGACCTTCAGGTTCAGGATCGCGGCCTTGAACGGCGCGACATTGTCCGGCCAGATGATACCGGCATCGTCATGACTGGCCTCGATGATCGCGCCGACCAAACGCGACACACCGATACCGTAGGACCCCATTTCCGGGTGGACAGGCGTGCCATCCGGACCGGCGACGGTGATGTCCATCGACTTGGTGTATTTCGTGCCGAAATAGAAGATGTGCGCAACCTCGATGCCGCGCCCTTCACGACGACGCTCGGCAGGCACGGACTCCCATGCCTTCTCGTCGTGCTTCTCGTCCGTGGCAGCGTAGTAGGAGGAGACGTTCTTGAAGAATTTTTCGAGGTCTTCGGACTTATCCACATCCACCGGATCGGCGAGCCAGTCGAGCGTGTCGAGAGCGCCGTCATAGAACACGCCACTCTCGCCGGTCGGTGCGAGAATCAAAAACTCGTGGCTCAGGTCGCCGCCGATCGGGCCAGTGTCGGCCACCATCGGCACGGCGCGGACACCGAGACGCTGGAAGGTGCGAAGGTAGGACAGCATCATCTTGCGGTAGGTATCGACAGCACTCTTGTAGTCGATATCGAAACCGTAGCCGTCCTTCATATAGAATTCACGACCACGCATCACCCCGAAACGCGGACGGATCTCGTCACGGAATTTCCACTGGATCTGATAAAGGATCTGCGGAAGCTCCTTGTAGGATTTCAGCTCCTGCCCGACGACGTCGGTGATGACTTCCTCGTTGGTCGGTCCATAGAGCAGTTCGCGCTCGTGGCGATCCTTGATCCGCAGCATCTCGGGGCCGTAAGCGTCATAACGACCGGAGCGCTTCCACAGCTCGGCGGACTGGATGGTCGCCATCAGCACTTCCTGCGCGCCAACACGGTCCTGTTCCTCGCGCACGATGTTCGCGATGTTCCGCAGAACTTTCAGGCCAGCCGGAAGCCAGGTGTAAATGCCCGAAGCCGTCTGCCGGACGAGACCGGCGCGGAGCATAAGCCGGTGCGACGCGATCTGGGCGTCGGACGGGGTTTCCTTGAGGGTAGGCAGAAAACTGCGAGACAGGCGCATGGTGGGCTTTCGTTCCTGCAGGACAGACTGTTGACCGGAAGCGGTCGTTCCCTTGCGTGATCACTCACACCGGCGCGGGATGCAAGCCCCTCCCCGGTCAAAACGTCGGTTTCATGCGCCTCACACGCAGAAAAGGCCGGATGGGTGCGGTTTGCCCCGCCCATCCGGCCTTCTACAGAACCGAGCTGCTTACTTTACTGATCGAACGTCTGGTCCGCCTTGAGCACGGCCGCCAGCAGCACGTTCGCGCCCATCTCCGCATCCTGTTGCAGGATGCTCTCCTCCTCATTGTGACTGAGGCCATCCTTGCAGGGCACAAAGATCATCGCTGTCGGTGCGACCTTGGCCACATAACCAGCGTCATGGCCGGGACCGGACACGATCCGACGTGCGCTGTAACCGTGCTCCGTCGCCGCTTCCTCCACCATGCCAACACAAGCCGCATCGAAGTGAACAGCCGGCGCGTCCCATATCTGCACGATCTCCAGTTCGACGCTGTTCTCCTGCGCGATTGTCTCCAGCTTTCCGCGAAGCTCCTGCTCCATCTGCAACACCACCGCATCATCCGGGTCGCGGATGTCGATGGTAAAGAACACCTCACCCGGCACAACATTGCTGCTGTTCGGACGGTTTTCGAGCAGCCCCACAGTGCCCACCGCGCTCGGACCATGCGCTTTCGCTACTTCACTGACCGCCATGATCATCCCGGCGGACGCAACCAGCGCGTCATGACGCAGCGGCATCGGTGTTGAACCGGCATGAGCATCTTTGCCGCGCACCGTCACTTCATACCAGCGCGCGCCCTGAATGCCGGTGACAATGCCGATCGTCTTGTCTTCGGCCTCCAGAATCGGCCCCTGCTCGATGTGCAGTTCAAAATACGCCGAGATCGGATGCTGACCGCAGGGCTCCTTGCCGCGATAACCGATCGTGTCCAGTTCATCACCAAAACGGATACCGGCGCGATCCCGCTTGTCCAGCACTTCCGCTTCCGTGAAAATGCCTGCGAAAACACCGGAACACATCATCGGCGGTGAAAAGCGTGAGCCTTCCTCGTTGGTCCAGTTGATGACCTCGATGGGATGGCGTGTCGTGTAACCGGAATTATGCAGCGCGCGGAGCACGGACAGGCCGCCGAGCACGCCCAGAATACCATCGAACTTTCCGCCCGTCGGCTGCGTATCCAGATGGCTACCCATCGTGATGGGTGGCAGCGCATTGTCCAGTCCGGGACGGCGAGCAAAGAGATTCCCCATGGAGTCAAAGGACACTTCGCAACCCAGATCGGTGCAGGTGCGCACGAACCAGTCGCGGACCTGTCGGTCTTCATCCGTGAGCGTCAGACGGCGGATGCCTCCCTTCGGCGTGCCGCCATACTGAGCCGTTTCCATCAGATCCACCCAGAGGGCGTTACCATCGACCCTGAGATTGCTGCCTTTGACCGACTGGGACACGCTCTTTCTCCTTGTTCAGACTAAATCAGGAAACAGACAGTTATGCCATGACACGATGCGGATTATTGGGATGCTCTGGCCATGTCAGATGCCCCTCGACCGGCTGCGGCTCCATTGTAATGCATCCATCGACCGGACAGACATGGGCGCATAGATTGCATCCTACGCACTCTTCTTCGATCACTTCATAGTGTCGTTCGCCATCGACACGTGTTTTAGCGATCGCCTGATGCGATGTGTCCTCACAGGCGATGTGACACAGGCCGCAACTGACGCAGGCATCCTGATCGATATTCGCAATCGTCTTGAACTTCATGTTCAACTGATTCCACGGCACGAACTGCTTGAGCGCGCGACCGGAAACATCGTCGATCGAGCTGTAGCCTTTCTGGTCCATCCATGCGGAAAGACCGTCCGCCATGTCCTCGACAATGCGGAAACCGTAATGCATCGCCGCCGTACAGACCTGAAGCGTGGTCGATCCCATCGCCAGAAACTCAGCTGCATCACGCCAGGAGCCGATACCGCCAATGCCTGAAATCGGCATACCGGCCATTTCAGGATCACGAGCAATCTCGCCAATCATGCGCAGCGCAATCGGTTTTACCGCTGGTCCGCAATATCCACCATGCGTTCCCAGCCCTCCCACGACCGGCATGGGCGCCATCTGGTCCAGATCAACGCCGATCACGGACTGGATGGTGTTGATGAGTGACACAGCATCCGCACCACCCCGCTTGGCAGCACGCGCAGGCATGAGAATATTGGTGATGTTGGGCGTCAGTTTCACAATCACCGGCATGCGGGTGTTCTGCTTGCACCAGCGGGTGACCATTTCCACATATTCAGGCACCTGCCCCACGGCGGCACCCATGTTTCGCTCGGACATACCGTGCGGACAGCCAAAATTCAGCTCGATACCGTCTGCGCCCGTTTCTTCAACGATTGGAAGGATGGCTTTCCATTTATCCTCCTCACACGGTACCATCAGGCTGACGATGACAGCACGGTCAGGATAATCCCTTTTGACCGCCTTTATTTCCGCGATATTGGTCGCAAGAGGACGGTCCGAAATCAGTTCGATATTGTTCAGGCCAATCATGCGTGCGCCGTTGAAGTCCAGAGACCCATAACGCGAACTCACATTCACGACTGGCGGATCTTCGCCGAGCGTCTTCCAGACGACACCGCCCCAGCCAGCCTCGAAGGCGCGACGGACGTTGTATTCCTTGTCCGTCGGCGGCGCGGAGGCGAGCCAGAAAGGATTGGGAGAGCGAATGCCCGCGAAAACTGTTGTCAGGTCAGCCATATTCCCGTTCCCCTCTCTTATGCCGCGCTCGAAAGAGCAGCATTGATGGCTTCCGCCGCATCCCGTCCGTCCCGCACTGCCGCAACCGTCAGGTCTTCGCCCGGCGTGCAGTCACCGCCCGCGTAAACGCCCTTCATGCTGGTGCGATAATCAGCATCCACCATGATACGACCATTCTCAATTGCAATTTCTTCGCCGCTGATCGGGTCATGACAGAAGATCTGCCCAACAGCTTTCAGCACCATATCCGCCGGAATGAAGAACCTGTCGTCCGCATCATAGACAGGTTTGCCAGACTCATTGAGCGAACCCCGCGCGAACTCCACTCCGGCAAGCGCACCCTCCTCCTGCACGATCGCTACGGGGGATGCCCACAACCGCACAGTGACACCGTTGGTCTGCGCCCATTCCCGCTCGACCGCTGTCGCCGACATATTTTCCGCACCACGGCGATAAACCAGCGTCACCTCTTCCGCTCCCAGACGCCGCGCCTGCACGGCGGCGTCAACGGCCGTGTTGCCACCGCCGATCACGACGACACGCCGTCCGACGGGCACATCGGTTTTCGGCATCGACCGCAGTGTCTCAATAAAGGAAACAGCGTCCTGAACGCCGTCGAGCGCCTCACCTTCCAGTTCCAACTGCCTGACGCCAGTGAGACCAATTGAGAGGAACACGGCATCATAGTCGCTCTTGAGTTCTCCGACACTGAAGTCGACCCCCAGCGTCTTGCCGCCGACAACCGAAATCCCGCCGATAGCAAGAAGGAAATCCACCTCTTTCTGCGCGAAGTCATCTGAAAGCTTGTAGGCTGCAACGCCATATTCATTCAGACCACCCGCTTTTGCATGACGATCATACAGCACCACGTCATGACCATACATCGCAAGGCGATGAGCGCACGCCAAACCCGCAGGCCCTGCCCCGACAATCGCCACACGCCGGCCCGTCTCTGGCTGACGACGGAAAGGCTGGCCGCCATGCTCCATCTGCCAGTCGGTCGCGTGACGCTGCAACTGCCCAATCCTGACCGGCCGACCTTCTTCAAGCGTGTTATGCACACATTTCTGCTCACACAGAATTTCTGTCGGACAGACCCGGGCGCAGGAGCCGCCGAGGATATTGGAATCCAGAATCGTGCGGGCCGATCCCTGCATGTTGCCCGTCGCAATCGCCCGGATGAAACGGGGAATATCGATGCTGGTGGGACAGGCTTCGATGCACGGCGCGTCGTAGCAATAGAAGCAGCGTTCCGCTTCGACCAGCGCCTGCTCATGGGTAAGCGGCGGATGCGCATCGGAGAAATTGTGATTGAGCTCAAGCTGAGTCAGACGGCCGGTTGCGATATCGGGGGATGGCATTGGCTGTTTATCCATCAAGATTCCTGTTCCACCTGATCGTGGCGAATATGATTCGTTTACGCAATGTTTTTCTGACCATTCAGTCAGGTTTTTATCGAATATAAAAAAGGCCCGTCAGCTTTCACCGACGGGCTCTCCCTGAACATGACAGGAAAATCAGAAACCGGTGGACATTGAAAAGGAAACCGAGAGAGGCGGCGCGAGGGTATAGGTCGGAGCCGAAGCGGACGTATACTGCGTGCCATACACGCCGGTCGTCGGGTGGGCGAACGGTGTCATCGAATAGACGCCATTTCTGTAGAGAGAACCCGCCAGATTCTGGAAGTTAAGCTGAATCTGGGGCGAATGTAGATACCAGACATTGGAGAAGCGATAACCGACCGTCAGTGAGTCGGAAATGTAAGGATGCAGTTTCTCATCATTGAGAAGAGTTGCATACTGAGATCCGACATATTTCAGGTTGAGATCAAGGAATATGTGGCCGTTATCCCAGTCGACACCAAGGGCTCCCATTTCATGCGGTGTCTGTGCAGGCCGTTTGCCTTTGGTGCGCAGGTAATCGTTCAGATAGTGAATGTCGGAGTCCACGGTCGCATCGAGATATTCGAAGCTGACATAGGGACGAAAATGACCAAAGATCGGACGTGTCGCAAGCTGGACGTCAACGCCTCGTGAGGTCTGGTTACCAACATTCATTGTCGTCGCCATAGGCGCGCTACCAAAGTAACTCAGGACCGCCATCTGACGGTTTGTAAAGTTGTAGTTGAAGAAGGAGATGTCACCGACGAAGATATCATCATGATAACGATAACCGATTTCTTCGTTAATTGAATATTCCGGCTTCACATTGTCCGAAGGCGCCGTCGACATGCTGCCGTTCACATTATACAGCTCGAACATCGTGTTGTTGTTGGGCATCTTGAAGCTGGTCGATCCCCGCAGATACAACTGATGATGGGAATTGAATGTATAGCTGGCGCTGAACTGCGGCAGAGGTTCAAACACATTCTGCCCACGATTCTGCACAATATTGGGCACATAACTGTTGACCTTGCGACTGACCATCGCCAGACGCACGCCAGCCTGTAACTCCAGCTTGTCATTAAGAAGCTTCAGCTTGTCACCCAGATAAAGCATGTTCACCTGCGTGAACGTATTATGATTGTTGAGGTACCATTTCTTGCCATTAGCCAGACGATAGATATTGGGACCGTAATCACCATAAATGTTGGCAGGACCACCATCATTCTGATTGATGTAGGAGACGGGAGTGGCCTGATTGGTGCGCGACCATTCATACCACCAGCCAAAGGTCAGCGTATTGATCCCCTTGGTCCATGTGACTTTCGCGTTGTTGCCCGTCCTGTGGTAGCTGAAATACAGCGGTGAATAGACGGTTGTGCCGTTCGCGACATTCACGTCCACAGGCTGATTACCCGAAAAGGTCTGACCGTCTTCAATCGTGCTCACACCGCCACTGGTTCCGGATCCCCACCAAAGATAGGGCGTATCGTCAAATCGGAGACCGTCCGCCAGTTTCAAAGAAAGCGGTGCGGAAGCAATAAGGTTCTGGAAAGCATCCAGACCATATTTGTAGTAGTCCGTTGGGTTGTTCTTATTAAAGTGAGAGCTGTAATCCAGTTTCTTGCCATATTGCGCGAACTGATCCTTGGTCGGATACATATCAAGCTGCAACTGATTGGTGTTATAGCTGGCGTTGATTGTCCAGCGGCTTTCCGGTGTAAAATCCTTGATCAGTTTAAAATCAACGTGTTTGCGGGTGAACTTTCCCGGACCACGCCAGTTATCTGCCGCCGTATTCGAGAATGAAGCAAAAGCGCGCACACCCGTTTTGCCGATATCGCCGGTTTCCAACCGCACGAATTCTCTGTGCATGTCATAGGAACCATAGGAGAAATCGACAAAACCACCACGCTTATGTGATGGATCAATCAAATCGGCATAAGCTGCACCCGCTGCTGCGGAAATGCTCGGCGTATCGATATCGACTGATCCCGGCGTAAGAGAGACCGATTTCAGGTTATCACCGTCGGACGTCTGGTTGGCATAAAACCCACCGTCACCCACGTCATTGACTGGCGCGCCATTATAGATCCAGCCGACATGGTCACCCGGCAATCCACGCAAGGTCAGATTACCGCCAGCAATACCGTAGGGCTCGGTCAGCGTAACAAAGGCGCTGGGAGTCAGTGACAGCACCTGCACGGGGTTGGCTGATGGTGGCTGCTTGGCGATAAAATCGCGTGTTACTGACTGGATGGTTCCGGCACGCGTTTCGAGGCGCATGAGACCACCGCCCGGCTGCCGTCCCGTCACACCCTGAGGAGACGCTGTGCGGCCCGTCACATGAATTGCTTCTCCGGGGCCACTGGCTTTCACGGACCGCGGTCTGGAAATAACGGGCTTTTTTACCACGCTACTGCCGTTGGCTGCTTTTGTCGCCTTCGCGGGAAGCGTCGTATCCCGCGCCGCCGCATACTCAGTTGGAATTGTCTCCCCACAGATCGTCCCTGCCAGAAGGAAATGAAAAACTGAAAGGCGTTTCCGGACCATATTCTTTTCCTGCTCCAGCATCGAAACGTAAAAGTGATCGATATTGAATAACTATAATTTTTTGATCCTGATTCGCAACGATATTTCGACCTGATGGTTAAGTTTTTTGTTGTCTGCTTTTTTCCAGGAAATGAAATCTAACGAAAAATCTGGAATAGTCAGTATTTTCAATATAATAAACGATAAACACTGACGATCAGAGAACAGACCCTATGATCCTCCCCGGCGACCCCGCTCCCCTGTTTCTACAGAAAGCCAACACGGACTGGGGCCGCTATAGTTTCGATATGGCTGCCGGGCGGTACAGTCTGCTAATCTTTATGCCTTCAGATCACTCTGCGCCCCCAGCCTTCGGCACCGAGGCCTTCCGTGACCTTGAAGCGAAACGCAGGAACGGTATTCTGGAAATCTTCTGTATTGCAGGAGACTGTCAGGAAAGCACCAATTCCTGTTCTGATCTCCCTACAGCCGACAGCATCATCGTTTTTGACAAAGACCATGCTGTGCACAGGCTTTACAATGTCGCCAGTGACCAGACTCTCTGGGTTCTTGTGGACCCGATGCTCAGAATAAAACTGGTTCTCCCCGACAGCCCCGATGTTGCGAAACACCTGAACCAGTGGCTGGATCATGCGCCCCGTTTCCAGAATGGCCCCATCCCTGCCCTCATGCTTGATGACGTCCTTGAACCACAATTCTGTCAGACGCTTATTTCATATTATCAGAGCCAACCACAGAACTTCTCCGGCATCCTGACCCGCAATAGCGAAGGAGCTGCTATCCAGACGGTCAGCCAATCGTTCAAACGCAGACATGACTGTGTTTTACGCGATGAATCACTGGTCCGGGGGTTGCAGGCTCGAATCATCCGACGTGTCGTTCCAGAAATTCGCAAGAGTTTTCAGTGCACCGTCACCGGCATGGATCGCATGATTATCGGATGTTATGACGCCGCCGAACTAGGTGGTTTCGGACCACATCGGGACAACACGGTCAAAGGCGCGTTTCACAGACTTTTTGCTATCTCCCTTAATCTGAATAATGATTTCAAGGGAGGAGAACTGGTTTTCCCCGAATTTTCAGACCAAGGGTTCTGTCCTCCTGCCGGTGGTGCCCTCATCTTTTCCAGCGCCCTCATGCATGCCGTCCGACCTGTCACAGAAGGCAGGCGCTATGCATGCCTACCCTTTGCCTTCAACGAAGATTCACTGGCTTATGCCCGCAGTCAGGAGGACATGATGGAACACAAAGTTTCTGAGCAGAAATAGACGTATTTCTCAAACAGTTAAACAACACCGATTGCCCGTCTTGTGTTTAACAGACAAGGCAATCTCCAAAACCGTGAGCCCCTTGTGAACTGCGGAGCAAAGTCCGCAAATCACAGTCTCTTTTTCAAATGCCTTATAAATTATCAAAGAGGCTTACGAGGCGCACGCTTCAGAGCCGAACGGCTGAGATAACGTCCAGCGCCTTTGACCGCCCGCAAATCACCATCCTGCCAGACGATCTTTCCATTGCTGATCGTGGTCTGCGCCAGACCGGTCAGGGTCATCCCTTCAAAGATATTGTAATCGACGTTCTGATGATGCGTTGCAGCCGAAATGGTCCGTTCAGCATCCGGATCCCACAGGACAATGTCGGCATCGGCTCCGGGTACAATGGCTCCTTTTTGCGGATAGATATTAAAAATCCGGGCCGTGTTGGTTGAAGTCAGAGCCACGAAATTTTCCGGAGACAGGCGACCTTTTTTCACTCCATAGTGCCACAGCACACTCATTCGATCCTCAATCCCCGGCGTTCCGTTGGGAATGCGCGTGAAATCTTTTAGCCCCGCTTCTTTCTGGTTCGCACAGAAACAGCAGTGATCCGTTGCCGTCGTATGCAACTGACCGGACATGAGGCCGCCCCACAGTGATGACTGGTGATGACGGGGACGGAACGGCGGGCTCATGACATAGCGCGCCGCTTTCAGCCAGTCCGAGGTTTCATAGACGCTTTCGTCAAACACGAGATGCTGCGGCAGGACCTCGCCGTACACTTCCTGCCCTCTCATGCGGGCATCCGCGATGGCTTTCGCCGCCTGCTCCGTCGAGACATGCACGATATAGACCGGCACACCCAGCAGTCCCGCCAGCGTAATGGCGCGCTGGGCAGCTTCGCCCTCCACTTCCGGTGGCCGCGACACAGGATGCGCCTCCGGCCCGGTTCGCCCCTGCGCCAGAAGATCCTGCTGGAGATAAGCCACGGCATCACCGTTTTCAGCGTGAACGGTACAAATCGCACCCAGCTCCGACGCCCGTTTCATGGACCGAAGCAGCGTATCATCCTCGACCATCAGGGCATTCTTGTAGGCCATGAAATGCTTGAAGGAATTGACGCCGCATTCTTCAACAAGCGTGCCCATGTCGCGGTGCACCTGATCGTTCCACTCGGTGATGGCGACATGAAACCCATAGTCAGACGCCGCTTTCGTCGCCTTTTCGCGCCATTCCTTCCATGAATCCAGCAGTCCACGTCCCGAGCCGGGGATCACGAAATCAATGATGCTGGTCGTGCCGCCCGCCAGACCGGCAGCCGTTCCGGTGAAGAAGTCGTCGGTGGCAATCGTGCCCATGAAGGGCATTTCCATATGCGTATGCGGATCTATGCCGCCCGGCATGACCAGCAGACCACCAGCATCCACAACATCGCAACCCGCAGGTGTTTCCAGATCCGGTCCGACCTGAAGAATCCGCCCATCGTCGCCACACAGCACATCGGCCCGCATGGTGCGTTCTGCCGTTACAACGTCACCGCCTCTGATATGCAGCATGAGCGCGTCCTTCGTTATTCCAGGAATCGTGGATTTCTCCACATTTCATGTCGAAACCGTATTGTTATTCTGACTATCTGGTCAATAAGATATTTCGGAAACGAATCATGTTCTCAGGGAGAGCACCATGAGCGGCCCTTCATCACCCCAGACCAGTTCATCCAGCCTGATCAATGACGATCTGGCTCCGGTGACCCAACGCACATGGGGTGGCAAGGACTATCTGTTTCTGTGGATGTCCAACATTCATAGCGTGGCGGGCTATGTGACGGTCAGCAGCCTGTTTGTCATGGGGCTTCCACTTCAGGACGTGTTCCTCGCCCTGCTCCTCGGCATTCTGGTGGTGCAGGTGGCGTGCAACCTTGTGGCCGCCCCCAGCTTCCGCACAGGCGCTCCGTTTCCCGTCGTGGTCCGTATGACGTTCGGTGTTTACGGCGCCATCCTCGCCGCTCTCATACGCGGACTGATCGCCATAGGCTGGTACGGCATCCAGACCTGGCTGGCCTCCAATGCTCTCGTGGTGCTTGCCGTTAAACTCTGGCCTGCCATTGAGCCCTGGGCCATCGCCTCTCAACATGGCTTTGTCGGGCTCTCACTGGTGGGCTGGGTCGCCTTCATGACCGTATGGACCCTTCAGATCATGGTTTTCTGGAACGGCATGGACGCCATCCGCCATTTCATCGATTGGGCCGGTCCCATCATTTACGGCATGATGGCGCTTCTCGACGGCTGGCTCCTTTTCAAGACGGGCGGTCATGTCTCGTTTCACATGTTCCATGTCGCGACACACCCAACCTTCACACAGCAGTTCTCCGGCATCGTGAACGCCATGGCACTGATCTTCGCCTATTTCTCGCCGATCATTCTCAATTTTGGAGATTTTGCACGTTATGGCGTCAGCATGCGTGCGATCCGGAGCGGCAATTTCTGGGGCCTCCCCTTCAATCTTCTGGCTTTTGCCTTCCTGACCCTGCTGACGATCGCCCTGACGCTCCCCGTCTTCGGTCATCTGATTTTTGACCCGGTGGAAACGGTCGTCAAAACTACCAGCCTGACAACAGCCCTTCTCGGTGTTCTGACCGTCGTGACAGCCACGATTGGTATCAACATTTCTGCGAATTTTGTTTCCGCAGCCTTTGATTTTTCCAACATTGCGCCTAACCGACTATCATGGCGTCAGGGAGGACTGATCGCTGCGACAGGCGCCATCATCGTCACACCGTGGAACCTGTATGCACGTCCCGAACTGGTTCATCTCACGCTTGATGTACTGGGAAGCTGCATCACGCCGATGGTCGCCATTCTTCTGGCCGATTACTACATCATCAAAAAGCAACATATCCAGCCTGAGGCTCTTTATTCCTCAGATCGACACGATGCTTACTGGTATCAGGGCGGCATCAATCCTGTCGCAATCAGCGCCCTTGTCGCGGGCACACTCTGCGGGCTGAGCTTTATCTTTTTCGCGGCTTTTGCGGAGTATCGGAACCTGTCCTGCGTCGCCGGATTTATGACCGCGCTCGGATGCTATCTTCTGCTGGCGCAGATGTTTCCTCATCAATGCACACAGAAGAAAGCAGTTGCATGATGGTGGTCAGACCATCGTCATAATCGCTTTTCAGGAGCTTCTTCCGACCCAGCACAGCCGCAAACTGGACCTGCATGTCGGCGTAAGACTGGGTCATGGACCAGAGCAGAAACATGAAGTGCGGAACATTCACCGCCTTCATCTGGCCCCGCTCCTGCCAGATCCTGAAAACGTCAGACAGTCTTTCGACATGTTCTTTCAGCGTGATTTTCAGAAAACCTTCAATCTGGCCACCGCCGGACAGAAGCTCCTGCATAAAGAGACGGGAGACTTCCGGCTTGCGCCGGGAGAAAACAATTTTTGCCTGAACGTATTTCAGCAAGCCGTCATAGGGCCGGTTCTTTTCTGAAATCCACGCATCGGCGTCAGCCAGCCAACCATCAAGAAAACGCTCCAGCGTCGCGTGATAGAGCTTTTCCTTGGTGCTGAAATAATAGAGGACATTTGCTTTGGGCAGATCACAGAC
>NZ_DHNR01000028.1:29408-151951 GCF_002409645.1 Acetobacter sp. UBA5411
GCATCCAGAATATGACCTGTCATATTCTGCCGCAAAGACCCCGCGGTCCGGTTTCCGTCTTTCTGCCGCATTGAATTTTCTGTCTCTTGAACCCTGTGACTTTCGCCCGACGATTATGTCACCCGGTCATTGACCGCACATGACCACGGCATTTCGAAACGTATCATCTGCCACGTTCAGGAACAGGCAGGCACTCTCATGATGGTGCCTGCCGACCTGTGCATCAGACGCGAAGGACGTGAACGTCCACGAGCGGACGCTTCTGAAGCTTGCGCCCCAGAGCGCGACGCAGCGCCGTCTTGGCAGCTTCCCGGAAGGAAACATCGTCCATGCGCAGCTCGTCCGGAATCTCGTCGATCGCGTTGGAAAACTCTTCCTGCACGCGGATGCTTTCCGGCTCGCCTGCTTCCAGCAGACCGGGCGCGCTGATCTTCGGCTCACCGATGACGTAACCTTCATCATCCACCGCGACACTGGCGATGATGATGCCATTGAACAGCATCTTGCGACGAGCGGACAGAACATCACCATCCATCGCCAGCAGACGATTGCCGTCCACAGCCAGACGTCCCGTCGGCGCTGTGTCCACCACCTGCACCGCACCGGGAGCGAGGTTCAGGATATCGCCGTCTTCCAGCAGGATGGAGGCGATGCCCTTCTCCTGAGCCAGTGCGGCATGGGCTGTCAGGTGACGCCATTCACCATGCGTCGGCACGGCATATTGCGGACGGATCAGGTCATACATCATCCGCACGTCATCAGCCGTGGCATGGCCGGAACAGTGGATCATGTACCCTTCCTTGTCCGTGATCACACGGACACCGTTACGGGTCAGATTGTCCTGCACCTGCATGATCGCGCGCTCGTTGCCGGGGATCATGCGGCTTGAATAGATGACCGTATCCCCTTCTCCGAGCGCCACGCTCTGATGCGTGTCCGAGGCGATCCGCGACAGCGCCGAGCGGGGCTCGCCCTGGCTGCCGGTGATGATCATGACGATCTTGTCGTCCTCGACATTGTTGATCTCATATTCCGGCAGGAACGGCAGCACGCCCGAGAGGTAGCCGCACTCACGCGCTGCCACATCGAGATTGCGCAGGGAGCGTCCGACCAGCACCACAACGCGACCGGCAGCCTGCGCCGCCATGGCGATGGTTTCCACACGGGCAACGTTGGACGCAAAACAGGTGACGGCGATGCGGCCCTTGAGCGTTCCCATCAGTTCCGTCAGGCCCTGACGCACTTCCGCTTCAGAACGCGAAGCTCCGGGTGTCATCACGTTGGTGCTGTCACACACCAGCGCCAGCACGCCTTCGTCGCCGATCTGCTTCAGACGCTCGATATCGGTCGGCGGCCCAACCAGCGGCGTCGGGTCGATCTTCCAATCACCGGTATGCACCACCACGCCCTGCGGCGTGCGGATGGCCATCGCCTGCGCTTCCGGCACTGAATGGGTCACCGGGATGAACTCGATGTCGAACGGGCCGACATTGAAGCGTCCACCGCAGGGGATCACATGGATCTTCACCTGCTGGTCGAGGCGCGCCTCACCGAGCTTGCGACGCAGAACTGTCGCAGCGAAAGGCGTCGCGTAGATCGGGCAGCCAAGGCGCGTCCAGAGATGCGCGACTGCGCCGATATGGTCTTCATGGGCGTGCGTGATGACCAGACCAGCCAGCTTGTCCCGACGTTCCATAATGTAGGTCGGATCCGGCACCAGAATTTCCGCTTCCGGCGTATCGTTGCCGGAGAACCCGATTCCGCAATCCACTGCGAGCCACGTCTCCCCCAACCTGTAAAGGTTGAGGTTCATACCGATCTCGCCCGTTCCGCCGAGTGGCAGAAAGGCCAGACCGCTATCCTTTTCTGTCATGTCGTATTGTTATCCTTCTTCCTGTGTACTGTCTGTGATGGTGTGTAATGGCGGCTCCGGGTTTCGTTCGAACAGGAACCGCAATCCGTTGATGGTCAATTCAGGGTCGATATGGTCGAAGACCTGTGTTCCTTCAGAAAAGAGCGGCGCGAGACCACCGGTCGCGAGCACCTTCATGGGTGCTCCGAATTCCCGTTTGATCCGCTCGACAAGCCCTTCGAGCAATCCGACATATCCCCAGAACACGCCTGACCGCATGGCCATGTTTGTGTTCTTGCCAATAACAAGGCCGCCTTCCGGGCGACCAATTCCAATCCGCGGCAGGCGCGCCGCGGCCATATGCAGGGCTTCAACCGAAAGGTTGATGCCGGGGGCAATGACGCCCCCAAGATAGGTTCCGTCTGCCGCCACGACGTCGAACGTGGTGGCTGTGCCAAAATCGATAACCACCAGAGGGCCGCCATAAAGCCGCTGGGCCGCAAGCCCGTTCAGGAGACGGTCAACACCCACTTCCGTCGGGTTGTCCAGAGCGATCTGAAAACCCCAGTCCAGACGCGGCGAGGCCACCAGAGGCTCGACATTGAAATACTGACGACAAAGCTGGCGAAGATGGTAGAAGGCAGCAGGCACAACCGTGCCAATAGCCGCACCGGTAATGTCTTCTGGCGCAATTCCCTCATTCTGCAGCAGTGTCAGCAGCCAGACGGCGTATTCATCGCTGGTGCGCTGCGTCTGCATGGAAATGCGCCACGTCCCACGCCATTTTTCTCCGTCATCGACAGCAAAAACAGCGTTGGTGTTGCCTGCGTCAATGACCAGCAGCACGACCGGTTTCCAGCGCGTTCACCTTGGGATCACCATAAAGCACTTCACCCGTAATCACTCTCTCGACCCTCCCATTACAGTCGAGGAGCAACTCACCATCCTCACCAATCCCTGCAAATCTACCTTCAGAATAGTGTCCGCCGCCGTTTACTACAAGGGGCGCTCCCAAAGGCAGCGATCGGTCAAGCCATGCGCGCCTTATTGCAGCAAAGCCCCCATCCCTGAAAACCTGCCGCCAATGCGTCAGAGCAGCGAGCACACGCTCCGCGACAGCACGTGGCTGACAGGAGGCTGTCCATTCCGCCAGACAGGCCAGTTTCCGGCCGGGAATAGCAGGAGAGGCCACAAGATTGGCCCCGAAACCAATGACCAGCCAGGGATCGCCACCCCCTCCGGCTTCAACAAGAATACCGCCCATCTTGCGACCATCGAGCACGATGTCATTCGGCCATTTGATCCGCAGCCGGGAGCTTGTCCGCCCCGCAGCAACGCCATCATGAAACGCCAGAGCTGCTATAAACGCCCATGCACCGGGCTGTTTTCGTTCGGTTTCATCGGGTCGCAAAAGCACTGAAAGAGCCAGACTGTCGCCGGGGTCGGACCAGAGACGCCCGCGACTACCGCGCGGGCTGGTCTGATGAAAGGCTAGAGCAGCGAAACCATCTGCCTCACCTGCCTCCGCTTTTTCAAGACAGAGGTCAGATGTGGAAGGCAGTTGATCGAAGCATGAAAGACGCCAGCCAGCGGGCTGATCCGGGACGTGACCCTGCGGCGCGACCGGCTCAGCCAATGAGAGCCTGCGCCGCAGCCTGAGCAGCTTCACTGATCGGACCCAGACCAATCAGGAACAGCACCGTCGCCAGTCCCATCGCGATGGACACGAACGACACAGACGGAGCCGGACGATCAAACGCCGGAGCCGCTGGATCAAAATATGCCACTTTCACGATGCGCAGGTAATAGAACGCACCGACCACAGCCGAGACCACACCAATGGCGATCAGCGGATACAGACCCGCATTCCAGGCAGCGGCGAACACCATGAATTTACCGAAGAACCCGGCCAGTGGCGGCACGCCGATCATGCTGAACATGCAGACCGCCAGCACCAGAGCCAGTCCCGGATTGGTGCGACCGAGCCCGGCGATGTCGGAGATTTCCGTGACCTCACGTCCCTTGCGACGCATGGCGGTGATCACGCCAAACGTGCCTGCGTTCATGATCAGATAGGTCGTTAGATAGACCAGTGTGCCGGTCGTGCCTGCCGGAGAAGCAGCGGCAAGGCCCATCATCGCGTAACCCATATGACCGATTGAGGAATAGGCCATCAGACGCTTGATGTTACGCTGGGGAATAGCGGCAAAGGAACCGAACAGCATGGACAGAGCTGCAATCACCTCGATCAGCAGCTGCCAGCGCGGCGACATCGCACCAAATGGACCGGCCATCACGCGCAGGATCAGAGCGAAAGCTGCGAATTTCGGCGCGCCGGCCATATAGGCTGTTACCGGTGTTGGCGCACCCTGATAAACATCCGGCGTCCACATGTGGAACGGCACAGCCGACAGTTTGAACGCCAGTCCGACGAGAACGAACACCATGCCAATGACAAGGCCAATCGGAAGGATACCGGCACCGTTGATCTCGGCCGCGATGGGGGCGTATTCCATCGTACCCGCATAGCCATAGACCAGCGACACGCCATAGAGCAGCAGGCCAGACGCCAGCGAGCCAAGGATGAAGTATTTCAGACCGGCTTCAGCAGACCCCAGACGATCCCGCTCCATGGCGCACAGCACATAGATGGCCAGAGAGGACAGCTCCAGCCCGACAAACAAGGTCATCAGGTTGGCGGACGACGCCATGACCATTGCGCCGAGCGTCGAGAACAGGACGAGAATGGGCATTTCGAACGGCAGTTCGCGGTGCTCGTTGGTGTAGCCCACCGAAAGCGCAATCGCGACTACGCCACCGACAATAGCCAGCAGCTTGATGAAGCGGGCGAACGCATCGACCACGAACAGCCCGTCATACCCCACGCCACCCTGTGACGTCGCCACAAAGAAGCCCGTGACCACGAACGCCGCGATACTCAGCGTCGCCGACGGCAGGAAGGCATGGCCCTTCTTCGTGAGCACGCCCACCGATAGGATAAGGAGACCGCTGACTGCCAGAACGATTTCCGGCAACGCAATAACCCAGTTCATCGTCCATTCTCCCCGGCGATGACGTGCAGGATTTCAGAAAAGCCGCTCATTGGAAAAACACCACAGTGGTGACGAACACAACGAGCCCGACGAGCATGGTGAACGCATAGATCGCGATGGACCCCGTCTGCGTGCGGGTAGCAGTGACCGCCGTGCCGCGTGTCGCCTCGGCAAGACCGACGGGGATCTTCTCGATCACACCCTCGTCCACGCCATGCCACAGGGCACGGGCAATGGCGCGATAAGGCTTCACGAAGATCACGTCATACAGCTCGTCGAAATACCATTTGTTGAGCAGGAACTGATAAACCGGACGGAAAGACGTGGCGATCTGTCCCGGCAGCTCCGGCTTGGCGATATAGAGAACATAGGCCAGCGCGATCCCCAGCAGACCAACAATGCTCGGCATCAGGCCGATCAGTGTCGGAACATCCTCAAGCGAGGCCATAACCGTGTTACCCGGCGCATTGAAGATCGCCCCGCCCCAGAAGCCTTCCTGCTTGCCGCCGATATAAAGCGGAGCCAGCACTGCACCAGCGACCAGAGCACCGACCGACAGGATCAGCACCGGACCCAGCATGACAGCCGGGCTTTCATGCGCGTGATCGAACGCATGCTGGTCACGGGGCTTCCCGTGGAACACGAGGAAAATCAGACGCCAGCTATACAGCGCCGTAATGAAGGCCGTGACCGTGCCGAGGATCCAGCCATAGGTCCCCATACCGGAGTGGGAGACCCATGCCGCGTTCAGGATGGCGTCCTTTGACCAGTAACCGGCGAAGGGGAACACGCCCGCCAGCGCCAGACTTCCAATCCACATCATGGCGTAGGTCACCGGAATCTTCTTCCACAGACCGCCCATGCGGAACATGTCCTGCTCGTCATGCATGGCGTGGATCACGCAGCCTGCGCCAAGGAACAGCATCGCCTTGAAGAAAGCGTGGGTCGTCAGGTGGAACACAGCCGCCTGATAAGCCCCGACACCAATGGCCATGAACATGTAGCCAAGCTGCGAGCAGGTGGAATAGGCAATCGTGCGCTTGATATCCGGCTGCACCAGACCAACGGTTGCAGCGAAGAAGCAGGTCGTCGCCCCGATCAGCACGATGAAGATGCGTGTGTCAGGTGCGAACTCGACCAGCGGTGACATGCGCGCCATCAGGAAAACACCCGCCGTGACCATTGTGGCGGCGTGAATGAGCGCTGAAACCGGCGTCGGGCCTTCCATCGCGTCCGGCAGCCAGGTGTGCAGGAACAGCTGCGCCGACTTGCCCATCGCGCCGATGAACAGCAGCGTGGCGATCACCTCAAGCACGGAATGGGTCGAACCGAACAGGTAATAACCCGTCTGAACGTGATCCGGGACTGTGGCGAAGATGTCGTCATACTGAACCGTGCCGAACACCACGAAGATCAGGCCGATGCCGACAAGGAAGAACAGATCGGCAATACGGTTGACCACGAAAGCCTTGATCGCGGCGGCGCAGGCGCTGGGCTTCTGATACCAGTAGCCAATCAACAGATAACTCGCGAGACCGACGCCTTCCCAGCCGAAGAAGAGCTGGATCAGGTCATTGGATGTGACCAGCATCAGCATGGCGAAGGTAAACAGCGAGAGATACGAGAAGAACCGGTAACGCGGCATCGTATCGTGCGCCATGTAGCCAATGCTGTAGATATGCACGAGCGTCGAGACAGTCAGCACCATCGCCACCATGGTGGCCGACAGCGTATCGAACCGCAGCGCCCAGTTTACATGGAAGGAACCGGCATCGACCCAGTGCGCCAGCAGGGCCACGCTCGGCATACCGCCGCCCATGAAGCCGCCCATCAGCGCGCCATAACTGCACAGTGTAGCGATGAGCATGCACAAGACCGTCACAGCCTGCGCCGCACCGTCACCGGTGCGACGTCCGAACAGTCCCGCAATAGCCGAGCCGCACAGTGGAGCCAGCGTTGCGACCGAAAAGAGGATGAGTGCTGCCTGCATGATGCTCAGCCCTTCATCGTCGCAACGTCCTCGACCTGAATCGAGCCACGGTTGCGGAAATAGACAGTGAGGATAGCCAGACCGATGGCAGCTTCAGCAGCCGCGATGGTCAGCACGAACAGCGTCAGAACCTGCCCCGAGAAATCACCCAGAACAGAGGAGAACGCCACCAGATTGAGGTTGGCGGCCAGCAGGATCAGCTCCATCGACATCATGATGATGATGATGTTCTTCCGGTTCAGGAAGATCCCGAACACGCCGAGCACCAGCAGCGCCGCGCTGACCGTCAGGTAGGGACCAAGCCCGATCTGGGCGATTGCCGTGTTCATTCTGCGTCTCCTTCACCCGGCTCGCGCTTTTCTGCGGCAGGGACTCCGTAAGAGCCCGGAACGGCTGTCACGTAATAGGAATCGTTGGGGCGGATAAAGCCGCCGTTGGCATCCGTGCCCTGCCCCAGCGGCACGTTCATCATCTCGAGCGTGTCGGCGCGCTTGCGCTCATGCTGACGGGAGATGATCTGACGACGGCCCATCGGACGGTCACGCAAGGTCAGGGTAATCGCGCCGATCATGGCGACGAGCAGCACGAGACCGCAGAGCTGGAACAGCAGGATGTAGTGTGTGTAGATCAGGTTACCGAGCGCGCCGGTGTTGGTCGCGGCCCCTCCGGGCTGGCCGAGGCCACCCGTGATCGGTGCGGGCATGACCGGGGACATGCCCCAGTGAACACCCGCCATCACCAGCTCAACGAACAGGATACAGCCGACGACACCGCCGATCGGTGCGTAACGCTGTAGGCCTTCCCGCATCTTGGTGAAGTCGATGTCGAGCATCATCACCACGAACAGGAACAGCACGGCGACCGCACCGACATAGACGATCACCAGGATCATCGCGAGGAATTCAGCCCCGGCAACAAGAAACAGACCCGCCGCGTTGAAGAACGCAAGGATCAGGAACAGAACCGAATGGACCGGATTGCGTGCGCTGATCACCATGGCGGCGGAACCGACCAGAATGGTGGCGAACACATAAAAGACGAGCTGGACCATCAGACACAGCCTCCCCTGAAACAGGCGGCGGACACGGCTACGGACATAGCGTAGGGCCGATCAGCGATAAGGCGCATCAAGCTCGAGCCTCCGTGCCAGCACGCTCTCCCAGCGGTCGCCGTTCGAGAGCAGCTTTTCCTTGTTGTACATAAGCTCTTCACGGGTTTCCGTGGCGAACTCGTAGTTCGGACCTTCGACAATCGCATCCACCGGGCAGGCTTCCTCGCACAGGCCGCAATAGATGCACTTCGTCATGTCGATGTCGTAGCGCGTGGTGCGGCGGGAGCCATCGTCACGCGGCTCGGCCTCAATCACGATCGCTTCCGCCGGGCAGGTCGCCTCGCACAGTTTGCAGGCAATGCAGCGTTCCTCGCCGTTCGGATAACGACGCAGCGCGTGCTCACCACGGAAACGCGGGGAAAGCGGCCCTTTTTCATAAGGATAGTTGATGGTGACTTTCGGCTTGAACATTGTCTTGAATGTCGAGGCCATGCCGGAGATGATCTCCGTCAGCAGAAAAGCCTTCAGCGCACGATCCATGCCAGCCATCAGCTTACTCCCTGCGGCAGAAGACCCGTTGCAAGCAGGAACCCAGCGGTCGCAATCATCCAGAGCAGCGAGAACGGCAGGAACACTTTCCAGCCAAGCCGCATGAGCTGGTCATAACGGAAACGGGGGAACGTTGCGCGGGTCCAGATAAAGACGAAAAGACAGAACAGGATCTTGGCAATCAGCCAGAGCGGGCCCGGAATCCATGTCAGCGGCGCGATGCCGAGCGGCGGCAGCCAGCCACCGAGGAACAGGATGCTGACCATGCCGGACATGAGAATCATGTTGGCATATTCGCCAAGAAAGAAGAGACCGAAGGAGAGCGAGGAATATTCGACGAAGAAGCCCGCTACCAGCTCACTCTCGCCTTCCGGAAGATCGAATGGTGCGCGGTTCGTCTCGGCCAGAGCCGAGATAAAGAACAGGATGAACATCGGGAACATCGGCACGCAGAACCAGACATGACGCTGCGCCAGCACGATGTCGTTCAGGTTCAGGCTTCCCACCGCCAGCAGCACGGAGACAATCACCAGACCGATGGAAACCTCGTAGGACACCATCTGGGCGGCGGATCGCAGGCTGCCGAGGAAGGCGTATTTGGAGTTCGACGCCCAGCCCGCGATGAGCATGCCGTAAACACCAAGCGAAGAGATCGCCAGCAGGTAGAGGATACCCACATTGATGTTGGCGACCGCCAGTCCGTTGCCCGTGGGGATGACTGCCCATGCTGTCATGGCCAGTGAGAAAGTCAGGAACGGTGCGAACAAGAACAGAAAACGGTTGGCCCCGGCAGGGATGATCGTTTCCTTGGTGATCATCTTGATCGCGTCGGCGAAAGCCTGAAGCAGACCGAAGATGCCGTTCACGTTCGGACCACGACGCAACTGCATCGCCGCCATCACCTTACGTTCCATAAGCGTAAGGTAAGCCACGGCGATCAGCAGCGGCACGAGAACCGCCAGCGTCTCCAGCACCATCAGAATGAGCTGGCCAGCAAGCGTATGGAAGAAAAAGTCAGCCACGTTCCTACTCCGCCGCTACAGCCACACTCGGCGCGTAGACTTCCGCGCACTCGACCATGGTCGGACTGGACCGGCTGATCGGGTTTGTCAGGTAATAACTCCGGGAGGACGCCAGCAGCGGCTTGGCCTGAATGGCGTCGACGCCCGGCTCGTCCGCCGTTTCACCTGCTGCCGAGGACACGCCAAGTTGAAGTCGCTCACGCAGCGCTTCGATCGTGTCGTAAGGCAGCTTCGCGCCCAGCACTTCCGAGGCGGCGCGGATGATCTTCCAGTCTTCCTTCGCCTCGCCCGGCGGGAAAACTGCCTGGAAACTGCGCTGGATGCGGCCTTCCGTGTTGACCCATGTGCCCGATTTCTCGGTGTAGGCCGAACCCGGCAGGATCACGTCGGCACGGGCCGCTCCCGCATCGCCGTGATGGCCCTGATAGATCACAAATGTTTCGGGGCTGATGGCGTTCACGGAGAACTCGTCCGCTCCCAGCAGCCACAGCACATCCACGCCACTGCTCAGCATCCCGCGCAGGCTGCGGCCACCGTTCCGTGGCACAAAGCCCAAGTCGAGCGCCGCAACGCGTGAGGCCGCCGTGTGCAGGATGTTCAGGCCGTTCCAGCCCTCCGTCAGCGCGCCGACCGATTCCGCCAGAGCGCGACAGGCTTTCAGAATTGCGTCAGAATCCTCGCGGGTCAGCGCTTCCTGACCAACGATGATCATCGGCTTCTTGGCGGCCTTAAGCTTTTCGACAAACTCGACTGTGCCGCTCAACAGACCGTTCACCGAGACCGGGTTGCTGCCCAGATCCTCGTAAGCCCATGTAGGGTCGGAAGTCAGCGTGCCGATGACACCAATCGGCAGACCGCCACGTCCCAGCGATAGATAGCGCTTGCGGATACGGGCGTTCAGAACCGGGGCATCCAGACGCGGATTGGCTCCGACCACGAGGATCGCGTCCGCCTCGTCAATGCCGACGATACCGCTGGCGAATGTATAGCGCGAACGATCCGACAGATCGTATTTCGCGCCATCCTGACGACAGTCGAGATTGAGCGAACCGAGCGACCACATCAGGTCACGCAGCGCCATGATGCTCTCGGCGTCACACAGATCGCCGACAATCGCGCCAATCCGGCTGCCCTGCACGCCTTCAAGCCGCTTGGCGATGGCGACAAAAGCATCCTGCCAGCTTGCCGGATGCAGCTTGCCATGCACCCGCACCCACGGACGATCGAGGCGACGACGCTTCAGCCCATCGACGGAGAAACGGCCCTTGTCGGACAGCCATTCCTCATTCACCTCGTCATTCACGCGGGGAACGATGCGTTTCACCTCGCCGCCACGCGCCTGGATCTGGATGTTAGTGCCGACCGCATCCATCACGTCGATGGCGTCGGTCTTCCGCAGTTCCCACGGACGAGCCTGAAAGGCGGACGGCTTGGAGGTCAGCGCGCCGACCGGGCAGATATCGATCAGATTACCGGACAGTTCCGACGTCAGCGCTTTCTCGACATAGGTGGTGATCTCAAGGTTCTCACCACGCGAGATACCACCCAGTTCCGGCGTGCCCGCCACTTCCGCGCTGAAACGGACACAGCGCGTGCACTGGATGCAGCGCGTCATCACCGTCTTTACCAGCGGACCAAGGTTCTTGTCGGTAACGGCGCGCTTTTCCTCGTGATAACGGGAAATGCCGCTGCCATAACCGTAAGCCTGATCCTGCAGATCACACTCACCGCCCTGATCGCAGATCGGGCAGTCGAGCGGATGGTTGATGAGCAGGAACTCCATCACCGCACGACGCGCCTTGCGGACCGTTTCCGTGTCCGTGAAGATCTGCATTCCCTCGTTTACGGGGAAACCACACGAGGCGACCGGCTTCGGAGCGCGTGCGACCTCAACGAGGCACATGCGGCAGTTACCCGCGACAGACAGGCGTTCATGATAGCAGAAGCGAGGAATTTCCTTACCCGCCGCCTCACACGCCTGAAGTGCTGAGGAACCGGGAGCGACATCGACAGGCGTGCCGTCAACAATGACTCTGACCATCAGCCTTACTCCGCCGCAATCGCTGCTGCGGGCGTTCCCGCAGGCACCTGCACCTGCTGGGAGCCGCCATGCCGCCGCTTGTAGTCGCGAATACGTTCTTCCATGACCGGGCGGAAATGCCGGATCAGCCCCTGAATAGGCCAGGCCGCCGCATCGCCGAGCGCACAGATTGTGTGACCCTCGACCTGCCGGGTGACCTGCTCCAGCATGTCGATTTCCTCGATTTCGGCACGTCCTTCGACCATGCGGTTCATGACGCGCATCATCCAGCCGGTGCCTTCACGGCATGGCGTGCACTGACCGCAGCTTTCATGTTTGAAGAACTGTGAGAACCGGGCGATCGCCTTGATGATGTCGGTGGACTTGTCCATGACAATCATGCAGCCCGTGCCGAGGCCGGACCGCTCCGCCCGCAGGCTGTCATAGTCCATCAGCACCGTCTCGCAGATATCCTTCGGCAGCAGCGGCACCGAGCAGCCGCCCGGAATGACCGCCAGCAGATTGTCCCAGCCGCCACGAACACCGCCACCGTGCTTCTCGATGATTTCCTTCATCGGAACACCGAGCTCTTCTTCGAACACGCACGGTGTATTCACATGGCCGGAAATGGCCATCAGCTTGGTGCCAGCATTGTTCGGACGACCAAGGCCGGAGAACCATGCCGCCCCGCGTCGCAGGATTGTGGACGCCGACGCGATCGACTCAACATTGTTCACCGTCGTCGGGCAGCCATACAGACCCGCGCCAGCCGGGAATGGCGGCTTCATGCGCGGCTGCCCCTTCTTGCCTTCGAGGCTTTCCAGCAGAGCCGTTTCCTCGCCGCAGATGTAAGCGCCTGCTCCGCGATGCAGATAGAAGTCGAAATCCCAGCCCGTGCCTGCGGCGTTCTTGCCGAGTAGCCCGGCTTCGTACGCTTCATCGATGGCGATCTGGAGATGGCGGGCCTCGTTATAGAACTCGCCGCGCACGTAAATGTAGGACGCATGCGCCCCCATCGCGAAAGAGGCGATCAGTGCGCTCTCGATCAGCTTGTGCGGCTCATGACGCAGGATCTCACGATCCTTGCAGGTACCCGGCTCGGACTCGTCGCCATTGATGACGAGGTAACGCGGCGCTGGTCCATCACCTTTCGGCATGAAGGACCACTTCACACCGGTCGGGAAGCCTGCCCCACCACGACCGCGCAGGGCGGACGCCTTCATCTCGCTGACGATCCAGTCCCGCCCCTTGTCGGTGATCGCCTTCGTATCATTCCAGTCACCACGGGCGCGGGCACCAGCCAGTCGCCAATCATTCTGACCATACAGGTTGGTGTAGATCCGGTCCTTATCGCTCAGCATCGTCGCAGATCTCCCTCAACCCTGACCGGAACCGGTCTCTTCGAGCAGCACCCGACGGCCACCCTCCGGTTCCGCACCATGACGCCCGTTGGTCGGACCGGGCTCCGGATACTCTCCACGCTTCAGCGCCTCGATCAGCGCTTCCGTGCGCGGGCCGTCGAGATCTTCGAAAAAGTCATTATCCACCTGAAGGATCGGCGCATTGGAGCACGCCCCAAGGCACTCGACCTCACTCAGTGTGAACAGGCCGTCCTCGCTGGTCTCGCCAACATTGTGGATGCCGGCCGCCTTCTTGCAGGCGGACAGCACATCATCGGAGCCACGCAGCCAGCAGGATGTCGTCGTGCAGACCTGAAGGTGATACTTCCCGATCGGCTTGGTGTTGAACATGAAGTAGAAGGTCGCGACCTCGTAGATACGGATCGGAGCGACTTCCAGCCTTTCAGCCACAGCATCCATCGCCACGGTCGGCACCCAGGCACTGCCTGTCTGACGCTTCATCTGATTCTGCGCGACATAGAGCAGCGGCAGGGCCCCACTCGCCTTCCGCTCCGGCGGATACTTGGCGAGGATCGTCGCGATTTCGCCTTCGCTGATCTCATCAAATTCGAAGTGATCAGGCTGCACGTTTGAAACAGTGCTCATCGGTCCACCTCACCAAAGACGAGATCCAGCGAGCCTATGATCGCCACGGCGTCAGCCAGCATGCCTCGTCGAGAGAGTTCATCAATCGCCTGCAGATGCGCGAAACCGGTCGGCCTGATCTTGCAGCGATACGGACGGTTGCTGCCGTCAGCCACGAGATAGACGCCGAATTCACCTTTCGGCGTCTCAACCGCCGTGTAGGTCGCACCCGGCGGCACATGATAGCTCTCGGTAAACAGCTTAAAGTGATGGATCAGTGCTTCCATCGACCGCTTCATCTCGGCACGTGGTGGCGGCGAGAATTTGGGGTCCTGCACCTTGATCGCACCAGGTTTGATCTGTGCCAGACTCTGCTTGATAATCTTCACGCTCTCGCGCATTTCGGCCACGCGGACGAGATAGCGATCATAACAATCGCCATGCCGTGCCACGGGAATTTCGAAATCGACCTTGTCGTAATTGTCATACGGCTGCGAGCGACGCAGATCCCACGGCACGCCAGAGCCACGCAGACACGGCCCGCTCCAGCCCCAGGCAAGCGCCTGTTCGCTGGTGAACACGCCGATACCCACCGTGCGCTGTTTCCAGATACGGTTTTCCGTCAACAAGCTTTCGAGATCATCGATCCAGGCCGGGAACTCTTCGGCCCATGCCGCGATTTTCTCTTCCATCCCGGCAGGCATGTCGCGTGCGACACCGCCTGGACGGAAGTAATTGGCATGGAAACGCGCGCCGGAAACCGCCTCATGAAACTCAAGCAGCTTTTCGCGCTCTTCATATCCCCAGAGAGCCGGTGTCACTGCGCCGCAGTCCAGCCCCATCGCCGTGAGGTTAAGGATATGATTTAGAACGCGGGTGATTTCTGCAAAGATCACCCGGATCCACTTGGCGCGATCCGGCGCTTCAATGCCCAGAAGCTTCTCGGTCGCCAGCGCGAAAGCGTGTTCCTCGCACATCGGCGACGCGTAATCGAGCCGATCAAAATACGGCAGCGCCTTGGGATAGGTCTTGTATTCGATCAGCTTTTCCGTGCCGCGATGCAGCAGACCGATATGCGGCACGGCACGCGCCACAACCTCGCCTTCCATTTCCAACACAAGACGCAAAACGCCGTGGGCTGACGGATGCTGCGGACCGAAATTCAGCGCGTGACTGTCAATTTCGACAGTCCGACGCTCCACTTCCTCCTCAGCTACCGGCTCCGGCAGCAGGGTCTCAGGCAGCGGACCTTCACCCAGACTGTCATGCAGACCGAGAAGGTTTACGTCCTGTTTCAGGGCCTCTGTCATGCTCCGGCTCCTGTCACTGTATCTTTTTCATGATCTGGCGCAGCTCATGCGCCCGCTCGTCACCCGGCAGCGTCAGAACGCCCTCCCAAGGAGACACAAAGTCGAAATCACGGAAATCCTGCGTCAATGTCACTGGCTCGCGCACGATCTGACGACGCTCCGGATCGTAGCGAACCTCCGTGTAACCGGTCAGAGGGAAGTCCTTGCGGAGAGGATGCCCCTCAAATCCGTAGTCGCTGAGGATGCGGCGGAGGTCCGGCTGACCTGAGAACAGAACGCCATACATGTCGTAACACTCGCGCTCCCACCATGTGGCGCAGGGCCAGATCTGATGCACGGAAGCGACTGGCGTCAGCTCATCCGTCGTCACGATCACCCTGACACGCTGGTTCAGGCTTACGGACAGAAGATTGTAGACCACATCGAACCGTTCGGGACGTTGAGGGAAATCAACCCCACACAGATCCATGAGCTGTTCGAACCGAAACCGCGGGTCATCACGCAGAAGCATCATCAGCGGGATCAGACGATCACGATCCGCCCGCACCACAAGCTCCCCGCCCTCAATGGCAGCGGACGAGATACCCGGCAGTGACGTGGAAAGCGTAAAGGCGAGAAAAGAGAGGCAGGAATTGCCTCTGGCGACGGGTGCAGTGGATTGATCAGCCACGGAGAATCGTCCCTGTCCGACGGATTTTCTTTTGCAGCAGCATGATGCCGTAAATCAGCGCTTCGGCGGTCGGCGGACAGCCCGGCACATAGACATCAACCGGCACGACACGGTCACAGCCACGCACAACCGAATAGGAATAATGATAGTAGCCACCGCCATTCGCGCAGGAGCCCATTGAGATCACCCAGCGCGGTTCAGCCATCTGGTCGTAAACACGGCGCAGGGCCGGAGCCATCTTGTTGGTGAGCGTTCCGGCGACGATCATCACATCGGACTGACGCGGCGAACCACGCGGGATGATGCCCATCCGGTCGAGATCGTAACGCGGCATATAGGCATGAATCATTTCAACAGCGCAGCAGGCGAGACCGAATGTCATCGGCCAGAGACTGCCTGTGCGTCCCCAGTTCACGAGCTTGTCGAGACTGGCGACCACAAAGCCTTTTTCACTGATCTCGCCCGTGATGCCACGAACGATAGCGTCCTGTTCCGGCCCCGCCGGCACCGCATCACGGTTCCAGACGATATTGGCGTCCGAACCCACAGCATTATCACCGCTCATTGCGTGTTCTCCACCCTTACTGCCGTTGCAGTCACGTCCGTCAGCACCACGGATCAATCCCAGTCCAGCGCACCCTTGCGCCATTCATAGAGGAAGCCGATCCCCAGCACGCCAAGGAACCCCATCATCGACAGGAAGCCATAGAAGCCTATCCGTGACAGGCTCACTGCCCACGGGAACAGAAAGGCCACCTCAAGGTCGAAGATGATGAACAGGATCGAAACGAGATAGAAACGGACATCAAAACGACGCCGCGCATCGTCGAATGCCTCAAAACCGCACTCATAGGCTGTCAGTTTTTCCGCATAGGGCTTCTGATGCCCACACACGAGGGACGCGCCGAGCATGGCTCCCGCGATCACCACGGCGAGAATGCCGAAGATGAGAACCGGAAGATAATCGTTGATCACCGACGGCATCGCGCCCTCCGTAATGATTTTCCGGATCCGTGCCGTTACGCCCGAACCGAGAGATAATGCGGCCAAACTATGCCCGGAATGTTCCTGTGGCCACCCTCATACCGGCGCGACTCAGAAACTTTCCCGTGAGGAGTTCAGTATATTGAACAGGATTCATCGAAATGAATTTCATGTCGCAGACGCCTTATCCGGACAGCATACCTTCTGCTGACAAACGTTTCCGAAGCATATCTATATACAAACCAATATAGATATACGCGTCAAACGCATAGCCAGACATTCGCTGACCGCATGACAACAGCCGCAAGGGAATGACAGGCAAGGACCAGCCACACATTACGCGATTAAATTGTAAGGAAAATGGTGGGCGATGACGGGATCGAACCGCCGACCCTCTCGGTGTAAACGAGATGCTCTACCGCTAAGCTAATCGCCCGCCGCATTGGATAGACAAAACCCGGCGATCAATCAAGCCCCGATATGCAGGAATATTGAAAAAGCCCACATAAAAAAACAGGCAAGACGGTGAAAACCATCTTGCCTGTCTGCAAAGCACTCAGTGATGCAGTGTCTTAGCTGACTGCGTCCTTGAGGGTCTTGCCGGGCTTGAAACGTACAGACGTTGAAGCCGGAATGTCGATTTCTTCGCCTGTGCGCGGGTTACGACCCTTGGTGGCCTTACGGTGAGCCGTAACGAACGAGCCGAACCCGACGAGACGGACTTCCTGTCCACCCTTCAGAGCCTTCTCGATGGCTGAGAACACAGCGTCAACCACTTCGCCAGCCTTCGCCTTGGGCAGGTCTACATCATCTGCAACAACCGAGACGAGTTCCTGCTTGTTAAGCGGCTTGTCCATACATACGCCTTTCTATGTTCAAGTCTCCCGTACGGCTCGGTGCCGCCAGAGACATTCCGCGGCGCACTATGAAGCCGTTTTCGGCCACGTCAACAGCCAGTGACGGCGGCAGGGGCGCAAAAATCGCCTCCCCTGCCTTTTCGTCACATCTGTCAGTGAGCGACCGCGATGGTTGTTCCCGAAGCCGCAATCGGCGCAACCAGATCGCTTTCGTCTTCCCATTCAATCGGCTGCGGGACCCTGACAAGGGCGCGGCCAATCACCTCATCCACATGGGAAACAGGGATCAGTTCCAGATTCTTCTTCACAGTTTCTGGAAGTTCCGCAATGTCCTTCTCATTGTCCTTGGGCAGGAAGACTGTCTTGATACCGGCCCGCAGGGCCGCAAGCAGCTTCTCCTTCAGACCTCCGATCGCGAGCACACGGCCACGCAGGGTGATCTCACCCGTCATCGCCACGTCACGCCGAACAGGAATGCCTGTCAGAACGCTGACAAGCGACGTCGCCATGGCGATACCAGCCGATGGACCGTCCTTCGGAGTCGCCCCTTCGGGCACGTGAACATGGATGTCACGCTTCTCGAAGAGTGTTGGTTTGATCCCGAAATAGGGCGCTCTGCTCCGCACGTAGGACAGTGCTGCGGACACACTTTCCTGCATGACATCGCCGAGTTTGCCAGTCTGCTTGATGTTGCCCTTACCCGGCACCATCACGCTTTCAATCGTCAGGATCTCACCGCCGACTTCCGTCCATGCCAGACCTGTCACCATACCGACCATATCGGTGGCTTCGGTCTCGCCATGCGAGAAACGGCGCACACCAGCGAACTTCCCAAGATTCTTCTCGGTGATGGCCACCTTCTTCGCCTTGCCGGTGACAATCTCCTTCACGACCTTTCGGGCCAGATTGGCGATCTCACGCTCAAGATTACGAACACCTGCCTCACGGGTATAGAAGCGGATAAGGTCCATCAACGCCGCATCGGAAATCGACCATTCCTCAGGCTTGAGGTTATGCGCCTCACCCTGCTTGGCGATCAGATGCCGCTTGGCGATGTTGAGCTTTTCCTCTTCCGTGTAACCGGACAGACGGATGATCTCCATACGATCCAGCAGAGGCTGGGGCATGTTGAGGCTGTTTGCCGTTGTGACGAACATCACATCCGACAGGTCGTAATCGACCTCCAGATAATGATCCGAGAAGGTGCTGTTCTGTTCCGGATCCAGCACTTCAAGCAGCGCTGAAGCCGGATCGCCACGCCAGTCGACGCCAAGCTTGTCGATCTCATCAAGCAGGAAGAGCGGATTGGAGACCTTCGCCTTCTTCATGCCCTGAATGATCTTGCCTGGCATTGCGCCGATATAGGTCCGGCGATGGCCGCGAATCTCGGACTCGTCGCGCACGCCACCGAGCGACATGCGGACATAATGCCGTCCCGTGGCCTTGGCGATGGCGCGCGCCAGCGTGGTCTTGCCAACGCCCGGAGGCCCGACAAGGCACAGGATCGGTCCCTTCACCTTCTTTGAACGGCTCTGGACTGCGAGATACTCAAGGATACGCTCCTTGACCTTCTCCAGCGCGTAATGATCCTCGTCGAGCACCTTTTCGGCCGCATCAAGGTCGTTCTTTACCTTGGTGGTCTTTTTCCAAGGCACGCCCAGCAGCCAGTCGAGATAGTTGCGCACAACCGTCGATTCGGCGGACATGGGGCTCATGCCGCGCAGCTTCTTCAGCTCGCCAACGGCCTTTTCCCGCGCTTCCTTGCTCAGCTTGGTCTTGACGATCTTTTCTTCGATTTCGGCGGTTTCATCCTTGCCGTCCTCGCCCTCGCCAAGCTCCTTCTGAATCGCCTTGAGTTGCTCGTTCAGATAGTACTCGCGCTGCGTCTTCTCCATCTGCCGCTTCACGCGGTTACGGATGCGCTTCTCGACCTGCAGAACACCAATCTCGGCTTCCATGTGAGCCAGAATCTTCTCAAGCTGCTTCGTCACGGACGGCAGTTCGAGAATTTCCTGCTTCTCGGAAATTTTCAGGCTGAGATGGCTGGCAATCGTGTCGGCAAGCTTGGACAGATCACTGATCTGGTTCAGCGACACCAGCACTTCTGCGGCGATCTTCTTGTTGAGCTTTACATACTGCTCGAACTGTCCGACCACGGCGCGCGCCAGCGCTTCCGCTTCTTCCGTCTCAACCGGCGCATCCGTCACGAATTCGACATCGGCTTCGAAATGCCCGTCAATATCGTGAAGCGCGACCACACGGGCACGCTGGTTCCCCTCGACCAGCACTTTCACCGTGCCGTCTGGCAGTTTCAAAAGCTGCAGAATGGTTGAGGTCGTGCCGAAACGGTAAATGTCGTCCGGGCCCGGATCATCCACCGTCGCCTCTTTCTGCGCGACCAGAAGGATTTTCTTGTCATCCTTGGTGACGGATTCAAGCGCCTTCACAGATTTCTCGCGGCCAACAAACAGCGGCACGATCATGTGAGGGAACACAACGATGTCACGCAGCGGCAGAACCGCCACACGCTCTGTCGTCGGAGCGGCAACCTTTTTCGTTGCGGTCTTCTTTGCCGGCACAGTTGTCGTATCGGCAGTCTTGGTGCGCTTGCGGCGCGGCGTCGGTGTTTTGGTTTTTTCTGTCATGATGCCGATCTCCTGAATGGACGATCCAGCGATGCGCGCCCATTCAATGGCACACACATCACCCATCCGCCCCGGCAACGGGTGGATTTCTCCGGATAGCGCCTTAAGGCACCCATTCCGGAGCGGTCGTTTCTTATGATGAATATCGGAATGATTTTCGGCACTATCAAGAGCCGGTCGCATGAATCAGGTGGCACCGCTCAAACGGAGCCACCTGCATGTCATGGTTTCGTGCGAAAGCGGTCAGGCTGACTGCTCCGCTGGTTTTTCCTTGGCCTTCCCGTAAACAAAGACCGGTGAGGCTTTTCCTTCAGCCACATCCTTGTTCACGACAACCTCGTCCACGTTTTCGAGACCGGGAAGCTCGAACATGGTTGTCAGCAGAATGCTTTCCATGATCGAGCGCAGCCCACGGGCACCGGTTTTCCGTTCAATCGCCCGATGAGCGATCGCCTTGAGCGCATCTTCCGTGAAGGTCAGCTTCACGTCTTCCATCTGGAACAGCTTGGCGTACTGCTTGACCAGCGCGTTCTTCGGCTCGGACAGAATCTGCACCAACGCTGTCTCGTCGAGATCACCCAACGTAGCAACGACAGGCAGACGACCAATGAATTCGGGGATCAGACCAAACTTGATCAGATCTTCCGGCTCGACGCCTTTCAGAATCTCACCTGTCCGACGATCTTCCGGAGCCTGAACGTCTGCTCCAAAGCCGATACCCGAACCCTTACCGCGTGCCGAAATGACTTTTTCCAGCCCGGCGAACGCGCCACCGCAGATGAAGAGCATGTTGGTCGTATCGACCTGCAGGAACTCCTGCTGTGGATGCTTGCGTCCACCCTGTGGCGGAACGGAAGCAACCGTGCCTTCCATCAGCTTCAGAAGCGCCTGCTGGACACCTTCACCACTGACATCACGCGTGATGGACGGGTTGTCCGACTTGCGAGAAATCTTGTCGATTTCATCGATATAGACGATGCCGCGCTGTGCCCGTTCGACATTGTAATCGGCAGCCTGCAACAGCTTGAGAATGATGTTCTCGACATCCTCACCGACATAGCCCGCCTCGGTCAGAGTCGTGGCATCTGCCATCGTGAACGGCACGTCGATAATGCGGGCGAGGGTCTGCGCAAGCAGTGTCTTACCCGAACCGGTCGGACCGATCAGAAGGATGTTCGACTTCGAGATTTCGACATCATTGTTCTTCTGGGCGTAGGCGAGGCGCTTGTAGTGGTTGTGCACCGCTACCGAGAGCACCTTTTTCGCTTCGAACTGACCGATGACATAATCGTCGAGAATCTTGCAGATCTCTTTCGGTGTCGGCACGCCATCACGAGACTTCACCAGAGTCGTCTTGTGCTCTTCACGGATGATATCCATGCAGAGCTCAACGCACTCATCACAGATGAACACCGTCGGTCCCGCAATCAGCTTGCGGACTTCATGCTGTGACTTTCCGCAGAACGAGCAATACAGCGTGTTCTTGGAATCGCCGGACTTTGCGTTCATCTGCAGTCCCCTAATCTTGGCTCCATCCGGAGCCGCCCGGTCATATTACCGGGCAAAGCGAAAATCGTAACCGGACCAGCAAGACGCATCAAGTGATAGTCAGGCATGACGTTGTCTGAAGGCTCAGGCCTTCTCGCCGGACTGGGCCGGATGTTTCTTGATAACTTCATCCACAATCCCGAAGGCTTTCGCCTCATCGGCGGACATGTAGCTGTCGCGCTCAAGCTTCTGCTCGATATCTTCAAGCGTCTGACCTGTATGTTCGCGATAAATCTCGTTGAGACGCTGGCGAATCGTGAGGATCTCACGCGCCTGAATCTCGATATCGCTGGCCTGCCCCTGCGCACCGCCTGAAGGCTGATGCACCATCACGCGGGCGTTGGGCAGAGCGAAGCGCTTCCCCTCGGCGCCACCAGCCAGAAGCAGCGAGCCCATGGAAGCTGCCTGACCGATACAGACAGTGCTTACCGGACTGCGGATATACTGCATGGTGTCATAGATCGCGAGACCAGCAGAAACCACACCACCCGGGCTATTGATATAAAAGGAGATTTCCTTGTTCGGATTCACGCTCTCCAGATAGAGAAGCTGCGCCGATATAACGGAAGCCACCTGATCGTAAACCGGCCCGGTCAGGAAGATGATCCGCTCCTGCAGAAGACGCGAATAGATATCGAACGCGCGCTCCCCGCGGGAAGTCTGCTCGACCACCATCGGCACAAGAGCGTTGTTAAAAATCTCTACGGGGTTCGAATCCCTCATCACATCATTCCCGACTTGTATGCCGCTACGCCGTGTATCCTGCCCCGTCCCCTGCCCGCCGGACAGGATAGGTTCAACCCAGACAGAACGCCCGGTCTGCTTAAGATAGAGATAATCAGACCCAGCGCCACCCCATAGGGTGAAAATCCTGCATTTCCGACCCGCTCATCGCAGCAGGCCACATAGACAAACGGCACTTCCCTCCCGAAAAAGAAGAAAGTGCCGCATTATCGCTTACTGTAAAAACAGTGAGACTATCAGACGTTGGCCGCTGGCATGTCAGCCAGCTCTTCCGGCGTCACGTCCTTGTCTTCAACCTTCGCCAGCTCGGTGATGTAGTCGATTACCTTGTTTTCGAAGATCGGGCCACGAAGGGACTCGGCAGCCTGCGGGTTCTTCATGAAGAAGTCGAACACAGCCTGTTCCTGACCACGGTAGCGCATGGCTTCCGCACGGATGGCGCGGGCCATCTCATCCTGTGTGACCGTGATACCCTTCGCACGACCGATCTCGGCGAGCAACAGGCCCAGCTTCACGCGGCGCTCGGCGATCTTGCGATAATCGGCCTTGAGCGTCTCTTCGTCCTTGCCCTGATCTTCTTCATCCAGCTCGCCGGATTTGCGATCAGCTTCAACGCGCGCCCAAATCTGCTCGAACTCGGCCTCAACCATGCTTTCCGGAGCCGGGAAGTCGGTCTTCTCGGCAAGCTTGTCCAGCAGGTCACGCTTCAGACGCAGACGAGAAAGCTGCTCATACTCGTCCTCAACCTGCTTCGTGATGACTTCACGAATCTTGTCGAGGTTCTCGAAGCCGATCTTCTTGGCGAGATCGTCGTTGACCTCAACCTCGACCGGCTTCTTCAGCTCTTTCGCCTTGATGTCGAAGGTTGCGACCTGACCGGCCAGTTCCTTCGCGCCGTATTCCTCAGGGAAGGTCACCGTGATGATCTTCTCTTCGCCCGGCTTCATGCCTTCGAGCTGCTCGGCGAAACCGGGGATAAACCCTTCTCCACCGATCTCGACGCTTACGTCTTCAGCCGTGCCGCCCTCGAAAGGAACACCATCACGCTTACCAACAAAATCGACGACCAGAGCGTCGCCCTGAGCAGCAGGACGATCTTCTTCAACGACCACGAAATCGCGCTGGCGCTTCGCAATGTCGTTCAAGGCCTTGTCCACTGTCGCTGCATCAGGCGTTGCCTTCAGGCGAACCAGAGACACGTCGGACAGGTCCGGCTCCTTGATTTCAGGGAGAACTTCCGTCTCGACCTTCAGCTCAAGATCATCCTTGCCGTCGCCACCGGACACAACGTCCACCTTGGGCTGCTGCGCCGGACGCAGGTTACGTTCCTCAAAGAGGTTACGCAGCGCGTCATTGACAGCCTGCTCCAGCACTTCACCCTTTACGGATGCGCCGAAACGCTGACGGATCACGGACAGCGGCACCTTGCCCGGACGGAAACCGGGAAGATTGGCGGACGCGCCGACTTCCTTGAGGCGCGCCTCTTCCTTCTTCTCGAGTTCGGCCGACGGAACGACCACGGTGAAGGCGTGCTTCAGGCCCTCGGAAAGCGTCTCAGTAACCTGCATATGCCCAGGCCATCCTCTCGTGCGAACTCTTCAATACACAGCGGTCTTCACCGACCGCCAAAACTCTTCCGGCAGAATAATTATGGGATGCAAACCCAGCCGCTGTCGCAGTGACAGGGCTGGTACGGGTGGAGGGACTTGAACCCCCACGACTCTCGTCACCAGAACCTAAATCTGGCGTGTCTACCAATTCCACCACACCCGCGTGGCCTATCAGCGCAACCCATAACGCCGAGGGCGCACCGATTACCGCAGTCTCAACCTTACGGCAAGGTCACTCCGGCCCGCATCCTGCAATTAAGGTGATTTCCGACGCCTTCGAGAGTGACTTCACCGGAATGTCACAGAACTTCACCCACTGCTTTCACGGTTCGGCCTGAAGCCGTGTCGCCTTGTCCCGCGCCTTCCCGAGATACCGGTCAAGATCTTCCGCAACCAGCCAGTTTCCAGCCTGAAGGGCTGCCTCCCCATGCAGCCACACACCTGCGCATGCGGCATCCCACGGCTCCATACCCGCCGCTAGCAAGGCTCCGATAATGCCAGTCAGCGTATCGCCCGAACCTGCGGTGCCAAGCGCCGATGTGGCGTGCGTATTCAACGCCACTTTTCCATCGGGCGACGCAATCACGCTGGTCGCACCTTTCAGAACCACCACCGCATTCACCTGTTTGGCTGCGGCCCGCACCGCCGCCAGAGGGTCTGAGCCCGGCGCACCAAAGACCCGGGCAAATTCTCCGCCATGCGGCGTCAGGACAGCCGCCCCCCGCAGACGGTCCGGTGCGCCCGCCGCCCATGAGAAGGCACCCGCGTCGGCAAGAATCTGCCGATCCGCTGCAACCAGTTGCGGGAACACCTGCTCCACCTCTTCCGGGAGAAGACCCGGACCACAAATCCACGTCCGACGCCGATGATCTTTCAGCAGATCCGCCAGCGGCTCCTCATCGATAATGAGCCCTGGCTCGCCCAACCGGAACGCAGGAGCCGCCTTGCCCGCCGCGATCCGGACAAGCCCTGCTCCTGTGCGCCGCGCCGAGGCCGCCGCCAGACGTGCAGCACCGGGCATCGCCTCCCCAGCACACAGACTGACGACACCACGGGAATATTTATGCGCTTCAAGACCAAGAACAGGCAGCTTCCAGAGACCGGGTTCATTCTGCCAGCTGGTAACGGTAATTTCTTTCAGGGTCTCAGCAGGAATCCCGATATCCCTCACCTCGAACTGTCCGAGATATTCACGTCCCGGCAGCAGCAGATGACCGGGTTTGGCCCGAAAAAAAGTCACCGTCAGGTCGGCAGCGCGGGCGTATCCACGCACCAACCCGGTCGCCCCATCAATGCCGCTAGGCATGTCGATGGCGACGACGCGCTTTGCAGCAGCCAGCACAGACGGAACCGGCTCCTGCACATCCCGACTAAGCCCCGCCCCGAAGACGGCGTCGATCACCAGATCAACTCGCGCAGCCTCCTCGGGAGAAAACGGCACACGCGGACCGTGAAACCTTGCCGCGACAGAGGCCGCATCACTTCCCTCGCGCGGCTCGGTCAGCGCGGCAACGGCGACTGGCCATCCCATGTCAGCGAGATGACGCGCCGCGACATAACCATCGCCGCCGTTGTTGCCGGGACCGCACAGCACCAGCACACGGCAAGGTTTCGTAAAATGTTTTATGGCCAGCGCCACTGCCCGACCGGCGTTCTCCATCAGGGTCGCCACAGGAATGGTGCGGGATGCAATATGATCAATACTGCCCATCTCCTTCGAGGAGAGGACGGCAAATCTGTCGGACTGGCCGGACATGACGAGTGCCTCCGTTATGACAATGCGGCGAAACGAGTCCGCCTGAAACTGGCTCCAGAAAACAGTGAGCCTTGCGTTCGACGCTCTGATTGGCGACACAGCTTACGACCGTACAGCCGATCTGTCCGATGGAGTTCGCATGCCACATATTCTCTGGAGTCTTGTTCTGACACTGCACATCGTCGGGATGGCGGTGTGGGTAGGTGGCGCAACCTATGCCGTAGCCATCCTGCGCCCGAGCCTGTCCCTGCTGGACAAGGCCCAACGCAGCGCCGTGCATCTGCTGACGCTGAAGCGTTTTCTGCGCGTCATCTGGCATATCATGCCGATCGTGCTGATTACCGGATGGCTCATGATCATGCATGAGGGCGGCTTTGCAGCGATCCCCTGGACCACCAACGTCATGCAGGTTCTCGGCCTGATCATGGCTGGCCTGTTCCTGCGCGTGTTTTACGGCCCCTATCAGAAAGCCCGCCGCGCCATTCGTCCGCAGCCACAGACATTCGATTCCATCCGCAGTCTGATGCTGGGTGTTGTCGCTTGCGGTGTGCTTGCCATCCTATGCGCGTCAATTGGACATGGTCTTTAAACTTTCTTGAGTGCCTGACGGTTATTCTGCCGGAAAACCCTTGTGATCAGTCCGAAACCAAAACGGCTGCCGCTTGATTTTTCGTGCAGGACGGCCTACCGACAGGCACCGGTTTTTTCCGGCCCCTTCTGTGCGCCCCGCCTTTGCGGCGACCGACCTAATCTGAGAGCGACTTGAGCCCCAAAGCTTCCGACACGACCGAGAAAAAGCCGCGTAAAGCGGCCCCCCGCACTCGCACCCGCAAGGCCGCGACGACCGGCGACGCGGTGACGACAGAGTCTGCCGTGGTTGAGGGCGAAGCCTCATCTGCGCCTGCTCCGAAGCGCGCGACAACACGACGGAAGAAAGCGGTCGAGGAAACTGTAGCAGCAGAAGTGACTCCCGTCGCCGAAACTGCAGCGCCGAAGAAGCCCACACGGACTCGCCGGAAAAAGGCTGAGACTGCTGAAGTGGAAACTCCGACTGCCACGAATGAGGTCGCAGAGGCCAAGCCAGCTGCGAAAACACCACGCCGCACAACGCGTAAAAAAGCTGAACCTGCCGTAGCGGATAAAGAGGAAGCCGCGCCGGCAGAGGTCGTCGCTGAGGAAAAGCCGGTCAAAAAGCCGCGCACGCGCAAGGCCGCTGCTGCGAAAAGTGTGGACACGGAAGCTGCTCCTGCGCCCGTAGCCAAAAAACCAACGCGCCGTCGCAGCACAAAAACGGAAGCCAAATCTCCGGATGAGGCTACAGTCGAAAATGCGCCTGAAGCCCACCCTCTTCATGTCGGTGGCGCTCTGGACGGCATCGTCGAGCCGGAAGCCGAGATTCATCCGCCAGTAGCTCCTGAGGCCGCCGCAGAGCCTGTCAAAAAGGATGCTGCTGAAGAAAGCAGTCAGATCACATTTGCGGATCTGGGACTTTCGGAACCAATTCTGCGTGCCGTAACCGAGATGGGCTACGTCCATCCGACTCCCATTCAGGCACAGGCCATCCCCGCCGTTCTGCATGGTCAGGATGTTCTGGGTGTTGCCCAGACCGGCACGGGCAAGACGGCGTCCTTCACGCTGCCCATGCTGGAAATTCTCTCCGGCTCCCGCGCCCGCGCTCGGATGCCACGCTCGCTGATCCTTGAGCCGACGCGTGAACTGGCGCTTCAGGTCGCCGAGAATTTCGTCAATTACGGCAAGCATCTGAAACTGACGCATGCCCTTCTGATCGGTGGCGAAAGCATGGCCGACCAGAAAGAGGTCCTGAACAAGGGCGTCGATGTTCTGATCGCCACGCCGGGCCGTCTGCTTGATCTGTTCGAACGCGGTGGCCTGCTGCTGACGCAGACGCGGATTCTCGTGATTGATGAAGCCGACCGCATGCTCGACATGGGTTTCATTCCGGACATTGAGAAGATTGTCGGCCTGCTACCGGCGAATCGTCAGACGTTGTTCTTCTCTGCAACGATGGCGCCTGAAATCCGTCGCCTCGCCGATGCGTTCCTTCATTCGCCCAAGCAGATAACGGTCAGCCGTCCTTCGACTGTAGCCACGACCATCGAAACAGGCCTGATTGTCGTTGACGAAGACGACAAACGGAAAGTCCTGCGTAAGCTGCTGCGGGCTGAAAACCTTCAGAATGCGATCGTTTTCTGTAATCGCAAGCGTGATGTCGATGTTCTGCTCAAGTCACTTCTGAAGCATGGTTTTTCAGCCGGCGCCCTGCACGGTGATCTGCCGCAGTCCGTCCGTTTCCAGACACTTGAAAAGTTCAAATCCGGCGAACTGAAGATTCTGGTCTGCTCTGATGTTGCCGCACGAGGCATCGATATCGGTGGACTGTCTCACGTCTTCAACTTCGATCTTCCCTTCCATGCCGAGGATTATGTCCATCGCATCGGTCGGACAGGACGCGCTGGAAAGGAAGGCAAGGCCTACAGTCTTGCTACGCCTTACGATCGTAAACTCGCGGAAGCGATCGAGACGCTGACAGGCAAGCCCATCCCCCGCTTGGAGCGTGACGGAATCACGCAGCTTGAATGGGTGAGCGAAGAAGAAGCGCGCGGTAATCGCGGAAAGAAAAAACGCAACAGCCGCGGATCTGACCGGGAGCGCGATTCTTCTGAACGACCGAAACAGCCAGAAGCACCTGCCCGCAAGAAAGAAGCCGAGAAAACACCGGCTCCTGTAGACGCTGCCCCTCAGGCCACAGTGCGTGAGGACCGTCGGGCACCGCGCAATGATCGGAACGACCGTAACCGGCGTGACGATAATCGCCGTCGCGGTTCGGAAATTGCCGATGCACCGAATGAGAATGTTCTCGGCTTTGGGGCGGACCTTCCCAACTTTATGAAGCTTCCCCGGCGTGTGCCGGTCGCAATCGAAGCAACGGGCGAGGATGGCACGGAAAACTGAAGGGAGAGGCCGTCGTCGGCCTCATTCTCGTCAGGCTCCCGCTCCTGCCATCGACCCGACACCCCGGCGCTATCGCATTAAAGCGCTCGGTGTCAGTGGTGATGGTATTGGCCGCCTGACAGATGCCGGAGGCCAGCAAGCGGCTCCCGTCTTTATCCCTTATACGGCACCCGGCGATGAGGTTCTTGCCCGAAGCACGGGTAAGGATCGGGCGACCATTCAGGAAATCTGCGTTGCTGCGCCAGAGCGTGTGACGCCGCCCTGCTCCCTGTTCGGAACCTGTGGGGGCTGCTCTCTTCAGCACCTCGGCCCAGAATGGATACTGAAGTGGAAAACGACTGAGGTTCTGACGGGATTACACCGTGCCGGTGCGGTTGATCTCCCTCCGGCTGCATCATTTCAGACGCCGCCCGCCTCACGTCGTCGTGCCGATCTTGCTGTAAAACGCAAGCATGATGGCGTCATCCTTGGCCTGCACCGACGTGGTGGCGATGTTGTCGATCTGACGGAATGCTCGCTGCTGCATCCGGATATCGTCAGGCTTCTCCCTGCGCTTCGTACAGCAATGGAACGTCTGGATCTTTTTCGCAGAGAAGCAGATCTGGTCATCAACCTCCTCGATTCCGGACCGGATCTCCTGCTGGCGTCTGACGCGCCGCCCAGCACGGCTGACCGCACAAAACTTGCCGCATTCTGTAAGAGCCACCGTATTTCGCGCCTGTGCTGGAAGGAAAAAGCCTCGCAGGAGAATCCGGAAATCCTCGTGCAGCTGGCACCTTCCGTCATCGCATTCGATGGCGTGACGACAGAGCCGCCTTCCGGCGCTTTTCTTCAGGCGAGTCGCGAAGGGGAAGTGGCAATCCGTACAGCTGTTCTTGACGCTCTTCCACCTTCAACAGGCCGAAAAGCAAAAATCATAGAATTGTATGCTGGCTGCGGCACTCTGACTTTTGGTCTATCCACGCATGCCCGTGTTGAGGCTTACGAAGGGCATCCGGGTGCCATAGAGGCCCTCACTCGCGCATCAGCCGGGCGCAATATCACGCCCCATCTCAGAGACCTGAACAAACAGCCTGTCGAAGCGAAAGAACTGTCTTCAGCGCTGGCCGTGGTTCTCGACCCACCCCATGCCGGTGCTGGTTTGCAGATGGATGGCATTCTCGACGCCCGGCCCGGGGTCATTATTTATGTCAGTTGCAACCCACGCATTCTTTACCGGGATACTGAGCGCCTTCTGAAAGCTGGCTATCGGATCGACGCCCTGACGATCATTGACCAGTTTCTCTGGTCAGCCGAGACAGAGGTCGTGTGCCGCTTTTCTCACAGTTTAAAGAAGCGTGAGAAAACAAATAATAAGTAATTATAGTACATCTATAATCGAAATTATTAACGACTTATTTCAAAAACAGTATCCAGTTGTGCTTTTAGAATCCTTTCAAAATAATTTAGATAAAGTTATTGTCGCTAGACGAGAAGCCTTTGAGTTTCTCCCATGCGGCTTTTTCTTGTGAGAGAGCATGCACCTTATCACGGAGAAATCTTACCATGCGTGAACTCACGATTTCTGAACTGAACGAAATTTCCGGGGGAGCCGGTCTGGACTCTCTGGTTGGCAATGCCCTGATCGGCGCAGCCAATACGTTTAACTCTTTTCTTGACGCCATCGGCCCGATCGGCGTTGCGCTGACCTATGCTGGCGGTCCTGTCGTTGCCGCACTGCACGAATTCAACGATTACGTTGTCTATGAAGGCTCGAAAGCCATCGATACCGTCGGCCAGGCACTCGGCGGCACGCTGACCCCGGACTACCATTATGTGAATGAGTGGACAGGCAATGGCGCTCTGAGCAAGTATTTCTGAATCTGAAGTAATAACTCAGATTCAGGCCGAGCCTATATAAACAGGGTTGTATCCACATCAGGATACAACCCGCCAAAATCAAAAAACCAATAAAGTAAAATGAGAGCATTCATTTTACTTTTAGTGCAACCATTCTGCACCGCAGAAAATTTTTCTGGATGAAAAAATGCTGGAGTCTTCGTCGACTTCTTCACCTCTGACTCTGACTGAAGAGCAGATCGAAAAGCTTCGTACCGACACGGATAACGGTACAGCCAATCCGCTGAAGGGCTATCAGGACATGATATCCTTTCTTGACGCCGCGAATGCTGCGGGCACGGATACGCTCGATGATGCAAGTCAGTTCTGGTATCAGCAGGCCATTACAGTAAACGGTGACGATCCCACCAGTTTCGGCAATATCTTTATCCATGCCGCCACAGCGTATGGCGCTGCCTGGGACGGAAAAACCGTTGATTTCCAGTCGCTGTCTGACAAGATCGGCCTTGCTGTCATCAACGGCACAATAGAAACCGGCACACTACAGAGCATCAATTCGATGCTTGAGGACGATATCGGAACATCGCTTTCCTATGGTGGCATGACAGTCGGCGGTTGGGGCGGCTCCTTCTATTACTGGAACACCCCGTTCGAAGGCACGGAGACTGTGGGTCAGGCCATCATGGCAGATCCGGAACATTACGATAAATTCATTGCCACAACCGCAAACGCCGTTGTTGTCACAGGCAATACAGCGATTGAAGAGCTGGGCCTGACCTTCAATTCCGGTTCGATCACCAATGAAGTCGATCAGTTCCTGAATATTCTTCAGGTTGGCGTGCCCACCATCGTCGATGCAAGCGTACAGACAACTGTGAAGGCAGAAGTCATCGCGCGCGCTTTTGAGGAAGACGTTCTGGGACAGAGCGCCGCCGGCAATCCCAATCTGATCAACGGCTATGAGTATGTCGGCAAAAGCTGGTTCGGCAACAGTGAGTGGATCGCCACTCCGAATGCCGGCATCAGCTCAGTCAATGTCACCAACTCCACGGAACTTGACGCTCTGCGCGCCACGCGTCTTGAAGAGCAGGACACAAAATCTGGTGATGCTGTCACCAATATTTATTCTGCACTTGCCAAAGCTGCGGACGCAGGCATCACCGGCAGCATGACGCTTCCTTCCGAGCTCCAGCTTCCGGCAGGATCAACGCTCACAGCAAGCGACATGACGGCTTCAAAAGTAACGCTGAGCCTTCCCGCTCTTCCGACGGATCTGGTGACAGACACCATCAAGGACGTCATGGCAGACATCGCTCCGGCGATTTCCGCTGACTTCCTTGCGCCTGTCGTCTCCATCGTCGGAACAGGTCTTACGGACGCCCTGAACTTTGCAGGCAATATCCTGACCGATCTGACAGGCGGCTCTTCCTCTGCATCGTCTTATGGCGCAAGCCTTGCGACAACGCAGACAAACACTGCTGCCAGCAGCCATCAGGATCTGTTTGCATCACTGTTTGCGTGATCTATACCGTCCTGACCTTTTTATAAGGTCAGGACAGAGCGCTCTCATTTACGCTTCGTCGTAACACGACGTATTTCAAAGACAATGAGCGCTTCCAAATGTCGTCTTTTCAAAAAGGGCGACATCTCCGAGGCTTTCCAAGCAAAGCCCTCTCAAAACTTCCCTACACGTGATCCGCAGCTAACGCCTCACACACTGGCAAGGCGTTAGATTCTCTGAGCGTCACTGCTTTCTGAATTCCGCAACCTTTTCAGGCGTGACATTCACGGAGCCCGAACCGAATTTTTCCATCAGGAAATTCACGAGACTGGCGATTTCCGCATCGCTCAGACGTTCAACCTTAGACTTGTCATCGAACCCATGCATGAACGCATGATGATCACCAGCTTTCCGGTCAACACCATTCAGGATCACCATAATCAGGTTATCCGGACGGGCTGTTCCCACCGCCGAATTGGAAAACAGCGACGGAACGGAATGATCAGCTGTTCCAGCGCCATTCCGCCCATGACAGGCGGCGCAGTTATCATCAAAGATCTGCAGAGCGCTCATCTGGTCCAGATTATCGATCCGTTTCGGAGCCTCTGTCCGGATGTCGGGATCGTTCATTGGCTGGCCGAAGCTGTCACGCGGCTTGTGATCCACATCGTCATCAAGAGCTGGAACCTGCTTGATGTAGGCAGCCAGCGCATGCAGATCCGGATCGCTCAGCTTGCTCGTGCTGAAAGAGACGACTTCTCCCATGGAACCGGCCGCCTGGGCGCGTCCATGAGCCTGACCGGTCTTCAGATAGGAGACGATATCGTCTTCGCTCCAGTCCCCGATGCCGCCTGTTTTGCTGGACGTGATATTGGGCGCATACCATCCGGCCAGCTCAGCGCCGCCAAGATAACGATCCGTCTTCTCACCCAGCATGAAGTTACGAGGTGTATGACAGGTTCCGCAATGCTCCAGTGCATTGGCGAGATATTTTCCGCGTCTCAGAGTGTCGAACGTCATGGAGTCACCCGTCTCGGGTGTTTCAGACGTCGCCAGCATGTTCCACACCTTCATGGCGGATCGCACGTTGGCTGGAAATGTCAGAGCTGTTTCGGGAGGCGTGCTCGCAACGGGCTGCACGCGGTGCATGAACCACGCATACAGCGCCTTCAGGTCCTGATCGGTCATTCCGGCATAGGACACATAAGGCATGACCGGGTAGAGATTGGCCCCATCAGCGCGAATACCGTGACGCACGGCTTCGTCGAACTGGGCCTCCGTATATTTCCCGATGCCATGCTCGGGGTCTGGCGTGATGTTGGTTGAGATGACATTCCCCATCGGGGTTGCAATCTTCAGGCCGCCAGCAAATGGCTTTCCATTCTTTGTCGTGTGACAGGCCATGCAGTCGGCACCAAGCGCGACGTCCGCACCGCGTTTGAGCAGAGCCTCATCATCCGCAGCCGGTGCGGCTGGGGCCGGAGCCGGAGAAGCGGCCGCAGCCTTGCTGTCCTCCGCCTTTTCATCTGCCGCCTGAACGGGTGCTGCATGCAATGCACCGAGAACACTGCCCGCAATCAGAAAAGAACGGAATGTCTTGAAAATATCAGGCATGGTTCAGCTCTTTTTTCAGCGTGTCGGCGACGCGCAGAGCCAGTGCCGCAACCGTCAGGGTAATGTTGCCGGTGCCCACCGTTGAAAAGACGGAAGAACTGGCGATGAACAGGTTTTCATGGTCGTGCGTGCGACAATGACCGTCCACAACGGAATCTTTCGGATCCACGCCCATAATGGTGCTGCCTGAGGGATGGTCCTGTGGAAAATAGCCGGGCGTCCACTGCTCATCCGTGCCGTGCATGAGCCCGATCAGCTCACGGAACACCTTGCGGGTATGCTCACAGCTACGCACCGTATATTCCGGCAGTTTGTAGTAAACGTCCGGATGCGGAATCCCGAGAACATCCTTGCGGGTTTTACTGAGCGTCAGACGGTTGTTCGGATCGGGCAACGCCTCGTTATGGCTGAACAGACGCACTGTGTGCGCGGCCAGATAACGGATACGCTCTTCGAGTTCACGTCCGACATAACCTTTGGCGATGGCCATCTGGGTCGCGAGATCGACCTGATTATCATCCACCATGTGCACCAGATAGGCACCACGCTCCTTCCGCCACTCACCATCGCGGAAGTTGTCGATCACATTGGTTTCCAGCGGACCACGGCCCGGCCACAAAGCCTTGTCGCCACTGATGAAGGTCACCTGCACGCCCGTGTGATCCATCATGTTGCGACCAACCTGATCGGAACTGTTGGCGACGCCTGTGGGGCTTTTTTCGTCAGCCGCCACAAGCAGGAGCTTGGCCGTCTCGATGCAGTGCGCCGCAATGACGAAGTATTTTCCGGTGACGCGATGGGAGCCCTTGTCCGGGTCGAGATAATGCACCGCGGTGACGAGCTTGTTCGCCTCGTCACGCTCAATCTTGTAGACAACAGCGTTGGGAATGAACTTCGCGCCAGCGGCCTCGGCATCGTAAACCGAATAACTGCCGTTATACATCGCCCCGATCGGACAGATCGGCATGCAGTTGTTGTGACCTTCACAGGTCGGACGGTTATCGTATGGGCGTGTGTTACGGGCCTGCGGCTCATGCACCACGCGCCACGGCGTCTTTTCATCAATCAGCTTGCGGAACTGCTGCGCGGCATAGGAAATAGGCAGCGCGTCCATCGGGTACGGCTGCTTGCGCGGCGAACCGAGATCCTCAACGGCGGGATCGGGGCCGCAGACACCCATCATCACTTCAGCCTGATAATAGAACGGCTCGAGATCGTCATATTTCAGAGCCCAGTCACGGCCCTGACCAAAGCGGGTTTTCAGCTCGAAATCCGAAGGCAGATAACGCCAGGCACACCCGGCCCAGTGCCAGGTCGTCCCACCGATCATCCGCAGGTAGACCTGCTGATAGGCTTCGGCGTCCGGCCCAGTCGTGTGCAGATATTCGTTGGGGGTACGCTGATCGGGCGGATGGGGCGCCCAAGGCACGGAGGGGAACGGCTCCTGATAGGACGGCTTGTTTTCCAGATTACGGAAATTTTCCACAAAATGCTGGCGGTCTACACGCGGGCCTGCTTCCAGCACGATGACGGAAATACCCGCACGCACCAGTTCGTTGGCGATCGAACTACCCGCAACACCGGACCCGACGATGACGACATCGGCGGAGAGATTTTCTGAAGACATAAGGATTATACTTTTCTGTTTTCAGGTCGGTTCGACGACGAATTTCGACGGAGACAGAGCGGGCTGACCTTTCGGCGGGTCAACTTCTGGCGGTTTCGACGTCCAGTAGAACGGTCCACCAGCAGCATATGTCTTCGGATAGACGGCATCCTTGGTGATATCGAACATCAGGGCCGAGCGATAAACCACGACCTTTCCGTTGGCGACGCCACGATACCAGCCCGCCATAATGTCATGGATCACGTCTTTGAACGCTGGATCGTGTTTTTCCGCAGCACGTGCAAAGTCGGACGCGGAGGCGAACTTGCCGCCTTCAAGCAGGGCATGCATTCCCTGAAGCTGCTCTTTCCGCTTTGCATCAGACTGCACGATGTTTGTGCAGAGCGCCGCAGCGATCCACTCATCCAGAGCGTCCCGATCCGTCAGGCGATGCGACAGGTCCAGAAACTGTTTCACCAGAGGATCATTGACCGAAAGCAGCGATGGCTGCCCCGGCACATTCGACCCGTGTGCATCCGGCTCCGCCGCTTGGGCGGAGACAAGGCCTCCCGCTGCGACCGTCCCCATACCGCCCAGCAGAACATCGCGCCGCGACATTCGCAGCAATCTGCTCAAACGCATTCTGTTGGGAGAAACCATCCAGAGCGATGAAGAGTTTTCTGCCATTCTCCTGAACAGCTCCTTGTCGATATTCGTTGCGCCACCAAAAGATCGCACAACATGAATTTGCCATTTCATAAGGTCGTAGGCCGTGAATTATGTTCACGCAACCATCAAAGATTGTAAAATAACATATTGGATGAATGAGATTTATTTGAAAATTCTTTTAAAACATCTTGTGAAACATTTCTGTGCTTCAAAAACATCTTTCTCACCCAACCTCGTCTCACATTCGTCATCTTGCGTTGGACGGATGCAAAACCCATCCCGTCAGATGCAGGACACCATTCACAATCCGGCATGGACAGCCCAGCCCCAAGACGGCATAGCCGTTCCTCCTTTTCAGGGCGGGTGCCAGACATGTCAGGCAAGATGTCAGTAGAGACGATGCAGGCCAGTCAGCGCCTGCCCTTTTACCTTGTGGCCCTGCTGGGACTGATTACAGCGCTCGGCCCCCTGTCCACCGACATGTACCTTCCCGCCTTCCCGATTCTGGATCAGGAACTGGGCGGCGGCCCCGGTTCGGCGCAGTTCACTCTTGCGACATGGTTCATCGGACTGGCGGTGGGACAGTTCTCTTGCGGTCCGTTGTCAGACCGTTTCGGCCGCCGCGGCCCGTTGGTCGCGGGGCTCGCACTCTACACGCTGGCCTCGATCGGCTGTGCGATGACATCCGACTACCGGCTGTTCTGCCTGTTCCGCTTTTTCGCCGCCCTCGGCGGTTCGGCTGGCGCTGTCATCCCCCGCGCCATGATCCGCGATATCGCAACTGGCAGAGCCGGGGCGCATATCATGACCCAACTGACCCTCGTCTTTGGCGTAATGCCGATCCTCGCCCCTTCCATCGGCGGCCTAATTCTGGAAATCGCGACATGGCGCTGGATGTTCTGGGTGGCCGCCCTTTACGGTGTCGCGGCCATTGCGGGCGTCTGGTTCGTGTTGCCGGAGACCCTGCCCCTCGCACGCCGACTGCGCCTGCCCGTCAGCACGATTCTCACGCGCTATGCGATGATTGTCCGGGAGCCGCACTTCTTTCTGAACGCGCTTATCGCCAGCGCCTCGACCTTTGTGATGTTCGCCTATCTCGGTGGCGCGCCCGTGGTGTTCGAGCACCTAATGGGATTTTCTCCACGGAACTTCGCCATTTTCTTCGGCGTCAACGCCGCCATCTTTATTCTCTGCACCCAGATCAGCGGCAGGCTGGTGCATCGCGTGCGTCTCGAGACCCTCATGCAGTTTGGTATCGGCTGGTGCGCCTTTGCCGGAGCCATGAACGTGCTGCTGACCACCACGCATGTCATCACGGCCCAGACACCCGTCTTCGTTGTCATGATGATCATGTTCATGACGGGCTCACTCGGATTTATCGGCGCGAACGCAACAGTGCTCGCCTTCCATCATCACGGCGCTCATGCGGGAAGCGCCTCCGCGCTGCTGGGCACGATGCAGTTCAGCATCGGCGCTGTCAGCGGCCTGATGATGGGCTATATGCCGACGGATTCGATCATCCCGACGGCCTGCGTGATGGCGGTCGGCGCAGCGATGATGGTGATCGCCAACATCTTCCGCATCCTCCGCTGCGCCGAAACCTGACGTCTCGCTCGCCATCCTCTCACCTTTTTGCTAGACAGGGCGTCCCTTGTCGCGAACGCCTCTCCTGCTGTCGCGTTACAGGGTCTGATCGCACCGGCCTTTCTTCCGCCGCGCGCGAAAAGGATGATGATGACACACAGCACACGGACATCGGCATTGGCTTCAGACCGCACAGCCTGTGAGGCCGCCATCGCGGGCCTGCGTAACTCTCTCGACACGGCGGAGTGTTCGACCACCCCGTTCCGGCACTGGACGCTGTCCAACATCCTGCCGCAGGAAGCGTGCGAGGCTCTCGTCGCGTGGGAACCGGAAGCTAATGCCGTTGCAGGCGATACCGGCGGTCGCCGTGAGACGCGCAACGGCTCCCGTGTTTTCGTAGAGCCGGAAGCCCGGGCGCGGGATGCACGACTGGATGTGCTGGCTCATATGTTCGACAGCCCGGAAGGACGTTCCGCCGTGGAAGCGCTCTGCGGCACGAAGCTTGATCACACGGCGCTTCGGCTGGAACTCAGTCTCGATACAGACGGTTTCTGGCTGGAACCGCATACCGACATCGGCGCGAAGAAACTGACGCTGCTCATTCCGCTGTCCACCCATGATGACGCCGAGCAATGGGGCACGGACCTGATGAACGCAGAGGGAAAAACCGTCGTCCGCAGCAGTGGCCGTTTCAATACCGGCACCCTGTTCGTGCCGGGCGACGACACCTGGCATGGCTTTCAGAAGCGGCCCATTAACGGCTTGCGACGGGGGCTGATCGTCAATTTCGTTGATTCAACGTGGCGCGCAACGCAGGAACTGGCTTTCGGCCCGGCGCAGTGAGGTGATGTCGCCTGACCAATAAAGCGCGAGACTTTCTGACCTGACACCAGACATCAGTGAACCAACAGTTTTTCTGCCACACTTACTTCTGAAACGCCCCTATTCAGGCCTTTCAGAAAGATAAACAGCCTTGGCAAACCGGGACGAACACCTTACCCGGACACTTCAATTCATAGACAGCCCGCGAGAAAGCGCCATTCTGCCTTCTCGCCCACGGCATTTGACGATGAGGAACGAGGACCGATGAGCGAACGCGAGGCGATGGAATTTGATGTCGTCATCGTGGGTGGCGGCCCGGCGGGTCTGGCAGCAGCCATCCGCCTGCGTCAGCTTAACCCCGAAGCCAATGTCTGCCTGATCGAGAAAGGCAGCGAGATAGGCGCACACATCGTCTCCGGTGCGGTGATCGAGCCGCGCGCTCTTGAGGAACTGTTCCCCGACTGGCTGGAGCGCGGCGCTCCCCTGAAGACCCCGGTGACCGAGGAGGAAATGTATTTCCTCACTGAGAAAAAGGGCTTCAGAATTCCGGCGCTCGACCGCGTGATGCCGCACCTCGCCAATCACGGGAACTATGTCGTCAGCCTCGGCGATGTCTGCCGCTGGCTGGCCGAACAGGCGGAAGCGCTCGGCGTCGAGATCTATCCCGGCTTCGCGGGCGCGGAAGTGCTGATCGAGAAAAACCGCGTGGTGGGCGTGGCGACCGGCGACATGGGCATCACCCGTGACGGCGAGAAAGGTCCGAACTACCAGCCCGGCATGGAGCTGCGCGCGAAATACACACTGTTCGCGGAAGGCTGCCGTGGCTCCCTCACCAAGCAGGTGATGGAACACTACAACCTGCGCAAAGGCGTCGATCCGCAGACCTACGGCCTCGGCATCAAGGAAGTGTGGGAAATCCCCGCCGAGAACCACCGCCCCGGTCTGGTCGTGCACAGCTTCGGCTGGCCGCTCGACGACAAGACCTATGGTGGCGCGTGGCTCTACCATTTCGGCGAGAATCTCGTCTCCTACGGCTTCGTCACGGGTCTCGATTACGAGAACACATGGCTGTCACCGTTCGACGAGATGCAGCGCACGAAGCTGCACCCGGTCTTCCGCAAGCATTTCGAAGGTGGCCGACGCCTGATCTACGGTGCACGCGCCCTGTCCGAGGGTGGTCTCCAGTCGATCCCGCGCCTCACCTTCCCCGGTGGCGCACTGCTCGGCGATTCGGCAGGTTTCCTCAACACGCCGAAGATCAAGGGCACGCATACCGCGATGAAGTCCGGTATGCTGGCCGCAGAAGCCGTGATCGACGCGATGAAGGCCGACCGGGTTGAACCGGCCGCCTATACGAGCCTTGTACGTCAGTCCTGGCTGTATGACGAGCTGAAATCCGCCCGCAATGTCCGTCCGGCCTTCGCCCGCTGGGGCTCCAAGCTGGGCGCGCTTTATGCCGGGTTCGACGCGATGGTTCTGCGTGGCAAAGCCCCGTGGACCCTGCATTTCAAACATGCGGATAACGAAACGCTGAAGCCGGCCTCTCTCTGCACGCCAATCGCCTATCCCAAGCCGGACAACAAGATCACCTTCGACAAGCTGTCGTCCGTGTTCCTGTCGAACACCAACCATGAGGAAGACCAGCCGGTTCATCTGAAGGTCCGGAACATGGGCCTGTGGAAGACAGTGAACTGGGACGTGTTCCGCTCACCTGAAAGCCGTTACTGCCCGGCGGCGGTCTATGAAGCGGTGGATACGGACACTGAAGCACGGCTGGTGATCAACTCCCAGAATTGCGTCCACTGCAAGACCTGCGACATCAAGGACCCGACGCAGAATATTGACTGGTGCACACCAGAAGGAGCCGGCGGTCCGAATTACCCTGCGGGTATGTGATTTTTGTCGATAGTACGTTAAGGCAGCCGTCAATTCCGGTGGCCCGATCGCCGGGCGTGGTTCCTGCGCCCACGTCCGCGCGCGCCACCACCTGCGGGTAGTATGCGAGAGAGACGATGAAGATACTTGTCCCGGTAAAGCGGGTTGTTGATTACAACATCAAGGTTCTCGTCAAATCGGACGGCACCGGCGTTGAGACGGCTGGCCTGAAGATGTCGATGAACCCCTTTGACGAGATTGCCGTCGAAGAGGCCGTCCGTCTGCGTGAAAAAGGCTCTGCGACCGAGGTGATCGCCGTGTCCATCGGTGTCCAGCAGGCGCAGGACACCCTCCGCACGGCCATGGCGATGGGTGCCGATCGCTCCATTCTCGTCCTCTCGGAAGAAAGCCCGGAGCCTCTGGCCGTCGCCAAGGTGCTGAAGGCGATCGTCGAGAAAGAGAAGCCGGACCTCGTCTTCCTCGGCAAGCAGGCCATCGACGACGACATGAATGCGACGGGCCAGATGCTCGCCGGTCTGCTCGGCTGGGGTCAGGGCACCTTCGCCAGCAAGGTCGAGATCGTGGACGGTCGTGCGGAAGTCACCCGTGAGGTCGATGGCGGCACGGAGACAGTGTCTCTCAGCGTTCCAGCCATTGTCACGGCTGACCTGCGCCTCAACGAGCCGCGTTATGCTTCGCTGCCTAACATCATGAAGGCCAAAAAGAAGCCGCTTGAGACGATTCAGGCTACGGACCTCGGCGTGGACATGACCCGTCGTCTGACGACGGTTTCCGTGGCTGAGCCGCCGACCCGCAAGGCTGGCATCAAGGTCGGCTCCGTGGCCGAACTGGTCGAGAAACTGCGCAACGAAGCGAAGGTGATCTGATCATGACCGTTCTTGTTCTTGTCGAGACCGAAGCCGGTCAGATCCGTCAGGCTTCCCGTTCCGCCATTACCGCTGCCACCAAGCTGGGCGATGTCCACGCTCTGGTCGTAGGCAATGCAGCCGACGCCGAAGCGGCAGCTACTCTCGCCGCCAAGGTGCCGGGCGTGGCCAAGGTGCTGAAGGCCGGTGCCGACGTGCTGGCCCATGAACTGGCCGAGCCTGTGGCCGACCTGATCGTCTCGCTGGCTGGCGATTACAGCCACATCGTCGCCGCTTCCACGGCTGTCGGTAAAAACGTCCTGCCCCGCGCGGCCGCGCTGCTCGACGTTCAGCCGATCCCTGACGTGATGGCTATCGTCGATGCCGATACGTTCGTTCGTCCGATCTATGCGGGCAACGCGCTGGCGACGGTAAAGTCCTCGGATGCGAAGAAGGTTCTGACCATCCGTGCGACCAACTTCGACCCGGCTCCGGCTGAAGGCGGTTCCGCTTCTGTCGATGCGGTCAATGTGACGGTTCAGGACACGGTTTCCCGCTTCGTTTCCGAACACACACCGACCAGTGACCGTCCGGAGCTCGAGTCGGCTCGCGTGATCGTTTCCGGTGGTCGTGGTCTGGGTAGCGCCGAGAATTTCCAGTCCGTGCTCACGCCGCTGGCCGACAAGCTCGGAGCCGCCATTGGCGCTTCCCGCGTGGCGGTCGATTCCGGTTACGCCGAGAACGACTGTCAGGTCGGTCAGACCGGCAAGATCGTCGCTCCTGAGCTGTACATTGCTGTCGGCATTTCCGGTGCGATCCAGCATCTCGCCGGTATGAAGGACAGCAAGGTAATCGTGGCGATCAACAAGGATGCTGAGGCGCCGATGCTTCAGGTTGCGGACTACGCCCTTGTTGGCGACCTGTTCGAGGTCGTGCCGGAGCTGGCCAAGGCTCTCTGAAAGCCGGTCAACTTCCTGATATTTTATGAAAGCCCCATCCTTTGTCCGGTGGGGCTTTTTTTATGGGCGTATGAACCAGAGCGAGGGGAAACAGTCGATAAAAACCGGCTCTTCCCGGCCAAAATCAGAGCAACTTGTTAACGGGTGATTGACTTCGACAAGGCAGACTGACGGCAGTTCCACAGGATCAGCCCGGCGTCATGTCTGAGAATCTTCCAGAATTTACTGGCTACAATTTCACCTTCGCGGTTGGTGCGTTAATTCTCTGCACCCTTACCATGCTGATCGCAGTGCGGATGATCTGTCGCGCCGCTATGGTGAAAGGCCGCTCGCATCAGAAAAGGCTGCTTTTCAGCGCCTGCATAGCCGGAAACGGTGTATGGGCCACGCATTTCGTGGCCATGCTGGGCTGCGCCAACAGTCTGGCGACAGCCTATAATGTACCGCTGACGATACTCTCCATGTTCGTCGCTACGGGACTGTTTCTCCCGACATGGTGGAGTGAATGCCGGACGCTTAACCAGTCACGCTCCCCCCGGACGGCGCTTCTCATGACCATAACGGTCGGAAGCATGCATTATATCGGCATAGCCGCCATGGGAGGCGCAGAGGTGGAGTCTATTCCGCCCCTCAGGATTATTCTCTCCCTGACAGTCGGTTTCGTCTTTTTCTACGCGGGAACCCTTCTGCTGCGCCGGCAGCGTGGACGTAGAAGATCCCTTGCTGCGATCGCATGGGTTCTCGGCATATGCTCGCTGCATTTCATGGGCATGCCACATGCGTCTCTCGCCCATGAAGCAATGAGAGGCATGCCACAGCATATCGCCTCTCTTTCCCTTGCTGGAATGGTGGGCGCAGGCGCGTCGACTTTTCTTGCTCTCGCCAGCATTTTTCTTCTGCTTGAATATCAGGCGGCAAAGCGGAAAATCGAGGACAGCACACGCGCCCGCAGCTTTGCCGATGCTGCTTTGGAAGGACTCGTCGTCACAACGGGGAACGTGATCCTTGATGCCAACAGCGCCTTCTGGAACCTTGCCGGAACAAAATCCAGAAGCACATATCAGCTGAAAACCTTTTTTCCTGTTCTGGTGACAGAAGACATCATTCAGAAGCTGATCAAAGAAGAAACTCCTCGTGAAATCCAGATGATACGACACGATGGAGAACGCATTCCCGTTGAAATTTATGCTCGGGAAAGCTCCTGGCGCGGCAAGGCACGCACTATTCTCGCGATTATCGATCTCCGCGCACGCAAGGAAACTGAAGCGACCATCAAAGAGTTGGCCATCACGGATATGCTGACCGGGATCGGCAACCGTTCCTTCTTTGTCGCCAGCCTTACTGACCTCCTGCAGGATAAGACAAGAAATTATCCGGTCGTTGTCTTTCTCATTGATATTGATCGTTTCAAGAGCATCAATGAGACCTGTGGGCATGCCATGGGCGACAAGGTTCTTTCCCATATCGCCAAACGCCTCCAGCTTCTCGTGCCGCAGGACGCCATCATGGCGCGTATTGCCGGTGACGAATTTGCCGTGGCCTGTGTGCTCAGCCCGGACGACGTGACGGATTTTGCTTCCTACCTTGCTCTGGAACTGAAAATTCCATTGCCGGATGGCCATGATGAACTGCCGGTTTCCGTCAGTGTTGGCTTTGCCGTATCCGACGACGACATGCAGGATGGAGGGCAGCTTCTGCATTGTTCAGGCATTGCGCTCTTGGCTGCAAAACAATCTGGCCGCGGAAATGTTCGCGAGTATGACAGCTCCTTTGACAGCGCGATTCAGGATCGCATCCGTCTTGAGCGCGAAATTCAGCTCGGCCTCGAACGCAATGAATTCTTTCTTGAATATCAGCCGATCATGTCCACCCATGATCGTAGACTGGTCGGATATGAAGCTCTGGTTCGCTGGCAGCATCCTGAGCGGGGACGGGTCCCACCTGACCAGTTTATCGGCATTGCAGAAGAGTGCGGGTTGATCGCACAACTGGGCGGCTGGGTCGTGCGCAAAGCCTGCCGCGATGCCGCCGGATGGAAAAATGGACTGAATGTCTCGGTCAATGTTTCTCCCATTCAGTTTACAACCTCAGATCTGCCTGATGTCATCAAGTCCGCTCTTGACGACGCCGGACTTGAACCGCACCGCCTCAGTATTGAAATCACGGAAAGCACATTCCTTATCGGCAATCAGATCATTGATATTCTAAAGAGGCTGCGGGCTCTTGGTGTCGGTATCGTCATGGATGATTTCGGCACGGGATACTCCAGCCTCAGCCACATCCGCGATTTCCAGTTCGACAAAGTGAAAATCGATCGTTCCTTTATCTGGGATATGATCAAGCGTCCCCACTCGGCTGCTATCGTGGACGCAATTCTTTCTCTTGGTCGCGGTCTCGGTATGGATATTGTCGCTGAAGGCATTGAGACAGCGGAACAACTTGCCTATCTGGAACAGCGCTCGTGCTCACTCGTGCAGGGATATTTCATTGGCAAACCAAGCCAGACGATTGCCGAGCAGCCCAGAACCGAAGTTCTGGAATCCCCTGTTGCAGCCTAATTTTTCCAGTCGATATTCTGGAGAGAGATGCGGTCTTTCTCATTGCTCTACTATTTTCTCAACGACGCGAGGGCAAAGAGTGCCTGCCCGAGAAAGCATCCTCTGAAAAGCGCATGATATTCTTCTATTCCTGCCTCAGAAGTCCTTTCTCAAGGCAGGGCGTGGGGAACATCATCCGGCCAAACAATAGGAATTCGACTCAACAGAGTCTTTGCGTAGTATGATGGCTAGTGTGGATCACACAGACCAGAGACATGACTTTGATCAAAGACACGCAGTATCGCACCCTGAACCTCGATAGTCTTCGGCAGGTTCTGGCGGATTTACCTTCTCTGGAATCGCGCCTCGGTGGAGATGCATCTGACTGGCGTATTCGCGAAGTCAGCGATGGCAATCTCAATAGTGTCTGGCTTGTCCACGGTCCTTCTGGTTCTCTCTGCGCCAAGCAGTCTCTCCCCCATGTGCGGGTCGATCCTTCATGGAAAATGCCGCTTGACCGAACGACTTTCGAAGCCCGATGGCTACAGGCTGTTGCACCATTAGTACCGGAAATGGTTCCGGAATTCCTTCATTTTGATCCTCAGCTTTTCCTGCTGGTGACAGCCTGTCTCGATGATCACGTCACTTTTACCGAAGCTCTTGCGAAAGGCGTAGACCCGGCCCCAATAGCGAGTCAGATCGGTCGTTTTGTTGCTCAAACTACTTTTCATACCTCATGGCGCGGTGGGCCTTTTGAGAATATGGCGCGTCTCGAAGGGGTTTTCTCGGGCAATACAACGCTGACCCGTATTACAGTCGATCTGGTGCTGACAGATCCCTATCACGATCACCCTCGAAACCATTATCACCCAGCGCTAAAACCACTGGTGGAGCAGCTTCATACCGATCCAGCCATTCATCGCTCAGTCTGCCACATGCAGTCGCGGTTTTTCACAGCCCGTGAGGCTCTGCTTCATGGTGATCTGCACAGTGGCTCCGTCATGGTCGACCGCAACGATGCGTCCGTGATTGATGGTGAATTTTCCTGCATCGGACCGATCGGCTTTGATTGCGGTATGTTTGTCGCCAGCCTGATACTCGCTTCTTTTGCTGCCCCGACCGAAGCACGATGTGACCAAATCCGTCAGGCAGCCTCCATCTTCCATCAAAGTTTTCTCAAAGACTACTGTGACGATTGGCTTCACAGTGACACAAAAACCGACCTCGCTCCGGCTTTTCTAACTCGTGATGATGCTGCTGAAATCCAACGCCAGCAACGAGAAGAATGTGATCGCATCACCACTGATATGGCCGGGTTTGCAGCTATGGAAATCATTCGCAGGCTGACCGGATATGCTCACACTTCTCATTTCGACAATCTGCCGGAAATAGAAAAAGGTCAGAAGCAATATCAGGCTCTTTCTTTTGCAATACAGCTTCTTTCCGATTTGAAGGCAGCGCCAGAAAACCTTTTTCCGAGCGAACAGACAACCCTTTGAAGAAAGGCAGGGCAATCTCTCCTGTCGCAACAGGCTTTTAACCAGCTTTCGGTAAGAGAAGACTCATAAAAGGAGTCTGCCATGCCCGCTCTCGATGCCCCTATGCCAGCGATGTCTCAGGAACTCGCGGCCTGCCTTGCTGAAGCGCGCGCATTCGAGAAACTGGGCGATATGGCAGGAGTGAGAAAAACTGCCCTGACACATCTGGCGCGCTTTCCACGCGAACCGGCTGTTCTAGCTCTTCTGGGACGCGCTGAATTACTACTTGGTCGTCCCGCACGCGCGTTGGCTCCTTTAGCTCGTAGCGCCCGTCTGACCAACCATTTCATTTTCTACCTTCTGCAAGCAGACTGTTTAAAAAAACTCGGCCGCCTTCAGGAACAGCAGGAAACTCTTGAGCGAGCTGCCCTGTGGATGCCTCAGACTGGCACCGCCTATTTTATGGCAGGCATCGCATTTGAAGGTATTAAAGAAACAGACCGCGCCATCCGTTTTTACAGACAGGCTTTAACAACACTCCCCAATGAAGCGGCCCTTCAACACCGCCTTGGCCGTGCATTAGTAGAAAAAGGGGAAACCATCGGAGCGCTCCATTATCTCGAGCAGGCTCTGGCAACACGTCCGGACGATCCAAATTATCTTGTCGATTTCAGTGTCGCTCTTGAACATGCCGGAAGGCTTGAAGAAGCTCTGACGACAATTGAAAAAGCTATTGCCCTTCAGCCGGAAAATCCGGAAGCCATCCACAACCGGGGACACCTGCTTTTCAATCTGAATCGTTCTGCCGAAGCTCTCGCTGTATTTGATGAAGCGCTGGCGACAGGACGCGACTGTTCCAAAACCCGTTTTTCCCGAGGCGTCAGTCTGCTCAAGCTTGGACGCTTCAAGGAAGGATGGGCTGATTACGAAAGCAGATGGAAAACCTCGCAGACGCTTCCATCCAACCTCCCGGCCCCATTATGGCAAGGAGAATCTCTTAAGGGATGTCACATCCTGCTTCATGCAGAACAGGGTTTTGGAGATTCACTTCAATTTATCCGTTTTGCACCGCAACTTGCGGCACAGGGCGCTATTGTAACCGTTCTGGTGCCTCCGCCTTTGCAGAGGCTTTTCACGACAGTTGTCGGTGTAAGCCACAGTGTGACGGACCTGCCAGCCGACGCGTATTTCGACTACCACTGTCCGCTTGCCAGTCTGCCGCATCGCCTAGGGCTTACGGAGGAAACCATTCCCTCTGCCCCTTACTTTTCTGTTCCGCCGGAAGAGGCCTCGCGACAGGGCGGACCCATCCGGCGTCTCATGTGGGCAGGCAAGCACCCCGCCCGGCGTGTCGTTGGGCTTGTCTGGTCGGGCGCTCCCCGTCCATCGCATGTCGAAGCCCATGCTATCGATCAGCGACGCTCCATGCCTCTCACCGAACTGGCCCCGCTATTTGAAGTGCCTGATACGGTTTTTGTCAGCTTCCAGTTGAACGGAACTGAGCAAATCGCGGAGGCAGCCCTACCCATTCATGATGGCACCAACGACATCAGGGATTTTGCCGACACGGCTGCCCGTCTTCTTGGCATTGATCTCCTGATTTGCGTGGACACATCAATTGCGCATCTTGCGGGTGGCCTCGGTCTGCCGGTGTGGATGATGTCCCGCTTTGACGGCTGTTGGCGCTGGCTGGAACAGCGTAGCGATACGCCCTGGTATCCCACCATGAAGATTTTCCGTCAGCCCAGACCGGGAGACTGGGCCGGTCTCGTCAACGTGCTGAAAGAGGATCTGAAAGCTTACACACCGCCTTCACTGGCAGCGGTATCGTAATGCGTTACGCAATAGACTGTGTCTGACGGGCGAAATATCGCCTAACGACATCAATCTATTTTATCCTCTCCGGAACAAATATTGTTGTGCAATCCATTCAACTTACACACATCAACATTCTTAAAACATACACATACTCAGAATCTAAATATATAATTAACTAATACCCACAAATAATTCACTGGAACAACATTATCATTCGAGGACATTCATGAGCTACTCCGGTGGACAGGAAGAGAAGGCAAAAACCTTCACTCGAACCGTTTCATTTTCCCTTGGAAATGGATTAAAATGTGTTTCCTGCGGCAGCTGGTTACGCTGGCAGGGTCAGCACGCCAGATGCCAGAACAAGTGCGAACACACGGTTGTCGCCATTCGTCGGAAGTAAAAAGATCAGCGTCGGCTTTCCTGATCCTGACAGAGAAGATCAACCGCTTTGGCAATCACCTCTGTCGGATGATCCACGGCATCCAGCACAAGAATATGTTCCTGCTCAGACGGCGCTTCCAATGTTTCCAACTGACTGTCCAGCAGAGTAACTGGCATGAAATGCCTCTTGCGACCTTTAAGGCGACGTTCAAGTTCATCGCGGGGCACCCTGAGAAAGAGGAATGTGACATCCACTCCCTCCTGTCTCAGAATGTCACGATAAACACTCTTGAGCGCCGAACAGGCGAGCAACCCTCCCCTGCCATCACGGGCACGCTCAGCAAGCCACTCCCGGCACTTTTCCAGCCAGGGCAACCGGTCTTCATCCGTGAGAGGTTCGCCTGACGACATCTTGGCGATGTTGTGTGCCGGATGGAGATCGTCGCCTTCCTTGAAAGGCCACCCAAGTTGGGAACACAGTCCTTCCGCCACCAAAGTCTTGCCGCTGCCGGAGACGCCCATGACGACCACCAGACGAGGCATGACGCCGTTTGGACATGACTGCGTCATAGCCTGCTCTCCCCAGCATTACAGTTGCAGCTCAGAAACATCACGGACAAGGAGCCAGAAATCCCCTGTCCGTTTTCATCGTTGAAGCGGATTCACGCACCAACAGTCAGATGCGCAATCCCTTCTCCACCGGCGACAATAGCGTCCGTGGCCATTCCGACAAACAGACCACTCTCCACTACACCGACAATTGAGCGAATCTCCTGTTCAAGTCGTCCGGCATCGGAAATCACTGGAAAACGGCAATCAAGAATCAGGTTGCCGCCATCACTGACAAAGAAGGCACCGTCCCGATTGCGACGAGGTGAAGCCTGCCCGCCCAGTTGTTCAATCTGGCGAGCGGTCGCTTCCCACCCGAACGACGTCACTTCCACGGGCAGAAGTGTTTTCATGCCCAGATGATCGACAAGCTTCGTGTCATCCGCCACGATCACCAGACGGTCGGATGAAGCCGCGACAATCTTTTCACGCAGAAGCGCGCCGCCGAGACCCTTGATAAGATTGAGTGTGCCACGCTGGATTTCATCAGCGCCATCAATGGTCAGATTGACCCGCGCATGTTCACCAAACGTCGTAAGATGGATGCCCAGCCCCAACGCCTGCTTTTCGGTCGCCACGGAAGTCGGGATCGCCACGAAACGCAGACCTTCCTTGTGCCGACGCCCCAGCGCCTCCACCACAAAAGCCGCCGTGCTGCCGGTGCCCAGACCGACAACCATGCCGTCTTCGACCATCGCAGCTGCAAACTCTGCTGCCTGACGCTTGTATTCGCTCGCGCTCATCGTCCCGTTTTCCCTTCGGCCTGCCCCGCAGCGCCTTTGTCGATAATCCACACAATCTCACCATCCGAGCGGATCTGGCTGGCTGGCTCAGCCGGGTCTCCTGCACGGACCCGACGGAGAACGTCCGCCTTGGATGTTCCCGTCACGAGAAACAGCACATGCTGACTGGATGCAATCGCTGGATAGGTCAGTGTCAACCGTGTATGGGGCGCATCGTCCGGCACGCAGGACGCAACCCACCGTGTCTTCTCTTCCAGAACCGGCTGTCGTGGAAAGAGAGAGGCTGTATGGCCGTTCTCGCCCAGACCGAGCAGCACCACATCAAAGAGCGGTTTGCCTGCAATGAGTATGTCTGCACCGTAGACCTGTTGAAGATCCGCTTCATACGCGCGAGCAGCTTCATCCGGCTCGCCACTATCCAGCATTGGATGAATGTTCTTCGCCGGAACAGAGACATGGTCGAACAGGATCGACTGCACCATGCCACGGTTGCTGTCAGGAGAGTCGGCTGGGACGAAACGGTCGTCCCCGTAAAAGAACTCTGTTCGTTCCCAAGGAAAGCGCTCGGCATAATCGGCTTTCGCCATGAGCGCGTAGAGCTTGCGCGGAGTGGAGCCACCGGAAAGCGCGATACGAAACACACCCTGTGCAGCACAGGCTTTTTCCAGAAGGAAGTCGGCCACATACTGCGCCACGGCATCGGGGGTTTCCAGCACGACTTCCTGTGCCGTCATCACATCATGTCCAGCCATCAGCCTCGTTCCCAACACACACTCACCATGACGCTTCTGCCGAAACTCCATAGTCGCCGCGAGGCGGATTTAATCCATCCGGAAACCGGAGACAACGTCGGGAACTGCAGCCTGTTTCCGACGCCCGAAGAACGTCGCTCTCCTCTTTTCAGGAAGCGTTACCGCCGACCCGTGGAAGGATCCACCGTTCAACTGCTTTCGCCCAGCCTTCGTTGTCGTTCGTATCCGTTGTGAAATGCGCGTGCGAGGCGACTTCGTCCGACGCATTACCCATGGCGATCGACAGACCGGCGATGTCAAACATTGGTACATCGTTCTGCATATCACCGAGGCAGGCAATCTCATGCGGCTCGACACCCAGCTGCCGTCCGATTTCACAAAGGGCATAACCTTTGTTGGCATTGAGCGGCGTGATATCCAGATAATACTGGGCCGAACAGGCGACGCTGGCCTGTCCTTCCAGCAACTGACCAATCTCTCCCTCAAGACGGCCTAGCAGATCATAATCGGCGCTGGAGCCAGTAATCTTGCCGACCTTGTCTTCCCACGGACCGAAGTCCTTGGTCACGATCGGAGCAAGACCCAGCACTTTCTGCTCATGAGGCACATAGCCCGCCGTCTCGTCCTTGACGATCCAGTCGGAGCCACAGAACAGCCAGCCATCGACTTCATGGACGTCCAGCATGTCGATGGTCGCTTTCACCGCCCCAACGGGCAAGGTGAGCGTCGAGAGGGTTTTACCCTGACCATCGCGCACGACAGCGCCATTCATGGCGGCGTAAGGCGTGTTGAGATTCAAAGCCTGATGATACCGCTCAATCCCCACAGGCGCACGACTGCTGACAAGACATACCGCCACACCGGCAGCGCGGAGCCTGTCGATCATCTCGACACTGCTGCGCGCCACCTGTTTCTCCGGCGTCAGAAGCGTGCCATCCATGTCCGTCACCACGAGACGGACGTGATCCGTCGGCGCAGGCTTCGCATCATGTCTGGCGATATCATCAACTTTCACAGCATACTCCCAGCGTCGCAGACAGGACGTTATTTCTTTTCGACATGACCGCCAAAGCCAAACCGCATCGCGGAAAGCACTTTTTCGCCATAGGTGTTTCCGCTGCGCGACCGGAAGCGCGTGAACAGCGCCGCCGTCATTACTGGCACGGGAACCGCTTCCTCAATGGCTGCTTCAATCGTCCAGCGACCCTCACCGGAATCCTGAACTTCGCCGCTGAACTCGGACAGTTCACCGTTTTTCGCCATTGCCTCGGCCGTCAGATCCAGCAGCCAGGAGGACACGACGCTGCCACGACGCCAGACCTCGGCAATGTCGGCCATGTTCAGGTCGAAGCGCTCGTCTTCCGGCAGCAGCGGCGAGTTCTTGCTTTTCATGACGTCAAAGCCCTCAGCGAAGGCCTGCATCATGCCGTACTCGATGCCGTTATGGACCATTTTCACAAAATGACCTGACCCTGCCGGGCCACAATGCAGATAGCCCTGCTCGGCGCGGGGATCGAGGCCGGCGCGATCACGGTCCGGTGTCGGGGGAATATCGCCCTTGCCGGGGGCAAGCGCGCTGAGGATCGGGTCGATATAAGCAGCAGCCTCTTTCGAGCCGCCGAACATCATGCAGTAGCCACGCTCCAGCCCCCACACGCCGCCGGACGTGCCGACATCGACGTAATCAACGCCTTTCGTTTTCAGAGCGGCGGCGCGACGCAGATCGTCCTTGTAATAGGTGTTGCCACCATCAATGAGGATATCACCCTTGCCGAGCAGACCACCGACGGACTGAACGGCAGCTTCGGTGATCTCACCGGCGGGCAGCATCAGCCAGACGACCTTTGTGTCGCCCGTCAGCTTAGATACCAGATCGGTCTCACTCACCGCGCCGACAGCACGACCACCCTCGGCACGCTCCACGACCTTCTGCACCGTGGCGGCATCACGGTCATATACCACCACATCGTGTCCATGACGGGTCAGACGGACCGCAATGTTGCCACCCATACGGCCGAGGCCAATGATTCCGATCTGCATGTTCTTCTTTTTCCTTCCTGCCTCAGATCGCAGCCTTGATGGCGGACGCGAGCGTCGCCAGACCCTTTTTCAGATCGCCCTTGATATGCACGCGCAGCGCACGCCGACCACGCTCGGCCAGCACGTCGAAGTCGCCCCGAGCCTGCGCTGCCTTTACCACACCGAAGCTGTAACGCTCACCCGGCACCGGTAGATCATGCGCATCATCCGCCGTAATCTGGAGGAACACGCCGCTGTCAGGACCACCCTTGTAAGCCTGTCCCGTGGAGTGCAGGAAGCGCGGGCCGAACTCGGCTGCCGTCGCCACCGTTTTGGCGTCGCGGATGGCCAGACGTGTGTGCTGGATCCACTCGATGCTGTTCCGGTCGCGCTCGATATAGGCCAGCAGACCGACATAATCGCCTGCCTTCACGCGATCGAAATGCACCTTGAGGATCGCCTGCGCCGTGTCGCCTTTCAGGGCTGAGGCATTTTTCTTGTCGGCGAAGAACTCCAGATCGCCATCCGTCGCGAACGGTGATTCAGCCGGAAGCGAACCCGTCTCGTTATAGGCGGCGGTCAGCTTTTTGGTCTCGATCTTGCTGGCCTCGACATCCGGCTGATCGAACGGATTGATACCAAGGAACGCACCGGCGACCGCCGTGGCGATCTCCCAGCGGAAAAACTCCTGCGCGATCTGACGACGATCATGCAGATTGACCGTCACAACCGGCTGCCCCGCGTCGATCAGCGTCTTCACGGCTTCGTCCTGCTCATGCGAATGCTCGCTGGCCAGACGGAAATAGACGAACAGACGGTCCTTGCCGTAATGCGTAGGTCCCGCCAGCGTCTCGTCGTCGATGGGGATCAGGCCCTTGCCGAGCTTGCCCGTGGACTCGGCGATCAGCTGTTCAGCCCATGCGCCGAAATCCATCACCTGCTTCGTAGCGATGATGGTGATCTTGTCGCGACCGAACTTCTCAGCGCCGATACCGAAAACCGTGCCGAGCAGCACGCCCGGATTGACGGCGGCTGGCACGCTACCGTCACACGCCTTCACGCCGTGAAGCGCATCCTCAAGGAACAGCTTCAGCGGCACACCGGAAGCGGCTGCCGGGACCATGCCGAAATTCGACAGCACGGAATAACGGCCACCGATCTGCTTGTCACCGTGGAAGACTTTCCAGAATCCATCGGCTGCCGCCTTCTTTTCCAGCGCCGAGCCCGGGTCCGTGACAGCAACAAAGTGCTCACCAGCTTTCTCGCCGAGCGCCTTTTTCGCGACATCGAGGAAGTAGGACAGCATGATGTTCGGCTCCAGCGTGGAACCGGACTTGGAGGAGACGATGAACAGCGTCTCTTTCGGGTCGATCTTGCCTTCGAACGTGCGGACCTGCTGCGGATCGGTGCTGTCCAGCACATAGAGATGACCGTAGCCCTCGTGCTTGCCGAAGGTCATGGCCAGCACTTCCGGACCAAGGCTTGAGCCGCCCATGCCCAGCAGCAGCACCTGCTTGAATCCGCGCGCCTTCACCTCTTTCTGGAAGGCTTCCAGCTCCGGAAGATGTTCCAGACGATCAGCGACAATCCCGAGCCAGTTGAGCCACTTCGCTTCCGGCCCATTGGTCCAGACCGAAGCGTCCTTCGCCCACAGGCGGCGGATGGTGCCGTCCTTGCGCCACGCTTCAAGACCGGCCTTCACGGCGTCATCGAAATCTTTCGGCAGCGAAAACTTCGTTTCCGTCAGCTTGTTGCCAAGAAGCTCGTTCTGCTTCTTCGCGACCGAACCGAGCAGTCCGTCAAAAGCCTCTTCGAACGAGACCACACCTTCGGAGACCAGCTTGGTCGTCATGCCGTCGAGGTCGAGGCCAAGGCGCTTCACCTCCGCCATGACGTGCTTTGCGGCATCGACATTTTCTTCCAGCGAATCACGGGGTTTACCGTGGTCGCGGAACGCATCCAGCGTCGCGGGCGGAATGGTGTTGACCGTCTCGGGACCAATCAGTTCATCGACATACAGCACGTCGCTGTACGCCTTGTCCTTGGTGCCGGTCGAAGCCCAGAGCAGACGCTGCGGCTGAGCGCCGGCTGCCTTCAGCTTTGCCCAGCGCTCGCTCTTCATAATTTCCTGCCAGTGCAGGTAAGCCATTTTCGCGTTGGCGATGGCAACCTTGCCGCGAATGGCTTTCAGCGCCTCGGCGTCCTTGTCACCCGCCTTCACGCGACGGTCGATCTCGCCATCGACCTTGCCGTCCACACGGCTAACGAAGAACGAAGCGACTGACGCGATCCCTGCGACGCTCTTGCCTTCCTTGTGGCGCGCTTCAAGACCGGAGATCCATGCCTCCACAACGGCCTTGTACATGTCCAGCGAGAACAGCAGCGTGACGTTGATGTTCACACCATCCGCGATCTTCTGATGGATGGCGGGGATGCCTTCCTTCGTCGCCGGGATCTTGATCATCAGGTTCGGCTCGGACACCGTCTCCCAGAGACGTCCAGCTTCCTCGACAGTAGCTGCCGTGTCCAGCGCCAGATAAGGCGAGACTTCGAGACTGACATAACCGTCAATGCCTTTGGTCTGATCAAAGACCGGCTTCAGCAGCTTGGCGACTTCCCGAATGTCTTCAACCGCGAGACGCTCATACAGCTCACCAGCGGAGACGATTTCCTTGCCGAGAATGTCATGGATCTGGGCATCGTAATCCGTGCCCTCGCCCATGGCCTTCTGGAAGATCGCCGGGTTGGACGTGACGCCCTTGACGCCATCCTGCTCGATGAGGGCCGCCATCGACCCGTCCCGTGTGTAGCCCCTGCGCACAAAATCCAGCCAAGGCGACTGCCCGAACTGTTCCAGAACACGTAAAGGACTTTTTCCGTTCACGGATGATGCGTTCATCGAGCAATTCTCCCCGGCAGCAGCAACGGAACCTGCCGATTTATTCATTCAACAAAAAGCCCTGCACCCGGACCCGGATGCAGGGCTGGTTTCTTAAAGCGTCAACTGCCGGCGGGCAGCTTCGAGCACAGCGTCAACCGTAAAGCCGAACTTCTTCATCAGGGCAGAAGCCGGAGCCGATGCACCGAAGCCGTTCATGCAAACGACTTCTCCTGTGAGACCGACATAACGATGCCAGCCGATGGGAGACGCCGCCTCGACAGCCACACGCGCCGTGACGGAAGGCGGTAGCACCTCATCACGGTAGGATTGTGGCTGCTCCTCGAACAGTTCCCACGACGGCATGGAGACGACACGCGCTGCAACATCCTCGGCGATCAGCTTCTCGTAGGCTTCGACGGCCAGAGAGAGTTCGCTGCCTGTTGCGATAAGGATGACCGCAGGCGTCTTGCCGCTGTCACCCAGAACGTAACCACCCTTCGCCACACCGGCTGCGGACGCATACTTGCTGCGGTCGAGCGTCGGCAGGTTCTGACGGCTTAGCGCCAGCACGGCGGGACGGTCACGGAACGGGATCAGCGTGCGCCATGCTTCGGCGACCTCATTGGCGTCACCCGGACGGAAGGTGACAATGCCCGGTGTCGCCCGAAGCTGCACAAGCTGCTCGATCGGCTGATGGGTCGGACCGTCCTCACCCACACCGATGGAATCGTGCGTGAAGATGTAGATGGCCGGCAGGTGCATGAGGGCCGACAGACGGATCGGGGCCTTCATGTAATCCGAGAAGATCAGGAAGCCCGCGCCATAAGAACGCAGTCCCGAGAGCGCCATACCGTTGACGATGGAACCCATCGCGTGTTCGCGCACACCGAAGTGGAAGTTGCGACCGTCATAGCTGCCGCCCCATGCTTCCGGCTGGAACGCGCCGCCATCCTTGATGAGCGTCTTGGTGGACGGTGCGAGGTCGGCGGAACCACCAACGAGCCAAGGGATGTGCTTCGCAATGGCGTTCTGCACTTCGCCAGAGCTGGCGCGGCTGGCGATGCCTTTTGCGTCTGTCGGATAGGTCGGGATATCGGCGTCCCAGCCCTTCGGCAGTCCACCCGACAGGATCAGATCGAGTTCCGCCGCCTCGTCCGGAAATTCCTTGCGATAGGACGCGAACAGATCGTCCCAAGCCTTGCTGGCGTTTGCACCGCGCACACCCAGCCCTTGCTGGAAATGCTCGGTCACACCTTCCGGTACATAGAACGACTTGTCTTCCGGCCAGCCATAGGCGCGCTTGGTCGCGGTGATTTCGTCAGCACCCAGCGGCTCACCATGTGCAGCGGCGGTACCGGCTTTCTTCGGTGAACCCCAGGCGATCACGGAGTGGACGATGATCATCGTCGGGCGGGTGGTGTCCGCTTTCGCTTCAGCCAGAAGCTTTTTGAATTCCGCCGTATCGTTGGCGTCCTTCAGCGTCAGAACCTGCCAGCCATAGGCCTCAAAGCGCTTGCCGACATTTTCCGTAAAGGCGAGTTCGGTAGAGCCTTCGATGGAAATCTGGTTGGCGTCATACATCCAGATCAGGTTGCCGAGCTTCAGATGACCAGCTGTGGAAGCCGCTTCGCTCGACACGCCTTCCATCATGTCGCCATCACCGCACAGGGTGTAGACGTGATAGTCGAACAGCGGGAAACCCGGCTTATTGAAGCGGGCGGCAAGCCATTTCTCGGCAATCGCCATACCGACGGAATTGCCACAGCCCTGTCCGAGCGGGCCGGTAGTCGTCTCGACGCCTGCCGTATGATGATATTCCGGATGACCCGGTGTCTTGGAATCAAGCTGACGGAACTGCTCGAGATCAGCGACTGTGAGCGACGGCGCGTTCAGCACCTTGCCATTCTTCACGTCGCGGATGCCACTGAGGCAGATCAGCGAATAAAGCAGCATGGACGCATGACCGACGGACAGCACGAAGCGGTCACGGGCGGGCCAGATCGGGTTGGCCGGATCGTAGCTCAGCACGTCCTGCCAGAGCGTATAGGCCACCGGAGCGAGCGCCATGGCCGTGCCGGGGTGACCGGAATTCGCCTTCTGTACCGCGTCCATCGCCAGCGTACGAATGGTGTCAATGCAGGTGCGGTCGATGTTGTGACCGGCTGCTCCGCCTGTTTCAGGTGCCCGGGTCGCACTGGCCATACCGTCTGTCGCCCCAGACGCGGCGGCGTGGAAAGAACGCATTATAACCGATCCTCTATCAATCAGGCCTGCAACGGATCATCTTCCGTTGCGGCGAACACCCTCCCGGCACCGAGAGGGCCATACCATCACACGCCCCTTTTGCCGCGACAAGGCAGGCACGCAGGGACACCACACACGGAAATCAGAAACTCAAGTCCACAAGGCTGCCCCGGTTTCCGTTATCACGAGTTTGTGAGAAATATCAGTGCGCTGTCGCCAGCGCTCGCGCGCCAATATCACGCCGCCAAACAGCTTCTTTCCAGCGAATGGCTGCAACCCCTTGATAGGCGGCGTCAATGGCCTCCTTCATGGTCGGTGCAATCCCGCAGACCGCCAGCACGCGCCCACCGGACGACACAAGATGCCCCTGTGGATCACGCGCCGTACCCGCCTGAAACACCTGCACGCCCGGCACGGCTTCCGCACGGTCGATCCCTTCGATCAGGCCGCCCTTGGCATAGTCGCCGGGATAGCCTTCCGCCGCCATGATCACCACGGCGGACGCATCGTCGGAGAACGTGACCTGCACTTCGTCCAGCGAGCCCTTCGCCAGCGCCACCAATGCGGGCAGCAGATCGGATGTCAGACGCGGCAGCAGCGCTTCCGCCTCCGGATCACCGAAGCGGACATTATATTCGATCAGCTTCGGCCCTTCGGCGGTCAGCATCAGCCCCGCGAAGATCACGCCACGGAACGGCGTTCCGCGCTTCACCATCTCCGCCAGCATCGGACGCACCAGAATGTCGAGCGCCTTTTCCTGCGCTGCACGGTCGAACCCGGCTGGTGGTGAGACTGCCCCCATGCCGCCGGTGTTCGGGCCGGTGTCACCATCGCCGATGCGCTTGTGATCCTGCGCCGCGCCGATCAGCACCGCCGTTTCACCGGAGCAGAAGGCGAAGAGCGAGACTTCCTCGCCCACCAGACATTCTTCGATGACCACCGAGTGGCCCGCATCGCCCAGCTTGTTGGATGTCATCATGTCGGTGACGGCGTCTTCGGCTTCCGCTGCCGTCTGCGCCACGACCACGCCCTTGCCCGCTGCCAGACCATCGGCTTTCACAACAATCGGCGCACCACGACGACGCACGAAGGCAATCGCATGAGCCGGGTCTGTAAAGCGTTCCCATTTGGCGGTCGGAATGCCTGCCGCGTCGCACACTTCCTTCGTGAAGGTTTTGCTACCTTCGAGCTGTGCCGCCGCTTTTGTCGGTCCTGCGCAGGGAATCCCGACCTCAGCGCAGGCGTCCGCGAGGCCAGCGACCAGCGGCGCTTCCGGTCCCGGCACGACGAGGTCGATGCCTTCTTTCTGTGCGAACGCCACAAGCGCCGGAACATTGCCTGCCGCGATGGCGACATTCGTGCCGCACAGGGCCGTGCCCGGATTTCCGGGAGCGATATAGAGCTGTGTGAGAGCCGGCGACTTTGCCAGCGCCGCCGCGAGCGCGTGCTCACGACCCCCCGAACCAACCAGCAGGACTCTCATCGCATCACCTTCTTTCCGGCCACATGGATTGCGGCTCTTGTTGAGAACGCTGCGTCTGTAGCATAGGGTCGCGTCATGGACGATGGCTCTCCGACACCTCCCGCTCCCTTTCCCGGCGTCAATGTGCCGGAATATTCGGTCTCCGAGATCTCGGGGGCGATCAAACGGACCCTCGAAGGGACGTTTGGACGGGTGCGCGTGCGTGGCGAGATCACGGAATTCAAGCGTTACAGTTCCGGCCATCTCTATTTTTCGCTGAAGGACGAAGGCGGCAAGATCTCCGGTGTCGTCTGGCGCGGTTCCGTGTCACGCCTCGGGCTGGTGCCGGAAAACGGACTGGAGATCATCGCCACAGGCCGCGTCTCTTCCTATGGCGAGCGCTCCAGCTATCAGCTGATCGTCGAGAAAATGGAGTATGCGGGTGAAGGCGCGCTGCTCGCCCGCATTGAGCGGCTACGCCTGAAACTCGCGCAGGAAGGTCTGTTTGACGCCGAGCGCAAGCGCCGCATCCCTCGCCTGCCGCGCGTGATCGGTGTCGTTACCTCCATGCAGGGCGCGGTGCTGCATGACATTCGCACCACCATCGCCCGGCGATTCCCTCGTCACCTGCTGATCTGGCCTGTCGCCGTGCAGGGTGAAGGGGCCGCTGCGCAGATTGCCGCTGCTGTTGAAGGTTTCAGCCTGCTTGGTCGCCCCGGCTCCGGTGAGAATCTGCCGCGTCCTGATGTGCTGATCGTCGCCCGTGGTGGTGGTTCGCTTGAAGACCTGATGGCTTTCAATGACGAAGCCGTTCTGCGTGCTGTTGCCGCCTGCCCGATTCCGGTCATTTCCGCGGTCGGGCATGAGACCGACACCACGTTGATCGACTTCGTTTCCGACATGCGTGCCCCCACGCCCACAGCCGCCGCCGAACTGGCCGTGCCTGTGCGTGATGAACTGTTGGCCGACCTCACCCATCGCGTCGCCCGAATGGGAAGTGCGCTGAACCGGATCGCTCAGACCGCGCGCCTGCGGCTGGATCGTGCGGCCTCGGGTCTGCCGGATCTCCCTTCCCTGCTCAGCACCGCCCGTATGCGTCTCGATGACCGGTCACACAGACTGGACTTGGCCCTGCCCGCGCTTCTGGAGCGGCGCAAGGCAGCTCTTGTAGCGGCAGAACGACACATGCCTGCTCCTTCGGCCCTGTTCAGTGACCGCCGTTCCCGTCTGTCTCTGGATAACGCCACTCTGGGCGCCGCCATGACGGCTGCCCGCCGTGCCGCAGAAGCGCGTCTGGGACGCCAGCGTCTAACAGCCGCTCCGTTGCAGGCCTTGTGCCGCGAACGACAAGCGCGCCTCCTGGGCGTCGGGAATGTGCTGGAATCTGTCTCGCCTCGCGCCGTTCTCGATCGTGGCTACGTTCTCGTCCGTGATATGGCGGGCGATGCTGTCACACGGGCCGCCGGGCTGAATCCGGGCCAGCGTGTTACACTCGTTTTTGCTGATGATGAGCGTCTCGCCCGCATCGAAGCCCGCAAGGATACGGCCCAGGGAGCCCTTGATCTATGAAAAACATATTCAAAAACCTGAAGTCCATTAAACCGGATTTCAGCAGGATTGCTTCCCCTGATGCCGATGGCGCGGAAAGCCGTCCTGAAAAACTGATGTTCATCATCATGATCGTGCTCGCCTCCGTCTCCATGCTTCTCTACATCGGCGGCTCGTTCGTAAATGCCCTGCGTGTGTCGGAACAGCCTCCGGCTGTGGAGCAGACCGCTCCAGCGGCGCAATCAAACAGTACGCAGAAATAGTTTGCTTATCTGATCGGAAGCTTTTTACAGCTTGCAAGGAGAAGACAATGCAGGCCTCTGCCCTTCTTCTCCTCTGGTTTCATAAATCGGGATCAAAGGGACAGTGTCCCTTTGTGGGGTTCGGAGCAAAGCTCCCGAAACCACCTCGCCCGTGTTTGCACGATATATTAATACCTTTTCCGGACAGGCTTGAGGGATTTTTTCCTCCCCAAGCTCGTTTGGCCTGACTTCATTTCATCAGCAAGAAGCTTCAACGTTCCGTGTAGCGCACATGAAGTTTTCCGACGCCTTCACACTCTCCCTCAAGCCTGTCACCGACTTTCACCGACCCCACGCCTGACGGTGTTCCGGTAAGGATAAGATCACCCTGACGCAATTCGACAAAGCTTGAGAGAATGGAAATGATTTCCGGAATTGACCAGATCAGATCACTGATATCGCCCTGCTGACGGACCGTCCCGTTGACTGAGAGACTGATGCGCCCCTTTATCAGATGCCCAGACTGCGTCACCGGCACGATCGGGCTGATCGGGCAGGACTGATCAAAACCTTTACTCAGATCCCATGGCTGTCCGGATTTCTTGGCGACCGCCTGAAGATCGCGCCGTGTCATATCCAATGCTAGGGCATAGCCGAACACATGATCCAGTGCTGCCTGCACCGGAATATTCACGCCCTGCTGACCGATTGCTACCGCCAACTCAATTTCGTGGTGGAGATTTTCCGTATGCAACGGATAGGGAAGAACTTCTTCCGTTGTCACTGCATCGGAGGGTTTTGCAAAGAAGATTGGAAGATCATGCGCTGGATCGCCACCCATCTCCCGTGTGTGTTCGCCATAATTACGTCCGACACACCAGATCCGACGCACAGGGAACCTTGCGTCGGCCTCAAGGACAGGGATGGACGGAATCACGAGAGGCTCAAAGAGATAATGCATGAGAACAGATCCATTCTTTTGGGAAAGAATAGCATCACCTCACAGCCAGTTTCATTGATGATTAAATCTGCTCTCAGGATTGTGTGGTAGCGAGATCCTGTTCATCTGCCGATTTAAAAACACCTGATCAAGCACATTCAAGTTGCCATAGAATCAAAAACACCCGCCTCAAAAAGACGGGTGTTTCCAAAAGCCGGTTAACCCGACCACCAACTGATATTCTCGTCTTATTCAGGCGTGACCAGATCGTAATAGCTCTGATCAAGCATGAAGTGCGGCGAGTAGGCCGGATCGTGCTGGTAAATCGCGTGATCACCCCACTGCTGGTGCATATGCTGTGTTTCGGCAAAGAACCGGGCCTCATGCTCAGGTCGGTCATCGCTGCCACGCGACACGCTCTCATGATGAACAGCCATGAAGTTGTTGCACTGGATAATCCGCCAACCGGCTTCACGCATCTTCAGGCAGAGATCGACGTCGTTATAAGCGACTTTCAGATTCACCTCGTCAAAGCCACCAACTTCGCGGAAGGCTTCGGCGCGCACCAGCATGCCGGCCGCTGTAACAGCCGTGACTTCATGAGACAGGATCGCACGGGAAATATAGCCGTATTCGTGCGCCTGCAGCCCGCGATGCACATGCGAGGCTACGCCATCAGGGCCGACCACAACGCCGACATGCTGAATTGCCCCGTTGGGATAAACAAACTTTCCGCCAACAGCCCCGATATCCTCGCCAGCCATCGCCTCTCCCACAATGGTTTTCAGCCATTTGGGATCGTCCACGAAAAGATCGTTATTCATGAAGAAAAAGAATTCGGACGAACTTGAAGCGGCAGCCAGATTGTTCAGACGTGAGAAATTGAATTCCTCCTGAATCGAAAGAACCTGAACCCGTTTATTGCGGGATATTTCCTTGCAGAAGGCAAGCGCGTCTTCATCCGTCGACCAGTTATCGATCAGAATGATGTCGTAAGCCTTGTAGTCCGTGTGTTGCAGAATGCGTGACACACATTCCTTCGTCAGTTCAGCCTGATTACGGAACGGAATAATGATCGAAACCGTCGGTTCACGGTTTATGCCCCACCACACATTGTAGATGGTCAGATCATTGATCGCCTCGACCCGTGCATCATGCCCGACACGCCTCAGATGATCCGCAACCGCCCGGACGCCAGCATTCACAGCATACTGCTTGTTGCTGATCGTCATCGCTGTTGAGTTTGGAGTCTTTCGCCAGTGATAAAGGACTTCCGGAACATGCATGAAGCCTTCTCGCGGCACGATCTCCGTCAGGCGCAGCATCAGATCATGATCCTGTGCGCCATCATAACTGGCGTTCAGATCACCGACCTGTTCCAGAACCTCTTTACGCACCATGGTGAGATGACAGATATAGTTGCAGCCCAGAAGATACCGGTAATCAAAATCGGGCTTGAAATTCGGCTCAAGGAAATAGCCCGCCTGATCAACCTTGTCCTCGTCTGAGTAAATTACCTGCGGATCAAGTCCGGCAGCGGCCTGCAACATGGCTTCCAGCGCCACATCAACCATGGCGTCGTCATGATCAAAGAATGCGACCCATTCGCCTTTTGCCGCTTTGACACCCTCGTTGGTCGCGCCCGAAATGCCCAGATTTTTCTTGAGACGGATCAGCTTGATCCGCGGATCATTCCGGCAATACTCCGCCATCCTCGCCGCGACTTCCAGAGACTTTCCGCCATCATCAACAATGATGAGTTCCCAGTTGCTCCAGGTCTGCGCCATCACCGATTCAACTGCGGCGATGAAATCCGTCATATCCGGTTTGTAGGTCGGGCAGATGACACTCACCAACGGTCCCTTGGCAAGAAAATCAGGGCCAAGCTGCTGTCGACGTTCCGCCACCCGGGCTCGTAGCACATTGAAGTACCGTCGTGCCCATTGGTCATAATCGCCAAGATTGAACCGCTGTTCGGGAAGAAGATTGCTTATCGTTGCCCGCAGGGAAGAGATCTCGCGGTGCATTCTCGCAATGGTCTCGCTGACACTGAGGAGATGCTCTTCCAGCTTGTTGTCGACCAGTGATGTGGTGATAGGGCTTCCCATCAGTTCCACATCACCCGGGACAGCCACAAAGCGGATCGTCCTCGTGCCTGTCTGACGACGATGTTTCGGAATGACTAGCTCGAAGCCGCAGTTGGCGTCACCTCCTACAGCGGAAGCGACATCACCGCGAAAACGATCGGCACGAATACGGGCGAACGGCGCACCATCAATAAAGACAGCGACTTCGCACTGACCTTCCCGCGTGCCTTCTGCCGTATTGATACGCTGCACCCACCCGCGCAGTGCGCCGCGTGTGAAACCATCCACGCAGGATTCGTAATTGAACTGCGGCTCAAGGGTGACTGCAATATCTTCATCCTTGATCGTACCATCATCTGTCGCCAGACACGGCACGACAGAACGGTTTGGGAAACGCAACCCAATCCGGTGCTCTTTGCTGTCAGCAAGAAAATCTGGAAGCTTGAAGCAGAAACCCAGATTGGGCGTCATGACCCCAATATTTTCCTGCACATCCGGTCGAGGCAGATCGCAGACTACTGAACCGATTTCCTGACCGTCAGCAATGACGTGAAGTGTGGCGGGCACACGGGGGGCAGCCAGATTGCAGGCCCAGCCTTTTACTTCCAGACCATCCAGATGATCAAAATAACCAATAAACTGTGTAATCTGACGGGAAGTCGGCAAGGGAGCTTTCATGAAAATCCTCGTTTCCCTGACATGCGCTACAAAACGCACGCAGGACAAATCACTGTCTGGAAGGGCACATTAAAAACATCCCTTCCGCAGAACATACCAATTCAGAACACACTCTTCATGCAGAACAATCTGGAAGAGGCCAGAAACGTCACGACCACAAGGTATTTCCAGGCATAATTCCTGACTCCCTGCAGAGGCCTCGTCTTCTGCGGCATCACGATGATAAGCTGGAAGCCTTAACTTCAAGAAAACGCTGCATCGATTTACGCGCCTGGGATGCGTCACTCCCAAGACGGATCAGACTGCCAATTTGCAGAGGGTTACGCAGCAGCGAGGCCATCAGCGCCCCTGCCCCCAGACCACCGTCAGGCGAAAGCGCAATGCCAGCAGCAGGCGGTAGTGTCCGGTCAGCCGGATCGCACACCACGCGCAGCACACCGAAAGGTCTTTTCGTAGCCTGAGCTGCCACCGCCAGAAACCCACTCTCCATATCAAGAGCGCAACAGCCGCTTTCCAGAGCCAGATGCTGCTTTTCTTCAGCAGTCAGAACAACAACATCACTATGCAGAAGCGCCCCCGCCACCACGCCTGAGCCTCCATCCGCTCCCAGACGACGTCGCACAGCAGGTGAACAGGGATAAAGCTTGCCGTCTTTTACGACAGCGTCCGGCACAAGAATCGTGCCGGGCCTGAGCGCGGGATCAAGTCCCGCCGCCAGTCCGAACGACACGACAGACGGCACGCCCGAAGCAATTAGCCGGGCAGCGCCTTTCTCTGCGCCCTCTCGTGTGGCGCCACTGATCGCGACCGGCGAGCCGGGAAAGAACTGCCGCAGAAGAGAGGCCTCAGCCTTCAGTCCCACAAGAAATCCGATATCGGCAGGAGAAAGAAGGCTTTTGTTCATGGCTCAGAAACCGTAGCTCACTTCACCGGAGTTGCTGCTCTGAAGATTGCGGTAGCGCGACACAGCCAGCAACGGGAAGAACTGCTTGTAACCATGATACTTGAGGTAGAACACCTTGGGGAAACCAACGGCGTTGTAGGGCTCTTCTTCCCACTCGCCATTCTCTCCCTGCTGTTTTGACAACCACGCGATACCACGCTTCACCGCCGGATCGTCACGACGACCGACCGCCATCATCCCCAGAACCGCCCATGCCGTCTGAGATGGCAGGCTTTCCTTATACCGACCGCGGGGACCATCTTCGTAGCTTTCACAGCCCTCGCCCCAGCCACCATCAGGGCGCTGGACGGAACGGAGCCATTCAACGGCGCGCACCACCATCGGGTCATCATGGGAAACACCGGCGGCGTTCAATGCGCACAGGACAGACCATGTGCCGTAAATGTAATTGGTGCCCCAGCGACCAAACCAGGAACCGTCCTGTTCCTGATCGCCGCGCAGATAGTCCAGAGCCCGTTCGATCACCGGACGGTCTTCGGCGTGACCAAGCTGTGCGAGGAACGAGATGCACCGCGCCGTCACATCGGCTGTCGGAGGATCAAGAAGCGCACCGTGATCCGAGAACGGAATATGGTTCAGCAGTTCCTTGTCATTATCGACATCGAACGCGCCCCATCCGCCATTGGTGCTCTGCATCCCCACAATCCACTTGCGGGCACGCTCAATCGCTTCGTCATTGGCCGGATCATTCTGACGATGGAGCAGCATACCAACAACCGCCGTATCGTCCACGTCCGGATAATAGTCATTGCGATACTGGAAAGCCCATCCACCCGGCTCGAGGTCTGGCCGGTTAATCGCCCAGTCACCCTTCACATCGAGAATCTGACGGTCACGCAGCCATTCAGCCGCCTTCGCCATCTTCTCCTGCGTTTCCTTCTGGGCGATGGGGTTGGGACCACTACCTGCTTCCATCATGGCATGACCCGCCAGACCGGTATCCCAGATGGGCGACACGCAAGGCTGGCAGTACACTTCGTCGCCATGATCGACCAAGAGCGCCCGAACCGACTCCCACGCCGTATTGGCGCGCGGATCGCTGTCGGGCACACCGAGCGCACGATACATCATCACCGTATTGGCCATCGCCGGGTAAATAGCGCCAAGACCATCAATGCCGTTCAGACGCGGCTCGATGAAGTCGACCGACGCTCTGATGGCCTTCTTGTGCACCTTCTGCGGGATCAGCTTCACGACCGGACGCAGCACCTGATCCAGCACCTTGAAAGCATGTCCCCATTTGGAACGATACGGTCCCTTGATCCAGTCCTTCACCTGATCCGGCGGGGTGACGAACAGTTCCTGCACATGCACGCCACGCGGATTGACCGCCACAGGACGCAGCGCCGCCAGCACCAGCAGCGGCGCGATCACGGTGCGTGACCAGTAGGACATGTTCCAGACGGAGAAGAACGCCGAGCGCGGCAGCAGCATCAGCTCGACCGGCATGACCGGTGTGCCGTGCCAGGGAATTTCCCCGAACAGCGCCAGCTGAAAGCGTGTAAAGACGTTGGTGCGTTCAGCGCCACCGTGATCAAGAACCGCCTGACGGGCGCGCTGCATATGCGGCGCGTTGATGTCGTCACCGATGCATTTGAGCGCGTAATAGGCCTTCACCGTAGCGGAGATGTTGAATTCTCCGTCATGGTAGAGCGGCCAGCCGCCGTGCTCACCCTGAATACGCCGCAGATAGACGCCAATCTTGTCTTCCAGAGGCTGATCGATCCGATCAAGGAAATGCTCAAGCAGGACATATTCCGCCGGAATGGTCGCATCGGCTTCCAGCTCGAAAACCCAGTGACCGTCGTCGTTCTGCTTGCCGCCCAGTGCTGCATGAGCACGCTCGACCACACGATCCAGTTCACTGGCGGTCAGCTCGCTGACGGCCGACCCTGTGTTCTCGGTAGTGGCAGAGTTCGTTACATCGTCCAGCATGGCCTGCAGTCATTCCCCCAGTAGAAACACGTCTCTTCAGAAATCGTGTCAGTCGTTAACGCAATCCACGGCCTAACCGTGATAACCGAATCAAAACCAGTCAGACCCCATCAATCAGACATGGCCCCACGAAGCCCAAGCGCCTTCACGGCGGCGACGCCGGAGCGAATGGAACCGTCAATGGTGGCGGGCAAACCCGTCGCCGTCCAGTCCCCCGCCAGCGCCAGATTGACAAGCCCTGTCGCAGCACCGGGCCGTTTCCGCAACTGCGCGGGGGTGGCGGCGAAGGTTGCGCGCTTCTCCCACACCAGTCGCTGCAAGGGCGGCTCAGCGGATAGCGGTCCTGCCAGAAGTCCGTCCATCGCCTGACTCACTTCCTGCCAGATCTGCCGTCCAAGCTCCTCGGGATCCCGGTCGGCGTAACGGTTCGCCGCGCTGACCGTGACCGAGAGGATGTCATCCTTGAGGAAAATCCACTCCGTCACGGCACCGACGACACCGACAAAGCGGGTCTTCGCAAACGCCCCCACCGGCACCGGTGGACGCTCAAGACGGAAATGCGCGTTGAAAATGCCTTCAAACTCATCGGGCACCACCAGAGCAGGCAGCGCCTCTTTCAGCAGACCAGCCGCCACAGGCGCGGTCACAGCCAGAATGACAACGTCATCCTCGCCAACCTCGATTCGTTCATCAGGGAAATTCAGGGCCGTAACGCGGCCGTTCATGGTTTCAATGCCGGTGACGCGCCGTCCGGTACGCACTTCCGCCTTCAGAATGGAAAGATGCGCCAGCGCCGGGTCGACCAGACTCTCGGACAGGCCCACCTTCGGGAAACGCGGCAGACAGGCGCGTCCTCCCTTGGCCAGCGATTCGTTAATGACGTGGCCGAGCAGTGCCGCACTGGCTTCATCGCTCGGCGTGTTGAGAGCGGCGATGGAGAACGGATCAAGCAGGCGACGCGAGAATTCACCCGGCAACAGACAGTCCGACACAACCTGATCCGGACTCGCACCGATAAGGCGTTGCAGACTGAGCAGTTCGCCGAGCCGCATACCGGGAACACGACGGGTCGGACTGAACACCCACCAAGGCACGCGCCCCATGGAGAGATCCAGTGTCCAGACACAGGGCTTCTGGAGATCGACAAACGGGAAAATCGGCTCGTCCGGCCCCTGTAACGTGTCCAGCGCGCCGATAAGTCCCATATAGCGGAAGACAGCTTCGTTCGCCGTCAGCAGCAGATGGTTGCCGTTGTCGATCCGGCAACCGAGCTTCTTGTCCTCATAGGAACGCGCCCGGCCACCACAGGCCGGTCCGGCCTCATGCACAATGACATGCTGGCCGCTACCCGCGACCTCCACGGCAGCCGAAAGTCCGGACAGACCACCACCGACAATATGAACCCGACGCGCCATCCCTGATCAGGCCGCGAAAGCCTGCACGACGCCAACCGCCTTGCTGACCTTGGAAACCGCCAGCGGCGTGCGAACATGATCCCAGCCACGCTTCATCAGCGCATTCAGGATCGACAGATAACAGCCGCCCATCATGCGAGCCGGCACCATCGCCTTGCGATCACATTTCTTCATGGCACGGAAGGCCTGCCGGAAGTGATCCTGAGCCCGGACCGCCAGAATCTGCATCACACCCGCGAGGCCAGGAGCCGACAGAGCCTTCTGCGGATCGGCAGGCACATCAAAGCGGGCCAGCAGTTCCTTCGGCAGATACAGACGGCCAATCCGCGCGTCTTCAGCCACATCACGCAGAATGTTGGTCAACTGGAGGGCGCGACCAAGGTGATAGGCAACCCGCTCGGCGTGCTTCGAACTGTCGCCGAACACATGCACGGAGAGCCGTCCGACAGCGGAGGCCACGCGATCACAATAAAGATCCAGCGTCTCTTCGGTCGGAGCCACGATCGGCCCTGTGGCGTCCATGATCATGCCGTCGATCACGTCGTCAAAATCTTTCTGCTTCAGCGAGAAGAAGCGGATGGAGGCATGCAGCACCCGGTCCAGCGCATCCTGCGGCTTGTCGTCGTAAAGGCGGCCAATGCGCTCACGCCACTCATTGAGGCGCGCTTCCCGGGCCTGTGCATGCTCCGGGCCGCTCAGGGACGGCACATCGCCGTCCGCGATGTCGTCCACCATCCGGCAGAAGGCATAGATCGCATACATGCCATAACGACGGTATGGCGGCAGAATGCGCATTCCCGCCGCGAATGACGTTCCGGCCTGCCGCACGATGGCCTCGACCCGCGCAAGATCGGTCGGGTCACAGCCGAGCGGCGTGGGTTCGTCATGCGTTCCGATTACGTCAGTCATGGCATCCTTTCCCGGACGGTTCCGCACCGCCCAATAGTCCAGCGGGAGCAGACACTCCCCTGTCTTGTCAGTCCTGCCTGCCGGACCAATCCTGTTCTGGCAGGCATATCAGTTCTTCCAGCTCCCGAGGGCCGCAACCGCCGCCCGTGCGAAATCAGCCTTTGTCAGCGCCACCCGTTCCGCCAGCGGATCTCCCACCCGCAGACGGGCCGCCAGCAGATGCGCCAGCCTTACAACAGCGCCGCAATACATCCGCATCCGGCGATCCCTTACATGACGCAGCAACCCGAGAGCCTCTTCGTTCAGGCGATCTGTCTCGTCGAGCAATATGTCGAAAACGCGACGCAATGACGGGGAGGTCGTGTTTTCCAGAACAGCCTCTACACCGAGCCCCTGCGCCTCAAGAAGGTCCAGCGGCACATAGCACCGCTTCAGAAGGAGAAGGTCTTTCTGACAATCCTGAAGATGATTGAGAATCTGGAGTGACGTGCAGAGCGCGTCGGACGCCGGGAATGTCCTGTCACTCTCGCCATGCAGTCCCAGCAGAAAGCGCCCGACCGGATTCGCGGAGTAGCGGCAATAAAGGTCGAGTTCAGCCTGAGAGGCGTAGCGCGATTTGACGGCGTCTTCCCTGAACGCAACCAGCAGATCGGTTGCGACCTCGAACGGAAGCCCCGTGCGCAGCAGCATCTCCCGGACGCGTGCGGCGGAGCGGGCGTCCTTGCGGTCGGGCGCCTGAGCCCGACCGTGTACGATGTCTTCCATCGCATCCAGCCGCGCCACCTTTTCCTCGGGTGTCAGCCGATCGCTGTCGGTCACGTCATCGCTGAAGCGGGCGAAATCATAATAGGCATGCACATGGCTGCGCATGGCAGGCGCAAACAGCACCGAGCCGACCGGGAAATTCTCGTCTGACTGCCCCTTGCCGGACGAGACATCAGGCGCACGCCACGGATCAATTTTGTCACGGGCGACAGCAGCGCGCACGTCTTCAACTGACAGGCTTTCTGACAGAAGGGTTGGCTCCGCGTGTGCGGCTGATGAGGAATCCGGAAACATGGCGGGGTGGTTTACACGCTCCGGAGCCTGCTGCCTACACTTACCACCACGTTACTTCCGCTGGATCACAGATGGACTGTCAGTGGCATCATCCGGCAAACAGATCGCAGGAGCATCTCATCATGACAAATCCCCCTATTCCACGTGTCGGTTGCGGCGCTGCGATCTTCCGCAAAGACCAGCTTCTTCTTGTCAAAAGAAAGCGCAATCCCGAAGCCGGACACTGGGGTCTGCCCGGCGGCAAGGTCGATCCTTATGAAAAGGTCGCTGACACGGCGGCGCGTGAGATAGAGGAGGAACTAGGCATCCAGATCCAGGCTCCCGAACTGCTCTGTGTCGTGGACCAGATCGACAGAACAGCCGGACAACACTGGGTCGCGCCGGTTTTTCTGGTGGAAGCCTTTATCGGCGAACCCGCCATCCGTGAACCGGAAGCTCTCGCTGAAATGGGCTGGTTCGACCTGTCCTCCCTGCCCTCACCTCTCACCGAGGCGACCCGGCAGGCGCTTCAGGCTCTTCAGGGACGTTCAGGATATCGCTGACAGAAAACGGTTCAACGACCAGCCATTGGCGGATTGCGGGCCTTAACCCGCAACCGTGCCCGCAGACATCATCCTGCGTGGGTCGCCTCGGTGTAAGCCCGGTTCTTCCACCTCACGCCCCGACCGCGATGGTGATCGACAGCCGAGCCGACCGTCGCAGCCGTGTAGAATATCGCAACGACTGGCAGCAGCAGCGCCCAGAAAGGCGACATGCGGAAACGTCGCAGGGTCGGCATGTAGGACGCCATCGACGCCATCCATGCCAGTGCCGCCAGCTTGCGGGCCTGCCCTTTCCCGAACAGTGCCAGAAAGACGGGCAGAATCCAGACGAGCAACATTCCCAGCACCGTTCCGACAAGGATCAACGGGGAGTAATGCAGCTGAACGTATGCCGTGCGGGCAATCATACGCCAGATGTCACGCGGATGCGGATAGGGGCGGATCGAGCGTGCGAGACAGGAATGACCGAGATAGATCCGGCCACCCGAGCGCTTGACATGCGCTGCCAGCGTGCAGTCGTCGATCAGAGCACCGCGCAGGGCAGCAATACCGCCAATGCGGGTCAGCGCAGCACGGCGAATCAGGATTGTGCCGCCCGCCGCCGCTGCTGTCCGGCTTTTAGGATCAGCCACCTTGGCGAAGGGATACAGCAGCGCGAAGAAAAACACGAAAGCTGGCACCAGCGCCTTTTCAGCCGCGCTGACGCAGTTCAGTTCCACCATTTCGGACACCATATCGAGCCCTTCACGCTCGGCTTTTTCCACCAGCGTGGAGATATGGGCCGGATCGTGCTCGATATCGGCGTCCGTCAGCAGAATGTAGCCATCATCTTCAGGACACTCTGCCCGGACACGCGCCACCCCCTGTTCGACGGCCCAGAGCTTGCCACTCCAGGCTTCGTCAGGACGATGCTGCCCGTCCACAACCGTCAGTTTGCCTTGTGGGTCCGGCAGACCCCGCGCCAGATCCCCCGTGCCGCCCGAGCTGCGGTCGTCAGTCAGGACAATGCGATACTGTCCTGCGTAATCCTGCGTCAGAAGTGACGAGAGGCAGGATTTTATGGACTCAGCCTCATCCCGCGCAGGCACCACCACACTGACCGGAGGCAGTGTTTTATGTGCCTTTCCGGGGCGCAGAATGGGGCCAGCCTGCCAGAATCGTCCATGAAAGCCGAGAAGAGCAGTCCAGATCAGTGCCGAGAGACCGGCCAGATAAACCAGCATACGTCCCCGCTCTTATTTCAGCATACCAGCCTGACGGAACCAGTCTATCGCGTCCTTGACGGCGTCATACGCCGGACGTGGCGCATAGCCGAGCTCGTGAATAGCCTTGTCCGAGGAGAAGAACATCTTCTTGCGTGACATCGCCAGCATCTCCCGCGTCACGCGGGGTTCGATGCCAAATTTGCGGGACAGCCATTCGGACGCCACAGCAACCGGCCAGATCACCTCCTGCGGCAGGACAATCCGGGGCGGCTTCACATGCGCGATTTCCGCGACCATGCGGAACAGGTCGCCCAGCAGGTAGTTCTGACCGCCAAGGATATACTGCTCACCCACGACGCCGCGCTCCAGAGCCAGCGCATGACCTTCCGCTACATCATCGACATGCACGATATTCACGCCTGTATCGACATAGGCGGGCATCCGGCCTGCAGCGCAGTCGAGAATCATCTGTCCCGTCGGTGTCGGCTTGATATCGCGCGGACCGACGGGCGTGGACGGATTGACGACGACGGCCTTCAGTCCTTGATCGCGCACCATGCGAAGGACTTCCTGCTCGGCACGATATTTGGACTTCTTGTAAATGCCGATGACAGAGTGCTCGTTAACAGGCGTTTCTTCCGTCGAGATCGTGCCGTCACCGATCAATCCCAGCGCCGCGACTGAAGAACAATAGACGATCTTTTCCACGCCAGCAGCCTGAGCGGCCTGCATGAGCAGACGGGTGCCCTCGACATTCGCCGCCATCATCGGAGCCGGATCAGGCACCCACAAACGGTAGTCCGCCGCGACATGAAAGACGTAACGACAGCCCTCGACCGCCTTCGCAAAACTGGCAGGATTGGAAAGATCGCCTTCCACCAGTTCGGCTGGCATATCAGCGATATTGCGCCGATCGCTACCGGCACGGACCATCAGGCGCAGGGCATGACCACGAGCCAGAAGCACGCGGGCCACAGCAGAGCCCACGAAGCCGGTAGCTCCTGTCACAAGAGTTGGCGCGGTCATGGAATCCCTTTCCCCTCAGGCATCATGGTCAAAACATGTCATTCTGCTTTATCCTGAGGAGGATGGTTTAGACCAGAGGGGCACGATAAAAGCCTGCAGCCCTGTTACACTGGCGCATTCCGACCGGGTAGTGTAAGGACTTCGCCCTGTTTTGGAGAAGGGTCGCACATGCCGTGCCGGACCTCCTATTTCGATCTTTTCCGGACAGATTCGCCTCGCGTCCGGCCGAAGCCATGAGCGACAACCGACGGATGGTCTGATACTCTTGAAAAAACTTACCATCCTTCTCACCCTCCTCGGGCTTGCCGCGATTACGGCTGCAATGGCGTGGAACGGCTTTGACTCCGTCGTGGCGGCTGTCTCACGGATCGGCCTTGTCGGTTTTCTCCTGACGATCCTGGCACAGCTCGCCGTGGACGCCGTTCTTGGCTGCGCCTGGTATGCGGCGTTTCCCTCCATGACCTACAGGCATCTGATGGTCGCCCGCATGATCAGGGACGCCGCCTCGACCTGTCTTCCCTTTTCCCAGCTGGGCGGCATCGTGCTCGGCATCCGCGCCACCAGCCGTCACCACGCCGTGGAAACCTCCTCGATCGAATGGCCGGAAGCCGCGTGCGCCAATGTGGTCGACATCACGACAGAGGTGCTGGGACAGATTGTCTTCATCCTGCTGGCCGTCACGCTTCTGGCCGTCGGCAGCGCGTCCAATCCGCTGGTCAAGCCCGTCATCATCGGCGCTCTTCTGCTCACTGCGGGCGCTACCGGTTTCATCTGGACGCAGCAGCGCGGTGGAACAGCCGTAAAACGCACGGTGCGCCTGCTGGGCAAACACATTGCCGGACAATGGCAGACGACGGTCATGGACGGTGCCGGAACCTTGCAGGACTGGATGGAGAGGGCATGGTCGCACCCTGGCCGGATTTCCGCTTCCGCCGCCATTCATCTCGTCGGGTGGATCTGTAGCGCAGGCGTGCTCTGGCTGACCGTTTACCTGATGGGGGCCTCTCTGAGTTTTCCTGACGCCATCGCCATTGAAGGCGTCACCTGCGGTCTGATGTCGGCTTCCTTTCTGGTTCCCGCCGCCCTTGGCGTGCAGGAAGGCGCTTATATGACGCTGGGCCACGCTTTCGGACTGGACGCTTCCCTCTGCCTCGCCTTGTCCCTGCTGCGTCGTGGTCGGGAAATCAGCATTGGAATCCCCATGCTGGTATGGTGGCAGTATTCGGAGATGCGGGCGCTCAAAGCCCGCACAGCGAAAACGGAGGCCCGGACTCTTCCGGACCGGATGCCCGACGCCCTGACAGACACGACGGAAGGATGATGCCTATGACCGATTCTTCCGACGCATCCACTCCTCTGTTCGACACGCTGGTCGTCATCGGCCCGGGTCTGATCGGAGCCTCCGTGCTGCATCGCGCCCGACGCGACAGGACGATTGCACGACGTCTCATAGCCGTGGACATCAATCCGGCGTTTCGTGAGCGTGTGCGCGAACTTGGCATTGCTGATGAGGTCACAGGCGATGCGGCTGCTGCCGTCGCCGACGCTGACTGCGTGATGCTCTGCGTGCCGGTCGGCGCGATGGGCGAAGTCGCCGCAACCGTCATCCCGGCCATGAAGCCCGGTGCGATTCTGACGGATACCGGCTCGACCAAAGTGGCTGTGATCGAGGCCATTCGTCCCTTTCTCCGCCCGGACGTTCCCTATGTTCCGGCACATCCGATGGCCGGCACGGAATATTCCGGACCGGATGCCGGGTTCGCCACGCTCTTCGATAATCGCTGGTGCCTGCTGACTCCGCTGCCGGACAGCACGCCGGACAGTGTTGAAGCCATCACGACGCTCTGGCAGCTTTGCGGCGCCCGCACACGGGATATGACGCCGGAACACCACGACAGGGTGTGCGCCATCGTCAGCCATCTCCCCCATCTGCTGGCCTTCACCATTTGCGGAACGGCAGACGATCTGGCTGATGAAACCCGCTCCGAAGTGCTGGAATTCGCAGCCAGCGGCTTTCGCGATTTCACGCGAATCGCAGCATCCGATCCCATCATGTGGCGGGACATCTTTCTGTCCAATCGGGAAGCCATTCTGGAAATGCTGTCACGGTTTCTGGAGGATGCTCAGGCGATGGCCCGCGCAATCCGCTGGGGCGATTCCGATTATATCGTGGACCGGATCGAGCGCGGACGCAGCATCCGGCGCAGTCTGCTGGAAAACCGTCAGGCCTGAACGCCACCACTGCTCCGTGTAGCCACAGGCGCGGCTTCCGGGTGCCGCCGACTGAGCCGGTTTGTCTTCGATACGATAATCCGTTTGAGATCCGACCATTTGTCCGGAGCGATGCGCCGCGCCAACACGCACAGCAGAGCCGCACAGATAATCGGTGTGGGACCGACATGCGTCAGCTCAGCAAACAGCCTTGCCCCCAGCAGATAGATATAGGCCAGAAACAGAATAAATTTCTCGCCTGACCACCAGCCAGTCCGCTGCGCCTGCAACAGCAGCCATCCCATCGGAAACGCCAGACAGGCCAGATCGTAATCCAGCAGGAATGGTGAACAGAACGGCATCGCGGCGATCATCACCGCCACCTGTCCGGATGCGACCGCCCTCTCGCCAAGCTCGGCCACACGCCTGCGCAAATGGGCTACAAGCCATCCAGCGAGGCTCAAAGCCGATACCGCCGCCGTTATCTGCGCGCCATAAGCCAGCCATGCAGGCGCATGCAGCAGATGCGCGGCGGCAAAGACACTCTGCATTTTCCATGACTGGACATAGCCGTGCGAGAACGCCCCCTGAGCCTCATGGCTCATGCGCAGAAAGCCGTTCCAGCTGACAGCGCCAAAAGCGAGCCATGACGCCGCAATCAGGCCCAGACCGGAGCATATTCCGCCAGCAACAGCATGCCATCGCCGGGCGCAAAGCAGGACCACTGGTGCTGCCACCAGCAATTGCGGCTTGATCACCAACCCACCAAGGCACAGCCCCGCCACAAAAGGATGCTCCGCCAGCAGCACCATGGCCCAGCCGAACAAAGAACCGGTGAGAAGACCGTTCTGCCCATTCGCCACACCGATCACCAATCCCGGAAAGGCCAGAATCGGCAGAAGCGCCCAGCGGTGCGGCAACAGCCGCCGAAGGGCGCGCACGAAGAGAGTGCCCGTGAGGATCAGAAACAGCGCGACCGAGAGACGGTAAGGCACCAGCGCGAGCGGCACGCAAACCAGCAGAAAGGTCGGAGGGTAATAGAAAGCAAAGTTGCCGAAGGAGAGACCGGGAAAAGCGGCAAGCTCAACCAGATGGTGCTTCGCGCTGTCATATATCTCGGCCACATGCCCCTGCAGCACCTGCCGGGAAGCCGCCCAGAAACTGACGAAATCGGCGCAGATCGGCTGCCCCTCGAAATCGGTGCCCCAATGTGAAACCACGATGATGGAAAGAAACAGGCCCCATCCGTAGACACCAAGGATGCGACAATACGCCAGCGCCCGCCCGCGATTCAGCCAGTCAGCCTGTAGAAGGGTTCGCCCGAGCGCAGCTTTCAGTCTCTTTGGCCGCCTGTCCATACCTTGCCTGATGCGATGATATTTTCCGGCACCATCAGACAGAAAGGTTAACGAATTACTGTTTTATTCAGACGGCATGACATTGGGTGATGATTTTTAATCTTGTCATCGCATCAAACGACCATGTGAATACGTCCATGTGACACGCAGACAATGCAGACATATGATGCCGTGCTTACAAAAGCAGAACACGGCCTCTATTCAATATGAAGGGGTCAAGGAGTTCCGGAACATGACTGTCGCCGCCCTGAATCTTGATTTTGCCGCTCTGGCGGCCAAGCCGGTCGAGCAGGCTCCTTTTCCCCATGTGGCCGTCGAGCATTTCATTCCGCAGGATGAACTGGCCGTTCTTCAGACATCCCTGCCGCAGATCACTTCCGGGGGCTCCTTTCCGCCCGAGGCGCTGGCGTTAACGCCGCTCATGCAGAATCTCATTACGCAGCTTGAAGGTCCGAAACTGCGAGAGATCATTGCCCGGAAGTTCGACCTTAATCTCGACGACGCGCCCACCATGCTGACCATCCGTGGACGCACCCGTGAGAAAGACGGTCGTATTCACTGCGATTCCACTGCCAAACGCGTGACGATTCTTCTCTATCTCAACCCGCCATCAGCCGCATTCGGACGTCAGGAAGGCTGCCTGCGCCTGCTGAACGGCCCTGATGACGTCGAGAATTTCGCTGTGGAAGTGCCGCCCGTGAACGGCACGCTACTCGTCTTCCCCAATGGTCCGACGACCTGGCACGGTCACCGGCAATATGTCGGACCGCGTTACACGATTCAGCTCAATTACATGGAAACCGGCGCGAAGGCCCGCTCTGAACTCCGACGTCACAAACTGTCAGCGCTGGCGAAAAAGCTTACATTTGCTGCCTGATGGGCGGACAGGAATCACAGGCCTGATTATTAGGCGGGCGTAACCTACACCCCAAACTCTTTGATTCCAGCCTGCCTTAAATCACAAGACAGGAAGCAGAGAACACGTCTGGGTTTTATTACAGACGTATAAGACTACAGCAGTCACGACAGCCGTCAGACTTAAAAGCGGTTTCACAGCAGCCATCCCGCACTGACAGTGCATTGAGACCGAGAAACCTGCGAATTATATGAAAAATGGTGGAAGGAGTTGGATTCGAACCAACGTAGGCGTACGCCAGCGGATTTACAGTCCGCCCCCTTTAGCCACTCGGGCACCCTTCCGTTGGGCCGAGGAATTAAGGGTGTTCACGCTGCCTGTCAACCGGTTTGGCAGTTTCTCTTTCATTCCGGCTGTCAGACCTGATGACGACGGCATGCAACCCGTCGTATAGCAGCGCCATGCGCACACCTCGACAGTCCTCCCCTCACTCCTCCCGACAGGCTCAGCCCGATTCCCGTGATCAGGGGGAAGCCCGTCGCGGCGGCCCGCGTCATCACGGCAGAAACCGGCAGAAACCGGGTGGCCCCTACTGGATCGCAGGCGTGCACGCCTGTCAGGCTGCTCTGGAGAATCCGCACCGCACAATTCAGCGTGTCCTTCTCTCTGCCGAGGCGCAGGACGATTTCACGAAACGTCTGTCGGTCCCCCTGCCCTCCTATGTCGAGCGTGGCGACAAGGCCCGCTTCACAGCACTCCTCGGCGCTGAAGCCGTGCATCAGGGCGTCGCCGTGCTGGTGGAGCCGCTTGAGGCTGTGGCCATTGAGGACGCGCTGGAACGTCCGGGCCCGGTCCTCGTGCTTGATCAGGTCACCGATCCCCGCAATGTCGGTGCGATTCTCCGCTCAGCCGCCGCATTCGGCGCTGCCTGCGTGGTGATGCAGGATCGGAACGCTCCGGAAGAAGGCGCGGCTCTGGCCAAGGCGGCTTCGGGCGCTCTGGAGGTTGTGCCTCTGGTGCGTGTAGTGAATCTGTCGCGTTGCTTGGAAACCCTGAAACAAAACGACTGCTGGGTTGTCGGTCTCGATGCAGGTGGTGGACGGCTTGAGGGCAGCAGCCTGAAAGGTCGCCGTGCCGCTCTGGTTCTCGGTTCGGAAGGCGATGGGTTGCGTCGTCTCACGCGCGAAAACTGCGACGAAATTGCGGGCCTCTACATGCCGGGCACAATGGAAAGCCTCAACGTCTCTGTAGCGGCGGCAATCGGGCTGTATGAGCTGGTGAGAGCGGCTTAAGGACCAGACAGGATCACTCGCTCGGGGCTTTTTGGCCCCGGACCCCGGCAAAGGGACACGGCCCCTTTGATCCTGATTTATTTGTTAAAGCGTTACAGCTGTGGGCGCTGACCTCTATAGACGGATCAGCGCCACTGCATAAATCACCAGCACCATGGCCAGCGTAAAGCTGACGAGGCTGATCACCCGTCCGCGCTGGCGACGGAGCAGTTCAATCTGTTCGACTTCAGTCAGATCGGTCGGCACGGTCATCACGACATCCACCATGTCAGGGCGTGGTCAGCCAGCAGACCACAGAACAGCAGAAACAGATAGGCCAGCGAGAAACGGAACGAGATCCGCGCGGCCTTGTCACCATTCAGGCTGACACCATTGGCATCCTGCTTTTCCAGCAGCACACGAACAGCGCAGGCAATAAACCCGAGGCCAAGCGCCAGCGCGGTCACCGTATACAGCATCCCGCTCAGATGCATGAAGGATGGCACCAGCGACACCGCCAGCAGAATGATCGTGTAGGCCAGAATGTTCCAGCGTGTGTGACGGGCTCCCTTCACCACCGGCAGCATGGGAATCCCCGCGCGTCCATAATCCTTGCAGGCATAAAGCGAGAGCGACCAGAAATGCGGAGGCGTCCACAGGAACACGATGGAGAACATCACCACCGGCATGACATCCATCGAGCCGGTCGCCGCAGCCCAGCCGATCATCGGCGGGAAAGCACCCGCTGCGCCACCAATAACGATGTTCTGCGGCGTCGAACGCTTCAGCCACATCGTATAGATCACGGCATAAAAGAAAATGGAGAACGCCAGAATCCCGGCAGCCAGCGTATTTGTCGCCAGCCACATCAGGATTACCGAAAAAACCGATAGCCCCAGTCCATAGGCCAACGTCTCGTCAGCCGGGATGCGGCCACCTGGAATCGGGCGCGTCGCTGTCCGCTGCATGATGATGTCGATGTCGCGGTCATACCACATGTTGATGGCACCCGCCGCACCGGACGCGAGGCAGATGCACAGGATGCTGATCGCCGCCATCAACGGATTCATGTGTCCGGGCGCCATGTAAAGACCGGCAGCGCCCGTAAAGACCACGAGTGAAATCACCCGCGGCTTGAGAAGCTGAACCCAGTCCTTCGCGTTTGTCCCGACTCTTGCCGCGTCAAACCGAACGCGAGCGGGGCGGACCTCCGCCGTCGCGCCGCTCATCGGCGAATGTCCTGCATGGCGACATTTCCGGAAGCAGCTTTTCTGCCTGCGCTCAGCACGTTCAGCAGCACAAAAGCCAGAACACCGAGTGAGACGGCCATTGCCGCACCACCCAAGGCCTGTCCCAAACCGGTATTGCTGTCAGAAGCCAGCACACCAAAAAACATGAGGCCAAACTGCGCTCTGGCGGAATTCCGGGAGTAATGCCCGTTCGTCACGTCATTCAGCCAAGCGTAAAACCCGCCGAACAGGACAAATACGGCGCCATTCAGAACCGCCGTATGCACGCCTGAGCCCATCCATCCAGCAGCCAGAAGCACAAAAAAGCCGGAGACCCACAACACCGGCACATCAATGGCTGCACGCACCGTAACAGCCTGACGCCACAAAGCGCGAATCCAGATTCCGGCAAACGCGATTGCCGCAACGGCAGCCAGAATCGTTCCTATTTTCTGCACAAAAGCCGGATCTGCATGCACAAACGCCATGCGATCCCACACAGCAGGACCGCCGATTGCGACCGTAGCAATAACGGCCACGGCACCTGCCTTCAGCTTCTGCCCCACTGGCGCAATGCCATCGAACACTCTGGCAGCCAGACCGAAAGCTGAAACCAGCACAATCAGGGTCGCGGGCATTTCAAAATGAGGCATGACGTCAGAGGCGCCAAGAAACTCGCGGGTCGCTCCTGCGGCCAGAACCGGCGCAGCAAGCAGAAGCCCAATGGCGGCACAAAGCTGTGTCCAGACAAAAAGGGAGAAAGGAACCAGCCCACTCACTCTCTCCTGTCCACGAGGAGCGACAATGCCTGCTCCAGCCCGTGAATCACAGATGATCGCCAGCGTGGAGGCGGACATGAGAATAGCGCCGACACTCCACAAGCCCATGCCGAACAGATCACCCTGCGAAACACCGCTCAGAAACATCAGAAGCGCCAGCAGCATGACGGTGAGAGCTCCGCCATCAAGCAGAGGAAGCCCTTTCACTCCGCCTGACATCAGATCACGAGCGAGAAAAAGTCGACCAAAGGCGCCGAGAAAAGCGGGAACACCAACGAACAGTAGCATGGCGCTGGGGTGAAAAGCCGCCATTCTCGCTTCGAGTCCGGTAGGCAGAACATGAAGCTGACTGGCAAGCGCGACAGCTCCGGCTAGTCCGCCCACTGTCACTGACAGCGCGAGATAACCGGCAGTGGCGGCACAAGGAGACAGTCCGCTACGACGGCTGACCGATTGAGTTTGGGCAGGAGTCACAACGGCCATCAGCGTCCACGTCTCTCGTTCATCAGGGCTTTGATCCTGGTTCGTGACGGTCAGGCAAACTGACCATCCACGCAATAAACCGGATCAGACTAACGGAAATTCCCGTCGATCAAAAGCGCTCTGTTACCCGCCGTGCAGCACGCAGACCTGCTTCCAGCGCGCCTCGGTTCAGGCGCGCATTCAGTCAGGCGACAACTTTTTCCTGGGTTTTCGACGCATCGGCTGCCGTTACTTCATGCTCCAGCGTCACCAGCGTGAACAATCCTGCCGGAGGAACGGGTTCAATCCGGGCCCGCGCCAGATCTTCCGGAGGGAGAAGGGCTTCCATGGCGAAATCAGGATGCCAGCCGAGAGAATGAGACGCACGGGCCATGCCACGTTCGATCACGCCACGCACGCCGGTCGGAGCGAGGAAGTGATTCACAAACAGGATATAGCCGCCGGGACGAACCACGCGCTTCAGCTCGGCCAGCAACTTGCGAGGATGAGGCACCACCGACGCCACAAACATCGCTACGGCGATATCGAACGAATCATCGGCAAAGCGCGTATCCTCGGCGTCCATCTCCAGCAGGGCGTCAACATTGCTGAGATGGTCACGGCGCACACGCTCGCGCGCACGGGCCAGCATATCGGATGACAGGTCGATTCCGGTAATACGCTTGCTCGCCGTATAATGCGGCAGAGCGAGACCTGTGCCGACCCCGACTTCCAGCACGCGGGAGCCCGGCAGGCGATTCACCGCTGCAACCGCTCTTTTTCGCCCGAAGGCAGAAATACCGCCGAACACGGTGTCATAGACACCGGCCCAGCGCCGGTATGCAGCCCTGACAGCATCTGCATCCAGCGCTACACGAGGCCCGTGATTCTCCTCCTTATGGGAGACGCCTTCCGCTGCTTCACTGCGGACATCCTGCAAGACTTCGCTCATTACGCCCTATCTGCTGCCCAATGGTTGAACATTGAGACACGACCAGGGCATCGTAAAAACACGGTCGTGCTCAGTATTGTCGCGGCACATTGCCACACGAGACGGAAACGACCAAGCCCACGGAAGAAAGATGTCGCAGGCCGCCCTTTTTCGTCCCATTACGTTTAAAATGTTTTCTCTCACATGGGCAGCCATATTCTGCCTATGCTGCCCGGCCCCGCGCACCGACAGAAAATGTGATTGCGGATTTCAGCCAGAGTTCAGGATTGTTTCGAACACCCTTTTTACAATGGCTTCTTTCTCTTAATGTTATCGTGCCAAAAACATTTCTGCCCATGTCATACAGGCTGCAGCGTAGCGGATGGCAATGCATGATGTTACCGGAGAGAAGAGTTGAATATTTTCCTTATCCTCGCCTCAATAGTGATCTGGTCCATAATGCTCATATTTTACTGGCAGACCCCAATTTATAGATGGATCGACAATAAATTTGATCTGGAACGCTTTCGCAAAAACAACAAAGAAGAGAATAACTCCTAAAGCTTTTCCTCTTTTACTTTCCCAATGGCATCCATTGCAGAGCAGACGTTTCTTATTGGTGACGCCTTATAACGGAGTGATCCCCCAAACACTCCGTTCGCTCCTTCACCATGCAGCGTGAATGACACTCCCGACCCAATATTTTACAAAACATTTCCGCGCTCATTTTTTCATCTGAGCACAGAATCCTGCGGATCAGGCAGTCCAGTTATCAGGCTGACAGACGGCTTTCGATGCAATCCCACAACAGCCCTGCGGGATTAATGCCGTCAAAGCGCTCCAGCTCCTGCAGGCCTGTCGGTGACGTTACATTGATTTCCGTCAGCCAGTCACCGATCACGTCGATCCCCACAAAAATCAGCCCGCACTCTTTCAGCATCGGGCCAATGGCGTTGCAGATTTCGATATCGCGGGGTGTCAGTTCCACACGCTGCGCCACGCCGCCAACATGCATGTTGGACCGCGCCTCGCCTTCCGCTGGAACGCGGTTGATCGCGCCAATGGGCTTGCCGTCAGCAAGGATAATCCGCTTGTCGCCTTTCCGCACAGCCGCTTCATAGCGCTGGATCATGAGAGGCTCACGAGAACGGGCAAAGTGCATTTCCAGCAGAGCGTTCAGATTCTGATCGTCTTCACGAATACGGAAGACACCACTGCCACCATTACCGAACAGCGGCTTAACGATGATGTCTTTCCATTTCTGTCGGAAAGCGCGGATTTCACCGACATCCCATGTCACCAGCGTCGGCGGCATAAGCTCAGGGTAGTGTGTAACAAGCAGCTTTTCCGGCGAATCCCGCACGGAGCGTGGATCGTTGACGACCAGCGCTTTACCTGGGCCAACACCGTGAACGTGCTCGAGCAGATGCGTCGCCGTGATGTAGGCCATATCAAACGGCGGATCCTGCCGCATGAGGATCACATCCATTTCCGATAGATCGGTCCGTTTCGCTTCTCCGAATGTCGCGTGATTACCTTTTTCACGCCGTACGGTGACAGGCCGCACCGAGGCCGTCAGACGGGTCTTATCTCCCTGTCCGCCCTCAAGCAGCGCCAGAGATTCCACGCCATAAACAAACAGGCGATATCCCCGGGCCTGAGCTTCCAGCATCATGGCGAATGTTGAATCACCATTGATATCGACCCCTTCGAGAGGGTCCATCTGCACAGCAACATCAAGCCCAGAGAGCATCAGTCCAAACTCCTTTTCAGACTGAAACTCTTAAAGCACTTCCCTTCGCAAGCAAAACGCTACGGAAGTTATGGGGGAGCGGGATAGGTAATGGATAGGATTTCGATCAGTTCCGCACCCCGCGGAGTGTGCAGCGTGACTTCATCGCCGACAGCGCGACCGAGAAGGGCTCGCGAGACAGGCGCCAACAGAGTGATTTCATGTTTTTCAGACACGGCCTCATCCGCTCCGACAATGGTGACCGTTGTTTCCCGATCATTCTCATCGACATAGATTACCGTCGCGCCGAAAAACACCCGGTCACGCCGGGTCTGCTGAGCGGGATCGACCTCTATGGCCGTCTCCACCCGCTTCGTCAGAAAGCGTATACGGCGGTCAATCTCCCGCAGTCGCTTCTTGCCATAAATATAATCGCCATTTTCAGAACGATCGCCGTTTCCGGCGGCCCATGAAACGATTTCCACAACAGACGGCCGTTCGACACGCATGAGATGCGAGAGTTCCTCCCGCATCACACGTAGGCCGTCTGGCGTCACATAACGGGCCAGGCCTCCGTTCCGGTCAGTCTTGTCGTTTTGCGCCACGCGGTCTCAACCCTGTTCATCGGTCTTATCCGATGGAGAGTTCGCTGATCGCAGTATCGATCTCCTGGAAACTCGGCATCAGATGCATAGGAATGTCTTTCCGACCGATCTCGACGCTCACCTGTGCAGGATTACCCTGTAGATAAGCGACAAGCACGGCCCGGATCAGGTCATAATAACGGGCGTCTTCTTCCACAACACTCTGAATGCGGCCAGCCAGCGGGCCAACCATGCCATAAGCCAGCAACACGCCAAGAAAGGTGCCGACAAGCGCACCGGCAATCATTTCACCGAGAACCTCAGGTGGCTTGCTGATGGAACCCATGGTCTTGATGACGCCGAGCACAGCCGCCACGATACCGAGTGCAGGCAGAGCGTCAGCCAGTGTCTGCAGACCGTGCGCCACATGCGTGTCTTCCTTGAGATTTTTTGTCAGTTCACGGGACATCACTTCGTCAAACTGAAAAGCGTCGTCCATATTCATGCTGATCATCCGGAGATAATCGCAGATCAGATTACGGACCCGATCATTGTCCCTGATCTTGGGATAGGCGGCAAAGGCCGTGCTCTCCATGGGTGTTTCAATGTGCGGCTCAAGCGCCATGACACCCTGTGTCTGAGCCAGCCGCGCAAAGAAAAACAGCAGTCCCAGCAGATCAATATAATCCTGACGACCAAAAGCCGGTCCCTTGATCGCTGTCTTCAGAGCGCCCGGCACATGCTTCATATCCGACATCGAATTGGCCATGGCGAATGTGCCGATGCCGGCACCAAGAATCGTGATCAGCTCAAATGGCATGGACTTGATCAGCGGTCCGATTGCACCGCCTGATGCTGCAAAGGATCCGAATACACAGACCAGCAGAAATACCAGCCCACCGATTAACAACATCTAGTCTATCCTCGTCTCAAGGCACGAATAATCTTGCCGTGCCATGTCATCGTCACTGTGCTTTTGGTGGCTGAGCCGCCGCATTTGCAGCGGGAGCCGACTGTTCACCGCTTCCCGCCTCAGCGGACGTGTCATCCGGCAGCTTCACCTCATGGTCTCGATGCAGCACGAGAACCACGCGGCGGTTCACAGCTGCGGCCGGATCATCCGGATCAGCCAGATCGTGCGCAGCGCGTCCAACGACTTCAGCCAGTCGCTGTTCGGGAAAGCCCGCAGCAGACAGAACCTCGCGGGCAGAATCCGCCCGGGCCGCAGATAACGTCCAGTTGGACGCGCCCTTTTTCTTGTACAAAGCACCGTCCGTGTAACCGTAGATGGACAGGTTCTGCGGCATGGCTGTCAGATACGGCGCGATCAATTGCAGCAAATGCGTGGCTCGTTCATTCAGACGGGCCGATCCCGTATCGAACATCGGGTTGTGATTACTCTCCGCGACCTGGATACGCAGTCCAACCGGCAGCACATCGACCGAAATCTGTGACTTCAGCTGGGCTGCATCCGGATCCTGCGACAGCGCTTTCTCAATCTGCTTCCTGTCCTGCTGAAGATCAGCCTCTTCCGTCTCGGCAGCGGAATTGCGGCCGTCACCAAGAGAGGTTGTCGCCCCGTTCTTCTCTCCCCCTACCGGCACGATCCGGGGGAGAGCTGGCGTGATCGACGCTACCTTACCGATACTGCGATCAGGAAATGCCGGATTGGGCACTGCGAAAACACCGCGCGTGCGGACATCGTTTCCCGCGCCGGAGGTTTCTTTGCCGACTACGATGGAAACGCCGGACCCCACTCCACCCAGTTCAGCATTTTTACTTTTCTTGGCGTCACTGACCATGCCGGGCGGAAGAATGGCGTTTTTCTCGGCCTGAGAAATCTGCATTTTCTGGGGCATCGCCATCTGCTGGGCTGCCTGCTCTCCGGACATATCAGATCCGGTCGCATGACCCGCATTATCCGCATCTCCCTGCACGACGGAGGAAGATTTTCCCGGACCACTAGGCGTCTGCGCAGCCGCATCACCCGTGGTCGCCATGGGATTGAAGAAATTGGCAATGCCACGACGACGCTGTTCCGTGGTGGCGTTGATCAGCCACATCACAAGAAAGAACGCCATCATGGCGGTCACGAAATCTGCATAGGCGATTTTCCAGGCACCGCCGTGATGCCCTGCACCGCCTCCGCCGCCACGTTTGACGACGATGATTCGCGCTTTGTTGTCCCCGTCCTTACGTGGCATCTGCCTCTCCAACCGTCCGGCTATGCTGGCGGAAGGGGCTTAAAACACGCTTAACAAAAGGGTGATGTCATGGCCTTCCCGCTCTAACTGCGCGATGCAGCCGGGAGTTTCCTCAACCACGACGCAGGAAGAGCCGGAATCGGACAAGCGACCCGGTACAGATTGTATCGCTCCGCCTCACGCCCATCACGCAACCGCACGATCATCCCGGCGGGTTGACCAAGAGCAGCCCAGGGACTGCCTTGTGGGAAGGAGCGTCGTCCGTTTCGGATCAATAATCCCCAGCCCTCCTTGCAGGACCATGCTGGCAGGTCAAACAGCATCCAGCGCGGTTCGGCACCCAGCACAATGCGACCGGGGAGACGAAAAGCCAGTTCCGATGCCAGAGCGTATTCATCAGAAGCGATGAAAGCAGCGCCTTCAGATTGTTGCGCGACATTTTCGGCAAATATTGTCCAGCCGCCGCCCTGTCGCAGGGCGACGTCAAAATGTCTGTTCAGAGGCAGAAACCCGGTCGTCGTCTGACATAGCAGAAGGCCCCAGAGTGCGTAGCCGAGACCGGAAGCGATTTTCCAGCGTCGGTCTCCCTGCAGGACGATCAGACACACCAAAGCCGGATAAATCAGAACGGGCCAGTTCGCCTGCACCCGGTCTCCCAGAGCATGCTGCAAGAAAACAGCTCCCGGCACACAGGTCAGACACAACAGCAAACGATCTATATCCGAGCGCCTGCGAAATGCAGCAATCAACGCCACCACGGATAGCAGAAAGATGCCCGGCGTCAGCAATCCAATCTGGCCACCGATCAGTTCGCCAAGGTATCCCGGCGCACGCGAGGGTTGCCAGTCGCCCGTGCGCCCACCCTGCCGGATAAAGCTGGCCCAACCGTGGGTGGCGTTCCACCAGACAACCGGAAATGTCAGACACACACCGATTGCTGCCCCCAGCCAGGGCCAAACCGTGAGAAGCTGTTTCAGTCGCCTCACAGACAGCAGACACCACAAACCCAGACCGGCCACTGGCAGAACCATGGTGTATTTACTGTCAAACCCGAGCCCCGCACTGACGCCAAGCAGCACCCACCAGCGCAGATCTCCCGTTCGCACCAATCGCCCGGAAGCCCAGAGAAACAGGGCCATGAAAAAAAGCAGCGGCGTGTCCGGCGTCATGACGGTCGCGCCCACCCCGAGCGCCAGCGTGGCATTGAGCAGCACACCGACAATCCAGGGATTCACCACTGGCGCAAGAGGTCTGTCCCGCAACAGGGCGACCTGAAAATCCCGACAGGCCAGAACCGTCAGAATCGTACCGACAGCAGCAGCGAGTGGTGCAGTCAGCCTGATACCGAACCCCGTATCGCCGAAGAGCGCCGTTCCGATCCAGATCCACCACGCCACCATCGGAGGATGATCAAGGTAACTGGCCTGAAGATCGTGCGACCACGTCCAGTAATAGGCTTCGTCAGGCGTAACTGGCAGACAGGCTGCCAGAATCAGACGCAAGACCGTGAGCACTCCGAGACTGATGAACGGATGGGCCAAAATAGCGTCCAAAAGACGGGAAAACGCCTTCCGCGCAGAAAGCAGACTCACCGCAACACTCCGGGCGAAAACCTCACTTCCTGCGCCAGATCAGCGTCGAGGACACAGCATAGTTCCAGACGACGCCAATCACTGCACCCGTTGCGCTCGCCTTGTCGAACGTCTGGCCGTCATCGCGGAAGAGTTGCGCGATACCGATATTCGCCCATGCGCCCGCGGAGCATACGACAAGAAAGAGGAAGAGCCCACCGTACAGATGGGTGCCTTTCAGTCTGCGGTCACGGTAGGTCAGCGTGTTGTCGAGCCAGAAATTGACCAGCATGGCGACGAAAGTGCCGCCCGTCTGTGCGATCGGGAAGTCCACCCCGGACAGACGCAGCACATTCATGATGGCGATATTCACGATCACACCGACCAGACCGACAAACGCAAAGACCAGAAAGCGAATCGGTAGCCAGCCGTGAAACAGCTTGTCGAGCATCAGTCCGAGGAACTGGAGCATAACCAGCACGTCGAGCTTGCTCTCTCCCGCAAGGCGCGGCTTGAACGTGCAGGGAATCTCCTCCACGCGGACCTTGATTGGCGCGGACAGGATCAGATCCATCAGAATCTTGAAGCCCGCGCCGGACAGTCGGGGTGCCGTCCGCACGAACAGATCCCGCCGCAGGGCAAAAAACCCGCTCATCGGATCGCCCACCCTGACCGGCAGAATCATCTGCGCCAGCGTGATTCCGCCGTTTGACAGGGCATGCCGCCACGCATTGGCCAGACCGCTATTATCACCGCCTTCGACGTGACGGCTTCCAATGGCGATATCGCACCGTCCGCTCGCAAGAGCATCCAGCATAACGCCGAGACGGGTTTCGTCATGCTGGAGGTCACCATCCATGACGGCGATATAGGTCGCGGACGAAGACAGTGCGCCTTCGATCACCGCCGTGGACAGTCCGCGCCGTCCGATACGGGAAATACCCCGCACGCGCCAGTTGCTGCGAGCCAGTTCCCTGACAGCCTCGATCGTGCCGTCAGGCGAGTTGTCGTCGACAAAAACGACTTCCCAGTCCCGCCCGGCCAGAGCCCGCGTCAGCGCCTCGACCAGAGGCCGGACATTCGCTGCCTCGCAGTAACAGGGCACCACCACCGTGATATCGGGGCTTCCGGCAGGCCTGTCTTCAGCGGGAGAGTGAATCGTTTGTGAAAGCTTTTCCTGCATAACGAGTGTGGTCACGGAAGCTTTCCATCTCCCACCCCTTCCGGCGACGGAAAACGTGAGAGAGTTGTGCGGATTGTCTGCAGAGTCTGCACACGCACCACGTGGGGAGCCTCTGTCAGGCGGCGGGTCATTTCATTCTCCTGCGTCGTGTTCCGGGCAACCAGCCGAACAAGGAAGTCGGTGCTGCCCCGCATCATGTGGCACTCCAGCGCTTCCGGCCACGACGACACCATCGCCTCAAACTGTGACAGAACTGTTTCCTTCTGACTGTCGAGACCAATCAGGGCGAACAGCGTGATGGGCCAGCCCAGCGCATTGGCGTCCACGTCAGCATGGTAGCCCCTGATGACACCGATCTCTTCCAGACGACGCACACGCCGAAGGCAGGGAGGCGCGGAAATGCCCACCCGACGGGCCAGCTCCACATTCGTCATGCGTCCGTCCGCCTGCAGTTCGGCAATGATCAGCCGATCCACCGCATCGAGTTCCGCTTCCGTCACCAGCCTCTCCATCCCGCGACCTCGCGTGCATATAGGACGAACCCTGTCATCTGTCCAAAACCCTCCGACGTCTGCCAGTAATGCATCAAAACCTGTCCGCCAAAGCTTGCCCCGAGCGAAAAACAGGACCATATCGCTCCACAATCAGCTCCTCGAATGGAGACACAAGGCACCTTCCCTCGAGACCGTGCCAGATGACAGGACGAGAGCGAAAGGCGTCGTAGAGCATGACAATAACCACCGATCTCCTGATCATTGGCGCCGGACCGGCCGGTTACACCGCAGCCATTTACGCAGCCCGTGCGAATCTCAAGCCTGTTCTCGTCGCTGGCATGCAGCCCGGCGGTCAGTTGATGATCACCACGGACGTGGAGAACTATCCCGGTTTCGCCAGCGCGATTCAGGGACCGTGGCTGATGGAGCAGATGGCGGCGCAGGCCGAACATGTCGGCACGCAGATTATTCATGATCTTGTCACGAAAGTGGATTTCCGAAACGGCTCACCTTTCCGCATCACGCTTGACGGCGGCGACGTCTATCTCGCCCGCAGTGTGATCATTGCCACCGGGGCGCAGGCAAAGTGGTTGGGCATCCCTTCCGAAAAAGCCCTTCAGGGCGCGGGAGTTTCCGCCTGCGCCACCTGTGACGGATTCTTCTTTCGCGGCAAGAAAGTCGCGGTTGTCGGCGGCGGCAATACGGCGGTCGAGGAAGCGCTCTACCTGACGCATCACGCATCGCACGTCACGCTGATCCATCGGCGCGATTCGCTTCGGGCGGAAAAGATTCTTCAGGACCGGCTGGAATCTAATCCGAAAATTTCTGTCGTGTGGAATTCGGTCGTGGCCGACATCCTCAGCGCAGGTACCCCGCCGACCGTCACCGGCGTGAAACTGCTCAACACGCTGAATGAAACCCTGAGCACGCTGGACGTTGAAGGCGTGTTCATTGCCATAGGTCATGCTCCAAACACGAAACTTTTCCACGACCAGCTTATGTTGGATGCGGAAGGTTACATCATGACCGAAGCAGGGACGACGCGGACATCGGTTCCGGGCGTTTTTGCGGCAGGTGATGTGCAGGACAAGATTTATCGTCAGGCCGTCACCGCGGCCGGAACAGGCTGTATGGCGGCTCTGGATGCGGAACGGCATCTGGGCGGTCTCGTTTCGGAATCAGGACAGAATACTTGACCGTCTGAAGTATTTCCTTCACCAAACACCATGTAGGTACATCGGGTCAGGACTGTACCTCAAACCAGACAAGGGAGATCGGGGTGGACTGGGACAAACTCAGGATATTCCACGCTGTTGCGGAAGCCGGGTCCTTTACCCATGCGGGTGATGTGCTCAACCTCAGCCAGTCTGCTGTTTCGCGTCAGATTTCAGCCCTGGAGGATGTTCTCCAGGTACCTCTTTTTCATCGTCACGCCCGTGGCCTTATCCTGACAGAACAGGGTGAGATGCTGAATCAGACAGTCAGGGAAGTCTTCTCCAAACTGGAAATGACGCAAACCCTGCTGACGGAAAGCAAGGAAAAGGCAGCCGGACGTCTGCGCGTCACCACGACGACAGGATTTGGCAGCTGCTGGCTGATGCCACGACTGCACCGCTTCATGGCGCAGAATTCCGACATTTCCATCACGCTGATCCTTGAGGACAATGACCTCGATCTGGGTATGCGTGAAGCCGATGTCGCAGTGCGCATGCATGCGCCACGTCAGCCTGACCTCATCCAGAGGCACCTCGCGGACTTCCCGCTCTCCGTCTTCGCCTCCCCGCGTTATATTGAGCAGTTTGGCCAGCCTTCCTCACTCGAGGATCTCGCCAACCATAATCTCGTAGCATTCGGCGGCTATCATCCTCCGGTTCCGCATGTGAACTGGCTGCTGGAAGCCGGAATGCCTGAAGGCGCACGGCGGGCAGCACGGCTGGAAGTCAACAACATGGTCGCCATGGCGGACGCCATTTCCGCCGGTCTCGGCATCGGTTCGGTTCCGGGTTACGCCGTTGCGGAATATCCTGATCTGATCAAGGTTCTTCCGAACGTCGAGCCGCCCAAGGTGGAAGCATTCTTCGTCTATCCGGAAGCACTGCGTAGCTCGAAGCGTGTTGCAGTCTTCCGCGACTTCCTGACCAGCGAACTGGGACTGCGTTCCTGATAGCCGCTTGCAGTTTCACATGTTTTCAGGCGGGCACTGCCATGGTGTCCGCCTTTTTTCTATCCTGATTATGGCTTCCCGAGTGCCGTAACGACACAAGCGAACAGCCCCACGGGCGCGAGGCAGATGGCGATTGTTTCTCCAGTTGGCGCGTAATGCGGAAAACCATACGAGACCACAGCGCACACGACCCAAGAGACAAGACAGACGATCAGCATGGTCATGGAACAGGCACTTTCATGAATGGTATGAAGAAATACCGGTGGTTATTATCGTGTTGTCAGGTTCTTGATGAAGTCGTGTAATCCACCATCAATGGCTCTCTTGAAAGCCGCAAGCGTCTCATCTCCCACATAATGCTCAATGCCTTCGGCATCGACCAGAACGCTTTCCTCACTTACACCGAGCGCGCGCAGAAACGCCTCGACAATCCTGTGTCGGGCCCTTGCCTCTTCCGCCACTTTCTGCCCGGCCTCCGTGAGAAACACGCCGCGATAGGGTTTCTGGACGACAAAACCGTCAGCCACCAGCCGCGCCAGCATTTTGGCGACGGTTGGCTGCGACACGCCCAGACGTGCAGCGATATCGACCTGTCTGGCCTCCTGCGATTCCGCCAGAAGGTCAGAAATCAGTTCCACATAATCTTCCACCAGAACCTTGCGCCGTGCCTCACGATTGGCCCGGAAACTCTCTGACTGCGCGTTCGGGTCCGGCAGGGAGGGAGATGATTTCAGTATGTGCGGCGACTTCAAGATCAGGACTTTCCCGAATGATTATTCCGTCACGAATAGATCATTCCCAAGGTTCGATCCAGCTTTTGATTGAAGACGAAATATAGCATATTGCATATAGATTAGCATTTTGTTTTAATAATAGGGAAAGCAGTATATCGCCTCTCTTTCTGACCGCATGCCTTTTCCCATGAAGCGTTCAGTTCTCACGCCAGTTTCACCCTTAATTATAGCAATAGCTATATAATATTGCAGAGACATCGCCCATGCCGCGCCGCAACACGATTTTGAAATCTACCTTTATACTCATCATTGTTTCGGTGCCGCCTCATAGCGCCCTCGCTGACATGGCAACTATTCTTTCCGCATCTGGTCATCAAAAAACGTCCGTTCATCCTCGTAGGACGCCACAAAAACCTGAAACAGAAAAACCCGCTTCGGCTTCTGAGCATATCCACGTCATGGGTCATATGGATCAGGCGCGAGGACGCATTTTCCCGGCGCTAGGAGCGGTATCCTACGGTATCGACGAAAAGCAGATTCAGGCGACGCCACAGGGACAGAACGCGACCTTCAGCCAGATCATGCTGCGTCTGCCGGGAGTGGTGCAGGACAGTTACGGCGAGGTCCATGTTCGTGGCGAGCATGGTGGCCTGACCTATCGTGTGAACGGCGTGCTGCTGCCGGAGGGTCTCAACGGCTTTGGTCAGGAACTCGACACACGCATCATCCAGTCCATGAATCTGCTGACCGGCACCCTGCCCGCCCAGTTCGGTTTCCGCACCGCAGGCATTGTCGACGTCAACACGAAAAGCGGTTCCCAGCTCAAGCATAATCAGCTTTCACTTTATGGTGGCAGCTACCAGACCTTTGCGCCTTCTCTCCAGCTTGGTGGACACAAGGGAAACTTCGAGTATTTCACGACAGTTTCCTACAACCGTAACGCCATCGGCATCGAAAACCCGACCGGTTCCTTTCGGCCTGTACATGATCTGACCGAGCAGGAAAAAGCATTTGGTTATTTTTCATGGCATCCCGACGACGCAAACCGCCTGTCACTTCTGACAAGCGCTTCCTACAGTGATTTTGAAATACCCAATACGCCGGGACTGCCACAGCTCTATGCACTTGATGGCACCGATATCCAGAAATCCCCTGTACAGTCGCGCTTTCTCAGGGATAGCCAGACAGAACAGAACTATTACGCCGTCGTGTCCTGGCAACACACGCAGGATAACCTGAATTTTCAGGCCTCACCGTTTTTCCGTTACGGACGCATTGATTATACGCCCGACCCGATCCGGGATCTGGTGTTTCAGGGTGTCTCTGAACATGAGGTCAATGACTTTACGACAGGCGGCATGCAGTTCGATCTGTCATGGAACATTGCGAAGAATCATACAGTGCGCGCCGGCGCTCTCGGGCAATACACTTCTGAACGGCTTGATACGAATTCTCTGGTTTTTCTGACCAGCAGCGAGAGCCAGCAGTTATCCGCAACACCCCAAAGAGTGATCGACAATAGCGGTAACTGGTCAGTCGAGGCAGGCGCCTATCTTCAGGATGAATACAAGATCACTCGTTCCCTGACCTTCAACTACGGTATCCGTTATGATCGGTTCGCATCCTCGTTTGATAACGAGGGACAACTGAGTCCACGAGCCAACCTCGTCTGGAAGCCGCTCAGAAACACCACTTTTCACATTGGCTATTCACGCTATTTCGCGCCACCTTCACCACAATACATCTATCCCTCCACACTCGCCCGCTTCGCCGGAACAACCAATGCGCCGGCCTCCCCAGCAGGAGACGCCACGAAAGTCGAGAAGTCGCATTACGTCGATATTGGTATTCTGCAGCGCATTACTCCGCAGTTTCAGGTCACAGTCGATGCGTTCTCCAAATGGGCGCATGACATGACCGATCTGGGTCAGTTTGGTCGCGCCGTCATTCTGGCCCCCTTCAGCTATCGTCGTGGTCATATTTACGGCACAGAACTCGGCATGTCCTGGCGCAAGGGACACTGGTCCGTATTCGGCAATTTCTCATTCGTAAAGACAGGTGCACACGATATCAATTCGGCGCAATATCAGTTTTCGCAGCAGGAGCTGGATTATATCCGGCATCACGATATCCAGCTTGATCATCAGGGAAAATACACTGCCAGCAGTGGTGTATCCTGGAGCAACACCCATCATCTGGCCTATGTCGATTTCATTTACGGAAACGGCCTGCGCAGCGGGTTCGCCAATATCGACAAGGAACCGCAATACGCCGTTTTCAATATCGGCTATCAATACACGATGACGCCTGTTCCACTCGGCCACGCGCTCAGGCTCCGCGCCGATGTGGTCAATCTCTTTGACAAAAAATATCAGCTACGGGACGGTAGTGGCGTCGGAGTGTATCAGGCGCAGTATGGGCAGAGGCGTGGCATTTACGGTGCCGTCATTGCGGATTTTTGATCCGTAAACCAGAACCAGCCACCAATATTTCAGAAACAGGCTTCATGAAACCATTCGATACGAGAGCAAAGAGGCACATATAATTTACAAGGATTTAACTCACTGCCTCTACCGTTTCATCCATTAGCTTCAATACCGCAGACTACATTGCACACTGTTCTCAAAAGAATCTTTTATCTGTTCCCATTGATCTTACCAGCCGTCAAACACAGGAGAACATTCTGACGCAACTGGCCATTTCGCATGTTGCGCTGTCCGTCTCGTCTTTGTTTTCCGGCTTCCGCCCCTGTTCTTCCTTGGCTCTTCATACAGGAAAGCTCAGGGTTGACGCAGAAAGCCAATAAGGGATATCGCCTCCCCTCCTCACATACGGCGGTAATCGGATCATCCTGAATTAAGAGGGCAGGACGTTACAATAACTTAACCAGTATGAGCCATAAAGCCCGACCAAGCACCAAAAGGGATAGACATTGCTATGAAAGAGCAATCCGTTCGTATTCCTGACAGCGATCCGGCAGAACAAAACATCCGATTTCTCTGGTCGGCAATCGACGAAGTACTCATTGTGGCCATTACGGACGTCAATGGTGTCATCACGCACGTCAATGACCGCTTCTGTCAGATCAGCGGATATTCCAAGCATGAACTGCTTGGTCATACCCACAGAATTCTGAACTCCGGTTATCATAGCCAGGATTTTTTCCGAAATCTGTATGCAACGATCAAGACAGGGAAGATCTGGCGAGGAAAGATCTGCAACCGGGCGAAAGATGGGTCGCTGTACTGGGTTGCCACCACCATCATCCCCCGCAAGGACGAGCACGGCAAAATCCTCTCCTACGTCGCCTATCGTTTCGACGTCACGCCTCTGATCGAAGCCCGGAACAGGATGAAACATCTTGCCCGGCAGGACCCTCTGGTCAATGCGCTGAATCGCATTGGTTTCTCCGAAGGGCTGGCAGCTACGCTCGAACAGACGATAGAGACGGATGAAACCCGTCTGATGGTACGGATTGATCTCGACGGCTTCAAGGAAGTCAACGATATCTACGGTCATGACGCCGGTGACAGGGTGCTGATTGAAGTCGCCGAGCGGCTCAGAACCTTTGCAGGCCCCGATGCAATCATCGGCCGTCTGGGGGGTGATGAGTTCGCCATCATCATGGATATGTCCGAAACAGATACCTGCGTGGAGCATCATCTCCAGCATCTGCTTAGCGACATTGAAGCCCCGATTGTCCTTGACGAGACCTGCGTGTCCGTGTCGGCCAGTATCGGCTACACATTTCTCGACAGCACGACGCTATCCGGTCAACAGTTTATGAAAGACGCGGATATCGCGTTGCTTCAGGCGAAACAGCGCGGTGGCCAGAGTGTCGTTGCCTTTACACCGAGCATGGGCCTCAAGGCCAAAAATCATCAGTTGCTGATGAGCCAGATTCATCTTGCCGCCGACCGGGGTGAGCTGGAAATGTACTATCAGCCCATCATCAATCTGGCCCTTGGCCGTGTCACAGCCTGTGAAGCGCTTCTGCGCTGGCATCATCCGGAACTTGGTCTTCTCACTCCGGTTTCATTCCCTGAAGTCTTTGGTGATTTCCGCACCGGGCTGGCGATTGGCAAATTCGTCAGACGGTCCGTTATCCGCGATCTCGCCAAATGGATCGAGACAGGCGATTACAACGGCAATGTCACGCTTAACGTCAGCATGGCGGATTTCGGCACGGATGGTCTGACTCAGGAATTCTGCGATCTGACTGCGGAAGCCGGTGTGCCACGCGAGAGGGTCAAAGTCGAAATCACGGAAACCATTTTCCTCGGCTCAACACGATCAGACCGGGTAAGACGCGAAATATTCAAACTATCCCGACATGGTTTCAAGATTGCGTTCGATGATTTCGGCACGGGCTATGCCGCGATCAGCCATTTGCGTGAACTACCTCTGACACACATCAAGATCGACCGCAGCTTTATCAAAAACATTGATCAGAGCGCGCGTGATCTGAAAATCACCTCAGGCCTGATCCGTCTTGCACGTAGCATCGACATGGCGATCATTGCTGAAGGTGTCGAAACAGTCGACCAGTTACGCATTCTGAACGATCTGGGGTGCACTGCCTGTCAGGGATATCTTTTCGCCATGCCGGTTCCTGTAACGGCGCTACCGGACGCTGTCGAAAATGCAGGAATAATTCTGGATGATTTCAGACGGTCCACGCGGAGTGGCATGCTTTCCGGCTCTGCCTGATAACCCCGCACAGCCTGTGACCAGCCAGTTTTCTGGTCGCAGGCACACTAAAACCCGAAGATCTTCAGTTTTCAGCCAGAAACAGGTCGCCGCTCATGCCTCCACGGGTGACACGAGCGGTTTCCCAGCTGCCATGGCAACGACATTGTCCAACGCCAACATACCCATTTCAGTCCGTGTCTCGACCGTGGCGCTTCCCACATGCGGCGTCATGAACAGGTTGGGAAGTTCCAGCAGTCGCGGGTCAGGGTGCGGCTCATTCCGACAGACATCGAGCCCGGCAGCGGCAAGTTGCCCATTCCGCAGCGCCTCGATCAGGGCATCCTCATTCACAAGCCGCCCACGCGCCGCGTTCACAAAGATCGCTCCCTTTGGCAGCCGTGACAGGAAGGCCTGATCCACCATGCCATCCGTCTCGTCGCTGCCGGGAAGATGCAGGGTGATGATCTGACAACGCGGCAGCATGTCCGCAAGATTTTCCACCCAGGTCGCACCATGCTCCAGTTCAGGAGCCAGACGGCGCCGGTTGTTATACAGCACGGTCATTCCGAACCCCCGTGCCCTTCGTGCAACGGCCTGCCCGATCCGTCCCATGCCAACAATGCCGAGCGTCTTGCCGCTGATCCGCATGCCCAGCATTTCATCCATAGCCAGATCACGACCCCAGCCCTTCCGGACCAGCGCCGTATATTCCGCAGCGCGCCGTGCAGCAGCCAGAATCAGAAGCAGGGCGAGATCCGCATTGCACTCGGTCAGCACATCAGGCGTGTTGGAAACAGCAATGCCACGCGCACGGATGGCTTTCACATCCAGATGGTCGAGCCCGACACTGACGGTCGCAACCAGACGCACGGAGGCCGGAATTTTAGCGACAGCGTCACCCTTGATCGCGGCATGATGCGTCACCAGCATAGCTTCCGCCTGCGTCTCCTCCGCCAGTTTGAACAGGGCAGCCGTATCCAGCGGCGTCTTCGGAGGAGGAGGCGCATCGAATTCCTGCGCAATCCGCGCCTCCACAGCTTCAGGCAGGCGAACGCTGCGGACGATACGGGTGCGAGAGGAAGACATGACAAACTCCGTAGACTGAGTGGTGGACGCTAAACAGGTCCGGATCATGAAGCGAGTAAGGGGAACACGACAAGAGGCTGTCAGTTTCGTGATAAAGCGGTAGCGAGATGATGACAGGCGCTCCTTTTGCCGACAGAAGCCGAACCTATTTCCTTACGTAGAATTCCTTTGTCACATATCATCATCCGACTGGACGAGAGTCGTCCAGACAGCATGACGCAGAACATTCCTGCCGCATCGGTTCTGGCGGAAACTCTCTGCGTGAAACGGAAAGAAGGATCGGCATGAACGACCAGCTCGAACTGACGCCGGAGCTGATGCTTGGAGCCTACTCCGTCGGACTGTTTCCCATGGGGAATAGCGAGAATCCTGACACGATCGACTGGTATGATCCTGATCCGCGCGGTGTCATGCCGCTCTACGGCTTTCATCTTCCCAAACGCCTGTGCCGGACCGCGCTGAGCGACCGCTTCACCGTGACGACCGACCACGATTTTGAAGGCGTCATGCGGGCCTGCGCCACCCCTGCGCCGGGGCGTGAAACGACATGGATCAGCGAAACGATCATCAGCCTGTTCTGCCGCCTGCACGAGATGGGCTACGGCCACAGTATCGAAACATGGCACGACGGCGAGATGGTCGGCGGGCTGTATGGCGTTGCACTGGGAAGCGCTTTTTTCGGCGAAAGCATGTTCAGTCGTGAGACTGACGCATCAAAGGTCGCGTTGGTGCATCTGGTCGCCCGACTGCGCCTTCTTGGCTTTGACCTGCTGGACACCCAGTTCGGCACGACTCATCTCTCGCAGTTCGGTGGTGTCGAGATTGACGCGAGCGACTACAAGACCCGTCTGAGACAGGCTGTCCGATCCGAACAGCGCTGGACATCCCTTTCCACCGCCGAAATTGCTACCGAAATCCGACGGATACGCGAAGAGACCCGTCTCGCGGGTGGTTGACTGACTGGTGCAGATGGGGTGCTGTCCGCAGGAATGTTCATGAAATGAGGACTGTTCGACGTATGCGACAGGTCACCGGGAAGTCTGATGCAGGAAACAAAGCTGGCGTGTTGGGACGATGTCTCGCACTGACGCTGATGGCTGGTGTGATGCACGGAACAGCATTGGCCGATGGTGATCACCCGCCCCTCACCCCGCTGAAAGACGCCGTCATCACCTACAGCGTGCAGCCGGATGGCGCGCCGCAACCGCAGCAGGTGAAGGTGTGGTTCACTGCCGAGGGTGCGAGAATGCGTATCGACGCCCCCGATGGTTCGGCGTCCACCATCCTCAACCGCACTGCCCAGACCGTGACGATCCTGCTGCACAAACAGCGGGTTTTCACCCAGCTTGAACAACGCGGCAGTGTGAGAAATCCGTTCCTGCTCGACGTCTCCATGCAGTTCACGCGCCACGGCAACCGCACTGTTGCAGGCATTCCCTGCACGGAATGGGGCGTCGCGTCCGGACATGGCGACGCCACCGCCTGTGTAACGACGGACGGCCTGATTCTGGCTGAAAATGGCGTCGATGCTGATGGCGCCAAAGGACATCTGTCCGCAGAATCCGTATCCTACGAAACCATCCCGGCCTCCGCCTTTGCCGCTCCTTCCGACTATCAGGAAGTCCATCAGCATCGCGTCGCAGGTCAGGGAGCTGGCGCGCCAGCTCTTTCAACCGGACCTTTGGGCGGAGCAGGATCTTCACCTGCGGGAGACGCTGCCGCGACACCGGCTCCGGCATCATCCAGCACGCCGGATACCGCCGGGCAGCCCTGAGGCAACGTCATGAAAAACCCGATAGCGCGACGCATTTCGTTCCTGTTGCTGACATTGCCTCTGAGCGTCCTGCTTTCCGGCCACCCTGCCCGCGCAGAGGAGGCTGATCCCTCCGCAAACGGGCCTTATGTCACGCCTTCCGTGGATGTGAGCGTACATTATGAAATGGTGTCGCCGCAAAGTCCCCTGCCCGTGCATCAGGACATGCATTGGCAGGTCGCTTCTCTGCGGCAGCGGATCGATCCTGAAAACTCGGCCGTCTATATGGTGACGTCCTGGCGCGATCATACGCTGACTGTGGTGGACACTCTGGGCCATCGGCGAAGCGTCATGCCCGCACCGGGTGCGACACTCACCCTGCCGGGACAGGTGCCGCCGGGTTCATTCAAGAAACTTGGGACCGACATGGTCAGCGGTCAGCTTTGTACAGTCTGGCGCACGACGGATCAGGACGGCCATGAAAGCGACGCCTGTTACACAGAGGACGGCATCCTGCTTCAGGTGAAGCAGCAGGGACGCATTTTGGTCAGGGCGCTCTCCGTTGAGCGGACGCCGCAGCCCGACACACTTTTCGTCATTCCCGAGAGCTATTCAACAGTCGCCCCAGCCCGCTGAGTGGACGGGAAAGGCGACGGCATCCGCTCCGCTGTCCGGCCTTTTCCCTTCTTCGGCTTTCCGGGTGGCAGATCGCGTAATCTGCGGGCCGGCGAGCCGACATAGAGACCGTTCGGCTCGGTGCTTTTCGTCACCAGAGATCCCGCTCCGATCACACAGCCTTTGGCAATCGTGACGCCGGGCAGGATGGTGACATTCAGGCCAATCCAGCATCCGTCTTCAATGACGACATCCCCCAGCACTGCCTCAATAGTACAACGCTGTTCAGCCGGACCGACGTCATGTGTCGCAGTGACGACCGAAAGGAATTGTCCGACCCGGACATTGTTGCCAATCGTCAGTCGGGCCGCGCCATCGAAAAAGAAACCGACATTGATGAAGCTTTCCCGGCCCATCGTAATGTTGGTTGAACGCAGATGACAGTCCGGCCAGATACAGGCTGAAGGATCAAGACTGGCGCCCAACATGTTCAACAGACGGGTGCGCAGGAAAGCCGGGATCAGCTCGCTCCCGATACCGGCAAGACAGAGCCTACGCAGATGACGTGTGAAAATATTATCAGAGAGGGTCATCAGAGACTTCACTGTTTAATGCCACAGGCAAAGTCAGCACTTACCTGCAATCTGTTTCTCAATATGCAATATGCATTACACAAAATATTATAGAAAACAATTTCATAATTCTTTTCTGTGTTTATAAAAATACTTTTGTTTATATTTTTAGACTTATTATATTTATTGTGATTAGTTTCTATTATGAAGGATATTATTACAAAATCACCATCTTTGCCTGTCATCACGAACAGTGCGCCTCTCCTGTGCACCACTCATAAATGAAGACCACCTTTTCAAAGCTTACATCCACAGGTACAGAGAGCCCCTTCATCTGTCAGCGTATCAGTTCCTTGAGTAGAATGATCAGAGACGTCAGGCCCCTCACGGATGAGCCATTCATGACGGCGAACAGGGTGTCCCCCCTGAAACCAGCCGCCTCTATCGAAGCACCTTTCCGAAGCAAAGGCTCATGATCCGGAGAGGCCGCCGGTGAATCTGTGTGCCTTCTTCATCCGTCGTCCTGTCGCAACCATTCTTCTGTCTCTGGCGATGGTGTTCGCCGGGCTGCTGTCCTACCGCGTCATGCCGGTCGCCGATCTGCCGGATATCTCCGTTCCCGTTATTTATGTCATCGCCAGCCAGCAGGGCAGCTCACCGCAGCAGATGGCCAGCGCTGTAACGACACCGCTGGAACGTCGCCTTGGAAGCATTGCCGGGCTGACACAGATGACCTCCGACACCACGGACCGGTCATCCTTCATCCTGCTGTTCTTCGATGACAACCGGAATGTGGATGGCGCTGCCCGTGACGTGCAGGCCGCTCTTCAGGCGGCGCGTCAGGACATGCCGAACACGCTGATCGACACGCCGCAATATTATAAAGCCAATCCTTCCGACAATCCGATCATGGTCGCCGTACTGACGTCCGACACACGGCCCCTCAGCGAACTGCGTGATCTGTCGGAGACCAGACTGCTTCCACAACTGGCCGGCATTCACGGCGTGGGATGGGTGCAACCGGAAGGCGCTGCCAAGCCCGCCGTGCGCGTCGAGATGAATCCCTATCTGCTCTATCATTACGGCATCGGGTTCGAGGACATTCGTTCCGCTCTGGCGTCCGCCAACGCCAACACCCCTAAGGGCTATCTGGATATCGGCACGCAGCGCGTGATGCTGACCACCAACGATCAGGCGCGGAAAGCCGACCAATATCGTGATCTGATTATCGGCTATCGCAATGACCGTCCGGTGCGTCTCTCCAGTGTGGCGACGGTTCATGATGGTCCACAGAATGAGCGCGAGGCCGCCTGGTTCAATGGCAAACCCGCCGTCATGGCGATCATCCGGGCGCAACCCGGTGCCAACGTCATTGACGTTACCGACGCCATCCGGGCGCATGCTCCCCGGATCCAGAGCGCGCTTCCCGGTGACGTCAAACTGACTTTGGCCGACGACATGTCCCGGTCAATCCGCGCGGCCCTGATGGATACCCAGCTCACACTTCTGATTTCCGTTGTGCTGGTCGTAATTGTGGTGCTGGCGTTCCTCCGCTCATGGCGTTCCACCCTGATCCCGGCTGTCACGGTGCCCGTTTCACTGGCCGGTTCCCTCGCCGTGATGCACCTGCTGCACTTCTCGCTGGATACGCTCTCGCTGATGGCGCTGACCATCGCCACGGGATTTGTGGTGGATGATGCGATTGTCGTTGTCGAAAATATCGCCCGTCACATGGAAGACGGCATGGACCGTATGGAAGCGTCCCTGCTCGGCTCACGGGAAATCGGTTTTACCGTGGTGTCGATCACCATCTCGCTAATCGCAGTCTTTCTGCCCCTGCTTCTGCTGTCCGGAATTCCAGGAAAGATCTTTTTCGAATTTGCGATGACGCTGACGACAGCAGTCACCATTTCGCTTTTCCTGTCTCTCTCTCTGACGCCCATGATGTGCGCCTACCTGCTTGAAGTGCATCACGGCGAAACGACCATCGGCCACACCGGATGGTCTCGTCGGGTGCATCAGGTGTTCGATGGCGTTGAAACTATTCTGAACGGCATGCTGCACGTTTACATGCAGTCACTCGACGTCGCGCTTCGTCATCGCTGGCTGGTGCTGGCCTCCCTGCCCGTCAGTCTGGCAGCCACAATCGCTGTCGTTGTTTTCATGCCGAAGACAATTCTGCCACCGGAAGACATCGCTCTGGTTTCAGCCTATTTGAGCACAGATCAGACCAGTTCGTTTCAGGCCGTTTCCGACAAGACCCGGCGTGTTGTGAACACGATGATGCAGGATCCGGAAGTGACATCCGTGGTGGCATTTACGGGTGACGACGCAGCCAATGAATCGGCAGCATTCGCCTCTCTTACGGACAAATCCACAAGACAGGACACACCAGAAACCATAGCCGCAAGAATACAGTCTCATGTCGCAAACATTGCGGGCCTCGACGCGCATATTTCCAACTCGGGCGATGTGAACGGTGGAGGCTCGCGTCAGCAGACGGGAAATTACACCTATGTTTTCCGAAGCGACGTCGCGGACGATCTGACAACATGGGTGCCCCGTCTTAGCGAAGCCCTGCGACACAGCAAGGTCATTTCCGATGTCAGCACCAATATCCACAATAATGGCTCTTCATTGCATGTGGACATTCGCCGCGACGTTGCCGCACGTTATCTGATTACACCGCAGTTGATCGGCAACGCTCTGTTTGATGCGTTCGGTCAGCGCACCGCCTCGAATATCTCCACGTCGCTGACGACCTATTATGTCGTGATGGAGGCCGACCGGTTGTATCGGGAAAATCCCGAAATGCTGAAAACGCTGTGGGTTTCAACAGCAGGCGGAACAGCGGGCGGCGGCACTGTCTCTAACTCGATCCGTGTTCCACGCTCAACGGATTCCAGAGAAGCCGAGTTGAACCGTCTGTCTTTCCGAAACCAGATTGCCAACCGACTGGCTGGCGGCGCAGGGGCCTCCAATGGGTCAGCGGTCTCATCCTCGGCTGAGACCATGGTGCCGCTGGTCTCGGTAGCTGATCTCGTGACGCGCCCCACCTCCCTACAGGTCAGCCACGAAGACAACTTTGTCTCCGGTTCGATCTCGTTCAATCTTCCGACAGGAAAAGGGCTGACGGATGCAGAAGCGGAAATAAAACGGGTCAGTAACGCCATTCACATGCCCGACACCATTCGCGGAAGCTTCACCGGTCGCGCGGGTGACTTCAAGAAAGCGCTAGTGAATGAGCTTCTCGTTTTCCTTGCTGCTCTCGTCACCATGTATGTCACTCTGGGGATTCTGTATGAAAGTTATATTCATCCCCTGACCATTCTATCCACACTCCCCTCCGCTGCCGTCGGGGCTGTGGTGGCGTTATGGCTGTCCGGGCAATCCTTTTCGCTGATCGCCATGATCGGGGTGATCCTACTCGTCGGCATCGTCAAGAAAAACGCAATCCTGATGATCGATTTTGCCCTGCATGCCGAACGGCAACAGGGGATGGAGCCTGCAGACGCCATTCGTGCAGCCTGCGCGACCCGTTTCCGCCCCATTCTGATGACCACGCTAGCAGCAGCATTAGGGGCACTTCCTCTTATTTTCGGCAATGGTTACGGCGCGGAATTACGCCGTCCGCTAGGCATTGCCGTCGTGGGTGGACTGGCCATGAGTCAACTCCTCACCCTTTATTCCACGCCTGCTGTCTATTTACTGATGATCGCAATTGGAAAATGGGGGAAGGTCATCTGCTGCCGACTACAAAAGGCTTTCAAAAACAAACATTAAAATTACATCTTTTCTGCGCTTATCACAGATAACAAAGAAACTGTTTTCTGGTTATGCCTGTGAAACAGAAAATTTCCCTACCATCGCCAGTCACGCCTATTTTCTTGAGCAGCGTTTTTGGAAAGATGACAAAAAATAGTATTTACGATCACCCTATGGTTACAAATCATTGTGTAAAAAGAAGTCTATAATGACAGCATAAAAACTTGTCCCTGTTCCGGGATCAGGGCGCAAAGAGATCACCTGTTCTGTGAAAGGCTTCCCTAACAGTCGATTATTACAAAACAGTCATGCCGGGACTGGTATTGCTTTTCCAGCAGACATGCTATATTTACGGAATCGACTGTATTTACGAGTATCTACGGTCGATATCGCATAGTTTACAACAGACGTTTCAGGGAATGGTTCGATGGCCAAAAGTTGCTGCAAGACAGACGGGTGCGCTCCGGCAAAGAAGGGCTGCTGCGGCCTGAAGAAAATTGTCGGTGTAATGATCGTAGCCGGAATTGCCGGTTTTCTGTGGAAGAAGTTCAAGTAATCCAGAAGATTACATTGCCCGAAACCTGTTTCGGGCATCCCACCTTGCCTGTTTCCATTCCATCGCAATGAAATACCAAACACAATAAAAATATATCATTATGCGCAAATATATATTCTCAATACATAAGCGCGACAGATTATCTTTTCCACGAATAGAGACCACCTAATCTTCGACAGGCATCTTAGCCCAAAAAAACAATCTTAAAAAATTGAAAATGTTGCAGATATTAGCGAAAAAATAACAAAATGGACCCGATGTTTTGCAGTCCGTCTTTATGCACAATCATATGCTTAACTAAAATTTAGAAACTTGCAGGTAACGTTAGAAAAATCCGAACCATTTCTGGCTTTCCATGTTTTTCTTTTCTATCTTTTCAAGAAATAGTTTGCTGTGATTTTTCATATCAATTCAGAGAAACATGCAGTTTTGTGACTTTTATCCTCGTTTAAAGAAATTATTGAACATAATATATCGTGAAGGTCTTGCACCGGGAAGCATACTTCATTATTTCAACAGATAGAGCCGAATAGGCTCCACACGATTTTCTGTAAATGTGCGCTGAATTGTTTAAAAGTGTAACGGAGTTTTTTTATGTCTGAGAATAAACCCCTTTCCCCCCTGCTCGAACTGACAGCGCAAATCGTTTCTGCTCATGTTTCAAACAACTCTGCCTCCGCAGAGACGCTTCCCGTTTTGATCCGTGACGTTTTCACGGCTCTTGAGACCGCCGGACAGGCCGCTCCAGAGCCCGAGAAACTGCAGCCTGCGGTTCCGGTAAAACGGTCCGTCTTCCCGGACTACATTGTCTGTTTGGAAGATGGTAAAAAACTGAAAATGCTGAAACGGCATCTACAGAGTGCTTATGGCATGACGCCTGAGCAGTATCGTGAGCGCTGGGGCCTGCCGACAGACTATCCCATGGTTGCTCCCAACTATGCCGAGCGTCGTTCAACGCTTGCTCGTGAAATTGGTCTGGGCCGCAAGATCAGCGCTACCAGCGCTTCTTCCGAGAGCGATGACACTGCGCCGCGCCGTCGTGGCCGCAAGGCTCAGTAAAGCCTGTTACATAGGCATGACTTCTCACATTAAAGTCATGCCTATGATTTCTTCATGGAAACAGTTTTCCATGAGCCTTTAGTGTTGTGCTGGAATAAACTGTAATGAGTTCAGGCGTTGACGAGACTGTGGCGTACTCTGTTCAGAAGCGGAGACTGCGTCGCTGGCGGATTGGCGCGATCGCAGCTGTTGCCGTGTCGATCATGATTGCAGGGCGATATGGTCAGCAATCCAGAAGCGAGAGCCTTTATAGTGGGGGCAGAATAATAAATACGCCTCACCTCGTACAGTTAAAAGTCCACGGCATGATCGGTTCAGATGTCTCACGCTGGACAAAAGCCCTTGCCGATGCTGGCAAAGACAGCAACGTCAAAGGGCTGCTTCTCGATATTGATAGTCCGGGGGGCGCTGTAACCGGCGGCGAAGAATTACATGATGCTGTGGAGCGGTTTGCTCACAATAAACCCGTCGTGGCTACCATGCGGGGTATGGGCGCATCCGCAGGATACATGATCGCTCTTCCGTCCAAACGTATTTTTGCCGAACGAAGCACATTGACCGGTTCTATCGGCGTGCTGATGGAAGCGCCGGAATTCTCAGGGGTGCTCAACAAGATCGGCGTCAATGTGCAGGAACTGGTGTCTGGACCGCTAAAGGGTCAGCCTTCCCTCACCAAACCGATTTCTCCCGAAGGTCATGTCATGCTTCAGGGAGTTGTCAGCAATCTTTACGACCAGTTTGTCACCATGGTCGTCACAGGGCGCCATATGCCTGAAGAAAAGGTGCGCTCTCTTGCCGATGGTCGCCCCTATACAGGCGAACAGGCCCTGAAAGTGGGACTGATCGACAATATTGGCGGTAAGGAAGATGCTCAAAACTGGTTAAGCAAAGCTGCAGGCCTGTCCGGTGAACCCAAAATCGTGACAATTGGTGAAGAGCATAAAACGTTCAGTCTGAAACGGCGTATCTTTGGCTGGTTTGGCGGACGGGTCATGTCATGGCTCGGCCTTGATGCAGACATTTTTCTGCCTCAGACGCGTGCAGCTATTGACGGCGCAGTTTCGATCTGGAAACCTTAGCTCTCGGCGGGGAGGCGAGATGACCAGATCCGAACTTGTCGCTGAAATAGCAGCGGCTAACCCTCATCTTTTGCTCAAGGACGTTGAATTAATCGTTCATACGATTTTTGACGAACTGACAAGCGCGCTTGCACGCGGAGATCGTGTCGAACTCCGCGGCTTCGGGGCTTTTACTGTCAAGAAACGGGAAGCCAGAGCGGGACGCAATCCGCGCACTGGTGAATCCGTATCTGTCGACGAGAAAGTCGTACCTTTTTTCAAGGCAGGAAAAGAGCTGCGCGAACGTGTCAACGGCGCAACGCCACAGGACGAATAGCACCGAAAAGGTGCTTTACGAGGATTAACGCCCTCATTTCGCATGTCTTGTTCGCGTTCTTGATATACTGTTAGAACTGATCTCATCCCACGGTCAGTTTCCGACGGCCGTTTTTTCGGGCGCTGTTATGGCTTTCGTATACGGTTTGTCAGAACGCTGCTTAAACCAGGCAAAAAGCCTGAGAGTCAGTGTGCCGAAAACGGGGGGGATGCTGCTTCTGGCCTGTGTCATTGTTTCAGCACAGGCGCAAGCACGCACTCCTGGCAGTCACGCACCACTACAGCGTTCAGTACCGCACACCAAAACACATCACACCAGAAAATCGGCGCTACAGGGCTGTCTGTCCGGCGGGTCCGTTATCATGACGCATGGCCGTAAACTGGGCGCGATCGGCTCTCATGGAAAGCTGCTGGCTCCAGTCGGACGGGCCATCTATTACACGGACAGCAAACACGGATGCCTGCCGGGGAAGCATGTCCGTCGCCGCGGATAAGACTTTTCTCATTTCACTATTTATAAGATTTTGCTCACCGCATGAGAATAACTCCCTCTCTGGTGGTATTACTTCCTTTCATCCGTCTGGATTTGTGAACGAACGGATTTCATCCCGACCTGTGTTGGGCTAGGTTCCTGCAATCAACGGCCTGCGACAAAAGTGTTTCTTTGCGGCAGACCTCAGGCAGCGTGTCTGAAATGCACCAGGAAACAGGCTTCGCCATGAGCAGAACAGGGATCCAGATGGCAGACAAAAATGCTTCGACCGTCATACCCGTCATTCTTTCAGGGGGGTCGGGAACCCGTCTGTGGCCAATGTCACGTGCGAGTTTTCCCAAACAACTGTGGCCTTTGCTGAGCGCGCAGTCTCTTTTGCAGGAAACAGCCCTGCGAGCCCGAGGCATTTCCCTCTCAGCACCCGTGATCGTCTGTAATGAAGCGCATCGTTTTCTGATCGCGGAACAACTGCGTGAGGCAGGAATAGAGTCGCCTAAAATCCTGCTGGAACCGGTAGGACGGAACTCCGCACCGGCCATCGCCGCCGCCGCCCTGCTTGTCGCCCAGACGGACCCGCAGGCCATCCTCTGGCTGATGGCCGCAGACGCCGCCATCACAAAACCGGAAGCCCTGAACACCGCCATGCAGAATGCAGTCGCCGGCGCTGAACAAGGGCTAGTCGTGACCTTCGGCATGAAACCGACACGACCGGAGACTGGTTACGGCTATATCGAGGTCGGACAGACGATTTCGGGACTTGAGGGCATCTCTACGGTAAAGGCCTTCCGCGAGAAACCGGATGAGGAGCAGGCCGAATTCTTCCTTAAGTCCGGTGACTATCTGTGGAACTCCGGCATGTTCGTCTTCAGGGCAGATACCCTGCTTCGCGAGATGGAAGAACATGCTCCGGAAGTCATGACTGCCGTGCGGGCAGCCTTTGAAGCCCAGAAAGGTGATCTCTTCTTCGAACGTCTTGGCGTCGAGGAGTTCAAGACTGCACCGGACATTTCAATCGACTACGCCATTGCCGAACGAAGCAGCAATGTCGCTGTGGTGCCCGCCGATCTCGGCTGGTCCGATGTCGGCAGCTGGGATACGCTGTGGGATATCAGCCCGAAAGACACGGCCGGAAATGTCGCCGTCGGTGACGTGCTGATCGAAGATTCGAAGAACAGTTACGTTCGTTCAGAGAAATACCTGACGGCGGTCGCTGGCGTCGATGATCTTGTGGTCGTGACAACGGATGATGCTGTGCTGGTCACGCATCGTGACCGGGCGCAGGACGTCAAGAAGATCGTTGATCGACTGAAGAAGGCGAAACGACCGGAAGCAGCAAGTCACAACCGCTGCTATCGTCCATGGGGCTTTTACGAGAGCCTGATCCAGAATGACCGCTTTCAGGTCAAACGGATTGTCGTTCAGCCGGGCGAGAAACTCTCCCTGCAGAAGCATTTCCACCGCGCCGAACACTGGATTGTCGTCGGTGGCGTCGCTCTGGTGACGCGGGATGAGGATAAGGTCCTCGTGCGCGAGAATGAGAGCATCTATCTGCCGCAGGGCTGCATTCACCGCATGGAAAACCCCGGCAAGATCCCTCTGACCCTGATCGAAGTGCAGACAGGGGCCTATCTGGGGGAAGACGATATCGTGCGGCTTGAGGATACCTATAACCGGTCCTGATTGGTCCCCACCGACAGGCGGCAAACAAAAAGGGGCTTTCCTGAAAGAAAGCCCCTTTTTAATGCCCGAACAGTGTTCTTAAAATCAGGCGTCCTGCGTGCTCGCCAGATCACGCAGAGCGACTGCGGTATCCCGCACTGTCGGACCATGCTCGCGTTCCAGACGGCGAATGGTGAAGTGCGCCCGTGCCAGCGCCTGATAATGGGCCAGGAACGCCGCATTGAGCGACGCACCACAGAGCGCACCCGCGACCGGCATCAGTTGCAGCGAAATCTTGTGTCCCAAAGCCAGTCCGTAATGCGACGCGACCTCGGAAATCAGCATCACGACCGGCCGGCCACGCAGCACGGTGCGGGCGGAGAAATACCCCAACTCGCTCTCCCTGCCCTCACCGATATTGGGAAAGGCACGCAGCGCAAAGACCTCAAGACAGGCGCGACGGGAGTCGGGATCAGAGAGATCCTCGCCTTCCTCACGGGCAATGCGAGCGATCTCACGCATGATGGTCAGGGTGGTGAAGCTGATGTCCGGCGCAAGACCGGCAAGTCCGGCAAAACCACCGACCGCGCCTGACACGGCGACCGCGGCCTGCAGGGCTTTTTCACGCATGCCTTTGCCCGTTGACCGATCGGTCGCCTCACCGCTGGCAGCAGCATCCAGCGACCCGGACATCCCCAGAATCGCCACGTCGAATGACCGGGCGATGGCTGTCTCGGCAATGCCCTTGAGCTTGTCCTGCACACGGGGCGTCATCCCCAGTCCGCGCAGGCCGAGTCGGGTGGCATGCCCGACGGCTCCCCCCATCAGGTCGGCCATACGGACCAGAACGCCACGTCCGGCCTCCACCTGCTTCAGCGCATTTTCAAGCTCCAGGATCTGTCCATCCGTGAGAGCTAATGGAGCAAGTTGTTGTCCTGTGCTTACGGTCATCGGAAGGTATCCTGTTCCAGCTGGCTCATGTGTTGCTACTTATAAATATAAGCGCTTTCGTTCGCGCAAGGTTGCGGAAACATTCATTGACCGCAAGCGTCATACATCCGACTTTGATTTATCGCCGTGCAGGAAAGCATCAGGACCATGTTATCACCCGCCGCCATGAGGTCGTCCCTTTCGCCCAGGAACCTGTTCAGAGTGGTTCTGGAAAAAACGACTGCCGGGCTTACTCTCGTTACCCTTCTGGCCATGCCGGGACTGTGTCATCCTGCCATCGCGGCATCGCACACGCCGCGACACAAGACGACGACGCGCCCCGCCGACCCGACGGACTTGTCTTCCGGCAGGCTTGCCCCGGCGACCACAGCCAAGTCACTGGAATCGCAGGAAGGCGCGCCGCCTCCACCGGATGGTTACGTGCCTGTCGAGGACATCGATGAGACCATAGAGTCGCATTATTCCCTCGATGTCCGCAAAACGCCGCATGGCGAGCCGCTGCCTTCCATTGAAGCCCAGCAGATTCCCAGAGACGCCAATAACGGGGCCACCCAGTTTGATTTCTTCGGGATGCCCGTGAAATTCATTGCGCCCGTCGGCGCGCCTTACAATGCGCCCTTCACCTATCACACCTATGCCGGACAATCCGGGCGTGGCGGAGATGCCGTCGGCAGCGCGGGAGCGGCCGGAGAACCTTAACGTCAGCAGGGTTTCAGCATGTCATTATCTATTTCTTATAATATTCCCCCTTTAACAGCTAAGACGCCTGCATTCTGAAACCCTCTGATTATCAAGAGCCGTATGTCTGCCACAGAAGCCACTCTCTCTGATGCTCCGGTCACGGATGCACCTGTTCCTCCGGCCAGCGCCTCTTCCGGAGAGGCTTCCAGCACTGGTAGCGGCAATACGGAAAAACCGCCCGAAAAAGGCGCGTTCGTCGGTGCAGCCAAACTTCCCACGCAGGAAGGGCCGGCAGGGATCCGCTACGATTTTAATGCAGGTTGCCGGGTGGCGTTGCCGGACGGCAAATGGACGATTCGTCTCAAGGATCTCGATACAGGAAACATTCTGTTCGAAACGACGACAGGCAGAGCCAACGTCAACAGTTCCAAGCGCTTCTACGTCCGTTTCGGCATCCAGATTCATGATGAGGCAGGCACTCTCATCCTGTCCCATGACTATGATTGCCGGAACAAGCCTGTCCTGATCCAGCTTCCAGTCGGCACGTTGGGCGATACGCTTGGGTGGTTTCCTTATGTCGCCCGCTTTGCAGAGGTGCATGGCTGCAAGGTGACCTGCGTGATGGCGGCACCCATCATCCCGCTGTTCAAAAGCGCCTACCCGCACATCACTCTCGTCACACCGGAAGAGATCGAAAACAGCGAAACGCTCAAGACCTTCTACGCGACCTATACAATCGGTCTGTTTTTCGACGATCAGGCCAATATCTGGCAGCCGACTGATTTCCGTCTTGTCGGTCTGCACCGGACTGCGGGCTATATTCTCGGGGTCGACCCGACGGAAGAGCCTCCGGTCATTGCGCCGGACGAAGATCCTACCCGCCCGATTGAAGAGCCTTATGTCTGCATCGCCGCCCAGAGTAGCTCCCAGTGCAAATACTGGAACAACCCGAGCGGCTGGCTGCAACTCGTCGCGTATCTGAAAGACTGCGGTTACCGGGTGATCTGCATTGACCAGAAACCTGTGCATGGAACCGGCATTGTCTGGAACCAGATCCCCTATGGCGCGGAAGACCAGACGGGTGATCGATCGCTGGCGGAGCGCGTCCGGTGGTTGCGGCACGCCGAGTTCTTCATTGGCCTCTCCAGCGGCTTGTCCTGGCTGGCATGGGCGGCGCGCTGCAAGGTCGTGATGATTGCCGGATTCACTCATCCCACCAACGAGTTTCACACGCCGTGGCGCATTGTGAACTGGCACGCCTGCAATTCCTGTTGGAATGATCCGGCACATCGCTTTGACCACAAGGATTTTCTCTGGTGTCCGCGCCATGCCGGAACGCCACGTCAGTTTGAGTGCACGCGCCTGATTACGGCCGAGCATCTGAAACGGGTCATCAAAACGATTCCGGGCTTCCCTGTGCGCAATCCCGAGGGTGACTCGCCGGATACTTCGGCATGATTTTCGTACACGCACGATAATCCTGTGGAAGAGCTTGAAAAGTGGGGCGCTATTCTGTAAGAGCGCCTTTCCTTCACGCGTCCGGGCCTGTGGGGCATGCCCGGCCGTGCTTTGCTGTTTTCATCCTTCGGGAGGAAGACAGCCTTACGTCAAGGAGACTGAAATGCCCAAGATGAAGACGAAGTCGTCGGTCAAGAAGCGGTTCAAGATCACCGCGACTGGCAAAGTGCTCTGCGGTCCTGGCAACAAGCGCCACGGCCTTATCAACCGTTCGCAGAAGATGAAGCGCACCAACCGTGGTCCTCAGACCATGACGGAAATGGACGCCAAGACTGTGAAGCAGTGGGCCCCCTACGGGCTGGCTTGAGGAGCACTTTATAAATGGCACGTGTTAAGCGGGGCGTAACGACGCACGCCCGTCACAAGAAAGTTCTCAAGCTCTCCAAGGGCTTCCGCGGACGTTCCTCCACGAACTATCGCATTGCGCTTGAGCGTCTCGAAAAGTCGCTTCAGTACGCATATCGCGATCGTCGTAACAAGAAGCGCGAATTCCGCGCTCTGTGGATCCAGCGTATCAACGCTGCCGTTCGCGAGCATGGCCTGACCTACAGCCGTTTCATCAACGGTCTGGACAAGGCTGGCATCGAGATCGACCGTAAGGTTCTGGCAGCCATCGCATTCGATGACGCCGCCACCTTCGGTGAAATCGTGAAGAAGGCTCAGGCTGCTCTCGCTGCCTGATTGCTGTCCTCACGGACGATGTAAGAAAGCCGCCTCTCGAGGTGGCTTTTTTTTATGGTGAAAACAGATTGTCGGAACGACAGATTCCGCCTTCAAAACGGACATTCGGTGAACTGATAGTGTTTGCGTTCACACGGTCGTCTTCTCTCCTTGCTGCTTTCTCGCAATTCTGCTGAAGAACCTGTCGTGGAGTAGGCATACACTTCCCACCACCCACATTGAAAACCAAACCAGATCAATGAGGTCCTTACCGTGAAGGCCCCAGAGCACGCTCAAGGTCGACCTTGACCAGTATGCTGTTACGGGCCAGCCTATGTAAGGCATCTCGTCGAAGACACGAACGCTCTAAGTGATCGTACGTCTAAGCAGTGGCAGCAGGATGTGTTCGCTCAGATCGACGTGCTGCTATGCACCATGCCACTTCTATCTTGGATCGTAGGCGATGGACTACACGCGACTTCGCTCTCTATTGTCTCCGCTCATCATAGCCTTAAAGGACGTCGGCACGCATCCTACGCTGCCGACGCTTTGCGAGGAATTGGGATTACCCGCGCCTGTCGCTGACGGCACCAAGCATGATCGTATGGCCTCCAGCATTGAGGCAGTGACCGACACCGATCTGCCTGCAATTGCATGCAAGCTGTTGGGTTTCCGTCCGCCGAACGCTGCAACACGCAACCAGATTCAGGATCTTCTCTGGAGCGACAGAGAGGGGCCGTCGATCCCCAAGCGTTATCGGCGTGAGGTTGCTCGGAGACTCAATGGCGAGGAGTTGTATGGGGATGCTCGCAGGTTCGATGATCTTCTGGATCGGTTGTGGATCTTGGATACCGATGACTGGTTTTACTTAATGAGTGACAAACCCAGTGGGTTGCGTGCGGACATTCAGCAGCACGTCCACCGAAATCCAATGGACTGGTCATGTGAAATGCTGTTCGACCAATTGGGTGCCTACGACGCTTCCGATCGGCGCTTTGCGCTATTTCTTGAAGGACTGGCTTCGGCCGATGTGCGGCCCGACGAGCTAGCGCAACGCCACTTCGTAGCGTGTGTTAACGAGCCCCTGCGCGACTGCGGTGTCGAATTGCGTGAAACTGATTCGGAGGGAGGTTACCCCGTCTTCTCAATGGTTTCGTCACATACGGCAGTCAAAAGTCGCCCGAAGAATCTTATCTTTGCCTCAGCCGACAAGCCCGATCTACGTTTCCGTGATGCTTTGGATAATGACGTCGAGATCGTCACGAATGCGGATAAGGTGCTCGTCTACGACCGTCCCATTGGTATTGATGGACTGTGCTGGAGCGATCTGCAGGAGTGGTGGGGTGATACAGAGCAGATCGCTGATGCTGAGCAAGCCAAGCGTTCGCTGTACAAACGTCTCAAAAAAAGCCTGCCGAACAACTCTCCGCCGCAGACCTTGTTGTTCGAGGCCTTCTTTGAGGGATTCCACAGCGCCATACCGAACTTACCAGCACTGCTACCGGAAGTATGGCTTCACTGGGATCCTCGTACGATCAGGGAGCGAGGGCCGGACGCACTTCTGCGCTTTCGCATGGACTTTCTGTTGCTGCTCCGGCACGGCGTTCGGGTTGTCATCGAAGTGGACGGAAAGCACCATTACACGGATGGCGTAGGGAATGCCGACGTGCAACGCTATGCACAGATGGTCCAAGGTGATCGCGAACTCAAACTTGCAGGTTATGAAGTCTTTCGCTTTGGAGCTGCGGAACTACAGGCGCCAGAAGCCAAGGCAAATGTGAAGGCTTTCTTCGAAGCTTTGTTCAAGCGCTATGGTGTTCCAACGAATTAGCTCCATACTAACCCGGCAATTCTTTGGAAAAAACAGTGCAGAAGCCCCGGAAGTCTAGTTACCTGTTCAGTAGCCATCCACCATGAGCATCAGTGCTGCGGACGGCTCCTTTCGGTCACCCGTTTCCAATAGCAGACGCTTCAACACACCCGCCCCAGAGCTCTACCCTGCCGCTGCAGGAATCTCCATCGGGCGATTATCCTCACCCACAGCGACAAACACGAACTTGCCGTGCGTCACTAGCTGCCGCTCATGTGACTGCCTAACCCGTCGCCATGCCTGCACACCGATCGTCATGGAGGTGCGGCCAACCTTGAGAATGTCCGTATAGACCGACAGTTCATCACCAACCGCCATCGGGGCAAGGAAGGACACGCCATCAATGGCGACGGTCACGGTCTTTGACCCGGCGGCCCGCATTCCCGCTGCCGAACCTGCCGCCAGATCCATCTGGGACATGACCCAGCCACCGAAAACATCACCTGCGGCGTTCGTATTGCTCGGCATGGCAATGACACGGATGGTCAGTTCACCCGACGGTTCCTTGATCTCGTTTGACAGCATGAACGTCCTCACTTCCGTCTAGCGCAGCGCCGATCGAGAATGGGCGAAAAGGATGCCGTCGGCAACTGACGTCCTCGTTCTTTGCGCTCGGTCTCAGTGACTGTAGAGCGCTTCCGGTGTGACGAGCGGGTCCGAAATCGTTTCCAGACCATTCGGCCCAAACTGCCGGTAGAAACAGCTACGCCGTCCGGTGTGGCAGGCCACGCCAGTCTGATCGACCAGCAACAGAACAGCATCGCCGTCACAGTCGAGGCGGGCTTCGACCAGCTTCTGCACCTGTCCGGACGTCTCGCCCTTGCGCCACAGCGACTGACGGCTACGCGACCAGTAGCAGACCTGCCCCGTCAGCAATGTTTCCCGGAGTGCATCCCGGTTCAGCCAGGCGACCATCAGCACTTCGCCGCTGTCATGCTGCTGAGCGATGCCACAGACCAGACCGTTTGCATCAAAGGCGATGCGTTCCAGTTCACGATCAACAGCCTCAGCCGTTGGACGGACGGTTTCCTGACGAACGCTTTTCACGATGACGCTTCTCCCACACCAGCAGTCTGGCTGCTTTTCTCTGCTGCAAGCACAGTGGTAAACCATGTTGGCACACGCGGCACAATCCGATGGTCTTCCGCCTCAAGATGGAGGCTCACCGCCTCGGGCCTGAGAAACGCCAGACCACAGTGATCGTGGCTCGAACGGATCTGCCCCACTTCACGGCCATCGGCGGTCACAAGCGTTCCCGGCGCAGGCAGCACGGCTTCGGACGCCACGGGCACCAACCGACGCTTGACCAGCCCGCGATAATGGGTGCGTGCTGTCAGTTCCTGCCCCATGTAGCAGCCCTTGGTCCAAGAGATGCCGTTGAGCAGATCGAAGTTGGCCTCAAGCAGTAGAGTCTTTTCAGGCTCACAATCACGGACACCGTCTGGCAGCCCCAGCACGAGCCGATGCAGATCATACGCCACGGCATCCGCTTTCGCGGCGGCTGATGGTTCCAGCATGAGAAGCCGCCAACCCGCTTCCGGCAGGCGCGGGTCCGGCACGACAATCGCATTTTCCACAGTCGCGACATCAGGCAGACCACCCCACGCCGCATGCACGACAAGGCGCGTTTCCTGAATGCTCACATCCGAGCGGAGGCGGAATTTCGACAGGGTTTCGACCAGCATGGCACTCTGCGAGGCGGCGCAGTCGAGAAGGAGGCAGGGCTCGTCAGGATCAGCGATAATGAAGAAGTCGGCTTTCCAGCGTCCCTGCGGCGTGAGCAGAGCGGCCCAGACCGCTTTTCCTGGTTCCACAGCATCCACATCATTGGAAACCAGTCCCTGAAGAAACCTGACGCGGTCCTCACCTCTGACGGCTATCACCGTCCGATCTGTCAGGTGAGCAAAATAAGTCATTATCCAATCTCCCGGAGGTCTGTGACCTCGTCGATCCTGCAGAGGCGTCCGGAAGATTGGTCTTCACCCCACTCCATACAAGTGACAAGTTCTACATTTTCAGGAAAGAAATCTCACTTTCCGATTAGCGACGTCCTATATGCCCTCCCGGACAGGACGACTTCTCTCGCTGGCGGTCTTCAACTGCCCGCAGGCCGCCAGAATATCGCGCCCACGCGGCGTACGGATTGGAGAGGCAAAACCGGCATCCATGACGATCTGGGCAAACTTCGCCTGCTGTTCGCGCGTGGACGGCTTGTAGTCGCTGCCGGGCCAGACGTTGAACGGAATCAGGTTCACCTTGGCCGGAATACCGCGAATCAGGCGCACCAGTTCACGGGCGTCTGCCTCGCTGTCATTGATGCCGCGCAGCATGATGTATTCGAACGTGATCCGCCGTGCGTTGCTCGCCGCAGGATAACGGCGGCAGGCCGCGATCACCTCTTCAATGGGATATTTCCGGTTGAGCGGCACGATCTCGTCGCGCAGATCATTGCGCACGGCATGCAGCGACACCGCGAGGTTGATACCGAGTTCATCGCCACAGCGGTCCATCAGCGGTACGACGCCAGACGTGGACAACGTAATACGACGACGGGACAGGCCGATCCCCTCCCCGTCCATGATGATCCGCATGGCCTTGGCCACGTTCTCGTAATTGTAGAGCGGCTCGCCCATACCCATCAGCACGATGGTGGACAGCAGACGCGGCGTATCGCCTTTCGGGCTGGGCCATTCGTTGTAGGAATCGCGTGCGGCCATAAACTGACCGACGATTTCCGCAGCGCCGAGGTTACGCACCAGCTTCTGCGTACCGGTATGACAGAAGGTGCAGGAGAGAGTGCAACCTACCTGCGAGGAAATGCACACTGCGCCACGATCCTCGCGGCGATCCGGAATATAGACCGTCTCGGCTTCCTGTCCGTCACGGAAGCGGAACAGGAACTTGCGCGTCTCGTCCTGCGAGGTCTGCACGACAGCCGGGTCAGGCCGTCCGACGATAAACCGCTCCGCCAGTTTCTGCTGAAGCGGTTTGGCGATGCTGGTCATCTTCGTGAAATCGGTTACGCCCTGATGATAGATCCAGTGCCAGAGCTGCTTGGTGCGGAACGGCTTCTCGCCAATGGCGACCAGTTCCTCGGTCAGTTCCTCGCGCGACAGCCCGACAAGATCGCGACGACCATCGGCAAGCTGGATCGGCGGCGGTGAGAACAGCGCCGACTTCGCGAGAATCCGCTCCCGGTCGGCGGCGTCAAGCGCGAAGTCCGTGTCGCTCATAACCTTGTATCTTCCTGTTTGATCAAAAAAGAGTCGTAAAGGCGGCCTCCTACCACGGACAGCGGGGAAAATGGAGAAAAATCGGCAGCCGATGCGGCTCATCCGAGGATTGCCCACCTGGATGCTCCGCCATTACACAGCACTCTTCTTCACCTTCTCCAGATAGAGACCGATATGGCCCTGCGTCCGATTGTGATGTTCCCCGATCAGAGGCTGCGTCTCGTCGCCGACTCCGTCACCTGTTTCGACGAGGCGCTTCGGTCTCTGGCCACGGACCTTCTCGACACCATGCGCGCTGCGCCCGGAATAGGCATCACGGCTCCCCATATCGGTGTTGCACAGCGTGTTGTCGTGCTGGAGCTTCCGGATGCACCGGGACCGCAAACCTACATCAATCCGGAAATTATCGAGGCCTCCAAGGAAACAATCCGTCTGGATGAAGGCAGTATCTCCATGCCGGGCGTCACCGGCACGGTCGAGCGATCAGCCCGCGTTCGTGTGCGCTATCTGGATCTCGAAGGGATTGAACACGTCGAAGAGGCTGAAGGACTGCGTGCTGCCTGTCATCAGCATGAGATCGACCAGTTGAACGGCCTGTTCTGGACTCAGCGGCTGTCCCCTTTAAGACGCGGAAAAGTCATGGCCCAGTTCGAGAAACTTCGTCGTCGGTAATCTCGATGCCGCTCTCAGCGACAAAGGACATCAGTTCCGAGACCATTCGTTACGCCCTTTCCACCTCTGACCTGATAGAGCTGTCAGTCACGGGATGATATTTCCCCGATCCCTCTTATCAGGTGACACTTCATGCGTTTCAGGCAGTTCCCGACAGGAGACATGTCTTCTGTCAGGCCGTGGACGCACATTTTGAATGCGCGGACGGCAGACGACCTCGGGCTCTTTTCTCCTTCATGACATCCATCACTGTGCCCACCGGCAGAGATCGCATTGGCGGTTATCTGACCGGGCTGGCGCTCAACGGTGGCGTTGGACTGATGCGTCTTCTCGGTATTGGGCTGTCATCCGGCATCGGCGGCCTTCTCGCAGGAACCATTGGTCCGCTTTTGCCTGTCTCGCGGGTAGCCAGAAGCAATCTCACACTTGCCTTCCCCGATATGGGCAGAAAACAGCAGAAGAGAATTGTCCGGGGAGCGTGGAATAATCTTGGGCGTGTGGTCGGAGAGTTTTCCCATCTCAAAAAGATGGAATGCACTCTGACTGGACCGGGTTGGGAGATTTCAGGGCAGGAACATATCGAGGCTGCGCGAAAAAACGGCCTACCGCCCCTGTTCTTCTCGGCCCATCTCGGCAACTGGGAGATGATTCTGCCCATCGCTGGAGCATTGGGGCTGCCTGTTGGCGGTGTTTACCGGGCGTCGTCAAATCCGGTGATCGAACGTCTGATCCAGCGGCTTCGCAGCGAGGCAGGACACGGAACACAGATGTTCCCCAAGGGAGCGCGAGGTGCGAGAGACATCATCAGCCATCTGAGCGCTGGCGGCACGCTGGGACTGCTGGTGGATCAGAAGATGAATGACGGTATCGCCGTTCCCTTCTTCGGACAGACGGCGTGGACGGCCCCTGCCCTCGCTCAGCTTGCCGCACGTTTTCAGCGCAATATTGTGCCGATCCATGTCGTGCGGATCGGCAAGGCCCGGTTCCGGCTGGTGTGTGAGCCTGCCTTGGATTTTGCCACCACTGGCGAGCGCATAGCTGATCAGTTGTCGATCATGAAGGCCGTGAACGCGCATCTTGAAGGCTGGATCAAGGCAGAACCTGAGCAATGGCTGTGGTTTCACCGTCGATGGCCGAAAGGCCGTGGAAGTTCGACGGTACACGAGGAGATAGTCGCGTAGACGGCTCTTTTCAGGCCATTCGGAAAGGCTCAGGGACGGCGAGCATCCCTCGTTCACCCGGTCCGGCGTGCGCCGATCAGAAACTCACGGTTCCCTTCCGGGCCAGTAATCGGGCTGGCTTCCACGCCCAGCACTTCCCAGCCCGGCAGGGTCTTCCACCAGTCGGAAATCATGGCGCAGACCTGCTCATGAATCGCGGGATCGCGCACGACGCCTTTCGCTCCCACATGCTCACGCCCCGCTTCGAACTGCGGCTTGATCAGCGCAACAGCCCATGCATCTGGTGTGGTGAGTGACAGCGCGGCAGGCAGCACCGTGCGCAGACCGATAAAGCTGGCGTCACACACCACTGCCCCAATGGGATCGGGGATAAGCGTGGCGTCCAGCGCCCGGGCATTCTGCTTTTCCATCACCACGACACGAGGATCGGAACGCAGCTTCCACGCCAACTGGCCATGCCCGACATCGACAGCATAGACCTTGCTCGCGCCATTGGTCAGCAGCACATCGGTAAAGCCGCCAGTGGACGCCCCTACATCCAGACCAATTCGACCTTCAGCAGAAAAACCAAAGAAGGGCAGTGCATGGGAGAGCTTCAGGCCACCCCGCGAAACCCACGGGTGATCCTGCCCCTTGAGCGCCAGAGGGGCATCTTCGGCAATCTGGTCGCCAGCCTTCGCGATACGACGGTCGCTTGTGTAGACAAGCCCCGCCATGATGAGAGCCTGCGCCTTCGTGCGGCTTTCGACCAGTCCCCGATCAACAAGGAGCTGGTCTACGCGGCGCTTCGCCATCTCAGGCGATCTGTTCGCTCGCACTCACCCCCAGCGCTTGGAGCGCTGTCTGGACGATATAGGGGGCGTTGAGATGTGCGACGTTGTATTGCTCGAACTGGCTGTCATGGTCGATGAACATGTCCGGGAGCGTCATGGTGCGCAG
>NZ_DHNR01000024.1:0-31192 GCF_002409645.1 Acetobacter sp. UBA5411
AGCCGTGTCAGAGGGGTTGAGGAGCCGTCCTCGACCTCACCCACCCGAAACATCCTGACGCCAGCGGAAAAGAACGGCGGTGAACCTAAGCCCGAAAGGGGCGAGACACCGTAAGGTGGCTCGACTGAGCTTGGCGGCTTCGCCGCCCTAGCTCAGCTGAGTGAACGAGTGAGCCTGCGAACGAACCCGAAGGGCGCCCCCGAACATTCTTCATTTTTTCTGTTTTTTTCAGAATGCGGAAAATCCCACAAAATAGAAGTTGCTTAATAAAGCGGCGACATAGACACCAATTCCGATAAAGGACAGTAGCACAGCTGTGCCGTCCATACGCTCTGTTGCCGATGCCTTGTTCGACAGGAAGAAGCACACCGCCACGACGAGCAGACCCACCATATTGATGACCATTCGCAGTCCGACAGCGTTACCACCGCCAATCGTGGCGGCACCCGGTGTACCGGTCAGCGCGATCGCGCCAACAATACCGGCGACGCCGCAGCGAAGCAGTTTATTCGAGAACGTCTCGATTTTATCGAAAGTGAGTGTATCTGGCGTGGTCATCCTCTTATATCTCCGAAACATCATCTTTTTATAAATATACGCGCAACCAAACCTGTGCGGGACCAATACATAATCTGCACGAAAGCGACACGATATTACTACTATACTAATCGTGTCGCTACTGGTTTCGGTTGATTATGTTACTAATCTCTCGACGCCTTGGAGTAATTTCAGAACGGAATCCGGTCGGGGTCGGTTCGGCAGAACAGATCCATGGCAGACCGTCCCGTTTCGGCCGCCCGTCGGCGCAGACGCTTCCATAGGTTCCGATCGCGACGTCCGCGTCGCCTCGTATCGGCTTCGGCCCGCCAGACGTTGCGCAGGGCACTGCGGATTTCGGGGAAGCGACGCGACGCCCACGCGATGCTCTCGCGGCGCGGATTACGGCACAGGCCCAGTTCGTCGATGGCCTGTATGAAGCTGATCTGCCCGCCCCAAGGTTCGAGCCAGATGGCTACGCCATCGGCCTGCCCTTTCGAGGGCCTGCGAAGCAGAAGATGCGCACCGCTACTGGCCAGATGATGCCAGCGGGGTGCAATTTCGGCATGGCCCTCGAGCGCACCAAAATTGCCTGTCAGATTCCAGTCTGTGACAGCCTGCGCAACACCGTCCCCCTGATGCCACAGACGCACGAGGGGCTGGTGATCGTCTGGGCCGCCACAGGAAAAGACGCCGTAGAGATCACAGAAATACACGCACTGGCCGCGCTCCCAGCGGGCCAGCGTCGGGTCGTCGCTGCAATCATAGAACTCGAAGCCTCGCACGCCGACGTCGGGATGTGCAGCGGCGATGCGATCGCCGTGGTAGCGCAGAAGGCCCCCCACACCGTTGTAGCAGACGATTTCAAGGGAACCGTCTTCGGCGAAGATGACGTCCTCCACGGCGTCGTCGCCTGTCTTGAGACGCGCGTCGATCTGGCGCAGCCTGTCCGGGTGTCCGGCGACGATGATGGAAGATGTAACGGTAACGCCCATGGCGAATATCCTTTCCATTATAATCTCCATCCCCGCGGGCATAGACGCTGTGGTGGGGCAATGACGCGCGAACAGCGCGGCCCCGCAGGGGCGGATCATTGCGGCGCTACAGCGGCCTATGGCGCGGCTTTCTGCGTGCGTGTCTTCCTTTTGAACTTTCGTTTTAGATAGCGGCTTCGATGCCTAACTGACGTCTCTGACCGTCAGCTCAGAGATGAGCTGCCGTCCGTCCGCCCCGCGTATGATCTTCGCATTCATTTGAAACCGGCGTTCGCTCCAATGGTCAGTCGCCAGACATTTCTGAGCAAAGGTGAGCTGGAAGCCATTCCTGCTTTCCGGACCTTTGCGAACATCGCGAACCTCGCAGGCAAGCTTTCCCTTTTGAATGGAGCTGATATTTCCATCACGAATGAACGTATCAACGAACGCGTTCCATCCTGACCGCGTAAAATGTTGCCCTGCCGCCGTCATTTGATCACTGACATGAATATAGTCCAGTGTGTAGGGTGTGAGAGCAGCATGTTCTATATCAGTCATAGGCTGCTCAGCTTTTCCTCCAGCTTGCTGGAAGGAAGCCTTGTCGGGTGTTTGCGCCGTTGCCGAACTACAGATGATCAGGGAGATGAAGGCTGCAAGACGCGCGCGTTTACATACTCCATACGGAAACGATGAACTCCGCCTGATCTCATTCTGTTCAGTGTTCGTATTAACAATCATCACATTGACCTCCATCCGGGTGTTGATGGCTAGTGTCAGAGGACAGCGTGCGACTGAAAAGGATGTTTTAGCGGCTTTCTTGCAATTGGATAACTTCGATCCCATTACGAAATACTTCTGCCACGGTATCCTCCTGCGCGACCGTGGTGCTCCAATGCACGATGCTCTCACCACCAAGCAGGAGCGTAGCCAATTCCAGCTCCCACTCCAGCGCGCCTGCACGACCTCGGATGGGCGAGACAAACAGCGCCGTTCCTTCGACCGGATCCGCGTCCGCGTTCCATGTAGTCCAAAGAATATCCGCGCTCAGAGGATCAGCAACATCGTGTCGATCCACGCGCACGATCTTCTCGCTAAATGCTTCGACAAGCACTTCGCTCGGGGCGTGCAGTTTGTCTGGCACAGAAAAGATCATGCTCACATTGGTATCTCGAAGCTGTTTATTCGGATCGATGCACGATTTTCGCGCCCCCGCATGTAAAGTCAGTAAACGTGGCATTCCGTGTCGTCCAGTTACCCGTCCTGACCTGGAAAACTTTCCAGTATCTCCGGCGTCGGTTTGCGTGACGAGCGCTCCTATGCGGGCCGTCTCATCAACGTGGAGACATAGTGACCCCTTCACCAGAGTTGTGGCATGACCAAAGCCTAATGCGAGCCGTACAGGACAGGAAGACGATATGAGCAAGGCGTTCATTGCAGCAGTGCTGCAAGATTCCATGGAGAGCACCGGGGTTGCCGCAAACAAGGCGGCCGAGGACCTGATCGAGGCAATTGTCAACCAGATCGAAGAGACCGGCAGTTTTACCCTGCCAAGTTTCGGCACCTTCACCCTGCGCGAGACTTCTGCGCGCAAAGCTCTCAATCCACGCACCGGCGAGGAAGTCTGGGTCGAGGCCGGGCGCACAGTACGCTTCAAGGCATCGCCTGTGCTGAAGGAACGGGTGACGCCCGCCAAACCGAAGGCAAAAACGACCAGAGGGCCTGCGAAGAAGAAGGCGGAACCCGTAAAGGTCGCCGCCAGCGCAGCGAAAAAGACCAGCGCTCCGGCGAAGACGCGCGCCACGCGCCCCACGAAGGCGGCTGAGGCTCCGCAGGACGCGCCCGTCAAAGCGCGTCGCGGACGCCCGAAGAAACAGGGCTGACCGCCTCCTTTTCGAACACCTTTTTTCGCTGTGTCTGAAACAGACACAGTCGCACGCGGGCATGACAGACTCTCCCTTGCCACCCCGGAAAGGAGACCTCATGCCCGCCCCCTACCCTCTGCTTTCAATCGTGTCTCTCTGATGGTGCGGATCCAGCGCCGTCCAAAGGGCGCGCCAAGCCGCCGCGTGCGAACCGATAGCGCCCATGCCGCGTGGCAGGCGCTGCGCGCCGACATCAAGGGCGCGAAAGGCGAGAGCATCGTCGCCGAGACCCTTGCGTCGTGCGGTCTCCCGACCCTGCATGACGTGCATTTTCCCAGTGTGACCGGGTCAGGCTTTACCCAGATCGACCATCTGGTTCTGCTCCCCGATGCCGTCATGGTGATCGAGACCAAGCATTACGCCGGACGGCTTTCCGGTCATCCGGCGGATCGCTGGTGGCGCCAGCGCGTGGGGTGCGAGAAAGACGGACGCCTTGTTCTCAGTCCCCTTCATCAGAACATGGGGCATTGTGCCGCCGTGCGCGCCGTGACGGCGCCGGTTGCTCTGGATTTTCAGGTGGTGTCGCGTGTCGTGCTGACCGGATCGGCCGAGACCGATCCGATGCTCGCAGAGTATGTGCTCAATCCGGAGACACTGGCCGGCGAGATCAGGGCTGCAACCTACCGTGCGCCCCATGCGTCGCGAGCCCGCATCTGGGATCAGATCATCGCGGCGCGGCGAACGCGCCCCATGGCATCAGTCTGAGATGTCTTCTCCACGCAGGAAAGCGACATGCTCATCGAGCGTCGCCTGCTCCAGTTCCGCGGGCGCGTCATCACCCTCACCGAACTCCTCATCGAGCGTCTCGTCATCGCCCGGCTCGCCGGTAATGATGTCGAACACGCGGTCGTCATCTTCGGAGATATAGCCGATTTTCACGGCAAAACCGTTTTTAAGGTAGATCCAGTCGGCAGCTTCTTCGGACTCAAACTCGTCATCGTCATCCTGCGTGTCCGCCCGGCTGGACTGCACGCCCGCGAACTGCCCCGGAAGGCCCGTCTTGATGGCGTCGATGAACTGTTGGGTCGGTTTGCGGAATGGCCCTTTGGTGTCGAGGCTCATGAGTTCAACGCCCTGCAGTCAGACGCCGCACGATGACTCAGGCCCAGACGCACGTTTCCGTTGCTGTCGCCGATCAGCTCGCAGCGGTACCAGTGCGAAAGCTCGCCCTCATGTCCTTTTTTGACCAGATAGACGATCTGACCGTCATCGCCGGTCGCCGACGTGATGGCATAGCCCTCGTCGAGAAGCGCCGTCAGGCTTTTGTCCGACGTCGCCTCGAAGGTCGTGGCGATGCGGGTCTTTGAAACCACCTCGGCCCGTCCGGAGCCGACACCGCCCCCCATGGGACGCTCGACCGGCCCGGCCGCCAGGGCCACGCTACCCGATGCGGCCGCTACCACGGCAAGCAGGGCTGGGAAACTCTTCTTCATTCTCTGTCCTTTCGGAGCGGCCCGCGTCCCCATGACCAGGCGCACGAACAGTCGTAGCCGTCAGGCGTGCGACTGAGATGCGTCTGGCACCAGTCGCACCGATCGTGACGATCCCGCCGTGGCGCCATGCCGCTCTGGTGGTGGTGCGTTAAGCCCTTTCGGTCATAGTGGCGGTTTCGACAAGCCGTCCCGTCGATGGGCCCGGCATCTTTTTGAACTGGAGAGACTCTCATGAACACATCCGATCTGATCGCGGCGATCGCCGAACGTGCGGATCTGAGCAAGGCCGACGCCAGAAAGGCGCTGGACGCGACCTTTGAGGTCATCACCGGTGCGGTTAAAAAAGGCGATGCCGTTGCGGTAAAGGATTTCGGCAAGTTCGACCTGCGCGAGCGCGCCGCGCGCAAGGGACGCAACCCGCAGACAGGTGAGACGATCGACATTGCCGCCTCACGCAGCCTCGGCTTTACAGCCGCCAAGGCGCTCAAGGACACGCTCGCGTCCTGAAGGGCATACGGAAAGAGAGACCCGAGGGTCTCTCCTTTTCCGAACGTCCCCTAGCGCCCTGCAAACAGCGCCAGCTGAGCCCCATGCGTCGCCTCATCCTCGACCAGGGCCGATAGCGTCAGCCCTATGAGGCGCACCGGTTTGGCCAGCGGAAACAGCGTCTGCAGCGCCAGACGCCCCAGCGTCACCAGCTCGCGCTCATCCGTCACCGGATCGGCCACTGAGCGGGCACGGGTCACCTGCTGGAAATCGGCGTATTTCACCTTCACCGTCACGGTGCGGCCAGTCAGCTGACGTTTCGTGCAGGCTGCCCAGAGCTTGGTGGCAATCGTCTCAAGCGCTGTCTGAAGCTCATCCTGAGAGGCCACATCGCGCTCGAAGGTAGTTTCCGTGCCGATGGATTTGCGCTGGCGATCCGGATTGACCGGCCGGTTGTCGATGCCGCGAGAGATCCCGTAATAGAACTCGGCAGCACTGCCAAAATGCCCCCGCAGGGCCTCAAGCGGCCACGCCCGCAGATCCGCACCTGTCTGAATGCCCAGGGCGTGCATCTTTCTGGCCGTCGCCGGACCGATACCGTGGAACTTCTCGACCGGCAGGGCCGCCACAAACACCGGACCCTGTTTCGGGGTGATGACGAACAGCCCGTCAGGCTTGTTCTGATCCGAAGCCAGTTTCGCCAGAAACCGGTTGTAGGACACGCCGGCCGAAGCGGTCAGACCCGTCTCCTTTCGGATGTCCGCGCGGATCGCCTCGGCGATCGCGGTGGCTGACCCGAAACCCTCAAGGTGGTCCGTCACATCAAGCGACGCTTCGTCCAAGGCCAACGGCTGAATCAACGGCGTATAACGCGCAAACACCGCATGGATCTGCGCCGAGACGGCGCGATAGATCTCGAAGCGCGGTGGCACGAAGATCAGATTGGGACATTGGCGCCGCGCCACTATGGATGGCATGGCCGACCGCACGCCGAACCGTCGCGCCCCGTAACTGGCGGCCGCCACGACCCCACGCGCTTCTTCCCGGCCGACCGCAAGCGGACGACCACGCAAAGCCGGATCATCGCGCTGCTCAATGGAGGCGTAGAAAGCGTCCATGTCGATGTGCAGAATGCGGCGTTGGCCGTCATGCGGACAAAGTAGCGACATAACATCCATTTTCTAATCGTGGACAAAAGAGGCTGACGACGGCAATATGCTATGCAGAAAACTACGCTCTTTGTAGCTTACAGACTATAATAAAGGATTGAGTGGAAATGACAGAAGATAAGTTGGAAGAATATTTTTTGGAACATCCTGATCTCTGGAATAATATTAACACCTCTTTTAATAACACAGGTACGTTTGTGGTCCCCGGATTTACAGCGTGCCAAAAAAATGCGCTTCATCAATACCTTGAGAAAAAGCTTAGTTGTAAGTTAAGCGTGGCACATCCTGCTCCAGAGTACGACTATACATTTACGCGTAAGATAGGCTGACAACCCTTCACCCGTCCCCCATAGCCCGCATCAGCTCCCGCAACGCCTTCTGCACCTTGGGCGCGGCCCACTCACGCAGTAGCCCGCGCGCGCTGGCGTCGTGCTCGATCGCATAAGGACTGTCTCCAATCGGCGGCATTGCCATCACGTGGTCTTTCTCCCCTGCCGGCACACCCGGAAACGGGTCGATCCGCACAAGCTGGGTGAGCAGGGCGACCGAGATGACACGGCACTGCGGTGTAGTGGTGTTGAGACACACATAGACCCCGGTGCCCTCGGCCACCGGATCGTAGATCGCCTTCCATGTCAGCGCAGGAACCGGAATGCGGTCCGGCCCGATGGTCCGGTCATCATCGGGATCGTAGCCTGGCCCCGTGACCACATAGAGTTCACCGTCACGGTCCGCGAGACCGCGCACAGCACTCTCCACACCGACCCACGCACCGCGATTCAGTTCGGCCGTCTGCGGCACGATATTAGAGAGCGTATAAGTCTCTTCCTGCCACGACAGGCCGGCTTCATCGCCACTAGGAACCAAGTGACCTTTGTCGTAGCCACTGCCGCGGTAGTCATAGAGCTCAGCCCGCATGCTAAGCGGAAGCCGCCCATCGGGATAGAAACTGCCGCGCCGGGGCGTGCTGCCCGCCACTTCCAAATTCTCCTCGGAGAGATACTCCGCCGCCCAGAGCGGCCCGCGCGTGCGCTCGGACTCCAGCACCGCATAGCTATGGCTGCACAGCATCACCGTGCCACTGCGCAATGTCTCGTCCACGACCGTGGGCGGCTGACCACCCGGGAATTGCGGAGCACAGGAGACCACTTCGGCATGGGCGACCGAAGACAGCGAAAGGCTGAGCACAAGCCCCGCGAGAATTGACGTCCGCTTCATACCGATGGCCTCTTCGCCGTGGACCCATCCTTCCGTTCGCCCCTCTCCCGATGTTCCGAACAGAACCAGTGCATGCCGCCCCGAGGGTGGTCAAACCCGAAAGGCGCGCCCTTGCCGCAGGTCTCGCAGTCATGCGCCCAGCCCGAGCGCGTCCGATGGACGGGCTTACCCTGAGCGGCCTGATCGAAAGGGAGTGAGTTACCGTTCTCGCTCATCTCAGAACCCCAATCCCAATCCCAATGCATCTATCTGCGCCCGTGCGCGCTGCCACGACGGGCTGAGCCCCTGTCCGCTCGCCTCACCCTGCTGCGCTTTACGCAACCAGCCCGCGTGACGATGCTCGAGCGGGATCTCGTCCACGAACCCGCAACGCTCCGAGCGCATGCCGTGCCGGAACCCCGCCCAGGTGATGGTCGCGCGATACATCGCCCGCGTCAGCGCCACATACGCCAGACGGCGCTCTTCCTCGTAATTGCGCTCTCCCGTGCCGGGAAACACCGCCTCCTCCCAGCCGGGCAGAAACACATGCCCGAACTCGAGCCCCTTGGCGCGGTGCATGGTCATCAGCTGCACCCTGTCTCCACCTGTTTCTTTCGGTCCCGAGGTCGCAAGCGCCGCGTGCTCCAGAAGATCCTGTGTACGGACAAACCCTTCACTGAGTGTGACCAGTTCATTGAGATTGCCCAGTGCGTCCTCGGCCTCGTCGGTGCCCAGATCGCGCAGCATGCTTTTGTAGCTTGTCTTGTCCACGAGAAGCTCGATGCGCTCACACAGACGCAGCTCGGGGTCCATGCCGATGAGACGCACGACCCGGCAGAACTCCGTCAGGCTGGCCTTCACCCTGGGCGGCAGCGCGGTATGTTCCACGGCGGAAAACAGACTCAGACCACGGACGAGAGCCTCCCTTTCAATTTCCCCCATGCCTTTGACGCCGAGGCCGCGTTTGGGGAGGTTGGCCACACGGCGGAACGCCTCGTCGGACTGGCGGGACTGAGGGCAGCCGGAGAGAACCAGAAGGGCCAGCGCGTCCTTGACCACGGCCCGATGATAGAAGCCCACGTCACCGATGATCTCATAGGGTATGCGGGCATGTAGCAAGGCTTCTTCCAGTGCCCGAGAGAGTCTGTTCTGGCGGTAAATGATCGCCATATCGCGCCAGGCCACGCCATCGGCCGCCCGGCATCCCATCTCGGCGGCGATCCCATGCGCTTCCGCCTCACCGGATCCGTAGTCCACCACCTCGATCAGCTCGCCGGCATCGCGCTTCGTGTAGAGCGTCTTGGGGATGCGGCCCTCGTCAAAGGCGATCACCGCGTTGGCGGCGGCAAGAATACGCCCGGTGGAGCGGAAATTCTCTTCCAGTTTGACCAGTGTTGCGCCGGGAAAGGTCTTCTGGAAATTGCGAATGAAAGAAATCTTCGCGCCACGCCAAGAATAAATGCTCTGCGAATCATCACCGACACAGAAGAGTTCGCCGGAATGCTCCGACATCAGTTTCAGCCAGAGCATCTGGCCGTGATTGACGTCCTGAAATTCATCGGCGAGCACGGCCGTAAACCGCTCGGACCAGCGCCGACGGTAGCTCCTGTCATTGAGCAGCGCCAGCGTCGGCCACATCAGGAGATCGCCGAAGTCCGCCGCATTCTGCTCGCGCAGGGTCGCCTGATACAGACCGTAGAGCCTGACGGCGAAGTTCCAGCCTTCTTCGTCCGCCCATTTATGCGCAGCCCGTCGCCGCGCCAGCAGGGCCGCCACCCATGACCACGCCTCCTCGGGGCGCACAAGTTCGTCCTTCATGTGCCCGATCCGCTCGGCCATTTTCTTGATCTGGCGGGCGTCACAGCGTTTGCCGTCCTCGGGCACCGGCACTTCATGTTCCGGCAGCCCTTTCATGATCCTGCGGATGATGGCCAGACTGTCGTCGGCGTCACGGATGTCGAAGCCCGATCGCAGATGGGCAACCTCGGGCTCGGCGCGCAGCTGACGGGCACCCAGACCGTGGAACGTGCCCAGCCAGGTCGGCGCCTGCCCCTCACCCAGGACGCCGGTGATCCGCTCACGCATCTCGGCGGCCGCCTTGTTGGTGAAGGTCACGCACAGGATCCGCGCCGGCAGCATACCGCGCGCCCGGATACGGGTGGCGACACCTGCGGTCAAAGTCTTGGTCTTGCCCGTTCCAGCACCAGCAAGGACCAGAACCCGTCCCTCGGCGAGCGCGGCTTCGCGCTGGGACGGTGTGAGAGGCTCAAGGATCGCGGCCAGCCCCGCCAGCGCGCTCACCGTATCCGCTCCGCGTTGAGGATCAACTCGTGCGCCGGGTCCACCCGGACCACGTGCCCGTTCTCCACCAGCACGATCATCGGGCGAAACGTCGAGAAGCCGACCAGCTCGTCGATCCATGTGCCGTCGAGCACAAGGGCCGCCGCCTGGTAATCGTCCTCACCAATCCACACAAGCTGCCGGGGGACATGAAATTCGTCTTCGGCCGCCCTGCCCTGCTCGTAAACGCGCTGGACATGGGCTGCCCACACCTGTCTCGCCTCAGCGCTGGCACCGAACATCATGCTGAGCCGGGATGCGATGAACAGGTTCTGGACCGTATTGTCGCCGCACGGCACAACGCCGGCCGAAGGAAATACCTGACCGATTACCTCTGGCCGATACTCGATTTCGAGATTCTGCGCCTTCCAGCCGTCAATCACGCCAATCAGCCCATCTTCCGTGAATATGCGGAACACTCCCTCGGTGTCCCACCCCGTTCGCCCGGTATGTGTTCCTCCAATGATGAGACCCCGAACATCGGTCAGACCGTCGGTGCAGGACAGATAGTGACGCGGGTGCCCGGCAAGGCCGGTCTTCGTCCACAGGGCGCGTCCTCTTTCATGTCGGAACCACGCATCAAGGGTCGCGGCCTCCCATGGGAGCTGGCGGGTCAGACAGTCGTACGTCGGGCTCATGCTGCATTTTCCTTATGGTTGGCACGTTTGTCCTGAAGGACACGGTTCCAGTCGTTGAGGTTGGCATCGGGGGAGAGGCGCATGGCCAACAGTCCCAGCTCCTCAGCCATTGCGATGTAGTTCTGGGCGTAACGGTCGCCCTGCTCGTCGGCGTCCACGGCGGCGATCACGCGCCCCTGCGCCTGCGGGAGTGCGGCCATCAGCGCCTTGAGTTCCGCCCAGGCGTCCGGTCCGAGGCCGCCTGCGGTGGAGACGTAGAGCGTGCCCTGCCGGAAAACGGCATGGTCGAGCGCGGCAAACGACAGGGCGTCGATCGCGCTCTCACAGATGACCAGACGACGCATAGGGCGCGTGCCTTCGTCTGCCCGGAAACGGAACAGCCGCTTGCCACCACCACCCGAGGAGAAACCTCGGTATTCCGGGCCGCGCATCTCCATCCCGGTGAGCGCTCCGTTGTTGTCGTGATGGGCAAACCACGCAGTGCCTTTCATGCCCTCGCGCAGGACGCCCTGCCGGGCCACGTGCGCCAGGAGAGCTTCGGGCAGGGCACGGGTAAGCGTGAGGTAAGTCCAGGCGGCCGATCCGCGCGCAAGCACCGGGTGACGGTTCCACATCACCGAGGGATCGCGGCGCGGACGCTCCTCGCGGGGCGCGGGCTCGCAGGTCGCCCCGGTTGGAGCGACCCCGAGCAGGCCACGCAGCACCTGCCTCACCTTGCCGAGCGACATCCCCGGGTTCAGGAACTTTACGAGGTCGATCACCGACCCCTTTCCGTCCCTGTCCGTAGAGGTGTGGTGTGGCGACCACCAGCCGCGACCGCCATGGTTGACGACAATACTTTCGCCTTTACCACGACGATACTTCTGGTTGTTCTTACTGCTTTCCGTCTTATCGAGCCTGTAGCCGGCCTGTTCGAGAACGACCGCACAGCGGATTTCTTCACGAAACCGCACGAGTTCCTCGCGGGCCTGCTCATCGGTCTGACGCTGGATCATCGGAGATCTCCGCTGCTGATATATCCTGAATACAAGAAAAGGTTAGTACAGAACGTGCGCCAATCCAAGTAAATAAAGGACAAAATAAACGCCTTTATTTGCAGGAAAAGACACCTCACTGTATTGACGGAACGACCACAGAATATTGTTTTTCTTGTTCGTCCTGCGGGGGTTCGGGGGCAGCGCAGCCCCCGATGTTGCCGCTGAAAGGGGTCGGGGTCTGACGTTTTTCTCGTCCCGTCCTGCCAACGCCACGACGTCCGCGAGCCCGAGGTGTCAAGACCGGTGGAATGCAGACAAGCGAGGTGGGGATGCGGGCAGCGCGGGGCGTAGCCCTGCGATGAACGCAGCCACGCCTTGTCGCCGCGTGCGTTCCTGAGCCCGAAGGGTTGTCTTGAGACCTCGGGCTCGTGGATGTCATCCTGGACGCATGACGGCGAGGTCAGACCCCGGCCCCGTGCCACCCCCGCCTGCGGGGGTGGTTGAAGCGGCAACCGGACAGAACACACCATGACAGACCTCTCCCACAGGAAACGAGGTCACATCATGAGGGCGTGCCGTGCGACTGAACGTGCAATCGCGACTGTGAGTGCTATTTTTTCCGGCCGTCCTAGAAACCGGGTCCGGGCGAGCGGCTCGAAGGTGTCGGCGCGGACGGTTTGGGGTCTTCCCGGTCCCCAGGTGACGGCGCTTTTTCAGGCGACGCGCCAGAAGACGCCTGCGAGGCGTCCGCGGCGGGCTTGCGAAAGAAAGAGTCCACAATGCGTCCGAACACGCTCTGACCGCTCTGTGGCGCAGGTTCGGGGCGCGGTGTCGGCTCCAGCCGCGTGAGACCTGCGGAGATGATCGCCCCGAGATCGCGCTTTCCCTGAAGCTCGCGCAACTGCTTGAGCGTCTGGAACGCCATATAGCCCATGCCCTCGTCCTCGAGCGCACGGGCCTCGGTCATACCGGGAAAGGCGCGCTCGATCACGACCACGTCGCGAGCGACATAAAGCTCGTTCCGACTTTCCTGCGTCACTCCTGTGCGCGTCCAGTCCAGATCGAAGCCCGCTTTACGCGCTACAGACCGCACGAAACTGCGCAGCGTCCGGCTGTTGCCTTCTTCAAAAACATGGGCATGATCGAGATCCGCGTAGAGGTCGGCCAGCCGGTTTCCGGCCTCGCGGATGTCGAGACCCGCAAGTTCCTTGATTCCACCAAGCTGGTGAAAGGTCTCAAGGGCCTCGGCCGCCTTCTGACCGACGTGCTGCGTCGCATACATCACATCGTACTGGATGTCCGTGCCCTCAAGCGTGCGGAGTTTCATCCATATCCGGCTGTCCCCCCGCACCTGCCCCGGACTGACCTTCTGCACAGCGCCCGGATAATGGTCGAAATCCTGAAAGATGTAGGCGTGCGTGCTCTTGAGATGATCGAGATCGAACGATCCTGTGAGGGGTTTACGTTCGAGTTCGGTGATCCGGACCCTCGAGAGGAGACCGTCAAGAGACAGACGAGATCCGCTCTGCGGCGAGGCGGGCGTATTCGGCGCGGCAGAGTTTGAAGATTTCTTCCCGGTATTCGTCATCGTTCAGCTCGCCTTCGATGAAGCGGCGGTCGATGGCACGCACCTCATCCGTGATTGTGAAACCTTCGAGTTCGACACTTCCCGTCGCCTGCCGGATTGCCTCGGCGCGGCGTGCCCGTTCAACGTCGGAGATGGCAGCAGGTCTGGTCATGACGGCACCTCGATTGATGAGATGTGCGATTATACCAGAGAGTTTCTGTCCTGTCCTGCGTGAGCCCAGAAGAAGAGCACTCATGTCCGCATACTCCGGCGCGGCGTACGCTCAACGAGAACCTCACGCCCTGCCAGCTCGCGCAGACTGCTTTCAAGCAGTTTGGCCGAACGGCGACGGCGCACCTCGTGGGCCGTGCGGCGCAGCCGGGCGCGCGCACGATCGGAGATCTCGGGAAGCACGAGGTTGCCTTCGATATGCAGGGCTTCGTCTTCCAGACGACGGGCCAGGGCGCGGGCCTGCAGGCGCGCGACCGGGGCACCCGAAAAGGATGAGGATAACATCATGATCTTTACTCCAGTCAGGATTGGGAGGAGCGTGCGCGGGGCGCGGTCCCCTCTTTTACGTGTCAGAGAACGAGCAGGTCACAGTTCTCAGGTTCGATCGTCACATCCGTGACGACACCGCGCGTCAGGCCATTCGCAACGATTGCCCGCGCCCGCGCGCGTCCCTCGAGATAGACGCGCGTACCCACTCTGCAGCGGTTCTCGATGGCGCGGAGCGCGTGAGGTTTGGTGCAGACCACGTAATGCCAGCCAAGCGCGTCAGCGCCCGGCGCAGGCTCACGATCTGTCCCGTTCCACGTTGTGCAGAGCCAGAAGCGCGCAGCGGTATTCTCTCCGCTCGCCCCTGTCTCAAACTCGGGAGAGCACGTGATATGCCCCACGAGGATGATCCGGTTTACGACGTCCGACATGGCCGTCTCCCTGTGTTTCTTCCAACAGGGTGAGGCCCGATGCCGCACCGTCTGCCGGTAGCGGTCAGACGGACAGGGCCATCAGGCGTCAGGCGCACTCCCTCGGTCCGGCATGGTGCGGAAGCCGCGTGCGGGTTCACGGTGCCGGAGCGACCGCAGGCTCGGGGATTGCGCCTGACGACGGCCCTGTCAGACCGCGACGACCGGCAGGCGGTTCGGCATCGCGTCTTTTCTGCGCTCTGCTCTTCGCTTTTCGGCTTTTCTTCTTCTTTTCCCTGTGTATCCGCTTGTACAGATCAGGGATTTCTCCTAGAATCACCGGGTATTTCAGGAGAAACGGACATGGCTGTCGTCACCGTCTCGAAAGATCGCGTGAGTCTGCTTGCGGATTTCCATCCCGAGCTGGCCACGCAGTGCGGACGTTTCAAAGGCCGCTGGCAAGGCAAGGCTGTCGGCTGGACGTTTCTTATCGACCATGAAGAGAACGTCCGCGGGATCTGCCGCACGCTCTACGGCGTGGACGGCACGCCGGAAGCCTGGGCCGATCAGTGCAACGTCCATGTCCAGGTCGAGGAGCGCGATATACGCGCGCCCGTCTGGCGGCAGTTCAACGCCGACATCTTTCTCGGCGGTCGCCATATCGCGGGCGTATTCGGCCCGCGTCAGGCGCTCCGCACCGGCAAGGGCGTGAAGTTTCTCGAAGGCGCCCCGTGCTGCGCGCGCGAACACGGCGCCTACCGTCTGGCCGTGCCGGACGGCGCGGTGATCGAGATCCGCAAATATCCGCGTGTTGCACTTGCGTTTCTCAGCGAGGCGCTGCGCGGGCACGGTGCGCTGAGCGTCGCCTAAAACAGCCCCAGCTGCATCGCAGGCCGATTGACGACTGGAACACCGGCGGCGACACCGTGCTTTTTCATCAACACCTCAAGCATGGCGCATTCATGGGCTTCTTCCTCGTCGCGCGCCTGCTTCGCCCAGGCTTCGACCAGAAGATTCTCGCGCACCCGCTGGCCGATTTCGCGCTCGACGTCCGACCACGTGAAGGCCGGATCGCCCCAGAACGGGTAATCCATCATGCGTTCAAGGAACGCATGGCGGGTCTTCGCGCTTGCAAACCATGCCGATCTGAAGCCCAGAGAATTGAAATGAGCAATATGGCTCCACATCTGGGACACGCGCCCATACAGCGCCTTGTTGAACTTCTCGGCCGGCATGCCCTGGGCGAGAAAGCGCAGGATGGCATTGCCGATCCGGGCTTTGTCAGCCGCGCTACTCCATTTGGTGGGCGTGAACTGGTCCGCTACGAGGGGCGGCGAGCGCAAGCGCTCGCACAGGATCGGGGCCGCGCTCATGCTGCCCGGCTCCGGTTGCGATACCAGTTATGAAAGCGCGTCACGTCGGGCAGATCGGGATAGCGACCGCCTCCCATCCCCTCATCTTCCATCTGCGCCAGCATCCGCACCGAAATCCGTGAGCGCTTATCGTTGGCAAGGCATCGCACCAGGGCGAGATGCGAGCGCCCGCTGATATAGCGATCCTCCCAGAACCCCGTGACGGGATTACGTACGGCGGCCGCCAGGGTGCCATTGCAGAACCCCTCCACGATCCACGGCACCGTCCGGTAAGGACGGCCGGAACGTGGGCCTGGAAAGCGAAAGATCGAACCCAGCGCGACGGTGCCGACACGCAGCGGATTGTGCCCGCCCTGAAAGGGCGAGGTATGATACTGACGCAGCATCGGAAGTCTCCTGAAACACAAAGACCGCCTCAAGGGCGGCCAAAACAGACAAGCGGTGACGCCTCAGAGGAGGCTGATGAGGTCGTCGATGTCGGGGAGAAAAAAGCCCGGTCCCACGATCAGGACCGTGACCAACCCCATGAAGAGCATGAAGCCCATGACGCCGAAGATGATTTCTCGCGCATCGTTGCGTGTGATCGGAAAGCTGCGCTTGGACATGGTGTGGATCCTTTGTTTTCTCTGGACCCTTCCCGCGCAACCGGGCGTTGACGGCCAATGCAAAGCCGACGCATCGCGTCGGCACCGCAGGCGCGCGCAGCGCGGCGAGGAGCCACGCTTTGCATTGGACGGCAAGGCCTGGTGCGGCCTTCTCCCGCTTGTCTTCCTTCTCCTCCCTTTTAGTCTTTTCCTTATCCCTCAGTCCTGCCACTGCACCGGAAACCGATCGTCGATGTCACCGTCGCGGTCGAACAGCACCCAGTCACATCCGGCCTCCTTGGCGTAGGCAAGGATGGCGTAGAGCCCCGGCGAGGCGTCGTCATGGATGCTCTCCAGCTCGTCGGGCACCGAGACGAGCCAGCCATAGGGTCCGGACAGGCAGGCCATGGAGCCGCTCTGGCCCTTGGTGACGAGGTATTCCTCAAACTCCAGCGTGTCGCCGCGATCCAGATGCGCGGTGCTCAGATCGAGCACGCGCCGCACATTGCGTGGCTGACGGGCAACCGGAAGAGAAACGACCGTGGCGGTATCGGACATGACAGGCTCCTTTGAGCGTGGTAGTGAGAGATGAGCGCCACACACTCCGCCCTGTTCGTGCGACTGTGCAGCGTTTTTCCGAAAAATCGGCAGCGACGATGCAAGGTGTGTCAGAAACTGTCACACCGGTCCGGCATTCTCGCCGAACGCGCCCGCAGGCATCTGCCAGTGTGAGGGGGCGCAAAGCACCCGTCCGCGCCAGCGGCGCGAGAGCGCGCGACGCACCAGATCCGGTCTTGCCAGCACCGGGGCGAACACCTCGCCCGTATCGGCAAGCGCCGAGAGATCGCGATCGCGGCGGATCGTGCAGCCAAACGCGCGCTCCCACGCGCACAAACCGGCGAAGCGTTGACCATCCATGTAGCGCAGCGTCGCCGCCTGATTGGCCGACATGAAAATGCACGTCAGGCAAGACAGCCGCCCGAAACCCAGCCGATAGGGCAGAGGTGCGATCACCCCGTGTCTGTGCAGACATTCCCACACCTCGACCTCGCTCCAGCCATGCACCGGCCGGTAGTGATCGACATGACGCCGCGCGCGTCCGTCCCGCAGATCCGAACGGTGCGGTTCGAAGGCCGCATAGCGGGCGCGGTTGGCGGATTCAGCGGCCCGCTCACCGGTCACGAACAATGTGCGCGCGTGGTGAAACCGCGCCTGATTGCGCAGCGCCGTGTCGGCAACCATGATCTTGGCGTAGGGCGAGCACCAGCGCACCGACAGGTTCGCCGAGACCTGCGGAAAGCGTCGGCGCGTGTTGCGCGGGCCGTGTCCGCCCATCGTCACGCGCCCCTTGGGCGTGTCGAACCAGACGGGCGCGGTTGGCGCGTCCTCGCGCAACATCTCGCGCACGATCCCGCCCTGACGGGCCGAGAAATATAGTTTTACGCGCAGTGCGTCGGCGAGATGGCTGCCATAATCGGTGACGTGCGGCCAGTCGAACACGTCGGCCTCGTCATCGACCAGATGGTGCCACCACTCGATACGCTCGGGCGGCACGCCGCATTCGAGAAGATGCAGCGTGCAGGCCAGGGAATCCTTGCCGAAGGAACAGGCGACGATGATGTGGTCATAGCTCGCCAGATCCGGGCCGCTCACAGCACCCGGCTCACGGGCGCACCGGTCAGGACCGGGAGCATGTGCGGCAGAGGCACGCCCGACAGGCGCAGCGGCTTGGTGTGCCGTCCGTCCCATGTCAGACGCTCGCACGGGCGCAGCAGTCCGGCCGCCTCGGCGGCCCGATCCCGTTTGATGCACACGGTTTCATTGCCTCCCGAGCGGCGCTGGCACGGCTCGCCCGCGTCCGCGCCACAGCCCGCGCAGGGCAGTGTCAGCGCCGGGTCGCCATGCTCCCATTCCATCCCGCAGCGGTGACACTGCACCGGCTCGGATGTGCAGATCCAGCGTGTGGGCTTGCGGAAGGTAACGCTACGGGGACGTGTGGATGAGGCCGCGTATGCCATGGAAACATTCTCCTCTCTGAATGCTTCCCCGCAGGCCGGGAGCGGCTGGCCGGGTCACGCGCGGCGCCTGCGCCGGCACCGCAAAGCGCGCGCAAGCGCGGTGCGGAGCCACCGCTTGACGCGGACGGACGCTTCTGGCCGCTCCCTTCCCTGCTTTATCCTTCTTCCTGTTTCTCTCTCTCCCGCTCTTCCAGACGCCGCAGAAGCCAGCGGCAGGCGCTGTGCGCGTCCATCTGTGTCGGATCCGCCAGAACCCGCTCCATGACCCCGAGCAACGCGGCGGTCTCGGCCGGTCCGGGCTCGAACCATGCGCTTGCGCCGAATGTGGCGATCTCCTCGTCGGTGTCGGGGTGTTCCACCTGGGCGACGATCTCGTTGTGAACAAGATCGTCGCAGTCGAGATAGGCGGCTCGCCCATCGGGCAGGATCACGGGCCGCATGCCGCAACTCTCCACATCGTCAGACGCCGCATCGAGAACGATGCGCGCGGCGTCCTCGGCGCAGGGCGCGTCGATCAGAAAGGCGGCGCTGTCGGCCTGAACGGAACGCTCAATGATCCGGACACGAAACTCAGGCATCTTCCAGCTCCTTCACCAGTTCGTACTCGCTCAGGGTCGTGGCACCCGTCCATGGATCGAGATGGCTAATCATCTCCTTGCCACAGACGTCACCGGCAAGACCGTGGCGGCGAAGATACGCCAGCCGCTTGCGGGTGATCTTCGGAATGGCGGTGCGCGTGGTAAAATCCGCGAGTGCGGCATCCATGTCGGGATAGGGGCCGTGCCAGTCACGTGCGTTGACCGGGTAAATTTCGGGCGTGCGAAGCAGCACGGTGCCATCGGGTCGCGCGCAGGTCTCGACAACGTGACGTCCGATATTACGGCGCATGATCGGGGGAGCGTCAGTCATTTCATCCACTCCCCTCATGCAATCTCGGGCTGCAGCGCAAAGGCTTCCACCACATCGTAAGGATGCTCGTGCGCCTCATACCCGACGCGCAAAACCTCGGCCTTTGCGAAGTCGAGCAGCATCCGCTTGCCGTGAGTCTTGCGTTGCACGGCGGCATTGGCCGCACGGAGCCATCCGTAAAAACCCAGATGACTCTGCGCAGGTTCTACGAACTCGTCGCTCTGCTCTGGCCACCAGAAGGGCGCCTGCCCGTCGATCTGGAACGGCGTCTCGCCGCTGCCCCACATCCGCACACCCGGCTCACCGTTATACGCTCGTGGCTCAGGATGGATGACGTGCGTCCAGCGTTCGAGATTGAGCTGTCGATGCCTTCGAGCAATCTCGAACCCTAATGGTTTGCGAACACCCCTCTCACAGCCGATGAATATCGCAAACGAGCGTTGGGGCGCATGACGGGCAACCGTTTCGCCATACTGCTGCACCTTGTCCGCAAACTCGGTCACATCGTCGGCGAATATTGTGGCGGGTTGACCAAGTTCTATGTCACCGGCGCTTTTGAGGATTTGGCCGTGAGGCACAACGAGGCGATAGACAGGTAAGGCGGACAATGTGAAACGCGGCATGTCGGGTCTCCAGACATGAAAAAGCCGCCTCGAAGGCGGCGTGAAAGGAAGGATGGCGAGGCGGGCTTCAGAAGTCGGAGAAACCCTCTTCCTCCAGCGCTGCACGCACCACGTCCCCGGGCGGCTCCTGAGCTTCGTAGGAATCCCACCAGCACTGATCGGGAAGATCGAAGATGCCGACACCCGCGATGCGGATGCAGATGCGATTGGCCTCGCGCAGATAGCCGTAGAAACCCAGATGGCCGGCTGCGTATTCCGCCGTCGTGGAACACGCAGACATTTCCGTGATCGCGGGCTGGCCTTCGCGCTGAAAAGGCTCGTGCTCGCTGCCCCAGCGCAGGACGGGCGGTTCGCGGGTAAGGCTGTCGGACATGATGGACTCTCCAGAAACGAAAAAGCCGCCTCAAGGGCGGCCGGGACAGACGAAAGAAGGGGGCGCTGTCAGTATTCGCTGGGCAGAAGCACCACGCGGCCAAGGCCCGCTTCCCTGAAGGCGAACAGCTTGATCTCGGTGAGCGGGAAATCGGTGTATTCGATGTCCTGACGGTAAATCTCCTGCTCACGTTGCAGTCCTTTGCCGCCGTCGGTGCAGACGATCACGCCGCGATGCTGTTCCAGATCGACGCTCAGCGTCCAGAACTGCCGCTCTTCGGCGCGCATGGACGGCAGAGACTGCACGCTTGCAAGCACGTCCAGCAGCCACGCCGCTCCGTTGCTGGCGAGAAAATGGGCGCCATCCGTCAGCACAAGCCCGCCAAGCCAGCGGTAATACTGCGTCGTGCCCGTGAACTGTGCCAGATCGTTACGGTTGATGGCGTGCGTCGAGGTCAGCGTTTCAGACATGGAAACTCTCCGTATGAGAAACAGGTTTTAAGAATTGACGAACGCGATCAGTCTGCGACCGGCGCGTTGGGATCGTGGTAGAGGCTGATGTAGTCGGCGTGCCCGAACACCGTGTTCCACGGCGTGGCGACGACGGTGCTGCAGTCGTTCATGAGATCGTATCCCGAGCCTCTGAAGCGGTCGGTGATCTCTTTGACGTCCGCTTCGGCAGGCCCGCACTCCCAGCACACGGTCAGACTGCCGTAGTGGCGCTTGCGGACCCGGAAACGGGTCTTTGGCCAGTGCTTCTTCAACAGCACGCGCAGATTGGCCGCAGCGAGCGTGCCGCTCCCCTCGTCGCCCTGCTTGAGACGGGCGAGTTCCGGATCGGTCTGCAGGCGCGCTACCTCGGCGTCGAACGCGGCTTTGTCTTCGGCTTGTTTGCGGCGTTTTTCCGCTTCACGGGCTTCCGCCAGCGCGTCCAGACGCGCCAGTTCGTCAGCATCGGCAAACCCGTCCTCGCGCGCATACACCGTCCACTGCACGCCGCGCAGGATCGCCTCGGGAAGCCTCAGGCTGCGCTCTCCGCCGAGAAACACGATGTCGTAGCTGGCCGAGCCGCCCGTCATGATCGCGCCTCGTGAAAGCGCGCGAACCGGTTGACGACCAGCCTCCCCATGCACGGCCTTCACATAGCCGCGTCCGCGATTGTAGAGGATCGTGGAGACCATGGTGCCCACCACCACGGGGTTTTCCGATACCGACATTCTGTGCTCCTTCCAGCATCTTTTCCTGATACCTCTCCAGAGGCCATGGGCCGGGGGCCGGAGCAGACGCGGCGCGCAGCGCCGGGATCGGAGCCACGCGCAGGCCGCGCAGCGGGCGAGCATGGCGAGAACCCACCGTTTGTGGAGGACGCCGGACTGTGGCGCCCCCTTCCCTCCTTCTTCTCCTTCCTTTGCTTTTCTGCTTTTCTCGTCACCTGTTTTCAGGCGGACGTCTTACGGACACCGGGCCGTGCGCGCTTTGGCTTGGGGCGCGGCGCCAGATACGGCGTGCTGATGCGTGACGGCGAGACATTCATCCAGAAGCGACCACCCGCAGTCGCCTCGAGAGCCTTGCGGATCGCATCGGCGCCGAGAAACTCTGCGCCGTCGTCACCGCCAAAGGCGGCCGCCTTGACCTCATACCAGTCGTCCGGATGTTTCTCGGGATCGGCTTCGACAGCGTATGCCACGAGGTTCGCTTTGCCGTTTTCATCGGGCAGGGCGGGACACCCATTTGACATCAGATAGATCCCCTGATCGCCCACCAGCATCAGACCCGCTGGGACTTTCGTGCCGTCGATATCGCTGGGGGCAGGATCTTGCGTGGTCACACCCGCTTTCAGAAAGGCCGGATCGTAGAGCTGCTCAAAGGTGGGTGAATGCTCTGTGGCCGCTTCGGCATGCGCCAGCAGACGCGCCACAAGCGCGTGATCGAAATGCAGTTTCATGAAAAATTTCCTTTCTGTGGCCTCAGATGAGGACACAAAAAAAGGGCGACACACGCATGTGCATCGCCCCTTGCAAATCTTGGTCAGCTATACAGTCATCACAGCGAAGTGCTCGGGCATGACGCGGGCAAGCTCGGTCAGCTCTGTCGGAATGCGTGGATCAGCATGGGTGTCGGAAACGCGAGTTATCGGAGCCTGTTCATCCGTTTCGGCCTCGTCTGTGGGCTCTGCAGCCTTACCCGGTGTAAGATCTTCAATTCCATCCGCATCGCTGTCCTCCACGTCAGCCTCGCCGAAATCCCCGTCCTCGATTAGTTCCTCGTTCCCTTCATCATCCTCCTCAATTCTCGCTTTTAATCTCGCCCTCGCGGCCGCGCTTTTGGCCTTTCGCGCCAGTTCTTCCTTCCAAGCGGCGATCCCTTCCCCGAAACCCGCCGCCTCGGGCACCCAGCGGCCTTCGCCGACGTGGCCCATCAGCGCCTCGCGCATGGCCTTGCCGGTCGGCTTTTCTTCCAGCCCCTCGGCCTTCACCGCCTTTGTGATGCCCGACTTGCTGTAGGTCTTGAGGAACGCCTCAAAGGCCATGTTCGGCATGTGCGCGTCCGCGCCGAACAGCACGCCGAGAAGCTGCGCCGGCAGACCGCTGCCGCTGTGCATGCTCACCTCGCAGTTCATGAAGCTGCCGAGCACCTCGAGCGAGGCCTTACGCAGTGTAGCCGGATCGCGCACCAGCACGCCCTCGGGAAACACGCGGCCGACCGCCCGCTCGCGCGCGGACACGCCGCCATAGGGATCGTAGGTGTGATCGCCATCGACCTTCACGTTGTTCGCGCTGAGCGCCAGCAGGAACGCGCCCACCAGATCCCACGGATCCACGTCCTCACTTGCGCCCGCGAGCGCCTCGCGTAGCGCCTGCGTGCGAATCTCGCCTATCAGCTTCAGGCCTGTCCCCGAAATGTCGGGCCGCTCCTTTGGCGCGGTCGAGGCCGGAACGGTCGTGACATTCAGCGAACCTGCCGCACCCTCCTCTCCTGCACGAACCGGGCGAGCGCGCATGTGGCCGCTCCTGATCTCGAGCGTACCTGCATGAACCCACACAATCGGTATATCGCCGTCCTGGGTGTGCTCCCAATCGTTCACCTGCCGATACTCGTGCGGAGTTATCGCTTCCCCATAGTGGTTTGCTCCGACGAACTGACCACCTTCAGGCAACGTCTTTTCTGCCCACAGCTGCTGCGCCTTGAACATGGCCGGAAAGCTGGTGCAGTAGCGATTATCCTGATCGCCCTGCCCGAACAGATCCTCTTCCCAGACGACACCCGCTTCTTTCGCGGTGGCCTCGTCAAAAGCGAAATCTCGGGCATACAGCTCGGTGCGATCGAGCGCCTGCACAAATTCGGACCACTCAAAATACTGAAAATCGTCTGCCGTCAGATGGTAATCTGCCGGATCGCTCTCGCTCTCTCCGCTTTCCGCCCACACCTCGGCCCAGACGTCACGCTGGCGCTCAAGCGGCGTGCGGGCAATCGCGTTGCGTTCCTGAAAGGATGGCCCCATGCCGGCGTCGATTGCCGCGATGATCGGTGCGTGCATCTGCGCAAGCAGGGAAAGCCCGCGCAGATAGCCCGGCGTAATCATGAAGGCCCGGCAGATCTCCGTGTCACTCGCACCTTTCTCACGCAGATCGACAACACTTTTCCACTGGTCTGATTCCGACATGCTCTCTCGCACCATATTTTCTGCGACAGCGGCCATGGCGTGCGTTTTTTCGTCTCCATCTCGGACGTAGACGTCAATTTCCGGAAGCTTGGCTGCGATACAGGCGCGCACGCGCCGATGGCCGGCGACAATCATCAGGCGTCCGTCTTCGAGTTCACGCACACACGGCGGCTGGATCTGCCCAATAGTCTTCGTGTTAAGGGCCATCTGATGATCCGCACGCACGTCTGTAGCGCTACGACGCGGATTGTGGGGGTTGGGAACGAGCGTTGTCGGATCCACGCGACGAAGTTCCGCCATGGTCATCTCCTTGATTTCAGGGTTGCGAGGCTGTCTTTTTTCTCTGCCTCATGCTTTCCGCGACGGCGCAGACGGTGGGCCGGGGCAAGGGCGCGCGTGCGCGGCCCCGGAACGGGGCGCACCCTTGCGGCGGACAGACGGCCTGTGGCGCGTCCCTTGCCTTCTTCTCCTGCCCTGTCTTCTTTTTTCTTCTGGCAACGTCCGTTTTCAGAATGCCAGTGCGAGTGTGCCTGTGCTCAGCTGCTTCGCCAGCGGTGTCGCGTCGTATTCATGACCTGTTATCTGAGCACGATTGTAGATCCGCCGTTCATCCAAATGCTGCCAGGAAAACAGGAGGGCCGCGTCGCGCATGTCGCGCAGAGGGAAAAGCGTCCACTGGAGCCGGTCGCCGACCCGCTCGGGTCGCCGTTCTTCGAGACACGCGATCAATGTGCTGAGTTCCTTGTGCCGCCACTCGCTATCGACAGTCTGTGGATCGGGAACATTCAGTGTCACGGAGCATCCAAGAAGACGTCCAAGCGTTTCGGGCGCAACGGCCGCGTCCACAATGTTGCGGTAACGGCGAATAAAGGTCTCGGCCTGTGTGTCACGACTGCCCGACAGCCGCAGACCGCCGCCCTCGCACCACGCTGCGGTTTCAACAACCGTTGTCATGACCTGGTATTTTTTGCCGCTCGCCATCAGGCTCCAGTCGCGCACTCGTATTTCCACGAGGCGGTTGCCGCGATACTGCTGGACTGTGAGATTGTTGTCGCCGCCCAGCTCGAAGAGCAGAAACTGATCGTCGAACAGGCGGGTCTGGGGAAAGGCCTCGCGCAACGTCTCGATGGGGAAGCGTACGGCGATGGCATCGTAAGCGATACGATGGGACATGATCTGTATTCCTGATGTAAAATTGGGGAAATGTCAGCGTTCTGGTTAGCGCAGCACAAACCAGTGCCGGTGCCACTCGGCCGTGGGATCGGCCGCGTTGATCCCGTCAGCGATGTGCTGCGCCAGGGCGTGTGTCGGCACCGGTTCGGACAGTTCGTGCGCGTGCGTGCCGTCCACCACGATCCACCAGCCAGCATGTTGCCCGTATATCTCGGCGTCGTTCGCAAGTTGCCATGGCTGGGCGTCGATGGGAGGCGCGGGCGCGAGTGGTTCCACCTCCCGGGCACACGATCCCGGCACGGCCTTTTCCACACTCGCCCGGAAACGACGGCGAACATCCCGGTTGCGATCACAAACAGTGGGCCGTTCCGGGCCATTGATCGCGCGCACGACGTCATCGAGAAGCCGCTCGCGCACATTGTCCACGAGATCGCCAGGGGCGACCGAAACGGACACCAGATACCCATCCCGTGCCGCCTCGCGGACGGCGGGTGGAAAATGGCTGAACGTGCCCTCGAACACGCGCGTGAGCACGCCTTCGAGGGCGGTTGCGGTCATCGGATCAGTCATCCTCAGACTCCCCATCCATGACACCCAGCTCCCGCAGACGATCGGTATCCTCGAGCCGGACAATCTCGAAATCATCCGACCGATGCGCGAACTCTCCAGACCTCACCTCTCCCACTGTCGCATGGAAGCCGTCAGGCCAGATCACAATGTCGTCTCGATGGTGCGCAGTCATTTCTGATTACTCCTTTCCTTATGCTCTCCGCGACGGCGCAGACGGCTGGCCGGGGCAAGGGCGCGCCTGCGCGGCCCCGGAACGGGGCGCACCCTTGCCCCGGACGGGCGGCCTGTGGCGCACCCTTCCTCCCCTTCCCTGCCCTTCTTCTTCCTGCTTTTCTCAGGCCACCTCCTCGACCGGCTCGGTGGTCTCAGCCGCACTGTCGTCATTGGCGGTCGCCTCTTTCAGCGCGGCTTCCTCCTCCTTGCCCGAGGCCTCGAGATCCGCATCCAGCGCCACCAGCTCGGCCAGCTTCGCCTCGAGATCGCCCGCCTCTGTGAACGGCAGGCCCTGACGCGCGCGATAGGCTGGCAGGCGACGCTCGGCCTCTTCGAGGCTGCGGCGCGCGTTCGCCAGATCGCCGTCGAGGCGGAGCGCTGCGTGCTCGATGCGCGAGATCAGACCCAGTGGTTTCGTCTCGCGGTCGATCTCGATGTCCACATCGCCTGCGGGCGTGTCGAGAAACACATAGGCTTCCACGTCGGGTTTCCCTTTGTTCGTGGAGAAGAACTGGCTCTCGCGCGCCTCGCACACCACCTCGAAGCCCGCGATGCGGCCCATCACCCAGCGGCCTTCCTGCTTCTCGCGCTCGGCAAGACGGGCCTGCGAGAGGATCCACGCGCCGGCCTTCTCGCGGCTCTCCACCACGCCCCGGTCACGATGCAGCGCGAACGCCTCGCCTTTCGTGGAGACGCGCTGGGCGATCGCCGCTTCCAGCTTCGGAATGATCGACGTTGCCGTTGCGATGTCGCGCTCCGCGTGCTGGATCTGACGCCGCACGTTGAACTGGTCGTCGTAATGCGCCGCCTGCAGGCGCTCGAGACGGGCGATGTCGGCTTCCAGCCCTGCTTTCTGGATCAGGCGCATGTCGCCGGACGCCAGCGCCTTGGCCATCGCGAAATCGTTGCCCTCGCCGCCCACGTCCTCAATGCGTCGGATCGACCGGTCTCCCGACATGGCTAGACCTATGAAGCGCATTTTCCGTTCAAGCAGCTGCCAGTTGGTGGCGTCCACCGAGCCCTGCTGCGCGTAGGCGTAGATCTGGATTTCCGCGTTCTGGTTGCCCTGTCGCTCGATGCGGCCCTCACGCTGCATGATGTCAGCCACCAGCCAGGGCACGTCGAGATGATGCAGGGCGATCAGCCGCTGCTGGGCGTTCACGCCCGTGCCCATCGTGGCCGTCGAGCCGATCAGGATCCGCTTGCGTCCGGCGTTGAGATCGCCGAACAGCCGCAGTTTCGCGGCCGCCTTGTCGTAATCCTGCATAAAGGCGATCTGCTCGGCCGGCACGCCCATGCGGATCAGTTCCGAACGGATCCAGACGTAGGCCGAAAAGCCGCGCTTGCCTTGCGCGGCTTCCGTTCCAAGATCGGAGAAGATCATCTGCACTGCGCCCGGCAGGTCGTAGGGACGATCGGTGTCGGGATTGGTGTAGCGGTTGGCCGAGGTCTCCTGCCAGATCGCGAATACCTTGCGGATCAGGACATTGAGCTTCGAGCGGTTATCATTGGCCGCGAACGGATCGACAAACCGCAGGTCTATGGCGCCGAAGCGGGCATCGTTCATCACGCTCAGGATGATGTCGTCACCCTTCTGCGGACGACCTGTGCGCTCTTCAATCGCCTTCATCCGCCATGCCAGCGTCTTCTGAAAAGCCTTGAATTCAACGTGATTGTCTGCGACCACGATCTGGCGTTTGCCGCCCCTGACATCGGGCAGCTTGACGTATTTGCGCAGTTCGTCGGACTGCACCACATCGGCGAAGTCGCGATACATCGCGATCAGGTCGGCGACGTTGACGAACTCGGTAAAGCGCGTGACCGGCTTGTATTGCCCGTTGGGCTGCAGTTCCAGTTCAGTGCGGGTCTCGCCGAAACTGGCCGACCAGGCATCGAACTCGTGCAGATCGCGCGCTTCCAGGGCAGCAAGGTTCATGTAGCGGCCGACATTCCACAATTCGGCGATCGTGTTGGTGATCGGCGAACCTGACGCCATGATGAGCGGCCGCGTTGGATCGTTTGCTGCCAGATAACGGATTTTCACGAACAGATCCCACGCGCGCTGCGAACCATTGGGATCGACGCCGCGCAGGTCCGCCTGATTGGTGGCGTAAGACAGCTTGCGGAAAAGCTGTGCCTCATCGACGAGAATCTGGTCGATACCGATCTCGCCCATGTGCAGCAGATCGTCCTTGCGCGCGGCCAGTCCTACCAGCTTGTCCTCCATCCCCTCTTTCATGCGCTCGATACGCTTGCGCGAGATGCGATCGTCCTTGTCGATGTCGGTGAGCAGGGTCTCGTAGGAGGCGATCTGACTCTCGATCATACCGCGCTCGAAATCGGCTTCGACGGGAATGAACTTGAAAGCGTCATGGGTGATGATGATCGCGTCCCAGTTCTCCGTGGCCGCACGGGCGATAAAGCGCTGGCGTTTCGCCTTGACGAAGTTCGTCTCGTCGGCGACCAGAATGCGCGCTGTCGGGTAGAGCATCAGGAACTCTTTCGCCATCTGCGCCAGGCAGTGGCCGGGCACGACGATGCACGCCTTGCTGATAAGCCCGAGGCGCTTCTGCTCCATCACAGCCGCCGCCATCGAGAAGGTCTTTCCCGCCCCCACAGCGTGCGCCATGTAGGTGCCCCCCGAGGCGATGATCCGCCAGATCACGCGCTTCTGGTGCGGGCGCAGGGTGATTGCGCTGCTGGCGCCGGGCAGCCGGAGATGCGAGCCATCGAAGACGCGGGGCACGAGATTGTTGTAGGTCTCGTTGTAGAGCTTCACGAGGCGGTCGGAGCGATCGGCGTCCTGCCACACCCACGTCTCGAAGGCGCGCTTGATCGCTCCCAGCTTCTCCTTGGCGGCCTCTGTCTCCTGCGTGTTCAGCGTGCGTCTGTCGTTCCCGTTCTCATCCTTGAAGTGATCCCAGATCTTGGGGATGGACTGCGTGAGCGCGTCGTCGAGCAGATCGGCCGCATTCCGCCGCTCCGTTCCCCAGACGGATGTCGCCTCGGCCTTGCCAAAGAACGGTGCGCGGTCGATGCTCCAGCACGCTACCGACGCTGTGTGATGGATCGTGGTTTCCACGCCGATCACCTCGGAGACGAAGGCTTCGATGTCGGCGACCGGCAGCCACGGCGCGCCCAGACGGGCGGTGATTTCCGAGGGCCGCAGGTCTGACGGCTGCACGCCCTCGAGGGCGGTGACCGTGCGGGCGAAGCGCGGATCGCTCTGCGCCGCCTCACGCGCGCGGACCAGCTTGGTTCGCACTGCACCCGAGAGCATCTCGTCGGCCGTCACCCAGACGTCCCTGCCCTGCCCGCTTTTCTCAGCGTCGAGATAGACGCAATCGCCCAGCTCCGTCAGCGCATCCGCCTCGCTGCGGCCCAGAAGCTCGGCGATCAGCGCAAGATCCACGCGGCCGGTCTCGTGCAACGACACCGCCAGTGCGTCGTGCGCGCCGTGGATCTCCGGCTCGCTCGGCGCGTGAATGACGCGCTCGGAGAAAATCGGCCCCATGCGCCCGGTGTCAGTTGCCTCGTCGTAGTCCTCGATCGACGCGACCAGCCACACATCCGGATCGTCCACGAAAGGCTGGATGTTGGGGCGGCGCTGGGTCTCACGCTTCGCGCCAGTCTCGGGATCCTCGCGCACACTGGTCCGCGTATGATTGATTGGACCGAACTCACGCACGAAGGACAGATAGGCGGTCTTGAGCTGACGCTGCAGCTCGCCATAAGGCTGATTGGCCATCTGCGCGCGCAGGACGGCACGGGCGCTATCGCGCACTGGCACCAGCGCTGAGATGATGCGACCGTGCTTGGCGAAGATCCCCTCGGTGGAACCAGCCTTGCGGATCGCAACCTTCTGGGCCTGCCCGTCGATGATCTGGTGCAGCGTGCCCTTCTCGACGAAGTAGCTGCCTTCCTTGAGATCGGCGCCGGTTGCCGCCGTTCCGATCCGCACGCCGTCGCCTGCCGGCCGGACGATCCGGCTCTCGCGTGGCGGCAGGAAATGCACGTTGGGCGCGATGCGGTTGAGGGCTTCCGGAAGCAGGACGTCGAGCCCGGTATCCTTGCGGGGCGCACAGGTGTATCCGGGACCGAACTGCGTGGTGGTCCAGGCGTGCGTGCCGAGCATCTGCGCGGGATTTGCGAGAAGGTAGCGATTGACAATCAGCGGGCCATTGCCCTCATCGCTGTCGGCTATCTCGCCCGTTTCAAGCCAGGTCTCGTCGCCGGGAGCCTCGCCGATCTCGCGCTTGCGGAAGGCCAGCACGTCCACCACGACGTCCGTTCCCGCGTCGTCGCGCATCGCGCCCTCGGGCAGCCTGACCGCCCCCAGAAGATCGGCGCTCTCGGCAATGGTCCGGCGTGCCGTGGGATCGGTCTTGTCCAGCGTGTAGCGGGATGTCACAAACAGCGCGATCCCGCCCGGGCGCAGCGCCTCGATGGAGCGCGCGATGAAGAAGTCGTGCAGGCTCAGTCCCAGCTTCTCCAGACCTTCGCGGCCATGCACCGACCGGTTGGAAAAAGGCGGGTTGCCGATGGCGAGATCGTAGCCCTGGATCAGCTGGGCGCGAGTAAAGTCCTCACTACGGATCCACTGGTTCGGATAGAGTTTGCGGGCGATCCGCGCCGAGATCGGGTCGTTCTCGATCCCGGTGAAGGCGATCTTTCCCTCGAGCTTTGCCGGGCGTGCTGCGATAAACAGGCCGGTGCCGCAACCGGGCTCGAGCACGGAACCGCCCCGAAAGCCCATGCGCTGGGCCATGTCCCACAGCGAATGCACGATCAGCTCTGGCGTGTAGTGGGCATATTGCGTGGCGCGCTGCAGCCCGGCCCGCTCGCTCTCGCTGGTCAGCCGCGTGAGTTCCGAGGCGACATCCTCCCAGCCCTTGCGCACCTCTTTTCCGGGTGCCGGAAACAGGCCGTTGGCCAGCTCACCCGCGCCAAAGCCGGTAAAGCGGGCCAGCACGTCCTGCTCGGCCGGGGTCGCGTTGCGGTCCTCGCGCTCGAGCGCGGCGACAAGCGCGATCGCCGCGACATTGGCCTCGGCGCGGGCCTTCCAGCCGTGCGCCAGACCACGCACGCCGTCGAGGCGGAAATCGCGCGCGGGGATACGCAGGGGTTCGGCTGGCGCCGGGGCCACCTCGGGGATGGGCTGATCGTCGTCGAGTGACCACAGGGCGGCGAGGTCGCCAGAGAGGGCGGTGGTGTCGAACAGGCTGAACTGCTGGGAAGACGCGGACATGACGCACTCCGTCCAAACGGCAGCGCCCGACGCCTCTCGCGAGGGTCGGGGTGCCAGATTTCGGGGATGACCGGGATTGGCCGTCAGGAGCGGAAAAGGGGCTGACCTTTCGGTCTCACCTCATTTCTTCTCCCTGATGCCTTCGCGGCAACCGGGCCGGAGTGGGGGGCGCAGGTGCGGCGCGCAGCGCCGGGATCGCAGCCACGTGCAGGCCGCGCAGCGGACAAGCCTGGCGAGAACCCACCACTTGCGCCGCACGCGCCGGGCTGGTGCCACCTTCTGTCCTTCTGTCCTTCT
>NZ_DHNR01000024.1:31326-44150 GCF_002409645.1 Acetobacter sp. UBA5411
TGTCCTTCTGTCCTTCTGTCCTTCCGTCATTCTGTCCTTGTCGAATGTTGACAGGTGTCAACTCGCCGGTCGCACCAAAATCCGTTTTGTCCCTGAGCCCCAAGAGTTCGGTTGACACCTGTCAACTCGATCCGTAAATGCGGTTATAGTATTTTTTCGCGCCATCTACCGCATGTGGTGGTTTCGAGCGCACATCAGGAATTTACCGATGGACCTAACGACGCCGCTTGAAGAGGGCATGGACGTCCTACTTTCTGAACAGGCAGAAATGCTTTCCACTCAACTACAGGCACATCGCATGGAGCTGTTTCCTCCAAATGCGCGAAAGGGTTTGAGACAATTTCAAATCGGGGAGGTAGCCAAGCTTATCGGGGTGACCCCTGCCTATCTCCGCAACCTCGCATTAGAGGGGAAAGGACCAAGCCCTCATGTGGGGAAGGGAGGCCGTCGCAGCTATTCAGCTGAGCAAATCTGGGAACTAAGGCGCTTCCTCGCATCGAACACCCGGAACGGCCGGAACTACTTGCCAACGCGCAATGAAAATGAAGGTCTTCAGGTAGTCGCTGTTGTAAACTTCAAGGGTGGCAGCGGAAAGACAACATCGGCAGCCCATCTTGCCCAGGGACTAGCTCTTGACGGTCTGCGCGTTCTCGCGATTGATCTGGACCCGCAGGCCAGCCTGTCAGCGCTCCATGGTTTCCAACCTGAGTTTGACGTCCATACCAACGAAACACTCTATGGTGCGATACGATATGACAACGAGCGACGTCCGCTCTCAGATATCGTTCGCCACACAAATTTTCCCGGCTTGGATATCGTGCCGGGCAATATCGAACTGATGGAGTTCGAATATGAAACGCCGAAGCTTTTGGCGTCCTCAGACCAGGCTGGCGCAGTATTTTTCTCGCGTGTAGACGAAGCGCTACAAGAGGTGGAAGATGACTACGATGTTGTTGTGATCGACTGTCCTCCACAACTCGGGTATCTTACAATGTCTGCAGTCTGTGCTGCGACAGGTCTTCTTATTACTGTTCACCCGCAGATGTTGGACGTTATGTCGATGTGTCAGTTTCTCATGATGATGAGCGACGTGATGACTCATTTACGCAACGCGGGTGCCAACGTGTCTTACAGCTGGGTCCGCTACCTTCTTACACGATTCGAGCCGTCCGATGGCCCGCAGACGCAGATGGCAGCGTTTATGCGCTCGTTATTTGGCGACCACGTCCTGACGCATCCGATGCTCAAGACTACGGCCATTTCAGATGCGGCGATTACAAAACAGTCCCTTTTTGAAATCGAGAGAAAGCAATTTACCGGATCGACTTATGACCGCGCTTTGGAATCCGTCAACGCAGTTAATAACGAGATACGAGAACTCATATTTCGTGCGTGGGGAAGGGACGGCTAGCCCGCTGTTGACACCTGTCAACAGCACTTTTGAAATACATGAGGATTTAGAACATGGCCCGTAACCACACGCTCGGAAAATTACTATCGACCCAAACCGACGCCAATCGCCCAAACGAAGTAAAACCGTCAGGTACGTTTAGCCGAAGCGGTGCGCTCGGGTCTGTTGCTCGCAGCCTTGGAGACCTCAAAGCTAAGGCGAACGAAGCCGAAAAGCTTGAGGAGAAACTTCGGGACGGAGCCCATGTGATTGAGCTTGATCCAGGGACTGTGGACCCTTCGTTTCTACCTGACCGTCTTGATGCTCCAGACGATACATTCTTGTCGTTGAGAGACGCCATCGCAGATCGTGGTCAACTGTCGCCGATTCTGGTCCGTCCGAACCCTGTAACATCAGGACGCTATCAGGTCGCTTTCGGTCATCGAAGATTGAAGGCTTGTTTAGAGCTTGGCATCACCGTCAAAGCGATAGTCAAGGAACTGAGCGATGCAGACCTATTAATCGCTCAAGGCCAAGAGAACAGCGAGCGCACAGATCTTTCTTTCTTAGAGCGTGCTCTTTTCGCAAAAAAGCTCGAGACGCTAGGTTATGGTCGTGACGTTGCCATGGCCGCTTTAGGAATAGATAAGACTGAACTTTCTCGACTCATCAGTGTCGCGAGAGAACTCGATGACGAAATTGTAGCCTATTTGGGGCGTTGCCCGAGTATCGGGAGAAAGCGATGGTTGGACTTCGCTGACGCATTAAAATCTCCGGGTGGGCAGAAACGCTGCCTAAAGTTTATTCGTGAAACAGCTGAGCACAACGCGGACGATGAAAAGCGCTTTATGGCGGCCTACAAAGCAGTGGTCGGACCGAAAGCCTCATCTGTCACGGGAGCGAACCGCGAGCCGTTATCTTGGCAATCGCCTGACAAGGATTTGATTGTGAAGGCCGAATCTGGCGACCGAAAAGGTCGCATCGACATTCGGAGTGAGAAATCGCCTGAGTTTGTCTCCTTCTTATTGGAGAAGATCCCACAGCTGTACAAGGATTTCTCGAAGGTCAGAAAGAATACTCAGTGATCTACAGGTGGAGGGGAGGGTGATAGGACCACTCCCCTCTCCGTGACTTTTACTTTTGCGGCTCTGTAGGCAGCCAAGGCTAACGCAAGAGGTTCTTGAAATTCTGCTTTGAATTGGCGCAACAGTTTGAACTCGCGACCGAACTGCTTCCATAACGCCGCCCAAGAAACAGGCGTTTCGTCACGCAGAGCGTGCAAGCGAAATGCCAGCCAGAGATAAGCGTCAATCGCTCGTGGCGATGTCTGGATATCTTTAATAGCCGCGCGGTCGATTAACACTGGATGACGACGCAACTCATTATAAAACGCCTCAGAAAGTGTAATTTGTTCGATCATCCGCGTAGTCCGCTTAGTGCGGGGATCGACCTCGCCTACATAGCGGAAGCTTTCTACCAACCGTTCATTTACGACCACGCCCGCTTGGTCATTTCCAAACTTGAAGTCGATTGTGCAGGTCGCGAGCCGTTCAATCTGTTCCAAGAGCTTCCTGGAAATTGGACCGCCACGGCTCAAGCCAAGCTTTTTGAGTAGCGCGGCGGGACTTTTGCCAAGATATATTTCTCTACTGCGATTCTCGAGTGCTTCGGACTGCCAATCAATCAGGAGCAGTCGAGCGATTGCACCAGAGGGTACTGACAGGTCTTCTCTTACGTCATCATCTCGAAGGCGCACCCCTGGCCGTACTAGGAGCTGTGCGTAATCCGTCTTTATTAGCCAGTCCTCGCCAGGGTCGCGATCTTTATGTGGGAGACCAGCAAGACACCATGCGGTGTACGTATATCCGACCTCGCCGCCACCTTCCGCTTCCCTTACGAGAGATGAGGATACGGCATCTATCACTTTACGGCCCGAACGCCCGGCGACTACGTCGAGGAGGGACGGGGGGCGTGGTGAGGGGCGATTAGCTGCATATGATTGGGCGAATGTCAGAGCTTCATTTGCTCCGTGGGTCTCTACGAGCCCGTGGAGATTTTCAAAGAGATCATCCTGCTCCGGGGCTCGGTCTTTCACACTGGTTATCCAAGCTATTCCAAGGTGATGAGAAAATGCACGGTCTTGTGAGCCTGTCGATGTGTTTCTTGCTGACGGCGCGGATGATGTGTTCGTCCCTGACGCACTGCTGGCGTCGGAGTGTTGTTTGCTGACGCAAGAACAATTTAGGAAGTATTGTAAGTAATATTGTTTCGTCGGCAATCAACACGTGGATAAAAACCTAGTGCATTGAAATGTAGATATTTTTTTTTGGCTCCAATTTTCGGTGTCGGCAACGAACACATCTCGCTATGTGGATAACTGCCTGCGCTGAAGCGGTCGGTTGCATCCGTCGGCAAAAAACACTGGGAAAACTCTATCGAAATAAACGTCAGCAGAGAACACAAAACTCCCTTTTCACGGCGTTAAGACTTTCTTAATTGAAGAATCAGACTCGAGTCTCTGTCGGCCATCAACAGGTCACTTGGGTCGTCAGCAAAAAACACAGGTGTCTCGCGTCGGCAATGAACACAAATGCGGGGCGGATCACTCGGCAATCAGAACCGGGTCTTCCCTGGATGCTTCGTGAGCGCCTGATCCTCTTCGATGTAGGCTTCCAACACGCGGTAATCGCGGTGCCGCGAGAAGCGCTTGAGCGACGTGAGGTCGAAGCCGTCCTGCGCGCCGGTTGTGATGGCACCACGGCGTAGACTGTGGCCACTGAAGTCACCCTCGATCCCGGCCGCATGGCAACGCTGTTTGATGATCTTGGCGACTGACCAGTCCGAGAGGCTCTCCGTGCCGATTTTCGGGGCAGGGGGCGGCTTGTTGTCCTTCGTAGCCGCCGGTGCCCAGATCCGCGGGAAGGCCGCCGTGTTCGTGTTCTCGCTGTCGGCCTTAGCTCCCTTGGTCTTTTTTTTCGGCGTCAGCTTTGACTGCCGCAGCCACGTCTCCCAGGCGCGCACCGGACAATGCCGGGTGATCCCGCGCGGAATGATGATCGTGGTACCGTGATGCTTCTTGTCGCCTTTAGACCGGGGGAGGGTGATCCGCATGCAGTCGTCGTCGAGCGTGACGTATTCAAGCTGGATCGCGGCCAGTTCGGATCGGCGCAAGGCGCCGCCATAACCGATCAGCAGAATGGCGCGGTCACGGGCGTCCACCAGCGAGGTCATCGGGATCGCATCGACAACCTCGCAGATCATCTCCCAGGTCAGACCCTTTACCTGACGCGGCAGTGTTTTCCTTGGGGCGCGATGAATGCCCGCCAGCGTCTCGGAGACGAGCGCGTGTGTAGTCGGAATAGGAAGATGGGCGATGTGATGGAGATAACGCAGCGCCGCGCGATGCAGTTCGATCGTGGCCGGCTTCCGTCCCCGCAATGCGAGATCCGCGAGATAGGTCGCCACGTCTTCGCTGTGGGCGGGGAGGGCGGAAAGCCCATGACCTCCCGCCCACGCACACCAGCCTGCGATGGCCGAGCGATAGGCGCGACGGGTATTGGCGGCCTTGCCAAGCTGCACGAAGGCACCAACGGCCGCCTGCGATGTCTTCAGTCGCCCGTCGTGTTCGGGGATCTCCACTTCGGACAGGGCGGCGAACCAGCGCGCCACATTGGCTGGAGCCTGTCCGATAGGAGCAGGGACGGAAATCACGTCCGGACCTTCTCTCTCAGCCTGCGCGGACATTGGCTTGCCACGGTCAACCGGAACCACGGCCGCGACGAACGCCAGCCGTTGGCGATCAAGTTCCAGCACCAGCTCAAGCCGGAAACCAACAGGAAGGTAGGGGAGGGCGGTTTCGACCATCGTGCGGGCAACGGCGGCATGTTCCGCGCTTTGGGGGAGTTCAGTGTCTGGTAGGAAGTCCCCATCGGGAAGCGAGTTGCCGGCAATGAACACGGGGAGGGGAGGGGAGAAACAGGCGGTCGAGAGGATGGGTCGCAATACTTCAGTTGAAGCGTCAGCTTCACCCAGGCGTTGCCGGGTGAGGCGATCCACCTGTTCGAGAACACGCGGGAGAAGAACGGGCCAGGATCCGGTCAGGTGGAGAGCGTCAAGCATTGCCCGTTATTGTTTAGCGGGCAGGGGTGAACTTGCCATCCCCGAAAACGACGGTTTCACCGCTGGTCTTCGGCGACCCAACACTTGGACGCCCCGTGTAGTCACCGGTCGTGGCGTGCAACGTGCCCCGGCTTACCCTGGCATGCACATCGGGACTGCAGTCTCCAAACACTGGACTAAGGCGGGCTGGCGAGGTGGTGAGATCGACTGCCTGAAATTGCATCTCGCAGGCATTACCGCCTGCGCTCTCTGCGAGCAGCACATAGGCATGTCCCTGTCCTGTGTAAGGGCCGAGAAGTCCAACGCGCTCATTGTTGGTGTCATGCGTCAGGACTGATCCGTCCACTGCAATTACGTGATCTGTCTGACCAACTGTGCGCACTGTGATTTGATGGTCCCTCACGGTGAGAGAGGTCACCGGTTCGGTCGCATGTGCTGGACACACGACAAAAACGGCAAAAGCCAGAAGTGCTGAAATCTTCTGCAAGGCAAACTCTCCGGGAGTTGGGTGTCAGTCGCAGCCGTATTTCCTAGTTGGGGCCCAGTATTCACCTTCCTCACCCATGGCCCATTTTCGTTTAGCCCAAGAGACAGTGATCGGGTCTCCCTCCTTAAAGGCGCCAAACTCATTTTCATCAACGAGGAAAGTATCTGGCCCTCCACTCTTATATCGAACAGCTAAATGGTATTCGCTATACATTGGAGCACGGTTCAAAAAACTGCCTCCTCCTCCTTTTTGTTCGATCCATGCTTTCGTTATTACCCCACATCCGCCCGAAGGAGGAGAAGCGCTAGCTTGTGGCATCGGAACAGCGTGCCCTTCAAAAGCATGGATACCCCAGGTTATAAGGACGCCAGTTGCGATCGTGCAGACGATATATTTCAGGTAATTTTGCATCATTTTCTTCTGTATTTGAGTATCAGCGGAAGACTGCATACGCTGATGGTATAGCTGCCGAAAACATCAAAATTAGAATCTTCTTCATAACAAATCTCCGGGGTTTGGATGTCAGTGTTATTTGGCGTTGGCATTCGGAAGAAACTCTCCCTCTGCCGATTAGTTGTCATCATAGTTTACACCTGATCATCTGTCAAGTAAGTTGACAATTAATTCCGACATGGGTTATAAACAAATCTCACACAAAACAGGGTTTTGAAATTGTCCGATTGTCCGCAGGAGGCTGGACAGCGCGCGTTAATTGGATACGTCCGCGTCAGCACCAATGACCAGAACAATCGCAGTCAGATCGACCAGCTAGTAAAATATGGCGTCGAACCGGCAGCAATTTTTGAGGACAAGGCCAGCGGGAAGAACATGCAGCGTCCCGGTTGGATAAACTGCTGGAAGGAATTGCGCGGCGGTGATGTTCTCGTGGTTACTGCGATAGACCGCTTGGGCAGAGACCTAGTTGAAGTGGTGCAGACAGTCAAAGCCCTGCACGACAAAGGTGTTGATTTGAAGGTTCTTTCAATGGACCTCGATACGAGAACCGCGACGGGGCGACTGATTTTCGCAATCATCGCCGCGATGGCTCAGTGGGAGCGCGAGTTGATCGTTGAGCGAACAGTCAACGGCTTGGCAGCGGCACGAGCCAGAGGCAAGACCGGCGGACGGAAAGAGGTTGTATCGGATGCACAGGTTTTAGAGGCCATAAAACGGATACAGGCCGGAGAGAGAGCCGCAGATGTAGCGGACGATTATGGGGTGACGCGGCAAGCTATTTACAGGCGTGCCAGAAACATGAGGACTGCAAAGAAATGACTGACAACCGAACGATAGGTCCGCGTCCGCATGGTATTAAGAATTACAGCGAGACTTTCCGGACAATTGGAGGTCAGCGTTACAACGCAAGAGTAACAGATCCATCGGATGAGCTCATCAAGGCTTATCGTCAATATGGGATACACTGTCGCCGTCTTGCAAACATCTTGTACGTTCACAACTGGGAGAAATTCCCCGGTTGCGAGATGATGAGAACGGTTATGGCCCCTGTGGACGAGGTTTCATCCCGCATGTTGAAATTCCTTCCGAGATTGAGGCCGCGTATCAGCATGTTCATGGACTTTTGGAAAATCATGAAAAAGTGAAAAATCGTGTGCTTACATGAGACGCAGCCAGAAGAAGTCCGAAGATTTAAACCTAATTGAGATGAACAGCGTGGGAGCAAGTAAATGACGCAGGAGCCTGCCGAACAATACGTAATAATCCACGGATATACGGCAAACCCTCAGGCGAACTGGTTTCCATGGCTGGCAACAGAACTGGAAAAGGCAGGTGCAACCGTCACCGTTCCGGCCATGCCTTCTCCGTTCGAACCCAGATTGGATGAGTGGCTGGCAACCGTAAACGCAACGGTCTCGCCTCTAAAGGGTAACGTCACGCTCATAGGACATAGTCTTGGGTGTGTGACGCTACTCCGCTATCTTATGTCGTGTCCCGATACAGAAAAAATTCCTGGCTATGTTCTCGTTTCTGGCTTTGACAGAACGCTGTCTACTTTACCTGCTTTGAGTTCATTTACTGAAGAAACACTGGATTACGACGCACTGCGCAGCCGGTTCCCGTTTCGCGTTTCAATCTTCTCAGACAATGATTCTATTGTGGATCCAAAGGTATCACGCGATCTGGCAGTGTCTCTCGACACAGAAGAAATTGAAATTCCGTCAGGAGGGCATTTCCTCGACAGGGAGGGATTTACCCAATTGCCCGCGTTACTCCAAGCACTCCAGAAAAGAAAAGAGATTCTGAATCTACGCCAAAAGCCTTAAGAGCGGGAAACGGATGAGGTGATTTCGTGCCTATTCATGGTTCTTCTTTCCATAATTTGTCTGATATGTGAAGCGTTTTTTCGAACATTCCATGTCTGAGATGTAGGCGACTGCTGCCTGTCTGCTCCTGTATCGCTGAGCAGACAGGCAGATCGGGGGGGGATTCGGCCTGTCCGCTTTGGAGCGTCCCAACTATGTATCCTGCCGTTCAGTCAGCTGCGTGTGACAGCCGCTGTGCGTTTCGGAGCGGTCACTTAATCCGCTCGAGTTGGGCCTCCGAAGAGGACACCGGCTGATCGTGAGTTCGATGGGCCGAGCCATGCCACGAAAGCTTCCTTCCCGGTCGAGCGTGGTTGGAGGAGTCGGACCAAGAGGAGACTTCGAGGGCTAAGGACGGTATTTGGCGTCGGACGTGAGTTTCTCGACGATCGTCGCATCGGTAACAACGTAGGCATCAAAAACGCCGGTGGGGCTTGAGGTGACGAACGCGGGCGGGGCTCCCGTGTAGCTTCCTGTGAAGAGATCGATGTGATTGCCTTTGATGCCACCTCCGACGTCACCGGCGATAACGTAGCCATCGTGCTTCCGTCTCGTACCCTTGTCGTCAAAGGCAAAGCCTGCGAGGCGCGGGATATATAACACCGTCCCAATCGGGATTTTGGTAGGATCAACGGCCACCGTGCGAAAAGGCACAAGACGAAACCCTTTTACGCCCAGCCCAAAAATGCCGTTGCCGCTTACTCCAGCCCAAGCCTGCAAGCTCAAGGCATCGTTGACAGACGGGCAAAGCGCGGCGAAGAAACAGGTTGCGGACCGGCGCGGCGCCAAGCCATCGGCGTTGTAGATCGCGCTCTTGGTTCGATCGTGGACGGCGATGGTGCCTTGGAGAGCACCGAAGCAGAACTGGGATTTCGGGATGCTGATGCCAATCAGCGAACCGTCACGTCGCAGAAGTGGCGCGGCATCTGCTGCCGTGGAGCTCTCGACATAATGCACGTAATAGCGCGTGGCATATAGCCGTAAGGCCTTCTCTGTCGTTTTGAATGGCAAGTTGTTGAAATCGTCAGCTCTGACGCAAGCGGGCAACAGGATGCCTGCAATAAATGCAAAAGTCAGATAACGCTCTAGAGGACGCATTTAGCGATCCTAACCTCTGAGGACCCTTACGAACTATAACAGGATCAGGCGATCGTCTGCAACGGGCCGAAAGCTGCTAGAAGATGCCCGGTAGCGAGCGTCCGTTTCTCGCTTCGGCCTCTCCTTAGCAGACGGACTGCTCCCGAAGTCGTCATGTTTCGATTGCGAAGCGCCCTCATTTGGTCATGGCTAGGCACTTGCCTTTATCTTGAAAGAGCACATTTCACCGAGACCTGGTGTGTCTTACAACTAATGCCACCAGTGAGCCGACGCTGCTGGCTATAGCCTCACTTCGATTTTTTGTATTACGTTGGTAAAACTTTCAAACCTTTCTGGAACGAGAGTCATTGCCAAAGCCCACGTTAAAGACGGTAGCATCGAAACAGCCGCGCGAAACCGCCGGCCCATCCGCGTTCAGAGCCTTTGACTTTCAGGTGAACGTGTCGATAGCGCTGGTCCTCGACATCTTCAAGCAAGGCAAGGAATTCGTCGCCCTGTTCGATCATCACGACGATCTCGTCGTTTTTGTTGGAGAAGGTGAGAACTCAGAGCTTTCATTCTACCAAGTGAAATCGAGTAGCGAACTGACTTGGACCGCCAAGAGACTCGCTAGGCGAAGCCCGAAGGGTGAACTGCCGAAATCCATTATCGGCAAGGCCTACTATAATATTGCACAGTTCGGCCCAGAAATTCGCCGAGCATCAATATTGTCGAACCGACCACTGAACGCAACCTTGGCTACGGCCACCCAATCTGGTCTCCACGATGGCGAGCTTTCGATCGCCGATCTCTGCTCCGCTGATCAGAAAACAATAATGAAGTCGCTAGAGGAGGATTTCCCTAGCGGTTTCGACAAGAGGCTCGCGACGCTTCTAACTTTCGAGCGTGTTCCATTCGATCTGGAAAGCTATCGCGCCACGGTGCTTGGCAGGATCGTAACGATGCTAGAAGAACTCGATCCGGATTTTGTAGCCGTCTCCAGCCCTTTCTATACGACTCTCCTTGCTGCCGCGGGTGAATGTACCGGCAACAAGACCAAGTCGGCGACTGTCGAAGAATTGCGTAAGCGTGTTGCTTTGGACCGGGAAGCGATCAACCGCCTGATCGTACGGGTTCAGAGCAGGCGGAAAAATCTTGTCGAATGGTGGTCTAGCGTGAAAGACGAATTTGCTGCCGATGGAATGAAAGCGATACAAATCCAGCGTATTAAGAACATGTGCATAGCGTATGTTGATGCCCGGCGCGTTGGAAACAGGGCAGCCACCAATCTGAGCGAAGCGATCCGCGGCTCAATCGATAAGACTGCAGTGAGCACGATCGAGAGCGTAAAGGAGGCGGCCGTAGCCTTGAGAGCCCACGGCCTCGTTGAGCCCACATCAGAGCCCTACGATCTCCAGTCCGCGATGATCGTTGAATTGATGGAAGCCATGACATGACAGACGACAACACGATGAGACTGCGGCGAGTCCTTCGAAAACTCAGTGAGAGTAGCAATGCCAACGGTAAAATTCAAAAATCTCTACCTGTTGTCGCAAGTCGAAAAGAGAGCGTTGCACGTACCATTGCGTTCACAAAAACTGTTGATTCAAGGCGCAAACGGCTTTGGAAAGTCAGTTATAATGAAGAGCTTGTACGAGACTTTAGGAGCGACGCCGAACAAGATTGACGACCGCTGGAAGAAAGCCAACGTATCGAGTTGCCTCGAATTTGAGTTCGCGGGTGCGATCTGGTTTTCGGTAAAGGCCCATGGAGTGCTTTCGCTCTTCGATGACAAGGGCAACAGACAGTTCTGGGGGCTGCGACTGGTCAAGGATTGGGGGCCAAAGCTTGCCGAGTTCTTCGGCTTCAAGCTGGAGATGGTGGACAAGGATGGGGAAACATTAACGCCGCCGCCCGCGTATCTGTTCGCACCGTTCTACATTGATCAAGATGGAAGCTGGGACAATACTTGGGTCTCCTTCCGCCAGGACTTCTACCTGCCAGAAAGTGCGCGCACGCTTGCGGATTATCATTCAGGCATACGGCCGGATGGCTACTATGCCGCCAAGGCCGAACTTACGAAGGAGAAGATCGTCCTTTCCAGCTTGGAGACTGCTGTCGACACGCTTCGCCAGGCGATGACCCAGATTGAAGAGATCGAAGGCACGACCCCAATCTACGACTTGCAGGAATTTGCCAGCGAGTGCGATGATCTTGTTGCGGAAAGTGAGAGTCTTCTTGTGCTGCAGGCGAGACATCGTCGGACGATATCCGACCTTCATGAGGAATCTCATCTTGTCAGGGCCGAAGTGGCTCTCCTGAGGAATACTCTGAACGAAATGCGAGGTGAGTTCGACCTCGCGTCCTCGTTACCACATCAGGTTGAGTGCCCCACCTGCGGGTACGAGTACCAGAACTCCCTTACCGAAAGGTTCGCCTTGATCGAGGATGAGGGCGTCTTGTCGAAGGCGCTGACTGAGGCGAAGTATAAACTGGGAAGACTTACCGAAAAGGAACTGGCCGAGCGAGGAAAGCTTGACGAGATCAGTGCAAGCCTGACACGCGTCCAAAAGATTCTCGAAACGGAAAAACAGTCGCTGTCCCTCAATGACGTGCTCGTCGCGACCGGCAAAACCGAAGCCGCCAAGCTTCTCCGGGTATCGCTGAACGAGAAGATTGTGGCGGCGGAAGGTTCCAGAAATAAAACCGAGCTTCTGCGCGCTTCGATGAGTAAGTTCACCGAGAGAACGCGCACCACAGAGATCATGAAATTTTATCGCTCCCGACTGTCGATGTATTCGCAGGAACTGGACGTCCATCTCGACGCACCGGAAAAGCAGTCAATCGTTTCCATCAACGTTGCGCGAGGAAGCGAGGGACCGCGGGCTTTATTGGCATACTATTATGCGTTTCTTTACACGAAGATTAAATTCACGACGAGCATCAGATTCCCTGTCGTGATTGACTCCCCGAACCAGCAAGGTCAGGACAAAGTTCACCTTCCTCAGATGTTGAAGTTCATTTTCGATCACGTTCCCGACGACGTGCAGACCATCGTTGCTACCGAGGACGCTTCAGGGCTTAAATTCGAAGGGGTCGCCATCGCCACTTATGGCGAAGCCAAGCGCCAAATTCTTCGTGAAAACGAATTTGATCGGGTTAAGAACATCTTCGACCCATTCTTCCAAAAGATACTGGCTGCAGAATAACGCAGTTACGTTCCAATTACGCGCGGCTATAAATAGATTCAGAAGCTATCTAGAGTAGCTCTCGCAATTTTCTCGCTCACCACCCTCAGCGGGGAGCGACCGTTTTGTCGTCTGTTGATAGATGCGACAAACTGGACTGTCGATCGAGAAAATATGTCCGCTAATGGTGCAGTATCGACTGCGATTGAACGTCCAGTTTGAGGGCAATTCTGTTGAAAAAG
>NZ_DHNR01000029.1 GCF_002409645.1 Acetobacter sp. UBA5411
CTGCGCACCATGACGCTCCCGGATATGTTCATCGACCATGACAGCCAGTTCGAGCAATACAACGTCGCACACCTCAACGCCCCCTATATCGTTCAGACAGCGCTCCAGGCGCTGGGGATCGTTGAAGAACAGCCTTCATCTGTGAGAATGGCTTCAGGAGTATAAAAGCAAATGACCAGACTACGGTTTCCGGCCCTGTCAGCCCTTGTCCTTGGTGCTTCTCTTTCCTTCCAGTCTTTCGGCGCGCATGCACAGAGCGCTGCAGCCGTCACGGCGCCAATTCAGGCTCTCAATCAGGCGCTGGACGCAATCCAGCAGCCAAATTCGGGCAGTTTTGCAGCACGGACCAGCAAACTCGCGCCCGTCGTCGATCAGTCCTATGATCTGGAAAGCGTTCTGCGCTCTTCCGTTGGCGCATCACGCTATGCGCAGCTTTCCGCCGATGACAAACAGAAGCTGATGGTCGCATTCCGCGAATATACGGTCGCCCGTTATCTTTCGAGCTTCAAGCCGGGTTCCGGAGCAAAATTCACCCTTTCTCCGGAGATCAGCCCTTATTCCATCGCCTCCGAGCAGAAGGTGACGACACATATCGGTTCAGATGAAAACCCGCAGGGAACAGAAATCGACTATGTCATGCGTCAGGAAAATGGCAGCTGGAAGATTGTCGATGTGTTGCTGGAAGGGCATATCAGTCAGGTAGTGGTTCAGCGCTCCGATTTCGGCCCGACGCTGGCAGCTAGTGATGTGAACGGTCTCATTGCTGTTCTGAACAAAAAAGTGAAGACCTTCTCGGAGGATTGATTTCCTATGCTTCGGAGCCTGCCTGCGACCGGTCTCTCTGCCGTTGCGTGTGATACGATGCAGATGACCGCCATCCGGCAGCCCTGATGGCCCTTCTTCATGATCTCGCCATTTTCTGTGATATCCTCGGTATCGCAGGAACTGTTCAGGCTGCGCTCGGCACGGCGCTGGTGATCCGCTTTCGTTCGAATGAGAAGAAAGCGACCGCTACCCACGGTTTTCAGCCACCAGTCACCATTCTGAAGCCTCTTCATGGCGATGAACCCCTGCTTGCAGAAGCTCTGGAAAGTTTCTGCACGCAGGACTACCCAGATTTCCAGATTGTCTTTGGGGTCCAGCGCGCCAACGATCCTGCCATCGATATCGTTGAACATCTCCAAAAACGACATCCACACATTGACATGTGCCTTGTCATCAACGGCACACAGCATGGCGATAACCGCAAAGTCGGCAATCTGATCAATATGTTGCCGAAAGCCCGGCATGATCTGCTGGTCATTTCCGATTCCGACATTCATGTCAGCCCGGACTACCTGCAACAGGTCGTCAAAAAGCTTGTGCTGCCTGACACTGGACTGGTGACAACAATTTATGCCGGGTTGCCCGCCAGCCGAAATATTCCCCGTCTGTTTGCGGCCTGCCAGATCAATCACAACTTCCTGCCTGGCGTCCTCCTATCCCGTTACCTGGGGCGACAGGACTGTCTGGGCGCGACCATGGCCCTCTCCCGCACGACTCTCGAACAGGTCGGCGGGTTTCAGGCTCTGGTATCCCATGTCGCCGATGACGCCATTCTGGGACGCCTTGTCCGCGCTCATGGACAGGACATCTCAATTGCCGAAACCATGACGTGGACCACAATCGCTGAAACCACGTTCACCGATCTGCTGGTCCACGAACTGCGTTGGGGACGGACGGTCCGCGCTCTTGCTCCGGCCGGTTATCTGGCCTCCGCCATTCAGCTGCCGCTGTTCTGGCTTTCGTTCGCTGTGCTTTTGCAACCACATGCAGCTGGTTTTCTGACATTTTTTCTGTGGGGCTGGGCCTTCCGGGCGCTCTGCGCGTTCGCAATGGACCGGACTGTCGGACAGAGATCCCTACTTCCCCTACTCCTGCTTCCTTTCCGTGACTGGCTTTCAGCCGCCGTCATGGTCGGCAGCATGACCGGGTCACGCGTGGACTGGCGGGGACATACCATGCATGTCACCCCCCACCCTGCCGTCGCCCCTTCCGTTCCGCCTGTCGGCACCCCACTTTCTCCCAATGACGGTCCCTGAAACCCTCATTGAAATGGAGCAGATGAGAGTGCCACTAGGCGTATTTGACAGTTAGACTACGCTCCTTTCCGCAGCGAACACTTGCCATGCGCTCCCGCTGGCGATACCCGTCTGCAACTTTTTGTTTCGGCGAATGCCCAGATTAAGGATTTCGCGCATGTTAAAGACCCTGTTTCTGCAGCCTCCCACTTTCGACGGGTTCGATGGAGGCGCTGGTTCGCGCTATCAGGCCAAGCGCGAGATCAAATCTTTCTGGTATCCGACCTGGCTGGCTCAGCCTGCCGCTCTTGTCGAAGGCAGCCGCCTGATTGACGCGCCTCCGGCAGGCATTGGCATGGAGCCGATTCTTGAGGATGTGAAAAACCGCGATCTGGTGATCATCCACACCTCGACGCCGTCCTTCACCAAGGACGTCGAAGTTGCGCAGATGATCAAGGACGTGAATCCTAACATCAAGATCGGTTTCGTCGGCGCGAAGGTTGCGGTTCAGCCGGAAGAAAGCCTGCTCAAGGCTCCCGTCGTGGACTTCGTCGCCCGTAACGAGTTCGATTTCACGATCAAGGAAATCGCAGAAGGGCGTGAATTCAAGGACGTTGACGGCATCAGCTATCGCAACAGCGAAGGCGAGATCATCAACAACCGTGACCGCGCCATGATCGAAAACATGGACAGCCTGCCGTTCGTGACGGAGGTCTACAAGCGCGACCTCAAGATCGAAGACTACTTCATCGGCTATCTGATGCACCCGTATATCTCGATCTATACGGGTCGGGGCTGTAAGTCCCGCTGCACATTCTGCCTGTGGCCGCAGACGGTTGGTGGCCATCACTACCGCACGCGCAGCCCGCAGCATGTCGCCGCCGAGATCCGTCTGGCGAAGCAGTATTTCCCGCAGGTGAAGGAATTCTTCTTCGACGACGACACCTTCACCGACGACCTGCCGCGCGCCGAGGCCATCGCCAAGGAACTGGGCAAGCTGGGCGTCACATGGTCCTGCAACGCCAAGGCCAATGTTCCCCGCAAGACCCTTGAGATTCTGAAGGACAATGGCCTGCGCCTGCTGCTCGTCGGCTACGAGAGCGGCAACCAGCAGATCCTTCACAACATCAAGAAGGGTATGCGCGTCGAAGTCGCACGTGAGTTCACCAAGAACTGCCACGAGCTGGGCATCAAGATCCACGGCACCTTCATCCTCGGCCTGCCGGGCGAGACGAAAGAGACCATTCAGGAAACCATCCAGTTCGCCAAGGACATCAACCCGCACACGCTGCAGGTGTCCCTCGCCGCGCCTTATCCGGGCACGGCTCTGCATAAGGAAGCGATCGAGAATGGCTGGTTCGATGAATCCCACGCTGAGCTGATCGACGAGAACGGCGTGCAGATGGCTCCGCTGCACTACCCGCACCTGTCGCATACGGAAATCTTCAATGGCGTGGAGGAGTTCTACAAGAAGTTCTACTTCCGCGCTCCGAAGATCGCCTCCATCGTCAGTGAGATGGTGCGTAGCCCGCAGATGATGAAGCGTCGTCTGCGTGAAGGTGTGGAGTTCTTCCACTTCCTGCGCGATCGTCACGCGGCCTGATCAGACTACCATGCGGCGCGCGATCATTTCCTCCGATGACTTCGGCCTGTCCGTCGAGGTCAACGAAGCCATCGAGATCGCGCACCGCGACGGCGTTCTCTCCACAGCCAGCCTGATGATGGCCGGTCCTGCAGTCGAGGACGCCATCGAACGCGCCAGACGGATCCCGACCCTGAAAGTCGGACTCCATCTGGTGGTGATCGAAGGGCCGTGCGTCCTTCCCCCTTCCGAAATTCCGCTGCTGGTTTCTCCTGACGGACAGTTTCCGTCCGATCAGCTGAAACTGGGCATCAACTATTTCTTCCGTCCCGCAGTCCGGAAACAGCTCGCAGCCGAAATCGAGGCGCAGTTCGCAGCGTTTGCGCGGACGGGCCTTACGCTCGACCATGCCAACGCTCACAAGCACATGCATCTGCACCCGACCGTCGGGAAGCTGTTGATCGAAAGTGGCAAACGGCATGGGCTCCGTGCCGTGCGTGTGCCACTGGAACCACCAGAGCCACTCATGGCGGCTGGCACCTATGTTGACAGCTTCGGCGCGGCAGCCTTGCGTCACTGGACAAGACTGCTGCGCTGGCAGGCGCGCTCCGCTGGCATGGTGACGAACGACTGGTGTTTCGGCATTGAGTGGAGCGGGCACATGACGCCGAACCGGGTCTCGGCACTCGCTGCGCATCTCCCTGATGGCGTCTCTGAAATCTATTTTCATCCCGCCACGCACAAGAATGCACTGCTTCAGAAGCTTATGCCAACGTATGAGCATGAAGCCGAACTGGCAGCGCTGTGCAGTCCCGGCTTTCGGGCCGGTCTGGCCGATTCACATACCGATCTGATCGGCTGGAGCGATCTTTCCCGCTGACAGGCGGAGAAACACCTTCTCTCAGTCTGCTTTCCGTCGGGCGGCCATCTTGGTGTAGGCCTCGATAAATTCATCGATATGACTGGCTTCTACGTTCCACGGCAAAGACACACGCAGAGCATTTCCTGCCAGATCATCCTGTCCCATCGCATGCAACACATGCGAACCGCCAACCTTGCCTGACGAACAGGCCGATCCTGCCGAAACACAGAACCCGGCGAGATCCAGTGCAATCAGCTGTGCCTCACTACGGACACCCGGCAGCAGGAGGCAGGCTGTGTTCGTCAGTTTGGGAGCATCCGCGCCACAGACCAGCGCTCCCTGCTGCAAAGCCGCCGCCTCAAGCCTGTCGCGCAGTGCTCTCAGGTCGGCAGGCTGCGCCAGAGCCGCATCCAGAGCAGCCGACATGGAGGCAATGGCGGGAAGCGCCTGCGTCCCGCCTCGCCGTCCCCGTTCCTGCCCGCCTCCAGCCTGCATGGGCGGCACCACAACCGGCCCATTCCCAGCCAGCACAAGAGCCCCGGCTCCTTTTAGGCCGCCGAATTTATGTCCTGAGAGAGCGACACTGTCCGCCCCTAACTCAGTGAGACTGACCGGCAGACGACCGACAGCCTGAACAGCATCGACATGCAGCTTCGCCTGTGCTGCGCGACAGAGACGACTGACCTCGCTGATGGGATTGATAACGCCGGTTTCATTATTGGCCAGCATCACGCAGACAAGCGTTTCCTGAGACCGGTCTGAGAGCTTCTCTTCCAGAATGGCGAGGTCGATCCGCCCATCGGGCAGAACCGGCAGCACTTCCACCAGATACGCATCATCAGACGCCTTGCGCACAGCGTCATGTTCCGTGGCACCGACAAGGCGGCGGCGTCCTTTCCCCAAACCTTTCACAGCCAGCGTGTTGGCCTCGGTCCCACCAGAGGTGAAAATGCAGTTGTCCGGATGCACCCCGAGATGAGCCGAGACGCTGCGGCGGGCATGATCCAAGATGGAGCGAGCCTGTCGTCCAGCGCTGTGAGGTGATGAAGGATTTCCGACAACAGCCATCGCTTCCATGGCCGCCTCCCGTCCCTCCGGACGCAACGGCTCTGTCGCGTTGGCATCAAGATAAATCATGGCAATCGGGCTTTTCATTCAGGATCAGAAGGCGGGACGGGAGTGGTTTCTCCACCGTTTTCAATGACTTTGATCACAATTATACGATTTATGTGGCAAACTGCGTTCTCAAACCGCTATATGTGGCTCAAGGGACACGATTCGTGGGAAACATTGATCGCGTCCGCCAAGTCCGGCGCATGTTGCAGCAATGCCGCAGCCCGGAGATCATAATGGATGGTCCTGCCGCCGAGTCAACTCTGGTTGACAGGCTGTCGGCCAGACACACCAGAGTGGCTGTTGAACGCCGCGAAGGAACAAGGATTGCGACCGGTGCAACGCACGGTTTACCCGACTGACGCAGGTTATGCGCACATTCCGACCCGAATAGTGCTAGATTAAGCGTCCCACCATGTCACGCAAGTGAAAACATTATGACGGCTTTCCGGAAGAGGTGAATGTCTCCGAAAAGCCGGTTTATGCCTCTGGATTCAGGGGTGTTTTTGATTTCGAACCCGGCAGGGAATGCGAGGCATCGCTTCTTTCCGGACAGAGTCCTCTAAACAGGTTTCCAGTCATGCCCAGGGACGGAAGCCAGAAAATTGCGGAAACATAATGCCTGAGGTTATGTTCGCCGGCCCTGATGGCCGCCTTGAAGGACGTTACCATCACTCGAGCGAGCCGAATGCGCCGCTCGCCCTCGTGCTCCACCCCCACCCGCTGCACGGCGGAACCATGAACAACCGCATCACCTATGCGATGTATCGTTCATTTGAAAAAATGGGCTTTTCCGTCATGCGCTACAACTCGCGTGGCGTTGGTCGTTCGCAGGGACGTTATGACGGTGGTATCGGAGAAATTTCCGATGCCGCTGCTGCCCTCGACTGGATGCAGGCCGTCAACCCGAACGCCGGTGCGCTCTGGATCGCCGGTTATTCCTTCGGCGCGTTTGTCGGCATGCAGTTGCTGATGCGTCGTCCGGAAGTCACGGGCTGGATCAGTGTGGCCCCTCCCGCCGCGCATTATGACTTCGGCTTCTTGGCTCCCTGCCCCTGCGGCGGTCTGATGATTGCCGGTGGCAAGGACGATCTCGCGCCAGAACCCGCCATCCACAAGCTGGTGGACAAGCTGAACACGCAGAAGAACGTGCAGGTCGATTACCGTATCTTCCCGGATGCCGACCATATCTTTGCCAAGCAGGCCGATCAGGTCGTTGACGCGCTTGAAGATCATGTCAGCACCGTCATGGCCCGTCGCAGTCTGGCCCTCGCCGCAGACTGATCGAACTTTCGCAGGACAGTGCAACTGCGCACTGTCCTGCGGTTCCGTCCGCCGGTCCCTCGTGGTAAAGCAACGCCGCGAGACGAACAGGACCGGTGATGACAGAGCAGACCTCTCCCACAGATTTCCGTAGCCCTTTCATGCGCGAAGCGCAGGCTCGCGGCTTCCTCTTCCAGTGCACGGATGCGGAAGCGCTTGATGCGGCCATGCTCGCCGGACCTGTCACGGGCTATATAGGTTTTGATCCGACGGCTGACAGTCTGCACGTCGGCTCCGCCACCCAGATCATGCTACTGCGTCTGCTTCAGAAGCACGGACATCGTCCGGTCGCCCTTCTTGGGGGTGGCACGGCGAAGATTGGCGATCCGTCTTTCCGCGAGGAAGCGCGTTCGCTGATGTCGGACGACACCATCGCCAAAAACATCGCAGGTATCGAAGGCAGTCTCCGTCAGATGATGACGTTCGGAGAAGGCCCATCTGACGCGGTTCTGGCCAACAACGCCGACTGGCTGGACAAGCTCTCCTACATCGAACTGCTACGCGAAGTGGGCGTGCATTTCTCGGTCAATCGGATGCTGTCCTTCGACTCTGTCCGCTCCCGTCTGGAGCGTGAGCAGGGTTTGACGTTCCTCGAATTCAACTACTCCATCCTGCAGTCCTTCGATTTCCGTGAACTGAACCGACGCTATGGCGTGACGCTTCAGATGGGTGGCTCAGACCAGTGGGGCAATATCGTCTCGGGTATTGATCTCGTCAGACGCACGGATAGCAAGCAGGTGTTCGGCCTTACGGCTCCACTCCTGACCACGGCTTCCGGCGCGAAGATGGGCAAAAGCGCGAAAGGCGCGGTCTGGCTGTCAGCCGCGAAACTGCCGGTGTTCGAATACTGGCAGTTCTGGCGCAACACGGAAGACGCCGATGTAGGACGCTTCCTGAAGCTGTTCACGGATCTGCCGATTGAAGAGTGCGACCGTCTCGGCGCGCTTGAAGGTGCGAGCATCAACGAAGCGAAGAAGATCCTCGCCACGGAAGCGACGGCCCTGTGCCACGGTCGGGCGGCGGCAGAAGAAGCCGAAGAAACAGCACGCAAGGTTTTTGAGGCGGGCACGACAGCGACCGCCCTGCCGACTCGTACGCTGCCTCGCGCCGATCTTGAAGCGGGCCTGCCTGCATTCCGGATTTTCACGGAAGCAGGTCTCGCCACCAGTAATGGCGAGGCACGCCGCCTGATCCGTGGCGGTGGTGCACGTGTGAACGATGTGCAGATCAAGGATGAAGGGCAGATCGTCTCGCTGGCGGATGCCGTAGACGGTTCGATCAAGCTTTCATCAGGCAAGAAGCATCATATTCTGGTACAGCCCGCGTAGTTTTTACACAACTCTTGCTCTCCAGAAGTTCTTACTCCAGAAATATAACAGATAATATTTCTGGAGTTTTTCTTTTATAAGTCATGCAGCATCCTGCAACTCTGAAATAACAGAGCCATCAGATAGATAATTTATTACTCGAAGAGCAATGTCTTTATCGCCATCATACGACTGATAAATTGCATTGATGCATGCCACAGCAATTCTGTGATCGCCTTTTTTATAGGCCTCATCTGCCAGAACAATCAGGCATCTCGTAAAATACTTCAAGCTAGCAGCCTTCAAGATTCGGTTGAGACAACTAAGCGTTAGCTGCTGGTAACAGCTTTTTAGCCTCGAAACGCTATAGAACATTTTACACGATTCGGCACAGGAATCGTTAAAAATCCGTTAATTTCCCTGTTTTATTTTAAAGACGAAGTAAAAATGTTTCCAAAGACATAGATTTATGATGGCGATGTTTTTATGTATCTCTATTAAAAAACATGCGATTTATTTACTTCTTTATGCGCTTCCGAGAGATATCTAACGCATTGGAAAAAATGGGATGCAAAACCAATTAACAATAATTATCGGCACGACCATGAAAAAACTGCGTCAGGATCGCAATGTAACACTTGAGCAGCTTTCCCTAGCTTCCGGTATAGATAAAGATCGCCTGGAAATTTTCGAAAGCTGCAAGGAAAGACCTGACGCCGAGGAATTGCTGGATATTTGCAAGGCTCTGCAAATAAGCATTTCTGATCTGCTGGATGTAAAATCCAACTAGAACTTTACAAACACGACCAGAAACGCAAACAGCGCGAACTACCCCTGATAAGACGCAATCTCGATCAGGTTCTGATCCGGGTCATGGCAATAGACTGACGTCACCGGGCCAAGCGCCCCTAGACGGGCTACCGGGCCTTCAACCACTTTCACACCGCATCCCTTGAGATGTTCGATGACATCTTCACTCGCAACGGCTGCGATAAAACAGAGATCATTGGTGCCGCAGGACGCGAACTGTGCGGTCTCCCACCCCTCCATGCCTTCTGGCCGCAGGTTGATCTTCTGACCGCCAAATTTCAGCGCCGTGCGATTGTGACGCCCATACTCTTCCCGTTCCATACCGAGAACACGCTGATACCAGGACGCCGAGACCTCAATATCACGGACAGTGAGAACAACGTGGTCCAGTCGATCAACGGTGAAGCGCATGAGACAATGCCTTACTCTGAAGCGTATCCGCCTTGCGACGCCGAGGACATGGCGTCGCTTTCATAATGTCTATTGAACGGCGTTGCCGGAGGAAAGCAAGCCCTCCCCCGGCACAGAGCGGATTATCGGCAGATCAGGTAAGACCGGCGTAGAAGTCGTTGCCCTTGTCGTCGATGACGATGAAGGCCGGGAAATTTTCGACTTCGATTTTCCAGACCGCTTCCATACCCAGTTCCGGATATTCCAGCACCTCGACCTTGCGGATGCAGTCTTTGGCCAGACGCGCCGCCGGGCCACCGACCGAGCCGAGATAGAAGCCGCCATAGGTCTGGCAGGCGTCCTTCACGGCCTTGGAACGGTTGCCTTTGGCCAGCATCACGTAGGAGCCGCCAGCCTTCTGGAGTTCGGCGACATACGAGTCCATACGGCCTGCCGTGGTCGGACCGAAAGAACCGGTCGGCATGCCAGCCGGAGTCTTGGCCGGACCGGCGTAATAGACTGGGTGATCCTTGAGATACTGTGGCAGTCCCTCGCCCTTCTCCAGACGTTCCTTGAACTTGGCATGAGCGATATCGCGCGCCACGACCATCGTGCCGGTCAGCGACAGGCGCGTCTTGACGGGGTATTTCGACAGTTCCTTGCGGATCTCGTCCATCGGCCGGTTGAGGTCGATGTTGACCGCCTCGCCTTCCAGATGCTCATCGGTCGTCTCGGGCAGGAAGCGGGCTGGGTCATGCTCAAGCTGTTCGAGAAACACGCCTTCCGCCGTGATCTTGGCCTTGGCCTGACGGTCTGCCGAGCAGGACACACCGATGCCAACCGGGAAAGACGCACCATGACGCGGCAGACGCACGACCCGCACGTCGTGACAGAAATACTTGCCGCCGAACTGCGCGCCGATCCCAAGCTTCTGTGTCAGCTTCAGGACTTCAGCTTCCATTTCCTTGTCACGGAACGCCTGTCCGTTTTCGTTACCCTTGTCGGGTAGCGAATCGTAATAGTGCGTGGAGGCCATCTTGACGGTCTTGAGCGTCTGCTCCGCGGACATGCCGCCCAGAACGATGGCAAGGTGATACGGCGGACAGGCTGACGTGCCGAGCGTGCGGAGTTTAGTCTCCAGCCATTTCAGCAGCGTCTCCTTGTTGAAGATCAGCGCCCGCGTTTCCTGAAACAGGAACGTCTTGTTGGCTGAGCCGCCGCCCTTGGCGACGAACAGGAGGTCGTATTCCTCCGGGTGATAATCGCCCGGATTGGCGGCGATATCGACCTGCACGGGCAGATTAGTGCCGGTATTTTTCTCGTCGAAGATCGTCAGGGGCGCCATCTGCGAGTAGCGCAGGGCGGTCGTCGTGTAGGTCTTGTAGACGCCGCGAGCGAAGGCTTCGTCGTCATTGCCTTCGACCCAGACGCGCTGGCCCTTCTTGCCGACAACGATGGCCGTTCCCGTGTCCTGACACATTGGCAACGCGCCGCCAGCGGCGATGCAGGCGTTCTTCAGCAGGTCGAGCGCCACGAACCGGTCGTTATCAGACGCTTCCGGGTCCTTGAGGATGTTGGCCAGAGACTGAAGATGCGAAGGCCGCAGCAAGTGGGCAATATCGTTGAACGCCTCCGCAGCCAGCGCGGACAGGGTTTCCGGCTCGACATGCAGGATGGTTTTGTCACCGATCTTCGATGTGCTGACCCCGCCAAGATCGAGTTTACGGTACGGCGTTTCATCCTTTCCCAGCTGAAACAGCGGGGCATAGGAAAAATCCTTGATCGCCGGCGTCTTGGACGCAGCCTTCTGCGCCGGAGCTTTTGGCGCGGTGGTGTCAGCAGTCATCGTCTCAGTCTCCGATCGGGCGTCCGGCTGGGCCTTGCGGCGTCAGCTCGGTTTGGGGCCCTTTTTACGAAAGGCATCGAGACTCACGACAGCGGCGTCCCCTTTCGGGGCCAGATCTTCCGGCGCTGGTTCGGGCACAGTCTCCGCTTCCGCAACCTCTGCTTCGTGCTGGGCTTCTTCCGTCGGGTTAAAGCGCATCGAAAGCTGGATATGCGGGTCCGCGAAGCCGGTGATGGCCGCCACCGGGATCGTGAGTATCGAGCCGACTCCTCCGAAGGACAGGCCGACCGAGACACAGCGCTGTTCACGGTCCACTTTCAGATCCCAGAACTGATGCTGCAACACGATCGTCATCTCATGCGGATACTGGGCGCGCAGACGCGATGGAATATCCACGCCCGGCCAGTCGGTCCGGAAAGACAGATAGAAATGGTGGCCGCCTGCAAGCCCTTCCCGGCTCACATGTTCGAGCGCACGCAGCATGACATCGCGGTAAGCGTCTTCCATCCAGACGTCATACGGCAGCATGCTCTCCGGCAGATCGCCGCCTGGTCCGCCGCCATCCTGATTGTCGGTCATGGAAAAATCCCCTGTCTTCTGCCCGCTCCATAGTGTGGTGGCTGTATACCACACCTGTCCCGTGAAAGATTATCTCGGCGGCATGGATGAGGCAAAGACAGAAGGAAGGCAACCCACCTGCATCACTGTCTGGTCACAGAGAGGTGAAGCACCCTGAATGGAATTTTCTTTGAGGTGGGAGGGCTTCTGTTGCCCGGTGCCCTCCCGAACCGCGCTTATCGCTTATGCAGCGACAGCGAGCACCTCTGAGTTATCGTTGGCACTTGTAAGTTAGCCCGATGACGGCGGTACAATGCCGGGCAAAAGGAAAGTCTTTACCACGCGTGTCGAGCCTGTTTCGTCCCCACAATCCCGAACTGGCCGGGAGTGTTTTTGGTGGAGACGCCGGGTACCGCCCCCGGGTCCACAACGCTTATTCCAAATTCCGTTTATCGCCATAGCCAAGGGTCGAACCCTCCTGCACTGATGAAGATAGGTGCATGTCTCCCCTTCCACAAGGCCTTTGTAAAATCCCCGGATGCACCACCATTCTCCCTCGCCCAATACCCTTGCAAAAGTATCAATTTATTATGCTGATCGTGGGTCAAAGAGCGTAACGCGAAAAAATGGGCGAGTTGCCGACATGACGTCTACGTGGACCATTCCCCCCGAACTGGACTGCCCGCTTCCGCGCAATGTCGTCAGACAGACCCCCAAAGACCCTGTCATGCGTTGGGCGATGTTTCTTCTGGTTCTGATGATTTTCCTCCCGATTGGAGGTTTTTCTTTCGGAGGATACCTGTGGTTCCATCACTGGAAAACAGAAGGGCAAATTACGACCGCCATCATCGAACATGCCCACCCTGTTGAGAAACACCGCCGAAACCGAAGCTATTGGTCGTGCGTGATAAGCTATTCATTCGTCACAATGAACGGAACAAACATTCGGGGAGAAGGCAGCAGCCCGTTTGATAATGATGGCTGCCAGACGAAAGTCGGTAAAACCATCAGCGTTCGCTATATGCGCGAGCATCCAGAGAAAAACATTTTAACTTCCACTCTCGCCTTTTTGAAACAACGAGGGGTCTTTCTGGCCATCTCTACAACCGGCTTTGTGAGTTTTCTCATTATTTACATCCTATGCGCCATCTTTCTGCTTTCCCGGAAAGAAAAACGACTTCTCACGTGGGGCACGCCAGTAGCGGGCACGATTTGCAAATCCCGTATTTTCCGACGTAGAGGCGTGCCCTATCTGAAAATCTGGTGTCGGTATTCCAGCCGGAATGGGCGTATCCGTACATTACGGCGCACATTTTCCCTGCTTGACCAGACCGATCAGGGAGCCGGGATCCTGCGAAAATGGCAGGACAACACGACAGTTCTTTATGACCCTGCGCACCCTTGGCTCGCAGCGCTTTATCCTTTGGAAATTTTCAGGATTCGCGAGACTTCCCGACTGAATCCACCCTCAGCACTTGCAACGAGAAACATTCCCATACGCTGAGTGAAAAACCACGGAGTAATCATTTTCCTTCACTCCCTGTATTCCCCCTTGCCGTGTGCTAGGACCTCTCCTCAACGGCTGCGGGCCTCGCAGCCACCCGATTCAGACCCAAGATACAAGGCCGTATGACCATGCCCCTGACCGACGCCCAGCGCACCGAAATCGAAAAGCATGGCCAGACAACAGCCACGACCAAGCGTCCGACCGTGCCAGCGCTGGAAGAGATTCTCTTCAAGGCTCACCCAGTTCTGGATCACGGTTTTGTTCGTGTAATCGACTATATGGGTGATGATGCCGCCATCGTGCAGGCCGCCCGCGTCTCTTATGGACGCGGCACCCGCAAGGTGTCGGAAGACACCGGCCTGATCCGTTACCTGATGCGTCATCGTCACTCGACCCCGTTCGAGATGTGCGAGATCAAGTTCCACATCAAGCTGCCGATCTTCATCGCCCGTCAGTGGATTCGCCATCGCACGGCCAATGTGAATGAATATTCTGCGCGCTATTCGATCATGGATCGGGAGTTCTATCTTCCCTCACCCGAACATATGGCCGCACAGAGCGCCAGCAATCGGCAGGGGCGCGGTGATGTGCTGGACGCCGAGACAGCTGCAAAGGTCATGAACCTGCTCCGGGATGACGCCATCCGCTGCTACGATACTTACGAAAACCTGCTCGACACAGACAATGGGCCGGGGCTGGCGCGTGAACTGGCGCGGATGAATCTGACGCTGAACACCTACACCCAGTGGTACTGGAAGGTGGATCTGCATAATCTGATGCATTTCCTGTCCCTGCGTATTGATCCGCATGCACAGTATGAGATCCGCGCCTATGCCGAAGTCATGCTGTCCATGCTGGAAGCATGGGTGCCGATCGCGGCTGCTGCCTTCAAGGAGTATCGTGTTGGTGCAGTAACCTTCTCCGCCACTATGATCTCACTGCTGCGCAAGATGCTCGCAGGCGAAACGGTGACACAGGAAAACTCCGGCCTGTCACGGCGCGAATGGGACGAGTTCCAGAAGGTGTTGCATGGCTGAGGATGATACGTTTTTCGAGCCTTCTCCCGAGAAGGCTCCTGAAAAGCGTCCCCCCCTCAAGGGGCCTACTTTTACGCCATTTGTCATTGCGGCGGTCTTCCTTGTGATTGTCTGGGGTATCCTGACATTCGTTTTTCCGGCCAGCCCCAACACCCTACCGGCATCGATGATCCTAAAAAACACCGTCCACTCCATGACGCACGACGATACGGAGACCGGTGGGCATCAGTAAAGATAGAGTGAAGACAGTTCTGTAAAAACTGCCCGGATATCAACATAAAATATAAACATTGTCCTTGATTCTGAGTTATGGCTGAAAGTGGTCCTGTGCCCGCAGGCATGTACGTATTCATTTCAAGGACAACATGCTCTTCAAATCGCTTTCCGGTTCGACAATAGTCGGTCTGTGCGCGCTTTTCGCGTGCACCTTCACTGCCCTGACAAGTGAAGTCGCCCCTGTCGGCCTTCTCGTCGACATGGCGCAGGCCTTTCATATTCAGGAAGGCCAGGCAGGACTGGCAGTCAGCGCCTTCGCCCTCATGGTGGCCTTCGGTGCCGTGCCGCTGACCATCGCTACGGGCAAAATGGACCGCAAGATGCTGGTGTTGGTGTCTCTCGGCGGTTACATCGTCTCCAATCTGGTTGTCGCGCTGGCCCCCACCTTTCTTGTCCTCTGCCTGGGACGCATGATCGGCGGTCTCGCCCATGCAGTGCTGATGTCCGTCGTCGCGGCCTACGCTGCGCGGCTCGTTCCACCGGACATGACCGGACGCGCCATCTCCTTTGTCTATGGCGGCACATCTCTGGGCGCGATCCTCGGCGTGCCCGGTTCAGCTGCGATCGGACATTTCGCCAGCTGGCGCATCGCCATGTTCATCATGACCGGTCTGGCGGTGGTGCTTCTGCTCTTCATCGCCCTCAAACTGCCGCCGGTCGCAGCGCCATCCTCGTCCGTACCCGGTGGTGTTCCGACAATTCGCTCCCGTCAGGCCTTCCGGAATTTCGGCCTCGTCATACTTGTGAACGTCGTCTTCTTCTTCGCTCACAATCTGCTCTACACCTATGTAACGCCCCTCCTCCTACAACATGGCGTGGCTGAAAACGATCTCAGTGTTGTTCTGCTCATTACAGGCAGCCTCAGCATCGTCGGACTGTGGATGGCGAGCCTGATGGTGGACCGCTGCCCCGCTCTGGGACTGCTTTGCGCCGGAAGCCTGATGCTGGTCGGCATGGGACTGATGTTCGGACATATTCTGAGCGGATGGGAATGCGTCGTCGCCATCGCCATCTGGTGCATCGGCTTCTCCGCCATCGTGCCTTTCGTGATGTCGGGCGCTATCCGCGCCAACGCCACACAGGCTGACGTTGCTGGAGCCGCCGTCAACAGCGCCAGCAATGTTGGTATTTTGCTGGGCTCCGCGACGGGCGGGCAGATTCTGTCACTTGCCGGGTTTAGTGTCCTGACGCCGGTATCACTCTCAATTGTGGCGTTCGGCATCGCAATCGGTCTCGCCAGTTCGAAGGCTTTCCCTTGGAAGCTGGTCAGCAGTCACTGATCCGCTTGATCCATCTCGCTAGGAACACGAACCTGTATTGGTTCGTGTTCCTACGGCGTGTCGTCAGTTAA
>NZ_DHNR01000025.1 GCF_002409645.1 Acetobacter sp. UBA5411
AACCCGGAACAGACTGTTTCACGGCCCGTTTATTGTGTCGCAGTGAGATGGAGTTGCAGGCGTGCAACAGAGCGCCTTCACGGGAGTCAAATGGTGACGACAGCAGATCAGGTCTTTTCACAGCCGACAGCGGTTATACGTCAGGCTACTCCGGAAGGACCGCCGGTGCGTGTACTGGTGGCCGACGATGATCCCGAAATCCGTGCGCTTGTCCGTCGTGTGTTTGCCGCCAGCCCGGATTGTTCCGACTGCCTCGAGGCGGAAGATGCTGAGGATGTTTTCACTACCCTTGAGACTTCGCCTCCGGATGTGATCCTGCTCCGGTCATCCCTTGCCGGGATGAATGGATTGCAGGCCACGCGCTCCATCATGGTCAGGCACCCGGTTCCGATCATCATCATGGCTGATGTTGGGGAAGAGGATCTTGATCGGGCGTTTGAATGTCTTCGCTCCGGTGCGCTTGATATTGTCATGAGGACGGAAGCCGCACTTTCCTCGTCAGAGACCCTTGCCCGGGTTGTGAGTCTTGCACGTCAGGCGAAGGAATTGCAGCCACGCCAGGATGCGCCGGAAGCGCAGACGGGTGCTTCAGCCTTCCCGGTTAAGGCTCTTTTTCTGATGGCGGGGACAGGGGCGCTTGGATCGGCTCTGCGTGTCTATCAGGACTGTGATCTCGCTGCTTCCATCCCGGTTGTGCTGGTGACAGCGCTTCCGCCTTCTCTGCTGCCAGAGTTTGTGCGCTGGCTGGATGAAACATTTGAAAACGGTGCAAAGCTGGCGGACCTTGCTACCGGGCAGCCTCTGAAGGCTGGTCCATTGAATGTCGTGGTGGCTTCGGCTCTGCCGCGGGTGGTGGCTTCAGACGACAAGGGTGTCATTCTCGCCGGACTGCCTGATGGTCCTTGGGCTGCACCTCTGACCCCATCGGGGGAAAATGGTTTTGATGTGCTGCTCGCCTCGGCGGCTGAAGTGGCGGCAAAAGAGACGGTCGCGGTTATGCTGGGAGGGCTTCACTCCTCGGGGGCGGCTGGCCTTTCCCTTCTGAAGCGGGCAGGGGGGCGTGCCTTCGTGGAATTGCCCGCATTGTGCCCATTTGCCCGCAGTTCTTTTACCGCAGTCAGGATCGGGGCTGCGGATGCGTATGCGAATGTCAGTCACCTCGTGACGTTGCTGGATGGTCTCAGCGCGCAACAGGCAGTGTCCGGTGCATAGGTATGAGCAATCACAAGCCTCTCGTTCTTCTGGTTGGACAGTCTGAGACAACGGATCGATTTTCCGCAGGACTGACCGGGCACGGCTATGAGGTCAATGTTGTCGCAGATGCCGAGGCAGCGCTTGACAGTCTTGATCAGCAGCCGCCCGCTATTCTGATTACTGAATTTTCCTTGCCCGGTATGACGGGATGCAAGATGGCGCGTCAGCTTCGTCTCAACAGACTGACACGTTCGCTGCCCATCATCATGCTGACCGATGATGAACCGATGATGTGTGAAGCCTTCAGGGCTGGCATTGATGTCTGTGTTTCTCGCACTGTGACCCCAGCCTTTCTCGCCCTGCGGATCGAAACGTTGTTGCGTGGCCTGAAAATTACCGCACAGGCCATGATGCAGGAGCGGTTCAGACGCCCAACCGTGGCGATTGCTACGGTGGGAGATGGGAGATTGCGTCACTGGCCTGCGTCCTCTGGGTCGGTAGATACTACGCCGCCTGTTGTCGATCTGCTGAGGGGGGAAGGCGTGGATACGATCCTGCTTGATCCCTCGACACTGGCTGGCGCACCCGATTTCTGGCTGCCCGCCGTGGATTGCGTGGTGGTGGACCTGACCTCCCGTGCGTTCGATGGATTGGCCTTTTGCCGTATGCTTGATTGGCAGCGTTATACGTCATTCGCTACGACGATCACGCCACCACGTCTGCTCGGTTTTGGTGGCGATGAAGAGCCGGATGTCCTTGCGGCGTATGATGCGGGAGTGGATGACTGCGTCGGGTCTTCAGTCACCCCCGAGATTCTGCTTCTTCATGTCCGTAGCCTGCTTTATCGCAAGGCTATTCTGGACGAGAGCCTGCGAAGCGAGGCCGAACGCGCTGCGCGGGATGCGGCCATGGAGGGTGCGCGGGCCAAAACGGTTCTGGCGGATGCGCTGGAACAGGCCAACGACGAACTCGGTGCGGCCAACCGCAAACTCATTGAGGCGCAGACGCGGCTTGTGCAGTCAGCGAAGATGGCGTCTCTCGGCGAACTGGTTGCCGGCATCGCGCATGAATTCAATAATCCCCTCGCTTTTGTCATTGCGCATGAGACGACGGTTTCCCGCACTCTGGAAGGGGCCTTGTCGGCGCTGGATAAGGGAGATGTCGAGACTGTCCGGGCGCTGCTGGAGAAAGGGCAGGATCGTCTCGGTGCGACTTCGATCGGGCTTGGGCGCATGCGGGATCTGGTGTCCAGTCTGAGACGTTTTTCCAGACTGGATCAGGGTGCGTTTAAAGATGTTGATCTCCCGGATGCGATCAACACGGTCCTCGCATTGCTGTCTCCAAAACTTTCTGAAAATATCAAGGTCGATCTCGCATTCGATGCCCCTCCGGTTCTCCGCTGTCAGGTGGCGCTCGTGCATCAGGTCGTGATGAACATCATCAGCAACGCCGCCGATGCCCTGCTTTCCTTGCCGGAAAGTGATCAGAGAATTCCGCTGATCAATATCAGCACGGCGTTGTGCGATGCAGAGGATGGAACAGCCGTTCATTACGTCATTTCCATCTGCGATAATGGACCGGGTATTTCTCCCTTCATGCGCGAGCGTGTGTTCGAGCCCTTCTTCACGACAAAGCCCGTTGGTGAAGGAACCGGCCTTGGCCTTGCCACGGCATACGGCATCGTGCAGGCTCATGGGGGAACGATTGAGGTTTCCAAATCTTCCATGGGTGGGGCCTGTTTCACTGTAGCGATCCCGTATCTGCCCCCGGAAACAGCAGAAGGAACGGCTTTTCTTGTGGGAGAGTTGCCATGAACGCGATCCAGGATGGCATTCATCAGGATAAGATTCTGATCGTTGACGACGAGCCGGAAATTCTGATTGCGCTCACTGATCTGCTTGATGACGAATTTGTGATCATTCAGGCTTCCTCTGCACAGGAAGCCTTGACCCTTCTTCGTAATCATTCAGATATTTCAGTCATCATTTCTGATCAACGCATGCGTGACATGACCGGTGACGTCTTCCTCACCGAAGCCCGTAAAATCTCGGATGCGGGGACAATTCTCCTTACCGGTTATGCCGACCTTGATACGGTGGTTTCCGCACTCAATCGCGGAGCGATTTCCTTTTACGCCGCAAAACCGTGGGAAGCAGGCAGCCTGCTGGCCATGGTGCGGGAAGCGGCTGCCGGATATCGCACACGGTGTGAACTGAATACGGAACGCGCCCTGTTGAGGAGCCTGTTCGACAATCTCCCGCTGGGACTTGCGATTACCGATACGGCAGGGCGTATCACGCGACTAAATGCACTGGCGGCGGAGGCCTTTGGTCGGCCATTGAAGGAGTGCATTGGACAGGCCGAGACCGCTCTGCTGGGCGATGTGCCTGTTGAAACAAGAAGCGCCGATAATCTCAACACAGTTGATGAATTTCCGGGTGTGCGACGGGTCGGCCCCGATGGGCGTGAAAGCTGGCATCGGATTTCACGGATTGAACTGGCTTTGCCATCGGATACATCTGCCGTTCATCCCGTCTCGGTCCTGATCGACCAGAATGTCACTGATCTGATCGAAATGGAAAAACGGGCGCGTCAGGCTGACAAGATGCAGGCCATCGGTACGCTGGCTGGCGGCATTGCCCATGATTTCAACAATCTTTTGACTGCCATTCTGGGCTCTCTTGAACTTGTTCAGGATATGCAGCCTCCGACCGATCCCAATATCAGCCGTCTCTTCACCAATGCGATGGATGCCGCGCGTCGGGGAGCAGTGCTGACGCAGAAACTGCTCGATTTCAGCCGCCCGCGTGATCTTGCCCGTCGACCGGTAGACGTGCCGAAACTGCTGGGACAGATGCAGGGTTTGCTGGCGCAGAGTGTTGGCGGCGGTGGTTCACGCGCTGTCCCGGTTCGGCTCAGGCTCCCCGATGAAGAGTTGCCGCAGGCGTCCACCGATCCGTCGTTGCTGGAAGTCGCTCTGGTCAATCTGTGCCTCAACGCTCGTGATGCTCAGCCGAAAGGGGGAGAGATCATCATTTCGGCCGAAGCGGTAACGTTGAGTCCGGATGATCAGCCGAAAAACATGGTGGTCGGACGATCCGGGCGACCACTACCGCCGGGGCATTACGTTGTCGTTTCCGTGGCGGATCGTGGTGTTGGCATGACACCGGAAACACAGGCTCGTATTTTTGAGCCGTTCTTCACGACAAAATCAGTCGGTTCCGGCATCGGGCTTGGACTGCCGATGGTGTACGGCTTCGTGCAGCGTAACGGCGGCGATGTCAGGGTTTCCAGCAATCCCGGCGTCGGAACCTCCATCGAACTCTGGCTGCCGGCAATCAGCAAGGACGGTAGTCAGGGAGCCATACAGCCGGGTCCGACGGAAACGCACCATAGTCATGGTAATCAGCGCAGTATCCTTGTCGTGGATGATGATCCTGCCGTGGCCGCGGTGACCGTGGGTTTCCTCGCAAAGGCGGGTTTCAGGGTTCTGGAAAGTCATAGCGGAGCAAAAGCGCTCGATCTGGTTCGTTCCCGACCGGATATTGGTCTCGTGGTGATGGATCTCTTGATGCCGGAGATGAATGGCGACGAATGCGCTCGTCGGATCGCGGTTCTTCGGCCTGATCTGGCGGTGATCTTTGTTACGGGCTTTGCTGACCGCGCCATTCTGCCCCCTGATGCCCGTGTGCTGGCCAAGCCCTTTACGCGGGAGGCCCTGCTGTCCGGGGTGGAAGATCTTATTCCGGGGAAGTAAGGGGAAATAAGAAGGTCTGCTCCTGATATTGAAACATCAGAAGCGGACACTCCTATTAGGCCGATGCCATAATGCTTGAGTGAAATCGCACTCAAGACTTATTTCCCCGATTTCCCCATACTGGTTTTGGCATATCTCCCCAAAGCCACGAGCTTTTGTCACTGAGGTTTAAGCGGCTTTCCCACTACAAGCCTCAGTGACAGAGACGACCTTCCTGTCACTCGTTCTGCGACCAGTGTTCGGATACTCACCATCCCTGTTCGGTGGGAAGAACGAACAGTTCTGCAACATCCATGCGGGCCGGTGATTTCAGTGCAAACAGGATGCTGTCAGCAATGTCTTCACCTTCAAGAAATGTCATGGAAGCCGCCAGATCATCCATCTGTTTGCGGTAAGCGGCATCTTTAATCTGCTCGTACAGTTCTGACTTCACAGCTCCCGGCTGGATACAAGTGACGCGAATATTGTGCTTTGGTCCGATCTCCATCCTAAGCCCATCCGAGAACGCCGTGACAGCGGCCTTGGTGGCGCAATAAACGGCCAGACCCGTAAAGACTTTCCGACCCGCAATCGAGGACATGTTGAAGATATGTCCCGAATGTTGCGCGATCATCTGTGGGAGAACCGCTGCCGTTGCATTGAAAACGCCCGATACGTTTACGTCCACCATCCGCTTCCACTCGTCCACTTTCAGACTGTCAATGCTGGACAAAGGCATCAGGCCCGCATTGTTGACCAGCACATCAATCCTGCCGAATTGGGCGATCAGAGTATCTGCGGCAGCTTTGCATGACGCTGGATCCGTCACGTCGGTTGGAAGGGCAACAGCTTTTCCACCTGCATCGGTGATTTCCGTCATCAGCGCCTCCAGACGGTCCTTGCGCCGGGCCGCCAGACCGACAATAACGCCTTCTGTTGCAAGTTTGCGTGCTGTTGCCGCTCCAATTCCACTCGAGGCCCCGGTAACAAGTGCAACTTTACCTCTGATGCTCATGATAATCTCCATGTGTTCCGTTTAAAACAGTCGAAAAACATGTAGAGGCTACGGAGTTAGGCTTCTCTCGTCCTTTTGCTGAAACTATCGTGATTTTGTGCTTCTGTGCGATGTCAGGTCGCCTCATGACACCTTCAAAAGGTAAACCGAATGCGTTCCTCGCTGCGTGCTGCCAGTTATGCCCTAGAGGACCGCATTCCGGGTCGGAAAATCGGGCAAAGCCGGGGGGAGGCATGGAAAGAGGCAGAGGCGCAGATATTCCGTCGGTCACAACAGGAAGAAGAGGTGCTGGTTCCGGCGGTGGCCGAACCTTTGTTGGTCTGGGTCATCTCTGGAGAAGCTCAGATCGAGGAACGCGAACTGACAGGTGAGTGGACGAAAGCCGAGGTCAGAACAGGATCATTCTTCCTGACACAGACTGATGCGCCTTATCTTATGCGCTGGCAGGTTCGTCCGGAATGCCCGTTTGAAGTCCTGCATCTCTATCTGGGGCTTACTCTGGTGGACCGGGCGGCCCGATCTCTTGGACTGAATCCGTTACGGCTCCGCATGCGTGATATTTCAGCTGCTCAGGATGCGTTTGTATCTGGCGTTCTGACAGGTCTGACGAATGAGATGCAGAGAGTTTATTCAAACAGCTCGTTATTCGTGAATGGACTTTTGGAAAGTCTGACCATTCACCTTCTGCGCCATTATGCAGAAACACATTCTACCCGCACGCACAAACCTGCACAGTTGCCAGCATGGAAACTCCGCAAGGCCCTTGATCATATGGAGGCACATCTCGCCGAACCATTCGATCTGGATTTTCTGGCTGGTCTGTGTGGGATGAGCCGGTTTCATTTCAGCCGATCATTTCACAACACTATGGGACAAACCCCGTCACGCTGGTTTGTAAGACAGCGTGTCGAACAGGCGAAAAAACTTCTGTGTCAGAGCGATAAGTCTATCATCGAGATCGCCCTGACCATTGGTTATGAAAGCCCAAGCCATTTTGCGCAGGTGTTTCGCAGGGAAACCGGTGTCAGTCCTCGTGATTACAGAAAGCTGTGACACCATCTTTTTGATTTCCACAACTCTTCGCGGTCAATCTCAATCACCATCTTTGTTCCGCTGAACCGAATGCGCATATCGATCGCCCCATGCCTTGAGGGCCTGAATGACCGGTTTCAGCGTCTTTCCCAACTCGGTCAGGGCGTATTCCACATGCGGCGGCACTTCAGGGAAGACGGTGCGTGATACCAGCCCGTCTGCTTCCAGTTCGCGCAACTGATTAGTCAGCATCCGCTGCGTGACGTTGGGCAGGCGGCGGCGTAGTTCGCCGAACCGCAGCACTCCATCCTCGAACAGGTGATACAGGATTAGCGCTTTCCACTTGCCGCCAAACAGTTCCAGCGTGGCTTCCACCGTGCAACCGGGGCTACAGGCCAGCGTGGTGTGACGAATGCGGGGCATGGTATCATTCCTGACACTAGTGGCGGTTTATGTGCGTTCTTGCGCACACCAGAGGGTGGGTCAATGTTTACATGCAGGCCGGACGGATGTCCTGCATTTGTAAACAAGGTTGATCATGTCTTCGTCTTCTTTATTCGATCCTGTGCAGCTGGGCGATCTATCTCTTGAAAACCGGATCTTCCTGCCACCGCTGACACGCTGCCGCAGCACGCAGCCCGGGGACATCGCCAACGCGCTGATGGCCGAGTAT
>NZ_DHNR01000042.1 GCF_002409645.1 Acetobacter sp. UBA5411
GGTTGAAAGCGGACCATGCCTGCACGCGACATAAACAGAGCGTGAAGCATACCGCTTTTCATCGCACCTGACTGATCGCAAGTGCGTGTACTATCTGGCTTTTTTCAGGCGCAACCCGAACCGGGCGAGAGTGCCACACTGTGCGGGATCATGTCGTTAACGGGGCAGGCAATCCCTGCCGCAGCGGCTTTTCAGACCGATGGCACTTCATCTACACGGGATTCGAGGCCCATGATCTGCCCCAATCGGGTCAGACGGCGACGCACGGAGTCTCCACGCACAGCCACACGCGCCGACGTGAGATACAGGCACAGCCCGTCCTTTTCACGCTCCAACCGTGTGCCGTTCAGCAGCGTTTCAGTACCGCCGCACAGGGAGTAGGCCAGCCTCAGCGACAGCCCGAGCGTAAGTCCCCACGTGAAGGTATCTGCATCAAGCAGGGCGCGGGCGGGAGCCAACCAGCCAGCATCGACCTCACCTTCATATCGGACGGCGAGCGCAAGGGCGAGCGCAGCGCGGGCCTGATGATCGATCCCCCCGCTCTGCATCCACAGAATACGCAGAAACGTCTGTTCGGCCCGATATTCCGGGTGGTCGTGACTGCCGACGTCAGATAGCCAGCAGGCCACTTTTCTCAACCGTTTCTGACGCTCTGACTCCTCGGGGAAGATCACGGAAATCCAGTCGAACAGCGCCTCCGGCAGGGTTGTGCTACGACCAAAGCGCTCACACATCTGTCGTGCCATGGCTTCAAGTGGGTCTTCCTGCTGAAGGCCCGGCGCAACATTCAGCACATACCAGCCTTCCCGCAGACCATCGACGCAGAACACGATGCGATCGGGAGAAACCCGCTTGACCAGACGACGCAGAACGGTCGCGGCGAAAGGAGCATCATCCAGTCGCTTTCTCGGCGCACCCGGCAGGCGCTCGAGAACTTTCCGGTTGCTTTGAATCAACCAGCCCGTCATCTCGCGCGCCATCTGGGGCGTCAACGTATAGTAATGAAGGATATTCAGCGGGTAGCTGGTACGGGCAATCTGCAAGCGAGCAAGGGCACGGAAAGCGCCGCCGACAAGGTAGAGCGTGCGACCTTTCATGCTCTCCAGCCACTCGACTCCGGCAAGCTCCGCATCGGCTATGGCTTTGGCCGCAGCCAGATCACCATTGGCCCGGTCGCCAAGACGAATGACACCCAGCGGCAGGGTGTTGGCGTCATGACGCCCTTCCGAATCAATCCGGATCAGTTCCAGCGATCCACCGCCAATGTCGGCCACAAGACCGTTTGCTTCCGGGATGCCGCACAGAACGCCGAGCGCCGCGTGATCAGCCTCTTCTATCCCGGACAGGATGCGGATGGGCACATCCGGCATGATCTCCCGAAGAGAAGCGACAAATTCGGGACCATTCGCAGCATCACGCACAGCGGCTGTCGCCAGAATTTCGAAGGGATCGGCGTTCATGCCGCGAGCGATGGCGTGAAAACGGCGCAGCACATCCACGGCGAGCGCCACGCCTTCTTCATTCAGCCGTCCCGTATGGGTCAGGCCCCGTCCAAGGCGGAGGACGGCTTTTTCATTGAAGATGGAGACCGGATTTCTTGAAATCCCGTCAAAGACGACCATGCGGACGGAATTGGAGCCAAGGTCGACAACGGCGGAACGCGCCGGAATGTCAGCCTGCATGCATGGTTCTCCCCTGAAACGGCAAACGGATCAGTTCCACGAACAGTCTCCCGAACGCACCGCGCCGTGCAGTGTCTGTCAAACGATACCCAACGCCCTATAACCGATGAATGCCGTGAAACCCAACAGAGAACCTTTCCCACCTGAGGCTTCAAAGCTTGGACTCAAGTTAACCAGCTGATAATTATTAATAAAATTTTCGATTTACGCTTTCTGCCAAGGAGACAAACCCCTTAAATCTTCCGGGGGAAAGCCTCGGCTGAAACTTTTCTTAATAAAGCCGGCAAACTTGAGTACTTTAAGAAACTGAAGGACAAGAGCCATCATTCCGTCCGGCACCATCATTTTGACGGCCAAGCCTGGCTGTTGCGAACACGCCCGGACCGCGCAATCAGTCAATGACCGGCATTTTCTGCTGACCGCAAAGGTCTATCCGGCTTTCCAGTTCGATCATCGAAATATGCCACTCTCTCTACAAAAACAAAGCGCCTATATTTCCGATAAACATCCAGTCCCCTGCGGCACAAGCAGCAGGGGACTTTCTCTTCGCATTAGCGAGCGGCGATTTTTCCCGCGATCAGGCTGAAGATCTCGAACAGAATCTGGGCCCCAGCCTGCGCCGTATTGGTGGTCGCATCATATTGCGGCGCGACTTCAACAACATCGCCACCAACAATATCGAGACCGTCGAGACCGCGCAGCAGTTCCAGCGCCTCGCGGGTGGTCAGACCACCTATTTCTGGCGTGCCAGTGCCGGGTGCGAAAGCGGGGTCGAGGCAGTCCACGTCGAAGCTGACATAGACAGGACCGGCCCCGACCACCTTGCGCACGGTTTCCAGAATGGCGTCGGTTCCTAGCTTCGGCACATCCTCGCCATGAATGACGGTCATGCCGGAGTCCTTCGAGAACTCCCAGAGATACTCGGAGGAACCACGAATGCCTATCTGCACGCAGCGTTCCGGGTCCAGAACACCATCCAGAACCGCGAGACGGAACGGACCACCGTGATGGAACTTGGCGCCCTCATACTCGCCGCTGGTGTCGCAATGCGCATCGAAATGCACCATGCCGACCGGCTGCTTCGCCCCGACCGCCTTCAGGATCGAGTAGCTGATGGAATGGTCTCCGCCGACAGACAGCGGAATCACGCCAGCATTCACCAGACGACCATAAAATTCCTGAATATCCTCATGGGATTTTTCAAGACTGAACCGGCTGCGAAAACCGACATCGCCAATATCGGCCGCCTTGCACATGCTGGAAGGCACACGCTTCAGAACATGCTCGTAAGGACCGATCCGCTCAATGTCACGCACGGCGCGGGGCCCGAAGCGCGAACCGGAACGGTTGGTCACACCCAGATCCATCGGCACGCCGACAACAGCCACATCCAGACCGCCAAAGTCGTCAGATGACGCGGCATCCGGGCGATAGGGGAGCGACATGAAAGTCTGCACACCGGAATAGGGCTTGCTGCGCCGGTCGCCATCAGAAAACTGCGTCGCGGCGACAGCCTGGAATTCCGGGTCGAACATGTCGCTGCCCGAAGCAGCGCCATATTTCTTACGCAGGGCTTCCAGTTTTGTCGTGTCCATTGGTCTCTTCTCTCCCTGCACCATGATCCTGCAATAGACTGGAACACATTCGTAACGGGAAAACCATTGGATCGAAACGAAGTTCAGTTTGATCAATCATGAAGCAAGACGCTCAGGACCGTATATCCGGGCCTATATGCTCCGGATTTTCCACATCCTTCCGACGCCCTACGCATTTTCCTCCATTGCGACATTGGCAGATGGCGTATTTCTGTGCTGCATGGAGGTCATGCACCATTACACCGCTGAATTGTTCTCTGCTCCAGCGACCATCATGACCGGCATGAAATGACTCATCCTGTTCTTCTTGAACGGGCCGTCGGCGCTTATGGGCTGGATGTCCGCCTCTCCGGAGACGCCACACGGGTTGCCGGACTGAAACAGCAGGGCTGTTGCCGCATCCTGATGCCGCGTCACCCGCTTGGCACACCGGAAGCCGTGCTGGTCAATGTCTCCGGCGGCATTGCGGCAGGAGACCAGATCACCGGCGAGATTGTCTGCCGCGCAGGAAGTTGCCTGACCGTTACGACACAGGCGGCGGAACGGATTTACAAGGCGCGCGAGCAGGATGCCCCCGCCCGCATCGAAGCGCGTTGCCGGGTCGAAGCCGGAGCGCGCCTTGACTGGCTGCCACTGGAGACGATCTTTTTTGACCGGAGCGCGACATCCCGCCTTCTGGAAGTTGAAATGGCCGAAGACGCGACTTTTCTCGGCTGTGAGACACGGGTTTTCGGACGTTCCGGCTCCAACGAAACGGTCGAGCACATCCGCCTGAGGGACCGCCTGCGGGTCAAACGGGGCGATGAACTGCTCTGGGTAGAGTCGCTGATCGCGGAAGGACCGCTTGCGAGGCTTCTGGAACAGAAAGCCATCGCCTCCGGACGGACGGTGATGCTGACATTGTGGCTGGTCGCGCCGGACGCAGAAGCATGGCTGCTCCCCATCCGGGAAACGCTCGGCACTCAGGAGAAAGGTGTGGAAGCCGCCGCATCGGCATGGAACGGCATGCTGGTGGTTCGTGCGCTTGGAACCAGTAGCCTCGCCATCTCACGGCTCTCCCGGCGTCTGCTGTCCATTCTTCGGGAAGGACGAGGCGATCCGGTGACGTGGCGCACATGATGAGGCAGGATCACATGAAAGAACGGTGGCGGGCGCGCCGTAGGCTGGACAAAGGAGCACTCGGGTCATGAAACTGACGCCTCGGGAAAAAGACAAACTGCTGGTGGCCATGGCGGCCATCGTCGCCCGAAAGCGGCTGAAGCGTGGGGTCAAGCTGAATTACCCGGAAGCGATCGCGCTGATCACGGATTTCGTGGTCGAGGGCGCACGCGATGGCGCGAGCGTGGCCGATCTGATGGAACGCGGCGCACATGTCATCACCCGCGATCAGGTGATGCAGGGCGTGGCCGAGATGATCCACGATGTTCAGGTCGAAGCGACCTTTCCCGATGGCACAAAACTGGTGACGGTTCATGACCCGATACGCTGATCCCCTCCCCCCCGGCGCTGTCCCCGGCGAGATACTTCCCAAAGCAGGCGACATTGAGCTGAACGAAGGCGCGAAGCGCGTCACGTTGCTGGTCACGAATACCGGTGATCGTCCCATTCAGGTCGGCAGCCACTATCATTTTGCTGAAACCAATCCGGCGCTGAAGTTCGACCGCGACAAGGCGCTCGGCTGGCGTCTGGACGTGCCGTCCGGTGGCGCGCTGCGTTTTGAGCCGGGACAGGAACGCGAAGTCACACTCGTGCCATTCCGGGGCGCACGACGCGCCATCGGCTTTCGGGGCGACGTCATGGGGGAGATCGACTGATGGCAAGACTGAGCCGTTTTGACTACGCCATGACCTATGGGCCGACGACGGGAGACCGTCTGCGGCTGGCCGACACGGCGCTGGTGGTCGAGATTGAAAAAGACTTCACCATCTATGGTGAGGAAGTGAAATTCGGTGGTGGCAAGACCATCCGTGACGGCATGGGTCAGTCCCAGCGCACCAACGCCGAAGGCGCGGTGGATACCGTCATCACCAATGCAGTGATCCTCGATCACTGGGGCATCGTGAAGGCCGATGTCGGGCTTGTAGGCGGGCGCATCCACGCCATCGGCAAGGCAGGCAATCCAGATGTGCAGCCCGGCGTGGACATCATCGTCGGTCCTGGCACGGAAGTCATTGCCGGTGAAGGCAAGATCCTGACGGCGGGCGGTATCGACAGTCACATCCATTACATCTGCCCACAGCAGATCGAGGAGGCGCTGTCGTCCGGCATCACCACCATGCTCGGCGGTGGCACCGGCCCCGCAACCGGCACGGCGGCGACCACCTGCACGCCCGGTCCGTGGCACATGGCGCGGATGCTTCAGGCGGCGGAAGGGCTTCCCGTCAATCTGGCTTTCGCGGGCAAGGGCAACGCCTCCCGTCCCGAGGCATTGGAAGAAATGGTGCGCGCCGGGGCAAGCTGTTTGAAACTGCACGAGGACTGGGGCTCCACGCCTGCCGCCATCGACTGCTGCCTGTCGGTCGCCGACCGCATGGACGTGCAGGTGATGATCCACACCGACACGCTCAACGAAAGTGGCTTTGTCGAAGACACCATCGCCGCCTTCAAGGGCCGCACGATCCATGCCTTCCACACAGAGGGCGCGGGCGGTGGTCATGCACCGGACATCATCCGTGTGGCGGGGCTACCAAACGTCCTCCCCTCCTCCACCAATCCCACGCGGCCTTACACGATCAACACGCTGGACGAGCATCTCGACATGCTCATGGTGTGCCATCACCTGAACCCGAGCCTGCCGGAAGATATCGCCTTCGCGGAAAGCCGCATCCGTCGGGAAACCATTGCTGCTGAGGACATCTTTCACGACATGGGCGTGCTGTCGATGATGTCATCAGACAGTCAGGCAATGGGTCGTGTGGGCGAAGTCTCCATCCGCACATGGCAGACAGCGCACAAGATGAAGCTTCAGCGCGGTGCATTGCCGGGCGATGGCGATGCGGACAACAACCGCGCTAAACGCTACATCGCGAAATACACGATCAATCCGGCTATTTCACATGGTCTGGCACATGAGGTCGGTTCGGTCGAAGTTGGAAAACTGGCTGATCTCGTCCTGTGGGATCCGGCTTTCTTCGGCGTGAAGCCCGATCTTGTCGTCAAGGGTGGCGCTATCGTCTATGCGATGATGGGTGATCCGAACGCCTCCATTCCCACCCCGCAGCCGGTACATGGACGGATGATGTTCGGTGGGCTCGGTGGCTGTCTTGCGGCAACCTGCACCACTTTCGTGTCTCAGGCCGCGCTGGAAGACGATATTGGCCATAAACTTGGCCTCAGACGTCATCTGTCGGCTGTATCCAACACCCGTGGCGGCATCGGCAAACGAAGCATGATCCACAACGACGCAACCCCGGTGATCGAGGTTGATCCTGAAACCTATGAAGTGCGTGCCGACGGCGTGCTTCTGACCTGCGAACCCGCGGAGATTCTTCCTATGGCCCAGCGTTACTTCCTGTTCTGACATGAGATGTTCTGAAATCCTGCCAGCGGGAAGCTGGGACCGTTCGCGTGAGTGCGATGTCTTTTCCGCCGATTACGAAGGTCGTCATCGCCGTCGTATGATGCTCGATCTGCGTTCGGGCGAGCGGATGCTGCTCGATCTCGAGCATGCCCGCCTGCTCCGCGCTGGTGACGGGCTGCTGCTGGAAGATGGCCGCGTTGTGCGGGTCGAAGCGCAGGAGGAAGACCTGCTGGAAGTGACAGGTCATGACACGCTGCATCTGCTGCGTATGGCATGGCATCTGGGCAACCGGCATCTGCCTGCCATGATTGAGGAAAAGCGTATTCTCATCCGCAATGATCATGTGATTGCCGACATGGTGCGGGGGCTTGGTGGTCACATCCACACCGTGCACGCACCATTCGATCCGGAAACAGGTGCCTATGCCTCCGGACACGGGCATTCCCACAGTCACGAAGAAACGCACGCACACAGCCATGAGCATGGACATGATCACGGCGACGGGCATCACCACCATCACTGATCCCCTGCAAGACACATGATAAACGCCCTGCAACTCACCAGACTTCTCTCGTGGCTATCACCGGCTTTTCCAACCGGTGGGTTTGCTTACAGCCACGGTCTGGAATGGGCCATTGAGTGTGGCGATGTCACAGATGTACAAACTCTTGTTGAGTGGATCGGCAGTCTTCTGGCTCATGGCAGTCTGCACACCGACATGATCCTGCTGCGGGCGGCGTGGCGAGCGGACACGCTGGATGAAATGCGTGCTGTGGCCCAAGAAGGATGTGCTCTGGCACCCTCTCGCGAGCGGTTTGAGGAAACTGTCAAACAGGGAAACGCTTTTTTACGGGCTGTAAAAATCTGGGATTGCCTGCCGCCCACCGTCACGACGTTGACCACCCACTGGCCTCTGCCGGTGATGTACGGCGTTGCCCTGAAAGCCGCAGGATTTGATGAGGACGTAGCGGCTTTAGGGTGTGCTCACGTCGCGGTTTCCGCCCTTGTCTCGGCGGCTGTGCGCCTGATCCCGCTTGGTCAGACAGACGGATTGCGGGCTCTTGCGGCGCTGGAAGAGCGTATGGCGGCCGCTGTTGTCACAACAAAATCCCTTACTCTGGAAGATGCTGGCGGACTCTGCTTCCGTTCCGATCTTGCCGCGATGCATCATGAAACTCAGGAAACGAGGTTGTTCAGAACATGAAAGAGAAACATCACGGACCCTTGCGCGTCGGTATCGGCGGTCCTGTCGGCACGGGCAAGACGGCGCTCATGGACGCGCTCTGCCGCCGCTTTCGCGATGAGTTCGACATCGCGGCGCTGACCAACGACATCTATACCCGCGAAGATGCTGAATTTCTCACGCGCGCCGGCTCGTTGCCGCCCGAACGTATCATGGGGATTGAGACGGGTGGTTGCCCGCACACGGCCATTCGTGAGGACGCCAGCATCAATCTTTCCGGCATTGATGAACTGAACGCCAAGTTTCCAAATTTGGATATTGTGCTAGTCGAAAGTGGCGGCGACAATCTGGCGGCCACCTTCAGCCCGGAACTGGCTGACCTGACGATCTATGTGATCGACGTCTCGGCCGGGGACAAAATCCCCCGTAAAGGCGGCCCCGGCATCACGAAAAGCGATCTTCTGGTCATCAACAAGATTGATCTCGCCCCTTATGTCGGAGCAGACCTCTCGGTCATGGATCGGGATAGCAAGCGCATGCGTGGTGAAAGGCCTTTTGTTTTCACGAATATTCGTAAGGGCGATGGGGTTGAAGAGATCGCCCGGTTCATTTGCGATAAGGGTGGCCTGTCTTCATCCAAAGAGAAATCATAACGAACATTCGGAAGATGCAGGAGTGCCGCACATAGCGGCACGATTATACATACGGATGTGTTGAATTTTCTGGACTTTAACCCAGACTCATCAAAGGGACATAGTCCCTTTGATCCTTATTTGTTAAAAAAATCAGATGAAGGGGGTTTTGACCCCTTCCGGTTACGAGATGAGGTCCTGGGCTGCCTTATGTTCGCAAAATGCCTTGCACGCCTTAGTGACTGTTTCAAAAGTCGATAATAAGCCTGAAAACGTGAGTAATACCCAGCAAGCTTGGTCAGTTTTACCTTAAAACGTCAAAAGCCGCACAAACGGTAAACCACGGATATAATACTGTAAAATCCGTGGCTTGCAATTTTATCAGTGCGGGATACCAATGACATTTAATCTGCCACCTACCGCTCCCAGATTATTTTGATTTTGTCGTTGCTGCTGACGACGCATCTGAGCCTGTTGCCAATCTTGTTGCTGTTGTGCTTGTCGCTCTTTTTCTTGCTGATCATATAGAGCAGTAGTTTTGAAATGCGTAGGATCAATAGGTTGAATGATGTTTACTTCTGCAACGCCTGATACAATGCCAGCTTGCCAGAGGGATATGGTTTCAAAGGCAGAAGTAGAAACTTTACCTGTGCAAACAACGCTTCCATCATTCAAATTATGTTTTTCAATATTTGATATATCTATATTGACAGTATCATCATAATTGAAAGAACTGGTCAGTTGAGTTTTTGCCTCTTGTATTGTCCTCGGATCATTGCACACATCTTTGGCGTATAATGCGGAGGAATGTAGGGCTATAAAAGCACAAACAGTGATTACTGTATTTTTCATTTTTCTTCCAGATAAATAGAAATTGAAAAAGGCACCTAGAATTTCTAGGTGCCTTTTGCTTTATCGACGAACTTCTTGAGGGTTACTGAAAAATTTTGGGTTGCCATACTGCATATTAATCAGATCTTTTGCCTTGACAGGATCGTCAGCCTGTACCGTTATTTCTTGGATAGATCCTGACTTCAAAACAATTTTGGCTTTGTACAACTTGGTAGCCATAACTATGCCTCGCTTTTTCGTCCTACGACAGACGAGTTTGCTCATCGGTGCCTCCTGGCGTCGGGCGGGTCGTAGCGTGTTTACACGAGGCATAGTCACGCCCTGCCTATTTCCCAGACGATAAACAGCTTTCACCGTTCACCGCTGGACCATAAGTCCGGGTGTTATATTTAGCAGGCCACCCGACATAGGGGCCGCCTCGTGTAAAAAGGCGCTACGACACGCCACTAATGAGCATAGCACGGCATGACGTGGCACACCACCATTCGACATAACTCATTGATTTAAGATGACATTAATTTTTTTAACTTGATTTTGGTGCTATTTATATTACGATAGAGGAATTATATTTGTGGCTGACATGTGATGGCCTACGATACAGATCTCACTGATGAACAGTGGGCGCTTATCAGGCATCGCATCCCGCGAGCCAAAAAAGGAGGACGCCCAAGGTCTACCAATATGCGGCGCGTGATAGACGCCATTATGTACGTGGTCACTCACGGCTGTAAGTGGAGAGGTTTACCCAAAGACTTTCCGCCGTGGGAAACTGTGTACCGATACTTTTGCGCTATCCACAGACGCGGCCTGTGGCGAAACATCCACTACGATTTGTACAAGGAAATCCGCCATAAGGCGGGCAAGTCAAAACGGCCTACCTTGCTCATCATTGATAGTCAGAGCGTCAAAACTGGTAAATGCGCCAGTGCTGAAACCAAAGGCTATGATGGAGGCAAGCGGGTAAAGGGCAGAAAACGGCATGTCCTTGTTGATAGTATGGGACTGCTAGTTGACGTTCAAGTGACTCCCGCCAACGTGCATGACACCAAGGGCGCACGGCTCCTTTTGGAGAAGTACAAGCGACGGGAAAAGAAGCCAAAGGTCAAAAAGATCATTGGTGACAAGGGATATCGTGGTGAATTGTTGAATGGCTTTGTACGAAAAGCGTTCAACGCCGTGGTTGAAATTGGTGAGAACCATACCAACATGGTGAGAGGCTTCGTGCCAGCCCACAAACGTTGGCTGGTGGAACGAGGTTTAGCGTGGCTGGGAGACTATTGGCGCTTGTCTATTGATAGAGAGCGCTACCCTGCTCGCAGTATGTCGATGATTAGGCTGGCCTTTATCAGACTGATGTTGAGGCGGTTGGTGCCTGTATAGTAAAAAGGAAAACGTAGTATGACAGAATTCCCCGACATGGCTATTCTTCCTAATTTGTACCTGATTACCGCCATAGGAAAAGAATTAGTAAATAAAGAAATTATTTCCAAAGAGGATATTATTGCCAACATAAAAAACATGCTTCCATCTGAAGGATCTAAAGAAAAAGAAGCATCCAGACGCACCCTGTTTCTAACAGCAGAGATTGAAAATGTCATCTCTGCTGTTAGAAAATGGTAATTACCAATTCAGAGGTATAGGAACACCTTCTTTCTTGGCTTTGTCAAGATATTTAACGAAGATATGATCGTTGTGACTTCGTATATGAAAAATTCGTAGCAGAAAGTTCATCTTTTTGTTCCAAACGTCAATAAAGGCAGGGCAAAATCGCCCTGCTTTAATTTACCAAAAAGGTGATAATTAACTTTTCATCAAAACGCTGCCTTTAAGGTAAACCCACTCAAATAGCCTGACTACGACTCACGTTTTCAGGCTTATTCTCGACTTTTGAAACAGTCACTTAGAAGAGAGACGCCCAAAAACTTTTTAGCATGCATCAGGCTTCGCTTAAAAAGCTTCTTTAAGGTGCCACTCGCATCTGATCGTCTTTCAAACGAGTCTGCGTTGACAGAGGCATTGTCATTGTCGGACAGACCTTCTGCACTTCCTGCCGTTTGATCGCAGCCAGTCTTTTTGTCTGTTTCTCGATTGCTGCATCGGAAACTTCATCGCCGAGAGGTTTCCCCTCTGGTGATAAAGTTACGCCATTCATGATTCCAATTCCTTGAATGGGGTCGAATTTTACAAAAAAACCATCATCCGCAGTATCTTTGCCACTCGACACAGCATCTGACTGCTTCTGCCGCAGCAAGGTAATCTGATCCGAAACCCGCACATCTTCCGCGAAGAGATGACGGCAATCCATCGCCTCATAGTCCGGAGACGCCAGAGCAAAGTCCCTTCCTGCGCAGGAAAGAATTATAAAAGTTCCAATCTGAAGCGTTTTCTTCAAGGTCACCATACCACTCTCCCTCAACCACGATATTCGGCAGTGCATCCGCCCAATGATGTCATCCACTTATCCAGCATCAGTACTGGAACTGCATGCCCAGAAGAAAAGCATTTGAGGTACGTGTGTTGGCAGGATGGTAACGCACATAATCGAACGTGAAACGAAGGTTATGACCATCCATCACGTAGTTGGCTCCAGCATCAAACTGGGTGGTTTTCGGATGTCCCGGTCCGTAAAGATCCTTTTTAAAACGGAACTGCTGATAACGGACCAGAGGCTGAAGACGACCCCATCCCAGTTTGTAGGGAATCAGATACGCCGTGCTGGCAAGAAAGGCTGTGCCGTTATTGATTCCACCGACGTTTCCATATTCCGGGGCCCGCTGACCATATCCCGCAGCGATATCCTTCACACCATCAGTGTAATACTGGTAATACGCCCCTTCCAGAGTATAGACACCAGACTCAGCGTTCTTTCCGATCTTCTTTTCAAAAAGACCGTCAATATTCCAGGCTTTGTAATCACCCTTCTGTTCAGCGTTGCCGACACCATCGACTTCATATTGTCCGGCCAGACCGATCGCGAGAATATCAGCCTTACCGTAGTAGGTGCTGGCGGTGTAATAAGCAGGTGAAGGCTCAGGATCGAGAAAATTGTATTCCATACGGCCAGCAAACAAAGGATGTTCGCCGTAGTTCGATCCACCATGCACCCAGTTATGTCCGCGATACACACCAAGAGTATAACGGAACCGGTCTTTCAGCGTCTTGCCCCACACCGTGATACCATCATCACGGCCTGCCCATGCTCCCGGATATTGGGAAACAATGGGGTAAGCATAGGTGCTGAGAAAGTAAGGACCATCAAGATTGGACCGGTCACTTCCCGTCAGCATACGACCGAACCAGACATTGAATTCTTTCCAGGGCTCAACCTGAAGAATACCGTCGAGCACGTTCCAGTTACCGTCCCTCAATCGCTCAAGATTGAGGGTCGTCTTGACGTATTTATGAAACTGCGCACCCATGTAAATACGCAGATCCGCAGCACTGGCAGCACTCGAATTACTTGGTGTCGCAGCCGGGTCCTGGGTCATATACTGGGCTCTGACGCCAACACCGAATGTAAAATACTGGTTTTTTCCGAAATTGACGGTCATCGCGGCCTGAGAGTGCTGCGGCAACATCATTCCGAGCGTCGTGAACGCCGACAGGATGCTTCCATAACGAAGCAGTTTCTTTTTTCGGTCCGAAGAAAACCGTGACACTCGCGCAATCATGAACACCCCCTCTTATGGCCGTAGCCATCACCCGGCGACATGATTACGTTACGGCAACGTATCGTGCGGGAGGAATGCGTAAAATTACCTATATGTAAGACTGCCGCAAACCGTAGCAACACTCAGGAAACACTTCCTGCAAAGTCAAATCGAAATAAGCTTTTGATAGGAATGATAAATTTTAAAAATCATACCGATAGAAGATCTTGATGAACCTTCTCACAACAGGATCGGAACAAAAATTCCCTTTAAAAAAACAGCTTTTCATATCAAAAATTTTGGCAATATATCCAATCGTACACTCTATCCATCAGAAACAATAAAAACACTTTTCTCCTGAGATATTCGCTCTCTTAACCAAAGAGCTGCTGGACCGTGCACCTTTTTCTTATGCCATACGATCGACAAGGGAACCTCGTGATGACCGGCATCAAACAACAGTTCAGGCACGACAATGTGCGAAGCCACCGGCGAAGACGCCAGAACATGATCTGAAATAAAAGCCCATCCTACCCCGTGTTTGACCATTTCCAGAATGAGCCAGTTACTTTCAACCCACCAGACTTCAGCGGCTATACGCAAGCTTTCCCTTTTCTGCTTCTTGCCTCGGGACGCCACCAAAATCTGGCGATAACGTTTCAGCTCCTCCCAGGCCACAGGCTGCGTTGCCAGTGGATGATCCCGGCCACAGACCAGCCGAAGCGGCACACGTCCTATCGTCCGAAAGGCAAGATCAACCGGAGGTGTTGTCTGCTGCCACATCACGCCGAGATCCGCCGTCCCGGCCAACACCATGTGGCCAACGTCTTCCATCAGCGGTAACAGCAGTTCCAGTTCGACATGCGGAAAACGGGCTGCAAAATCCTGAAAAATGGAACCAAGCGCATTTTCCGGATAAAGTTCGTCGATAGCGACAACAAGGCGATTTTCCACCCCCTCTTCCAGAGACCGGGCCACGCCAACCAGATGCTCCCGCCGATCCAGAACGACACGCGTTTCCTCAAGCAGTCTCTGACCAGCCGGTGTCAGAACCGGCACGCGCCCTTCCCTGCTGAACAGCAACACTCCGAGATCATCTTCCAGATTGCTGATATGCGTGCTGATCGCTGACTGCGCCTTGCCAGTCCTGCGTGCCGCCGCAGAAAAGGAACCGGCTAATGCGGCTTCTACAAACGCCTCCAGTTGTTCAAAAGAGATACTCATTGACCTATCTTTAAAACAGATTGATTCTAACTTTTCCCATCTGAAAATCCATGTAGATTGCCGCGCATGTCAACCGAATCTACTCAATCTTCCCCAGCCATGCGTTCCGGTGCCGATCGCCTCCGTCATACGGTGCTGTTCGAATGTCTTGCGCTGGCTATTGTTATACCGTGCGGGAGCATGCTGTTTGGCGTGCAGGCTTCAGACATGGGGGTCATCGGCGTCGGCAGTGCTGTTACTGCGGCACTGTGGAATTATGGATACAATCTATTTTTCGACCGCACGATGGTCCGCCTGACAGGCTCGACCCGAAAGAGCATCCCCGTGCGACTGCTGCACACGCTCCTGTTTGAAATAGGATTACAGCTCGTACTGTTGCCCGCAATTGCGCTCTATCTCGGTATCTCGCTCATGCAGGCCTTTTCGCTCAACATGGCGATCGCACTCTTTTATCTGGCCTATGCGTTTCTGTTCAACATAGCCTATGACTCGATCTTTCCGGCAGGAGGCGTTGCCGCGAAATCATCTTCGACCGTACCGGCCGAATAAAAGGCTACCTGAAATTATCAGGACAGGCTCTAATGAAACCTGTCCTGATTGTATTTCACATATGACTGGACGTTCTCTTCGTCTCATCTTCCGCACTGCCTGTGTCCACAGCCGGAACAAGATCAGAATGATGGACGAACCCCGGCACAGTCGGCGCTGATCCCCTGACATCAGGGACAGCACCACCCTGTATGCATCCCGCTTTGCTTCCCGTATCGGAAACATGCACGACCGGCGCAGCCTGTCCGTTCTGACTCATCGTGACTATCTTGGAACAGGCCGCGCCATTCCCGCTCCAGCTCACGCTGGTAATGGACTGGTAAGAAGACCCGCCTGTCATGCCCGCCGCTGGCGCTGCTACAGCTGGCGTATGCTGGGCGACTTCAATCATCCGCTGCTCAGCCTTCTGCATCATCGCCATCTGCTGTGCCATCATGCGGTCCATATTCTCAAAGAGAGACTGCATGGGCACGACATTGACGGGCTGGGCAGCAGGCGTACGGATCAGCACACCGATCTGATGCCCCTGAGTATCAACGACCCGGATCAGTTCCTGCGCCATCGCCTGTGGCGAAAACGATGCTGTCGCCACACCGGCGACCAAGGCAACCGCTGAAAGTTTGCCCAGAAAAGACTGTCTGAAGAAACGCATCACCAAACCCTCCATCAGGAAAATCTGTCTCTCGTTTCGTGGCCCGAAAACAGTTACCAATCTGTTTACGCAGCCATCAGAAATCAAGGGTTTTCGCTTCCAAAAACTGAAACCCTGATCCTCAGCTTCAGATCGCCACCAGCCCTCGGATCTCCTCAGCCTCCAGTGTCTCAACTGCCCCGTTGGCGACAACCTTGCCGCGGTCAAGAACGACCACATCCTGCGCCAACTCATAGGCGAAATCGAAATACTGCTCGACGAGCAGAATCGCCATATCGCCACGATCCCGCAGCATGCCGATCACCGAACCAATATCCTTGATGATGCTCGGCTGAATGCCTTCGGTCGGCTCATCCAGCACCAGCAGACGAGGACGAATCACGAGCGCACGACCGATCGCAAGCTGCTGCTGCTGCCCACCTGAAAGATCGCCGCCACGACGGTCGCGCATCTTCGCCAGAATGGGAAAGAGATCATAAATCTCGTCCGATACTTTCCGCTGACCTCGCGGCAGAAGACCAAATCCGGTTTCCAGATTTTCCTTCACTGTCAGCAGCGGAAAGATGTCACGTCCCTGCGGCACCGTAGCGATGCCGCGTCGCGCCCGCTCATAGGCAGGCAGGCGCGTGATATCCTCCCCTTCCCACATGATCTTGCCGGACGAGACGGCGTGCATCCCCGTGACCGCGCGCAGAACGCTGGTCTTGCCGACACCATTGCGGCCCAGCAGACAGGTCACGGCGCCAGCGCGCGCAGAGAGAGAGACCCCTCGCAGAGCAATCGCCGCGCCGTAATAAAGTTGGATGTCTTGAACGTCGAGCATCTGTCTGTTTCCTCAGCGTCCGAGATACACTTCGATCACACGCGGATCGTTGCTCACCTGATCCAGTTCGCCCTCCGCGAGAACCGAACCCTCGTGCAGCACGGTGACTTTCACATCCAGCGCCCGCACGAACTCCATGTCATGCTCCACGACGACCACACTACGCGTCTGGTTGATCTCACGCAGAAGATCAGCCGTTTCCATGGTTTCCGCGTCCGTCATGCCCGCCACAGGTTCATCGACCAGTAGTAGGTCCGGCTCCTGACCGAGCAGCATTCCGATTTCCAGCCACTGTTTCTGGCCATGACTCAATCCACCCGCCTGCCGGGGCGCTTCCCGTCCCAGACGGATCGTGTGCAGCAGGCCGTCGATCCGGGCTTTTTCTTCCGCCGTTTCTTTTGCGAAAAGCAAAGCGAAAGGAGAACGCAATCCTTTCAGCGACAGCAACAGATTATCGCGGACAGTCAGTTCCTCGAACACCGTCGGTTTCTGGAATTTCCGACCAATCCCCATGCGGGCGATGGCCGGTTCATCCAGCTTCGTCAGATCATGCTCGCGGAATTTGACCACCCCCGTATCAGGACGCGTCTTGCCGGTGATGATGTCCATCATCGTGGTCTTGCCCGCGCCGTTCGGCCCGATAATGGCCCGCATTTCACCGGGAGCCAGCGACAGTGAGAGATCATTGATCGCCCGGAAACCATCGAACGTGACAGAGACGTGGCTCAACTCAAGCAGGGTTCCAGCGCTCATGCCTCGCCTCCTTCCGGATTGGTCACTTCAGGCGTTACTTCGGAAGGCCGTTTTTCCGGCAGGTGACGCATAAGCCCCATCAGTCCCTGCGGAAGAAACAGGGTTGTCGCCATGAACAATGCACCAAGACCGTAGAGCCACATTTCCGGCAGCCAGGCGGTGAACAGTGTCTTACCAAGATTGACGAGGATCGCGCCTATGACAGCACCGGACAGCGTGCCACGTCCACCAACCGCCACCCAGATCACGGCTTCGATAGAGTTGGCGGGCGCAAACTCACCGGGGTTGATGATACCAACCTGAATGACATAGAGCGCGCCACCAATCGCCGCGATCACAGCGGAGAACACCCAGACCAGCAGCTTGACTTGCTCGGGACGATAGCCAAGGAACCGCGTGCGACTTTCTGCATCACGCACGGCGATCAACAGACTTCCGAACCGGCCACCGACTACATACCGGGCAGCCAGCAATGCCCCTGCAAGAATGAGGCCGCTGATAAACAGCATCCCGGCGCGGGTGTACGGGCTGTGCAGGTCAAAACCGAGAATATCTTTGAAATCGGTCAGACCGTTGTTACCGCCAAACCCGAAGCCATTCTGGAAGAAAGCCAGCATCAGTGCGTAGGTTAGCGCCTGCGTGATGATCGACAGATACACGCCCGAGACGCGGGAGCGGAACGCCAGCCAGCCGAACAATCCCGCTAGACCGGCAGGCACAACCAGCATCAGCAGCAGCGCCACAGGAAAATGGTCGGAACCCCACCAGTACCAGGGCAGGCTCTTCCATGACAGGAAGACCATGAAATCCGGCAGATCGGCGTTGCCGTAGACACCGCGTGCACCGATTTCCCGCACGAGATACATGCCCATCGCATACCCGCCGAGCGCGAAGAAGGCTGCATGTCCAAGCGTGAGGATTCCGGCAAAACCCCAGACCAGATCAACAGCTAGCGCCAGCATGGCATAGGCCAGATACTTGCCCGCGAGCGTCATGATGAACGGAGACACCTGCACCGGACTGGACGCGGGCAGCAGACTGCCGACCGCCAGCACGCCTGTCAGAAGGACAACAATGACCGCCGTAACGGACGCGCCACGAAATGAGAGGGATGCGTTCACGATTCCACTCCCCGGCCCCGCAGCGGAAACATGCCGCGCGGATGACGCTGAATGTAGAGAATGACAAGAACGAGCAGCAGGATCTTGCCCGACACGGCCCCGACCAGCGGCTCAAGCGCCTTGCCGCCGACACCGAGCGTAGCCGCCGCCGCCAGCGTGCCCCACAGATTGCCCACACCGCCGAACACGACGACCAGAAAACTGTCGATGATATAGCTCTGTCCCAGATTGGGGCTGACATTGTCGATCTGACTGACCGCGACCCCTGCCAGTCCAGCGATCCCGGAACCGAGGCCGAAGGTCAGCGCATCGACCCGCGCCGTGCGGATGCCCATCAGCGCCGCCATGCGTCGGTTCTGGGTCACGGCCCGCATTTCCAGACCAAGAGGCGTGCGCCGCAGCACCAGCATCAGTCCCGCCATGACCACGCCAGCAAAGATCATGATGGCCAAACGATCAATCGTGACCTCGATGCCACCGAGATGAAAGGAGCCGGACAGCCACGGTGGCGTAACAACGGCCACATTCGTCGGGCCGAACAGGGAACGGATGACCTGCTGGAGAATGAGGGACAGTCCCCACGTCGCCAGCAGCGTTTCAAGCGGACGACCATACAGAAACCGGATCAGCCCCCGTTCGATCACGATCCCCAGTGCTCCACACACCAGAAAGGCAGCAGGAATAGCGAGGATCAGACTGAACGACCCCAGAGCAGGCACAACGGACAGCACGGCTTTCTGGGTCAGCCATGTCGTGTAAGCGCCGATCATCATCAGTTCGCCGTGGGCCATGTTGATCACGCCCATGACGCCGAAGGTGATGGCCAGCCCCATGGCGGCCAGCAGCAGCACGGAACCGAGACTCAGTCCGTAAAACGCATCCTGCCCGAAACCCCAGAGTTTCAGCTTAAAATCGATGGAAGAGACAGCCGCTTCAGCAGCCTTGCGTGTCGCCGGGTCCAGCGCCTCCGAAGTGGATGCCTGAGCCAGCACGCCGCGTGCATCCAGTCCGCCAGCAGCCTTGAGTTTTGCCACAGCCTGCTGCTGAGCCTGCGCATCGGACGCCGGAGCACCGGGGCTGAGCAGCGCCGCCGCACGGGCGTTGAGCAACGTGTCTTTCAGCGCAGCGTCATCGGTTTTTGACAGCGCCTTGTCGATAGCGGGCAGCATGGCCGGATCGTGGCGCTGGTAGAATACGTTTGCAGAAGCCTGCCGTTCCGCTGGCGTGCCAGAGACCAGTTCCAGCTCAGCCTCGGCTGCTGCAACAGCGAGCCTGACACGGTTATTGACGCGGACAGGGCGCAAGGTTTCTTCATCCGGAGAGGCAGACGCACCGGAACGGGCATCCGCCCACCCACTGTCAGTGCGGATGAACAGACCGTCGCCCTCACGGGCGGCAAAAAGTTTCCTGTCGGCCAGAGCGCGCAGAACAGGGAGAGCCCGAGGCCCTCCCTGCTGTGCGATCTGATCGACTGACGAAGCAATGGTATTGAACTGCGTTGTCGCAAGTCCGGCGAACGCATCTTCATCCGCCCGCGCATGATGGGGCTGAATGAAAAGCAGACTCAGCAGGACGGCGGCGAAGATACCCCGCACACCGTTCCGCATTTTCCGGCCTGAAAGGGCTGCCGGACCCGACATCGCAACGTCAGCCATGCTTTGCTCCGAGACAGGCCTTTTTGACCGTATCGTAATTTCCGCAACTGACCGACTTGGTCCAGTCGCCAATCAGGTTCTTTGTCTCCGGCACATACGGCGACCAGGCCATGCCCGGCACTTCCTTCGGTGTCTGCCAGACGACGTTGAACTGCCCGTCATCCTGAATCTCGCCGATATAAACCGGCTTCGTGATGTGATGATTCGGCAGAACCTGCGCCGTGCCACCCGTCAGGTTGGGCTGCTTCAGGCCGACCATCGCGTCGATGACCTTGTCATGATCGGTGGAGCCGACTTTCTCGACCGCCTGAACCCACAGATTGAAGCCGATATAGGACGCTTCCATCGGGTCGTTGGTCGTACGCTTCGGGTTCTTTGTGTAGTCGTGCCACTCCTTGATGAAGGACTTGTTGGCAGGGCTGTCGATGCTCTCGAAGTAGTTCCAGGCGGCGAGCTGACCAACGAGCGGCTTGGTGTCCATACCGGCCAGCTCTTCCTCACCGACACTGAAGGCCATGACGGGAATATCCGTGGCGGAGATGCCCTGCGCGCCCAGCTCCTTGTAGAACGGGACGTTGGCGTCACCATTGATGGTGGACACAACAGCGGTTTTCTTTCCCGCAGAACCGAAGGCCTTGAGCTGCGACACGATGGTCTGCCAGTCGGACTGACCGAACGGCGTGTAGTTCACCATGATATCGGCGTCTGCGATGCCTTTGGATTTCAGGTAATTCTGCAGGATCTGGTTCGTCGTGCGCGGGTAGACATAGTCTGTGCCGATCAGAGCAAAACGCTTCGCTCCGCCACCGTCGGCGCTGAGGAGGTAGTCCACGGCCGGGATAGCCTGCTGGTTGGGAGCTGCGCCCGTGTAGAAGACATTACGGCTGCACTCCTGCCCCTCATACTGGACGGGATAGAACAGAATGCCGTTGAGTTCCTCAAACACCGGCAATACGGACTTGCGGGAGACGCTGGTCCAGCAGCCGAACACGGAGGCCACCTTGTCAACGGCGAGAAGCTGACGGGCTTTCTCGGCGAACAGCGGCCAGTTTGAGGCAGGATCGACCACCACGGCTTCCAAAGGACGCCCCAGCACGCCGCCTTTACGATTCTGCAATTCGACCAACATCAGAATGACGTCTTTCAGCGTGGTCTCGCTGATGGCCATGGTGCCGGACAGGGAGTGCAGCACACCGATGCGGATCGGCTCGCCTTTGGGCGCTGCTGCGGCAGCCCCTTTCACACCAGCAAGCATCGCTGCGGATGCGGCGAGACTGAATTTCGTAAAATCACGGCGGGAGAAACGCGGCGACATCGTCATGGCCTCTGTCCTTCTGATACTGACATGAGCATCCCTACCGGGGCAGATTTTCCCATACGCAAACTTGCGTAGTTCATTACGATGTCGCATCTGGCATGAGGGATGCAAAGGAAAACACAGATGCAGGAGCGGTTGTCCGGGTGCCCAGGCGTGCTGCCATGAGGCCATTGCGCATCGTGCGTATGCGCCGCGACTACAATCGCTGGGCGGCCGACCAGTCGCTCGAGGATTACGCCCTGCGTTTTACAGCTCGCTCAGCCCGGGCCGCGACACCTTTGCGCGCTGCGCTGACGGCTCTCGGATCGATTTCCTTTCTCGCGCTTGAGGCGATCGGCGGCACGCTGACGATGGCATTCGGTTTCACAAATACGGCGCTTGCCATCGCTTTCGTCAGTGTTGTGATCTTTCTGGTGAGCCTGCCCATCTGCGCCACGGCAGCCCGTAGCGGTCTCGACATCGACCTGCTCACACGCGGCACGGGGTTCGGCTATATCGGGTCCACCCTGACCTCGCTGATCTATGCCAGCTTCACCTTCATCTTTTTCGGGATCGAGGCCGCCATTCTGGCCGCGTTGCTGGAGCAGATTCCCGGCATTTCCCACACCATTGCGTGCTGTCTGGCAGCCCTGCTTGTCATTCCACTGGTCACCGGCGGGTTCCGGTTTATCGCCCGGTTCCAGATCTTTTCTCTCCCCATCTGGTTCGCGCTCAATCTCATTCCTCTGATCGCCATTCTCTACGCTCACCCAAACTGGATCGGCGACTGGGTGCAGTTCAAGGGACTGGCCGCAACCCAGCCCGTAAACATCTTCGCCATTGGCAGTGCAGCGTCCATCATGTTCGTGCTGATCTGCCAGAGCGCGGAACAGGTGGATTTTCTGCGCACCATTCGGGAAAGTGGTGAGCATATGACCGGACTTCTGACCGGGCTTCTCGATATTTCCAAAATCGAGGCCGGTCGGATCGAGCTCTACAGCGACAGGATTATTCTCGGTCAGTTCCTCAATACCGTCGTGCAGATGGTCCGCCCGCAGGCACGGGCCAAACGTCTGGATTTTCACTATCATCCGGGATACCTGCCGCCCGTCGTGATGGGAGATGAGCACCGCCTCCGTCAGATTCTGCTTAACCTGCTGTCCAATGCCGTGAAATTCACCCCATCCGGCTCAGTGACGTTCACGGCGAACTGGCGTGGCCAGATTGCCGAATTCATCATCGAAGATACTGGACCGGGTATTGCGCCAGCCGATCAGGAACGGATTTTCGAACCGTTCGAGAGAGCGGCCGGAGACGCTGTCCCCGGCACTGGTCTTGGCCTGACAATCACACGCCTCCTCACTCACATTCTGGGAGGAGAACTCACCCTGACGAGCGAAGTCGGACACGGAACACGCTTCCGGGTGCGCCTGCTCCTGTCCGACCGTGCCGAAGATGCAACTCCCGTCCTTCAGGGACTTCCCTCGGGCTATGGCGGTGCCAGAAAAACCATACTGGTGGTCGACGACAATGCCGCTCATCGACGTATGATGCATGAATTTCTGGGGTCCAGACATTTCAATGTCCGCGATGTCTCTGGCGGCGTTGAATGTCTTGAATTTCTGAAAACAGAGCTTCCTGACCTGATCATTCTCGATCTCTCCATGCCGGGCATGGATGGGCGGGAACTGGCGCTGCGTATTCGGGAAACCAGTGCAGGCCATCTCCCCCTGCTCTTTCTCACCGGCAACGTGACGGAACTGGCATCACGCCGCGTCCCCTCACTGGATGACTGTACAGTGCTGGCGAAACCCGTCGATTTTCAGGCGCTTCTCGATGAAATCGGACGACTTCTGGATCTGCAATGGGTCTTTTCATCTGACGATGAAGCCCTGTCAGATGAGACGCTCCAGACATTAACGTCAGAGGATGAGCCTGCGCACTCACCGGATGACATGCAGCCCGACCTTCTATCGGATATCTCTTTGACAGAAGATGCAAAAACAGACCTTCTCGAACTGATCAATTCCGGAAACGTCCGTCTTTTACGACAAAAGCTTGATCTTCTCTGCAACAGTCATCCGCATCTCGTCATGACTCTTGCACCCATTCAGGAAGCAGCCCGCACCTATCAACTCGAAACAGTCAGACGTTTGCTGGAGGAACTGCCCGCATGACACGTGAGACACCCTCCCGTTCCACCCTGCTTGTAATTGATGATGATCCAGCCGCTCTTGGCATGATGGACGAGGCACTGACCAATGCCGGTTACGCGGTTCTGCTGGCGCAATCTGGTGACAGCGCCTTTGAAGTCATGAACCGGACCTTGCCTGACCTCGTGCTGGTTGATGCGATCATGCCGGGACTGAGCGGTTGGGATATCTGCCGCAGCATGAAGGCGGATGCCGCGCTCAACGCTCTGCCCGTCATCTTCATGACCGGTCTGACGGAAATCGAGCATGTTCTGCGAGCATTCGAAGCAGGCGCCACAGACTATGTGACCAAACCATTTCACTTCGCCGAAGTTTTGGCTCGCATTGAAATTCATCTGATTGCCGCACGTCGTATCCGAACGGCCCATGCAGCACTGGATAGTGTCGGCAGACGCTTCTTCGCCCTTGATGACAGCGGTGAACTGCTATGGTCCACTCCGAAAGCCGCCGAGTTTCTGACGCAACTCCCTTCGCCCGAGAATTTTTCCAAATTCGTCATGAAAAAATCCGAACCGGGGCAAGTCATTTTCACTACCCCTCACCAGAATGGTGTTCTGCGCGTCACTTTTATCGGACGGGACGGCCCTCAGGAATGGCTGTTTTCCATCGCGTTTCAGCTGGATCGTCCCGAACAGATTCTACAGGAAAAATTCGGTCTCAGCGCACGGGAAGCGGAAGTTCTTCTGTGGATCAGTCGGGGAAAAAGCAGCCGAGATATTGCTGAAATCCTCAGCATTAGTCCGCGCACGATCGATAAGCACACCGAGCAGCTTTATAACAAGGCCGGTTTCAGCGGGCGTGCGGCGGCGGCGGCGGCGGCTTCTCGACTTTTAGGAGACGTAGAATAACGCTCACATAAACGAAATCGGGTCTACATCCACATCCACCCGCACAATACGCGTAAACGTCACCTGTCCCAGCCAACGCCGCAGGATCGGCTGCACGGCGATATTCCGATGCGTCCGCAGCAGCAGCCGTCGTCGATGCCGACCACGCAATACGGCAATCGGCGCGGGCACCGGGCCAAGCACTTCGATCCCGTTGCCATGCGGTGCGGAAACACCAAGCTGCCGAGCCGCATTATCCGCAGCATCAGCATTTTCCGAACTGACAATCAATGCCGCCAGACGTCCGAAAGGCGGCCAGAAACCCGGCTTCCTCTGATCGGCTTCCTCCGCCATGAATGCCGCAAAATCCCCGGAAACTAGCGCCTGCATGACCGGATGTTCCGGCGTAAAACTCTGAAGCAACACCTCGCCCGGCGCTTCCGCACGTCCTGCTCGTCCGGCAACCTGATGCAGAAGCTGCATCGTCCGCTCACCTGCCCGCAGATCGGCTCCACCCAACCCAAGATCAGCATCCACCACGCCCACAAGCGTCAGGTGCGGAAAATGCCAGCCCTTGGCTACAATCTGCGTGCCAATGATCAGATCCACTTCCCGCCGTGAAATCTTGCCGACAGCCTCCGCTGTCGCCGCCGGACCGCTGATTGTGTCACTGGCCATCACCATGATGCGTGCATCAGGAAATTCGCTGCGGGCTTCTTCAGTTATGCGCTCGATCCCCGGACCGATGGCTGTCAAACTATCCTCCGCTCCGCATGTCGGGCAGGCATGAGGAACAGGTTCGGTATGCTCACAGTAATGGCATACCAGAACGCGCTTTTTCCGATGTTCGACCAACCATGATGTGCAGTGAGGACATTCCATCCGATGCCCGCAGGTCCGGCACAGCGTCAGCGGCGCATAACCTCGACGATTGAGGAACAGCATCGCTTGCTCACCACGCCCGAGCCGGGTTTTCACTGCTTCCACCAAAACCGGTGAGAGAAACAGTCCGCGTGGCGGCGGGTTTTCCCGCATGTCGATCAGATGCGTCTCCGGCATGGCCGCACCGCCATGCCGCGCCGTCAACACCAGATGCCGGTAACGCCCGGTCTCGACATTGTTCAGCGTCTCAAGGCTCGGCGTCGCGGAAGCCAGCACGATGGGAGCCTTCGCCAGTCTTGCCCGCACGACAGCCATGTCGCGGGCGTTGTAGGTGACGCCTTCTTCCTGCTTGAAAACAGCCTCGTGCTCTTCATCAACAATCACAAGGCCCAGATCGCGAAACGGCATAAACAGAGCCGATCGCGCACCGACAATGACCTTGGCCGAGCCATCCTCGCAGGCCGCCCATGTCAGACGGCGCGCCTTCTGCCCAATCTCGGAATGCCAGACCGCCGGGCGCACACCAAAGCGTCGGGCGAAACGATCCATCCACTGAGCAGACAGAGCAATTTCGGGCAGCAAAACCAACGCCTGCCGACCCTGCGCCAGACATTCAGCCACCGCTTCCAGATAAATCTCGGTCTTTCCGGAACCGGTCACGCCTTCCAGCAAGGTTGCGGAAAATGCACGCTCATCGACGCGCGCCCGTAACTCGGTAGCGGCGGTCGCCTGATCGCCTTCCAGAACCGGCGGATTATGAAAGGGATCCGGTTCCGCAAAGGGAGAGACCGGGCCCATCAGCATGCTTTTCAGAACGCCAGCATCCGCCAGACCGCGCACGACCGACACCCCGACGCCCGCCTTCTCTGTCAGCTCCGACATCGTCACCGGCTGCGCACCCTGCGGCAGGGCGTCCAGCACAGCGCGACGGGCAGGCGTCATCCTTAATGACTCTGGCGGCTCTCCAATACGCACCCACCCCACGGCGGGCGCTGTCTGCTCGCCACGCAGATGGGAACGCAGCGCCATCGCCAGCACCATGCCCGGCGGCGCAAGTGTGTAGGCTGCGACCCAGTCGATGAACTGTCGCAGTTCAGCAGAAAGCGGCGGCAGATCAAGCCGCTCCTTGATCGGACGCAGACGGGAAGCGGCAATCTCAGGCGGTGGTGGTGGCGCAAGATCGACAGGAAGCACCGTCTGTTCCCAGACCACGCCGGTTTCCCGCCGCCCACCGAGCGGCACGACCACCACATCGCCGGGAACAAGCGAATCAGCCAGCGACTGCGGAACGGCATAATCCAGCGCACAGGGAAACGGCAGTGGCAGCAGGACAGACACGCGCTTTCGCGAAGGCAAAGGTTCCAGTAGGCTGCTCTGCACCATGATGGCTCTCTCTACCTTCTTCACGGCGTCCTGTCTCGCCCTCCTTCGGAGAAATGTGCTTTGAAGGCTCACGACGCCCTGCAACAGTTTCTGGCCTGGATGACCGCCGAGCGGGGCGCGTCACAGCATACCATCGACGCCTATCAGGGCGATCTGTCCCGTTTTCTCGGCTTTCTGACCAATCATCATGGCGAGGAACCCACGCTCGCCACTCTTGGCACAGCCAGCCTTTCCGACCTTCGTGCGTGGCTGGCGCATGAGCAGACACAGGCGCTGACACCCCGCTTCGGCCAGCGCCCGACGACCCGCGACAAATCGGCCCGCACCCGTTCCCGTCGGGTCTCGGCGCTCCGTTCCTTCTTCCGCTTCCTCGCCCGACATAAAGGCATGGAAAATCCCGCACCGAGCCTGCTGGCTACACCGCGCACCAAAAAGCCGTTGCCGCGCCCCCTGCCAGTCACCGAGGCGCTCGAAGCGGGTGAAGGAATCGGCATGCTGGAAGTGAACAGTATGGCGCAGGAACGGGACAAAGCGCTATTCCTTCTCCTGTACGGCGGCGGACTGCGCATTTCCGAAGGGCTCGGACTGAATGTCGGAGACTTCGACGAGGCGCTTTCGACCGGCGTGTTCCGCATCCGGGGCAAGGGCAACAAGGAACGTCTTGTGCCACTGCTCCCGCGCGTGTCCGAGGCTCTCAAACGCTGGCGTGGCTTTCACCCCTCGCCGTCCCGGAACGAACCTCTGTTTCCCGGCGTGCGGGGTGGCCGCCTGAACGCCACCGTCGCCCAGAAAGCCATGCGGCAATGGCGGAAAAGCGAAGGTCTGCCCGAACACGCCACGCCTCACGCGCTGCGTCATTCCTTCGCCACCCATATGATGGAGGGTGGCGCCGACCTACGCGTGATTCAGGAACTGCTCGGTCATGCCAGCCTGTCCACGACTCAACGCTACACCCTTGCCGATGAAGCCCGTCTGCTGGATGTCTGGCAGAAAGCTCACCCCCGCGCCTCGAAAAACGCCGGAGACCAATAATGACCGCCACCCGCACACTCTATCCGCCCATCGAACCTTACGCGCACGGTCATCTCGATACGGGCGAAGGGCATCTGGTCTACTGGGAACGGTGCGGCACGCCCGGCGGTCTGCCCGTCGTGTTCCTGCATGGCGGCCCCGGTGGCGGATGCTCGCCGATGCAGCGCCGCATGTTTGATCCAGCCCGCTATGACATTCTCCTGTTCGACCAGCGTGGTTGCGGCCGTTCAACGCCACACGCCTCTCTAGAGAACAACACGACGTGGCATCTGGTCGCCGACATTGAGCGACTGCGGGAGATGATCGGTGTCGAACAATGGGTCGTCTTCGGTGGCTCATGGGGGTCAACGCTGGCGCTGGCCTATGCGGAAACGCATCCAGAACGGGTGAAAGCACTGGCGCTGCGCGGCATCTTCACGCTACGACGTGAGGAACTGCTCTGGTATTATCAGGGTGGCGGCGCGTGGCTTTACCCGGACAAGTGGGATGCGTTTCTCGCTCCCATTCCCGAAGAAGAACGCGGCGACCTTATGATGGCCTACAACCGCCGTCTGACCGGGAACGATCCGGTCGAGCGTGAAAAAGCGGCCATCGCGTGGTCAGTCTGGGAGGGTTCCACTCTCACCCTGCTGCCTGATCCGAACATGGTGAAACAGCATGAAGATCCAACCTACGCCCTCGCCTTTTCGCGCATTGAGAACCATTACTTTGTGAACGGAGGCTGGCTGGCGGAAGGTCAGTTGATCCGCGACGTGGATCGTATTCGCCATATCCCGACGGTCATCGTGCAGGGGCGCTACGATATCGCCACACCAGTGCGGACGGCATGGGATCTACACAAGGCATGGTCAGAGGCGGATTTCAAACTGATTGACGATGCCGGGCACGCTCTATCCGAACCGGGCATTCTGTCGGCGCTTCTCGACGCGACGGATCGCTTTGCGGAGCATCTGGGCTGAGCATGATGCGCCTCCGCTCCCTACTGACAGGTCTTGCTTTACAGGTGTTTGCGGCGTCAGCGGCATTAGCTGCGCCCTGCCCACTGACGCCGATCATGGAAGCACCTCTGCGGAATGACCTTGGCTTTCTGTCCGCGCCCGTGACGGTTGCCGGGCGGACTGTCAGTTTCATTGTCGATACGGGATCGGAAGGCAGTCTGATTTCACCGTGGTTCGCGCGGTTCATGAAACTGCCGGAAGACCCGAATGCGCTGACTCATGTCAGTGGCACAGGCGGTTCCGGTGGCGTGGTGCCGAATGTCATCATTCCCAGCCTGCAGGTTGGCAGCACCGGGTTTGGACCGGTTTCCATGCCGCTCGGGTTTCTACCCAGCCGTCCGAATATCACGCCTCCTGTCGAAGGGCTACTTGGCGGCGATGTGCTGGCTCAGGACGTGCTGGAGATTGACGCCCCACATGGTCGTGTCGCCATGTGGAACGCACCGGGCCGCAAAACCGATGCCTGTTCAGTCGAGCCGCCCTCCCTCCCCGGCGTCCAATGGCAAAGTCTTGAAGCCGAGGAACGCGGTCATCGGATTGTTCTGCACGTCGAATTGGATGGTCATAAGTTGACGGCTCTACTGGACAGCGGAGCGCGATCCCGCATCCTCTCACGCCGAGCAGCGGAAGCGATGGGTCTTACAGAAGAGCAGCTTGCCACTGATCCGGGCGGCACGACGGCGGGTGTGGACGGGAAAGAGTCTGTCTATCGCTGGCACAAGTTTCACAGTCTGACCATTGGACAGGAAACCGAACATAATCCCGTGCTGACCGTCTCTCCCGTGTCCGAACAGTCTGTCGACATGCTGCTGGGTTCCGACTGGTTCGCAGCCCACCATGTGTGGATTTTTTACAGGCAGGGACGGATTTTTGCCGCGAAAAGTGCTGTCGGGACGAAGACGGGCAGCGGAAAATCCGCTCCAAGTGGGGCTGTGTCTCATTAAGGGAAAACAGAACTCTCCCTTCCTTCATAACCCATTGTTCCAGCTTCCTCTTTATGTAGCGCCCTCTCCTCCTCCGCGTTTAAAGACAGGCCTCCTGTTGTAATCTACGGACGATCATCCCAACTCATAACAACTGCGTCTATTGAGAAAGGATCTGTCATGCCCAGCCTGTTTGAGCCGATTGAACTGGGAAGCATTTACGCCAAAAACAGAATTCTCATGGCGCCGCTGACACGCGGCCGGGGCACCCGTGAGCATGTGCCCACCCTCATCATGGCTGAATATTACGCGCAACGGGCTGGAGCCGGTCTGATCATCTCGGAGGCGACTGGTATCAGCCGCGAAGGTCTTGGCTGGCCGTATGCGCCGGGTCTGTGGTCGCAGGAACAGGTAGAAGCCTGGAAGCCCATCACCGCCGCAGTTCACGCCAAGGGCGGAAAGATCGTGGCCCAGCTCTGGCACATGGGTCGCATGGTGCATTCCAGCGTGACGGGCCAGCAGCCTGTCTCCTGTTCGGCGACAAAAGCACCTGAAGCGCTCCATACATATGACGGCAAGCAGGCTCCCGAAACTGCCCACCCTCTCACCAGGGAGGATATTGCCCGCATCCTGAACGACTATGAAAACGCTGCTAGAAATGCTCTTCAGGCAGGCTTTGACGGTGT
>NZ_DHNR01000026.1:0-15406 GCF_002409645.1 Acetobacter sp. UBA5411
GATGACCGGAGTAATCCCGCGCTGTGTCAGCCGATCAATCAGTCTGTCCGCGTCATACGCCCTGTCGGCGAGGAAGGCATCCGGATCGATGTTTTCCAGCATCTGTTCTGCCCTGTTGATATCCGCATTCTGACCCGGTGTGATGTCAATCTCCATCGGATTGCCCAGGGCATCGCAGATGGCATGGATCTTTGTGGTCAGCCCGCCCCGGGATCACCCGATGGCCTGATCCGTGCCCCCTTTTTGAGAGCGCCCGCGCTGTGTTGATGTGCTCGGACAATCGTGCTGTCAATCATCATGTATTCATTGTCATGATCCGCGGCCAGATGACGAAAGATCCGCTCAATAACACCGCTTTTGCACCAGCGGCGTAAACGCCGGTGCACGTTTTTCCAGTCTCCGAAACGGGCAGGAAGATCACGCCAGGGAATGCCTGCGCGATAGCGATACAGGACGGCTTCCACGAACAGACGGTTGTCCGCAGCCGTGCCGCCGACATGACCTTCCCGACCGGGGAAAATATCCTTTATCCGTTCCCATTGATCGTCGCGTAAACCGTAGCGCCGCATCTGTCTGCCTCCTAGGCTTAGGACCTGTTAATTTATTGAATTGAATTATGTTTCGTGATTCACAGACAACCTGGGAGGATTGGCCTGTGAGTGACATGTTTTTGTTGTCTGAGAGCTAGATGAAGCAGATTACGCCGTATTTTCCTCTGGCTCACGGAGTGCCGCGTGTAGATGACCGGCGGATCCTGAGCGGGATCGTTTATGTGATCCGTAATCGGCTTCAGTGGAAAGATGCCCCGAAAGGGTATGGCCCTCACAAGACCTTATACAATCGTTTCATCCGGTGGAGCCGCCTGGGTGTCTTTGACCGGATCTTCGTCGCGCTGACAGAACGGGCTGGCCGTTCGACGCGTCTGATGATCGATGCAACACACCTCAAGGCGCACAGGACAGCAGCCTCCCTGCTCAAAAAGGGGCTTTTCCCCGCCATATCGGACGCACAAAAGGCGGCCTGAACTCAAAACTCCATGCTGTGTGCGACGGTCAGGGCCGACCGATCCGGCTTCATCTGACTGCTGGACTGGTCAGTGACTTCAAAGGGGCGGATGTGCTGCTTGCAGATCTTCCCGACGGGACAGAAGAAGTCACCGGTGACCGGGGTTATGACAGCAACCGGATCAGACGATCTCTTGTCGAATGGAACATTACCGCCTGCATTCCATCGAAGAAAAACCGGAAATCAAAGCCGTCTTACAATTGGCATCTGTATGAAAAGCGCCACCTTATCGAAAACATGTTCGCAAAGCTGAAAGACTGGCGACGTGTTGCGACCAGATATGACCGCTGCACCCATACATTCATGTCTGCCATCCACATCGCAGCAAGTTTCATCTTCTATCTCAAAGAATGAGTCCTGAGCCTAGTTTTCCACACAGCGGACATCATCTGTTCGAATCTGAACCGTCAAATTGGCCCAGCAGCCAAATAATAAATTTAGTCTATTCGTGCCTCCGTGACGACAATGTAGCATGGCAGCTTCCTTGTGGCCGACATTGGAAAGCATAAATCTTCGACTTAAAATCGACCTAGATCATTAGAAGCAGGACATACCCATGACCTCTGATTTAAGCTTTTTTAAAGAGCAACTTTATGGAAATCAGCCCCAACGCTCAGGAGACCCTCGTTCACCATTTCAGAGAGACCGCGCACGCGTAATGCATTCAGCTGCTTTTAGGCGGCTACAAGGCAAGACGCAGGTGATGGGTAGCCGGAGAAGGTGATTTTCATCGCACACGCCTAACTCATTCTATTGAAGTGTCCCAGATCGGTTATGGTCTACTTCAAGTATTACAATCCAGGAAAGAGATTCTTCCTGAGAACGACCAAAAGTGGCTATCTGAGCGGGATCTGATTGAAGCCGCCTGTCTCGCTCATGATCTTGGTCATCCGCCGTTTGGACACAAAGGAGAGCAAGCGCTGCATGAAGCTATGTTGCAGCACGGCGGGTTCGAAGGAAATGGTCAAACCCTTCGCATTATAACCACACTTGAAAAATATAATGAACGAGGAAAAGGGCTGTATCCAACACGTCGTTTGATTCTGGGGATATTGAAGTATCCTCGTTCAATCAAAACCTTTGACCTTGACGCCTTTAGTCACCCCCCAAGTCTTTTCATGAGGATGAAGCAGATGTTGTCGCATGGGCTCTCGATGGCTTCTCACCCAATGATAGACGGCAGTTTATAGAATCAGCTAACGGCAAACAGGCTCACCATACCCTTGACTGCAGTATCCTCGAACTTGCTGATGACATTGCCTATGGCATTCATGACATAGAGGACATTGTCGCTCGAGGTTTGGCGACCGAGAGTGCTGTCCGAAATGCAATTACAGTGGCTTTCAACGAACTTGCTAGTAAATCCTTGAATGGTTTTAATGCCGATTTAGTCGCGAACGGCCTTCTTGCTGACAGTTTCCAAAGAAAGCAGATGATTTCTGGGCTTGTAAACCTGTTTGTCAGTAGCGTGAAGTTTTCAGAAAATGTTTCATACGCACATCCACTTCTCAGATTCAACGCAACTCTTCCCGATCTTCACACAAAGCTATTGAAATCCCTTAAGGGACTGGCTTACGAACTCATAATTAAGAAGGCTGAGGTGCAGCAGCTTGAGCGACGTGGTCAAATGGTCGTAAAGTGGTTGTTCGAAACTCTACAGTCAGATCCAGAAAGCTTGATTCCACAGTCATCCTGGCAAGATGGGTGTATAGAAAGCTCTAAGGAGCGTCGTGTATGCGATTATATTGCTGGAATGACGGATAGTTACGCAGAGCGTCTCTACAAGCGTCTTTTCAGCCCGGGGTTTGGCAGCAGTGGCGACGAATTGTAAGCGTATAGATTGGATTTATCTCGATCCAGATCAGCAAACTATCTCTTGCATATGACGTTGTAGCTCGGCACTTCATTGATGACCTTGCTACTCTATAACCGATCTTCTGCTTCCCCGCACGCCAGCCTGTCTGCTCTATTCTTGGTGAACAGAGCAGACAGGCGGCAGTCGCCTTCATGCCGGACGCCCGAATACAGCCCCATGTGTCCTCAAAGCAGACGTCGCTCATGGGGTCCGAGGAATGGAAACGGGAGGTCTAAAGTCGTAGATTGTTCCGGGGCAGCGTGAGAACTCAGTTGTCAGGACATCCCGAGGAACTAGAATTGTTCATTTTGGAAGAGTAAATTACATGCGAACCATGTCTGCAAAGGACACCCAAAACGGTTTCGGGATGCTGCTTGACCGTATCAGAGCGACGGCTGTCCAAGTAGAAAAGCATGGCAGGCCTGTTGTCGTAAGCGTAGAGGAACTTCAACGCATGTCGCTTACTTCTGGTGCAACGTTCGAAAGAACCGGAAACTGACCATCGGCATGCTTGCATTTGATCCTATCATCGAAGAATTTTCGGCACCGGCTAATAGCGTTGCGGGCCAATCCTGTCCGTCGTGGCGAGACGCAGCGTTCCCCGTAGTCGATGTGTTTGCAGGTCCCGGCGGCCTCGGTGAAGGCTTCTCCCTCAGCTCGGATGAGAAAGGCCGGCCCTGCTTCAAGAGCGTAGTTTCCATCGAGAGAGACTTATTCTCTCACCAGACGTTGCTTCTGCGCCATTTCATCCGTCAGTTCCGGGAGGGCGAAGCGCCAGATGAATATTACACCTTCCTCAAGGGCGGCATGACCCGTGACGAGATGTATCGCCTCTACCCCGAAGCATATGCCAATGCAGCTTCGTCAGCGTTGCGGATTTCGCTTGGACCGGAATCCCACACTGAGGTGAAGAAGATCATTCGTGACCGCGTCGGTGAATGCCGCCGATGGGCGCTCGTCGGGGGGCCACCTTGTCAGGCATATTCGCTGGTCGGGCGTTCACGGATGATGGGGCGCAAGGATTTCGCCGCAGACGAACGACACACCCTCTACCTCGAATATCTCCGGATCATCGTGGATCACCGCCCGCCGGTATTCGTGATGGAGAATGTGAAGGGTCTGCTTTCCGCCACCATCGACGGCAAATCGGCGATCACCCGGATCGTACGCGATCTTTCACATCCCGGAACCGCCATTCCCGGAGCGCCTGACGACCTCTCCTACAAGCTGTATTCGCTCACCGAGCAGGATATGGCGGAAGGGGATGTGGACCCGCGCCTCTTCGTAGTCCGCGCCGAAGAGTATGGTATTCCGCAGGCGCGGCATAGGATGTTCATCGTCGGCATTCGCGGTGATCTGAAAGTCCGTCCGGGATCGCTCAAAAAGATGATCGCTCCCACCGTTCAGGAGACGATAGGATCGCTGCCTTCCATACGCAGCAGCCTATCAAAGGCGAAGGACAGCCCGGCGGCCTGGCAGAGCGAGCTTCGCGCGATATCAAGCATGAACGTCCGCCGTCAGCTCAATGGCGCGGTTTATGCCAGTGACGTTGCGAAGGCTCTGGATTTCCAGAAGCTGATCGAAGTCAAATCACCTCACCAGATATCGTCTTCACGATACAGTATGCGCAAGCCAGCGCATGAAGTGTTGCGCAGCCTTTACGACGGTAGACTGACAGTGCTGACCGCGCACGAGGCGCGAAGCCACATGGCGTCCGACCTGCGTCGCTATCTTTATGCCGCGACGTTTGCGGAGAAGACCGGACGCAGCCCGAAGCTGGCCGACTTCCCGACAAGCCTGCTGCCGGATCACAAGAATGTCGAGGAAGGGCGGATAGGCAAGATGTTCTCGGACAGGTTCCGCGTGCAGCTCGCAGGCCATGTCTCGACGACCATCACGTCCCACATCTCAAAGGACGGCCACTACTTCATCCATTACGATCCGACTCAATGTCGAAGCCTGACAGTGCGCGAAGCGGCGCGGCTTCAGACATTCCCGGACAACTACTTCTTCGCAGGCCCGCGCACGGAGCAGTACCATCAGGTCGGCAACGCCGTGCCGCCGCAACTCGCCAGACAGATTGCGGATATTGTCGCCGAAGTCCTTCACGCTGTACCGGATGAGCAGTGATGGCGGATACGATTTCGGCGGAGCGTCGGAGCAGGAACATGTCGCGGATCCGGGGACGCGACACCGGCCCTGAATTGCGGCTCCGGTCGCTGCTGCACCGTGCGGGCTTCCGGTTCCGGCTTCACGCTAAAGACCTGCCCGGCAAGCCCGATATTGTTCTGCCGAAATACCACACTGTTATCTTTGTTCACGGCTGTTTCTGGCACCGGCATAAAGGATGCCGGAATGCGACCACCCCCTCCACCAGAGCCGAGTTCTGGCAGGCGAAATTTGATGGGAACGTGGACAGGGATAATCGGAACAGGGCCGCGCTTGAGACGGCGGGCTGGACTGTCATGACGGTTTGGGAATGTGAGCTGAAAGCCGATGCCGATCGCATCGTGCAGCAGCTTTCCATCGAAATACGCGAGGCAGCTTGATGGCACGACCCGAACGTCTGCCGCCGAGTGCGGCCTGCCTCTCGGCCTCCATGCGCGATCTGGGCTATTCGCTTGAAGCAGCGGTTGCCGACCTGATCGACAACAGCATTTCCGCCGATGCATCGAAGATCGATATCTTCTGTGAGCCGTCAGCTCCGCAGCCAGTCCTCGTCATCCTTGATGACGGGCGTGGCATGGACGCAGCCGGGCTTCTTGCGGCGATGCGGCATGGGGCCGCAAACCCACGTGCTGAGCGATCCCCCAAAGACTTGGGCCGGTTCGGTCTCGGTCTCAAAACCGCTTCCTTCTCGCAATGCCGCTCCCTCACCGTCGTGAGCGCGAAGGATGGCAGCTTGTCAGGGGCTGAATGGAACCTCGACGTCATCGACAAGGCGGATGACTGGATTCTCAGCATCCTCGACGAGGAGGATATCGCGGCTCTGCCCTATGTGGATCAACTTGGCGCACACGGCACCGCTGTCATCTGGCGGGAGATGGATCGCCTGCTGGAGGACGAGACTGGCAACTGCCGGGACGAGATCGTGAATGAGAAGCTGGACGTGCTGGAAAAGCATCTGGCACTCGTTTTCCATCGTTTTCTGGCCGGTGAAGTCCGGGGGTGGCGCCGCATCGCGATCACGGTGAATGGGCATCCAGTCGAAGCCTTCGACCCGTTTTGCCGCAAAAACACCCACACCAGACATCTGCCGGAGGAAATCGTCCGGATAGGATCGGCGGCGGTGCATCTCCAGCCGTATATTCTGCCGCACCATTCGAACCTGACGACTCGCGAATACGATTTCTATCAGAATCGCAGCGACTTCATCTCCAATCAGGGAGCCTACATCTACCGCAACGGCAGGCTGATGGCGTGGGGTGACTGGTTCAGGCTGATACCGAAGGGGGAAGCGACCAAGCTGGCCCGCGTTCAGATCGATTTTCCGAACAGCCTCGATGAGGCGTGGACCATCGACATCAAGAAGTCGCGATCCCGTCCGCCGCTGCCGGTACGGGAACGGCTTCGGCAGATTATCGCTCAGGTTTCAGGGGCAAGCACCACCGTTCACCGTGGGCGCGGCCAGAAGCTCTTCCATGAAGTTACCGCGCCGCTTTGGGAGCGATATGCCGACAAGACTGGTATCCGGTATGCCCTGAACGGCACGCATCCTCTGGTGCAGCGCCTGCATGAGAAGCTGGATGGCGAAGGCGTCCGTCATCTCAATCTGCTGCTGGAATCCGTTGCCGCGTCGCTGCCGATCGAGATGGTCTATTCGGATTATTCGACTAACCCGCGCGATGTGCGTCAGATGCCGCCGGTCGATGACGTGAGGGATCGCCTTGACGACATAAGACGCGCCTTATGGGATGACGGGTCGGGAAATGCGGACGCATTCAGGGAGATTGTCAGATCGACGCGACTCTTTGACGACCATGCTGAGATCGTTGATAATTACATTCAGGGGGAATTCGCTTGAGTAAGCAGAGCGATAAGGAGAAGGTTGTTCTTGCTGCACTGATCGGTGCGTTCGACGATCAGGACGGGCTGCCGTCACGAGACGAGATTGCGGCGAAAGCCGCTCTTCTCGCGCCGCATCTCGGATACTCCGGCGATCTCCAGAACATCATAACCGAAGTCGAGACAGCGATACCATCGCGCATGAACGCGGGCGTTTCATTGATCGATGTCGATGCCGCGCACGACGAGGACTGGATTCACAAGCGCGAGATCTGCACCACCTATGCAGATGCCTACGGTGGCTATCTTCGAGGCCAAGGCTGGAAACCGACCGTCGTCAACACCCTCCTCAACGCTGACGGCTCAAAGATTCTCGGTCTGCTCCAAGACCCAACCAGTGAAGGTGAATGGAAGCGTCGTGGCCTTGTCATCGGTCATGTCCAGTCCGGCAAGACTGCCAACTACATGGGTGTGATCGCGAAGGCTGCCGATGCCGGATACAAGTTCATCATCGTCATTGCGGGCATTCACAATAATCTGCGCAAGCAGACACAGCAGCGTGTTGATGAGGGCTTTGTCGGACGCTCCAGCGACCCGGAAAATCGCGTCAACATCGGTGTCGGTCTGAACCGTAACTATCCCAACCCTGTCACGCTCACAAACATCAACTCCGATTTCAACAAGCAGACCGCGAATGTCAGCGGCGCACAACTGAACGATTTCAAGAATCCTGTCATTCTGGTCATCAAGAAGAATGTGAAGACGCTTGAGGCTCTGTACATCTGGCTGCGGGAGTTGAACGCGAAAGGGCGCGACCGCATTGCCGATGTCCCCATGCTGGTTATCGACGATGAGGCTGACAACGCATCGATCAATACGAACAAGCCGGATATCAATCCGACCGCCACCAATGCGTGGATCAGGAAGATTCTGCGGCTGTTCACCAAGAACTGCTACGTCGGTTACACTGCAACGCCGTTCGCCAACATATTCATCGACCCCGACGCTTTCGACAAGGATGCCTACGGAGAGCTGTTTCCGAGCGACTTTATTCACTCGCTGGATGCGCCGACCACATATTTCGGGCCGGACAAGGTTTTTCTGAACGATGCGAGCAGCAGTGCTATCCTGCGGCAGATCGACGACTGCGAGGAATACCTTCCGTTCGTTCATAAGAACGGTTTCCCAGTCGCGGAACTGCCGCCCAGCCTTTATCGTGCACTCGATCAGTTCATTGTCGCGCGAGCCCTCCGAAACCTCAGAGGTCAGGAGCGGAAACACTGCTCCATGCTGGTCAATGTGTCTCGCTTCGTATCCGTTCAGAAGGAGGTGCGGAGCTTCATCGGACTGCGCCTCGACCGGATACGGGAGGCCGTGAAAGCCAATTACATGATGCCGGAAACCGCATCATCGAAAAACGAACACATGGCCCGTCTGCGTGCTGAATTCGCCGCTGAGTTCGCCGCCAATGAGTTTAGCGGGAGGAACTTCACTTGGGACGAAGTGAAAGCGGCTCTCTGGGGTGTGTTCGAAAATCTGCGCACCTATGTGGTCAACAGCAAGAGCGATGAGGCTCTCGATTTCGCGAGGTACGAGAAGGATGGCATCGGCCTGACCGCAATCGCTATCGGCGGTCTGAGCCTGTCACGCGGCCTGACGATTGAAGGGCTGACAATCAGCTACATGTACCGCAACACCAAGATGTACGACACGCTGATGCAGATGGGGCGCTGGTTCGGTTATCGACCGGGCTACGAGGATGTCTGCCGCGTCTGGCTGCCGAATGACTCGATCAACTGGTATAAGCATATCGCACTGGCATCTGAGGAGCTGCGTCAGCAGATCACGCGGATGCGTCAGGCCGACATGAGTCCAAGGGATTTCGGCCTCTATGTGAAGTCCCATCCAGACAGCCTGATGGTGACTGCCGCCAACAAGATGCGCAGTGGTGAAAAGATCGTTCTCAACCAGAATCTCACTGGCACACTTCAGGAGAGTTGGCTGCTTCCTCTTGATACTAAGATCAACTTGGAGAACGAGGAGCTGATCGCGGAATACTGGCGCGATGGGTTTGGCGGCACAGTGCAACCGACAGAAAAAGGGTGGTTCATTCCTGACGTTGATGTCGGGAAAGTGGATGAGTTTCTGTTGCGGTTCAAGGCGCATAAATCTGCGAGAAAGCGGAAAGCTGACGCGGTTGAGTATCTGCTCAAGATTGCGCCGAAATTCTCCAAAGCTGATGTTCTGCTTATCTCGAAAGGGCCTGGCGACCCGGCAGCATATCGGCTTGGCGCACAAGACCGGACGGCTGAAAAGGATGCCACGCCTGATAAATGGCAGGTTTCAGGATACCGTGTCGCCAGTCGCGGCGACGAGAAGCTTGGCCTGACTGACGATCAGATTTCCGCCGCGGAGAAGCTGGCGTCCGAGGATGCCAAATCCAAAAAGAAAAAGCCCTCGGACGTTCATTATCGGATGGTCCGTAAAAAGCCGCTGTTGATAATCCATGTTCTGGAACCGACCGAAAATCCTGCTTTCGCTGGTTACAGGGTTCCCGCATGGGGGCTGAGCTTCCCTGACGGCCTGTACGGAGCCGACTTCGAGATCGAGGTGATCGCCAACAAGGTTTGGATGGAGGAGATGTACGGCTCGATGGACGACGATCCTGACGCCGACGAGGACTATGACGATGAGTAGGTCCGTGCCGTGGGACGCTATTCCGACACCGGCGGCTGATCTTAGTGTTCTCCGCATCGCGGGAACCACGGGCGTCCCCATCTTCTGGGGACGGGATGCCGGAGGACAGTGCCTGCTGATTATCGAGCTGGATGGCGATCATACCGCACAGCTCCGCCGTGATGTGGTTTCTCTGCATGGTATCGGCTTTGATCTTCGCAAAGGTGATCGTGCCGGACAGCAGCGATTCGTTCTCACGCTTGCCCGTCATATTGACAGCGATCTGTTTCTTGGCCTGTGTGAAACCCTCATTGGCAGCCTCAGGGATGTCGCGGACCCGGCGACGGCACTGGCCGTCGCACTTGCCCATCTGCGGCGCTGGAAGGCGTTTCTGGCGGGGCGGAACGCCCGCCTGCTCTCGCCCGAGGAGGTTCGTGGCCTGTTCGGCGAACTGCACATTCTGCGCCTTCTCTATCAGGACACGCTGCCGCAGCTCGCCGCCGTCGATGCGTGGTGCGGTCCCGACGATTCCCATCAAGATTTCATTTTCGGCAACAGAGCCATCGAAGTGAAGTCGCTTTCCGGTCGAGAGCGCAGCACTGTCCGCATTTCGACCGAGGATCAATTGGAATCACTTGCTGACCAGATGTTTCTCCTGACCCAGCGCCTGAGCAGTCAACCTGATGCTGGCCAAGCATTGTCACTGAACGATATTGTCGGGCTGATCGACAGTGAGCTTGTGGACGCCAATGCCATCGAGCAGTTTGCTGATAAACTCGCAGGCGTGGGGTACGTTCCACTCGCAGAATACGATGCTTCACGCTTCATTGTCGGCGGCCTTCAGGGATACCGCGTGACCGATGGGTTTCCCCGCCTGATCCGCTCGGAGCTGCCACCTGGCATCACCAAGGTTTCCTACGACGTCATGCTGGAAGCGATAGCGCCGTTCTCCTGCGATGAAGCCGATATGTTCCGGAGACCCTGATTGGAAACGACCGCCGACGAGTTCTTCCATGATTTCCGTCAGGATTTGCTGGCCGGAGCCGAGGCGAACGGCAGCTTTCTGCTGGCCGAATTCATGGGTGTCGTGTCCCGCGAGCTGACAGAGACGGGGTTCACGGAAGGCTTCGAGTTCGCACACTATCGGGCGAAGCGCGGTATGCGTGTGGACGGATACTGGTTCAACGACGAAGGCGTTCTGAACCTTTTCGTGGCGGATTTCGACAGCCGCACTGAGCTGGCATCCCTTACCCGCACCGATGTTGATACCGCGTTCAAGCGTGTGGTCAATTTCTTTGACGCCAGTTTGCGGAAGAATCTGGCGGCTGATCTGGAAATCACGTCGCCGGAATATGGCCTCGCAAGGCAGATCGCAGACAGGAAATCGCGGATTCGGCATCTCAATCTTATTCTCGTTTCCGAGCGTACCTTGAGCGACCGGATTCAGGCGCTGCCGGATGCCGAGACAGCCGGTATCGCAACGAGCTTTCACATCTGGGATATCTCCCGCCTTCATCGCCAGCGCAGTTCCCGTAGCCACAAAGAGGCGCTGGACCTAGACTTCGAGGCTATGTTCGGAACCGGCATACCCTGCCTTCCCGCCCATCTGGGGACAGATGCTTATCAGTCCTATCTCGTCGTCATGCCGGGACCGATCCTTTCGTCAATATACGAGAAGTTCGGCGCGAGGTTGCTGGAGCAGAACGTCCGTACGTTTCTTCAGGCCAGAGCGAGGGTCAACCAAGGTATCCGCACGACCATCATGACCGAGCCGGGTATGTTCTTCGCCTACAACAACGGCATTACAGCTACAGCACAGGGCGTCGCAACGAAAAGGACGAGAGATGGCCTCCAGATCACCCGGATAACCGACCTTCAGATTGTGAACGGTGGACAAACCACCGCGTCGCTGTTCCACACCCGTCGAAAGGACAAAGCCGACCTCACACAGATATTCGTACAGATGAAGCTGTCCATCATCGACAGTGATAAGAGTGAGAAGGTCGTCCCGCGCATTTCCGAGTATGCCAACACCCAGAACCGGGTTCAGGCTGCGGATTTCTTCTCAAACCATGCTTACCATATCCGCATGGAGGAGTTCTCCCGGCGCCTATGGGCACCCGCGGGCAAAGGTGCACAGCGGGAAACAAAATGGTTTTATGAGCGCGCCCGCGGTCAGTATGCGGACGCGCAGGCCAAACTTACCCTTGCCGAGCAGAAGCGGTTCAAGGCGGAAAATCCGAAGCCGCAGATGCTGACCAAAACGGATCTTGCGAAATTCGAGAACGTCTGGGATGAGCATCCGCGATACGTGAATTTGGGAGCAGAGAAGAACTTCGCCCGTTACGCCGCCCGGATTGGCAAGGAATGGGACAAGTCGTCGGACAGTTTCAACGAAGCTTACTTCAAACGCGCCGTTGCGCGAGGGATCATATTTCGTGCTACCGAACGGATTGTGTCAGCGCAGCCTTGGTATAATAACGGCTATCGTGCCAACATTGTCTCCTATACGCTGGCCGTTCTCAGCGAACTGACAAGACGGCGGGAAAAAAGTCTCGATTTTCAGAGGGTCTGGAGCGCGCAGGCGATAAGTCCTATCCTCGAGAGCACCATTGCGATTGTGGCTTCCCGCGTGAACGATGACCTCCTGCGCCCGATGCAAGGTATTTCGAATATTTCGGAATGGGCCAAGCGTGAGGCCTGCTGGACGCGGATGCTGGAAAATATGGACGAGTTTGCCGATCTCTTGCCAGATGAGTTCGACGGCGAATGTCTGTCCCGCGACGACCATCTGTCTGAAAAGCGGGCTGCTCGGAATACCCAGAAAGTGGACAACGGCATTGAAGCTCAGACTAAGGTTTTTGCGATCCCGGCTTCAAAATGGATCGTAATCCACGACACCTTGGCCTCGAAACGCCTGCTGACTCCGAAGGAGATCGGTGTTTTGAAGATTGCCATGCAGATACCGATGAAGATTCCTACCGACAGACAGTGCGTCGTGCTGCTCGACACCATCAAAAAGGCGCGTGGAGAAGGCGTTGCCGTCGATTGACGATAGCCAGAAATACCAGACAACTTCGATGGCAAGGTGGTTATCGTGGCGACAATGACACCTGCTTCTTGAATGTTCACGCTGTAAAGCGGACAGTCCTGAATCCCCCCAAATCAGTCATTCAAACGATTGGCCACAGATAATTAAGTAAGCCAAACAATAAAAAACCGGGACAGGTCATGCCCATCCCGGTTCCATTAACGCATCAGAGCCATTCAGCCTCAATCACCCATCAATCTGGCTGAAATCCGCAATCAGGCGCGTCATTCGCACCAGTTCAGACAGCAGCTTCAGACGATTGCCGCGCACCTGCGGGTCATCGGCATTGACCGTCACCCTGTCGAAGAATGTGTCCAGCACGGAGCGCAGGCTGGCAGCTTCGCGCATCGCATCTGAATAACGCTCCTCGCCAAAGGCTGCTTCCACCTTGGGGATGACCGCTCCCAGCGCATTGGCGAGAGCGATTTCCTCCGGCTGCGTGTAGAGCGCCGCGTCGGGCGTCCCTTCGTGAGGGCCGTCCTTCTTGTCCTCAATCCGCAGGATGTTCGCAGCCCGCTTGGTCGCGGCAAGCAGGTTCTTGCCATCTTCCGTCGCCAGCATGGAAGCCAGCGCATCCGTACGAGCCAGCAGACGCACGATATCGCTGTCCGTATTGCCAACCGAAACGGCGGCGAGAATGTCGTGACGTGCGCCTTCACTACGAAGCTGCACGCGCAGACGCTCGGCGATAAAGCCCGGCAGCAGATCCAGATCAGGTGCGTTCTGAAGGGCAGAGGGCAGAGCCTCGGACGCCTTCACAAACAGCGCCACCAGATCAAGACGCAGACTGTTGGTGCGGATCAGGTTGATGATCCCCAAAGCTGCGCGACGCAGGCCATACGGATCGCCAGAGCCGCTTGGCTTTGCGCCGACAGCAAAGAACCCGACCAGCATGTCGAACCGGTCAGCCAGCGCCAGAGCGATGGAAACCGGAGCCGTCGGCACGGTGTCAGCAGGGCCACGCGGCATATACTGCTCGGCAATCGCGGTGCAGACATCCTCAGGCTCATGGTCATGACGGGCGTAATAACCACCCATCACGCCCTGAAGCTCGGGAAATTCGCCGACCATACCGGTGGAAAGATCACTCTTGCTCAGCAGCGCGGCACGAGCAGCGTGCTGAGGGTTGGCGCCCACCATCGGCGCGATGATTTCCGCCAGACGCACAAGCCGCTTCACGCGCTCGCCCTGACTACCGAGATCGGCATGGAACGTGACACGATCAAGGCCCGCAACGCGCGACTCAAGCGTCTGCTTGCGATCCAGATCCCAGAAGTGACGCGCATCGGAGAAGCGGGCGCGCAGCACGCGCTCGTTACCGGCAATGACCTGTGCGCCGCCGTCACTGGGTTCGATATTCGCCACAAACGCGAAGCGCGGAGCGGCCGTGCCGTCGCTGTGACGCAGCGCGAAGTAACGCTGGTTCACGCGCATGGAAACCTGCATCACCTCGGCAGGCAGTTCCATGAACGTCTCGTCAATGCGACCGAGCAGCGGCACCGACCATTCGACCAGTCCGGCAACCTCATCGACCAGTCCGGCGTCAGGGACGATATTCAGCCCTTCCTGTCCGGCCAGTTCATTGATGCCTTTCAGGATGGTCTGACGACGCTCCGACGCGTCGATCAGCACGCACCGGTCACGCAGCCCGTCGCGCCAGCTGTCAAAATTAGAAACGGTGAACGGCTCTGAATGGGTCGCGCCAACCGGGAAAAACCGATGCCCTTCCGTCTGGTTGCCGCTCTTCAGACCATGACCATTGTCCGTGTCCGTCGCCAGCGAGAAGGGAACGACTGTCCCATCGAGCAGGCACAGGATACGACGCAGCGGACGCACCCACGTAAAGCTGCTACCCGTGCCCCAGCGCATCGACTTCGGCCACGGGAACTGGCGCAGAATCTCGGGCAGACGCTCGGCCAGAGAAACTTCGGCGGAAATGGCGGGCGTCTGACGGTTCAGCACCCAGAAGCCGTTTTCCAGAACCAGATCGTCCTTGGTCACGCCATGCTTGCGTGTGAAACCGGCCAGAGCCTGTTCCGGCGCGCTCTCGCGTGGGCCGCGTTCGGAAACGGTTTCAGCCGGGACTTCTGTGTTCAGACCGCAGGTAAGGGCGATGCGACGCGGACCGGTAAAGGTCTTCACATCGCGAGGATTGAGGGCGGCGAAGGTTTTCTGGAACAGACGCGCCAGATCCTCGCCCGCCGTTTCCTGCATGCGGGCCGGGATTTCTTCCGAGAGAAGTTCGAGCAGAAGTTCAGCCATGACTCACCCCTCCACCTTCTTTGTGGCAGCTTCTTCGGCCAGCCAGGTTTCACAGCAGAGCTTCGCCAGCGTGCGGACGCGACCGATATAGGAAGCGCGCTCGCTCACGCTGATGACGCCGCGCGCATCGAGCAAATTGAACAGGTGGCTGGCCTTCAGACACTGATCGTAAGCAGGCTGGGCTACACCCGCTTCTGCCAGCGCCACAGACTCCTTCTCGGCATCGATGAAGTGGCGATGCAGCATCTCCGTGTTCGCCAGCTCAAAGTTATGCCGCGAGTAATCACGCTCGGCCCGCAGGAACACGTCGCCATATTTCAGACCGGCGTCGTTGAAGGCGAGGTCATAGACGTTCTCGACGCCCTGCACATACATGGCGAGGCGCTCAAGCCCGTAGGTCAGCTCCGTGGACGGCACTGACACAGGGATACCGCCGACCTGCTGGAAGTAGG
>NZ_DHNR01000026.1:15546-78280 GCF_002409645.1 Acetobacter sp. UBA5411
TGGAAGTAGGTGAACTGCGTCACCTCCATGCCGTCACACCAGACTTCCCAGCCGAGACCCCATGCACCGATGGTCGGGTTCTCCCAGTCATCCTCGACAAAACGGATGTCATGCAGATCCGGGTCGATCCCGATGGCGCGATAGCTCTCGAGCAGAAGCTGCTGGCTCTCTTCCGGCGTCGGCTTCAGCAGCACCTGATACTGGTAATAGTGCTGGAGCCGGTTGGGGTTCTCGCCATAACGCCCGTCGGAGGGGCGGCGGGACGGCTGCACATAGGCTGCCTTCCACGGTGTGTCGCCCAGCGCCCGCAGCGTGGTGTGCGGGGAGAGCGTGCCCGCACCGACCTCGATGTCGTAGGGCTGAAGGATGGCGCACCCTTGGGCCGACCAGAAGCGATGGAGGGTCAGGATCAGATCCTGAAACGACAGGGGTTTGCCGGTAGGGCGAGGGGACGCCGGGTCCATGGGACTTAACAAGCTCCGCTTATATGCAGGGGCGGGCACCATACAGTGATGAAGCCGGAACGGAAAGAAAGGAGCCGGAGGGGACCGTCGTGCGTTGCGGGAATGGCAGCTCGCGGTGCCGTTTCTTGTCTCCGGGCGGACAGGCGGGCATGAGAGAAACAGACAAAAAGAAAGAGACTGTGCCGATGAAGCGCTTCTTCAACTCCCGTGAAACTCTGGTGACGGAATCGCTTGACGGCCTGTTGCGTTCTTCCATGGGGCAGCACCTCTGTCGCCTCGACGGCTATCCCGAGATCAAGGTTGTCCTGCGCAAGGAGCGGAATCCGGAGCATGTGGCGATCATTTCCGGCGGTGGTTCCGGCCACGAACCAGCCCACGCGGGATTTGTCGGGGATGGCATGCTGGACGCGGCTGTCTGTGGCTCCGTGTTCGCATCCCCCGGCGTCGATGCCGTGCTCGCTGCGATTCTGGCCGTCTCCGGAAAAGCCGGATGCCTGCTGGTCATCAAAAGCTACACCGGCGACCGCCTCAACTTCACGCTGGCCGCCGAGCAGGCCCGCGATATGGGTATCCCCGTCGAAACGGTGATTGTGGGCGACGACATCGCGCTGCCCGGCAGTCGTTATCCCCGTGGATTGGCCGGAACCGTGCTGGTCCAGAAGATTGCCGGTCATGCAGCCTCGCAGGGCGAGCCTCTGGATGTTGTGGCCCGCAAGGCGCGGGAAGCTGCGGAGAAAATTGCGTCGATCGGTCTCTCCCTGACGGACTGCAACGCCTACGACACCGCGCATAAAACCCGGTTGGAAAAAGGTCAGGCCGAACTCGGCCTTGGCATTCACGGCGAACCCGGTGCCCAGCAGATCGATGTCGCCAAGGCGGACAGTCTCATGGAGCAGGCGTCCGCCGCGCTTCAGAAGGCGCTTTCAGGTGGTGAAAAGAAATACGCTCTGCTGCTCAACATGCTCGGCAGCGTACCACCGGTCGAAATGACGCTGCTGCTCGAAGCCTTTGCGAAAACACCCCTCGCGCAACAGGTCGAACTCATCATCGGGCCAGCGCCTGTTATGACGGCTCTGGATATGAACGGCTTTTCGCTGACCGTCATCGAACTGACTGACGACATTGCGGAGGCGCTGAAGGCATCCGTCGAGCCGCCCGCATGGCCCGGCGTCGCGACTTTCGGCAAGCCCGCTCTCCGCAAGATGCCCGCGCTCCCGAAAACCTTCGAGACCGCGCCGTCGTCCAACCCGCAACTGGAAGCCCTGATGCGCATCGGAGCCGAGGCGCTGATCGCAAATGCGGACAGCCTCAATGCGCTCGACGCCAAGATCGGCGACGGCGACGCAGGCTCGACCTTTGCCGAAGCCGCAAAAGAAATCCTCAACGCGCTGGACCGCCTGCCTCTCGCTGACCCGCACGCGCTGTTCAGTACCATCGGGCGCGTGCTGACACGTCACACTGGCGGTTCCAGCGGGGCTCTTCTGTCGGTTCTGTTCTCGACAGCAGGCCGCAGCACGTCATCATGGGCCGTGGCGCTACAGGAAGGACTGGAGGCCATGCAGACACTGGGGGGCGCAAAATCGGGTGACCGGACCATGATCGACGCGATTGATCCGGCTCTGAAAGCGCTGGCTGAAGGCGGCTCGCTCAGGGATGCGGCAACGGCAGCCCGCAAAGGAGCCGACGCCACCAGAAAGATGGGCAAGGCTCAGGCAGGGCGGGCGTCCTACGTGCCGGAAAGCCAGATGAACGACGTGCCGGACCCCGGTGCGGAGGCGATCGCACGGCTGCTGGAAGCCATGTCTGCATCATCATGATTGAAGAAGGGTTCCCGTTGTTTCGGGAACCCCGTTGTCAGAGGCATGAAGTATGAGTCTTGAATCCGTTAAAGCCTTTTTCGCCGCCAACGCACCCGACGTGGAGATCATCGATCAGGGCGCAAGCACGGCGACCGTCCCTCTGGCGGCGCAGGCGCTGGGCGTGAAGGAAGGTCAGATCGCCAAGACACTGGCCATCAAGGTGGGCGATGAGCGGGTTCTCGTCGTCATGGCCGGAGATGCAAGGCTTGATAACCGCAAGACCAAGGCCGCCTTTGGCGCACGCCCCAGAATGCTCCCCGCCGAGGAGGTTCTGGAACTGACCAGCCACCCCGTCGGCGGCGTGTGTCCGTTCGGTCTGCCGCAGCCGATGAAAGTCTATTGTGACATCTCACTGAAAGCGTTTGATGAGGTCTATCCGGCCGCAGGCTCACTCACGAGTTCTGTGCGGCTGACACCGGCGCGGCTGGCGGAACTGGTGGATGCGGGGTGGGTGGATGTTAGTCAGGATGTGGTGTCGTAGAGGGATTTTCTTTAATTTATAAAATCACATTATTTTTTTTATTTTTCTGAAGTTCTTATTTCCATCTTTGGGAAAGCGAGGCAATTAGCCAGTCGAGTTCTCGTCGCGCCGAAGATACAATGCTGACATAGGAGTGAATCGTGAGTGATGTAGAAAGATGATTTGTATTAAGCGTTTCTACTCGTCCTTTACCGATCATCATGATGTCCATCTTGGCGTTCGATGATAGGCGTGACGACAAGTCGTCACGATATTTCTCAGCCTGCGCGATATCGTCACGAGTGATATTATGTGATGGCCGTTTAAATTCAATGAGTAGGTAAGTATCGCCATAATCCTGCGAAAGCAATAAATCTGGGCGTTTCGCAACTCGACTGCCCGTGAACGATTTGTCTGTGTAGGTTTCAATCATTTTGCGTAGCGTTATATTTGAAGACATCATAGAATACTAACGGCCGAGTATCCATAGGTTGGTTTCGAGCGCTTTGTGCGCATCTTTTTCAAGAGTATCTGGATTCTGGATGAGTTGGTCAAAAAAATCGAGGAATTGCCGCCGTTGTGAGGCTTGATGACCAATAGTTGCGAGTTCTACGAGCCCGAATTCTTCCAAGGATGTCGCAAACGAGCCAACATCTGACTTACTTGATGCTTTTATGTGGTCAAGCACTACCCAGTAGGGGTCACATTCCATGGCATCCAAAGTCACGTCGACAATCGTAGCAACGCGATCGTGGCTTTCATCATAAAATCGCTTAAGAATTCGGTTAAGGGCTTCTTCAGCGTATTGACGACGGTATTGAGGTAACCTTTGGAGCCGTTGATGAATCTGCTTTTGTAGTCGTGCTTTTTGAAGATTCACTTCTTTAGAATGAAATTCTTTTAGAGCCGCTTTAATTTCTTCGTTAACATACAGTTTGATTTCTTGAAAAGATTTGCTATTTTCGAGGATGTTACTCCAGTCGGCGGTTACAAAATCTTCAACTCCAGTTACTTCAATTTCTCCATAGACTCGCCTTAGTAGTTTTTTTGGTATTTCTTCATCATCTTCAAGGCCAAACAGCATTGGTCGTCCAATTGCTTTGCCATTTACTTTCAAGATGATGCCCGGTGATCGTAAAGGTCGTTTCCCATCGGCAATAGTAAAGTGTAGATCAGTGTCGCCTGTTAATGGCAATTTAACAGTCGTTTGAATCGTTGTTCCAGGAACGTCCTGAACGGAGAGACAGATTTCGTTTACGAATACTTTGAAGGTATCTTCACGACCATAATCATAAATAAGAATCTCTCGAAGTCGGTCTGGAGTAGGAAAGTTTAGTCGGTTATCGAGGTCCGACAACAGGACGGTCGTTCCGGTAGGAGATCCAGCAGCAGCATTTTCTATAAACGGTAGAGGGACTGACTCTAGATCATTTTGATTTTCTATGAGGTCTTTCTTGTCAATAATTACAGTGCATTGATTGTCGCGTGCGACAGTGACTACTTTCATGTGACTTGCAATCATCAAACCAGCGAACTTGCCGATCCCTTTGCGGCCTTTTATCTTTCGCTTGTATTGAGAAGTAAGGTCACCTCGTCGTGTTCTTTTATCACTTGCAATGTTGAGGTATTCACTGCGTATTTCAGACTTCGTCATTCCTGTTCCGTCATCTTTAACGATAACAGGGTCGTTTGTTACTGGGTCGGGAAGTGTAACCCATACATTGGTGGCGTCTGCATCCCAAGCATTATCGATGAGTTCTTTTAAGGCTGCTTCGCTGGAACGATATGTCTCGCCTAGAATTCGCGTTAGTCGTGTATTCACAGCAAAGTGCGCACTTAAATTCATCTGTTCCTCTTTCTAGACCGATCATTCCGGTAAGGTCCCTTAATATAGCAGAAAATTAATACACTACCATCCAAGTAGGAGTGATTTATGTGAAATCTTTATCAATAATTTTGAAAAGAAAATTTTATAAAAATGGTTATTATTTTTATATTTTATCTAATTATTTCATAAAAACCGCAAAAACTTTTCGCATCTTTAGCACTTTCGGCGCAATAACAACCTGACAATATCCATTGTCAGGATTGCGCCTGAAATAGTCATCATGCTCGGCTTCCGCAGGCCAGAATTTGGTCAGTGGTTCGATTTGCGTGACCAGCGGCGTATTCCACAAACCCGACTGTTCGATTTCCTGCTTGACGGCTTCCGCCGTTTCACGCTGTTTTTCGCTGGTCCAGAAAATAACCGACCGATATTGGGTGCCTCTGTCATTGCCCCGCCGGTTCAGCATGGTCGGATCATGCAGTGTGAAGAAGATCCGCAAAAGCTGGGCATAAGAGATCACTGCCGGATCAAAGATAACTTCCACGACTTCGGCATGACCGGTGAGGCCGGAACAGACTTCTTTATAGGTTGGATTTTCGGTCTTGCCGCCCGCATAGCCGGACTGCACGCTCAGGACACCATTGATGGAGACCAGCACAGCCTCCACGCACCAGAAGCATCCTCCGCCGAGTATCGCAGTTTCACTCATGGCGCGTCCTGTCAGTTCATTCTGTGAAGGTTTCTCTTACCTTTAACCACATATGGGTGACAGGGTTTCCCCGCCACCCACACTTAAGGGGAAACCCGCAAAACTATTTCCCCACAACGCCATGATCTTAACCATAAGAAGTTTTTGGTGAAGCTTTTTTCAAAAAGCTTCAAAGAACACCGCCTTTTTGAAAAAAGGCGGCACCCAAAAATTTTTATCTGTTTGAAAACCTCAGCACTCACCCCAGACGGGCGAGTGCTGCTTTCAGACGATCCCGGTCACCCTGCTGTGTCACCAGACGCTCGCGGGTTTCCTCGACAACCTCCGGCCTACCACGGGCGATGAAGTCGGCATTGCCCAGCTTGCGCTCGGTCTTTTCGATTTCACCTTCCGCCTTGGTCAGTTCCTTCGCCAGCCGGGCGCGTTCAGCATCCAGATCAATGATATCGGCAAGCGGCAGAACCAGCGTCGCTTCATCAAGCACCGCCTGAGCCGAGCCTTTCGGAACATCGCCGTCCAGAACGCCGATTTCGGAAACACGGGCCATACGACCGATCGTTTCCTTCCAGCGTGTGGCGCGATCTTGCGTGGTGGCCGACGCGTCCTTCAGCAGCACAGGCGACAGACGGGAAGGGGGCACATTCATTTCCGAACGCACAGTGCGGATTTCGGAAATAAAGCGCGTCAGCCAGTCGATTTCCTCAACGGCAGCCTCAGCGCCCGGCACGGTCACAGGAACCGGCCATGTCGCGCCCATGAGTTCGCCACGCGGGCCATAGCCGAACTCGTGCCAGAGCGTGTCGGTGACAAACGGCATGATCGGCTGAAGCAGACGCAGGATCGTCTCCAGCACCCACGCCGTGACAGCGCGCAGTTCGTCGGCTTCCGGCGTTGTGTCGCCTGCGAACAGCGGCTTGGTCAGTTCCAGATACCAGTCACAGAAACGGTTCCAGACAAAGCGGTAGCACGCACCGGCATATTCATCGAAACGATAGGCTTCGAGCGCGCTGGTCGCCTCGCTGATGGCCTTGGACGCTTCGAAGATGATCCAGCGCCCGAGCGGACTCTGCACGGTCGAAGGATCGAAGCCCTCAACCGGCTTCACGCCGTTCATTTCGCAGAAGCGCGAGGCATTCCACAGCTTGGTTACAAACGCCCGGTGGTCTTCCACGCGCTTCGGACCAAACTTCAGATCACGTCCCACGCCGGTCAACGCGCAGATGGTGAAACGGACCGCATCCGCGCCGTACTGGTCGAGCAACTCCAGCGGGTCGATGCCGTTGCCCTTGCTCTTCGACATTTTCTGACCGCGCTCGTCGCGCACCAGACCATGAATGAAGACCGTGCGGAACGGCACATCCTTCATGAAGTGCAGGCCCATCATCATCATCCGGGCGACCCAGAAAAAGATGATGTCAAAGCCGGTGACAAGCACATCGGTCGGATAATAGCGGGCCAGATCCGGTGTCTTTTCAGGCCAGCCGAGGGTGGAGAACGGCCACAGCGCGGAGGAGAACCACGTGTCCAGCACGTCTTCATCCTGCGTCAGTTCGACGTTTTCCCCGTAATGGGCTTTCGCCTGCTGCTTCGCGTCGGCGTCGTCATACCCGACAAAAACAGTGCCATCCGGGCCATACCAGGCCGGGATACGATGCCCCCACCAGAGCTGGCGGGAAATGCACCAAGGCTGAATGTCCCGCATCCAGGCGAAGAACGTGTTCTCCCACTGACGCGGCACAAAGGTGACATCGCCTTTTTCGACAGCTTCAATGGCCGGACCGGCGAGGGTAGCGGCATCGCAATACCACTGTGTCGTCAGGCGCGGCTCGACCACGGCGCCACCACGCTCGGCGTGCGGCACCTGATTGGTGTGCGGCTCGATCTCGACGAGATAACCCAGCGCCTCCAACTCGGCGACAATGGCTTTGCGGGCATCCTCGCGGGACTTGCCTTCCAGACCGCGCACGAAAGCAGGATCGGCCAAACCTTCAACGGTGTGAAGATCGTCCTCGATTTCCGCGAGTGTGACGGCAGCGCCTTCGTCCAGCACTGTCAGCATCGGAAGGTCATGACGCTTGCCGACTTCAAAGTCGTTGAAGTCATGCGCCGGGGTGATCTTGACCGCGCCCGTGCCTTTTTCCGGATCGGAATAGGTGTCGGCGACGATGGGAATGCGGCGACCGGTTAGCGGCAGGACAACGAAACGTCCGACCAGAGCCTTGTAACGCTCGTCCTCGGGGTGCACGGCAACAGCCGTATCGCCCAGCATGGTTTCCGGACGGGTCGTGGCGACCACAATGGATTCACCCTCAGAGTCCGCAACCGGATAGCGGATGTGCCAGAGATTGCCACGCACTTCCTTGTTCTCGACCTCAAGGTCCGAGATGGCGGTCCGGAAATGTGGGTCCCAGTTGACGAGGCGACGGTCACGATAGATCAGCTTCTCACGATACAGCGTGACGAAGACTTCCTTGACAGCCTTGGACAGCCCGTCATCCATGGTGAAGCGCTCGCGCGACCAGTCGAGGGACGAGCCGAGGCGACGAAGCTGGCGGGTGATGCCGCTGCCCGATTCACCTTTCCATTTCCACACACGATTGAGGAACTCTTCGCGGCCAAGCTCCTGCCGCGTAGTGTTTTCGCCTGCCAACTGACGCTCAACAACAAGCTGGGTCGCAATGCCCGCGTGGTCCGTGCCCGGCTGCCAGAGCGTGTCGCGCCCCTGCATACGTTTCCAGCGGATGAGCGTGTCCTGCAACGTCATGGTCAGTGCATGCCCCATATGGAGCGTGCCGGTGACGTTGGGCGGCGGGATCATGATGGTGAAAGGCGTGGCCTTGCTGTTCGGATCGGCAGCGAACCGTCCCTCAGTTTCCCAGGTTTCGTAGAGCTGGGCTTCGGTGTCGTTCGCCTGAAACGTTTTGCTGAGCATCGCCTCTAACCAGATGGAAGGTGTTTGAACAAAAAGAAACGCAGCGCTTATGTGCGCTGCGTTTCCTCATACCGCTTTGAGCGGGTCTCTGACCAGCCGTTCCGAACTGTTGCCAGTCGGTCGGACCGGGATCAGAGTGATCAGCGGTCGCTAAGACGCTCGATCTCTTTCTGAACAGCCTGCTGCACGATGCCGGACAGGTGCTGGTCAAGCCATTCCTTCAGGAATGCGCGCACTTCATCGCGAACGATGTCTTCAATGGTCAGGTTTCCACCACGCGTGATAGCCACTCGTCTCTCCTTGTGTTCATAAGATTGTTTGCGGCGGAGCATCTGCTGAAGCGCGCCGAAAGAATGTTCCGTAGCACCGACAGTCTGCTTGTCCAGAGCGATCTGTACGGGCTCCGGTGCATCAGAGTCGGAATAGCCGGCGGCGTTTTCCGCCGGAGTTCTGTTCTCGCTCATTCTGGTCCTAGCCTGTTGTGTCTCGACATTCTCCACCAGGAGCGCTGGTTGAGACAAGGGGGGGACTACAGGTACTGGTGTTGGCAGGGTGGGAACATGAGATTCGGTTTCTGCCGTTACCGAGTCATGTGTCTCTGCAGGCTGAGCGGAAACGGTTTCCAGTTCAGGTGCAGGAGATGGCGGGGGAGCAGCAGCGGGCTCTGGTTCTGCAGGCGCAGGCGCTTCAGCCACGGGGGCAGGCGGCTCTGGTGCAGGTTGTTCCGGCTCGGGCTGTGGCTCCGGTTTGTGCTCAGCTTCTGGCGGCGGAGCTGGAGTATGAGCCTCTACAGGCGCTGCCGGCTCATGCTGTTCTGCGTGCTCGTGCGCTTCCGGCTTTTCCTCTTCCACAAACATGGAGGAGTCGAGCACAAGAACACTGTCATCGTCGTCCTGCGCGGGCGGTGCCGGTGGAGCAACGGGTTCCTCAGCTTTCGGTTCCGCCGGAGCAGGTGCGTGCTCCTCAGGCGCAGCAGCCTGCTGGGATGCTGCGTGAGCCTCTTTTCCTTCTTGCAGAATGCGACGGATGGAACTCAGAACAGTGTTGATGGAACCGTTTTCCGGCTGCGTGTCGTTATTCTCTGTCATTCAAAAACCTTTCCACGCCGCGCTTATCGTCCGGGCTGATCCAACGCATAATCATTCAGCCCCCACAAACGATCCTTAACCGCGTCATAGTAAGCTTTCTCATTATAAAGCGGTACGTTGAGATGTAGATCAAGAGCTGTCAGACGACCAATCGCCTGAGCGACGTTGTAAGAGGACGTGACCATGTTGCTCAGGCTCTGAACAAGCGCCACCTGCGCCTGAAGCAGGGTGCTCTGCTGCTGCAGCACTTCAAGAGTGGTGCTTGTTCCTACAATGGCCTGTCTTTCCACACCATCAAGTGCGATCATGCCGGCCTTGATGGCCGCGTGATTGCTCTCGATAGCAGCTTTGTAAGACACCAGTCGCTGCCAGTTTGACGCGGCAGCCTGCGCAGCGGTTCGGCGCTGCACGTCAACTGCACGACTGGAGGCCTGAGCCTGCTGTTTGGCCTGCCGGACTTCCGAATATTCTGAACCACCCTGATAGATAGGCACGGTCACATCGAGCGTGGCGTATTTATCGTCCTTTGTCTTACCACCAAGCTGCTGGTTGACCTGACGCATATAAGCGACAGAGGCGGCAACAGTCGGCATCAGAGCAGCCATCGCGACCGACACGGCGTCTTTCTGTGCGGATTCTGTGAAGAGCGCGGTAATGACGTCCGGGTTGTTCTTCACAGCCATGGCCACAGCCTGATTTTCCGATTTGACCGGAAGCACGAGTGGCTGCGGGGGAACCAGGTTTGGGGGAGGGGCCATTCCCACGACCTGCATATAGGTGGCCTGCGCGGTCTGAAGTGTTCCCTCGGACTGCTGGCGGGTCGCCTTTGCGCTGGCATAAGCTGATTCAGCCTGCGCCACGTCGGTACGCGTAATTTCACCAACGCGGAAACGTTCGTTTGTGGCCTTGAGCTGCTGCTCAAGCACGCGTTCGTTGTTGATGTTCAACTGGAGAAGCTGTTCGTCTTCAATCACGCCGACATAAGCGTTCACAACGCTCATGAAGACCTGCTGCTCCGTGGAGATCAGCTTCGCTCGTTCGGCCATGACCTTGTTGACGGCCTGATGGGTCTGGGCCGTCGTTTTGCCACCGGTGTAGATCGGTTCGGTGGCTGATACGTTCGCGGCGAAGCCGAACGTGCTGTATTTACGCTGATAGCCGCGGATGCCGTCCGCGGAGTCACCATCGTAGTTGTTGCTGCCCTTATAGTAGCTGGGATTGAACTGTCCCTTGATGGTGGGATGCCAGCCAGCAAGTGCGGTTGGGACGTTTTCGTCCGTCGCCCGCAGTGTCGCACGTTCCTGCTGAAGTGTCGGGTTGGTCAGGTAGGCAACAGAAAGAGCTTCCTCCAGCGTGTGAGGAATGAAACTGGGCTCGCCGCTGCCATCATATTTCTGGGCCATGGCTGTCGAGCTGCACAGTAGACCTGCCAGTCCCAAACCCAAGTGGCAGGAATGTTTCATGTAACTTCTCTCTTTGATACCTGCTCCGCACACTCGACCGGAGTTGAGAGCTTATGCCACGCTGATGTCGGATTTTCCACTATTCTACTTAACAGCAGATTGCCACACCGCAATTTATCTCGGCAAAAGGATTACCTCTTCTCAGAAAGCAAAGGCCGCCGGGCGCGTAAAGGCGGGAAGCACAGGCGCTTCAGAATCGAAAAAGCGACGGATGGACCATCCTTCACCTTTTTCAGCTTCAGCCAGAAACGCTGAAGATGTTCCGTCATCTGGACGCAGTATGCCAGCCACACGACCGTTTTCTGTCAGTTGGGTGCTGCAGAAACGGGGGATTTCCTCGATGGCGCCGTCAAAAAAGATCAGATCGAAAGGTGAGCTTTCGGGCGCGCCACCGGCAAGGGAGGCCCGCTTCCAGGATACGTCGACAGACGCACGCATCGTAAATGCCGTGCCGATGGCCAGCAGGGAGGCATCTTCTTCAAGGGCAGTTACCTCTGCGCCGAGCATGGCGATAAGGGCTGCCGTATATCCCGTAGCGGCTCCGACCACGAGCACGCGCTGGCCAGCCTGAATGGCCGCCATCTGCACCAGTCGTGCGGTCACCATCGATTGCAGCAGATAACGACCATTTCCGAGTGGAAGCGTGAGGTCGGAATAGGCGAATTCCTGCTCATTTTCCGGAACGGCATATTCACGGGGAAGCGCCCGCATGGCCGTGACGATGCGCGGATCATTGACTTCCAGCGGACGCACCTGATCATCGACCATCCGCTGTCGGGCATCGTCGAAAGCCGAGGCGCTGGTATCCGGGAAGTAAGGAGCCATCACGGAGGTCGGGGCCTGATCTGCGGCATAGGTCATGATGGCGGTGTTCCGTTTCAGTCTGTGTGGTCTCCGTGGAAACGCAGCCGTTCCAGGATCATCATACAATAATGAGAAAACCCAGCCAGAGCCCTTCGTCAACCAGTTGTAGCATCAACTGTGCTGACAATGGGTTGAGCGGACATGATGGCAGGGGAATGACAGACAGGACTTGACCCGCCGCGAGACGTGAGAGATATAGCGCTGGCACCGATGAGGTCCGGTGGCAGAATGGTGATGTAGCGGACTGCAAATCCGCGAATGTGGGTTCGATTCCCGCCCGGACCTCCAATGCCCTCAGAAAACCGCAGAAAACCGCCAAAAACCACCCAAGTTTTACACTTTGGTTATTTTGGTTTTACAGCCTCCAAAAGATCCATTGCCTGTTGAGCCAGTCGTTTTTGATCGACGGCGCGGGTGTATCTGGCGACTTCAGACAGGTTCTTATGACCCGTCACGGCAGCGATCTGGTGAGTTGTGCATCCTGCCTCAGCCAATCGTCTTGCTGAGGCCTTTCTCAGCCCATGCGCCGATAGGTCATCCGGCAGACCGGCAGCAGAAACCCAGTCGCGCATCAAGTTTCCGAGCGAATCGGAAGATGGTTTCTGGCCCCATTTCACCTCAAGGAAATAAGCCCCGACATTCCCTACCGACGCGAGGCTTTCCGCAAGGCCGGGGAGAATAGGGATCATGAGTCGCGTCCCGGTCTTCTGCTGCGTTACTTCTATCATCCCAGCCCTGATGCTTGCTGGCCCCATCCGAACTACATCAGAGCGCCTCTGTCCCGTGTGAAGCATAAGAGAGAACGCGGTTCGCGCCCGACTACCGAGTGGCCAGCACGCTTGAAATTGAGCCACCTCTTCTTCTGTCCACGCCCTTGCTCCGTCGGCTTTTTCTTTCAGGCGTCGCACGCCCGTCGTCGGGTCCGTGGCACGCATGTCAGATTCAACGGCGAGTCGAAAAACAAGACCGAACATCCGCAGCCATCTGTTTCCTGCCGCTGGACGATCAGCAAATCGGGAAAGAATCGCTCTGATGTGCTTCGGCTCGAAATCTTTAACTGGTTGAGACGCGAACGGTTCGCTCATCATGCGGATAAGAACGTTTCTGTATCCGCGTTGCGTCGGCTCTCTTAGCGAAAGAAAGGCGTTCGTTTTCATCCAGTCCTCGCAAAGACGGGCAAACGTTCCGACGCCCCTGATCTCTTTCGGTCTCTCAGGTTCAGCTTGAGCAATGGCCGCATGGTATGCTGGCCAGAATGCGTCATCATCAAGCGGCGGCAGCTTAAGGCGAGGCAGTTTAGGGTGACGAAAATAGAAGCGCAGAACGCCATCACGTCCACGATGACGTTGCACATACTTGATTCTGACCGCAACCATCCATCAGGTACCAAGCAACTCGTCCAGAGGATTACGATCTGCTGGCGATGAGGTGGCCGACAGAAGCCCTTGCTGCCGGTCGATCCACTGGTCTAGCTGATGTCTGTCCCACACACGCCGTGAGCCGATGCGTATGGAAACCACAGCATCAGCAACGCGCGTGTGGAATAGAGCCTCTGATATGCTCAGATACCTAGCGGCCTCTGTTGAGCGAAGTAAACGCGGCGTGATCGTCTCACTCATCGGCGCTCTCCTTTTTAATAACGAGACCTCGCCTCTGCATTTCTTCGAATATCCGTTCAGAACGCGGAACCGCTCTATTGTCCGACACGCGCCAGCTATCGTCCAATAATTCGCGGATGAGGATTATTTGGTCGTAGGCGTTCATGGCCTGGACCTCGCACGGATGGCAGAGATTGCGGCATCAACACCGTCATTGAACCACTGCTCAGGCATGGAGAAATCAGGAATTCGCGTTTCTTTCAGCGTTTGCAGGATATTCTCCCGCTCATCCTTCCGGCACGCCTCGCCGTATGCGCGGAGTTGGTCAGAGGAGAACGCCTCTGCCGTATTCATATAAAGAGATTGCCATTTTGGCTCAGGCAGCTTCACTTCGTCAGGCATCCGTGTTCTCCAGTGGTCTGGCGTACATCAGGCAGATTTCGCCGTCCTCAGTGTCGAATGCGCCTATCATCTTCCATCTATCGGTCCCGTGCCACGGGGGACGCCCAATCCGTTCAAGGTGCTTAACTTCCAGTGCCTCGTTTTCCTCCACCATCTCCGGGGGCATATCATCAGTCCAATAACGAAGCTCTATACTATTACGTCGGCAAATTTCTTTTGCATCCCTCATGCCGATTTCATCGTGCCCAAACCACTCAGCAAATTTCGGATATGGAACACCATCTTTCCTTATATCCTGTGTCCAGTATTTAAAGTAATTCACTGCCCGTCCTCCTTCATGGCGGCGTCGATGGCGGAGCGGAGTGTTTCTTCGTAATTGCCAGTTCCGCATACGCCGAACGATGTTTCTCCGGATGTGTTCATTGAGCAGTGAATTTCTACATCCTCCGTATTCACCGCAATGTTTTCCAACCACTCCAACCGCTTCGTATCTTCCGCACACTCAGCCTGCGCCCGTTCGTAGCCGCGCTGTTCAGCTTCGAGGGCTAAGTCTGCCCTGATATATGGAGCATGATGATTACCAGAAACACGAGGCCAGCGTCCTAGGGACATCAATCCTGTATCCGGATTTAGCCATACCCATTCTGGAAGTTTTTTCTGCTCCTTCGTCATCTCTCGCGCGGCTGTTAGAACTTGCGTGTCTACAGTTGTTACTGGGCCGCGTCTGATACGATCCTCGGCTTCCTCAATAAATTTCTCAGCAATATACGCGAGCGTTTGGGGTGCAAACCCTGAATTATCAAACCGCAGACAGCTTACAATATCAGCGATCTGCTCTTCTCTCGTCCGGGCCATTACTTGCGGTCCCCGTGAATAGATGGATGTGCGCAGAAATACACAGGGAAACATTCCTCTTGCCGCTTGCCGCCAACACGCCACCAATTCCGCGTCTGTGACGAGGGCGCGAAATACCACATGGAGCAAACATTCCCTTTCTTATCCATTCCAAGAACATGCGTTGTGGTTCCGTCATGTTCACTAATCGGCCGCCACATAGCGGCGAAGGCGGCTTTGAGTGCTTCCTCTGCATCTCTCGAAAACGTCTTCCATTGTGGCGCTCCCGACAGAGCGCAAATCCTGTCCGGCTTGAATCCCTGCCGAGTGCATATTGCCCGTGCCGCCGCCTCGATCATTTCTGGTGTCGGGGTCATGATGCGGCTCCTTTGAGGGCTTTTCTCGCGCGATCACGAAGCTCTTTCACCCCGATCTTGAGCCATGACTGTTCAGACATGGTTGTCTTTGCTTGACCAGAGAGCGTATCGCTACCGTAAGTCTCTATTGAGAGAAGAGCCTCCCGCAACCTCTGCGCCTCAGCGTCTTTCTCTGCGAGCACGGCTAGGTGGTCGGACTCACGGATGATGGGGAAATAATCATAGTAGGGATTAAATGTAATTGATGCCCCCACTAGTTTTTTCTCAGGGTAAAAATCCCGCGGGCAGGCGTACCCTATAACCAGCGCACTGCTCTGCGCCCGCACGCCAACAGCACGCAGCAGATCTATAAACGTCACGTTGTCACCGCGCCCAACACGCATGATCCAGTCCGTCAGCGCAGTTTCCTGCGCCTCGGTGAGCGGTGTTCGGATCACGAACGTCTCGGGTGTTTCCGGGGGCGGGGAGAAAGGGTCTTGGCGCTCGGTCATGCGGCTGCTCCCTCATCTTCCCGTTCGAAAATTTCGAGCGCGGCATTAACAGAAGCATCAACCCGGTCACTGAGATCCGGGCGGTTTTCAGACAGATGCTTTCTCCACTGCTTTGTTTTGGGAGAGGAAGTAATCCGCTGCAGCGCTTCCAGCGTAGGCGCATCCTGTATTGCTGCGATCAGATCGTCTGTTGCGTCGGCATCTGTGTCGGCAGGTGGTCGATCTGCGCCGGTCTCGGCCCAAGCGCGTAGACGCTCCCCTGTATCAACTGTGATTTTCTGACCGGCAGGAAAGATGGCCTGCAGATCATGATTTAGTTTGCGCTGCATGTCATAGCGAGGCTCGCCGGGTGTTTCTGGGTGCATCGTCATTGAACCAGACAACTCAAACATGAAGGATTTTTCGCAGACAGGCATGAAACCCATCTGGCGAATTTCATTCCTCTCTCGGCCCGTTCTTTCGTCTTTCACCTTCTCAAACTTGATCTTTTCCTGAGCACGCAGACAGAAAATCAGATGTGTCCGGCACTGGATTAACTTTGCCATCATGCGCTTGTGGAGCTGCTTAGGCTTTTTCCAGCTTGGAGCGGTCATTGCATCGACTTTCCACGCCTGCACGACGCCGTTGCGGTCTGTGGCTGCCGCAATTGCGGCCTGTTCAGCCATGTCTGAGCAGCCACCTTCGCCATCCCACTCATGCGACATGCTGTCGATGACGATCACAGTGGCCCCGGCTTCTTCAGCGGCTTTGATGGCTTCAACGTATCGTTCCGGTGTGAACGGGGGCGGGAAATCTAAGTGCATGAAATCGAACGTGCCGCTGGCTGGGTCGGCTTTTGCTCCGGGCATAGGGGCATAATGCAGAGCGCGGCCAGCTTCTGTGTCGATGACAGCAATTTTTCCATTCTGTCCTTTGATGCCCTCAGCAAGCGTCAAGGCCGAAAAGGTCTTCCCGGATCCAGAGGCACCAGCAATTCCGAACAGAAGACCGATCTTCTCACGAACGGCAGGGCGAATTGTGAAAACCATCAGACAAATTCCTCGATCATCTCATCGCGCATTTCGCGCTCTTCTGTTTCGCGTATCAGCCAGTTCGGGGCTTCAATGGTGGCCATGTGCGGATATCCGGGCCAAACGCCGCTTTTCATGCATCGCCCCCAAATATCGACAGCGCGCTGAACGTCATCCTGGGCGATGTGCTGCAGAGTTCTGCCGGGCGTCATGACAGACACAGCGAATGGTTCGACCATTTCAAAAACAATGAACCGCATGGGTGCTGGGTCATTCCCACGGAGACGGCGCGCTCCGTCAGCATAGAAACGGTCCTGAGTTCGATAGGCTCGAACCATGCGGCGGTCCCATTCGGTTGGGTTGGCGCTCATCATCGTTCCCTTGAGGTCGAATAAAGGCGAACGTGGATCGTCAGGCATCCGGTCAACCATCGCTCGGCACCAAATGTCCCGGTCTCGCCAGACCATGACTTGCTCTGATTTTCCAGGCGCGAAAAACTCTTTGCACTCCTCGCGTTCTCGCATCTCAGAGAGAACCGCAGTGCTACAAGCGTGAGCGATATCGAAATCTTTCGACAGGAGAGGGATGACGCCTGCGTCGCGGCAAGCATTACGCTCTTCTTTCGCGGCGGCCTTTTTGTAATCGCTGAATTTTATCTCCTGAATAGGAGCGCCCTTCCCAAGAATTAGCTGATGGATAGCCGAGCCCTTATCCATCGCAGCCGTGATTTCCTTTGGTTGCTGATTGGGGTTGAGCCGCACATGAGCGAACCGTGCATGCTTAGGGCTCTGATCGAGTATAATCCGCGCAATACTGTTCGACAGGCTGGGCTCAATCACAGGATCAGAATGGTAGACTGATTCAGGAATGTCATAGATCCCCGGCTTAACGATCTGCATCACAACACCCATCCAGTCTGCTCGAACGTCGCGTCTGCATGCGCCAGATGCGCCTCCAGCATGAACTCCCGATCATCCGCCGCAATGCGATTTGCCGAACGCTGCATGTCGTCGGCCATGTCGCCCAGTTCCAGAATCATTGATGCGATCTGGTCAGAAAACTCGTTGTTCAGATCGTCACATTCCCCCATACGTCGAACAGTTTCCTGAAACGCGGGAAGCTGCGCCGCTGCCTGTTCACGATGGGAGATATTGTGCGCGTCGTTTGTCGTCAGGCCATAAACCTTCATCTCACCCTCCATTGTTGGAGAAAATTCGGACAACTCGTCCACGGAACCCGCTCCGAAGAGCGGAGAACGCGGGCGTGTTTATTTGTAGTCTCGCCTCAATTTAAGAAGGCGATCCATTAAAATATTGAAGTATTGTTCATCTCTTTCGTGAAAAGATTTCTTTATGAGATCGATATATTCAAGAAATTGATCATCAGGAACGTCAATTCTTCTTTCTCTCAATTCCCTGAGAAGAAGATCATCAGATACCTCATCCAGATAGTCTCGAACGTCAATTTCTATGCATGCCATCTCAAAACCCTCCCGCCACAGCCTCAAAACCCCACAACATCCCGGCGCACACAATCGCCATGAGCGCGGCCATTCCAACAGCCAGTCGCGTGGACACCACGATCTGCTCGGGGACTTTCTCGATCTGCGTGTCGAGCCAATCCAACGCGACCTGAACCGCGTCCGCCGTGGAGCAGGGGAGACTGGAGAGCCACAGGCCGATGGCCGGGGCGATGATCAGCGTGATGGGCTGAGCCATTCGTTCGCGGCTGATATCCAGCTCCGTGTTCAGGTCGCGGATGTTGGTCAGATTGTTGTTCCGTTCCAGCCAGAGGCGGTCGTTTTCAGCAGACAACGCCACGTTCTGATCACGCAGTTCACGGGCTGCACGCTCGACCATGGGCCAGTCGTGGTGTGCAAGGCCGTGGTTCAGGGCGGTGAGGGTGGTGTTCATGCTTCTGGCCTCAATACTGGATTGAAACGTGACGGATTGTATTCTTGGCAATCGCGACAACGACCGCCTTGGCCTGATCTTCTGTCAGTCCGATGGCTGACAGATCGGCTACAATCTCACCGTTGGTCTTGGCGCAGTGTGCACGGTTTGCTGCCCGGCGCTTTTCCTCTGCGAGCCGATCAGCTTCCTCTTTCGCAATACGATCACGTTCAGCCTGAACAGCGGCTTCTTTGTCGCGGCGCGCCTTTTCCACAGCTGCAACACGATCCTTTTCAGCCTGCTCAGCATCCTGCCGAGCCTGTCGTTCAGCGCGCTCCTTCGCGTTCTTTTCTGCGAGAGCCTGCAATTCCAGCTCGCGCTTTTCACGCGCCGCCTTTTCCTCAGCCGCAATGCGCGCTTCCTCAGCAGCCCGTTCAGCTATCCGCTTCTCACGCTCACGCTGTTCAGCTTCTTGCTTAAGACGTCGGTTGATCTTAGCTTCCTGAGCCAGACGACGCTCTTCTTTCTCGCGTGCGTCGCGGGCAATAGCAGCTTCCTTCTGTGCCTCAAGCTGTTGCGTCACATTCGTGACAGCAAGTTTTGCCCGCGCACTGAACTCCTCGAAATCACGACCGGACAATTCTGTCAGCCGATCTAGGCGGCCCTTCACAATATCGACGGAAGGGTTTTCATCAAATCGGGAAAGCGCCTCGATCTCTTGAATGGCGGATTTATGTGCGTCTGTTCGCGCGGTCTCACGAGCCTCGTATTCATCGACTGGAGCACGGACTTCATCGCGCAGCTTATCGCAGCGATCCCGAACAATCCGAAGATCAGCATTGACCAGATCGACGGTTTTCTTTGCATCCGCCTTCAGATCATTGCCCATATTCTCAAGAGCCGTCTTGGAACGAGACACCTGAAACGCGATCGACTTTATTTGCTTGCGGCCCTTTTCTGTCGTGGCGTCAGTCGGGATTGCTCGAACATTGCTTTCCAGATCGGAAAGCAGTTTCTCAATACCGCCCTCACGAAACACTTCTGATGGCACCAGAGCGCCAGTATTCAGAATAGCGACTTCACTTCCGCTCATCTGTATTTCCTCCATTACCTGCCGTATCCGGCTACCAGACGAGGACCGCAGCCCTCGTAGAACAGTGGGATCAGGCGTGTTCGCGGATTTGTTCGAGCGCGACGGTTGCAGCGGCGTTGATTTCCTCGACGGCTGAAAATCCCTCGTCGGCTGGTGCGAACGGGTCCATCTGGTTCCGGCCCGACATGACGCGATCTCGTTCGATTGCATCCATCAGCGACCGCGATGCCTTGGCGATATGTTCGAGCGACACGGCGCGTTGCGTCATTGCAGCGAGTGTTACGCGGCTGTTGTGGCCTTGGCCCCGGTAATACGGTGAGCCTGCCGGTGCGACGTTGAACGCCATGTTGTCTGGATATGCCATTTTCCAGACCTCACGCTACTTTTTCTGCGGCAGGGACCCACTGACTGGACCGCAGTTCAATGAACGCAATGAGATGGCCGTATTCCTGCGCGGTTACGCTATCACCGTGTGTTTTCTGAACGGCTGAACGGAATTCATCGAGCGTTCCATTGAAACATCCGCGATTGACCGAAATCCCGTTGGCGGACCGGAACCATGTGAGTGTCCCGTTTTCAGAGCCGACGTGTGAGTGCCAACCAATATGGATTGAGAGTTCGACCTCAGCGTTGCCGGAGACCAGAGCGTCGCCGTAGACCCGAGCGTCGCCGGAGACCCGAGCGTTGCCGGAGACCCGAGCGTTGTCGGAGACCAGAGCGTCGCCGTAGACCCGAGCGTCGCCGGAGACCCGAGCGTCGCCGTAGACCTCAGCGTTGTCGGAGACCAGAGCGTCGCCGTAGACCAGAGCGTTGCCGGAGACCAGAGCGTTGCCGGAGACCTGAGCGTTGCCGGAGACCCGAGCGTTGCCGGAGACCCAAGCGTCGCCGGACTGGGATAGATTCGTATCTTTTTCGATATATCCACCAAGATCACCAGCATTCACGCCGAGCGCTGCTATTGCGACCAGCGCTCGGATACGAAACAGCCTCGTTCCATTTGGCGCTATTACCGTGTCGCTTTCCAGAAGTTCGTATTTGGTGTTTTCCATCCCATCCTCCTCGGCGTTGGTGTGCCGGTGTGCGGTGTTGATGGGATTATGTGACATGAGATCACATAATCAGTCAAGGGAAAATGTGATTTAAGATCACATTATTTCTTCCCACTCAGTTTCGGCGATTCATCCCAAGTGAACGTCGGCCATTCCGCCGCCAGAATCCGGGCAAAAAAAAACGGCGCGAGATGTCTCTGTTTCAGACAATGCAAGCATAAAATTAATATGCTTGCATTGCCATGCTGGGACAGAATAGTTTTGTTTCATGGAAAAAAAGATTACGAATCGTCGAAATGGCGGCGTTGCTCGCATGAAGGCACTCAAACCAGAAGCGCGCACAGAAATTGCTCGAGCAGCCGCAAAAGCACGCTGGGCACAGGCAAAAATGGTAAGAGCAACGCATGGCTCTTCTGAACACCCTCTTGTTATCGGGGATACGAAAATTCCATGCTTCGTACTCGAGGATGGTAGGCGCGTTATCACGCAAGGAGGATTTACGGACGCTTTAGGTATGGCTCGTGGTGGGTCCATGGTGCCGGGTATGAATCGACTCGAGCTTTTTGTCTCTCGAAAGTCTATAAATCCTTTTATTAACAGTGAGTTGAGGGAGAGAATCGCCAACCCTATAGCGTTTATAACGCCTGACGGTTTGAGGGCGAACGGATTTGAGGCTGAACTGCTTCACGATGTTTGTGAGGCTGTTCTTCTGGCTAGGTCAGAAGGCAAATTACAGAGGCAGCAATGGGGGATTGCTTCCAACTGCGAATTATTAATCCGGGGATTTGCGCGCGTAGGTATTGTTGCTCTAGTCGATGAAGCAACTGGATATCAAAAAGATCGCGAAAAAAATGCCCTTGCGGAAATTTTAGAAAAGTTTATCGCAAAAGAACTTTCTGCTTGGGTCCCAACGTTTTCTTCTGAATTCTATGAGCAAATGTTTCGGTTGAGAGGGCTGGACTTTTCCTCTGAAAATTTAAAACGGCCGCAGTATTTTGGAACTCTTACAAATGACATTGTTTATAAGAGAATTGCTCCCGGAGTTCTGGACGAATTAAAAAGAGTAACCCCAAGAACGGAAAAGGGCAGACCTAGTGCAAAATATTTTCAGAGCCTCACAAGTAATTTAGGGTATCCCAAATTAAAGGAGCACCTAGGTGCAGTAGTTGCTTTTATGAAAATAAGCAAAGACTGGAAAAGTTTTGTGTCATTGCTCGATGAGCATTATCCACGTTTTGATAGAACCCCGATGCTACCCATGGATTACGACCAGAAAGAGGATAGTGGTGAAGGGATCTAAATCTACCTTGCGCGGTGGAGATCTTCGCGTCCCCAAGCACCCCGCAACAAAAAACCGCGCATAACCGCCATCAACCTCTTTTGCGTTCCCATTTCGTTCTCATTCGTGAGATGGTTCTCACGGAACGAGAAGGGGAGCGGAATGGGGGAGTTAAGCGGCATTAGACGGATCGGCTTTGCTCGCCAACCGCTCAGCGACGGCCCTCAAAGCTGCTTTCTCCGGCTCGTCCATAGCTCGCCACATCCTAAGGAGGGAACGCTCATCGGGGTCTTCGATGACCTCGCTGCCCGCTTTGAACGTAGGAATCTGAGAGCCATGACGAAGGTAATCGAGCGAAACCTCCAAGAGGTCCGCTAGGGCGCACATTTTCTCCCACTGGGAAGCTACGTCCTTGTTCTCCATCCGTGACAGGTACGTGCGATCAATCCCGGTGGCAGCGTGTATCTCCACCTGGTTCAACTCACGCTCGACGCGCAGCCTCTTTATTCTCTGGCCTAAGGTCTCTGTCATAAAGCGAGACTGCCACTCCGCCGAAATTGATGTGTGACTTCAGATCACTATTTTGCTTGACCTTTTATGTGATCTGAGGTCACATATGGGCATGACGCCAAAAGAACTCATATCGAAGGTCGGCAGTTCACTGAGTTTGTCTCGTGCCCTCGGCCTCAAAGGTCACGCCAGCCTTTTCCGATGGAAGCAGATACCGCCCGAGTATTGCCCGGTGATCGAGCGCGAGTTCGGCATCCCCCGCGAAGAACTGCGCCCCGACCTATTCCGCCGCGAGGAGGTCCAGCCATGAGCGCCAAAACCTCGGCATTCACCAACCTGTCAGTTGATATCTCACTGCCCGAGGGCTTTTCGGAGCGCATCTCTGATAGCGTCTGCGGCGGCATTGCTGATCTCCTCCCTGTGGTTTTCTCCTATGTGGCTAATCACGTCATTGCGTGTTCCAGCCTCGAAACCACAGGACTGGCAGAGCACCCGGTCGTCGCCAGATGGGTCTGGCCCCAAAATCTCGACGCTGAGATTGCTGCCGCACTCCGGGCACTGCGGAACGATATTCAAAAGATTGCCTTCGCTCATACCAATTCATCCTCTGTTGCAACGGGTGATGAAAGCGTGGGGGAGGTTGCGACTCCCTCACGCGCCAAGAGCCTAGGCGACGCCGGGGAGGGTTGGAAATGATCCAGATCCTCACGACATGGCTCGTCCTGTCCGTACCGTTCGCTCTGCTGCTCGGCGCTGTGTGTCGGGGAGGGCGAGCATGAGCGCCTCAATACCATCAGGCTATCGCAAGGTAGGCGCGCTTCGTGGCGGCCGCTGGTTCCCGTTGGCGAAGACCAACTCAGGCGAGCTGGTCTCACAGCAGCTCATGAACACATGGCGGTCCCTGCGGAAATGGGACGTGAAGATCGTCAACGATGGCGACACGGCCATTTATTGCGCGAAAAGGATCGGGTGAATGGCGAGTGATCAAAATCTTCGCGTCGCGGCGGGGAGAATTGGCCGTGATATCGAGAAGTGTGGCGGTTCACAGGGTAATTCTTCCAAGCCACAGCAGCGCCAGCCAGAACAGCGCCGGAGCGACGATCCACGCCCCGACGCGAAGAAACAGTCTGGCGGTTGGGATCAGCCGGGATCGCGTGATCTCTGTAATGAAATGCCGTTCTGATCTCACGACATGCCACCCATCAGCTCCAACTCAATCCGTGCCGCGAGCATCTGCCGGTCTCTCAATGAGGCCGCTGGATGCACGACGGCCCATGTTCGGGCAGCCGCAATGAGCGACTGCGCGATGATGGGCTGTGCGTTCGGGAGCGCTGCTTCCCGGTCGTATGAGTGCATCACCTCCATGTCTCGTTTCTCCATTTCTCGTGTCCGCAAAACAGAGAATGAGGGAATGAGATGTGGAAAAACAGCGTACAAAATTACCGAGATTTTCGGGGAGGTCGCATGAGCGCAGTAGACGCCATCACCTACGCCGAAACCGTGACGGGCGTTCTCCGTCGGAAATACGGCCCGCTCCGCCACGCATCGAAGTTGTTGGCACGAGCAGTCGGATCGACGCCGCGCACGGTTCAGAACTGGCTTGATGGGATCAATGCGCCGCGTGGTGCTGAACTTATCAGGCTAATGCAGGAATGTGACGAATTGCGGGATGAAATATTCCGGCTCGTCGAGGAGGGTAAATGCCAAAAGGATACGGCATCGATTTCGGTTGGTGTGGCTTCGGCACCCATGCCGGACCGCCGAAGGTCTACAGATTGGGCTGGTTTCTGATCGTCGTCTTTCCGGACGGGATCGCTCTGGCCCTAAAAAGCTATCGTGCTGCACTGATGATTAAGAAGCGCGAGGTGGTGGAATGACAGTTCGCCTTTCGCAACTCCGCGAAAGACTGGCTGACGAAGCAGAGATGTTGTCGCAGTCAGAGGTTGCGCGGAAGTATCGAATTCCTGTGTCTCAGGTGTGCGAAATAATCAGCGGGAAAAGACCCGTAACCGCAACTGTTGCCAATGCAATGGGCTGGATTGTCGATGAGCCGATAGTGCGGCCGATGTTTGGTCAAAACTTCATTCCATCAGCGGAGAACTCGCATGTCTGACATTGGTCATAACACTGGCGGCGTGGCTGCTGATCGTCTCAAGAGCCTCGTGGAGAGATATACGCGGCTCGAAGAAGAGAAGAAGGGTCTCACTGATGACCAGAAGGACATTCTGACTGAGGGGGCCTCTGCCGGTTTCGACAAGAAGGTGCTTCGTCAGCTTATCCGGATCGTGAACTGTAAAGACAAAGACAAGCTGAGGTCTGAAGAAGAACTTCTGGATATTTATCGTCGTGCGATTGGAGAGGACTAATGCTAAAATCCGCCCTCGCCAAATTGACGCAACACAACATAGTCCGTCTCATCACGGACAATGCCAGACTGCGTGACGAAAACACACACCTGAAACGACGCAACCACGAACTGGAGCGCAACGACCGGCGCACGCTCGACCTGTTGGCGCAGAAGAACGTGGAGATTCAAGCTCTTCAAGAGCAACTCCGTGGACGTGACCGGAAAATCGCTGATTATCGCCGGGATCGTGAGGGGAGGTTTGCGTGATGAAAGTTCTGATCGGCTGTGAATATAGCGGCATTGTTCGGGATGCATTCATCTCCAATGGTCATGAGGCTATGTCGTGTGATCTGCTACCGACAGATCGTCCAGGCCCGCACTATCAAGGGGATATCAGGGACGTCCTCGATTACCCTTGGGATTTGGCAATCTTTCACCCGCCCTGCACTGATCTGTCCGTTTCAGGAGCCCGGCACTTTACAGAAAAGAGGATTAATGGTCGGCAGCAGGCTTCCGTGTCGTTTTTCATGCGTCTGACAAAAACGGATATCCCTCGCGTGGCCATCGAAAACCCGGTCTGCATCATGTCGACACTCTGGCGACGCCCAGACCAGATCATCCAGCCGTGGCAGTTTGGTCATGGTGAGACGAAGGCAACATGCCTCTGGCTGAAAGGGCTTCCTCAGCTGAATCCCACAGAAATTGTGGATGGACGCGAAAACCGCATTCATCGCATGCCACCGTCCCCTGACCGCGGGAAGTTGCGGAGCGCGACATATCCGGGAATTGCCGCGGCGATGGCGGAACAGTGGGGGAGGTCCGCACGATGCTGATGCAGGATACCGTGCTCTACCCCGAGACGAAGCCGCGCAAGCGTCCGCAGCACCACGAGGATAATCTGCACACCCAGATTGCCAACGCTCTGCGGGTGATTTTGCCTTCATGCGTTGTGTGGACCTCGACTGAGAACCGGTTCAACGGGCCGCGTGAAGGCGCACGCCGCAAAGCCCGCGGCTGCCGTGCGGGATGGCCGGATATGATGTTCTGCCACGCAGGACGAACGATCTATGCCGAACTGAAGCACGGGAAGAATGGTGCATCGAAAGAACAACGTGATCTGCACGCAGAATTGCGAGGGCAGGGATTCCCTGTTGCAGTCTGCCGGTCGCTCGACGAGGTGCTGGCGTTCTTGAAAGAGAATGAATTTCCGATGCGTGGGGAGATAGCAGCATGAGCAGCATACCGCAGTCATCTCAGTCGAAACGGATTGCGAAAATCATATTCGATGCCCTGAGCCGTGAAATAGAAATGTCCGGCCTCAGCATCTCCGCATTTATGCGCAGCATCGGCGTTCATGTGGCAACCTATAACTCTCTCAAGGAGGGGTGGGTGCCCAGCGGAATGACCATGCTTCGCCTGTTCTACCAGCTGGATATCGACCAGAAGCAGATTGGAAAAATGATCGATCTGGCAGAAGAATTTAACGAGACACGGGTAGAGGCGGTCTTGGGTGTAAGGCCAGTCCGTGCTACACCAAAAACAGCGAGACCCGCGAGTGCTGGACACACTCAAGCGGGCCTCTGACCAACGCGGATGTATGCACCATTCGCGCGGCTGATCCGGTACATGCCGGATCACGTTGCCGCCTGTCAATTCGGCAGGCGAGGTGCGCCGTTCGCTCCAGATGGAGTGATGTGATGACTGAATACTTTATCGTCGATGTGCGTGAGGAATTTCGCGGGAAATATATCACGCTTTGGCGCCCTGATAATGCTGGATACTGCTGGCCTATTCCATGGGCTGGACGTTATTCTCAGATGCAGATTTTAGAAAATCATGAGTATTACACCACTAAAAGATTTTCGAAAAATGCGCCAAACTTTGAAGGGCATGCATTCGAACGCTACCCGGTCGCTTGCGATATCGTGACGAGGCTTGTCGAGACGCCAGAGCGAGGCGACATCGATGGTGACGTGGGGCCGGTTATAAGGAATACGAAGAAAAACCGAGATTATTTACTCCGTCATAGATTCCGTCGCCCGATCACGGACGAGGTGACGGCATGAGCGATCTACCCGATCCACTGACGCCGGAAGATTGCGATCTGCGGGGCCTTCCGTTCATGCAACTCGATGTTGTGCGCTTGATCGATAGCGATCTGTTCGCACTGTCGACAGGCGACGAGTTCAAGGCTTCTGTGGCCCTCTGGTGCAAGTCATGGACCCAACTCCCAGCCGCAAGCCTTCCCGATGATGACCGTGTATTGGCTCATCTTTCGGGATCAGGAACAAAGTGGAAGCGCATTAAAGCCATGGCTTTGCGCGGCTGGGTCAAATGCAGCGATGGGCGTCTGTATCATCCCACGGTAGCCGAAAAGGCACTCCACGCATGGAAGGCCCGCACTAATCAACGCGAGAGAGCGGCAAAGCGCTGGAACAAAAACAACAGCAGCGATGGCAATGCCACGGCATCCGAAAATGATATGCCACGGCATAGCCACGGGATATCCCAAGGCAATGCCATAGAGAGGGAGAGGGAGAGGGAGATATCCTCACTACGTTCGGATGAGAGAGAGGGCGCGCCTTTGTCGCTCGCTCCCGCTGTCGATGCCGACGATGGCCAAACCGATCTCGAGGATTTCACCGGGCCTGCCAGCCCGAAGCCGAAACGCGCCGCCCGGCTCCCCGCCGACTGGCAACCGAGCGCCGAGGATGCGGAATTTGCCCGCAGCCTCGGCCTCGATGCTGACCGGGTTTCCGCAGTTTTCCGCGATTATTGGTCAGCCAAGGGCGGGAAAGACGCGACGAAAACCGACTGGTCCGCGACGTGGCGGAACTGGTGCCGCCGCGAGCAGCAGAGCGTGATGACTGGCGGCAAAGTCGCGGTTTCGGGGCCTCGGCAGGGGGCGCCTCAGTCGGCCCGAGAAATCCAGCGGCAGAACGCGGAATCGTTGGCTGACCGCATGGCGCGGCGTTACGGCAAGGGGGTGCAGGCATGAGCGCGATTGTGAAACTTCCGACCCGAGCGGCGGAACTCAGTCCAGCCCTTTCGGCGGCGATCGCCCATCGCTCGGTGGAGAAGTTCGGAAGCGGAGAAGATGGCGTCGTCATCCGCGTCGGCGAAGCTCGACTGACCCAAGTGATGATCGACGAAGCGGCACGCGCACTGCCCTCCCACGAAGCTGCCATGAAGCCGCTCGATGGCCCAGAATTGCAGGCGAAATGCGAGGAACTGATGGACATGCTCGCTGGCGCTGCGGCCATGACACCCGATGACAAAACGCTCGGGATGCGGACGTTTGCGCTGGTCGTGGGTTGTGAGGATATTCCGCGTGTTGCATTCGGAGATGGGTTGCTTCGGGATGCCGTGAAGCGCTTCAAGTTCTTCCCATCCGTTGCGGAGATCGTCGATTTTCTGAACGAGAGGTGTGCGGCCCATCGTGACCAGTTGGCACGGCTGAAGATCATCGCGCGGTCCAAGCCGACCGAAACGCCCACACGCCAGAAGCCGTCCCCAGAGGAACGCGCCGCCGTCGCTGCCAAGCTGGAAGCGCTACGCGCCGAGAAATCCGCACAAGCGGCGCAGGATGCCGCAATAGACGAGTTCGGTAGTTGGACACCCGAAGGGGCCGAGAACCTGTCAGGCGACGCTCTGGCGGCATTCTTGGAGGGGCTTATTCCCACATTGGATGGTCCGAAGCGCGAAGTGACCGAAATGCGCATCGTGGAGCTGCGGAAGAGCGCCGCGATGATGCGGCAGGTTTTGGCGATGAGCGAGGGGGCGCGGGCATGAGTGCTTCGTTTCCACTGACAGCAGGAAAGTCTGATGAATGGTTTACGCCGCCGGAGATTTTCGACGCGCTGAACTGTCAGTTTGACCTTGATGTGGCGCAACCGTCTGAAGGGCGTGCGTTTCTATCAGTGCCTTGCCGTCAGTTTCTCACGAAAGTGGATGATGGGTTGGTTGCGCCATGGTCAGGCTTCGTATGGATGAACCCGCCTTTTGGTGGCCGAAATGGTGTTGTGCGCTGGCTGGATCGATTTGTCGCGCATGGAAATGGAATTGCCCTGGTGAACGCGCTCACATCGTCCGGGTGGTTTCAGGACTTCTCTCCCAAAATGGATGCGCTGATCTTCCCGCGAGGAAAGACGCGCTTTGTTCGCCCTGATGGGAGCAGGGGAGAAAGCCCTCAAAGTGGAATTGTGCTGATGGGGATTGGCAAGCAGGCCGCTGATGTGATGCGACGTGTCTCGCCTACTTTCGGATTGCGGGTCGAAGAGGTGGCCTCATGAACGACTGCGAGGGAAAGAAACGCTACACGCGCCTCGGTGCCAAACTCGACGCCCGGATCATGCGGCGGAAGAACATGCAGGTCGTGGCCTATACGTGCCGCGAGTGTGGACGCTGGCACGTTGGCGGAATTGGCCTCGGCTATGCGACGAAACGGCCCGCGCCACGTGTGATTTGTCTTGGTGTGGGGAGTGTGACGGCGTGAGCGAAAACAGTACCCAAGCGGGAAATGACGTGGTACGATCAGGGATGAGCAATAAATCATCATCCCGAAAAAAGCGATCTGTTTTCAGAAATCGAGGTCGCGCACGTCGTGGTGCAGCATTTTCGCTTCGAAAATTAAGCTGCCTGCGTCTGCCATCAGTGAGGACGGTTTGATGATGAACAGTAATCGTTTTCTCGCTCTTGTGGCGATATGCGGGGCTACCATTGTGGGTGTGTTGGGGTTTCACGCATACGACAATGCTCAGGGGTATCGCCGAATTGCAGAGATGGTTGCGCGTGGCGCTAATCCTCAATCAGCCGCCTGCGCTGTCTGGGGAAACAGTATCGACGGCACAACAATGATCGATCCGGTCTGCGTTGCAGCCCAAGGGCATCAGAATCAATGACCAATCCCGAAACATGGCCTGAGTGTCTGACAGAAAAGGGACGCGAGAACGCCAACGCTCCACCGCGTGACTGGGGCATTGCGTGCGCGAGGATGAACCTGCTGGCCGGGGTGCCGCTGACTGAGGCGCAAAGAAAATTGGTGGAGAGGGCAGGGTGATGGCAGCGCAGAAACGCAGGGTTGTAATCCGGCAGGCCGAGGATATGGGGCCGACGCCTGAGAGGATAGCTAAGGGGGATTTTGAGACGGGTTCTCCCCCGCGCGTTCTGACGACCGTGACGGCTATGCTCCGGTCAGGAGATATCACACAGGATGAGGCTGATGCTGCTGACCGGTGGTATCGGGATTATCAACTGGCGTTTCTAACGGGTTACACACTGAGCCGGTATGGGCAGGCGAACACATACGAGGCACCGCACGAGGATCACGATCCGAACACGCAGAGGCTCCGGCACGACGCGGTATCGTTCGCGGTTGTGCGAGGGCAGGCGGCAGGGAGGATCAGCGAGATACGGTCAAGGCTAGGCATGTGCGGGCATCAGAGACTGAAGATGATGCTGGTCGATGAGATGAGTTTTTCCCGGATTGGGGAGGCTATTTATCCGAAAAAGAGCCAGCCCGATGCGGTAAGGTCAGCGAAGTTCCAGTGTGCTATTATTCTGGAGCAGTTGCGTGAGTTTTATCAATCGAGCGCCAATGAGCAAAAGAACTTGCGCGATTGCATAGAATATGCTTGATTTCTATAACGTTGCAAAAATTATGCAAGCCATCCTTCGGGGTGGCTTTTTCTGTTTCTGAGGGGGGGGGGCTGCTATCCTTCCGCATCTGACCCGGATGCGACAATCCCGAACCTCTCTAAACGGACAGTCCCAGAGGGTGTCTAGCTGTCCGTGGTGGGCAAACCGTGTGGCCTTAAATTTACAGCGGTAGGGCGGGAAGGGTTTTTCAAGGAGAATGGCTATGGCCGGAAAGAAGCCGGTCAGGAGTGCTCAGGTAAAATTAACTGACGACGTTTGGGAGTCTGTTCTCTGTGCTATCGAAGATGGGTTCACCATCCGCCAGATAGCCGATATGGACGGCATGCCATCGTGGGACACTATACGTCGTGCCATGCGAGGCGATCCTGAAAAGTCGTCACAATACGCGCACGCACGCGAGAAATCCTCAGAAGCTTTTGAGGCGGAACTATTAGAGGCAGCACGCACGGCAGGCCCGGAAGACGCGGCAGCCAAGCGGCTTCATGTCGACGCGCTCAAGTGGGTCATGTCGAAGCGATCCCCTAAAGTCTACGGCGACAAGATCACACAGGAACACACTGGGCCGGGCGGGAAAGACCTACCCACTCCAACGCTTGTAATATCCACATACCAGAAACCGGATGACACAGACACGGATTGAGATCCCGCCTGCATTTGGCGATTTCGGCCATCCGTATCGGTATCGTGTTTGGTATGGCGGCCGTGGTTCGTCAAAATCATGGACCGTCGCCCGCGTTCTGATTGCACTAGCGGCCTCTAGACCGATCCGCGTTCTGTGTGTGCGTGAGTTCCAGAACAGCATCAACGATTCAGTCAAACGGCTACTCGCTGACCAGATCGAAAGTCTCGGACTGGCAAAATGGTTCAAGGTCCAAGAGACAAGCATCTCGTCATCATCTGGCGCGGAGTTTCTATTTAAAGGGTTGGCCCGGAACATTCAGGGCATCAAATCGACTGAAGGTGTTGATATCTGTTGGGTCGAGGAAGGCCAGACAGTCAGTCAGTCATCGCTTGATATCCTCATACCGACGATCCGTAAGGCTGGGTCTGAGTTATGGTTCACCTACAACCCGGAACACGATGATGACCCTATGCATCGCCTTATGCGGATGTTGGAGACAGAAGACGCGGCGCTGGTCAGAAAGGTCGGCTGGCAGGATAACCCGTGGTTTCCCGATGAGCTTAACGCCGAGCGGAAATTACTGCTCAAGCATGACCCGGAAGCCTACGAGCATGTGTGGGAAGGCGAGTGCCGCACGATCAGCGAGGCGGTTGTGTTTCGCCATCGTGTTTCGTTCGATCCGTTCGACACGCCGCACGACGCCCGGTTTTACTACGGGGCTGACTGGGGTTTTTCGCAAGACCCCACTGCTCTGGTGCGGGCATTCATTACCGATGACGTGCTGTATATCGACCAGGAGGCTTTCGGTTACGGCGTTGAGATGGACGAGTTGCCGAGCCTGTTCGACACGATTCCGGGCTCGCGTGACTGGCCCATCCTCGCAGATTGCGCGAGACCCGAGACGATCAGCTACATGGCCAATCGTCATCGATTCCGCATCATGGCCGCAGAGAAGTGGCCGGGCAGCGTCGAGGATGGCGTCGAGCGCATCAAGGCGTTTCGCAAGATCGTGGTCCATCCACGGTGCAAGAGCATTTCCAAAGAGTTCCGGATGTATTCGTACAAGGTGGACCCGCGAGATAGCAGGATCATCCTCCCGAAACTCGAAGACAAGTGGAACCACGGGATCGACGCGCTCCGGTATGCGCTGGCCCCACTGATTCAGAACCGACGCAAGATGCCGTCATTCGCAAACTACAAGCCCACAGGACGCAGATGAAGAAACTGTTCGCACGCAACCGGGAGCGACGGACCGCCCCCGTGCGTGTCGAGCCCTCTCTCCAGATGTCCAAAAAAGAACGGCTGAACCTCGGCTCGTTCAAGTGCGGGGATGGCGTGTCTATTCCCCGGTCGATGGAAGAGGTTTTGAGGCCCTACGAGCCCCCGAAAGGCATTGTCGGCAGCGGAACTTCAATGGCGCAGGACAGCGGCTTGGCTGGCTCCATGTCTTCGCTCGCTGGTTTCGCTGGTGGGTATCCTGAGATTGCGGCCGGATATTTCGCTGATGGTCTCGCGTTTCTCGGATACCCGCAGTTGGCGCAGATGGCCCAACGCGCTGAGTTCCGGAAGCCGTGCCAAGTCATCGCGCGTGAATGCACGCGGGAATGGATCGAGTTCGGCTCGGCAAAGCAGGGCAACGACGAGAAAGAGAACGACGCCGCTGCCGAGAAGATCAAGCAGATAGAGGCTGAGTTCATCCGTCTGGACGTGCGGCGTATCGTGCAGAGGCATATTTATCACGGCCTGACATATGGCCTCGGTCATATCTGGATTGGCATCAAAGGAGCGGCGATAGACTCATCCGCGCAGGCCCAGCCGCTCGTCATAGGCCCGAACGGGATGAGCAAGGGCTCTCTGGAACGGCTGGAGAATGTCGAACCGATCTGGACAACGCCAAATAAATACAACGCCGACAATCCTCTGCGTGCGGATTACTACCGCGCTTCGTCGTGGTGGGTTCTTGGCGTCGAGGTCCACCGCTCGCGCCTGCTGACGACTGTGCCCTTTCCGGTGTCGCAGATGCTGGCCCCCGCGTTTAATTTCGGCGGCCAGTCTCTCACGCAGATGCTGCAAGCCTACGTGCATAACTACCTCGGCACGCGCAATTCGACCGCGAACATCGTCCGCAATTTCTCGAAAATCGTCCTGAAAACGGACATGACCGGGAACATGCAGGCCGACATGCCGGGCCAGCCAATGCCATACGGCGACGTGGATATGCAGTCCGTTCAGGGCCGTGCCGCCTTCATGCAGGACACGGCGGACGGGCAGTCTGCGATCGTGGTGGATAAGGAGCGCGAAGACGCTGCAATCATCGCCACGCCACTCGGTGGCCTTGACGCATTGCAGGCGCAGAGCATGAAGGCGATGGCTTCCATACCGGGCATCCCGCTCGTCAAGCTGTTCGGTATCCAGCCGACCGGCCTGAATGCGTCGTCAGAAGGTGAAATCCGCGTATTCTATGATGAGATTTCGTCATTTCAAGAAGAGAATGTCCGCCCGGTCATTCAGACGATCTTTGAGGCCGTGCAGATAAACCTCTGGGGCAAGATTGATCCTGATCTGTCGTTCGAGTTCATCCAGCTCTGGCAGATGGACGAGAAGCAGCTTGCTGAGATTGAGAAGCTGAAGGCCGATCAGGACGCGGTTCTCGTGCAGGCCGGTATTGTGTCGCCAGAAGAAGCCCGCGAACGGCAGGCCACGGACCCGCAGAGCAACTATCGCAATGTCAATCTGACAGGGATAGCGCCAGAGCCACCCGATCCAGAGGTGGACGGCGAGGGGCTTGAGGGCGTGTTGAAGCACGGTGAGGAAGAGGAATAGTGGCGCTTCGCTGCCAGTCAGCCCAAGGCAAGCGAATAGCGCCTGTCCGGGCCAGCGCGGCGGTTGAGGCTAAATATTACGCCGCCCTCCACGCTCTACTTGAGCGCATGCACAACGAGGTCATTCGCGATCTCGCGAAAGCCTACACCAAGGCAGAGCCGCAGATAGCGCAGGACGCTTCACCGCTCGCTGCTCTGGTCAAGATCATGGATGGCCTGACAAAGAAATGGCGCAAGAGGTTCGAGGATGACGCGGAAACCATCGCGCAACGGTTCACAAAATCCGCACAAGGTCACGCGCAACGCGGTTTTCAGGGTGAACTGAAGCGCCAAGGCTTTATCGTCCAGTTCAAGCCGACACGACGTGTTCAGGACGTGCTCCAGCGCTCAATTGCCGAGAACGTCAACCTCATCACCGGCATGAGCGCGGATTATCTCAAAGGCATTGAGACCGCCGTGAACATGTCCGTGATGAACGGGCGCGATCTCAAAAGCCTGGGTGACACGCTCCAGCAGCAATACGGTGTCAGCAGGCGTCGAGCGTCCCTGATTGCGCGGGACCAGAATTCGAAAGCTACGTCCGCCATAAACCGGACACGGCAACTCGAACTCGGGATCACAGAGGCAATCTGGGTTCATTCATCGGGCGGCAAGCACCCGCGACCGAGCCACGTAAAGGCTGGACGAGACAAGCTGAGATACCGGCTCGACAAGGGCGCTTTCATAGACGACGAATGGATACACCCCGGCGAGTGCATCAACTGCTTTACAGGAGAGACCTTAGTCAATCTCGACAATGGTTGTCATAAAGTCTGGCGTCACGATTATAGGGGAGACGTTCTTATCCTTGAATTTGGCGAGACCAGTGTAAGAGCGACACCTAATCACCCTCTTCTTACCAGCAAAGGATGGGTCGCGGCTGAGTTGATCGAGGGTGGAGATTATGTATGGGAGGCTAGGCTTAAGATAATTGAGACCGGCATGAGCAACCACCACATACGACATGCCAGATTCGATGATCTTTTCGATGCGTTCGGGACTTTCGCCTATCGGAAGACTGACGTTGGATCTGGATTTGATTTCCACGGCCATGTCCCGGATTCGGAAGTCGAGACTGTAGGGCCAGAGGTCAAACTGTCGGACGAACGGTATGCCTCTCTCACTGAGAGCGTCCGCGAACTCTTGCTCGCCAATTCCGATAGCCGGGGCGCAGTTGTCCTCGATAGCATTGAGGCGGCGCATTCTTTCGATGCGGGCCGCAAGCGTGATGGAAGAAAGTTCTTCGGCGCTACTGTTGGAGAAGCGAATGACATTAGCCTCGCCACCGCTCCGCGTATCCAAACCAAGGTAACGCATTCTGGTGCGGACAAAATCTCTGGAACGACCGAGGTAGTGAGCCATTCTGAGGACAGACACACCATCGGTGTGCCACTGGATGATTTTCTCGTCGTTTCCAGAGAACGAAATATCTCTTTTATGGTGCCCGATATCATCGAGGGCGCGACTGACCACCTGCTGACTGCATCCGATCCTCGCTCCGATATCGGACATACTCATTCCTTCATCGTAAAGCCTGACGACCTCCTGAATATCAATGTCGATGCGGCGATGAGACTTTCTGCCCTTTCGAAAGTCGGTCGCAAACCCAGCTTTGCGGAGATGCTTGCTGAGTTCATCAGTGTTTACGCCGATGTTCTCGGCGAGAGCTTTGAGTGTGGGGAATTTGTGTATAGACGCCGCCGCATCAGCGACAAATTCAGGCGTGAATATTATTCTGGCCATGTATATACCCTAGAAAGTGATACCGGGTATTATACGGTCGGAGAAACAGCGACAGCAACAAAAAACTGCCGATGTGTTTCGTCACCGATTATTCCGGGGTTTGACGACTAGAAATGACTGACAAACTGGCTTTCGACCGTTCGGTGCGACGCATCGACGCGGACGGACACCTCCACGTTGAACGCTGCGTCATCAGCGCCGCAGTCGTGTCACCGTATTATGGCCGAGAAATCCCCGGTTCGGAAGAGTTGAGCCTAGAGCCTGACACGATTTATTGGCTCTACCGCGATGCCGACGCGCTGCGTGAAGCGGCGGCCAGCATGAACGGCAAGCCCATCATCGAGGTTCATCAGCCTATCAGTGCTGAAGATCACCCGAAAGAAATAACCGTCGGTGCCGTCAACAATGTCCGTTTCGATGACCCTGACCTGATTGGCGAACTGTCGATCTGGGATGGTGATGCCATCGATCGGATTGAGGACGGCTCGAAACGCTGCGTCTCGTCTGGATACGCTTACCGAGCGGTCCCGGAAGAGGGCGAGATCAGCGGCCAGAAATACACGCTCAAGATGGTTGATATTCGCTTCAACCACCTTGCGCTTGTCGAAAACCCCCGCGTGCAAACTGCCATCATCGGCGACAGCGCGATCACCACAATGGAGAACGATATCATGGCTGTTCGCAAGCCCATGACAGCAGCAGGCCGCGTCTTGGCGGCTTTGAAGAGTGGCCGCCTCGGCATGGATGCGTCCGAAGAGGACGTAAAGAAGTGCATGGACGAGGACGAGGACGACAAAAAGGAAGACGAGAAGGCCGCCGACGCCAAGGCTTGTGATGAAGATAGCAAGAAGGCCGAGGATGAAGACGAGGACGACAAAAAGGCTGAAGACGAGGAAGAGGACAAGCCGAAACCCGGCATGGACGCTGCCTCTGTTCGTCTGGCCATTGATGCTGCCGTCTCCAAAGAGCGCAAGCGCAACAAGCAGGCGCAGGACGCCCGCGAAGCTGTCCGCCCTCTCGTCGGTGATGTCATCGGTCTGGACAACGCGCCGGACATTTATCGCTACGCACTGAAGAACGTCGGTGTGGATGCGGAGAACGTCCACCCGTCGGCTCTGCCTGCAATGGTCAGTATGGCTATGGCGTCCCGCCAGCAGAAGCCGCGTGTGGCGATGGATGCAGCGCCTGACAGTGATTCCCCTCTGGCGGGCGTCTCCGCTCGTCGCAAAGCGTAAGGAGTAGCCCAGATGGGTTTCCCCAAGAAGATCAATTACAACTGGGCGGTTGGATTTCCGGGCGGCATTGCCTCGGCCAATCCCCGCCGATCCGCCATTCCCGGCTCCCTCGGTTTCCGTGCTGGCGCGGGTGGCGTGTCCGTCGGTGCGTTCGGATGGGTGCAGGCTGACGGCGTGACCGTGCTGAACAAGCCGGTCGCCACCGAGGCCCCTACAGGTTTCGTCCTGTGTGACCAGACTGGCCTCATCACTGAATATCTCGGTGAGTCCACAATGACGCTGCTCGATGGCTGGAATGTCCAGCTCATGACGGGCGGAGATTACTTCGCTGTAGCCACAACCGCCGCGACCGCTGGGCAGGCTGTCTACGCCTCCACGACCGATGGAACGCTGACGACTGGCGCGGCTGGCACCGTTCCTGACGGCACTGTCGCAACCGGCTTCGTCGTGACGCAGGGCGGAGCAATCGGCGCAACAATCATCATCTCTGGCGCAGTAGCGCCGATCTCCGGGAGCAACGAATAATGGCGACTTTCCGCACTGATGCGGCCCGTCTCGCTCAGGACTGGGGAATCAACCTCCCCGGCGTGACGCACTATGTGGGTGAGCGTGGTAACGCGTTCGACGCCGCCCCTGTGTTCTCTGCCGTGACCGCACCGAACAGCGGTATTCCGGCTGTCATCAACACGATGGTTGATCCGCAGCTTATCCGCCAGCTCATCACTCCGACGAAATCGGAAGAGATTTACGGCAGTCAGAAGAAGGGCGACCGGGCTATCAAGACCGTCATGTTCCCGGTCCTTGAATCCTCTGGTTACGCTGTAGCGTATGGCGACTATGAGCAGGCTGGTGACAGCAGCGCAAACGCCAACTGGGTCAGCCGTCAGTCATTTCCGTTCCAGACGTGGGCCAAGTATGGCGATCTGGAAGCTGAAATGATGGGCATGGGTAACATCGACTGGATTGCCGAGCAGCGCACGGCCGGCGCTTCTGTCCTCGCCAAGCAGGCGAACCTCATCAATCTGTTCGGTGTATCTGGCCTTGAGAACTATGGCGCTCTCAACGATCCGTCCCTGCCTGCTGCTATCACAGCATCGCTCAAGACCGGAACGGCGACGGCATGGACCAGCACCAGCGACCCGAACGCAGTCTACAACGATTTTGTGACCCTGTTCTCTGATCTGAACAAGGCTATGATGGGCAACATCGACAACCAGACCCGCGTCAAGGTTGTCCTGCCGTCCGAATTGTCGCCTGTCCTGACCTACACGAACAGCTTCGGCATCACCCTTGAGGAGATGCTGAAGAAGTCATGGCCGAACATGGAAATCGTGTTTCTGCCGGAAGCGGGCGTCACTATGTCTGGCGGCTACACCAGCGCGAACGTCATGCAGATGTTTGTGCCGGAAGTGGATGGTGTTGAGACTGTCACTACTGCTTTCACCGAACGCCTGACCATGCACCGGCTTGAGCAGTATTCCACCAACGCACGACAGAAAATGTCGCGTGGCGGATGGGGCACGGTCTGGAAACGCCCGATGGCCGTTGCTCAGATGGTGGGGATTTGATCATGGCCGACACAGTAACCGTCTGCTGCCGCCTCCCGCATGGCCTGCGTCTGCGCCTCACCCCGGAAGGTGATGTTCAGCGCCGCGCCGAACTGAGCAAGGCAGGAACCCCTGACCGCAGCCCCACTGGCTACGTCAAGGAGGTCGTTGTGCAGGGCGCGAACCGTGCGCCGAACTACCACCCGAAAGATAACGTGATGCTCGGTCGCGTTGGCCGAACGGTGGTGGACAAGTCATTCTGGGATGCGTGGATCGCTGCTCACAAGGATAGCGATCTGGTCAAGAATAACTGCGTGTTTGCAGAACTGACCGACGCAAAGGCTGATGCCAAGGCTGCCGAGTTCTCCAAGGTTAAGACAGGCTTTGAGCCGGTCGATCCTGAAGAACTGAAGCGAAAAGGTCTTGAGGCAGCGGCCTGATGAGTGACGCGATCACGCAATGTCCGGGCGTGGCTACGTTCGATTACGATGTGTGGTCGCTACGCTACCCGGCACTCAAATGCTACATTGGCGAGGATTTGGCCCAGTCTTATTTCGATGAGGCTGGTCTGTATCTGAACAATACGCCATTGAGCATTGTTCGGGACGTTGGAAAACGTGCGGTTCTGCTGGGTATGCTGACCGCACATCTGGCGCTTCTGAACCTACCGACCTCTCAAGGCGGTCTCGGTGGCTCTGTTGGCCGCGTGTCTTCGGCGTCCCGTGGCAGCGTGTCGATCTCCACGGATTTCGGCCCGCAGACCGCGGACGCCGCATGGTTCAACCAGACACAGCCCGGCGCGGCGTTCTGGGTGGCAACGCGCTATCTCAGGCAGATGGCGTTCGTCCCGGGACGATCAACAAGGCCGCGCATATGGCCCTGAAGTCGAACGGCGGCCCCGGCTGGCAAGCTGCTATCGAGAGATTGCAGCAGAAGGTCAGGTCAGGCGCACACGCGGCGGCAGGCTTTCAGGATGGCGAGACCTACCCTGATGGAACGCCGGTTGCTCAAGTTGCAGCATGGGATGAGTTCGGAACAAAGACCGCGCCGCCTCGCTCATTCATGAGAAAGACCATCACGGATCATAAAGCGGAGTGGCCGAAGCTACTTGCGGCTGCTTTGAAAGCGACGAACTACGACGTGGACAAGGCTCTTGGGATGGTAGGCGAGAAAATGGCCGCCCAGATACGAGAGGAAATCGCGTCGATAGATGGCCCGGCAAACGCGCCATTGACCAACCTCCTGAAAGACCGTTTCCCGATGGGAGGTTATTCGATTGATGATCTCCGCAAGGCTGCTAACGACATTCGAAAAGGCGTTACAGCACCAGCAGGAAAGCCACTGGTCTGGTCGGGGCAGATGCTCCGATCTGTCACGTCACAGGTAAAAGAGGGCGCGACGGATGATTGATGTCTTCGGACTAGCTGGCTCTCTCTGCTCGAACGTCAACCCTCGCACGCAGGCGTTGATCCGCATCAGCACGGGTAGCACCGATAACGCGGATGGAACGCCAAACGTCCAGTATGAAACAACGATCATCGAAATTGAGGTTCAGGCCCTCACATCCGAGGACTTGAAACAGGTCGAGAATATCAGCCAGCAGGCCGACATGCGGGCCGTCTACTTGTTCGGGGCGGCGAAGGCACTCAACCGCCCCCTTCAAATCGGCGGCGATATCCTGACATTTTACGGCTCTGACTGGCTGATTACGCAATCTCTGGAAGACTGGGGCAATAACGAATGGTCCAAGGTAGTGGCAACACGCCAGCTTCCTACGCCGTAACGCCAACTGAAAAGGACATTTACACAGCCGTTCGATCATGGCTCCTTTCGGTCCTCCCTTCTGGTTTCAGGGTTATTCAGGGGCAGCAGAACCGAGCAGCCCCACCTCCTGACCCGTTCGCCGTCATGACGCTCATCGGACGCGAGAGGATTGCCACAAACGGCTGGTCATACACAGATACCGCCCGCAACGTCACTGAGCAGACGCAGCTCACAATGCAGGTCAGTCTGTTCGGATGCGCTTCGAGCAACCAGATGGAAACCATCACGATGCTCTGGCGCGATTTTCAGGCGGTGGACTGGTTTCGCTCGCAGTCGATACCGATTGCACCACTCAACACCTCTTCGACCCGGAAGCTCGGTTTTCTCAATGGCGAGAAACAATACGAAGACTGCTGGTCTGCTGATCTGCTCATGCAGGTCAATTTCACAGCGTCTGTCCGGCAGCAATTCGCCGACACGCTTTCTGCAACATTGATCGAGGTGGATACGACCTATCCACCAACGGAGTAACCTATGGGTAGCATCCCTATTTCGCAGGTGGTGAGCGTCGTCCCCGGCGTCCTCGCAGCCGCGTCCGGTCTGGACAATCTCTCTGCCCTGTTCGCAACCGCTCCGACGACCAGCCTGACGGCAGGAAGCGTGCAGTCATTCACATCTGCCGCTGATGTCGGCACGGCGTTCGGTGACACGTCAAACGTGTATCGCATGGCTGAGGTCTATTTCTCTGGCTATGAAACAGCCGTCATGACGCCCGGCACGCTCTACATTGGCGCGGTCGATGTGTCAGAGGCAATCGGCACGCAGCTTGATACGCTCCGAAACGCAAACGGCGGCTGGAACGGCCTGGTATTTGACACAGTTCTGGCGCTCACAAACGCGCAGGCCGTCGCCACATGGGTAGGCACACAGAATCAGCAGATTTATTGCGCTCTGGCGGACAACACAACCGAGGCCGCGACGACAGGCAACACGACCGCTCTGGGACCGTGGCTCGCCACCCAGAACATCAGCGGCGTGACGGCCATCTATGACACGGACGTTCTGTCCTGTGCTCTGGCGATGGCGTGGATGGCCTCCCTGTCATTCGATACGACGGACGGACGGCAGACGCTGGCGTTCATTGAGGATGCGTCCGGCCTTGTCGAGGCGGCTGTTACGGATGGCTCAACAGCATCAACGCTGATCACCAATGGTTATTCGTTCTACGGCCAGTATGCGAACGGTGCGAGCCAGTTCGTATTCATGCGCCCCGGACAGGTTTCCGGAAAGTTCCTGTGGGCAGACAGCTACGTCAATCAGATATGGCTCAACAGCAATCTGACGACTGATCTCATCAATCTCCTGCTGACGACGGGAAATATCCCCTACAACACGCAGGGCGATACGTTGGTTGAAGCCTCGCTCAAGGACACAATCACGCAAGCCCTTTCGTTCGGCATGATCCAGACCGGCGTCAATCTGACCACGCTCCAGAAGCAGCAAATCAACAATGCAGCGGGCGTCACCACGGCGGCGGATAGCGTCGTCAATAATGGCTACTACCTGAAACCGAACATCAGCACTGCCGCCGCTTCTTATCGTGTCAAACGCACAACGCCGCCCGCGCAGCTTTGGTATTCCGATGGCCAGTCTGTGCAGAGCATAACCCTCAACAGCGTGGAGGTACAGTAACATGTCTGATCTCGATATCACCTCTGCCAATTCGATCTTCGTCATCACTGTCACGTCGCTATTGCAGGCTCCTGTCACGCTCCAGAATTACGCGGCAGACCGGGCATGGGACGCTCCAGAATTGGAGATGGCCGAAACGCAAATGTCGATCGACGGGTATCTGAATGCAGGCTGGGTGCCGAACCCGGTTGACCAGACAGTTTCATTCTCGGCGGCCAGTGTCAGTGTTCCTGTGTTCGAGACGATCATGGCGGCGCAGCAGACGTCACGCTCGCTCTATCGTCTCGGTGGTGAAATCACACTGACCAGCACAGGCCGGAAATACACGATGGTCAACGGCATCCTGCGAGCGGCCAGCGTTCTGCCAGCAGCAGCGCGTGTTCTTGAGGCTCGGGCCTTCTCGATCCGCTGGCAGTCCGTAACTCCGGCAGGTATCTGATATGGCCCTCAAGAGCGTAACCGTCACCGTCCCGCACGATGGCGACGACAAAGGCAAGCAGTTCGTCATTACCCGCATGTCGGCCATTGAGGCTGACAGATGGGGGCGTCACTGTCTCCAAGCGGCGGCGGCGTCTGGTGGCGACATTCCGGGCATCGTTGAGGGTGGCGGCATGGCGTCCGTGGCGGCGGCTGGCATCGGCATCTTCGCGGGCATGAATCCGGACAGAATGGACGAACTTCTTGACCGGCTGATGCAGCAGATTGAAATGCTGCCCGATCCGTCGAACCCGAACACCCGACTGAACTGGACGCTGGCGCAGACCCAGATCGAAGAAATCCCGACCGTGGCTTGGCTCCAGACAGAGGCGTTCAAGCTGCATGTGGATTTTTTCAAGGGCGCAGGCCGGTTGTTCTCCCTGCTGTCCATGATGCTGGCGGTGGAAAACAACGGCCCTGCGCCGCAGTCCGAAACGTCGATGAGCGACACGCAATCGTAATTATGGAGGGTGTCGCCACCCTTCATGAACTTCAGACGATTTATGACAGCGAGGACTTCGAGGACTTGCTTGAAATCGCCATTGTCAAAAGGTTCAATAGATAATGGCAACCGTCATTGATGCCCTCGTTGTCACGCTCGGTCTCGACCCCCGCGACCTGAAGAAAGGCCAGCGGGAAGCGGAAACCTCCCTCAAGAAGGTCGAAAAATCCTCGGCGGACGTAGGCAAGAGCCTGTCTCACGCTGGCGAAACTGGCGCGCAGGCCATTCGGTCCCTGTCACGCGAGGCTCTTTCTTTCTTCGCGGTCCTGACAGCAGGCAAGAGCCTGAAGGCGTTCGTGCAGGACAACACACGCACAAACGTGGCGCTTGGCAATCTGTCCAGAAATCTTGGCGTTTCAGCCCAAAACCTCGGGGCGTGGCAGAACGTCGCCAAGTCTTTCGGCGGCACGGCCGACGACGTGTCTGGATCCATGCAGTCTCTGGTTTCGCAGTTTCAGACGATCGACGGGCGGCGAAATCTCGGCATCACGTTCGGGCAGATGGGCGTCGGTCTACAGAATGCGAACGGCCAACTTCGAAGCATGAACGAGATGCTTCCTGACCTCGCACGGGCTGCCCAGCGTATGGGGCCGCAGTTGTTTTCTGCGCTCGGTCAGCAGGCTGGGTTCTCACAGGGCTTCATCAACATGCTGGAGCAAGGTCCGCAGAAAATACAAGCGCTCTACTCCGCATTGCAGGACTATGCGCCAAAGAAGGCGGATACTGAGGAGTCGGGAGAGTTGCTCGCTGATTGGGTTAAGCTCACCGCGCAGTCAGAGGCGTTCGGTCGCACGATCATGACTAGCCTGACGCCTGAACTGCATGACATGATGCAGTGGGTTTCAGCTCTCATTGACAAAAATCAAGGGTGGATCAGACAGGATATCCCAACCTATGCCAAGCAGATAGGCGATGGGATTAAGGGCATTGACTGGCGAGCGGTCGGCACAGACGTCAAAATGTTCGCTGATTACCTGCGCTCTATCGACTGGCAGAGGGTCGGGCAGGATGTGGAGCAGTTCGCGTCTGCTGCTGATGGTGTGGCTCAGGCTCTTGGTGGTTGGCAGCGGGTTACTGAAAGCCTTTTTGCTCTCTGGGCTGGATCAAAATTCATAAGAATTGCCGCAACACTAGCGACCATGGCCCGTGGTGCTGGCGCGATTGGCGCCGTTGCGGCTGCTATAGGAGCGCCGGAAATTGCGGTTGCGGCTGCCGGTGCTGTCGGCGGCTATGAGGCGTATAAGCATGGCGGTCGCGTCCGACGCTGGTTTGACGACAATGCCACCGGCGCTTCGTGGATAGACAACAAGCTTTCCAGCTATGGCCTCGGCCACTCCTATCGCCAGCAGGCCATGGCGGACGCCGGAACACCATACAAGGCGGGCGGCCTTCTGTCCCAGACCGGCGCGACACAGGCGCAGTATGACATCTACACCCGCACAGTCGCAGGCATCGAGCATGCTCGATACGATCAGATGGGCGGCTATCACAACGCCTACGCTGGCCGATACCAGATGAGCGCATCAGCCATAGCGGACGCGGCGAAATATCTGGGCGAGACGACGCCATCCAGAGCGTCATTCCTCTCAAATCCCGACATGCAGGAACGGTATTTCGAGGCGTACAGCTCTCTGAACGCGCAATATCTGACGACGCACAACAGCGCGTATCGTGGCGCATCGGCAGCACAGAAGCTGGCGGCCCTCGCCTACGCCCACAATCAGGGTATGGGCGGCGCATCCAGTTGGCTGAAAACCGGGGTTGTTGGGCATGACGGCAACGGCACGGCTGGCACCCGGTATTCCGATGGTGTGCTGGCTAATCTGAACGCTTCCAGAGATGCAACGCGGGTTGTGAGCGCGTCCACGTCTACGCAGCCCGTCAGCAACAGTTCGAGCGTGAACGCGAACGTCACGATCAACGCGCTGGGCGGCGACCCGCACGCGATCAAACAGGCTGTGCAGACTGCGTTCAACGATCCTCGCTTCCTCGCTCGTCAATCAAACCGAGGGCTACAGTAATGGCTATGACCACCGTATTGCAGCCGGTCACAGCAAATGTGATCTCAGGCTCTGGCGTGCCAAAACTGTGGTCCACTGTCATTTCCAGCGGTGAAGCCGTGGCGTCTGTTGAACTGGATACGCTGCTTCAATCGTATCTGGTCAATAAGCAGGATCAGGTATGGGGCCTGTTCGATAGCAGCAATAACCCCGTGCTGACGGCTGGCCGCGTGCGGGCCATCGACATACGGAGCCAGTATCGCAAGACGGACGCCCCGCAGGAAAATGGCGCATTCATGTCGTACAATAAGATCCGCCTTCCTTCGCAGATCATGATCGAAATGCTCTGTGATGGGTCGGCTATGAGCTACGGCAATATCAGCGCGATAAGCGGTCTTCTGTCTGCTTTTGGTGCCACGGGCGCAACTTCAGATCTGGCGATCAGAAAGCAGTTCATGACCAATCTGGACGCGCTCGTTGCTGACCTGAATCTCTATCACGTCACAACGCCGGAAATCTCATACGCGAACATGAACGTCGTCGGCTATGCGATCCGTCGTTCTGTTGAGCGCGGTGTTACCCTTCTGTTCGCTGAAATCATGGTGGAAGAGGTGCGTGTGACCCACAAGCACAGCACCACAAACACGGCAGGGAAAACAGGTCAGCCGTCTGGTGCGTCGTCAGTGAATACAGGCAACGTGCAGACGCAGACGAACAGTTCCGCCACGACAGCAGCCCTTGCAACAGGGAGCGTGAATTGACCGACCCTGTCACCATTCCGCTCAATGCCACCCCGCGCCAGAGCGTCACGGTCCCACTGTCCGGGTCGTCTGTGGAGTTGGAAATATACCAGCTATCCACCGGACTATTCATGGATGTGTATCTGTCCGGGACGCTCACGATTGCTGGTGTGTTGTGTCAGGACAGAACGTGGATCATCCGCAAATCCTGCTACGGTTTCCCCGGCGATCTCTCGTTTGTGGACACGCAAGGATCGTCAGACCCTGACTATACCGGTCTCACTGACCGATATGTTCTGATTTATCAGGAGGGTCAGAATGTCTGACACCAGCTTCACACAGAAGAAGATCGAGGTTTCTTTCACGATCTTCGACAGTAACGGAAACCAGAAGACCCGGACATTCAATGGTCTTCGCGTTTCCTGCCAGATCGTGAATGCAGGCGTCGAAGCCGGGTCCATGTGCGCTCTCAGGATCGAGGGCATGAGCCTGTCAGTGATGAACGCGCTGTCTGTCGTGCAGGCTGGCATCATCGCGCAGAGCAACAACACTGTTACCGTCCGGGCCTCTGATGGTGGCCAGTGGCAAGAGGTATTTTATGGAGGCGTGACAGAGGGGTTCGTTGATTTTGGGGGCGCACCGAATGTGGCCTTCATGGTGACAGCCATGTCGATGTCAATTCTATCGGCTACGAAGATTTCGACCACGCAGTTCAATGGTGCGGTATCTGTTGCCGATATCCTTCAGGCCATTGCGACAAAGGCCGGACTGACATTCGAGAACAACGGCGTCACGGCTGTAACGTCAGGCCCGGTCTATTATGAGGGAACCGCCGCCGATCAGTTGAGTCGGGTCCGGGACGCCTTTCGTATCGTGTATTTCGTCTCGATGAACACGCTGAGGGTCTGGCCGTATGAGTATCTGGCCGATGAGCAATATCAGGTCGAGGTATCCGCAGACACTGGAATGATGGGCTATCCGGCGTATTCTCAGGGCGGAACAGCCGTTCGGACGCTCTTCAACAGTCAGATCAGTTTTCACACGACAATCAAACTGAACAGCCAATACTCACCAGCGGGCTGGCTGGCGGCAAACGGGCAGATATCGGGCGTGTCTGGCGGCGCAACGCACCTACCATCTAACGGCCTCTGGGTGGTCGTGAATGTGCAGCACGATCTCCAGTCAGAAACACCGGACGGACAGTGGACAACGTATTTCGAGGCAGCGCGCCCCGATATGGCAGGGCAGGTGTATTTTGGCAGATAGGCTATTCGGCACTCTCAGCCAGACCGACAGTGGCAGCGGTTTCACGGCGATAAACGCACAGATCAACCGCATCATGAGCCTGATGGGGTCGAATATGCCCGTGAAGGTGCTGTCCGTTTCTGCTACCGGGCTGGAGCCGGTCGGTTTTGTCGATGTGCAGATTCTCGTGCATCAGGTGGACGGTCGAGGCAACCCGACAGAGCGAGGCATCCTGCACAACGTCCCGTATATCCGCATCCAAGGCGGAACGCGGGCCATAATCTGCGATCCGGCTGCTGGTGACATTGGCTTCATCATGATTGCGGGGCGGGACATTTCCAACGTCAAAGCTAACCGCGCCGCCGCCGTTCCGGGGTCTTTCCGGGTCAATGACTGGGCCGACGCGGTTTATATCGGCGGCCTGCTGAACGCTGCTCCAGAGGAATATATAGGCTGGATCGACGGCAATATTCACGTCAAGACGGCGGGGCAGTTCATTGTGGATGCCGCCAGTATGCAGGTGAATTGCGGGATCACGGCGACGGGAGATGTGAAAGCGGGCAATATCTCCCTTGAAAGCCACACGCATACCGAGAACGGCAAAGGCAGCCAGACGAGCGCACCGGAGTAGGCCGCAACAACAGAACCAGACTGATGGGAGACCAAGAGCGTCAACCGGCAGGCTCCGAGTATCCAGAAATAACGAAACCCCCCGCGGGCTGGCACCTGGGATAAAAACGTCAACCCACAAGCCCGAAATGATGCTATCACCGGCCTGATGCCGCCAAAAAAGCCAACAATCGAGCGATTGCGCCAGTTATCTAACCCCGCGAAAGCTGGAGACGAGGACCGGGCGCAACCGCTCACCATTGATGAGATTGATGCGGCTATCTGGATTCTGCTGGACATGCGCCGCCGCAATCCGGACGTGACATTCAAGAACGCGATGGCGCTCCTGCGAATGGTCAAACGGCTTGTCTGGGATGTTGAGGGATTATCGCATCAGAGTGAGAAGGTGATCTATCCGCACCGTTTCAAGGTGGACGCGATCCGCAGGCTATTCGGCGATAGCTTCGATCACTACATGCGCGACGTTGAGGAAGACAGGAAGATGTAGTCCTTGCATTATTGCATAAAACCCGGCATATTCGTTTAACTTCGCCAAAATTCCGACAGCCGCCCTCTGGGTGGCTTTTTTTATGGCCGATCATGAACACATTGCTGCTGGACCGAACGACGTGGGATTTACTTCTCGACGCGAGCGGTAACATTGCTGTCGCGTCCGGCGCTTATGCCATCGGGCAGGATATTTCGTCTGCCGTGCGTGTGTTCAGTGGCGAGGCTTATTACGACACAACGCGCGGTCTGCCTTACAAAGCGCAGATACTCGGTCGCACAAACTCAACCGCCGTATTCCAAGCGCAGGCAGAGGCGGCGGCCCTGACAGTGCCGGACTGCGCGTCGGCTCAATGTCTTGTCGCTGGCCTGACAAAAGCACGGAAACTGACTGGCGCAATCCTCTTCACAACTGACGACGGCGAGACTTCCAGTGTCAACATCTAATGGCACAACATCAGTTCCGACCGCGACGTTCACAGACGCTGGCTTTGTTGCGCCCGCCGAAAGCGACATTCTGACTGGCGCTCTGGCAGATCTCAACTCTGCCATGGGCGGCAACCTGAACACGGATATTTCAACACCGCAGGGGCAGATTGCCACGTCTTTTACGGCTGCTCTTGGTGACGCCTACGCGCAAATTCTCGCCGTTCTGAATGGCGTTGACCCGTCGCGCGCCTCTGGTCGGTTGCAGGACGCGATCGGAAACATTTACTTTCTGAGCCGAAAAGGGGCGACCTCAACAGTCGTCACGGTCGTCTGCGCGGGCGTTCCGTCGGTGGTGATCCCAGAAGGAACGCTGATACAGGACAGCGCGGGCTATCGTTATTCTGCCGATGGCGCGATCACGATTGACGAGACCGGCAAGGGCACCGGGACATTCACCTGTACGACCAGCGGGGCTATTGCCTGCGCTGCGAACAGTGTCAGCACCTATCAGACGATCTCCGGCCTCACATCCGTCAGCAATCCGAGTGCGGGCGTTGAGGGATCGGACGAGGAAGGCCGGGTTGCATTCGAGAAGCGGCGGTCCGCATCCGTCGCCATGAACAGTGTCAACGTGCTGGATGCCATTGCGTCAAATGTCGGTGAGGTGGATGGTGTCACATCTGTTTACGCTGTGGACAATCCCACATCGGCAGCGGCAACTGTTGGTGGCGTTTCCATCGACGCTTACGGACTGTTCGTCTGTGTAAACGGCGGCACTGACGAGGATGTGGCTCTGGCTATCCTTGAGAAAAAACCGCCTGGCTGCCCGTATGTCGGGACAACGAGTGTCACGGTTACGGACCCAAACCGCAAATACACAACGCCACCCTCTTATGTTGTGAAGTTCACCCGCGCCACTGCGACGGCCACGTATTTCAACGTCACGATCCGCTCAGGGGTGGATGTGCCGTCCACAGCGACGGCGAGTATTCAGGCCGCTGTCCTCGCTGCATTCGATGACGACGACAACGCCACTATTGGTGGGATTCTCTATTCGAGCGCTTATTACACGGCGGTCGCGGCTGTCGGTTCATGGGTCACGATTATTGAGATCACCATCGGGACGGCGGCATCACCCACGGGCTTTGTTGCGGATTTCGACATTGACCAGATCCCGACGCTGGACGCATCGGACATCACAGTCACGGTTTCATAATGCAGAACATCGAGCAGACCGTCCTTTCGCAATACGCGAATAGTCCTGCGCTCTGCACGATCATTGATGCGTGGAATCAGGCCATTGATCCGTCAACCCTGATTGATTCCTGGTATGACAATATCTGGAACCCGAACACAGCCATTGGTTACGGGTTGGATGTGTGGGGCCGCATTGTCGGGGTCAGTCGCGTTCTGAAAGTGGCCCCTACCGGATTCATCGGCTTCAAGGAGGCCGATGACAGTTCCGGATCCGCGCTGCCGTTCAACGAGGGGATTTTTTACTCAGGGCAGCCGACAACCTCAAATTACGCACTGACCGACGATGCTTTCCGGTTACTGATACAGGCGAAGGCTCTCGCAAACATATCAGATTGCTCTGTCACTTCCATAAACTCGATCCTGATGATGCTGTTCTCAAGCAGTGGGAATATCTGGGTCAAAGACGGCGGCGATATGACGATGACCATCTGCTATGATTTCACTTTAACCCAAGTTCAGGCTGCCATTATCCAGAACTCGGGCGTCCTTCCGCGCATTGCTGGTTGCGCGATCTCATACGAGAAAGTATCATGAAAAACGCAGACTCCCCCACGCTGTTTGGAACCGCGTTCGGCTCCAGTGCGGCAACGGCCGACATAACATCGCCACTTCCCGCGACAACCTCGACCAGCGGCCGCGCCTCATTGTCCGTCGGTTTTCCGCCTGAGAATTTTACACCAACGACAGCGGGGGGCGTTCCCCCATATGGGGCAGACTGGAATGGCATCCTGAACATGCTGTCTTTGGCAGTTCAGGCATTGCAGGCTCGCGGAATCTCGGAATGGGACAGTACGTTTTCGACGGATATTTCAGGGTATCCGCAATATGCTGTGGTGCAGTATTCTGGTGGATATTACGTCTCCACAGCGGACGCGAACACGACGACGCCTGGCGCGGACGGCGCAACTTGGCAGAGCCTGTTTTCTGGCTACGCGCTCCAGTCGTGGGTCACTAGCAACTACGTCAACGGCTCTGCGGCGTCTGGGAACTTCAGCGTCCAGAACGTCCAGATCGCCAATTATGCGTCTGGTCTCGGCGGAGTTGGCACGTATCTTCAGGTAACACCTAATGGCGCCGATGCTGTTGCGTTCCCGTCTGTCGGATACGGCAACAATACGTGGCAGGCCAAAGGGAATTATGTCGCATCCAACGCGAATACAAGCGGGGCGACTGTCGATCTTCAGATAACCGGGGCTTATTACAGTAATTCGGTCAGCGCGCCCTACCTGTTCGGATACAACTCTGACGGGACAACAGCAAACTACATCCTCGCTACACAGGATTGGACGAACGGTCAGTTTGCAACGCTCGAAAGCCTGTCATCCACAAATCAGACGCTAAACACAAATACAAACAATCTAAATAACGCAATATCTAATACAAATAATCAGGTAGCTGCACTAAACACTCTGAAGATTTCCACATCCACCAATAAAAGTGGGGAAGGGAATACTATGGTTTCCGCAATCTACTTCAGCACGTCTGCGGGAAAATTAACCATTGTTTATTACGACAGCACAGGCGCTCAGGTAACAAAATTTCTGACTGTCACATCGTAATATCGCCCACTTTTCTCACTTCCTGACCCGCCCCGAGCGGGTTTTTTCATTTCTGGAACACTGAATGTCTGAGACACAAGCACCAACACTCAATGTCGAGATCGGTATTCTCAGACATCGCGTGGACCAACTCGAAGACGGCCAGCAATCGCTATCGAACCAAGTTTCCGTCCTGTCAGCTGAAAATAAAGCCCGCGCCGAACAGCTTGAGAAACAACTCGCTACCGGCTTCACGCAGTTCAACGACAAACTGGACCGGATTGGCAGCTTACGGACCTACGTGACGCTCGGAATCTCCGTGGGTGTTGGTGTGGCGTGTGGCGTCGTGGCGCACCATTTCGGGTTTGCTGTGCTGTGACCGCCCCGAATTTTGCCCCATGCCTCGATTTCACGCTCCACTGGGAGGGTGGATTTCAGAACAACCCCAATGACGCCGGGAACTATCTTTACGGCACGATCGGCGGTGGTCCGCTGATTGGCACGAACATGGGGATCACGCCACGCACGCTGATGTCGTGGCTCGACCGCCCCTTACTCGCATCGGACATGCGCGACCTTGGCCGCGAAACGGCTGCGGCGATCTATCGCACCCGATTCTGGAACACGGTTTACGGAGACAGCCTGAGCGCGGGCGTCGATCTGATGGGGTTCGATCATGCGGTCATGGCTGGTCCTGATTATTCTCTCGCAGAGATTGGCACGGCTCAGGCAGCGAGCGTGGATGCTCAGACAAAATGGCTGGACCGGGAGAGAATGAAGCTCATCCAGCTACGTCTGACCGTTCCGGCGGATGGGATATTCGGACCCGTGACACGCGCTGCTCTGTCTCAGCGTGCGGTGGCTCAGAACGCCCTGCACATCCTCTATCTCGGCCAGTTGCAGGAGCAGTATTACCGCCGCCTCAGCGGATTCACGACGTTCGGCATCGGCTGGCTAAACCGGCTCAGAGCCCGGCAGACGTTAGCCCTCAATCTGATGGATGAAGCCTATGTCTCTGCCTGACACTCTCATTCCGTCAGCAGCCCGGACCTACGTTGTCCCGGCGGACGCATCGCCCGACGTATGCGGTGGTGTCTCCACGTGGGACGCACTGCGGATACGCGGGATCATCCCGATGTTCAGCGGTTCGTCCTGCCAGTGCAAGGCGCGGTTCCCAGCGAAATCCAGCGCGGACATTCTCGACTATGCGGTCGATTTCTCGGCATGGCTGGCTGACACGGGCGACACGATTGAGACGGTATCAGTCACATTCCCCGATACGACCGGCCTGACATACGACCTCACCGATCTGTGGGCTGATGTTTACCAGGGCGAGACCGTCGTCATCATGCTGGCGTCAGGTCGCCCCGGTACGAAACAGCGTGTCGTGGTCACGGTCGAAACCACCGAGGGCCGCACGAAGGCTGTTCCGATCGAGATCAAAATCACACGGGCGACGCCTGCGACTGACCCGCCGAACAACCTCATCCCGACCAATGCACTCGCCCTGAACGGCATCTATCTCACCGACGATACCGGAGCTTATCTGATCCCATGACCGACGTATCTCTCAGCAATCTCCCGGCAGTTTCTCTCGAAAGCGCGGACGCAATCGTCGGAACCAGTGGCGGAAGCTTCGCGCGGGTCGCTGTCGACTCAATTACGTCGGCGGTTTCTGCTGCTGAGACAGCCGCGACCTCTGCTGAGCAGGCCGCGCAGACCATCACGTCTGGCGGATACACGACCGGGGACGACGTCTCCACAGCCATTGAAAAGGCTACCTCTGACCTAGTTGTGGCTGGTTCGAGCGGCACGAACATTGGTGACAACCCGGTCACGTTCGGGGGTGAGCAGGTCTCTCTCAACACCGCCCTCCAGCAGGCGGCAGGGAGTGGTGGTAGCGGCGGATCTTCGTTCACACTGGAGCCGGCGACAGCCACCACGCTTGGCGGGGTTATGGTCCCGTCTGAGGGAAATAACCTCGCTGTGGATGAGGAGGGAAACCTCAAAACCACAGGCCTCGTTGTCGCGGGTAATGCGTCCAGCAGCACAGACATTGCTGGTCAGAAAATTACGGTTGGTGGGGTCGTGACCACGGCGGCTGCCGCTATTGAGGCCGCTTCTAAAACAGGTGGCAGCGGAACGAACACAATAGTCACCACCCTCAGCCGTGGCGACAATTTCCTGCCTCGTGGCATCAGCACGGACATGGCCGTCACATCGCCTATGGCCCCGATGACCCTGACTGGAACCGGGTCTCTTGTTGATGTGCCGGGATACCAGATCGTTGTCGACCCGATGACGCTGTATCAAGAGTTTATCGGAACCGGCGGCGCGCTGACGGCAAGCTCGGCCTATGTCCTGATGAATTACCTGACCGAAGCCGAGCTTGATGCTCTGCTGGAAGAGGTTTTTGTCACGAACGGCCAGAACTGCCTGCGTGTCTGTTTCGGCAGTTCTGATTACACCTACCAGACGTACCAGACATACGATGACGTTTCGACAGATGGTAGCTGGTCGAATTTCTCGATCGCCATGGACGAACAGTGCGTCATCCCGATCCTGCAGAAAATCCTCCAGAAAAATCCGGGGATCTGGTTTTTGGGTGCTGCGTGGTCGCCGCCTGCCTATCTGAAGACCAATAAATCGCTTATCGGCGGAAACTTCGTCAGCAACGCTGCGAACAACACGGCCTACGCAAACTACCACGTCCTCATTCTGCAGGAGTACGCCAAGCGCGGAATTCATTTTTCTCAGGTCACGGGCCAGAACGAACCGCAGAGTATCAGCGCGGTTTACCCTTCCTGTGGTTGGACGGCAGACGCTCTGGCATCGTTCTACGTGGTCCTACGGTCTGCGCTCGACAATGCAGGGTTTGCGGATGTTGGAATTCTTGCAGGCGACTGTAATTGGGGTGATGTGGCAACATATACTGCCTCCCTCACGGCGGGTTCGCAGGCACTCGCATCTGTCGATGGCGTGGCGCTCCATGGTTACAACGGCAATGTGGTTACGGCCCAGCCGACTATGCGTCTGCTGGGGAAAGACTGGTACCATACCGAGTGGATCACATTCACCGGTGCGAATAACGTCACCTGGCTCAATACCATCGCAGCCGATCTCTGCATTGCCTCTGTGCGCGCAGGAGCGAAGGCCTTGGTTCTCTGGAACATTTTCCTGGATCAGAATGGCGCTCCTGTCGAAGGGAAAATACTAGGGACGTGGCAGTGTCGTCCTCTGGTCACCGTCCAGAATGATAAATCCGGCACTCTCACACGTAATCTTGAGTATTACCTGTTCTCGCATCTGATGAAGTACGTGCAGCGCGGCGCGCGGATCATGCGTTCCAATTCGTTCGCAGTCGGAACCCCTTCCGGCACTGAAAATTGGCAGCATGACAATGTTTCTGCGACTGATGTGGAGAATGTAGGGTTTCTCAACCCGGATGGCTCACGTATCTTGTTTGTTCTCAACCCGCTGACGACTATCCGGGCAGTGACAATCACTGATAGTCAGACTGGCACATCGTTTGTCGCCACGCTGGCACCGCAGAGTGCATTTACGTTCGTCTGGGGTGCAGGCGACATTGTCGACACTGCGGTCGAATTCACAGCGCCAGGTGCGCCTACCCTGGCAGCTCCGGGACAGGATTCATCCGGGCGTGTGACGGTTGGCATTACGCCTCCTGCGACAATCGGTAGCACGGCTATCAGCGTCTACAGGATCTACGATGCTGAGAATGATTCTGCGCCTCTCTATGTAATTCCCGGCACGGCAACGTCGTTCACGGATACATTGCTCACGACGGGCTCTGTGCGCTCGTACTATGCCACGGCAGTTGGAGGGGGCGGAGAAAGCGCCCATTCCAACACTGTGACCGGAACCCCGCCGAAAAACTCCGATAGCTATACGCTCAAGGCCGCTGCTACCGGGTCTGTGGGTGCGGCTATTCCGATCACGCTGGCAGCAAACAATGCTGGTCCGGCTGCTGATGTAGTCGTCACATTGTCTGACGGTGGCGCTGGTGGCACGTTCTCCCCGGCAACTGCGACACTCAAGGCAGATTCCACGGTCCCGGTTCAAGTGACATATACTGGCGCGTCGGCGGCAGAGGTTACAATCTCTTCAACGAACAACGGCAGCCTGACAGATCCATCAGCGATTGAGATCACATTGAACGAAATCACGCCGTATCTGGCTGCTACTGCAACAGGTGCTGGCGCAGCGACTACCGGGACGGCAAAGGCTCTTGCCGGAAGCGTGGTGGAATGTTTTGTTGACTGCGAACTGGATTCCTATGTCAATGCATCAACATTAAGCCTTCTGGTCGGAAACTATCCGACATCGGGCGCTACCACACTTACCAGTCAGTTCAACCTACTGATCGGAACTGGCGGAGAGGTTATCGTTCAGTATTACGATAACAACAAAGCTTACTGCTACTCGATTGCGACACTACCCGCATCGTTGAGCGGGCGCGTTACGTTCCACTCGGTGGCAAATATCTCGTTGACGGATAGCTATACTGACAAGTTGGGCAACGTGATCCCAGCATCGGGTATCGTCATTCATGTCTCGCAGGATGGCGGCAAAACCTACACGACCTGCGCGCCGGTTAATGGCAGTGCGAGTAAATACGGTTCTATCAACCCCGCGGGCACTCCTAATCAGATGGCCGTGGGCCACCTCGCCGAGAATGCAGGCAAGATCTACTCCGCCACGGTCTATGACGGAACAGGCACGGCGATCTGGAGCCCGGACTTCACCAAGGAGACGGCAGGCGCGACGACGTTCACCGATGCTGAAAGCAATCCGTGGGCCGTTGATACAGGTGCTTCCATCACGAGCGGATAAAAAGAGGGCTACGGCCCTCTTTTCTTTCATGCCAACGGCGAAATCCATTATCGAAACTGGAGCCAGCAATGGACCCGACACAACAAGCCCTGACGTGGCTCTACTCAGCACTTCCTGAGCCGTATGCGGGCGACCTCGTGGCGCTCGTCTCGTTCGCTATTGCGTCCTGCGCCCTGACGCTCAGGTTCTGGCGACCGCCTCATCCCGGCAGCCATTGGGTAGTCGTCTACACGATCATTTCCGCGATCGGGCAGGCTCGGGGCTGGAACGTAGCAGCATATCAACCGGGGAAGAAGGCGGTCATGGTTCCAGCAGATACGCCGCGGGCCGAGGTCGCTGCGAAACTCGGCCTGCATCCCGATGAGACTAGGCCGGGGAAAGTGCCGAAAGCCTAACGCAATAATTAGAAAATTCTCGTGCGCGATATTCAATGCTGCGATACAGAAATTTCGAGGAGGAAATAGACGCAGGAACCGATCTTTAATGGGCGGTATCTCCGTGCTAATGCTCATTTAAGATTATTGCAGAGGCAATCATGGCGAAGTTACACAAAAATTCTTTCGGTTTTTTGCGTTTATTTTTTGCTTTCCTTGTGATTGTTTCACATACACCAGAACTAAAGGATGGGAATAGATCAAGAGAAATACTAACATCAATATTTGGAAGCTTATCATTTGGAGAAGTTGCTGTAGATGGATTTTTTATAATAAGTGGATATTTTATAGTAACCAGCTTTATTAGATCATCTTCTATTTCATCATATTTTATAAAGAGGATATTTAGGATATATCCAGGTTATATTGCCTCATTTATATTTTGCCTTCTTATCGTTGGTCCTCTCGCTGGGACGCCAATAGCCGAACTTCCCAGGCATGTAGTTCGACAGATTATCAATATACCTATGCTTCGTGCGCCGATATTGCCGCACGTCTTTGACGGACAACCATATCCATCATTGAATGGAGCGATGTGGTCACTAAGTTATGAATTTTCATGTTATGTGATTGTTGTTTTACTAGGGCTATCTGGTATATTCAAAAGGTCTTCTGCCGTTTTTTTACTGATAATTTTCCTAATATCTTTTTATATTTTGTCTCAAAGCCATTATGCGCAATTGAACACATTCTTCAGATTGTGCATGGTTTTTATGTGTGGCGCTGCATGGGCTGTGGCACCAAAGCTTAGAGCGTGGTCATGGACACTGTTTTTTATATCGTCAACAATATCTATTTTGTTTCTATTTCTAGGGAAATATGCTGAAATAGGGCTTTCTATATTTGGATCGTATTCCATTTTGTCATTTGGCTTTCTTGTAAATAAAGGAATTTTAACAAAAATAAATAACAAAACAGATATTTCATATGGTGTATATTTATACGCTTGGCCGATAGAAAAATTAATATTTCTCTATTTCCCCACTATCTCTTTAATAAGCGCTGGAACTATTGATTTTTTAATGTCTGCACTATGCGCTATTGCCAGTTGGCATATCGTCGAGCGGCCAATGCAGAAATGGTCACATAAGTTATCAGAGCAATTATCTAGCCGACCTTTGTTTAAGTCTCCAGCATCTCCTAAGTTGCCATAACAGGCATTTAGTTATCACGTCGCTGCCTGCCGGATAGCCACCGGCAGATCCCGATAAAGTCCCCACACAGCCCGCCATCGTGCGGGCTTTTTTTATGGAACAATGCCAATGCTCTCTCGTCGCAATCTCCTGCGCTCGTCTGCCCTCGGTTTGGCCGGAGCAGCCCTTGCTGCCTGCACCGTGTCCACATCAAGCGGCGTCACCACGATCACCCTCGACGTGACCAAGATCAAGAACTACGGGCAGGCAGGTCTCAACGCCGCCGCCGCTGTCATTGCATTCTCGGCGCAGTTCCCGGCCATTTCCGCCTACGTCCCGGCGATTGAGGCGGCAGAGGTCGCGCTATCCGGCGCACTCAACGCGTTCTCGTCCGCTGCCGGGTCCACGCTGACAATCACCTACAACGACACCGATTGGAAAACCCGCGTCGATAGCGTGCTGACGGATCTGTCCACGGTTGCGAGCGCGATTGAAGCCGCGATCTCTGGTGCCGGGTCTGCTCTGTCTGCGTCCGTTCTGGCCGATGCCAAGACCGCGGACTCCGCGCTCAACACGATCATCTCAGTGTTCAAGGGGCTTCTCGGCGTGTCTGCCGTCCGGTCCAGCACGGGCATGACCGAGGCTCAGGCTCTGGCCGCTCTCGGCGTGTGATCGTCTCCACCATCCTCGCATTCCTCGTCGGTCTCTGGACCGGCGGGGTCTGCGTGACGCTCGTTTTTGCTCTCTACCCGTGGACCCGCTGATGCCGACCATGTTCGATCCTGAATCCATCTACTCCGTCGCTATTGAGAAATGTGAGCGTGAAATTCGCGCCGATGAAACAGAGATCGGACGACTGCGCCGAGATCGTGACTGGTGGCGCGATTATGCTGCTGCATTGCAGCGACGACTGCGAGAGGCAGAACGCAGGCCATCGGTTTTTGTGGTGGAGGACGACCGATGACCCGTCGCCTTGGTAAACTTGCTCCGCGTCACGATCCGCGCACGTTCCGCATGTCCGTTCCGCTGGCCCGCGCTCTGCCGGGGGTAAAGATCATTCGTTCTTCAGGGTCTCAAAAACCAATCTCCGGATAGCCTCTGGCCTTGTGATGTAGGGCGCTCCATTTTTCGAAATCCACGCATCGATTAACGCCAATTCGTCATCCGCAACGCGAACCATAATTGGCGTAGTTGGTCTCTTTGGTCGCCCTTTACCTGATTTCTTGGTATCATTTATTGTGTTCATAGTGATTTCCTGATATCAAGAAAGCGAGCCGGAAGGAAGCGCCAACTTCCACCCGGCCCTAACCAAAACCATAGGATCAAACCCCGATGGATCAGGCTAAATGTGCCGATAGCACAAACTCGTCTATTCAAGAAAATTACAACAATCCCGAAACCGCGAGCGTGTTTGATATTCCTATCGTTTCAGCATCCGCTGAGGCGCGGTTTTTGCGATTTGTCGATATAGATGGACCCATGCACCCAGAAGGCGTGGTGTTTGGGCAGTGCCATGTTTGGATGGGTTGCAAATTAAGGACTGGATACGGTCGATTTAGGATAGCAAAAGCTAAGTCAACAAATTGTGGCCTCGCTTTAGCGCATCGAGTAGCGCGGGCCTTGGCGGGATACCCATTGTTTCGTTGCGAGACGGCGCGCCACTCTTGCAACAACCCGTCGTGCGTAAACCCAGAGCATATTCTTGCTGGGAGCAGGTCGGACAACATAACTGACCGCGAATTGTGGGACCGCAATGTAGTTAAACGCGGCCAATATCATCATAAAGCGGTGTTAGAACAAGAGGATGTTGTCGCAATAAAAAATGACTATAGATCTAGCCGACAAATAGCCATCTCCTACAACGTATCATTAACAACAATAACACGAATAAAAAACGGTGAGGGATGGAAGAATATTCGCGGGTCTCATGTTGTAAGGCCAAGCCATTCTGAAACGCATTATGCTGCAAGGTTAACAAACACCCAAGTTGTGGAAATACGAAACTCCAGTGAAAAAGCCTCGTCGTTAGCTAAAAAATTCCACGTGGATGTATCCACTATCTATGCGGCGAGGTCGGGAAAAACTTACAAACATGTATTACAGGAGAATTAATTGACGAGTATTCCTAAAACAAGATTTCTTGGGAAGAACCCGGCCAAGATTGATCGGCGCACATTCAAAATGTCGATCCCCCTCTCAAGATTTCTCCCGACCATCCCTGCCTCTGTCAACTGGGCCCCTAATGTAGATTGGCCGATGTGGAGAAATGGAGACGATATTGGCCCGGATGGAATGCCCCGTCGTGGGTTCGGCTGCTGCACGCAGGTTTCCGTCGCGTCGGCAATCCGGACGTGGACCGGTGCGGCTCAGGCTCCGATCCTGCTGACTGACGACCAGGTGCTGGCGAATTACTCTGCCGTCACGTCGCCGCCGTTCGATCCGGACCAGCCTGCCACCGATCGGGGCGCTGTCGAGCTGGACGTGCTGAATCACTGGAGCCGCTTCGGGCTGGCAATGCCGGGATCGCAGCCGGGCCGGTCATACCTCACGGCTTATGGCACCATTGATCCGCGCAACCGGCAGTCTGTCCAGCGTGCGATTGCGTTCCTCGGCGGCTCGTATATCGGCCTCTCCCTGCCGCAATGGTGCTGCGATACGGACGACGACTGGAACTACGACCCACAGCGGGACAACTCAATCGCGGGCGGTCATGCTGTCTGGCTGCATGGGTATGACGCCGACTGGCTCTATCTCAACACATGGGGTGGACCGCGTCGTATGTCGTGGGGATTTCTGCGGCAGTTCTGTGATGAAGCTTACGGGCTGGTGTCTCGTCAGCATTTCTCGGACATTCACGGGGTCAGCCCGAAAGGTGAGGCGTTGGATGATCTCGTGACAGAGATGCGGGCGGCGAGCGATGCTTGATCCGGTCTCCCTCCTTGTCGGCGCGGCAGGCGGGATAGCCTCGGTTATCCTGCTGACGTGGGGAATGCTCCGGGCGAAGCGGCGGAGTGATCCGTTTGGGTGAACTATTTCCAAAAGCGACATAGTTCGAACTTGTAAGCCGGGCTTACAGGTTGAGCGGTCAAGGATTGCTTGACAGGTGAGGGTGTAAAGCGACGCTTTACAGGTGAGGAGCTTCCACCCTCTGCGGCAGCTCCGTCACGGCTTGTCTCTGTCGGTAGCGACCCGAACCGTTTGCTGTGGACCGGGTTCGATACCGGCTAGATGCGGCAGTTGGGTCATCCCCGCATCGTCTTTGTTGCTGACCGCGCGTCCTTCCGTGCTGCCGCAGCCAACGCAGAATCTCACATTCCGACGCCAGAGGACAGAGAAAAATGCGCCTAGCCGCCACCCTTTCGCTTGTCGTTTTATCCGCCTGCACCACAATCCCAACCCGCGCGCGCCACGACATGCTCGGCCTGTCCCGCGCTGATCTCGTCGCCTGCGCTGGCGTGCCTGACATGGACGAGGAACGCGACGGGCAGGAGGTTCTGACGTATCGGCAAGACGCTCAGGTGCAGGGGCCGCTCGATCTCAAGGGGCCGCTGTCTCTGGAATTGTCGATCGGTGGCCATGGCACATGCCGGGCAACCGCGTCGCTTCGTGAGGGGCGCGTCGTGCGGGTGACGTATTCCGGGCCGAGCGCGACGCTGGAGGGCAGGGATGGGGCGTGTGCCGGGGTGGTGCGGGGGTGTTTGAGGGGCGATTCGCAGCGGTGAGAATCGCGTTGGAAGTTTTACAATTTTGGAAAGATTGCCCGACTTGCAAACGCTCCGTTTATGAGTTTTACACACCTAAGTCTATGAAAAGAAATAACGTCCTGTTCCCGCCCGGACCTCCAGGTGCTTTTAATTCCCCAAAAAATAATATGTTTTATAAAATGGCCGCACACGTTTGGGGCTATTCGCTTTCTGGTCTCAGCCATCAGCGACAAGCCATCTCAAGCAGATTCTCGCAAAGTACGAAGAACGTTATTCCATAAACAGGACGGCCAGTGTTTCCTGTCGTAAGCACGGCTATGCAGGCCAGACTCTCTATGTGCCTAGCCTGTCAGGGGCGGCAGTTACTCCCGCGCCATCTGGCAGGCGAGGGCGGACGCTGCTCCAAACAGACCCGGCTCCGGGTAATGGATCATCCTGACGGGAATTTTACGCATCAGCGTTTCAAAGCGACCTTTTTCGATAAAACGATGAAAGAAGTCCGAGCGAGGCAGGACGCTCATCAGGCGTTTCCCCAACCCTCCGGCGATGACAACGCCCGTAGCGCCATGTGCAAGAGCCATGTCGCCAGCAAATGATCCCAGTAGTCGGCAGAAACGGACCATTCCCTGCATGGCAACCTGATCATGACCTTCGAGAGCCAGTGTCCAGAGCTGTTTATCATCCAGATTACGATTCACTTCGCCCATATCGTCGGCCACAAGCCCGCAGATGTGAATGATCGCCGGGCCTGAAATCACGCGCTCGGCCGAAACACGGCCATAGATGGCGCGCAGACGATCAAGCAGGCGGTCTTCAAAATCGTCGCAGGGGCTGAAACCGATGTGGCCGCCCTCGGCACCGCGTACGAGGGTTTCTGTTCCATTTCGGATGATGCTGGCCGTGCCGAGTCCCGTCCCCGGTCCAATTGTGAGGATGGTTCCATTCTCGGGAAGCGGATGGTCTGGTCCACACAGGTAGGGTTGATGGCCATGGTCAAGGTGGGCTACCGCGTGAGCGACGGCTTCAAAATCGTTCAGCAAAAGTGGATTGTCGACGGCCAGATGTCCGCCCAACTCTGCTCGCACGATGACCCAGGGATTGTTCGCCATCGTCAGGATCTCGGTCTGGACAGGCGCTGCAACCGCCAGAGCCGCCCGGCGGGGAAGAGGACGTCCCAGATTCTGGCGGAAATGATTCCATGCGCTCTCCAGCGTGTCATGGTCCGCCACATTCAGAATCATCGGTGTATCAAGTGAGCAGACGCGTCCCTGACGCACTGTCGCAATGCTGAAACGTGCATGGGTTCCGCCGATATCGGCGACGACGATCTCTTCCATGATCAGCAGGCTTCCTTTTTGTTCATCAGGGACAAAACGCGCTGTACCTCAGGATGGATAAGATGTTTCGAAAAGGGTGGTTTTCAGAATGCCTGTTATGAGGCGGGTCTGAAGTAAGAAGACTAGCGTGGTTTCTGGTCTGCCGTGACGCGGGACATGATCGCACTCCTGATAACGCTTGGGGTGAGGCGATCGATCATACGTAATATCCGAAAGGGCCACGGAAAGATGGTCTCGCCCGTATTGCGGGCAAGAGCGGCAATGATGTGGCGGGATGCGGCTTCCGGCGTGACGAGA